>NZ_JARWNX010000051.1 GCF_029868385.1 Nocardia cyriacigeorgica | reverse complement strand
TGGCTTGCTGGCTTGCTGGCTTGCTGGCTTGCTGGCTTGCTGGCTTGCTGGCTTGCTGGCTTGCTGGCTTGCTGGCTTGCTGGCTTGCTGGCTTGCTGGCTTGCTGGCTTGCTGGCTTGCTGGCTTGCTGGCTTGCGAGGCTCGGGATCCTACCATGAGCCCTGGTGGGCGGCGGTGGCTCGGACTGTTCGGAACCGAATGGTCGGCGGTCATGGTGTGTTGTCGTCGGTGTGGTCTGTGGCACCTTCGATGGGGCGGTAGGTGCCGCGGATTTCGAGTTCCTTCCTGCCTGCTCGCACGAAATCATCGATCGCGTCGCGCAGGCCGGTGACCGATGTCACGTAGTTCGACTGAAAGCGTCGATCGATGCTGTCGCGATGCCCCGGTGCGCTGTCGCGTCGAATGTCGGCGATGACGCTGCGATGGTTCTTCGCCGCCGCCAAGAGGGTTTCGACGGCGGCGTTGACGCGCGCCGAACCGAGGAACGCGACCTGCTCGGCGAGCTCGAGCACGCTGTTCCATTCTCGATTCAGAGTCTCCGGCTCGCTCGGCCAGACCGGGATATTCGCCAATGCGCGACCCGCACCGGCCAAACGGGGATAGACATCGAGCTTGTCGTCCCTGGACAGCCGCAGCCGCTGGGTGCGATTGCTCAGCAGCGTCAGCAGGCTCGCGACGACAACGCCGAAGGCGGAACCGCCGAGCGCGATAATGCTTGTCCCCCACCAGGGCGCTGTGGATCCCACGGAGCTGGAATCTATCAAACCGCGGCGTGCCCACCGCCGTGGCAATCCGCCGGAAGTCCGCTCCGCCGTCGCCCGCATCGAACGCGCCGGAGGCCGATCCCGTGGAGGGCGTGCCCGCCGCTGAGACGCTGGATCGGGGCTCGCGGGAATATCGGCGGGCCCATAGCGGCTTGCACGTCCTGGGCCACTCGGAGAGAAATCGCGAAAACGGAGGTCATACCCCAAAGATGTGCAGGTCAGCGGTGGGATAGGCTGGTTCGGTCATGAAGTCGGGTTTCCCGGGTCCGGTCTACGGTGCTGCGCCCAAGACGGTCTACCTCGATCACGCGGCCACCACTCCGATGGTGCCTGCCGCCATCGAGGCGATGACGGCTGCGTTGGGGCTGGTCGGTAATGCGTCGTCGCTGCACGGTTCGGGACGGGCGGCGCGGCGGCGGGTCGAGGAGGCGCGCGAATCGATCGCCGCCGATCTGGGGGCGCGCCCGTCGGAGGTGATCTTCACCGGCGGCGGTACCGAAAGCGACAATCTCGCCGTCAAGGGCATCTACTGGGCGCGCCGCGATGCCGATCCGCGGTGTAACCGCATCATCGCGAGCGCGGTGGAGCATCATGCCGTGGTCGACGCCGTGGAATGGCTGGAACAGCACGAGGGCGCCCGGGTGACGTGGCTGCCCGTCGACGCCGACGGTGTGGTGTCGGTGACCGCGCTGCGGGCGGAGTTGGCCGCGCATCCGGGCGAGGTCGCGCTGGTGAGCGTCATGTGGGCCAACAACGAGGTCGGCACCATCGAGCCGATCGCCGAACTGTCCGCGGTGGCACAGGAATTCGGTGTGCCGATGCACAGCGATGCGGTGCAGGCCGTCGGGCAGGTGCCGATCGACTTCGGTGCCAGCGGACTCTCGGCGGCGAGTTTCGCCGGGCACAAGGTCGGCGGCCCGCACGGGATCGGCGTACTGCTGCTCGGCAGGCAGGTCCCGTGTGTGCCGCTGCTGCATGGCGGCGGGCACGAACGCGATCTGCGCTCGGGCACCGTCGATGTGGCGGGCGCGGTCGGCCTGGCCGCCGCGATGCACGAGGCCGTCGCCGAACTGCCCACGCGCACAATGGAACTGACCCGGCTGCGGGACGAACTGATATCCGGCGTCCGGGACCTGATACCCGACGTCGTGCTGAACGGTCCGCACGACGAGCGCAGACTGTCGGGCAACGCGCATTTCACCTTCTCCGGCTGCGAGGGTGATTCGCTGCTGATGCTGCTGGACGCCGCGGGCATCGAATGCTCGACCGGCTCGGCATGCAACGCGGGTGTCGCCTCACCGAGCCATGTCTTGATCGCGATGGGTGTCGAGCCGTGGCAGGCGCGGGGCTCATTGCGTTTTTCTTTGGGGCACACCACCACCGGCGCCGATATCGGCGCGCTGCTGGAAGTGTTGCCACAGGTGGTCGAACGAGCCAGGGCCGCTGGTCTGGCCGGTGCGAAGGGAGGTGTCTGATGCGGGTACTCGCCGCGATGAGCGGTGGTGTGGATTCGGCGGTGGCCGCGGCGCGCGCTGTCGAAGCCGGACACGATGTGGTCGGAGTCCATCTCGCCCTGTCGGCGACACCGGGCACGTTGCGCACCGGATCGCGCGGATGCTGCTCGAAGGAGGACGCCGGTGATGCCCGGCGGGCCGCCGATGTGCTCGGTATCCCGTTCTACGTCTGGGATTTCGCCGACCGTTTCAAAGAGGACGTCATCGACGATTTCGTCGCGGCCTATGCGGCGGGCGAGACCCCCAACCCGTGTCTGCGCTGCAACGAGAAGATCAAGTTCTCCGCGTTGGCCGACCGCGCGGTCGCGCTCGGTTTCGACGCCGTGGTCACCGGTCATTACGCCCGGCTGTCCGACGGCGTCCTGCGCCGTGCCGTCGACGCGGACAAGGATCAGTCCTATGTGCTTGCCGTGCTGACCGCCCAACAGCTCTCGCGCGCCATGTTCCCGGTCGGGGACACACCGAAGCCGCAGATCCGTGAGGAAGCCGCCGAACGCGGGCTCGCCGTGGCGAACAAGCCCGACAGCCACGACATCTGCTTCATTCCCTCCGGTGACACGCGTGCGTTCCTCGGCGCCAAGATCGGTATCCGGCCCGGTGCGGTCGTCGACGCCGACGGCACCGAGCTGGCGACACATGACGGTGTGCACGGGTTCACCATCGGCCAGCGCAAGGGCCTGGGCCTGCCCGGCCCCGCCGCCGACGGCAAGCCGCGCTACGTCACCGATATCGACCCCGACTCCGGCACCGTCCGGGTGGGGTCGGCCGATGAGTTGCAGGTGTGGACGATCGAGGCCGAACGCGCGATCTGGACCTCCGGTGCGGCGCCCGACGGCCCGATCGACTGCGTGGTGCAGGTGCGTGCGCACGGCGGCACCGCCCCGGCGGTCGCCGAGGCGGCGGGTTCGGGGCTGACGGTGCGGCTGCGCGAACCGCTGACCGGTGTGGCACGTGGCCAGGCGGTGGTGCTGTATCTGCCGGACGCGGCCGGTGATCAGGTGATCGGCAGCGGCACGATCTCGGCGACCGCGCGTACCGCGCCCTCCGGCGTGCACCGGTGACCGGAGCCGTTTCCCACCCGGTCGACTCCGTGTCGGGCGAGTTCGCGCAGTTCGGTGGCGCGGACAACGTGAGAGGGACGGCGTGAGCGCCGCGGCGGAGGATCGGCGGCTGCCGCAGGGTGTGGCGACCGCGATCGGATCCTGGCCCGGTACCGACGCGCGCGAGGCCGCCGCGATCGCCGTGGGGGAACTGCCGGGTCTGGCGCATCTGGTCGAGCTGCCCGCACGCGGTGTCGGCGCCGATACGATCGGCCGCGCCTCGGCGCTGCTGATCGATCTGCGCTTCGACACCACGCCGCGTGGCTACCGACTGGCGGATCGGCCGGGTGGCGTCTCACGGCGCGCCTGCGACCTGTTGCGCACCGATATCGACGCGCTCGACGAGGCATGGGAGACCGCTGGCCTGCGCGGATCGGGACGGGTGGTGAAAGTGCAGGCCGTCGGCCCGCTGACACTGGCGGCCGAGGTCGAACTGCGCGCCGGGCACCGCGCGCTCACCGATCGCGGCGCCGTGCGCGACCTGTCCGAATCGCTGGCCGAAGGTCTGTCCCGGCATGTGGCCGAGGTGGGTAAACGCCTCGATGCCCCGGTGGTGTTGCAGTTGGACGAACCCGATCTGACCGCGGTGCTCGACGGATCGCTACGCGGCGCCAGCGTCCTGAACACCGTCCGCGCGCTGCCCGAGCCCGAAGCCTTGGCACTGGTCGACGCCGTCATCGCCGCGCAGGACGTCCCGGTCCTGATCCACACCTGCGCCGCGCCGCCCGCGCTCGACTTCCTCCGCCGATCCACCGCATCGGCCGTGGGGTTCGATATGTCAACCATCGGTACCGCCGAGCTCGACGGCATCGGCGAAATCCTGGACGGCGGTAAGGATCTGGTGCTCGGTCTGGTGCCGACCACAGCTCCGGCCACTCCCGTCACCTGGCGCGATATCGCAGAACCCGGCGTCCGCCTCATCGACCGCCTCGGCTTCCCCCGACGCAGTCTCGGCACCCGGATCGCGGTGTCACCGGCCTGCGGTCTGGCCGGTGCGTCGACGGAATGGGCGCGGCGGGCGCTGCGGCTGGCCGTGGACGTGGCCGATGCGTACTCCGACGATCCGGACTCGTTGTCGTTCACCTGATTCGAAGGCCACCGGGCGATCCTTCCGTGATTCGTCACGGCCGGTGCCCTCGTCGGTGCCGCACCGCGCGAATGGGCCGGGCGATGGTGCCGACAGTGCGTGGACGTGCGGGAACGTCGCGAAGATTGTCGGTGGGCTCCGCTAATGTTCGAGTCGTGAGTGACACCGGAAGCCCCGCCACGTCAGCGCCCGAGGAGACCGTATCGGCGATGGATGCCGCCGCCACGGCCGCGGAGTCCGCTAGCTCGCATCAGCGGCTGGAATGGCAGCAGCTGGCCGACGAAGTACGCGAACACCAGTTCCGGTACTACGTGCGGGACGCGCCGATCATCTCCGACGGTGAGTTCGACGCGCTGTTCCAACGGTTGCTGGCCATGGAGGAGCAACACCCCGACCTGCGCACACCGGATTCGCCCACCCAGCTGGTCGGCGGTGGTTTCGCCACCGATTTCACCGCGGTCGACCATCTCGAGCGCATGCTGTCGCTGGACAATGTCTTCGACTTCGACGAGATGCGCGCCTGGGCCGCGCGCGTGGAGGCCGAAACCGGGTCCGGCCTGCACTATCTGTGCGAGGTGAAGATCGACGGTGTCGCGCTGAACCTGGTCTACGAGAAGGGCAGGCTGGTGCGCGGCGCCACCCGCGGCGACGGCCGCACCGGTGAGGACGTCACCCTCAACGCGCGCACCATCGACGACATCCCCGGTGAACTCACCGCACACCCCGATCACCCGATACCGGATCTGCTCGAGGTGCGCGGCGAAGTGTATTTCCGGCTGGAGGACTTCGAAACCCTGAACGCCGCGATCGTCGCCGAAGGTAAACCGCCGTACGCGAATCCGCGCAACACCGCCGCCGGTTCGCTGCGCCAGAAGGATCCGGCGGTCACCTCGCGTCGCCGGTTGCGGATGATCTGCCACGGCTTCGGCCGCATCGAGGGCTATACCCCCGCCTCGCAGCACGAGGCCTACCTGGCCCTGGACGCCTGGGGGCTTCCGGTGTCCTCGCACACCGCGTTGGTGCAGGGCGTCGACGCGGTCCTGGAACGGGTGGCCTACTGGGGCGAACATCGCCACGATATCGAGCATGAGATCGACGGCCTGGTGGTCAAGGTGGACGAGCGGTCGCTCCAACGCCGCCTCGGGTCCACCTCACGCGCCCCGCGCTGGGCGATCGCCTACAAGTACCCGCCCGAAGAAGCGACGACGAAGCTGCTCAATATCGAGGTGAACGTGGGGCGCACCGGCCGCGTCACCCCGTTCGCGGTGATGGAGCCCATCTCCATCGCCGGTTCCACCGTCGCCATGGCCACCCTGCACAATGCCTCGGAAGTGCAGCGTAAGGGTGTGCTGATCGGTGACACGGTCACCATCCGCAAGGCGGGCGATGTGATCCCCGAGGTCCTCGGCCCGGTCGTCGACGCCCGCACCGGCGACGAACGCGAGTTCGTGATGCCGACGCACTGTCCCGAATGCGGCACCGAACTCGCGCCCGAGAAGGAGGGCGACGCCGATATCCGCTGCCCGAACCAGCAGTTCTGCCCCGCGCAGCTGCGGGAGCGGGTGTTCCATACGGCCGGGCGCGGTGCCTTCGATATCGAGGCGCTCGGCTACGAGGCCGCCGTGGACCTGCTCAAATCCGGTGCCATCACCGATGAGGGCGATCTGTTCGATCTCACCGAGGAACGTCTGCTCACCACCTCGCTGTTCGTCAACAAGAACGGCACCCTGTCCACCAACGGGCGCAGGCTGCTCGACAATCTCGCCGCCGCGAAGGACCGCCCGCTGTGGCGGGTGCTCGTCGCACTGTCGATCCGCCACGTCGGGCCCACCGCCGCCCGTGCGCTGGCCGCCGAGTTCGGCAGTCTGGAGCGGATCAGCGAGGCCTCGCAGGAGGAGCTGTCGGCCACCGACGGTGTCGGCCCCACCATCGCGGTCGCTGTCACACAGTGGTTCACCGTCGACTGGCACCGCACCATCGTCGACAAATGGCGGGCCGCCGGTGTGCGGATGGAGGACGAACGCGACGAGTCCATCGAACGCAACCTCGAAGGGCTGTCCATCGTGGTCACCGGCTCGCTCGAAAGCTTCTCCCGCGACGGCGCCAAGGAAGCGATCCTCGTACGCGGCGGTAAGGCCGCGGGCTCGGTCTCGAAGAAGACGGCCTTCGTGGTGATCGGCGATTCACCGGGATCCAAAGCCGCCAAGGCCGAGGAACTCGGCGTCCCCATCCTCGACGAAGACGGTTTCCGCACCCTACTCGAACAGGGCCCCGACGCCGTCCGCCCCGAACCCGCCGAACCAGAGACACCCGCCGAATAACGCACGGTGGGGAAACGACCCGATGACCGAATCCGGCTGATCAGCCCGGTACCCGCACGCGCCGAACAGTTCTCGCCGGATTTCACCCGGTTGTGGGCCGCGTTCACCATCAGCCAGATCGGTAGCGCGCTGGCTGTTCTGGAACGCCATGGTTTTCGGCGGCTCCATCATGCTCGTCACACCACTGCTCACACTTCTCATGCTGCGTGAACTCGGTCTCGCGCCTCGGCGATACCGCCTCTCGCTCGGGCTGCCGTGCCTGGGTGGGCTGATCGGTTCACTATGCGCACCCAGGCGCGCTGCCGCTGTCGTCGTCGCGAGTTCGGTCCTGCTGCCGTGGAGGCACATCGAGCGCTCCGGGGTCGGCTGCTGATGTACGGCCGGTCGGTATCCGTTGTACGAGTGGTACTTCAGTGAGAGGGCTACTCGGTCGATGCGGCAGGCAGGTGCCGCTCGGCGTGGGGGTGGTGTTTGGGGGTGTTCGATCGGGCTCCCGCTGAACGGGCGGGTATCTGCTCGGGTCGATGTGCCGTATCTAGGGTGACCGGCACCATGCTGATGTTCAGTGTCGAGCACAGGAGGACCGGATGAGTGCACGTGTGCCTGTCACACCGATCGACGCAGCCGAAATCGAGGGCTATGACCATGACACCGATGTCCTGATCGTCGGTTACGGCTGTGCGGGCGCCTCCGCGGCGCTCGAGGCGGAGGCCGCGGGGGCTCGGGTGATTCTGCTCGAACGGCAGAGTGGTGGCGGGGGGTCGTCGGCGCTGTCGGGTGGGGAGATGTATCTCGGTGGCGGCACACCCATTCAGCAGGCCTGCGGGTTCGACGACGACGCCGAGGAGATGGAGAAGTTCCTGCTCGCCGCGCTCGGGCCCGACGCCGACCGGGAGAAGGTGGGGCTCTACAGCCGGGACAGCGTCGCGCACTATCAGTGGCTCGTCGGCCATGGTGTGCCCTTCAAACCGTCGCTGTGGGACTCGCCGACCTGGGTGCCGCCCACCGATGACGGGCTGATGTGGATGGGTGAGAACGCCTATCCGTTCCATGAGATCGCCACACCGGCTCCGCGCGGCCACCGCGTCACCTCCGACGGTTTCGGCGGCAAAGTCCTCATGGCGGTGCTGAGCGAAGCCGTCGCGAAGACGGGTATCGCGGTGCACACCGATACCGCTGCGCTGCGCCTGATCGTCGACGGCAACCGGGTGGTCGGCGTCGTGGCCAGACATTTCCAGCAGACCGTGACCTACCGCGCGCGCCGCGGCGTCGTCCTTACCACCGGCGGCTTCGCCGACAACGCCGAGATGCTGGCCCAGCATGCGCCGCAGCTGGTGGGGCTCGGCGTCAACAGCGACGGCGGCGACGACGGGCGCGGCATCGTCATCGCGCAGGCGGTCGGGGCCGCCGTCAAACACATGTCCGCTGGTCAGGTGGGTATCTCGCTGGTGCCGGGAATGATGGTGCGCGGCATGATCGTCAACGATGTGGGGCAGCGGTTCATCAACGAGGACGTCTACCCGGGTCTGGTCGGGCAGGCCGCCCTGTTCGAACACAATCTGCGGGTGTGGGTGATCCTCGATGAGCAGGCCTACGAGGAGGTGCCGGTCGAGGAACGCTGGGGCGTACAACCGCATGTCGTGGCCGAGACGCTTCAGGAACTCGAACACGAGATCGGTATGCCCGACGGCGCATTGCAGACCACCGTCGGCGAGTACAACCGCTTCGCCGCGCAGGGCATCGACCCGTACTTCCACAAGTCGGCCCGCTGGCTGCGGCCGCTGCGCCCGCCGTTCGCCGCGATCGATGTCCGCCGCGGTATGGCGCCACCCGAATACGGTGACGGCGGCACCGCTGGCGGTGGCGCGGAGGTATTCACCCTCGGTGGGCTGCGGACCGGCGTCGACGGCCACGTCCTCGACCTCGACGGCAACCCGATCCCCGGCCTCTTCGCCGCCGGGCGCGCGACGTCGGGGCTGCATTCATGGGGCTACATCAGTGGCACGTCCCTCGGTGACGGCACCTTCTTCGGCCGCCGCGCGGGTGTCGCTGCCGCGGGTGAATAGCGCGAACTGAACCCGCGCCGCCCTGGCGAGGCCGCCGACGGCTGGCCCATAGCGCCCCGGGCCAATCTGAACGCGCTTCACCCCGCAAGCCGCGGCGAACGCCTGGATGCGACCGGTCGGTGGAACCAGCAGCGCTGGTGTTCGCGGAATGTTAGGCGCCACCGCCGCCGGACCAGGTGGGAGGCGGTGTCGCGAGAACGGAGCGCAGCGGGAAGGATTACTTCCATGCTGCGGAGTTTTCAGGTCACCAATCATCGATCGCTGGCCGAACGGCAGGAGTTGCGGTTGAGCCGTGGCGCCGGGCCGGTCGCGGTGCCGGTGACAGCGGTGCACGGGGCCGCGGCGGCGGGGAAGACCAGTCTGATCGACGCGCTCGGCCGGATGCGTGAGGCCGTATTGCATTCGGTGACGGGCTGGGATCCGTATGCGGGCCCGGTGCGTTCACCGCATCTGGGGTTCGTGGAGCAGCCGACGGAGTTCGTCGCGTCCTTCGTCGCCGAGGGCTGCCCGTACACCTACGGATTCCAGCTCGACAATGCCGACGTCGTCGCGGAATGGCTGTACGCGCACCCCCGTTCCCGTAAACGGATCGTCTTCGAGCGGGCCGGTGAGCAGATCAAGATCGGGCCGATGTTCGAGGCCGCCCGCTACGGGATCGCGGCGCTGGCGCCGCTGGTGCGCCCGAATTCGCTGCTGCTGAGCCTGGCCGGGCAGATGTACGCCGAGGCGTTGGTGCCCGCGTATCGCTGGTTCGAGTCGATGCTCGAGGTGCAGCGTGGTCCGGTCGAGGCCGAGCGGGTCGAGCATCTGGTGGGCGGGCACATCTCCCGTTCGGCCGAGAACGCCGCCCGTCTGCTGATGCTGCTGCGCACCGCCGAACTGGGCATCACCGATCTGCTGATCGCCGAGAACGACCCGCTCTACGCCGACTACCTGCGCGAACTCGACGCCGATATCGCCGGTCTCACCGAACAGTCCGAACGCGCGGTGTCCTCGCCCGCCTATGCCGAGGCACTGCTCAGCGATAACGGCGTCACACCGGTGCTGCTCGAACGCGAGCTGACCAATCTGAAGAACGCCCGCGACGCCCTCTACCAGCGGATGGTGGCCCGGCGCGGGGTCGGGCTGCGGCTGGTGCACGAGGGCATCGGCAATCCGTTCCACATCGGCGACGAATCCACCGCGACCCTCACCCTGCTGCGCCTGCTGCCGACCATGCTCGACGCGCTCGACGCGGGCAAGGTACTTGCGGTGGACGATATCGGTGCGCAGCTGCCCGTCGAGGAAACCGATCGGCTCATCCAGCTGTTCCAGAACCCGGAAACCAATGCCCGTGGCGCCCAACTGATCTTCACCACCGGCAACCGCACCCTGATCGATCGCGGTAACGGCCGATCACACCGGACCCGCAGCTCGGTCTGGCAGTTGCGGCGCACCGAGCACGGCACCAGCGAACTCACCCCGCGCTGAACGCCGCCGCGGGTGCCGACCCGATTAGCATGGGGTAATGCTGGAATTCGCGATGCTGGTGATCATGATCGGCGCCCTGGCCGGGATGATCGCGCTGTACCTGCGCGGCCGCCGCGGAGTCCGGTTGTCCGAACCCGAGGTCGGCACGCTGTATGTCACCGGGGTGAGCCCGCGGCCGGATGATCTGACCGGCGAGCAGTACGTCACCATCACCGGCAATCTGACCGGGCCGATGGTGGAGGGCGCCGTGGTCTACGGCCGCTTCGCCTGGGACGTGCACAACTGGCCCGCGATCGGCGACACCTTCACCGTCGCGTACCCGCCGGGTAAACCCGACAAATGGCAGCTCTACAGCCCCGGCGCCTGACCCGGCACCGGCCGGTCCGGCGATGGCAGGATGCGGATATGGGTGTGAACGCCGAGCTGATCGTCCGGGACGCGCGGGCGACGGAGTACGAGACGGTGACGGAGCTGACGCTCGAGGTGTACGTCGGTGAGGGTTATGTCCCGCCGGACAACCCGTACGTCGATGAACTCGCCGATACGGCACGGCGCGCGGCCTCCGCGCAGGTATTGGTCGCGGTGCACGAGGACCTGGTGGTCGGCTCGTCGACGGTAGCCCGCGCCGGTACGCCGTACGCGGAGATCGCGCGGCCCGGCGAGTTGGAGTTCAGGATGCTCGCGGTCGCCAAGCGGGCCCGGGGCCTCGGCGTCGGCAGCACACTGGTGCGAACGGTGATCGATACGGCCGCGGCCGAAGGGCTCGACGCGGTGGTGCTGACCACCATGGCACCGATGGTCGACGCGCGCCGCATCTACGACCGGTTCGGTTTCGTCGCGGTGCCCGAACGGGATTGGCGCACCGACGACGGACAACCGCTCACCGTGCTGCGCTTACCGCTCGATTCCTGAACCTCAGCCGAGGACGGTGGCGACGATCCCTGCCAGATAGCCGAGGCGGGCGACCTCGGAGGGGCGGAAATCGGGTCCGCCGGGGCGGCCGAGCAGCAGCACCTTGCTGGAATCGCCCAACGGCGCCGCCGCGAGTTTGGTGTCCATATCGCGCCAGATCTCGGGCACCCAGTCGGCCTCCGGATCGAGCACGACCGGTTTGTTCAGCGGCATCCACGGCACCGAGGACGCCTGCGTCTCCGGCGCGCTCTGACTGCCGACCACCCGGTAGGCGCCCTGCGGACCCAGATCGAGGACGGTGCTCCAGCCCACGCGCAGCACCCGGGGCGCGCCGTCGACCAGCACCTGTAATCGATCGTCGCGCGCACCGGCGACCTGGTCGATCAGCTCCAGCTCACGATGGGTGTCGAGCACACCGGAGTACGGCCGGATCGAATCGACGACCACGTCACCGATCGATTCGGCGGCGGTGATCAGGGTGTCGGGCAATGCCCCTGGCGACACCTCGACAACGAGATCGTCGACCGCGAAGCCTGCCCCGCGTTCCACGACATCCAACGAGAGGATGTCGGCGCCCACGGAGCCGAGTGCGAGTGCGAGTGCACCGAGGCTTCCCGGACGATCCGGAAGTTGCACGCGGAGCAGGTAAGACACGTGCTGTCCTTTCCTTGGCGGCCGAGCCTGGCGAACGTATACCCGGTCTGGCAATCCTTACACCCTCGAGCGCCGGTTATCGAGTCGAAAGTCGGCGGGAACGGTGACATCGGCCGCCTGATCCCGTTCCCGGACGGTTATGCCGTGGGCCCGGTCAGCCGTGTCCGGGCTGATCGCTAGGCTGGGTGCGCTACTTGCGTATACGGGAGTCGTCTCCACTACACGCAACGCAAGTCATGTCGTCCACGCGCAACTTTCGAAAGGGGTCCGCGGTGCCCGCCATCTCCCGCGACGAGGTCGCACACCTCGCCCGGCTGTCCAGGCTCGCCCTGACCGAGGGCGAACTGGATCAGTTCGCCGGTCAGCTGGATTCGATCCTCAGCCATGTGCGGACCATCTCCGAGGTCGCCGCCGCGGACGTCCCCGCCACCGCCTCGCCGAATCCGGCGATCAATGTCACCCGCCCGGACGTGGTGGTTCCCGGCCTGACTCCCCACGAGGCGCTGTCGGGCGCTCCGGCGGAGGAAGAGCAGCGGTTCATGGTTCCGCAGATTCTGGGAGAAGCGGAATGACCGACCTGACGGCGCTGTCGGCGGCGGAACTGGCAGACAAGATCCACACCCGCGAGGTCACCTCCACCCGGGTCACCCAGGCGCATCTGGACCGCATCGCCGAGGTCGACGGCGAATACAACGCCTTCCTGCACGTGGCCGGTGAGCAGGCGCTCGCCGCCGCCGCGGCCGTGGACACCGCGCTGGATGCGGGCCAGGCGCCCGCCTCGCCGCTGGCGGGAGTTCCGTTGGCGCTCAAGGACGTGTTCACCACGACCGATATGCCGACCACCTGCGCATCGAAGATCCTCGAGGGCTGGGTCTCGCCCTATGACGCGACGCTGACCACGCGGCTGCGTGCGGCGGGTATCCCGATCCTCGGCAAGACCAATATGGACGAGTTCGCGATGGGGTCGTCCACCGAGAACTCCGCCTACGGCCCGACCAAGAACCCGTGGGACACCAGCCGTATCCCCGGCGGCTCCGGTGGTGGTTCGGCGGCAGCCCTCGCATCCAATCAGGCGCCGCTGGCGATCGGCACCGACACCGGTGGTTCGATCCGCCAGCCCGCCGCGGTGACGGCGACCGTCGGCACCAAACCGACCTACGGCACGGTATCTCGTTTCGGGCTAGTGGCCTGTGCGTCCTCGCTGGATCAGGGCGGGCCGTGTGGGCGCACGGTGCTCGATACCGCGCTGCTGCACGAGGTGATCGCGGGACACGATCCCCGCGACTCCACCTCCCGCGATGTCCCCGTGCCGCCGGTGGTGGCAGCGGCGCGTGCCGGTGCGGGCGGTGACCTGCGCGGGGTGAAGGTCGGCGTGGTCAAGGAACTGCATTCCGACAGCTACCAGCCCGGTGTGCTGGAGTCGTTCGACGCCGCCGTCGCGGTGCTGAAGGAACTGGGCGCCGAGGTGGTCGAGGTGTCCTGCCCGCACTTCGAATACGCGCTGGCCTCGTACTACCTGGTCATGCCGAGTGAGGTGTCGTCGAACCTGGCGCGTTTCGATGCCATGCGCTACGGCCTGCGCGTCGACGACGACGGTGCGCACAGCGCCGAGCAGGTGATGGCCGCGACGCGCGCCGCCGGGTTCGGCCCCGAGGTCAAGCGCCGCATCATGATCGGCACCTACGCGCTGTCGGCCGGGTACTACGACGAGTACTACGGGCAGGCGCTCAAGGTCCGCACGCTCATCGCTCGCGATTTCGACGCCGCCTACGAGCAGGTCGACGTGCTGGTCTCGCCGACGAGCCCGTTCACCCCGTGGAAGCTGGGTGAGAAGGTCGACGATCCGCTGGCCATGTACCTGTCGGACCTGTGCACCCTGCCCACCAACCTGGCCGGGCATCCGGCCATGTCGGTGCCGTCGGGGCTGAGCAAGGACGACGGGATGCCGGTCGGATTGCAGATCATGGCGCCCGCACTGGCCGACGATCGGCTGTACCGGGTCGGCGCGGCCTACGAGGCGGCGCGGGGACCGATCGCCTGGGGGTGAGGCCGGTCGCCTGAGTGGGGGCCGATCGTCGGAGGTCGTATCTCGCACCGGCTGGTTCTCCGGCCGGTGCGAGATCATCCGTCTTATCCATCGATACCGATGACGGCTCGGTTCACACCGTCCTCAGGAGGCGTGCAGGCTCTCCGACTGCCGCACGACACCATCGGTCATCCCGGTGAATCCGCGACGCAGCGCTGTGCCGAGCGCGAGTTCGACCGCGGGCTTCAGCCAGCCGCCGAGTTCGAAATGGGATTCGTAGCGGGTGCGGTCCGGGCCGAGGGCGGTGACGGTATGGGTGCGCCTGCTGTGCAGTGCGCCCAACGGCACCGGCTTCATCGAATAGCTGAACTCCCGGCCGGGGGTGTGGCTGCGAATGAATTCGCGCTGGCGTCGTGGTTTCGACCCCGTGAGATGCACGAGCATATCGATCGGTGCGCCGACCTCCAGGGTGGAGCGGCATTCGCTGACGAACGGATTCCACTGCCCGTACCGCTCGAATCCGGTGATCACACCCCACACGACATCGGCGGGTGCGGCTATCTCGACTGTTGCGTCCACGACAAACACACCCAAAACTAGAACCTGTTTCACAGTGGGGTCAACCCCTGCGGCTCAGCAGTCGGGCAGGGCGGTGCCCTGGTCCGCGCCGTACCGGTGTCCGTGCCCCGGCGGGGCGTCGAGAGCGGCGAGCAGATCGGCGGTGGCCTGCACGAACCCGACCACCGGCAGCCAGCGCGGTACCGGCGCGTCCACCCGTGCCCCGCGCAGATCCGGGGCACGCCACAGCAGCGACGGCGACCAATGCACCACCGGATCGGAGGTATTGGCCAGTACGGTCGCACCGGAGCGATGGACGGCGCCCGCCGGCGGACCTGCCCACAGCACCGAGCAGGTGCGACGGTCCTGATCGGCGGCGTCGGTGAAGATGGCGCTGCCGCCGAACGCGCCGAGACTCTGACCGTAGACATGCAGACGCGGCTTCACCTCGAGGGTGGCGATGCGCTGTTCGACGGCGGTGAACAGCGCGCGTGCGGAGCTGACGGCGGCTTCACGGCCGAAGACGAAGGTCGCCCAGCTCGGCGCGTAGGAATATTGCAGACCGACCAGCGCGACGTCACCGTGGAAACGTTGGTCGAGGCCCTCGATCGCGTTGGCGTCGATCCAGCCCGAACCGGTGGGCACCGCGATCACCAGATGAGAACGGCTCAACCCACCGGCCCGCTCCAGCTCCCGAACGGCAAGCGCGACTCGGGATTCCAGATCGGGCGCCGAGGCCAGCCCGACATACACCCGGACGGGCCCCTGTGGCGCGCCGGAGACGAAACGTCGGCCCTGCGCGCCGAGCGAGGGCCAGCTGACCGCCGACTCCGCGCTACCCGATCGCGTCGCCGATACCGGCCGCAGCACAGCGGGATCGATGGCGGCGTTGGCGGTGGCGTAGGTGTGGCGTCGCCAGTCCACGGCCGACGGCATACCGACCAGCCCAAGCACCGCGGCCGCCACGACACCGGCCGCAAGGGCGCGCGTGCGTCCGAGAGTGCGCAACACCCAGCCGATCCCACGGGCGAGGCCGTAGAGCACACCCGCGATCGCCGCCGCCCCGAGGGCGCACCACAGCCAGTAGTCCGGCCCGATGGCCGAGGTCCCCATCGCCGCCCGCAACTTGTTCTGCCAGTGACCGGCATGAGTGGCAGCGCCCACGATCAGCAGTGCTGCCGCGGCGAGTATCGGCGTTCGCCACGTGGGTCGAGTCGCTGTGACGCCGCATCGGCGCACGACGAACCGCACCATCCCGGCGAGGGCGAGCATCACTGCCACCAACAGTCCCGTCAGCACCGCCTGCGCCATCGGCGTGCGTGGCAGCAGACCGGGGGCGAGTGAGATCGCCACACCGAGGGTGATGGCGATCGTCGTGCCGACGCGTGGTGCGCGCGCCGACGCGCGATCCAACAGATCTCGCACTGTGCGACGTCGATGCTGGCCGCCCGCGTGCTCGATGGATCGAGTGGGGTGGGGCGCTGGGCGGTCCGGCCGGTGGAAGTCACGGTGGTCTTCCCGTTCGGCGACGGCGTGTTTCGTGTGGGAGTTCTTCTCGCGCCCACGCCACTCGGTGGATGCGCGCTTGCGGCGCCCGACCGCGGTCGCTTCGGTGCGCGTCCGCGATTGCCCCTCGCCCGGGTCGGGGCCATCTGCTTCGGCATTCGGTTGTTCCGAGACCCATGCCGTCGCGGGCTCCCGGTGGTCCGGCGCCTCCGGAACCGGGCAGCTGCCATTGCCAGGGTGGTCGAGTGTCGCGGAATCGCTCATCGTGAAACCTCTGCTGTGTCGATCGGTATTCGGCGGGCTATGCGCTGCCGCCGGGTGATTCGCGGTGTCGTGCGCCGGTCATCACGTCGCCGGGATGGTCGTGGCGACCCATGACCTGTGTTCGCCCGAGCCCCCCGACCTGCGTTCGCTCGACCGGCCGCGCGCCGCACGACGTCCACGGGTGAGCACGACCGCACCGGCGACGGCGGTGGCGGTCGCGGCGGCACCGCCGATCAACCAGGGGCGGGCATCGGAATCCACGGCCCCCGCACCGAGGAACGATTCGGTGACCGGCACGCCGTAGCCCTGGCGACGGGAGTTGAGGTCGACGACGGTGTCGGCGACGCCCGCCATCACGTGGCATCGGCCGCGGGCGAACGGGTCGGTGCGGGTATCGCAGGCCCGGCCCATGCGGTCGCCGAGTCTCCGGTCGATGGCCTGCCTGGCCCATGGGCCCAGCGATGCGCCCTGCCGATCCGCGTAGCGCAGCAGGTCGTAGCCGAGATCGTGTGCCTTGCAGGCGGTATCGAACTCGGCGGGCAGCGGCACCGGCGAGGAGCAGTCGCCGTGCGGGGCGACCAGCAGTCCGTCCACGACCGCGGGGCGATAGCCCATCACGCGGGCGAAATCATCCGGGATGGCCGCGGCGGATCCGGCGCCGGAGGACAGATCGGCGACGGCATCGGCGGCCGAGGTGTTGTCGGGAACCGGTGCGATATCGGCGGCGTGCGACGCGGGCGCCAGCATGACCGTCGCCGCCATGGTGGTCAACGCGGCGGCGGTCAGGGCGGCGACGCGGCCCATGCGTGGCCGGGTGGTCACAGCGGTCGGATCGGCGTGTTCGGCCGGACTCGACGGGCGGAAACCGCGACGGGTGCTGGTCGGTGTGCTCATGATCATCGACGCTAGGAACGGGCGATCCACCCGGGCGTCCCGCCGCGGAGCGGTTCGGCTCCCGTGCCTTCGGGGGAGCGGTGCGCTGCCCTACCACCGGGGTAGGGGGTCGGAATTCACCCGCGGGTATGAGGCCGCGGCGGGGCCATGGTTTCTAGTGTCGTAGCCATGACGGACCAGACTGTCGCGACGACCGACCTCACCCCCGCCGCCCGGCGCCGCGCCCGGCTGCGGCAGTTGAACGGCCGGATGTGGTTCGACCTGTTCACCGTGTTCACGGCGGTCGTACTGTTCACCGTGGCCTGGCCGACGCTGCACCTCACCCATGACGTGCCAGCGGCGGTACAACCGTTCCTCGCCGCGCTGGCGGCCTTCCCGGTGCTGCTGGTCCGGATCAACCCGTCCCTCGGCTGGGCGATCTCGGCCGGTTCGGCGCTGGTGATCGCGCTGGCCATTCCGCATCAGCCGGGCAATGAGATTCCCTTCCAGGTCGTGCACATCCTCACCCTGCACGTGCTGCTGTTCGCGGTGGCGTTGCGCGCATCGGTGCCGATGATCGCGGTGGTGTGGGGTGCGACCTCGCTGCTGCTCGGCACCACCATGTCCGACGACGGTGGTTTCCGCGAGTCGGTGTGGGCGTGGCCGCTGTCCTTCGGTGCGATCGTGCTGTTCGCCCTGCTGATCCGGTGGCTGATGCAATCGCGCAAACTGCTCACCCAGCAGGAGGAGGCCAACGAACTGGAGCGGGCGCGGCGCGCCATCCTGGAAGAGAAGGCCCGTATCGCGCGTGATCTGCACGATGTGGTGGCCCATCACATGTCGCTGGTGGTGGTCCAGGCCCAGACCGCACCGTATCGGGTGCAGGACGTGACGCCCGCCGCGCGCGAGGAATTCGAATCCATCGGTGCCACCGCCCGCGAAGCCCTCAACGAGATCCGGGGCATGCTCGGGGTGTTGCGCAGTGACGGGCAGCTGCCCGAACACGCGCCGCAGCCGACCGCCGCGGATGTGGAGGCGCTGTTCATCGGTGCCAGCCGCGCCGGAGTGCCGATCGAATGGCAGATCGACGGAGTGCTGTCGGCAGTGTCGGACAGCACCGGGCTCGCGCTGTATCGGATCGTGCAGGAATCGCTGTCCAACGCCTCACGGCACGCGCCCGGCGCCTCCGTCCGGGTACGGATCACCGTAGCGGCCGAGGTGGAGATCGTGGCGACCAATGATCCCGGCGCCACCCCAGCGCGTCCGGTCGGCAACGGCGGACACGGTGTCGCCGGTATGCGGGCACGGGCGCTGGCCGCCGGTGGGGAGCTGAGCGCCGGTCCGCGAGCCGACGGCGGTTTCGAGGTGCGTGCCCGCCTGCCGCTCGTCCCCGGTGGGGCGCTCGGAGCGGTGGACCCGAGCGGTATCCCCTCGGCCGGTTGATCCCGACGTCGGACGGGAGCGGTGGTCCCCGCTGGTGACAGCGGCTCGCCGAGGGGAATTAGGGTGGGCGCGTGGCTATAACGGTTCTGATCGCCGACGACCAGGCGATGGTGCGCCAGGGGTTCGGCGCCCTGCTCGCCGCGCAATCCGATATCAGCGTGATCGGTGACGCGCCCGACGGGAAGGTCGCGGTGGCGGAAGCGAAACGGCTGCGTCCGGATGTGGTGCTGATGGATGTGCGCATGCCCGAGATGAACGGCCTCGACGCGGCCCGCGCCATCCTCGCCGCCGGATTCGATCCACCGGTGCGGGTGCTGATGCTCACCACCTTCGATATCGACGATTACGTCTACGAGGCGCTGAGCATCGGCGCCAGCGGATTCCTGCTCAAGGACGCCCCCGCCGAAGAACTGGTCCGTGCGGTGCGGGTGGTGGCCGATGGTCAGGCCCTGCTCGCGCCGACCGTCACCCGCAGACTCATCGCCGATGTGACCAGCAGACGCGCCGCCACCCGCACCAAACCCACTCCCGCGCTGGCCGGGCTGACCCCGCGCGAACGGGAAGTGCTGGAACTGATTGCCAAGGGCATGTCGAATACCGAGATCGCCGAGGCGCTCTTCGTCGCCGAACAGACCGTGAAGACGCACGTATCGAAGGTGTTCGCCAAACTGGACCTGCGCGATCGGGCACAGGCGGTGGTGCTCGCGTATGAATCGGGGTTGGTCACCCCTGGCTGATCCGGTCGGGCCCGGTGGCGGAAGCGGTGCGTCCTCGGGTCGGTCGCGCGGGGACACTGCTGATCCGATCGAGCCGGAAGCGGTGGTGATGCGTCACCGTACGGGCCTCGGAGCAACGGCGAGCGGACACCGTGGATCCATGGGAACGCATCCGTCCCGATGCCCGGTAGGCTCACGGGGCCGTCTGTCACCGGAAGGGGGTCGCGTTGCTCAACAGCGGTGACGTATTCGCCGGATTCACCATTGAGCGAATGCTCGGCCAGGGGGGGATGGGATCGGTCTACCTGGCCCGCCATCCCCGGCTGGACAAGCAGACCGCGCTCAAACTGCTGAACCGGGACCTGTTCGCCGACGCCTCCGTGCGCGCGCGTTTCGAACGCGAGGCCGATTTGGCCGCGCAGCTCGACCACCCGAGCATCGTGGCCGTCTACGACCGCGGTACCGAGGCCGATCAGCAGTGGATCAGCATGCAATACATCGACGGCGCCGACGCGTCGTCGGTGAACGCGTTGACGCTGCCACCCGAGCGTGCGGTCCAGATCATCGACGGGGTGGCCGAGGCGCTGGACTACGCGCACGGCATCGGCGTACTGCACCGCGATGTGAAGCCCGCCAACGTTCTGCTGGCGCGCTCCGGCGGCGGACATGGGGAACGCGTGTTCCTCACCGACTTCGGGCTGGCCCGACTACGCGCGGAGACCACCCAACTCACCCAGCAGGGCATGTTCACCGCGACCCTCGCCTTCGCCTCACCCGAGCAGATGACCGGTTCGGCGCTCGATCCGCGCTCCGACCAGTATTCGCTGGCGTGCACGCTGTATTGGCTGCTCACGGGCATGGCGCCGTTCGATTCGCCGAATCCGGCCGACATCATCCACGGCAACCTGCAACTGGCCGCTCCGCCGCTGGCGGTCAAACGGCGCGGTCTGTCCCCGGCCTTGGACGCGGTCCTGGCGGTGGCGATGGCCAAACATCCCGCCCACCGCTTCGCCACCTGCGCCGAATTCGCCGCCGCCGCCCGCCATGCGCTCGGTAATCCGGCCTATCAGCCGGTGCCCACCCGTGGTGCGCCCCCGGCGGCCTATGCCGGATACCCGGCTGCGCCCGCGCCGCACGCTGGTGCGGCACCGGCAGGTGTGCCGATGCCGCAGTACCCGCAGCCCGGCACTCCGGGCCACCCGGATGCGCCGACCGGCCAAGGCACAGCGGGTGCTTCCACACCCGGAGCCGGCAACTTCGCCGCCGGTGCCGACGCGCCCCGTGTGGGCGATGGGATCGATACCGACTCGGTGGGTGGCGACACCGCAGACGATTCCGACGGTGTCGGTGGCGCCGGTGGTTCCGACGACGGCAGTGCACATCCGACCACTGTGACCGCGTACGCGGGCGCTGGGGGCTCGTCGCTGCTCATCAAAGGTGAGCAGGTGCAGCCGGTCCCGGCAGATGCTGGTGCGGCAGCGGGCGTCGGTTCGGCTGCCGCACCCACGATGGCACCTCCGCAAGGGCAGCCTCAGCAACCGCCCGCCGACGGCGGCGGGCAGGGGTACGGTGCCCCCGTGCCGCCCTACGGACCCAATCATGGTCTCGGCCATCGCTTTCCGGTGAAGCGCGGTGCCAGCCCCGCCATGATCGCGATATTCACGATCATCGGCCTGCTCGTGGTGCTGTTGGTGCTCGCGGTGGTGGTGATCGTGCTCGGCGGCGAGGACGGCGAGGAAGGCAGCGTCGCGGGCTCGGCCGCCTCGACCTTCACCCCGGCGAAAGACATCACCCCGCAGGAAGATCCGGTGGAACGCAGCAGGCGGATCTTCCCGAGCTTGCTGCCGCAGGGCACCGCCGAGAGCGGACAGGGCTACCAGGGTGCGATGTGCACCGCGTACGAACCCGACGATCAGGTGCGCATCGAGGACGACGCACTCTCCTCGCGTCCGTGGCAGACGGTCTGGGAATGCCGTCGCCGCGTCGAATCCGATACGCATATGAACTACACCATCGTGGTGTACAAGAGCGCCGACGACGCCCGTGCCGTACTCGGTGAACTTCCGCCCAGCTCCCGCAGCACCGGTGCGAAAAGCGGTGCACCGTATACCGCTTACCACTGGATCGAGCCGGAGCCGCCCGGTCCGCTCACCACCACCCATATGGTGGTCGGCTTCGGCGGCGGTGACCCCATCCGCGCGAACGCCCTGCTCACCGTGGGCTATGTGGGTCCGATCGCGGACGAATTCGGTAGCCTGTCCGGCGAGAACGCCGTCCTGCAATGGTGGGCCGACGCACCGCTGTAGCGCGGTCGGTGAGGGTGCTCCGGATACGAGTCGCCCCCGGTGCAAGGCTCGGCGCACCGGGGGCGATTCGATATCGACCTAGTCGACCGCCAGCGCCTCCACGATCGGCATCCGCGCCGCGCGCACGGCGGGCGGGATCGAGCCGAGCAGCGCGAGCAGCAGGGCGATGGTGCCGTACACCAGGAGCAGCGGACTCGGCTGCCAGATGATGTCGATGGTCATGGCGTGGCCGATGGCGGTGGTGGACAGGAACTGCACCACGACACCGACGACCAGCCCGATCGCGGCGCCCGTGATACCGATACCCGCCGCTTCGGCCAGCACCGAGCGCAGGAGGAACTTGCGTCCGGTGCCCATGGCGCGCAGGACGCCGAGTTCGCGGCGCCGGTCGAGCACCGACAGCATCAGGGTGTTCAGCAGCGCCACGGTGGCCACGAGCACCACGATCCAGAGAATGGCGTTGCTCATCGATGTGCCCTGGCGCAGGCTGGCCGAAATCGCCGCCACCGATTCCGCACCGGTCTGGATGCTCGTTCCCGGCGGAACCAGTGCGCCGATGGCGGCTTTCGCCGCGGCGGGGTCGGCGCCCGGTTTCAGATCGATGCCGATGATCGTCTCGCCCGGACGCTGATACCACTCGTGCAGCCGCGAAATATCCATTACGACGATGCCCGAGATGACCGAGAAGTACGGGATCACCTGCACCACCCGCACCGTATGGTCGCCGGTCGGGGTCGGCAGGGTCAGCTCGTCGCCGACCTCGGCGCCGAGCGAACGCGATACATCGCGGGAGAGCACCACGCCCGCACCGGAACCCATCTGTTCGGCGCTGTCCGGGCTGATCGAACTCTGCACCTGGGTGACGACATCGGAGGGATATCCCTGCAACATCACCCGTCCGGTGCCGAGGGTGGCGAACGCCATCTGCCCGGCACGGGCCTGCGCTACCTCGGGCAGCGCTGCGATCTGTTCCACCAGCCCCTCCGGCAGCAGCGGGCCGGTCGGGAACTGTTCCATCGATACCGGACTCACGTACAGGTCGGTATCACCGAGATCGTCGAACGAGGCGGTCGCCGAGTCGACCATATTGCTGGATGCCCCACCCATCGCGACCGTGGCGGCGACGCCGATCATCACCGTCATCATCGTGGCCCACACCCGGCGCGGCGCACGTTCGAGCGTCGTGGCGCCCAACGCGCCGGGTGCGCCGAACCAGCGCGCCACCGCCGCTGCCGCGCGCACGATCGGCCCGGTCGCGGCGAAACACAGTGCCACCGACGCGGCGAATGATATGGAGATGGCGGCCAGCGAGTAGCGGCCGAGATCGGTGCGCGCGATGATCACCGCCGCGACGGCAAGCAGCACACCGAGACCGGCTGCGCCCCAGCGCAATATCGGGCTCGCGGTGTCGCCGCGCCCCACACCGATCGGGACCAGCGCTTCGATCGGCTGCACCTTGTACACCTGACGTGCCGCGATGCCAGCGGCCGCGACACTGGCGAGCACACACGCCGCGATGGCCACCGGTACGGCGTAACCGGGCACCATGTATTCGGTGCGCGCCTCCACCGATTGCACGATGGCCGCTGGCAGCTGCTCGATCGAGACCCGGCCCATGAAGATGCCCACCACGGCGCCCACCGCGCCGCCGAGCAGCCCGAGCAGCGCCGCCTCGACCAGCAGATCACGGACCATGGGTGCGCGTTTGCCGCCGATGGCGCGCAGCAACGACAGGGTGGGTCGGCGCTGCGCCACCGCCATACTCATCGCGTTGTAGATCAGGAACGCCGAGACGATCAACGCCGCCGCCGAGGCCATCAGCGTCGAATAGCGCACGATCATCACCGCGCCACCGGCCTGCGCGGTGCGCAAGCCGGGATCGGCGACCACCGCCCGGCCGCCGACCGCATCGGTCAATGCCGTCCGCAGCGTATCGATATCGGTGCCGGGCGCGGCGAGGATCTGCACCGAGTCCAGGCGACCGGCCCGGTCGGTGATCTTCTGCGCGAGCGGCAGTGGCGCGACGATGATATGGCCGGAGTTGAGCTTGTCGGAGGTCTCGGCATCGAGTACGCCCGCGACGGTGACGGTGGTCGACCCCAGCGGGAACTGTTCACCTTCGGTACGGCCGATCGCGGAGCCGACCAGCACACCGCCGGGCACCGAGAGCAGTTTGCTCGCTTGGCCACTCATTGGTCCGGCGAGTTCGCTGTCGAGCGCGGCGGCCGAGGCGTCGGCGCCGATCAGCAGTGCGCGATCGTCACCGGCGCCGACTTGCGCGCGCACCATCGGCACCGCCCGGTCGACACCGGGTGTGGTGGCGATCGGGGCCAGCAGCACCTGCTCGAAACCGGCATCGGTGACACCGGTGATCTCGAGGACGGCATCGCCGCCGAGGCCACGGGTCAGCTGGTCGACCGATCCGGTGACCGAACCGGAGATGCTGAGCACCGATACCAGCAGACCGGCCGAGACCCCCATCACCGTCAGCGACATCAGGGTGCGGCCACGGTGGGCGAGTAGTTCGCCGATATTGAACAGCCGTAGACGATCCACGGCGGCGCGGATCATGCGTTGACCGTCCGCTCGGCGCGCTCGTCGGACCCGATCCTGCCGTCACGCAGGGTGATCACCCGATCGCAGTAGCGCACCGCGCCCATATCGTGGGTTACCATCACCACCGAGTTGCCCGCGGCGGCGACGTCGCCGAGAAGTTCCAGGATGGCGGCGCCGGTCTTGGAATCGAGGTTGCCGGTGGGCTCATCGGCCAGGATCAGCGGCGGATCCATGATGAGCGATCGGGCCACCGCCACCCGCTGCATCTGCCCGCCGGACAGCTCCGCGGGGCGATGTTCGGCGCGCTCCGACAAGCCCACTCGCTCCAGCAGTTCCAGTGCGCGTGGTTTGGCCTTGCGTAGCCCGGTGCCGTCGAGCAGCTTCGGAATGGCGACGTTCTCCCACGCCGACAGCGTCGGCAGCAGGTTGAAGAACTGGAAGACGAAACCGACGCGATGCCTGCGGAATTCGGACTGACGCTCCTCGTCGAGACTGCCGATCTCCTCGCCCTGGAAGCGGATCGAGCCCGCATCGGGGCTGTCGAGTGCACCGAGCAGATGCAGCAGAGTGCTCTTGCCCGAGCCGGACGGCCCGATGATCGAGGTGAACTCGCCCGCCGCGATATTCAGGCTGATCCCGTCGAGCGCACGTACGACCTGGTCACCGACCAGATACTCCTTGTTGACGTTCGACAGTTCCAGCACGGCTGGTGGTGTCATCGCGTTCCCCGCCCTCTCTCTGACGTTATTCCATTGGGTACGTGCGTCTTCGCTCGCACATCCGGCCTGGGCCGGTGCGACGCTACCGTGCCATCGCTGTCGGTGCGCTGGGGTGGCGTCGGTGCGCTCCCTCGAGCAGGGCGTGCAGTTCGGGTTGTTCGGCACACAATTCGAGGTACGCCTCGACTGACGACTGCCCACGTTCGAAGGCCTCGTCGAGCTTGGTTTCCAGGTGGAGGTTCCACCGGTTGCGCAAGGCCAGCAGCACCCCGGCCGGACCGCCGAAGAGGCGGTCGAGGTCGGGCAGGCCGTCGAACAGATCGTGCCGGTTCGGATCGGCCGCCGCGCGAGCGAGCACGGTGTGCATGATGTCGATGCGGGTGTGCTGGTCTTCCCAGGTCATGGCTTCTGGCCTTTCGTGAGCTGGGCCTTCGGACGGGCCGGTGTGGGAATTGGTCCACGCCACTCGAGAGCGTGGATTTCACGCTACAAACGCGGCTGCCGCGTTGTCGTCGTGCCAGGGACGAGAATCCTTCTCCTACCGTGGGCGGAGGCGAGGCCCGTTTCCGGGACGATGTACCGGGCGCGGTCGGGCGAATATCCTGACAGGATGAGTGCGAGCAGCGTCACACCACCACCGGGCTATGCCGGTGCGGTGGCGCCGTTCCGGGAGAGCGGACGCATCCGCGACCGGATCGCGGCCTTCGCGCGCAGTCCGCGGGCGGTGATCCGCCGCAATATCGACGAGTTGCCGTTCGACTACCCGCCCGCGGTGGTCATCAGTTCCGATCTGGCCTTCCTCGCCATCGGTATCGGCGCGTGTGTGCAGCGCCACGAGTACTTCCCCTCGGCGCTGCCGCTGCTCGCGCTGCTGCTGCTGTTCGTGTCCCTGCCGTTGTTCGCCTTCCTCGGCATCGTGCCCTCACCGCTGCAACTCGGCAGTACCGCGGTCGCGGCGACGGCGCTGTACCTCGTCCAACCGGTGCCCACCGATATCGCGCCGTTCGTGCTGGTCATCTCGGTGGGCGAGGTCGCGGCGATCTCATCGAAACGGGTGAGTGCGCCGTATGCCGCGCTCGCGATCGGTCTGCTCGTCGTCTACGACCTCTTCGGGCGAGTGGGCTGGGACGAGGATCCGCAGCCGCTCGAAGGGCTACCCATGTACTCCCTCGGCATCCTGCTGGGCTGGATGGTCGGCGTGATGCTCCAGTCGCAGCGCCGATTCCTCTATCAGGAACGCGAATACCAGGGCATCCGCGCCGCGCAGGCCGCTGCCGAGGAACGCAGGCGCATCGCGCGTGAGGTGCACGACGTCATCGCCCATTCGCTCAGCGTCACGCTGCTGCACCTCACCGCGGCGCGGCACGCGTTGCAGACCGACCGTGATGTCGACGAGGCCGTCGACGCGCTCACCGACGCCGAACGTCTCGGCAGACAGGCCATGGCCGATATCCGGCGCACTGTCGGCCTGCTCGACAGTGGGCCCACGAAACATCTGGCCGAGCCGAGCGCCGAGGACATCGCCGCGCTGGTCGACGATTTCGCGCGGGCCGGGCTGCCGATCGAGGCCGAGATCACCGGCGATCTCGGTGCGGTATCCGCGGCCGTAGGGCTGGCGCTCTACCGCATCGGGCAGGAGTCGCTGGCCAACGTCGCCAAGCACGCACCCGGCGCGACGGTGCGATTCCGCCTGGTGGTCGATCCGGCGACGGTCACGCTGCGGGTCGCCAACACCGTGCCCGCGGGCGCGCCCGCACAGCTGGGCGCCGGAATGGGCCTGACCGGTATGCGGCAACGGGCCGAACTGCTCGGCGGCCGCATGACCGCAGGCCACGACGACGGCGGCTGGGCGGTCGAGGTCCGATTCCCGCATACGCCCGTACGTAACGGCGCGTTGTGCGAATGGGTGGCCGGTGGGCTTCCGGTCGGCCCGGCGCGGAAAGGCCCTCCGGGCGTGATGTGGCGTTCGCCCAACCGGGCGTGATGAGACGGGAGAACGGGTGACCTCTGCGGCAACGGAGACCACGACGGCGGTGCTCGTGGTCGACGACCAGGAATTGGTGCGCGGCGGCCTGCGCCGCATCCTGCGCCGCCGGGACGGGTTCGTCATCACCGAATGCGCCGACGGCGACGAGGTGCTGTCCGCCCTCTCGGCCGGGCGTCCCGATGTGATCCTGATGGACCTGCGGATGAAACGCGTCGGCGGAATCGAGGCCACCCGGCTGGTCCGTGCTCGGTCCGATGCGCCTCCGGTCCTGGTGCTGACCACTTTCGACGACGATCAACTGCTCTCGGGGGCGCTGCGCGCCGGCGCGGCCGGGTTCATCCTCAAGGACTCACCGGCCGAAGATCTCATTCGCGCCGTGCGCACCGTGGCCGCCGGTGGTGCCTGGCTCGACCCCGCGGTGACCGGTCGGGTGCTGTCGGCCTATCGCACGGTGCGTCCCGCCGCGCCATCGGATGCCAGGCTGGCCGAGCTGACCGCCCGCGAACACGAGGTGCTCGCGCTGATCGGCCGCGGGCGGGTCAATGCGGAAATAGCTCGTGAACTCGGTATCTCCGAGGTGACCGTGAAAAGCCATGTCGGGCATATATTCGGCAAGCTGGATCTGCGTGACCGTGCGGCCGCGATCGTGTTCGCGTTTGACCACGGGGTGGTCTCACCAGGACAATCCACTGTTTGACGGGCAGGTTCCGGTCTCCGGCCGCGCGGTCGAGGCGACAGCGACCACTGCCCGGGAGCGGAGGAATGACACCGGTGGTGGCACCTGGGTCCGAAGTGGGAAAGCGGTTCGGACCGTACGAGTTGCGGTCGTTGCTTGGCAAGGGGGGTATGGGTGAGGTCTACGAGGCCTATGACACGGTCAAGGACCGGATAGTCGCGGTCAAGCTGCTCTCCGATGAGCTGGCACAGGACCCCGAGTATCAGGTCCGGTTCCGGCGCGAATCGCAGACGGCGGCGCGGTTGGCCGAACCGCATATCATCCCGATCCACGACTGGGGTGTGATCGACGGCCGGCTGTTCATCGATATGCGGCTGGTGCCCGGCCCGGACCTGCGCACCATCTTGCAGACCAGCGGCGCGCTGAACCCGCACCGCGCGGTCGCGATCATCGAGCAGATCGCCGCAGCCCTGGACGCCGCGCACGCCGACGGGCTCGTGCACCGCGACGTCAAACCGGCCAACATCCTGGTCACCGAGGCCGACTTCGCCTATCTCGCCGATTTCGGCATCGCCCACACCGAGGGCGACAGCGCCATCACCATGGTCGGCGTCGCCATCGGGTCCTATACCTATATGGCGCCGGAGCGCTTCGATATCGGCCCGGTGACCGGACGTGCCGATATCTACTCGCTGGCCTGTGTGCTGCACGAATGCCTCACCGGCGCGTCACCGTTCCCCGCGGGGAGCATGAGTGTGCTGATCCGATCCCACCTGGCCGAGCCGCCGCCACGTCCGAGTGTGCAGCGCGCCGGTGTGCCCGCGGCCCTGGACGCGGTGATCGCGCGCGGTATGGCCAAGGATCCGAAGGACCGGTATCCGACGGCGACGGAGCTGGCACGCGCCGCACGGGCCGCGCTACCGGCGGCGGGACCCGCTGGCGCCGGATCGGCTGGTGCCGGATCGGCTGGCGCCGCGTCGGCTCCCGCGACCGGTGGATTCGCGCGCCTCGTGGTGCGGCCGCCGGACCCCGCGCGGACCGGTGAGATGAGCGCGGTGACGCCGGAGGCGACCGGTGAACTCTCCCTGCCGGTCATCCGGCCGAGCGGACCGACCGAGGTCAGCCCGACCGAAACCCAGTTCACCCTGCCCACCCAGGAGATCCAGGTGCGGCCACCCGGCCCGCCCGGCACCGGTCCGGTGCCGCAGGTGCGCACCTTCCCGGACGCGCACCTGTACGAGGGTGCGCAACTGCATCCCGCCGTGGACCCGGCCGCGCGACCCGATGTGGACGACTATTCCGGTCCCGCCGCACCGACGCTCCTCGGCGCAGCTCAGTTCTCCGATGGCGGATCGGGAGGCGTCGGCCGTGACGACGCCGCGTATCCGCCCGGTGAGGCGACGCGAGTCTACGGCGCCGCCGAATCCGCGCCGACCACACGCCACACCGGAGCCGGTGCGCCCGGCGATCGCGAAGGCGGTGCGTATCCGGCCGACCAGCAGACACGGTTCTACGGCGCGGACGGATCCGGCGCTCGGTCCGAGGACGACGATCGCGGTACCGATGACGCGCCCGCCGGTGGCTATTCGGCCGATCAAGCGACCAGGATCTACGGCGCGCCCACACCACCCCCCGCCGGGCCCGCCTACGGCTCATCACCCGGCTACCCCCAGCCCGCCGGATACGGTGCACCACCGCCGAATCCGTACGGCGAACCCGCGCTCGGATACGGTGCCGCGCCCGATCCGCGGGCCGGGGGATACGGCGACGATCACGCGGCCGACCACGGCGGCTACGCCGCGGGCCCACCCGGCGGGTATCCACCTGCCGGTGCCGCCGGTTATCCCCCCGACCCGTATGCGCAGGATCCGTACGCCCGCGACCCGTATGCCACGCAGGGCCGTCGCCGTTCGGTCGTACTGCCCATCCTGATCGGTGTGCTGGTCGTCGCGGTCATCGCCGTGGGCGCCGTCGTCGGACTGCACATGTTCGGATCCGACGATTCGGAATCGACCACCGCCAGGACCACCGGCGCCGCCGCCACCTCGGCGGCACCGCGCACCGGTTCTGCGACGGCACCGTCGCGGACGGCGACACCATCGGCGACGCCGCGGCCCATCGCACTACCACCGGGCGCCCGGCCCTGCGGTGCGGCGCCGCCGGCCACCGTCGCGCTCGCCAACGCCGCGGCCGGCACCGAGATGACCAGTTGCGAGTTCGCCGAGGAAGTGCGAAAGGCCTACGCGGAGGCCGCCGGTGGCGGACGGGGCTCCGCGCCCGCCTCCGTGGTCGCCGCCAGCCCGATCACCGGACAGACGTACACGATGAACTGTTCGGAGCGGGACCGGTTGGTCACCTGCACCGGTGGGAACAACGCCGTGGTGTACGTGTACTGACCCCGGTGCGCGCCGCGCGTACCGGTCAGATGTCCAGAATCCGCGATAGGCACGGTCTGCGCTGCACAGGGCATATCGCCGCGAGTCCGAACACCGATCGCCGGTGCGCGATCGGTGTCAGGGCCGCTCGACCCGTGTACTCGCGCGCGTTGCCACCGCACCGAGATCGGTTGTGCGTAACCGGGTTCGGCCGCGCGTGATCGGGTATTCTCGGGCGCCCCGGGACGTCATCGCAGCGACGCAAGAGGCGGACCGGACATCGAACAAGTACGGTTCGGAGATGCTGCACCGACACCGAGACCGGGGGGAGATCGCAACCAGAATGTGTCGAAACATGTCAACTGAACAAGCGGAGCGCTTCCCTACGATGCGACGGAAGGCGGCCGTGTTCGTCGCCGCGGCGACGGCGCTACTCGTGGTCTCCTGCGGGAGCGAGTCCGAGCCCGCCACACCGGCGATGCCGAGTGTCACCGAGGCTGCGGCCAAGGCCGAACACGAAGGTCTGTCGATCACCGTTCCCGGAACGCTGGCCGCCGATATCGCCGACCTGAGGCAGAACCAGCAGGGACGGCTCGGCTTGGCGATCATGCCGGTCGGCGGGCAGAGTGTGGTGACCTTCGGTGATTGGACCACCGGCCCCGCCTGGTCGACGATGAAGGTTCCGCTGGCCATCGCCGCCCTGCGCAAGAGCCAAAGCCCGACGTACTCGACGACCGCGGCGATCACCGCGTCCGACAACTCCGCAGCGGACGCGCTGTGGCAGTCGCTGGGCAGCCCGCAGGAGGCGGCTCAGGCGGTGCAGGCGGTGCTGCGCGAAGGTGGGGACGCCGTCACCACCGTCCCCGCCACCAAGGCGCGGGCGGAATTCTCGGCATTCGGCCAGTCCCAATGGGCGCTGGCCGATCAGGTGCGTTTCGCCTCCCGGCTGCCGTGCCTGCCGGAGTCGGCGGATGTGGTGTCGCTGATGGGGCAGATCATTCCGAATCACCAGTGGGGACTCGGTTCGGTCTTCGACGCCGCCGACTTCAAGGGCGGCTGGGGTCCCGATGCCGAAGGCGCCTATCTGGTCCGGCAATTCGGCCTGGTCCCGGCGCCCGGCGGGCAGATCGCCATCGCGTTGGCCGCCGAACCCGCCTCGGGCAATTTCTCCGACGGGATGAGCACACTCAACAAGATGGCCACGTTGATCTCCCAGCATCTGGGCGAACTCAGCGGCGGGCAGTGTCCCGCCTGAGTCGTCAGGCCCGGAGGCGGTAGCGGAGCGTGGCCACGCAGGGCCCGGCTCAGGCGAAGTCCAATACAGCCTGAGTCGTCAGGCCTGGAGGCGGTAGCGGGGCGTGGCCACGCAGGGCCCGGCTCAGGCGAAATTGGATACCGCCTGAGTCGGACGGTCACTGTTACTCATCGTTCACGGGGGCGAAGCTTCCTCGCGCCCGAATGCCAGGCAAGATAGCGGCCATGCGCATCGGAGTCTTGACCGGAGGCGGAGACTGCCCAGGGCTGAATGCCGTGATCCGTGCCGTCGTACGCACCGCGAACGGGCGGTACGGTGACGCCGTCGTCGGCTTCCAGGACGGCTGGCGCGGCCTACTCGAAGATCGCAAGATCCAGATCCAGAACAATGACCGCACCGACCGGCTGCTCAACAAGGGCGGCACCATGCTCGGCACCGCCCGCACCAACCCCGACGTGCTGCGCGACGGGCTCGGCCGGATTCGACAGACCCTCGACGACAACGGCATCGAGGCCCTCATCCCGATCGGCGGCGAGGGAACGCTCACCGCGGCCAGCTGGCTGTCCGACGAAGGTGTGCCCGTTGTCGGCGTGCCCAAAACCATCGATAACGACATCGACTGCACCGACGTGACCTTCGGCCACGACACCGCGCTCGCCATCGCGACCGAGGCCATCGACCGGCTGCACACCACCGCGGAATCGCATCAGCGGGTCATGCTGGTCGAGGTCATGGGCAGACATGCGGGCTGGATCGCCGTCCACGCCGGTATGGCGGCGGGCGCGCATCTGACGCTGGTGCCCGAGGTTGCGTTCGATGTGCAGCAGGTGTGCGCGATGATCAAGCGCCGTTTCCAGCGCGGTGACAAACATTTCATCTGCGTGGTGGCCGAGGGTTCGCATCCCGCGCCCGATTCCGGGTTCACCCTGCGCGAGGGCGGGATCGACGAATTCGGGCATGAACGTTTCACCGGGGTGGCCCAGCAGCTCGGCGCCGAGATCGAACGCCGGATCGGCAAGGAAGTGCGCACCACGGTGCTCGGCCACGTCCAGCGCGGTGGCAGCCCCACCCCGTACGACCGGGTTCTCGCCACCCGGTTCGGCCTGCACGCGGCGGAGGCGGTGCACGCCGGGCACTTCGGGCAGATGGTGGCCTTGCGTGGCACCGAGATCGGCCTGGTCCCGCTGTCGGAGGCGACCAAGCAGCTCAAGCGGGTGCCCGCCGAGCGCTACCGCGAGGCCGAGGCGTTCTTCGGCTGATCCGGTCACTGCCCGACGCCGCTGCGACGGCATGATCGGCCGGGATCGGGCCGATGATCAGTACTGTGATACCCATGCGGGCTCGACGAGTAGCGATACTGGTGTTGTCGGTAGTGGCCGCGTTGGTGGTCGCCGGATGCTCGGACTCCGATTCCGGCTCGGCGACCGGCGACGAGAATCCGGTCCGCGGTGATTGGCACGGCAAGATCGATATCCCCGGCCAACCGCTCGAGGTCGGCGTGAACTTCCTGTCCGGTGACAGCGCCACCATCGACATCCCGGCGCAGAGCACCATCGATATGCCGCTCGGCGGTGTCGTGGCGGAACCGGATCGGGTGGAGTTCACCCTCCCCGACATTCCGGGCGATCCGAAGTTCCAGGGCCGCTACGACGCCGACCAGGGCAAGATCACCGGCGATTTCACCCAGTCCGGGCAGACGTTCGCGTTGAACATGGAGCCGGGCGCACTCCCGGCGCCGGCCCGGCCGCAGGAACCGAAACCGCCGTACCCGTACTCCTCCGAGGACGTCACCTACCCCAGCGGTGATATCACCATCGCGGGCACGCTCACCGAGCCCGAGGGTGCTGGCCCGTTTCCCGCGGTGCTGATGCTCACCGGCAGCGGCCCGCAGGATCGCAATGAGGAACTGTTCGGGCACAAGCCTTTCCTGCTGATCTCCGACACCCTGACCCGTGCGGGCTATGCCGTGCTCCGCGTCGACGATCGTGGAGTGGGTGGCACCGGCGGCAAGCTCGACGACGCCACCTACGACGACCTGGCTGCCGACGCGGCGGCCGGGCTGGCCTACCTGCGTACTCGCCCCGATATCGACCCCGCGCGTATCGGCCTGTTCGGCCACAGCGAGGGCGGCTATCTCGCACCCCTGATCGCCTCGAAACCCGACAGCGGTGTCGCGTTCGCCATCCTGATGGCGGGTCCGTCGGTCCCCGGCGGCGATGTGCTGATCGAACAGAACCGCGCGCTCGTCGCCGCCGGTGGCGCGCCCCCGGAGGAGGTCGACGCGCAGGTCGCCTACATCACCGAGCTCACCGCGGCCGTCCGTGCCGGTGATCGTGAAGGCGCGAAACAGATCGCCCGCACACGTAACGAGACGCTGCCCGAGGAACAACGGATGACCGAGGAACAGGTCGACGGATTGTTCACCCCGTCGATGACCTCGTTCATGACCTACGATCCAGCGCCCGCGCTGACGGCCCTGCGCATTCCGGTGCTCGCGTTCTTCGGCGGCAAGGATCTCCAGGTGCTGCCGAGCCAGAACGAGCAGCCGATGCGTGAGCTGCTCGCCGCTGATCCGGACGCCACCGTGCACACCTTTCCCGAACTCAACCACCTCATGCAGCCCGCCGGCATGGGCCTGCCCAGCGAATACGCGAGCATCGAGACCACGGTCTCGCCGGAGGTGCTCGACTACGTCGAGGCATGGCTGGCCCAGCGAGTTCCGACCAGCTGAGCGATGGCCGCGCCGGGGGTACCCGTCGTGGCGAAGCGGCACCCGGCCTTACCTAGACTGTTCGCCATGAGCGCACCTACCGTCGAGCTGATGGATTACGCCGATGTCGTGACCCGGTACGAGCCGGTGCTCGGCATGGAAGTTCACGTCGAGCTGTCCACCGCGACCAAGATGTTCTGCGGGTGCCCCACCGAGTTCGGCGCCGAACCGAATACCCAGGTGTGCCCGGTATGCCTCGGGCTGCCCGGATCGCTTCCGGTGGTCAACTCCGCGGCGGTCGAATCGGCCATCCGCATCGGTCTGGCGCTGAACTGTTCGATCACGCCGTGGGGCCGGTTCGCGCGCAAGAACTACTTCTACCCGGATCAGCCGAAGAACTATCAGATCAGTCAGTACGACGAGCCCATCGCCACCGAGGGACACCTCGATGTGGTGCTCGACGACGGCAGCATCTTCCGCGTCGACATCGAACGCGCGCATATGGAAGAGGACACCGGTAAATCGGTGCACGTCGGTGGCGCCACCGGACGCATCCACGGCGCCAGCCATTCGCTGCTCGACTACAACCGGGCCGGTGTGCCGCTCATCGAGATCGTCACCAAGCCGATCACCGGGGCGGGGCAGCGGGCGCCCGAGGTGGCCCGCGCCTACGTCACGGCGCTGCGTGATCTGCTGAAATCGCTCGGGGTCTCCGATGTGAAGATGGAGCAGGGTTCGCTGCGCTGCGATGCCAATGTCTCGCTCATGCCGGTCGGCGCCACCGCATTCGGTACCCGCACCGAAACCAAGAACGTCAACTCGCTGCGCAGTGTGGAGGTGGCGGTGCGGTACGAGATGCGCCGCCAGGCGGCCGTATTGGCCTCCGGCGGTTCGATCGTGCAGGAGACCAGGCATTTCCACGAGGCCGATGGCTCCACCTCGCCGGGCCGCCGCAAGGAGACCGCCGAGGACTACCGCTACTTCCCCGAACCCGATCTGCGTCCGGTCGCCCCCGAGGCCGAATGGGTCGAGCAGTTGCGCACCACGATCCCCGAGTACCCGTGGCTGCGCCGGGCGCGCATCCAGTCCGACTGGGGCCTGTCCGACGAGGTGATGCGTGACCTGGTGAACGCGGGCGCGCTCGATCTGATCATCGCCACCGTCGATGCGGGTGCTCCGGCCAACGAGGCGCGTTCCTGGTGGGTCGCCTACCTCACCGAGAAGGCCAAGGAGCGCGAGGTGGCGCTGGAGGATCTGCCGATCACTCCCGCGCAGGTGGCCGAGGTGATCGCACTGGTCGAGGCCAAGACGGTGAACAACAAGGTCGCCAAGCAGGTCGTCGACTTCGTCCTCGCCGGTGAAGGTGACCCCGCGCAGATCGTGGAGACCAAGGGGCTCGGCATGGTCAGCGATGAGGGCGCCCTCCAGGCCGAGGTCGACAAGGCGCTGGCCGCCAACCCCGATATCGCCGACAAGATCCGCTCCGGCAAGGTGCAGGCCGCGGGCAAGATCGTCGGCGACGTCATGAAGGCCACCCGAGGCCAGGCCGACGCCGCCCGCGTCCGCGAACTGGTGCTGGCCGCCTGCGGCGCCTGAGGTTCCGAAGGACGAACAACTCCCGCCCGCGAGTTTCGTGGGCGGGAGTTGTTGTTCTGTGGTCCACCGGGATCCGGCGATCTCCGATCACGACGCATCGCGCCGTGATCGGAGGGGAGCCGGGATCAGTCCGGTCCGCCACCACCGGCCGACGGCGGCGGGATACGCACCACGCGGTCGTCGAATGGGCCGGGCGCACCGCCCTCGTCCTTGTTGGCGGTGGAGACCCAGATGGTGCCGTCGCCGCCGGCGGCCGCGCCACTGAGGCGGCCGTACTTGTCCTGGGCGACAAGGGTGGGAGCCGCGGTGACCGCATTGGTGTCCGGATCGGTGACCGCCAGCGCCAGCGCCTTCGCACCCGTCAGCGAGATCGCCACCCCATCGGCGGCAGCCGCGCACCCCGCGACGCCGGGCCGATCCGGCCAGGTCCATGCCGTGCTGACCGCGCCGTCGGGAGCCAGCCGTTGCAGCCGATCCTCCACGGGGGTGCGGTCGGTGATCCAGACGCCGTTGCTGCTGTCGAGGCAGATATCGCCCGCGGTGCCGATACCGGAGACCACCACCTCGGGTGCCGCCGAACCGTTCGCACTGGGCGAATTCACCCGCAGCAGCTTGCCCGCCAGCGACGACTGCGCCGCACCCGCGCCGGGATCACCGGTATTGCCGGTCAGCACCAGCATCCGATCCGGTGCGGTGAACTCCACGGCACCGCGATTACCGGTGGCGCCCTTCGGGATTCCGGTCAGCACCGGCTTCGGTGGACCGCCGCCCTGGGCGATACGCACCACCCGGTTGTCGCTCGGGGTGGTGATGTAGGCGTAGAGCAGGCCGTCCTCACCGTAGGTGGGGGACAGGGCGAGGTCGGTGAGTCCGCCGTCGCCGGAACCGTCGACGTCGATCTGCGCGATCTCCACCGGCGGCTGTTCGGGCACCACCTTCATGATCCGTCCGGTGCGGCGTTCGGTGACCAGTGCCGAACCACCGAGGGAGATCAGCCCGCCGGTGGTGTCGAGGCAGGTGGCGACGACCGCCGGATCGGGGTCGATGCACGGTCCGCTCGGACGGGTCGTCGAGGTCGGTGGCTGACCGGGCTTCTTCGGGTCGATATTCGCCCCGTGCAGCGTCGGCTCCGGCGTGAACGGACTGGACGCGGAATCGTCGAACCGCGCGCAGCCACCCAGCAGCAACGAGCCGAGCACCACCCCCACCACCAAGCGCTTCACGCCAACCGACTTCATACCCCAAACGTAACGGAAACCTCCGCGGGCGCGCCTGCCGCGGGTCCACCCCGGTGTGGCCGAAACACGTCAATCGGACACGCCGTCGCGCGAGAGGGTTAACCGCGAGGCCCACGCGGCATAGGCTGAACGGGTGAGCGACAAGTCGAAAGACGAGCCCGAATCCGCCGCGAGCACGGCGGAACAGCGGGCGGTGTCATCATCGGAGGGCGCCGTCGGCAGTCCCTACGATTCACCGACCGGCGAGCTACCGACGGTGGACCGCGCGAAGATGACCAAGGAGATCCCGCGCACCGACGACGAGTTGGGCCTCGATCCCGACGTCGACGCGCAGACCACCACCGGCGCCGCGCCGAAGAGCACCGATCCGGATGCCACGTACGCCTATGCGAGCATCCCGCCCGCCGCCACTCCGCCCGCGGGCGGTGCGACCAACCGCACCCGCCGCCGCAACGGCGAGTACCGGCGCGGCACCCTCGATCTCGGTTTGTTCCTGCTGCGGTTGATCGTCGGCGGCACGTTCCTCTACCACGGCATGCAGAAGCTCGCGGGCTGGTTCGACGGCCCCGGTATCGACGGCACCCGCGACATGATGGAGAAGGGCGGCTGGGACCATCCGTCCCTGTCGGCGGCCATGCTCATCGCCGGTGAGGTCGGCGGCGGCCTGCTGCTGATCTTCGGCCTCGCCACCCCGCTGGCCGCCGGTGCGGTGCTGGCCGTCATCCTCGACGCCTGGGCCTGGAAGCAGGGCATGCACCGCGACTTCCAGTACTCCTCCGGCCCCGGCGCGGTGGAGATGGAGACGATTCTGGCGGGTACGGCCGCCGTCATCATCCTCACCGGCCCCGGCCGCTGGGCCCTCGACCGTAACCGCGGCTGGGCCACCCGCCCGGCATGGGGCTCGTTCGTGGTGCTGTTGCTGGCGATCGCCGCGGCCGCTGGCGCGTGGTGGTACCTGCACGGCGGCAACCCGCTCGTCGGCGTCGGCCCCTTCGACTGAGCCACAGAGAATCACCGAAAGAAGGCGTCCCCCGCAACCGTGCGGGGGACGCCTTCTTCTCGTGTGGCTCGTCTACTTCACGAACCGCACCGCACCCTTGTCGGCCGAGGTCGCCATGGCGGCGTAAGCGCGCAGCGCTGTCGTCACCGGACGTTCCCGCGCCACCGGCTGCCACGGGTGTTCCCGCGCTTCCATCTTGGCGCGGCGCTCGGCCAGCGCGGCGTCGTCGACCAGCAGTTCGAGGCTGCGGCTGGTGACATCGATGCGGATCCGGTCGCCGTTCTCCACCAATCCGATGACACCGCCGCTGGCCGCCTCGGGGGAGATGTGGCCGATGGACAGACCCGAGGTGCCGCCGGAGAAGCGGCCGTCGGTGATGAGCGCGCACTCCTTGCCGAGGCCCGCGCCCTTGAGGAATGCGGTGGGGTGCAGCATTTCCTGCATGCCGGGACCACCGGCGGGGCCCTCGTAGCGCACCACGATCACATCGCCGGGCTCGATCTTCTTGCCGAGGATCACCGACACGGCCTCCTCCTGGGATTCGACCACCACGGCCGGACCTTCGAAGGTGAACAGCTCCTCATCGATACCGGCGGTCTTGAGGATCGCGCCGTCGGGCGCGATATTGCCGCGCAGCACCACCAGCCCGCCCTCCTTGGTGTAGGCGTGCTCGATATCGCGGATGCAGCCGCCCTCGGCGTCGGTGTCCAGCGACGACCAGCGGTTCTCGGTGGAGAACGGTTCGGTGGTGCGCACGCCGCCGGGTGCGGCGTGGAACAGTTCGATCGCCTCGTCGGAAGCCTTGCCGGAGCGGATGTCCCAGGTGTCGAGCCATTCGTCGAAGCTCGCGGTGTGCACCGTGGTGACCTCGGTTTCCAGCAGCCCCGCGCGCCGCAGCTCACCGAGCAGCGCGGGGATGCCACCGGCCCGGTGCACATCCTCCATGTGGTAGTCGGAGTTCGGCGACACCTTCGACAGGGTCGGCACCCGGCGGCTGGTCTCCTCGATGGTGTGCAGATCGAAGTCGATCTCACCTTCCTGCGCGGCGGCAAGGGTGTGCAGCACCGTATTGGTGGAGCCGCCCATCGCCACATCCAGAGCCATCGCATTGCGGAAGGCCTTGGCATTGGCGACATTGCGCGGCAGCACCGAAGCGTCGTCCTCGCGGTACCAGCGGTTGGCGATATCGACGATGACCCGGCCCGCCCGCTCGAACAGGGCGCGGCGCGCGGCATGGGTGGCGAGGGTGGAACCGTTGCCCGGCAGGGCGAGGCCGAGTGCCTCGGTGAGGCAGTTCATCGAGTTCGCGGTGAACATGCCGGAGCAGGAACCACAGGTGGGGCAGGCGCTGCGTTCGACCTCGTCGAGGCCCGCATCGCTGACCGCGGAGTTGGCGCTGGCCGAGATCGCGGTGACGAGGTCGGTGGGCGCCTGTGCGACACCGCCCACGACGACGGCTTTACCGGCCTCCATCGGACCGCCGGAGACGAACACCGCGGGGATGTTGAGCCGCATGGCCGCATTGAGCATGCCGGGGGTGATCTTGTCGCAGTTGGAGATGCACACCAGCGCGTCGGCGGTATGCGCATTGGCCATGTACTCCACCGAATCGGCGATGATCTCGCGGCTCGGCAGCGAGTACAGCATGCCGCCGTGGCCCATCGCGATGCCGTCGTCGACGGCGATGGTGTGGAACTCACGCGGCACGCCGCCCGCGGCGCGCACGGCGTCGGCGACGATCTCGCCGACATTCTTCAGATGCACGTGGCCTGGCACGAACTGGGTGTAGGAGTTGGCGATGGCCACGATCGGCTTACCGAAATCGGAGTCGGTCATACCGGTGGCCCGCCACAGCGCGCGAGCGCCGGCGGCATTGCGGCCGATGGTGGTGGTGCGGGAACGAAGCGGTGGCATGGGTGTCCTCGGTCGGGTCGCGGGGGCTGATGTGCGACGACGCCGAGCGGTGTCGCGGTCCGGCCGGGGTGCCCGGCGGTCCGATGCGATGCGCGGCTCGGCGTGCCTTCACGTTACTCCCGCAGGTGGCACGGGCCGTGTGCCGGTGGCGGGAGCGAAATCAGTTGCCCGGTGTGCTGTCGGTATCGCGTGCGGCCGAGGTGTCGGCCTGGCTCGGCGTCGGTGTGTCGCCGCCCGTGGTCGGGTCGGCGCCCGAGGCGGGCTCGGTGGTGCCGGTGGTGGCGGCATCATCCGATTCGATCGGTTCGGCGGGTCCGGCGAACGGGTCGGGGATACGTCCACCCGAAGCGTCCACCAGTTCGCGCAACCGGTCATAGGTTACCGCCGGTAGTTTGGCCTCACTGTCGTCGTCGAGGTGAACCCGGATATAGCCACGCTTGGGAATGCGGATACCGCGTACCCGGGCCCAGTCGATGTGGCGTGCGCCGAACACCGTCCGCAGATCCAGCCCGGCGCCCGAGACCGTGGTCTGGGTGCGCAGGATCCACACCGATACCGCGATCGGGAGGGCGAACAGCCACCAGAACGCGGCGGGCCAGCCGACGAATGGGAAGAACACGCACAGTACGAGCACCAATACGCCGATGAAGTTCAGCCGTGTGATGCGGATGACACGCGCCGCGGTGTCCTGGCTCGCCCGACCACCCGTATCCGTCGTCGTGTCGGACGTGTGGGACGATTTAGCCGGTGGCACGGACTGATGCGGTGATGACACACCACCATCCTCGCATCATGGTGGACGGACTCGAGCACCCACTGTCGTCCCACATAATGGGACGGCCTTGGCTGGCGGTTTGACTCTTCACCTCACGCACAAATACCGTCATGCGCGTGAATCGAAACGAGTTGCTCGTACTCGGCCGGCGCGTCCAGCGTTGAGCCCGACTACCTGATACGTCAGCTCGCACTGCGACGCGCCACCCTCGAACAGCCCTGTGCTGTCGGGGGCTTTTTTGTGTTCGGACCATGACCGCTGTCCGGACGGGCAGGCACCGCCACACGCGGCTCGCCCGGGGTCATAACGACAAGAGGTAAGGAACCAAGACGGTGAGCGCACCAACCGCCCGGCCCGGGCCCTCGGCCCGCAGGCCCGCGCCTTCGGCGAACCAACCGGCAGCTGCCGGTACTCCCGCGACGAACACGGCCAACCGCCGCCAGCTCCCGCCCGAGCGGGTCACCGGCGCGCAGTCGGTCGTCCGCTCGCTCGAGGAGCTCGGCGTCGACACCGTATTCGGTATTCCCGGCGGGGCCATCCTGCCCGTCTACGATCCGCTGTTCGATTCGACGCGGGTGCGGCATGTGCTGGTGCGCCATGAGCAGGGCGCTGGCCACGCCGCGACCGGGTACGCCCAGGCCACCGGCAAGGTCGGTGTCTGTATGGCGACCTCGGGTCCCGGCGCCACCAACCTCGTCACCCCGATCGCCGACGCCCAGATGGATTCGGTGCCGATCGTCGCGATCACCGGCCAGGTCGGGCGCGGGCTGATCGGAACCGACGCGTTCCAGGAAGCCGATATCTCCGGCATCACCATGCCGATCACCAAGCACAACTTCCTGATCACCGACGGCCACGACATCCCGCGCATGATCGCCGAGGCGTTCTACCTGGCCGCCAGCGGACGTCCGGGCGCGGTGCTCGTCGACATCCCCAAGGACGTGCTGCAAGCGCAGACCACCTTCAGCTGGCCGCCGGAGATGCGGCTGCCCGGCTACCGTCCGGTCACCAAACCGCACGGTAAGCAGGTGCGTGAGGCCGCGCGGCTGATCGCCGAATCCAAGGCGCCGGTGCTCTACGTCGGCGGCGGTGTGATCAAGGCCGACGCCTCGGCCGAACTGCTGGAGCTGGCCGAACTGACCGGCATTCCCGTGGTGACCACCCTGATGGCGCGCGGCGCGTTCCCCGACAGCCACCGCCTGCACTGCGGTATGCCCGGTATGCACGGCTCGGTGGCCGCGGTGGCGGCATTGCAGAAATCGGATCTGCTGATCACCCTCGGCGCCCGCTTCGACGACCGGGTGACCGGGCAGCTGGATTCCTTCGCCCCCGGCGCCAAGGTCATCCACGCCGATATCGACCCCGCCGAGATCGGTAAGAACCGGCACGCCGACGTCCCGATCGTCGGTGACTGCCGTGAGGTGATCGTCGAGTTGATCGAGACCCTGAAGGCCGATCCGGCCCAGAACATGCCGTTCGCGCTCGGCGAATGGTGGACCTACCTCGACGGTATCCGCGACAGCTACCCGCTGGGCTGGTCCGCGCCGAGCGACGGATCGCTGTCGCCGGAATACGTCATCGACGCGCTCGGTCGCCTCGCCGGACCGGACGCCATCTACTGCGCGGGCGTCGGCCAGCACCAGATGTGGGCCGCCCAGTTCGTCAAGTACGAGAAGCCGCGCACCTGGCTCAACTCCGGTGGCCTCGGCACCATGGGCTACGCCGTTCCCGCCGCCATGGGCGCCAAGATGGGCGCGCCCGACAAGGAAGTGTGGGCGGTCGACGGTGACGGCTGTTTCCAGATGACCAACCAGGAGCTGGCCACCTGCGCGGTGGAGGGCGTGCCGATCAAGGTCGCGCTGATCAACAACGGCAACCTCGGCATGGTCCGGCAGTGGCAGACCCTGTTCTACGAACAGCGCTACTCCAACACCGATCTCGGCACGCACACCCTGCGCATCCCCGATTTCGTCAAGCTGGCCGAAGCCCTCGGCTGCCACGGCATCCGGGTGGAGAAGGAAGAAGACGTCGAGGCCGCGATCCGGGAGGCACAGTCGATCGACGACCGCCCGGTGGTCATCGATTTCATCGTCGGCAAGGACGCCCAGGTCTGGCCCATGGTCGCCGCGGGCACCAGCAATGACGAGATCATGGCCGCGCGCGGTATCCGGCCGCTGTTCGACGAGGACGAATCGGCCGCCGAACCCGCCGTCATCCATGAGGCACTGTCCCATGACCGGACCAAGGACCGTGCGAGCGAGGCCGCCGCATCGACCAGCGAGGGGACCACAGAATGAGCAGCACCCACACCCTCAGCGTCCTCGTCGAGGACAAGCCGGGCGTGCTGGCGCGAGTGGCGAGCCTGTTCTCTCGCCGCGGTTTCAATATCGAATCGCTGGCCGTCGGTGGCACCGAGGTCCCCGAGATCTCCCGGATGACCATCGTCGTCACCGTCGAGGACCTGCCGCTCGAGCAGGTCACCAAACAGCTCAACAAGCTGGTGAACGTCATCAAGATCGTCGAGCAGGACGCCGACGCGTCGGTGGCACGCGAGTTGATCCTGGTGAAGGTGCGCGCCGATGCCAGTGTGCGCACCCAGGTGATCGAGGCCGTTACGCTCTTCCGGGCGAAGGTCATCGACGTGTCCCCGGACGCGCTCACCGTCGAGGCGACCGGAACCCGGTCCAAGCTCGACGCGTTGCTGCGGATGCTGGAACCGTACGGTATCCGTGAGATCGTGCAGTCCGGTGTCGTGGCGGTCGGCCGCGGTCCCAAGTCGATCACGGCGACGCGTTAGCTTCCGGCGCTCGCCGATTCTCGTAATTCACATACTGTTCCCGCGTCGCGCGGGGACGATCCGTCAGAAGGGAACCCATCAAGTGGCAGTCGAGATGTTCTACGACGACGATGCCGATCTGTCGATCATCCAGGGCCGCAAGGTCGCCGTGATCGGATACGGCAGCCAGGGCCACGCGCACTCGCTGAGCCTGCGCGATTCCGGCGTCGAGGTCCGCGTCGGCCTCGCCGAGGGCTCGAAGTCGCGGCCGAAGGCCGAGGAAGCCGGACTGACCGTCGGCACCCCCGCCGAGGTTTCCGAGTGGGCCGACGTCATCATGGTGCTCGCCCCCGACACCGCGCAGGCGTCGATCTTCACCAATGACATCGAGCCGAACCTGAAAGACGGCGACGCGCTGTTCTTCGGCCACGGCCTCAATATCCACTTCGGCCTGATCAAGGCTCCGGCCGACGTCACCGTCGCAATGGTCGCGCCGAAGGGTCCCGGCCACCTGGTGCGCCGTCAGTTCGCCGACGGCAAGGGTGTCCCTGCCCTGATCGCGGTCGACCAGGACCCGAAGGGTGAGGGGCAGGCGCTGGCGCTGTCCTACGCCAAGGGCATCGGCGGCACCCGCGCCGGCGTCATCAAGACCACCTTCAAGGAAGAGACCGAGACCGACCTGTTCGGTGAGCAGGCCGTGCTCTGCGGTGGCACCGAGGAACTGGTCAAGACCGGTTTCGAGGTCATGGTCGAGGCCGGTTACGCGCCGGAGATGGCCTACTTCGAGGTGCTGCACGAGCTGAAGCTGATCGTCGACCTGATGTACGAGGGCGGCATCGCGCGGATGAACTACTCGGTCTCCGACACCGCCGAGTTCGGTGGCTACCTGTCGGGCCCGCGGGTCATCGACGCCGACACCAAGAAGCGGATGCAGGACATCCTCCGCGACATCCAGGACGGCACCTTCGTCAAGCGTCTGGTCGCCAATGTCGAGGGCGGCAACAAGGAGCTCGAGGCGCTGCGCAAGCAGAACGCCGAGCACCCGATCGAGGTCACCGGCGCCAAGCTGCGTGGTCTGATGAGCTGGGTCGATCGCCCGATCACCGAAACCGCATAGGGTTTCGTAGCTCGCGAAGGCCCGTCCGCCATCAGCGGACGGGCCTTCGTCTGTTGTCGGTCAGGCGACCGTGCGTGCGCGGCCCGGAGGATCGGCCGCATCGATATGCCAGCTGTGCACCCGGCGTGGGTGGATCCGGATGATGTCGTTGGAGAACCAGTCGGGGGCCACCGGTGGCACGTCGACGGTGAGAGTCTCGGCGACGCCGCGGATCTCGATACCGCGGCCCTTGCCCGGCACCAATTCACCGGGGCGATCCGGGGTCATATCGTCGAACAGCACGCTCACCTTCGGATTGGCGAGCACATTGCGGAAGCGCCTTGTGTTGGCGTGATTCGGTCCGCCGATGTCGATCGTGTCATCGTCGTTGAGTCGAAAGCTGAGCGGTACCGTCATCGGCTGTCCGTCCGGCGTGACAGTGGACAGCCGACACAGCCGGACGGTGTGCAGATAGTCGCGTTCTACGTCGGTGAGAATTCCCATGACCCGAACATAGAACCTCGACCATTGTTCAGGTCAAGCGTGCGGGCGGAACCCGCGGCGGCGATCTCCGCCGCGAGCCCGGCCGCCAACGGTCACCTACCGAACGAACCGCTCGGCGCCAGCTGCTGGAGCAGCCGCCACAGCGGATCCTGGCCGCGGTTGTGGTCCCACCTGCGGTCATGGTCCCATCTGCGGTCGTGATCCCAGCTCTTGTCGCGGTCCCACTTGCGGTCGTGGTCCCACTTGCGGTCGTGATCCCAATCGTTGCGATGGTCCCAGCCCCGCCCGGGACGATCGACCTGCGTGACATCCGGTGTGCCCGCCGCGGGGTCGGCCGCGGCCGGAACCGCTACCGCCGCCAACGGAAACACGGTGATCGCACCGGCAATGGCAACGCGTGCCGCAGTCCGGCGCAACGGTGTTGATGTGGTGTTCGTGAACAACTTCGTATCCTTTCCAGATCCCTGCGAACCGTCGGCCGCGGTCCCTGGCCATGATCAGCGCCTGGTCGGGTCGGGGAATCGGTCGAGCAGCGGTGATATGTCCACTCTCGCGCACTTCGGGGCAAACGTCACGGGTGCGGGCAGGTTTGCGTCCGAGGATCATTCGAATGGATGAGACGGCCCCGGATACGGGCATATCGGGCGGGCGGGCGCAATAGGGGAAACACCGGAGATTCGCCGGTGGTTGTCTGGTCGTCGCGGCGGGACAACACTGTGTAGATGACGAACACCGACGTCGTGGCCGCCCCATCGGGCAAGGATGGACGTGCGATTCGGCGCAAGGTGCCGCGGTCGTCGCTCGGGGAGCTGAAACTCGCACCGGACCGCGACCCGATCGCCATTCTGGAACGACAGGCGGCCACCCGCGTGCCCGAGCTGGTGCCGATCCGCTACGCGCGCATGGTGGCGGGCCGGTTCCCGTTCCTGCGTGGCGCCCCGGCCGTCATGGCCGCCGATCTGGCCGAGACTCCCGATACCGGGTTGACGGTTCAGCTGTGCGGTGACGCCCACCTGTCCAATTTCGGTGTCTTCGCGTCACCGGAACGGTCACTGGTCTTCGATCTGAATGATTTCGACGAAACCCTCCCCGGCCCGTTCGAATGGGATGTCAAACGATTGGCGGCGAGTATCGCGGTCGCCGCGCACAGCAATGGCTTCACCGATGACGAAGCGGATACGGCCGTGCGCGTCGCCGCCTCGTCCTATCGCGAATGTATGCGACGGCTGGCCGGTCTCGATTCGCTCGACGTCTGGTACGAGCAGGTGAACACCGACACCCTCGCCGGTCTGGTGATCACCCCGAAGCGGCGCCGGAATGTCGAGCGGACCCTCGACGCCGCCCGCAAGCGCACCAGCTTGCAGGCGCTGCGCAAGCTCACCGAAACCGGCCCGGACGGTGTCGCGCGGATCCGGCATCAGCCACCGCTGCTGGTGCCGATCCAGCCCGACGACGCCGCCGCCGTCGAAGAGGTCTTCGGCGCGTACCGGCGCACGCTGCCGGAGGAACGTCGAATCCTGGTGGATCGCTACCGAATGGTGGATTTCGCGCTCAAGGTGGTCGGTGTCGGCAGCGTCGGTACCCGGTGTTTCGTCGCGCTGCTCGTCGACCGTGACACCGGCGGTCCGCTGTTCCTCCAGGTCAAAGAGGCCGAGGAGTCGGTGCTGGCACCGCATCTGCGTGCGAGCGTGTTCCGCCATCCCGGCCATCGGGTGGTGCACGGTCAACGGTTGATGCAGACCTCCAGCGATATCTTCCTCGGCTGGGTCACCGGTCCGGGCGGACGCCATTTCTATCTGCGGCAGCTGCGAGATATGAAGGGCTCAGCCGATATCGATGCGATGACCCGCTCCGGTCTGCGCGACTACGCCGCGCTGTGCGGCCACACGCTGGCGCGGGCGCACGCCCGCTCGGGCGACCGTATCGCCATCGCCGACTATCTCGGTTCCGGTGACGCGTTCGACCGCGCGATGGCCGCGTTCGCGCTCGCCTATGCCGAGCAGACCGTCACCGATCATCGAGCGCTGGTCGAGGCCATCGAATCCGGACGCGTCGAAGCTGCGGCGAACCCGTACTGAACCGCGGGGTGCTCGGACCGCGCAGGCATTGCGCGGCGGTGCGGGTCGCGGTCTGGCGTGCGGTGAGGCCCGCCATGTCGAACTGATCCATCGCGGCGTCGAGATCGAACAGATCGTTGTCGCCGAAGACATTCGCCACGGTCTCATGGGTGACGGCGCCGATCTCGGCCGCGCAGATCAGCGTGATCGCATCGGCGCGCTGCGCATCGTTCGGGCGCCCGGTGGCCAGGCAGGTGAGCATCTCGGCGACCGTATCCGTCGTCCACACACCGGGCAGCGCCGCGGCCGCCTGCGCCACCGGCGGTGAGTCCGCCCGGTACCACCGTCCCGCGTCCCACCAGTAGCAGAACGTGATGAGGCCGGTGTCGGCGTGCGGGTTCAGCATCGGGTCGACGGCCCAGTCCGGCGGTTCGGGGTGCACGGGTGGCGGCCCGTCGATCTCGTGGCGTGCCGATCGCGCGATCCACACCCCGCCCGAGAGCACGGCGCGGCCGCCGGGCAGCGCGTACAGCGTCGACCCGCTCTTACCGGAGCTCTCGAACCAGGCCAGCGACGGCAACATCCGCGGGCCCCACTGCGATCCGGCCGCCGCGAATGCCGCGGACATCGCCGCCCACCGGGCCCACAGCTGCGGGAAGGGCGGTAGTTCGGTATCGGTTTCGGTCTCGGGGCAGATCTGCGTCGTGGCCATCAGATCGCCGCGGTCAACTCGAGATGGATACCGTCGGGGTCGTTGAAGCCGAGGATCGCGATGCCGAACTGGTCCATCTCCACGATCTCGCCGTGTTCGACGCCGGCCTCGTCGAAGCGGGCGATGGCCTTTTTCAGATCCTCGCGCGAGTCGACGGTGAAGCTGAGGTGGTCGAGCCCGACGCGTTCGGAATCGAAGTGGTCGTCCGGATCGGCGACCGGGCGCAGGCCGAGCAGCATGCCGCCGGGCGTTTGGAACACGACGCCGCCGTAGAGCTGGAAGCGATCGGCGCGCACCAGGGGATCGGCCGGGTTCCCCGGGGATTCGGCGGCGACCTCGAAGCCGAGCACCTCCTCGTAGAACTCACGCGAGCGGTGCAGATCGGTGACCGTCAGACGAATGTGATGGACGAGGCTGGTGGCGAGCGACATGCGGGGCTCCGATGGGGTGGGCGGTCGGCGGACGACGACTCGGTGCTGTCGCAGATGGACGAGCCGAACAGCTGTGCGAGACGTCACAAATAGTGACAATATGTTGCTGGTAGACGATTACCGAGTGTCGGAAACGACATCTTCAGTACCATTCCCGACATGGATGTCGGAGTGTTCGTGATCGACGGCGTAGCGGACTTCGGTCTCGCCGCATTGCTGGAGACGTTCAATACCGCCAATGCCGCCCGCGGCCAGCTGGAAGCCCCGCCCGAACCGTGGCGGGTGCGCACGCTGTCGTTCGGCGACAGTGTGACCTCCGGCAACGGGCACATCATCCCGACGACGCCGCTGCTCGGCAGCGATGTCCAACCCGACATGATGATCGTGCCCGCCGTGCAGGTCGTGGATCCCGAGCCGCTGGTCGAACTCGTGTCCTCGGCGCGCAGCCGTCCGGTACTCGACCGGATCCGGCAGGTGCACGACAGTGGCACACACGTCGCGGGCGCCTGCTCGGGCACGTTCTTCCTTGCCGAAGCGGGTGTGCTCGACGGCTCGTCGGCCACCACCAGCTGGTGGCTCGGACCCACCTTCCGCCGCCGCTATCCGCAGGTCGCGCTGGACGAGAGCCGGATCCTGTGCCGTGGCCCGCGGGTCAGCACGGCGGGCGCCTCGCTATCGCATATGGATCTCGCACTGGCGCTGGTGCATTCGGCCAGTCCCGCGCTGGCCGAACTCGCCAGCCGGTATCTGGTCGCGGGGAATCGGCGAAATCAGCGTGAGGTCGCGGTGGCCGAGGTCATCGCCCGTGGTAATTCGGTGACCGCCGCGTTCGAACGCTGGGTGCGCGACCATCTGGCCGAACAGTTCCTGATCTCCACCGCCGCCCAGGCGCTCGGCTTCACCGAACGCAGCCTGCAACGCGCCACCCACGCCGAGCTGGGCATGTCACCACGCGATTTCGTCAACGACATCCGCTTGGAACGAGCCGCGCACCTGCTGCGCACGACCGACCTCACCCTGGACGCGGTCGCGGCGCGGGTCGGCTACCTGAACGCCGGAACCTTACGTGGCCTGGTGAAACGACGCCGCGGTATATCGATCGCCGAACTGCGCGCATCCCCACTCCCGTGGTGATCGCGAGGTCGCGAGTGGTACCTGAGCGCGGGGTCGTCTCTCTGTTCGTCGCAGCCGGGTGCCACTCGCGCGGGTACGGCACCCGGCTGGGCGGGGGGATTGCGACTTACACTGTCTACCGATGAGTAACTTCTTTGCCTCGGTGGATGAGGTGACCCGCCGGTTGACCGATGTCGGTTATCTGCCGTCCACCGATATCGCCACCGCGGTGTTCCTGGCAGGGCATCTGGGCAAACCGCTGCTCATCGAGGGGCCCGCCGGTGTCGGCAAGACCGAACTGGCCAAGGCCATCGCCGCCACCGGCGCCGCCGAGCTGATCCGGTTGCAGTGCTACGAGGGCATCGATGAGGCGCGTGCACTCTACGAGTGGAACCACGCCAAGCAGTTACTGCGCATCACGGCCACCGATGGTGAGGGCTGGGACAGCACGCGCGAGCATGTCTTCACCGAGGAGTTCCTGCTCTCGCGTCCGCTGCTGGCCGCCATCCGCAATCCGGACCCCACCGTGCTGCTCATCGACGAACTCGACAAGGCGGATGTGGAACTCGAGGGGTTGTTGCTCGAGGTCCTCGGCGACTACCAGGTCAGCATCCCCGAACTCGGTACCGTCACCGCCGTCCGCAAGCCCTTCGTCCTGCTGACCTCCAATGCCAACCGCGAACTCTCCGAGGCATTGAAGCGGCGCTGCCTGTATCTGCATATCGACTATCCGACCGCCGAACTGGAACGCGCCATCGTGCGGTTGCGGGTACCCGAACTGGATGCCGCGCTGGCCGAACCGGTCGTCCGCACAGTCGGCGCACTCCGGCAATTGCCGTTGCGGAAGGCACCGTCGGTCGCGGAGACCGTCGATTGGGCCAGGACACTGGTCGCGTTGGGGGCGCGGCGGCTCACCGGCGGTGTGGTGCGCTCGACGCTCGGTGTGCTGTTGAAGCATCAGTCCGATCATCGGCTGGCGGTGCGGAAGCTGGAGCTGGACGCACCGGACCCGGTGGATTCGCCGTGACGGCGCCGGGGGAGTCGTAGCCGATGACCTCACCACGATCCGGTGTGCTCGGCACGGGCGAGGAACCGATGACCGACCGCCTCGTCGGCTTCGTCACCGTGCTGCGCGAATACGGCATCAACGCGGGCCCCAGCGAAACCATCGACGCCGCCGAGGCGATCGTCGCGCTCGGTACCGACGATCCCGACCGGCTGCGCTCCGGTCTCGCCGCGACTCTGCTGCGTCGCAACGGCCAACGCTCGGTCTTCGACCAACTCTTCGACCTCTACTTCCTCGGTCGTGCCGGATTCGGCGAAGTGCGCGAACCGAATTCCGCCGCCATCGAATCCTTGCGCGAGGAACTCGTCAGCACTCTCGCCGCCGACAACCCCGACGCGGCAACCGAACTCGCTCGCCGCGCCCTCACCGAACTCGGCGGATACGGCAGCGGGGGACAGGGCGCGGGCGCCTCAGGTGTCGTCACCACGGCGTCCGGTGCGGGCTGGTCGTCGTATCTGACCTCGAGGGCGTTGAGTCCCGAGGATCTGGTGCAGCGCATCGTCTCCCGAATGGGCGCCCCCACCGGCGAATTCGACACCGCCGTGTACACCATCGAGGCCGACCGCCGTCTGCGCGCCTTCCGCACGGCCCTGCAAACCGAGGCCCGTATCCGCTCCGCCGATCTCCGCGGCACCGATTACATCGCCCGCCGCGGCGTCGAATCCAGCACCGACCGCATTGATTTCCTCGGTGCCCGCGAACAGGACATGGCCGAGATGCGCCGCCTCGTCCATCCATTGGCCCGCAAACTCGCCACCCGCCTCGCCGTCCGCCGCCGCAGATCGGTCCGCGGCCGGATCGACCTGCGCCGCACCCTTCGCAGTTCCATGTCCACCGGTGGCGTTCCCATCGACCCCGTCCTCCGCGCTCGCCGACAGGGCCGCCCCGATCTGGTGGTGGTAGCCGATCTCTCCGGCTCCGTCACCGGCTTCGCCGAATTCACCCTGCACCTGGTCCAAGCCTTACAAGACCAGTTCAGTCGGGTCCGCAGTTTCGGTTTCATCGACACCTGCGCCGAGATCACCCCCTGGTTCATTCCCGGCACCCCACCCACCGCGGACCTGACCGCCCGCATCATCGGCGAATCCGGCGTGACCCGCTTCGGCAGCAGCAACTATGGCGAGGCCTTCGCGGGTTTCGTCCACGACCACCTCGACGCCTTGGGTCCCCGAACCTCCCTGCTCATCCTCGGTGACGCCCGAACCAACCGCACCGACCCCAACCTCGCCGCCTTACAGCTCATGGTCGAGAGGGCGAAGCATGCCTACTGGCTGAACCCCGAACCCGCCCGTTCGTGGTCATCGGGGGACTCCGCGGCCCAGGTGTACGCGGAGCGCATCACGATGCACGAATGCAGGAATGTGGTCCAGTTGACGGAGGTCGTATCGCGCCTGTTGCCCGCCTGACCGATGGGTGGCACACGTGATCATCCGGCGGCGCTGTACGCCGTGACACCCCCGTAACCTGGGCAATTGTCCACACTCCATAGTGGAATGTTGTGGGCGATAGTTACCTCACAGTTGTCTCTTTCAGGTGTGGAGGAATCGTGGAAACCATGGCATCGTTGTAGGCGAGACCGGGCTTGACATTTGCTCGGCTCATCTACAGGAAGTATGAAGTACAGAACATGGCTCAAGGCAGCGTGAAGTGGTTCAACAGCGAAAAGGGCTTCGGCTTTATCGCGCAAGACGGGGGCGGCCCTGACGTCTTCGTGCATTACTCGGCAGTTTCCGGGTCGGGTTTCCGGACCCTCGAAGAGGGTCAGCGTGTGGAGTTCGAGATCGGGCAGGGCCAGAAGGGCCCGCAGGCTCAGGACGTCCGCGCTATCTGAACAGCGTGACTTTCGCAAGCCCCGCACCGTACGGTGCGGGGCTTGCCCCTTTTTCGGAGCAGTCGCTGCCCAGTGTGCAGCAGTGCGTCGAGACGCATCGTGCCACCGGTTGTATATTGCAATCGGCAGGGCTGAACGGAAGAGGACGATATGCGTGAGGACGGACGCTCGGGCTGCCCGATCAACGCGACCATCGAGGTGATCGGCGACCGCTGGACACTGCTGGTGCTGCGCGATGTGATGTTCGGCAACCGCCGCCACTTTCGTGAACTCCTGGCCGGATCCGAGGAGGGCATCGCATCCAATATCCTCTCCGACCGGCTCAAACGGCTGGTGGCCGCCGGACTCCTCAGCCGGGAAGACGCCGGCCCCGGACGTAAAGCCGAATATCGGCTCACCGAAGCCGCCATCGAACTGGTGCCGATCATGGCCCAGCTGGGGTCATGGGGGCTGCGGCACCGCGAGACCACCCATCGGCTGAGGGTTCGCGCGCAGCTGCTGGAAGAGGGCGGACCGCAGCTGTGGCGGGAGTTCATGGACGAGCTGCGGGAGCTGCATCTCGGGACGCCACGACCCGATCCGACTGTGGCGCGCGCTAGTGAACGCCTGGCCGCCGCATATGCGGCCGCTGTGCGTGCGGAGAGCTGAGCCATGACCCGTGGCCGATTCCTTGTGCGCGAAAGCGTCAGGCTTCGGGCCGATCCGGCGCGGCGGCCCCGCGTCGGAGCAGGTAGGTGACCGCCCCGACGGCCGTCACCGCCGCGCCCGCGATGACGGCGTCTGCGGGGAGAGTGCACGCCAGGACCAGGCAGCCGATCATGCCGAACGCGGGGATGAGGCGTGGCGGGCGCCCCTCGTCCGGTCGGAGGGTCGCGGCTGAGGCGTTGGCGATGGCGTAGTAGACCAGCACGCCGAAGGATGAGAAACCGATGGCGGTACGGAGATCGGCCACCGCCACGGCTACGGCAACGATTGCGCCCACGGCGATTTCGGCGTGATGCGGAACGCCGGTCCGGGGATGGATTGCGGTGAGTGCAGGCGGTAGATAGCGGTCGCGTGCCATGGCCAATGTGGTCCGGGAGACCCCGAGGATCAGGGCGAGCAGCGATCCGAGCGCGGCGACGGCGGCGCCTGCTCGAACCAGGGGAGACAACCGATCGGCGCCGGCCACCTGCACCGCGGTCGACAGCGGGGCGGCGGATTCGGCGAGACGTTGCGGGCCGAGCACCAGCAGGACCGCCACCGCCACCGCGGCGTACACGATGAGGGCGATCGCCAGCGCGAGCGGAATGGCGCGGGGAATGGTGCGGGCCGGGTCGCGAACCTCCTCACCGAGTGTGGCGATCCTGGCGTAGCCCGCGAAGGCGAAGAACAGTAGGCCGGCGGCCTGGAGGACGCCGCCGACGGTGATGTCGGCGCCGAATTCGAGTCGTTGCGGATCCGCCTCTGCGGACGTGGCAGTGGCGATGACCACCGCAGCCAGCACCGCGAGGACGATGGCGACGATCACTCTCGTCGATGCCGCGGACTTCTGGACGCCGAGATAGTTCACCGTCGTCAACGCCACCACGGCGGCGACTCCCACCGCGTGCGCATGGCCGGGCCACACATACGTGCCAACCGTCAGCGCCATCGCCGCGCATGACGCGGTTTTGCCGACCACGAAACTCCACCCGGCCAGATAGCCCCAGAACGTGCCGAGCCGTTCGCGGCCGTAGACATAGGTGCCGCCGGAGTCGGGATAGCGGGCGGCCAGCCGCGCCGAAGAAGTGGCGTTGCAATAGGCAACAACCGCCGCGACGGCCAGTCCGAGCAGTAGTCCGCTACCCGCGGCTTTCGCGGCCGGTGCCAGGGCGGCGAAAATGCCAGCGCCGATCATCGAGCCCAGTCCGATCAGTACGGCGTCGCCCACACCCAACCGTCTGCGCAGGCGGTCCGGCTGCGGCTGGCCGGAGGAACCGGAGGTGGGCACGGCGACTCCTGGGTGCGGTCCTGAATCGTCGCTCACCCTAATCAGCGCGGTGCGCTGATGCCGGGCGAGCCGATATCGGCCTCGGCCGCTGTCGTCGCGGCGATGGTCTCTCGCACCCATGCGGCCGTCCGCGCTACCGCCGTCATTGCGACGAGTGTGGCCGGGTCGCAATTTCGAGGAGAATAGTTCCTGCTAATTGTTTTGCGATCGGCGGGCGTCGCGTATCCGGGTGACCGCTCATCTCGGTGTATTACTCGCGAAATCGCGCAGGGCATTCTAAGTAAATTCTCAGGTTTATCCGGCTGCATGCCGCACGGCGGTGTCGTGACCTCCCCGTGACCGGATCGATCGCATGTTTTGCCTGATAGAAGCCCTGCGTGACGGCGGTTCGGCTCACATGGCGCTGGTGTTTGTGTCCTGTGTCACTAAATCGTGATTTCCCGTAACCGATTCTCGTCACCCCTCGATGAGTCATGTGTCAGCCAGTTCCACTGGATTGAATTTCGACGAGAGGTATTTCATGATCCCCGTTATCATCGACACCGGTAGCGCCGCCGCGAACGGTCTTTTCGACACCCTGGGTGCGGCCCTGCACGGCCTGGTGAACACCCTGTGGACGGGCTCGTTCGGCGGCTGATCACACGCTGCGGTCGCGGACGCGACCAGACTCCTGCCCCGGTCTTCCTCGTAGAGACCGGGGCAGGTCCGTGTCCGGACGAGAAACGCCCTCCGATCCTGCCCACCCGCTCGACTGAGGACAGCCGCCTACCAGGCGGTAGGGGGCGCGGAAATCCGGCCAACTAAGCTTGACCCCGGTAACTGCCGCCCCCCTTTCTTCCCCAGGAGTAACCCACAGTGAGCCAAGCAGGCCGTCCTGTAGTTCTGATCGCCGACAAGCTCGCCCAGTCGACCGTCGACGCGCTCGGTGACGGTGTCGAGGTCCGCTGGGTCGACGGTCCCGACCGTCCGGCGCTGCTGGCCGCGGTTCCCGAGGCCGATGCGCTGCTGGTGCGTTCGGCCACCACGGTCGACGCCGAGGTGCTGGAAGCCGGTAAGAACCTGAAGATCGTCGCCCGCGCCGGCGTCGGCCTCGACAACGTCGACGTGCCCGCCGCCACCGAACGCGGCGTCATGGTCGTCAACGCGCCGACCTCCAATATCCACACCGCCGCCGAGCACGCCGTCACGCTGATGCTTGCCGCGGCCCGCCAGGTGCCCGCCGCCGACGCCACCCTGCGTGAGCGCACCTGGCAGCGCAGCAAGTTCAACGGTGTCGAGATCTTCGGCAAGACCGTCGGCGTTGTCGGGCTCGGTCGCATCGGCCAGCTGTTCGCGGCCCGCCTCGCGGCCTTCGAGACCCACGTCATCGCCTACGACCCCTACGTCTCCCCGGCCCGCGCCGCTCAGCTCGGTATCGAGCTGGTGACGCTGGAGGAGCTGCTCGGCCGCGCCGACCTCATCTCGGTGCACTTGCCCAAGACCCCGGAGACCAAGGGGCTGTTGAGCAAGGAGAAGCTGGCGCTCACCAAACCGGGCGTCATCATCGTCAACGCCGCCCGCGGTGGCCTGATCGACGAGCAGGCGCTCGCCGACGCCATCAAGTCCGGCCACGTGCGCGCCGCCGGCCTCGACGTGTTCGAGACCGAGCCCTGCACCGACAGCCCGCTGTTCGAGCTGCCGCAGGTCGTGGTGACCCCGCACCTGGGTGCCTCCACCTCCGAGGCGCAGGATCGCGCGGGCACCGATGTCGCCAAGTCGGTGCTGCTGGCGCTGGCGGGCGAGTTCGTGCCCGGCGCGGTGAACGTCACCGGTGGCGTCGTCGGCGATGAGGTCGCCCCGTGGCTGGACATCGTGCGCAAGCAGGGTGCCCTGCTCGGCGCGCTGTCGGACGAGCTGCCGGTGAGCCTGGAGATCCAGGTGCGCGGCGAGCTGGCCGCCAGCGAGGTCGGCGTGCTGGAACTGTCCGCGCTGCGAGGTGTCTTCTCCGCGCAGGTCGAGGATCAGGTGACCTTCGTCAACGCGCCCGCGCTGGCCACCGAGCGTGGCATCACCGCGGAGGTCACCACCGTGTCGGAGAGCCCGAGCCACCGCAGCGTCGTCGACCTGCGCGCCGTATTCGGCGACGGCCGCACCCTCAATGTGGCGGGCACGCTGACCGAGCCCGCCCAGGTGGAGAAGATCGTCAACATCAACGGCCGCAACTACGATATGCGCGCCGAGGGCCTGAACCTGGCCGTGCTCAACTACGAGGACAAGCCGGGCGCGCTGGGCAAGATCGGCATGAAGCTCGGCGAGGCCGAGGTCGACATCCTGGCCGCACAGCTGACCCAGGACGTGGACAAGGAAGGCGCCACCGTGATGCTGCGCGTCGGCAAGGAGGTTTCCGCCGAGGTGCAGAACGCGATCCGCGAATCGGTCGGCGCCACCAAGGTCGTGCTGGTCGATCTGTTCTGAGCCAGCGGGTTCACCGCACAGCGAACTCGACGTACCGAGCCCCGTTCCCCATTAGGGAGCGGGGCTCGGTCGTTCGGGTCTAGTGCTCGTATCCGTCGCGTGCTTCCACCGCCGCCTTCGCTTCCGCCAGGCCCACCTCCGGGTGCAGATCGCGGTACAGCTTGATCGCCTGGATCGTCTTGCCCCGGGCGAGCAATGCGTCGATCTCGGTGTAGGCGATGGTCGATGCCGGGTCCTCGATACCCAGATGGTGCATGATCAGGTCGATCTTTCGCTCGATCCGGCCGATCCGGTGCTCGAGCCCGCTGTTTCCGAACATGCGCCGAGGCTACCCACGGGCGCCGCAATCCCACTGTTCGGGAGAGTTCGCCCTGGTCGCGGCCGGGTTCGGGGCACCGGCTATCGTTGCGATGTTCACGGGCGCCATCATCGGAAACGGAGCACTGCTTTCATGAAACTCGCTGTCATCCCGGGCGACGGTATCGGTCCCGAAGTCATCGCCGAGGCCCTCAAGGTGCTCGATGTGGTGTCGCCGGGGGTCGAGAAGACCGAATACGACCTGGGTGCCAAGCGGTACCACCGCACCGGCGAGATCCTGCCCGAGTCGGTGCTGCCCGAACTGAAGCAGCACGACGCGATCCTGCTCGGCGCCATCGGCGACCCGTCGGTGCCCAGCGGTGTGCTCGAGCGTGGTCTGCTGCTGCACACCAGGTTCGCGCTCGACCATCACGTGAACCTGCGGCCGTCTAAGCTGTTCCCCGGTGTCACCAGCCCGCTCGCCGGCAACCCCGAGATCGACTTCGTCGTCGTCCGTGAGGGCACCGAAGGCCCCTACACCGGCACCGGCGGCGCCATCCGCGTGCAGACCCCGCACGAGGTCGCCACCGAGGTCAGCACCAACACCCGGTTCGGTATCGAGCGGGTCGTGCGCTACGCCTTCGCCAAGGCACAACAACGCCGTAAGCATCTGACCCTGGTGCACAAGACGAATGTGCTGAGCTTCGCCGGATCGCTGTGGCAGCGCACCGTCGACGAGGTCGGCACCGAATTCGGTGATGTCGAGGTCGCCTACCAGCACATCGACGCCGCTACCATCCATATGGTCAACGATCCGGGCCGCTTCGATGTGATCGTCACCGACAACCTGTTCGGCGACATCATCACCGATCTGGCGGCCGCGGTGAGCGGTGGCATCGGCCTCGCGGCCAGCGGCAATATCGACGCCTCCGGCACCAACCCGAGCATGTTCGAGCCGGTGCACGGCAGCGCCCCGGATATTGCCGGCCAGTCCAAGGCCGACCCGACTGCCGCGATCCTGTCGCTGTCGCTGCTGCTGAACCACCTCGGCGACACCGAGGCCGCCGCAAGGGTCGAGGCCGCGGTGGCCAAGGATCTGGCCTCGCGTACCGGCGCCGCCTCGACCGTGGAGGTCGGGGATCGGATCGCTGCCGCGGTCTGAGCCACAGCGTTTTCCGAAGGCCCCGTGCTCGCTCGAGTGCGGGGCCTTCTGCGTGGTGCTCGCTGCGGGGCTTGTGCCTGATGTTCGGTGGAGTGCGGGCGTTCTACCTGGTGTCCGGTGGAGTGCGGGTGTTCTGCCTGCCGGGTCGCGCTCGACCGGGTCTGGGCGCCGGGCCGAGCGAACCATGGTTCGCGGACCGAACTCGCCATGCGCTGTCCAATCGGAGGCGCTTGCGATCCTGATGACAGGTGATCGCCGAAACCGGGCCCGCGGCGGGCTGTTCCGGCTCACCGGGTGGGGGAGTCCTTGGGCACCAAGGGAATCGCGATGACCGCAAGCGCGGCCGCGGCCAGGTAGGTGGCCGGGAAACCGGCGTAGGTGATCAGGGCGCCGAAGACCGGCGGCACCGCTGCCAGTACCAGGTTCTGGCCGGTGTTCTGGATGCCGAGCCCGCGCCCACTCCAATACGGGCCGGCGATCTCGGCGACCGCGGTGAAGGCCAGCCCGTTATCGGACACCGTGACCACCGAGGCGATCACCAGTAGCGGAATGGCCAGCCACCACCATTCGGCCCACGCGGCCAGCGCCAGCGCGGCCATCGTCAGAACCGCGGCGATGGCGACCGACCGCAATGGTCCCAACCGACTGCCCACCCGGTCCGACCACGCGCCCGCACCGATCCGGCCCGCGGCGCCCAGCAATTGGGTCACGGTGACCAGCACCCCGGCCATCGGCAGCGACCAGCCGATATCCCGGTGCAGCCACAGCAGGGCGAATGTCCACACCGTCGCCTGCGGGAACACCAGCAGGATCGAGACCACGTGGATGCGCGGCAGGGTGGTGCTGCCGCGATACGGATTCGCCCGGTCGGCGGCCGAACCCGCCGGGCGGGGCGGATCGACGATCCCGGCCAGACAGCCCACCGCGGCGACCGCCGCCATGAGCGCGGGCACCAGAATCGCCGTTGCGACCCCGTGCGCGGCGGCCACCGCCGGAATCGCCACCGCGCCGATGCCGACGCCCAACGGCTGCGCGGTCTGCCGGATACCCATGGCGAGCCCACGCCGATGTGGCGGGAACCAGCCGACGATCACCCGGCCGCTGGCGCCATTGGTACTCGCCGCACCGACGCCGCCGAGCAGCAGCAGCACACCCAACGCCGGATAGCTCGAGGTGCTCGCCGCTGCCGTGCCGGCGACGAACATCAGCAGCGGCCCGCCGACCAGAACCTTGCGCTCGCCGATCCGGTCGACCACATAACCCCAGGCGATCAGCGTGCAGACCAGGCCGACGGTCGGCATGGCGACCAGCAGACCGGCCGTGGCCAACGGCATACCACCAGCGGTCAGCGCGGGCAGTAGAAACGGGACACCGTGCACGAAAACCGCGCTGGACGCTTGCGCGAAGACGCCGAGACCGAGCATCGACCACCGTCGGAACGCGTCGACCTGCGGTCCGGTTGCTACGGCAGCGTTCACACCCATCGGTGGCCCACCTCTCGAAATCTCAATATGTGGAACTAATATCTCAAGGAATGAACATCTGTGGGCTACCGTACACCCGGTGACGGTGCCGGTCGAACCGATATCGATGTCCGACGGCTCACATCTCGCGCCACCCACCCGCGCCCGTGGCATCGCGCACGCCCGGGATTCGGCCGTGGGCCGTCGGCGCTGTGGAGGACTCGACACGACCCCCCGAGGGGTGGCGTCAGACCGCCCGGTCGGGTGCGTTCGGGCAGGTGGAACCGGGTGGATAGACTCCGACTATGCGTCTAGGTCGAGTTGCCAGTCCGGATGGAGTCGCTTTCGTCAGCATCGAGGGTGACGGTGGTGACAGCATCGCCAAGGAGATCGCCGAACACCCCTTCGGCACCCCGACGTTCACCGGGCGCAGCTGGCCGCTGGCCGATGTGCGCCTGCTCGCGCCGATCCTGGCCAGCAAGGTGATCTGCATCGGCAAGAACTACGCCGCACACGCCGCCGAAATGGGCGGCACCGCGCCCGCCGATCCGGTCATCTTCATGAAGCCGAGCACCGCCATCGTCGGGCCCAATGCGCCGATCATCCTGCCGCCCAGCTCCTCTCAGGTCGACTACGAGGGCGAACTCGCCATCGTCATCGGCCGCCCCTGCAAGGATGTGCCCGCCGCCCGCGCGCACGATGTGATCCTCGGCTATACCGTCGCCAACGATGTCACCGCACGTGACCAACAGCGCCACGACGGCCAATGGACCCGCGCCAAGGGCTACGACAGCTTCTGCCCGCTCGGCCCGTGGATCGAAACCCAGCTCGACCCCGCGGATCTGGAGATCGTCACCGAACTCGACGGTGAGGTGCGTCAACGCAGCCGCACTTCGCTTCTGCTGCACGATATTCCGAAGCTCATCGAATGGGTGACCACCGTGATGACCCTGCTGCCGGGCGATGTCATCCTCACCGGCACCCCGGAGGGCGTCGGCCCGATGGTCGCGGGGCAGAACGTCGCCGTCACCGTGTCGGGCATCGGTACGCTCACCAATCCTGTTGCCGCCAAACGCTGATCGAAAGAGAGCCATGACTGAAGTACGGGTCCGTTTCTGCCCGTCACCCACCGGTACGCCGCATGTCGGCCTGATCCGGACGGCGCTGTTCAACTGGGCATACGCCCGCCACCACGGTGGCAGCTTCGTCTTCCGCATCGAAGACACCGACGCCGCACGCGATTCCGAGGAGTCCTACCGCGCGATCATCGACGCGCTGCGCTGGCTCGGACTGACCTGGGACGAGGGCCCCGAGGTCGGCGGTCCCTACGAGCCCTACCGGCAGTCCCAGCGCCGCGATCTGCACCTGGACGTGGTGCGGCGGCTGGTGGAAGCCGGTGAGGCCTATGAGTCCTTCTCCACGCCGGACGAAGTCGAGGCGCGCCACCTCGCCGCGGGCCGCGATCCCAAACTCGGCTACGACAACTACGACCGCGACCTGACCGCCGAACAGATCGAGGCCTACCGCGCCGAGGGCCGTGCCCCCGTGATCCGGTTGCGCATGCCCGACGCCGACCTCACCTGGAACGACCTGGTGCGCGGGGAAACCACCTTCAAGGCCGGTACCGTCCCCGACTTCGCGCTGACCCGCGGCACCGGAGCCCCGCTCTACACGCTGGTCAACCCCGTCGACGACGCGATGATGCGCATCACCCATGTGCTGCGCGGCGAAGACCTGCTCTCCTCGACCCCGCGTCAGCTCGCGCTCTACGCCGCGCTCCAGCGCATCGGCGTCGCGGAATTCACCCCGGAGTTCGGTCATCTGCCATTCGTGATGGGGCCGGGAAACAAGAAGCTGTCCAAACGTGATCCCGAGTCGGACCTGTTCGCCCACCGGGACCGCGGTTTCATCCCCGAGGGTTTGCTGAATTACCTGGCGTTACTCGGTTGGGGTATCGCCGACGACCGCGACGTCTTCTCCATGGCGGAGATGGTCGCGGCCTTCGACATTTCGACAGTGAATTCGAATCCGGCCCGTTTCGACCAGAAGAAGGCCGACGCGCTCAACGCCGAGCACATCCGTTTGCTGGAGGTGGGCGATTTCACCCACCGTTTGCGTGAGTACCTCACCGAACACGGACATATCGGCGCCGAAATCGACGAGAAGATGTTTGCCGCCGCCGCCGAACTCGTGCAGACCAGGATTGTCGTCCTGGCCGACGCCTGGGATCTGCTGCGTTTCCTGTTCGTCTCCGACGAACAGTTCTCGATCGACCCCGCCGCGGCCGCGAAGAATCTCGGCGCCGACGCCGCGCCGGTATTGGATGCCGCCATTGCCACGCTGGACTCGCTGACGGTCTGGAGCACCCCCGCTATCGAAGAGGCGCTGAAAACTGCGCTGATCGACGATATGGGGCTCAAACCGCGCAAGGCGTTCGCGCCGGTGCGGGTCGCGGTGACCGGCTCACATATCAGCCCGCCGCTCTACGAATCGCTCGAACTGCTCGGCCGCGACCGCACCATGACCCGGTTGCGCGCGGCGCTCGCGCACACCTCGGCCAGCTGATCGCGATAGTGGGCGGCTGCCTCGGAACAGCCGCCCACTGCCCGAAAACAGGGCTTTGACCAGGCGATTTGTAGTTTACCGCCGGTCGTTTGGTACTCTTCTTCTCGGCCGGAACACGGCCTCGGAGTCACCCAGACGCGAGGCCGAATGCGCTGGTCATTGGGGTATGGTGTAATTGGCAACACAGCTGATTCTGGTTCAGCCATTCTAGGTTCGAGTCCTGGTACCCCAGCGGAGAAAGCTCCGGCTTCGACTCATGCCCGAACGGGCCCGAGGAGAAACCCTCTCGCGACGGCGAGCAGGTTCGCCGGACTCTCATCCAGGCGATTTGGTCGCCGAGCTTCGGCCGGTTAAGCTTGCCGAGCCTGATCGAGAGATCAGACCGATCGAAAGATCACCGGATACACCTCAGCCAGAGGTTGATCCAAGTCCTGGCCCCGTCGTCTAGCGGCCTAGGACGCCGCCCTCTCAAGGCGGTAGCGCGGGTTCGAATCCCGTCGGGGCTACGCAGATGGAAGGCTCATGCTCACGGAGCGTGAGCCTTTTCTGCTTCGCATTGTTTTTGGGGGTGCAACCCCCAAACCCCGCCCGGAGGGCTTTGCCCCCGGACCCCCGCCCGGAGGCTTCGCCCCGGGGTCGCTGGGTGTGCGTTGTGTGGCGATGTCGCCTCGGGGGGGTGTTGGTTGTGCGGTGCGATCGATGTACTCGGGGCTTGCTGACGCCTATGGCTGCGACTGTCTACGGAAGTGTGACTGGTTGCAGCGGTTCGAGTGCCACGGTCGAATGCTCCGGCTGTGTGCCGGGTCGTGTCTTATGACGTGTGGTTCGTACCTTGATGAATCGTTCTCGGGCTGGGTGGTTGTCGGCCTGGGCTGGTTTCTGTGCCCAGGCCGACTGGTGTGCCTCTCTAGCCGCTCTTGCGGCGGAACTCCCGCTTGTGGCTGGCATTGGCGTGAGGGCCGGTTGCCTTGGAGCGGCCGTCCAGGTGGTCGGCCGAGCGGGCGTGGTGCTCGTTCTTGCGTTCCAGTGCCTCCCGGAATTTGCGCTTCACTTCATCCGCGCTGTCATGGGAACCACTCGATTCCGGCATGGTCTGCTCCTTGTGGTCGGGCCGAGACCACACCGGCGAACGGGGTGGACGGCGGCCGAAACGTGTCGAACAAAGTCGACGCTAGCCCGCCGGACAGGTCCTGTCAGGTGGAATACGGTCGCCGAGACCGGATCGGGCACAGGCGAGCATCAATCGTCGAGGGCGTTGGCGGTGGTGCCGCCCAGCGGCATCGCGGGCATACCCAGCTTGCGGTGATCCCAGCTGCGGATACGATCGGCCACCACCCGCACCGCCACCCGCTTGTTCAGCATGGTCTCCACGAACGGGCGCATCTCCTCGCTGTACGGGCCCGTATAGCGCTCCCAGACGCTCACGCCGACGGCGAAGAGCTGCTCCGGGTCATCGATGATCTCCGCACGACCCTCGATCGACACACCGCGCAATGTGTCATAGGTCTGGCCCGACTCCACCATGCACGTCACCCGCGGATCGCGGCGCATGTTCACGGCCTTCTGTGATTTGGCCTTGGTCTCGAACCACAGCTCGGGCCTGCCGTCGGGACCGTCGATCAGCGCGTACCACATGGCGGTCAGATGCGGCGCCCCGCTCGCACCGAGGGTGGCCAGCGTGGCCACCCGACTGCGCACCAGGAAATCGGTGATCTCGGTGTCGGACATGACGATCTGCGACCGTTGGTTGACTCCCATGGGGCAACTGTAGTGAGGGCGGGTGCCCTCGGGTAGGGCAAACGTGCCGGACGGTCGGTCAGCGGCCGTGGGACGGGGATTCAGAGCCGCTTGTGCAATGCGTCGGCCGCGGCCACCAGATCCGCCGCCCACCGCGCACCCGGCCTGCGGCCCATGCGATCGATCGGCCCGGACACCGACACCGCGGCCACCACCGCACCACCCGGATCCCGGACCGGAGCCGAAACACTCGCCACACCACTGGCCCGTTCCGCCGCACTCTGCGCCCAACCGCGCTTGCGCACCTCGGCGAGCGCGCGTTCGCCGTAGACGGCGTCGGCCAGAATCGCGCGCTGCAATTCGGGATCGGCCCAGGCGACCAAGACCTTGGCGGCCGAACCGGCGGTGAGCGGCAGCCGCGCACCGATCGGGACGGTATCGCGCAGCCCGGCGGGCGGCTCCAGGGCGAGGACGCAGACGCGCGCGTGACCGTCGCGGCAGTACAACTGGACGCTCTCGCCGGTGATCTCGCGCAGCCGGGGCAGAATGGCCGAGGCGGCATCGTGCAGCGGATCGCTCGCCCCGGAGGCCAGCTCCGCCAGTGCGGGACCGGCGCGCCAGGAACCGTTGTTGTCCCTGCTCAGCAGCCGATGCACCTCCAGGCCGACGGCCAGCCGATGCGCGGTGGCGCGGGGCAGGCCGGTGCGTTCGCACAGTTCGTTGAGGCCGCACGGTTGTTCGGCGACCGCATACAACACGGCCACCGCTTTGTCCAGGACGCCGATACCGCTATGCTGTCTCATAGAACGATATTAGCGTCTCGCATGCTGAGATTCCTAGCCGCCGGTTCCAGGTACCGGGAGTGCGTGGTCACGGGATCGCCGAATGCGAGGTCCCCCTCATGTCGCGCATCCGGTGCCGACAGCCCAGAGCGGCACACCGGATGCCAGCCCGAAAGGTGTTCGATACATGCCACGCACGCTGGCCGAGAAGGTATGGGAGCAGCACGTCGTTGCCCGAGGTGAGGGTGAAGGCGCCGCGCGGGAACCCGATCTGATCTACATCGATCTGCACCTGGTGCACGAAGTCACCAGCCCGCAGGCATTCGACGGACTGCGCGCCGCCGGACGGCCGGTGCGCCGCACCGACCTCACCATCGCCACCGAGGACCACAACGTCCCGACGATCGATATCGATAAACCCATTGCCGATCCGGTCTCGCGCACCCAGGTGGAAACGCTGCGGCGTAATTGCGAGGAATTCGGGGTACGCCTGCACCCGATGGGCGATCTCGATCAGGGCATCGTGCACGTGGTCGGCCCGCAGCTGGGCCTGACCCAGCCGGGAATGACGGTGGTGTGCGGCGACAGCCATACCTCCACCCACGGTGCGTTCGGCGCGCTGGCCATGGGAATCGGCACCAGCGAGGTCGAACACGTGCTGGCCACGCAGACATTGTCGCTGCGTCCGTTCAAGACGATGGCCATCACCGTCGACGGCACGCTGGCCCCCGGCGTCACGAGCAAGGACCTGATCCTGGCCGTGATCGCCCAGATCGGCACCGGCGGCGGCCAGGGCTATGTGCTGGAGTACCGCGGCGAAGCCATTCGGAAGCTGTCGATGGAAGCGCGGATGACCATCTGCAACATGTCCATCGAGGCGGGCGCACGGGCGGGCATGATCGCCCCGGACGAGACGACCTATGAATTCCTCAAAGGTCGTCCGCACGCGCCGCAGGGGGCCGACTGGGACGCCGCAGTGGCCGCCTGGGAGGCGCTGAAGACCGATGAGGGCGCGGTTTTCGACGCCGAGGTGCATATCGACGCCGATCAGTTGACCCCGTTCGTCACCTGGGGCACCAACCCCGGTCAGGGCGCGCCGCTGGGCGATCGGGTCCCCGATCCCGCCCAGATCGCCGATGACACCGCGCGCGAGTCCGCGGAGAAGGCGCTGCGATACATGGATCTGGCGCCGGGTACACCGCTGCGCGAGGTCGCGATCGACACCGTATTCGTCGGATCCTGCACCAACGGCCGGATCGAGGATTTGCGCGCGGTGGCCGATGTTTTGAAGGGCCGCCGGGTCGCCGACGGTGTCCGAATGATGGTCGTACCGGGTTCTATGCGGGTGCGGGCGCAGGCGGAAAAGGAAGGACTCGGCGAGATTTTCACCGCCGCCGGTGCGGAATGGCGCCAGGCCGGATGTTCGATGTGCCTGGGAATGAATCCCGATCAGCTCGCGCCGGGTCAGCGTTGCGCGTCCACCTCGAATCGAAACTTCGAAGGCAGACAGGGCAAGGGCGGTCGGACCCATCTGGTGTCGCCGCTGGTAGCGGCCGCCACCGCGGTGCGCGGAACGCTGTCCTCGCCTGCGGATCTGGACTGACCCGCGAGTAAGTCGCCCCCGTCGAAGCCGAATCAGACTCAGGAGAATCAGATGCAAGCCTTCACCGTGCACAAGGGGATCGGGGTTCCACTGCGCCGATCCAATGTCGATACCGATCAGATCATCCCGGCGGTCTATCTGAAGCGCGTCAGCCGAACCGGATTCGAGGACGGGCTCTTCGCGGCCTGGCGCACCGATCCCGACTTCATTTTGAACACCGAACCCTTCAATCAGGGCAGTGTGCTGGTGGCCGGTCCGGATTTCGGTACCGGATCCTCGCGTGAGCACGCGGTGTGGGCGCTGTCGGACTACGGCTTTCGAGTGGTCATCTCCTCGCGTTTCGCCGACATCTTCCGCGGCAATGCCGGTAAGGGCGGTCTGCTGGCCGCGCAGATGTCACAGAACGATGTCGAAATGCTCTGGAAGTTGCTCGAGGAACAGCCCGGACTGGAATTGGTGGTCGACCTCGAAGCGCGCACTGTGACGGCAGGAACCATCGTGTTGCCGTTCGATATTGATGACTACACCAGGTGGCGTCTGCTGGAAGGTTTGGACGACATCGGGCTGACTCTGCGGCGCGGCGAGCAGATCGACGAGTTCGAAAAGGTAAGGCCAAGTTGGAAACCCACAACCCTTCCGGCGCATATTTCGCAGACGTAATCACCTGTGTCGGTTAGCTGGGCTTAGACCGGGGCGGTAGCTGTACGTGTGCTAAACCACATGAATTTTGGCGTGGCACATAGACTCTTGCTCAAAGTGGGTTTACCGTGGTACCTAGTCGGTCCGACGACGGGCCATTAGTCTGCGGAGGATTCAATGAACAAGGCGGAACTGATCGACGTTCTGACCGAAAAGTTGGGTACTGACAGGCGCACGGCCACCGCGGCAGTCGAGCATGTGGTCGACACCATCGTGCGCGCGGTGCACAAAGGTCAAAGCGTCACCATCACCGGATTCGGAGTATTCGAACAGCGTAAGCGCGCGGCTCGCGTCGCGCGGAACCCGCGTACCGGCGAAACCGTCAAGGTCAAGCCCACTTCGGTGCCCGCGTTCCGTCCCGGCGCCCAGTTCAAGGCCGTCATTGCCGGTAAGCAAAAGCTCGCCGCCACCGGCCCCGCGGTCAAACGCGGTGTGAATGCGCCGGTGGCGGCCAAGAAAGCGGCCGCGAAGAAGACGGCGGCCAAACGCACCGCCGCCAAGAAGGCCACAGCCACCAAGGCGCCCGCCAAGACAACGGCACGTAAGGCAGCGACCAAGGCTCCGGCCAAGACCACCGCGCGCAAGACGACCGCCACCAAGGCGGCCGCGAAGAAGGCGCCCGCCAAGAAGACGACGGCGGCGGCCAAGAAGACCGTCGCGAAGAAGACCACGGTCGCGAAGAAGACCGCCACCAAGGCGGCAGCCAAGAAGGCCCCCGCCAAGAAGACCACGGCGGCCGCCAAGAAGACCACCGCCAAGAAGACCGCGGCGAAGAAGGCTCCGGCCCGTCGCTCGCGCTGATCCGGCGTCAGGCGCGTAACCCAGCCCGTCGCGCGCGGATGCCCGGCACAAGGGTGGATCACCTCCACCCGCGATACCGAACGTGAAACGGCCCCGGGAGATCCCCGGGGCCGTTCGCCGTACGGCGGCGGGTCTCACTCGGTGGCGGCGGGCCCCACATCGATCGACAACGAACGATCCAGATGATCGGCGGCCACCATTCGTCCCGCGACGAACGACACCACCCACACACTGCCCTTGCGATTGCGCGCGGGCGGCAGCGTCACACCGTCACGGTCGGCCCACCACCGCATCAGATCGGGGATCACCTCGCCCTGACTGCACAGCACCCGCACCGCGGTCTCGGAGACCAGGGCACGGGCACGCTCACGCGCCTGGTCCGTGGCCGCGGCATAACCGGATTCCGACAGCAGCGGCTCGAGGACGATCTCCACGCCCAATTCCTCGGCGAGCGGGGTCACCGTCTGCACACAGCGCACCGGATCGGCGGAATGGATCTGCGCCGCGCCGAATGCGCGCAGATTCGGTACGAGGGCCGCCGATTGCCTGCGTCCGGCACGTTCGAGCGGGCGTTGATCGTCCGGGCCGTGGAAACGGTCGCGGCGCCCGGCTTTCGCATGCCGGACCACCAATAGCGTGCTGGTTGCCGCGGGCAAGCGGGTGAATGCGCGCACGACCTGCCGATCCATCGGATACGACAGTTCGTCCATCACCCGATCCAGCCGCAGCCAGATCAACTCGTCGACCTCGGAATTGGCGGCGAACCCACCGTCGATCACCTCGGCGGCCCAGTAATAGACGCGCTTGAGCTTGCGGTGCCCCGGCACCGGATAGGTGACGTGGCCGAGATAGCGTCCGAGCTTGCAGCGCAGGCCCGTCTCCTCGGCGACCTCACGGACCGCGGCGAGCACCGGGGTCTCACCGGGATCCAATTTGCCCTTGGGCAGCGACCAATCCTCGTATTTGGGGCGGTGGATCACGGCGATCTCGATCGCACCGGAACCATCCGGGGCGTACCGCCACACCACCGCGCCCGCGGCGTGGATATTGGCCTGCATCCGGGAATCCCGGAACACTCCACCGCTGGTGGCGAAACCGGTCGTCGCGCTCACTGCTGATCCGGCCGACGCAATCGCATCAGATACGCCTGGTGGTCGCGCACCTGCGCGCCGTCCTCGGTGCCGGCGCGTTCGGGCCAGGCCTGCCAGCTGCCGTCCGGTTGCAGCACCCAGCACCGGGTCATCGGGTCGAGCGCGGAATCGAAAACCGAACCGAGCTGTTCGCGCAGCTTCGGATCCTTCACCTGGGCCATGACTTCCACCCGGCGGTCCAGATTACGGTGCATCATATCGGCGCTACCGATCCAGTACTCGTCCTGCGCCTGGAAATGCATGATCCGGGAATGCTCGAGGAAACGGCCGAGAATGGAACGCACCTCGATGTTGTCGCTCATCCCCGGCACACCGGGCCGCAATCCGCAGATACCGCGCACCACGACCTGCACCGGCACCCCTGCCTGCGACGCTCGATACAGCGCGTCGATGACCTGTTCGTCGACGATCGCATTGGCCTTCAGTCGGATTCGTCCCGGCTGTCCGTTCTGCGCCAACTCGATCTCACGCTGGATTCGCTCGATGATTCCGGCGCGCACCCCGGTCGGCGCGACGAGGATATTGCGGTAGTCGGACTTGCGGGAATAGCCGGTGAGCGAGTTGAACAGATCGGTCAGATCGGCGCCGATTTCCGGTGCGGCGGTGAGTAATCCGACGTCCTCGTAGAGTCGCGCGGTCTTCGGGTTGTAGTTGCCGGTGCCGATATGGCAGTAGCGGCGGATGGTCGCGCCCTCACGCCGCACCACCAGGCAGGTCTTGCAGTGGGTTTTGAGGCCGATCAGGCCGTACACGACGTGCACGCCCGCCTGCTCCAGCGTTCTGGCCCATTTGATGTTGGCCTGCTCGTCGAAACGCGCCTTGATCTCCACCAGTGCGACGACCTGCTTACCCGCCTCGGCCGCATCGATGAGCGCGTTGACGATCGGCGAATCACCGGAGGTGCGGTACAGGGTCTGCTTGATCGCCAGCACCTGCGGGTCGGCGGCGGCCTGTTCGATGAACCGCTGCACGCTGGTGGAGAACGAATCATAGGGATGGTGCACCAGCACATCGCCTTCGCGCAGCGCGGCGAAGACATTGCGCGGGGTCTCGCGTTCGCCGAACGCGGGCGGGGTGGCCGGAACGTACGGCGCGTCCTTGAGGCCCGGCCGGTCGACGCCGTACACCTGCCACAGGCACGACAGGTCGAGCAGACCCGGCACCTGGATCACATCGCCCGGATCCACTTCCAGCTCGCGCAGCAGCAGTTCGAGCATGTGCTCGGTCATATCGTCGGAGACCTCGAGCCGCACGGGCGAACCGAACCGGCGCCGGGCGAGTTCGCGTTCGAGCGCCTGGAGCAGATCCTCGTCGCGGTCCTCGTCGACCTCGAAATCGGCATTGCGGGTGATGCGGAAGGAATGGTGTTCGACCACCGCCATCCCCGGAAACAGTTGATCGAGATGGGCGGCGATGAGCGCCTCCATCGGCAGGAACGCCGCGACCGCGCCGGAACCGGAATCGGTGCGCCGCACCCGCACGAACCGGTCGACATTGTCGGGGACCTTGACGCGGGCGAAATGCTCGCCGCCGGTGGTCGCGTCCTGCACGGTCACCGCGAGGTTGAGGCTGAGACCGCTGATGTAGGGGAACGGATGCGCCGGATCCACCGCGAGCGGGGTGAGGACGGGGAAGACCTGATCCTGGAAATGCGCCGAGAGCCGCCTGCGTTCGGACTCGTCGAGATCGGCCCAGTCGATGATGGCGATGCCTTCGGCGGTGAGCGCGGGAAGAACGTCGTCGAGGAAGACCCTGGCATGCCGGTCGGCGATCTCCTGGGCCCTGGCGGCGATCAGCTCGAGCTGTTCGCTGGGGGAGCGGCCGTCGGCCGAGCGCACCGAAAGACCGGTCTCGGCACGGCGTTTGAGGCCCGCGACCCGGACCATATAGAACTCGTCGAGGTTGGAGGCGAAGATCGCCAGGAATTTGGCGCGCTCCAGCAACGGCAGCGAGGCGTCTTCGGCGAGGGCCAGCACCCTGGCGTTGAAGTCGAGCCAGCTCAATTCACGATTGAGGTAGCGATCGGCTGGCAAACGCTGCGCTGTCGAGCCGGGCTGCAAAGGTGCCGCCGCGGGCGGTGGGGTGGGAAGCACCTGCTGCTGCTTGACGGTTTCCGTATCGCTCACGCCAACGATCATCCCTCACAAACCAGGCGGTGTGCAGCCCGACACCGGGATTGCCACGGGAATCACCCCGGGCGTGGCGACCGGCTAGCACACATGCGGTACCGGCTCGTGAACACGGCCCTGCCAGCCGATGTCACACAGCACCGCGCGGGTCGCGGCGCCGGTGCCGAGCGCGATCGCGCGATCGAGATCGGCGGCGGTGTCGACGTCCAGGCGCAGCCCCGGCCAGTCGCCGTCGAGCCGCACCGCACCGGCGGCGATATGCCGGCGCGCCGAGTCGGGACCGAATCGCGGGTCCAGCGCGTGGGTCGCGGCGCGAGCCAGCAGCGCGGCCGTACCGCGACCCGCGTGATCGACCACGACCGACCGGGCGTCGGCCGGTGCCGTGGCGAGCATCTCGGCGAGTTCGGCCGAGCGTAGCGCGGGCAGATCCGCCTGCAAGGCCAGCAGATCGGCCGGACCGTGCCGCTGCCGCAGCCCGTCCGCGGCGGCGCGCAGGGCGGCGTTGAGGCCGTCGGGGTCACCGGGTTCGCCCGGATCCACGATCGGTTCGGGGTGCACCGCGGCGCCGAGTCGAACCGCGACCTCGGCGACCTCCTGATCCGGGGTGACAACGGTGACCGAGACGATCTGCGGCACCGCCGAGGCGGCCCGCACGGTGTCGGTGAGCATGGCCAGCACCAGGCGCGCACGCGCACGCGGCGGCAGTCGATCGGCCAGGCGGGACTTGGCTCGGTCGAGACTCTTCACCGCGATCACGGCGTGCACGGTGTGCGAACGCATGGCACCGATCTTTCCATGGCATATTGGGCTGATGGCGAGGGTGGCAGTGCTTGGCGCGGGATCGTGGGGAACCGCGTTCGCGAAGGTGTTGGCGGATGCGGGATCGGAGGTCACCATCTGGGCGCGGCGGCCCGAGGTGGCCGCGGCACTGAACACCCAGCATCGCAACCCCGACTATCTACCCGGCATACAGCTGCCGCCGGTGTCGGGCACCGACGATTTCCGGGTCGCACTCGACGGCGCCGAACTGATCGTGCTTGCCGTGCCGTCGCAGTCGCTGCGCGCCAACCTCGAGGTGTTCACACCCGCCATCGGGCCGGATGCCACACTGCTGAGCCTGGCCAAGGGCATCGAGACCGGGACACTGCTGCGGATGAGCCAGGTGATCTCCGAGGTCACCGGCGCCGATCCCGGCCGGGTCGCCGTGCTGTCCGGGCCGAACCTGGCCAAGGAGATCGCCGCCGGTCAGCCCGCGGCGACCGTGGTGGCCTGTACCGACGCCGACCGGGCGGTGGCCGTCCAGCAGGCCTGCGCCACCGGATACTTCCGGCCCTACACCAATACCGACGTCATCGGCTGTGAGATCGGCGGCGCCTGTAAGAACGTCATCGCCCTCGCCTGCGGGATCGCCGCCGGAATGGGATTGGGCGACAACTCCATCGCCAGCCTGATCACCCGTGGCCTGGCCGAGATCATCCGGCTCGGCGTCGCGCTCGGTGCGGAACCGGCCACCCTCGCCGGGCTGGCCGGCGTCGGCGATCTGGTGGCAACCTGCGCCTCACCGCTCTCGCGTAACCGGTCCTTCGGCGCGGTACTCGGCACCGGCGGATCCATGCAGGCCGCGCAGGACGCGACTCATGGCCAGGTCGCGGAGGGTGTGAAGTCGTGCACATCGGTGCGGGCGCTGGCCGCCGCGCACGATGTGGAGATGCCGCTGACCAACGCCGTGCACCAGGTCTGTCATGAAGGAATGCCGGTGCCGGAGGCCGTGGGCAAATTGCTCGGGCGGCGGATCAAACCGGAATAGTCCGACGCGTGTACCCGGTCCGGTAACGGGTACCGTTCCGTGCATGACGAACCGGATCAGGGTGGCTGTTGTGTTCGGCGGGCGCAGCAACGAGCACGCCGTCTCGTGTGTGTCGGCCGGTGCCGTCCTGCGCAACCTCGATCCGCAGCGTTATGAAGCTGTCCCGATCGGCATCACCCCCACCGGCACCTGGGTGCTCGGCGGCGCCGATATGTCCGCACTGGCCTTCGGTGAGCACAGCCTGCCCGCGGTGGACGGCACCGGCACCGAACTGCTGCTCGCCACCGATCCGAGCCGGTCCGGCGACCTCATTGCGCTCGACGATCCCGGCGCCGCGCTCGGAGCGGTGGATGTGGTGTTCCCGGTGCTGCACGGCCCTTTCGGTGAGGACGGCACGGTGCAGGGCATGCTCGAGTTGGCCGGCATCCCGTACGTCGGTCCGGGTGTGCTGGCCAGTGCGGCCGGTATGGACAAAGAATTCACCAAGAAACTTCTGGCGGCCGAAGGTCTGCCGATCGGAACGCAGGTGGTACTTCGCCCGCGCGAGGCCACGGTGAGCGAGGCCGACCGGGAACGGCTCGGGCTGCCGGTGTTCGTCAAACCCGCGCGCGGCGGATCTTCGATCGGCATCACGAAAGTCACCGCGTGGGCCGATCTGGACGCGGCGATCGCGACCGCGCGCGCCCATGATCCGAAGGTGATCGTGGAAGCGGGCATCATCGGACGCGAAGTCGAATGCGGTGTGCTGGAATTCCCCGACGGCCGCGTCGAGGCCAGCGTGGTGGCCGAGATCCGGATGCCGGAGGTCGACACCACCGCGCCCGAGTTCTACGACTTCGAGACCAAATATCTCGACGACGTCTGCGAATTCGACGTCCCGGCCAAGCTCGACGATGCCGTCAGCGACGAGATCCGGGCCCTGGCTGTGCGCGCCTTCGGTGCGCTCGACTGCCAGGGACTGGCCCGCGTCGACTTCTTCGTCACCGCCGACGGACCGGTGATCAACGAGATCAACACCATGCCGGGGTTCACCGCCATCTCGATGTATCCGCGCATGTGGGAAGCCACCGGAATCGACTACCGAGAATTGGTGTCCACCCTGATCGAGACGGCATCGGCTCGGGGCACCGGGCTGCGCTGAACCGCCCGCGCTCGACTCGCTGAATCGGTCCGGGCTCGGGTCAGTTGGGCAGCGGCCCCGGATCCAACGGCTGTGCGGGCAGATTCGCGGTGATCGTATCGGAGACCGCTTGCAGCGGCGTCGGACCGGAGCCGCCGGGCACGGTCAGCGCGATGTAGGTGCCGCGATCCACGGCGAACCAGGTGCTGGCATCGGCATCGGGATCGGGGATCTCGAACCACTGCACCTCGTTGACCATCTGAATGGGGGAGGCGCGGTTGAACTCCAGCGGCCGATCCAGGCCGCAGCGGAGCACGATCGGCTCACCGCCTTCGGGTCGCTGCCAGGCGCGGGTGGCCGGGGGCGCGGGTTCGACCAGCGTCGACTTGGTGAAATCACCCAGATCGGCGGGCAGCGCGGGTAACAGCGTCGTGCAGGCCGCGCTGTCGTGGGCGGGTGCCGGGACCGAGCCGAGGATCAGGGGCTCGCGGTCGACGGGCATATTGCGCGCCATGATCGCAGCGACAAGAACCGCGATCACCAGGGCCACCGGGAGGGCGACGGCGGTCGCTATCAATGCGGGCGGATAGCCGGAGGACGTCTCATCGGGGCCGGGTGCGGTGTCGTCGGCCGCGGGGTCGGTGTTGTCATTCGCTGGTTCGGCGTTGTCGTCTGTGGTCTCGGTGCCGGTCTCTGAGCGCGGCGCCTTCGGGGGCTCGGTGTCGGCCTTCGAGCGAGGCTCCTTTGCTGCCTCGGTGTCGGTATCCGAACGCGCTGCCTCCACCGCCTCGTCTCCGGTCGGCGCTCCTACGTGGCCCGCGGGTTGGTCGGCATCGGCCGCGGTACCCGATTCGCCGGTGTGCTCGGGTGAATCGTGGTCCGGCGTGCTCGCCATGCGCACCGATCCTTCCTTGTTCTCCACTGCCGTCGTCCGGTCGTGCCGTGGTGTGCCTGGCGGCGTGCTCCTGCCCGCCGCGGGTACCGGGCGGTAACCCGATGGTCCGTGCACAGGGTACCGTCGGGGCGAATCCGGCTCGGCAGCGCGCCCGCGCCGGACCGTACGGGTCGCGATCTCGGAAAGGGCCGGTCATCAGCAGCAGCACGCCGCCGCGCACAGTGGGCGAACTCGGGGAGTTCGCCCTGATCGAACGCATCAACACCGGGCGAAGCCAGGCGCCCGCGGTCCTGCTCGGTCCCGGCGACGATGCCGCGGTACTGTCCGCGCCCCGCGGCCGATTCGTGGTGACCACCGACATGCTGGTGCAGGACCGGCATTTCCGGCTCGACTGGTCGAGCCCCTATGACATCGGACGCAAGGCCATCGCGCAGAACGCCGCCGACGTCGTCGCCATGGGCGCCGTGCCGACCGCGTTCGTCGTCGCGCTCGGCTGCCCGGCGCAGACACCGGTGACCTCGGTGGACGCACTGGCCGACGGTATGTGGGACGAGGCCGCGGTCAGCGGCGGTTCGATCGCGGGCGGTGATCTGGTGCGTGACACCCATCTGGTCGTGTCGGTCACCGCGTTCGGCGATCCGCTCGGCCCGGAACCGATCCTGCGCAGCGGCGCCGGACCCGGCGACATGATCGCGGTGGCCGGGCGGCTCGGTTGGTCGGCGGCGGGACTGGCCGCATTGACCGCGGATGCGGGCGATCGCGCCGAGTACGCCGAAATCATTGCCGCGCACCGGGTTCCCCGGCCCCCGTACCGGGCGGTGCTCGATGCGGTGAGCGCGGGCGCGGTCCCGAACGCGCTCACCGATGTCTCCGATGGTCTGCTCGCCGATCTCGGTCACCTGGCCACGGCCTCGCAGGTCGCGATCGATCTCGACTCGGCCGCACTGGCCGACGCCGACCTCACCGCCTTCGCCGCCGCACTGGATGCCGATGCGGCCCAATGGGTTCTGACCGGTGGGGAGGATCATGCCTTCGCCGCGGCCTGGCCCGCTGACGCCGAGTTGCCGCCCGGCTGGGTCGGCATCGGGGTGGTCGGCGCTGGTCAGGGCGTCACCGTCGATGGTGTGCGCCCGGCGGGACGCGGAGGTTGGGAATCGTTCGCCGGGGCGGACTCGGCGCAACGGCCGCGATCACGATAGGTTGTCCGGTCATGGGCGCGAAACCACTGTCGGACGTCGTGGATCCGGGTTGGGCGAAAGCATTGGAACCGGTGACGGATCAGATCACCGCGATGGGCGAATTCCTGCGCGCGGAGAACGCGGCCGGACGCGGCTACCTGCCCGCGGGGGAGAACGTGCTGCGCGCCTTTCAGCGTCCGTTCGACGCGGTGCGGGTGCTCATCGTCGGCCAGGACCCCTACCCCACCCCCGGACATCCGATGGGACTGAGCTTCTCGGTGGCCCCCGATGTGTCACCGGTGCCGCGCAGCCTGGCGAACATCTTCGCCGAGTACAGCAAGGATCTCGGTCATCCCACACCGTCCTGCGGTGATCTGAGCCCGTGGTCGGACCAGGGTGTCCTGCTGTTGAACCGCGTGCTGACGGTATCGCCGGGCCAGCCCGCTTCGCACCGCGGCAAGGGGTGGGAAGCGGTCACCGATCAGGCCATCCGCGCGCTCGTCGCGCGAGACGAGCCGCTGGTGGCGATCCTGTGGGGCCGCGACGCCCAGACCCTGAAGCAGGCACTGACGGAGGCGGAGGTGCCCTATATCGAATCCGCACACCCCTCGCCGCTCTCGGCGTCGCGCGGATTCTTCGGTTCCCGCCCGTTCTCGCGGGTGAACGAGCTGCTCGACGAGCTGGGAGCCGAACCGGTCGATTGGCGTCTGCCCTGATCGGGCGCCGATGAACACACAAGTGAGGAGCTAGAGACATGCAGACCAGAACCGTCCGCGGCATTGTGCGCGGCACCACTGCCACGCTGGCCGTGTGCGCCGCGATCGCAGGCGGCGCGGCGAGCGCGGGTGCGGCGCCGTTGGCGCTCGAACCCGCCGCCGAGACCAGCTCCACGCAGGTCGCCGAGGAGTTCACCTCCTCCGGATCGTCCACGATTTCCGCGTCGGTGCACGCGAAGTTCGCCTGCGTGCTCTTCACCGGAACGTTGGGCTGCTGACACCCGTTCCAGAAAAGTCTGGGGCTCGTTCCGATACCGCCTGGTGACTGTGCGATCCTCAGATCGTGAGTAGTGCGAACAATCTCGTCGATCCCGTCCGACTGCGCTTGCGTGGTTCGGGCGGGATCGAACTCGCTGCCGACCAGTACGGACCCGCCGACGGTCCGCTGGTGCTGTTCCTGCACGGCGGCGGACAGACCCGCCACTCGTGGAAGCAGACCGGCGCCAAACTGGCCGCGACCGGCATGCGGGTCGTCACTCTCGACGCGCGCGGGCACGGCGACAGTCAGTGGTCGGCCGAGCGCGATTACCGGCGCGAAGCCATGGTCGATGATGTGCTCGAGGTGCTCGGGCAGCTCGGCGCTCCGGCCGTGGTGGTCGGGGCGAGCATGGGCGGCATCACCGGGCTGCTCGCCACCGCGGCGCCCGGCGGTGCACAGATCAGCGCGCTGGTGCTGGTCGATATCGTCACCCGTCCCGAACCCGAAGGTGTGCGGCGGGTACTCGATTTTCTCGGCAGGCACCGCGACGGCTTCGACAGCCTCGACGCGGTGGCCGATGCGGTCGCCGAGTACATGCCACACCGCCCCCGCCCGGACAACACCGATGGTCTGCGCCGCAATCTGCGTGAGCGCGACGGTCGCTGGTACTGGCATTGGGATCCGGACATGCTCGCCGACCGCGCCGAGGACCCGTCCGAGATCACCGGCCGGATGGAAGAGGTCGCCCGCGATCTCACCATTCCGGTGCTGCTGGTACGCGGTCTGCAATCGGATGTGGTCAGCGCCGAGGGCGCGGCGGCCTTCAAGGAACTCGTGCCGCACGCGAAGATGGTCGAGATCGGCGGCGCCGCCCACACCGCCGCGGGCGACGACAACGACGCCTTCACCGACGCGGTCGCCGAATTCATCCTCGGACTCGAGGACTGAACGGTTCAGTCGCCGGAGCTGCGCTCGGCCAGCAGCCGGGTCTGTTCCCAATGGACGTCGTAAACCATCTGTAGGAAGTCGAGAATCAGCGCGAGGGCGTCCTCGTCGTAGCGGGTCAATGCCCGCGCGCCCGCTTCGGCGACCGGTCGGAACAGCTCTGCGTCCACCGCTCGCGCCGCGTCGGTGGCGGTGACGAGCACGCGCCTGCGGTTGTCCGGATCCTGTGTGCGGGTGGCGAATCCCGCGCGAACCAGTCGATCGATGACCGTTGTCGTCGCGGCCGGACTCAGCCGTAGCGCCGCGCTCAGTTCACCCGCGGCGCTCGGGCCACGGCCGAGCACGAGGTCGAGGCAGCGCATATCCGTGCGGTTGAGGCCGACGTGCGCGGCCGCCGTCTCGTCGAACGTATCGAAGCTCTGCTGAAGCAGGCGCAACTGCTGAGCGATCGCGCCGATGCTTTCTTGTTTCGACATTCGAATCTTTCTGTTATCGTATATTTCGATCGTAGAAACGATAGCAGAGGGGATACCCGCAATGAACGAGACACTCACCCACGCCGCCGACGACACCGCGATCCGGGCGCTGTTCGAGGAGTTCAAACAGGCCTGGACCGACAATGACGCCGCCGCGTTCGGTGCGTTGTTCACCGAGGATTCCGACTACGTCTCCTACGACGGCACCCGGGCGAGCGGACGGGCCGAACACCAGGACAACCACGACAAACTCTTCCGCGGCGTGCTGGCAGGCTCCGCGCTGGTGGGTGAGGTCGAGTCGATCCGCCACCTCGCTCCCGATGTGGCGATCCTGTACGGCACCGGATCGGTGCTGATGCCGTGGCGTGCGCAGCTTCCCGAGCGCAGACTCTCGCGCCAGACGGTGGTGCTGGTGCGCACGTCGGCGGGCTGGCGGATCAGCGCCATCCACAACGGGCGTGTGCGGCCGGTGACCATCCCGGAGCCGGACGCGTTCCCGTCGAGGATGGCGCAGTTGATGGGCCGGTGGGCCCGGCGGCTCGGATTCGGTCGCGCTCAGGCGAGTCCGCGATAGTCGGGTGCGCGTTTGGCGACGAAGGCGTCGACGCCCTCGCGTCCGGCGGGGGTGCCCGCGGCCGCGGCGATGGCGTCGCGTTCGTCGTCGAGCTGATCGCTCAAGGTGGCCGTGGTCGAGCGGTTCAGCAGGGTCTTGATGCTCGCGTGGGTACTGCGCGGGCCGTTCGCCAGGGCGGTGGCGAGGGCGAGCGCTTCGTCGCGGACGGCGTCATCGTCGACCAGCCGGCTGAGGATGCCGAGTCGGACGGCGTCCTCGGCGCCGAGGACGGCATCGGTGAGCAGGATTTCTCTGGCGCGGCCGGTGCCGACGATGCGGGGCAGTGTCCACGACATGCCGCCGTCCGGGCTGAGGCCGACGCCGGGATAGGCGGGGCGTAGTTTGGTGGACGGGCCGCCGAGGGCGATATCGGTGGCGCAGACCAGGCTCATTCCGGCACCGGCGGCCCAGCCCTGTACACCCGCCACCACCGGGACGGTGGTCGCGTCCAGCGCGCGGACGAACGCGTGCAGCTGATCGGCGAGATCGTAGAGGTGGGCGCAACGATCCTCGGCGGCGGCGAAACCACGGACATTGCCACCGGCGCAGAAATTGGCGCCGGTGCCCGTCAACAGGACGGCCCCCACGGCCGGGTCGAGTGCGCGCAGGGCGGCGGTGCCCGCGGCAATGCCGATGAAGTCCAATGAGGTGCCGTTGGCGGCGGTGGCGATGGTGATCTGCAAGACGCCGTCGACAGTGCTCACGTATTCGGCTTGTTCGGTGGTGGCCATGGCCACGACCCTATCGCGCCCTCCGGACGCACCATTCGGACCTCGGTGACATTGGCGAAGAGTTCGGCGCGGGTGGCGCCGTCGGGAGTGAATCCGTATTTGCGGTAGAAGGCGATCGCGCGCGGATTCTGTTCGAAGACCCAGAGCGAGCACGGGGTTTCGGGGTCGAGGGCGTGCTGGATCAGATCGTCGGCGACGCCGGTGCCATGCCATCGGGCGCGGACGTAGAGGGCGTTGAGTTCGAGATCGGTCACCCTCGGGTGGTAGAGGGCAGGGCCGACGGTGATGAAGCCGATCACGGTGTCGGCTGCGGTGGCCACGATGGTGCGGCCGGGATGGTCGCTCAGTCGGCGGGCCCAGATCTCGGTCCGGTGGTCGATGTCGAAGCCGTCGAGCACATGGTCGGGGACCAGGCCGCGGTAGGCCTCGCGCCAGCACACGATATGGCATTCGGCGAGACCACGGGCATATCCGGCGTCCGCGGGTGCGATGCGGTGGGGACGCGCAGCGGTCATGACCTCATTGTGGCGCGGACTCGGCTCGCCACCGACACGACCGCGCCCCGGTGCACCGAAAAGGTGCCGGGGCGCGGTGGTCTGTATGTATCGGTGATGCGTCGGGCAGATCAGCCGCGAACGACCTTGCCCGCCTTCAGGCAGGAGGTGCAGACGTTCATCCGGCGGGTGTTGCCCGGCGCGACCTGCGCACGCACGGTCTGGATGTTCGGGTTCCAACGACGGTTGGTGCGCCGGTGCGAGTGCGAGACCGACTTCCCGAAGCCGGGGCCCTTGGCGCAGACGTCGCAGACGGCAGCCATAGTCGCGAACTCCTTCATGTCATAGGGGACCGCTGCATCACAACACAGCATGTCCGGAAACAATGTCGTAGCGCCTTGCCGACGGTGATCGGCGAGCGCAAGCCGAAGCGGCCGCGCGAGGCAACCCTGCAAGATTAACCGCCCGCCCCGCGATCCACCAAACCGGTCCCCTCCTGGCCCGGATCGGGTGTGGTGCGCCACGTCGACGTGCGGTCGCCGCGACCGCGGCGATGTCGGTGGATCCGGCTAACCTGGCCAGCAGTGGTGTCGGGTGTCGAGGTGGTGAGAGGAGGAGCCGCGTGCCGGAATCGTGGGAGGTGAGCGGGGCATACGCGGTGCCGAGACCGGATGCGGTCGACGGGACTGCGCTGATGCGGTGGGGCAGGCTCTGCCTCGACGAGCTGACCAACCGGCGCGAGGAGATCAACGCCCTCAACGTCTTCCCGGTCGCCGATTCCGATACCGGCACCAACCTGCTGGCCACCATGCGCGCGGCGGTCTCGTGCGCCGAGGTGGCAGTGCTGTCCGCGCACGGCGGGCCCTTTCCCGGCGGATCGCCGAGCGCGCCGGTGGCACCGGCCGCGCTGGTCGCGGCCGCGATGGCGCGTGGTGCGACCTCGGGCGCGCGCGGCAATTCCGGGATCATCCTGTCGCAGGTGCTGCGGGGCATCGCGGAGGCGACCCACGGCGGTCCGCTGGGCGCGATGTCGTTGCGGGTGGCGCTGGACCGGGCCGCGGTGCTGGTGCGGGAGGCGCTGAGCGTTCCCGTGGAGGGCACCATCCTCACGGTGCTCGAACGCGCGGCGGGTGAGGCCGCGGTCTGCGCCGATTCCGGGCTCGCGGAGGTCGCGCTCGCGGCCGCCGACGGCGCGGCGAAGGCGCTCGGTGAGACCCCGTCGCAGTTGACGGTGCTGCGGGCTGCCGGTGTGGTCGACGCGGGTGCGCGCGGCCTGGTGGTGTTGTTGGACTGCCTGGTCGAGGTGGTGACCGGTGCACGGCCCGCCCGGCCGGTGTATCCGCCCGCGGGTACCGCCTTCGATCCGGCGCCGGTCCTCGCTGCCGCGGCCCCGCCCCGCTACGAGGTGATGTACCGGCTCACCGACTCCGATCCGCACCGGATCGAGACGCTGCGGCATCGCCTCACCGAACTGGGCGATTCGGTGGTCGTCGTCGGTGACGGTGAACGCAGCTGGTCGGCGCATGTCCACTGCGTCGACGCGGGCGCCGCGGTCGAAGCCGGATTGGCGGCGGGGACGCTCGGCGGGGTGCGCGTCGAATCATTCGCCGTGGAGGCCACCGAACCGGATGCGCATCCGGCCGGTGCGGCTGCGGGCGACGGACGCTGCGGAGTCGCGCGGACTGCCGAATCCGGTCGATCGGCCGCGCACGACTCCGGTGCCGCGGGCTCGTCATCCGGCGAGCCGGGCGGGGCGTCGCTCGCCGAGGCCGCCGCGGACCGGGGCATCGTGGCGGTCGCGGCGGGTGAGGGCTCGATCGCGCTGTTCGAGGCCGCGGGCGCGATCGTGATTCCCGGCGAGCCGTTCGTCACCTCGGCGGCCCTGCTCGCCGCCATCCGGCGGATGCCCAACCGCGAGGTGCTGGTGCTGCCCAACGGCGCCCTGGCCGCGCAGGAATTGGTGGCCGTCGGCGTGGCCGCGCGGGAACGGCACCGTGATGTGCTGTTGCTGCCGAGCGGTTCGATGGTGCAGGGGCTGGCCGCGCTCGCGGTGCATGATCGCGGCCGGATCGCGGTGGACGACGCCTTCACCATGTCCGAGGCCGCCGCCGCCACCCGGTGGGGGTCGTTGCGCGCGGCCACCGAGCGCGCGTTGACAATGGTCGGCACCTGCGAACCCGGTGACGGTCTCGGCTTGGTCGGCCACGACGTCATCGTCATCGACGGTGATGTGCGCGCGGCCGGGCAGACACTGCTGGACCGGATGCTCGGCCTCGGTGGTGAACTGGTCACCCTGCTGGTCGGCGCCGCGGCGCCGGAAGGGTTGGCCGAGGAACTGGCCGCGCATATCGCGGAGGATTTTCCCGGGGTGGAGGTCATCGTGTATTCCGGTGGCCAGCATGCCGATCTGATCCAGATCGGAGTCGAATGACGGTGCGCAGTGCGGCGACGGCGCGGACGAAGGCGGCGGGAACGAGGTCATGGCAACACTGAGCGATCGGCTCGACCATCTACTCGGCGCGAAGGCGGCCGCCTCCCTGGCCGACGCGTTCGATATGCAGACCGTCGAGGATCTGCTGCGGCACTATCCACTGCGCTACGCCACCCAGGGCCAGCCCCTCACCGAGGAGGCGCCCGAGGACGGTTCGCACATCACCGTCATCGGCCGGATCACCAAGGCCGAACTCAAGCCGATGCGCCAGCGCCGTGGATCCTTGCTCAAGGTGGTGCTCGATACCGGCACCGGCCGCGGCGTGGATGTCACCTTCTTCAATGGCGACAAGGTGAAATACGTGGTCCGCGAGGGGGCACGGGCGATGATGTCGGGGACCGTCACCTATTGGCGGCCCGGCCAATGGAATCTGAGCCATCCCGGCTATCTGATCCTGCCCGAGAACACCGACGACGCGGAACCGACCCTGACCACGGTGCGCGGTGGCGGTGATCTGCGCGGTATCGCCCAGAGCGCGAAAGATGCGGGCGGGGTGGACATGTCGTTCTTCGAGCGCGAGTTCATCCCGGTCTATCCGGCGACGGCGAAGGTGCAGAGCTGGGAAATCCTGGCCTGTGTGCGGCAGGTGCTCGACCAGCTGGATCCGATCGATGATCCACTGCCGGAACGGATCCGCGAGGAGCGGGAACTGATGGCGGTGTCGGAGGCGCTGCGCAGAATCCACCTGCCGGAGCACAAACTCGATATCGAACAGGCCAAGCAGCGGCTGCGTTTCGATGAAGCCCTCGCCCTCCAGTTGGTGCTGGCCGAACGCCGCCATGAGGTGTCCGGTCGGACCGCGCGCCCGTGTCCGCCGCGCACCGACGGCATCGCCGCGGCTTTCGACAAGCGTCTGCCGTTCGAACTCACCGCCGGTCAGCGTCAGGTGATCGGCGAGATCTCCGCGGATCTGTCGCGTGAGCAGCCGATGCATCGCCTGCTCCAGGGTGAGGTGGGCTCCGGTAAGACCATCGTCGCGTTGCACGCCATGCTCCAGGTGATCGATGCCGGTCAACAGTGCGCGCTGCTCGCGCCCACCGAAGTGCTGGCCGCCCAGCACTATCGATCGCTGTGCGGCATGCTGGGCGAACTCGGCCGAGCCGGTGAACTCGGCGGCGCCGACACCGCGACCAGGGTGACGCTGGTGACCGGTTCGATGTCGTCCGCGACGAAACGCGCGGCGCTGCTCGCCGCGGTGACCGGTGAAGCGGGCATCGTGATCGGCACGCACGCGTTGATCCAGGACGCGGTGGAGTTCTTCGATCTCGGCATGGTGGTGGTCGACGAACAGCACCGCTTCGGCGTGGAACAGCGAGACGCGTTGCGTGCGAAGGCCAAGGCCGGTTCCACCCCGCATCTGCTGGTGATGACCGCGACGCCGATCCCACGCACCATCGCCATGACCACCCTCGGCGATCTGGAAACCTCCACCCTCACCGAACTTCCGCGCGGTCGTTCCCCCATCGCATCCAAGGTGGTGCCGCGCCGGGTGCATCCGAACTGGGTGGAGCGTGCCTGGGAGCGCATCGCCGAGGAGGTGCGCGAGGGCAGGCAGGCCTATGTGGTGTGCTCACGCATCGGCGACGACGAGGACGGCGCGGGTGGTGGCAAGTCACGTGGCGGGAAGTCCAAGGCCGCCGACGGCAAGGAGGGGCCGACGACCCAGGCGGTGCTGGACGTCTTCGATCAGCTGCGCACCGGGCCGCTGGCGCAGCTTCGGGTCGGGTTGCTGCACGGGCGCCTGCCGTCGGATGAAAAAGACCAGGTGATGCGCGAATTCAACGAGGGCGACATCGATGTGCTCGTCTGCACGACCGTCGTCGAGGTCGGCGTCGACGTGCCCAATGCCACCGTCATGGTGATCGTGGACGCGGACCGGTTCGGCGTCAGCCAGCTGCACCAGTTGCGCGGGCGCATCGGCCGCGGCAAACATCCGGGACTGTGTCTGCTGGTCACCGACGCGGCTCCGGGAGGTCCGGCGATGACGCGCCTGGAAGCCGTCGCCGCCACCACCGATGGTTTCGAACTGGCGGTACTGGATCTGCGGCAGCGCCGCGAAGGCGATGTGCTCGGTTCGGCGCAGTCGGGCACCGCGCGTTCGCTGCGGTTGCTCTCACTGCTCGACGACCTCGAGGTCATCACCGTGGCACAGGAACTCGCGCGTGAACTGGTCGAGGAGGATCCTGGCCTGTCCAGGCATCCGGGGCTGGCGGCGATGATGCACGCCGCCGTCGACTCCGAACGCCTGGAGTATCTGGCGAAATCCTGACTCACGCCCGTACGCGCGGATAGGGCAGATCCACCGATATCTCCTCGGTGACCGCCAGCGGGCTGCCGATCTGCGGGAACGCCCGCTGTGGACAGGACGGCCGATCGCAGACCTTGCATCCCGCGCCGATCGGTACCGCGGTGGCCGGATCATCGAGCTGAATGCCCTTGGAGTACACCAGCCGATCGGCGTACTCGATATCGCAGCCGAGGCCGATGGCGAAGTTCTTGGCCATGGTGCCGAACCCCTGCGGCGCCATCATGGCGGTACGCGCGATCCAGAAATACCGTCGCCCGTCGGGCATCTCGGACACCTGGGTGAGGATGCGGCCGGGATGGGCGAAGGCCTCGTGCACCACCCACAGCGGGCAGCTGCCGCCGACGCGGGAGAAGTGGAAGGCGGTGGCGGACTGTCGTTTCGAGATATTGCCCGCCCGGTCGGTGCGGACGAAGAAGAACGGAACGCCGCGCTGACCCTGCCGTTGCAGTGTGCTCAGCCGATGGCAGATGGTTTCGAAGCCGACCTCGAAACGCAGTCCGAGCAGGTCGATGTCGTAGCGCAGTTCCTCGGCCGAGCGCAGAAAGCGCCCGGTACGGCAATACGAGGGCGCCGGCGAAATAGTTGGCCAGTCCGATGCGCGCCAGTGTGCGGGATTCGCCGACCAGCGACGGCGCTTCGGCGAGTACCGCGTCGAGTTCGTTGCCGTAGAGCAGGAATGCCAGGGTGGTGGCGATCTGGAAGGCGCGCTGCCCCGGACGTAGCCGTCTGGCCAGAGTGAGGGTGCGGCTGTCGGGGTCGTAGCGGCGTTTGGGGACCGAGGAATCGGCGCCGTCGCCGCGTACCAGCACCGTCACGCCCGCGCGTTCCTCCGCCACCCGCGCCAGCTGGCGGTCCAGCGATCCGATCGACAGACCGCATTCGTCGAACAGTCGTTCCGCGGCCAGATCGAGGCGGCCGATGTGATTGTGGTGGTCGTAGAAGAAATCGCGCACATCCTCGTACGGCATCGGCATCCCGGCCGCGCCCGCCGGAGCGGCGACCCGCGCCGAGAACAGATCGAGCTGATCGGTGGCGGTACGCAACCGGCGATGCATCGCCACCACCAGGCGCGCGATCTCCGGCTGCCGGGTGGCCAGCTCCTCGATCTCGGTGAGCGGTGCGCTGTCTCCACCGGCGGCGTCGACGAGCACATCGTGTAGATCCGACACCAGCCGGGCATCGGAGTCGGCGGCGAAGAACTGCACATCCAGATCGAAGGTCGAGTTCAGTTTGAGCAGGACCGGGATGGTCAGCGGACGCTGATCGCGTTCCAGTTGATTGAGATAGCTCGGCGACAGGTCCAGCGATTTCGCGAGGGCGGCCTGGGTCATCCGCCGTTCTTCGCGCAGTCGTCGCAGCCGGGCTCCGGCGTACATCTTTCGCACGGCGAGCGATCGTACCGTGCATCTTCGCAACCATTGCAAGAACGCCGGTCGCCACGCACGAAATCTTACTGGTGCAAGGTTTTTCGCCGTAAAAATCGGATGCGTAGCATGCGAAGGATCGGCTGGGATCGCCGGATGCGCGCGGGCGGACGAAGAGCGATATCGTACGCGTTCGCGCCGCACCCGCGGCGGGTTTCGCGCGGGTGCGGCGCCGCCCGCGGCGCTGTCCGGGTGGACGCGGAGTCGGTCGAGGCGGACGACGCAACGCCGGAAACGATCATCGACCATCGACAGATCCATGCTCGTCGGCGTGTCGAGCGGCGTGTTGAAAGTTCTCGGGAGAAAGGGGAACCGAATCCCGCGGCCGGGCGTCCTACCTGGCAAAACGATGACTGTGATGTGTGAGGAGGGGTAGGCGCATGGAGCGGAATCAGGGGTGCCGGGCGGTGTGGCGTGGGGTGGCGGCGCCGGACTCGCGGGAGCGGCCGGTGTTGCGGGTCGCGCGACGATGCCAGGGCTGTGTGGACAAACGCGGACGGCGACGAGAGCCGGGGGCCGCCGGGGAGATGGAGGGCTGAGCAGGCGTGCGGGAGTGGGGGATACGGGGCCGGGCCGCACCCACAGGTGCGGCCCGGCCCGACAGATCCTGCCGATCAGCGCACAGCGCGCGCCGCGGCGACCATATTGCGCAGCGACGCCTCCACTTCGGCCTGCCCGCGGGTCTTCAAGCCGCAGTCCGGGTTGACCCAGAGGCGCTCGGCGGGAACGGCTTTCAATGCCGCACGCAGCGAAGCGGTGATCTCCTCGACGCCGGGGACGCGGGGCGAATGGATGTCGTAGACGCCGGGTCCCACACCGAGATCGAAACCGGCGGCGTTCAGATCATCGAGCACCTCCATGCGTGAACGCGCCGCCTCGATCGAGGTCACGTCGGCATCCAGTCCGGCGATCGCGTCGATCACCTCACCGAACTCCGAGTAGCACAGATGGGTGTGGATCTGGGTCGCGTCGGCGACACCGGAGGTCGCCAACCGGAACGCCTGCACCGACCAGTCCAGATAGGCCTGCTGATCGGCGGTGCGCAGCGGCAGCAACTCACGCAGCGCGGGCTCGTCCACCTGAACGATCCTGATTCCCGCATGCTGGAGATCCACCGTCTCGTCCCGGATGGCCAGCGCCACCTGCCTGGCCGAATCCGCCAGCGGCTGGTCATCGCGGACGAAGGACCAGGCCAGGATGGTGACCGGTCCGGTCAGCATGCCCTTGACCGGCTTATCGGTGAGCGACTGGGCGAAGGTGATCCAGCCGACCGTCATCGGCGCCGGACGGCTTACATCACCGAACAGGATCGGCGGACGCACGCACCGGGTGCCGTAGGACTGGACCCACCCCAGATCGGTCGCCGCGAACCCGTCGAGCTGCTCGGCGAAGTACTGCACCATATCGTTGCGTTCGGGCTCGCCGTGCACGAGCACGTCCAGTTCCAACTTCTCCTGCAACGCCACGACATCGGCGATCTCATCGCGCATCCGGCGCTCGTATTCGCTCTGGTCGATCTCGCCCGAGCGCAGTGCGGCGCGCGCCAGCCGGATGGCCGAGGTCTGCGGATAGGAACCGATGGTGGTGGTCGGCAGCGGCGGCAGTTGCAGCCGCTCCTGCTGTACGGCGCGCCGCTGTTCGGCCGGTGCGCGCCGGGCGGCATCGGGGCCGAGTGCGTCGAGCCGGGCACGAACCTGGGCGTTGTTGATCCGCGGATCGGCCTTGCGGCTCGCCGAAGCCGCACGCGCGGCGGCCAATTCGTCGGCGATCGTCTCGGTGCCGGAACCGAGGCCGGTGGCGAGCACCCGCACCTCGGCGACCTTCTCGGCGCCGAAGGCCAGCCAGGAGCGCAGCGCGTCGTCGAGCTGTGTCTCGACGGCGAGCGAGTACGGCACGTGCAGCAGCGAGCACGACGTCGACACCGCCACCGAACCCGCGGAACCGAGCAGGGTACCGAGGGTGGTCAGGGCGGCGTCCAGATCGGTCCGCCACACATTGCGGCCGTCCACCACACCGGCGACCAGCAGTTTGCTGGCCAACGACGGCACGGAGGCCACCTCGGCGATATCGGTGCCCGAGGTCAGATCGACGGCCACACCCTCGATATCGGTGCCCGCCAGCACCGACAGCGCCGCGGCGGGGGTACCGAAGTAGGTGGCGACCAGCACGGCCGGGCGCTGCTGCTGCGCCGACAGCTCGGTGTAGACCTGCCGCACCACGGCCAGCTCGTCCTCGGTCAGATCGGTGACCAGGGCGGGCTCATCGATCTGCACCCAGCTCGCACCGGCCTCGGCGAGCAGACCGAGCAGTTCCCGGTACAGCGGAATCAGTTCGCCGATGCGGTCGAGCGCGGCGGCGCCGTCGGTCTTGGACAGCTTCAGGAAGGTGACCGGACCGATGACCACCGGCCGGGCGGGCACTGCGAGATCGATCGCCTCGCGCAGTTGGTCGAGCAGCGCCTGCGGATTCAACGAGAAGGTGGTCTCGGCGCCGATTTCGGGAACCAGGTAGTGGTAGTTGGTGTCGAACCATTTGGTCATCTCCAGCGGCTCGACCGAATCGTTGCCGCGTGCCGCGGCGAAATAGCGGTCCAGCGGGTTCTCGATCCCGGCCACCCGCGGCGGCAGCGCGCCCAGCAGTACGGCGGTGTCGAGCACCTGGTCGTAGTAGGAGAAGGTACCGACCGGAATCGAGTCGAGTCCGGCCTCGAGCAGTTCGGCGTACTGTGCGCGGCGCAGTTCGCGAGCCGTCTCGTGCAGCTGATCGGCGTCGAGGCGCCCGGCCCAGTAGGACTCGGTGGCACGTTTGAGTTCCCGGCGCGGCCCCACCCGGGGGAGTCCGAGGACCGTTGCGGTGAACGGGCTTGGCGAAAGAGCAGTCACGGTGTTTCTCCAGTGCTGAAGTTCGACAGCCAGCGCCGTTTCCGGGTGCGCGGACACCGATGAGACCCCGAAGAACCCGGCACTGCGGCCGAGTCGAATGTCACCATTGGCGGCGGCGCCCGATCCACGAGGCGATGGCCGCCGGATACGGCGTATCCGGCACAACGGCAGGTCTTCGGACTCACGGGCACCGGCCGATTCGGCCGACCTACTGGCCGTCGCTTCCCAGGCTGTGCGCCCAGTGCTGATGACGGCGGTCGTTCCCGTTCACCGCTGCGGGACAGTCCCGGATTCCCACCGGGTTCCCTCTCACCCGCCGGGGGCGGGCTTCGACGCCGGCGCGGACGTTCGGGGCTCCTTGTCGTCCGGCCTGGCGAACCAGCTGCGTAGCCCACCTTAGTCGCCGCTTCTTCACCGGTGGCAAGCCGCCGTGTCCTGTCTTAGCCTGTGTGCCTGTTTCATGAGGGAAAGCAGGCAATCATCGTGCAGACAGCGAAGGCCCCGGCGATCTCGGTGGTCATCCCGGCCTACATCACCGGCGACGCCGGACTGGCCCAGCTCGACGAGCAGTTGGCGGCGCTGGCGGCGCAGGATCACGACGGCGAGTTCGAGGTGATCGTGGTGGACAACCACAACCTCACGGGCCTGGCCGGGCATCTGGAGGCACATGCCCATCGTGCCCGGTTGAATCTGCGCTATGTCGCGGCCGCGGAAATCCCGAGCGCGGCCTATGCCCGCAATGCGGGAGCCGAACAGGCCGCCGGTGAGCTGCTGCTGTTCTGCGATCACGATGATCGCGTGCATCCCGACTGGATGCGCCGCATGGTGGAATTCCTGGACGAGGGCTACGACCTGATCTGCTCGGCGGTGGAGGGCGCTTCGCTCAACGCGCAGCATCGGCGCGGGATCGCGGAGATTCCGGCGCCGGAGAACTTCCAGCCGGTGGGCGTTTTCGCGCCGGTGATCGTCGGCACGAGTATGGGCTGCCGCGCCGCGGTCTACCGCAAGCTCGGCGGTATGGACGTCACCTATCCGGCCAATGAGGATCTCGCCTTCGGCTGGCACGCCCATCGGGAGGGTTTCCGGACCGGATATCTGTCCGAAGCACTGGTCGCCTACCGCTATCGCCGCGGCTTTCTGCCCGGATTCCGGCAGGGCAGGGCCCGCGGTATCGGTCTGGCCCGGCTCGAGGCGGAGTTCCCGGAGAACGGACTGCCGCTGATCCGGCTGCCCGAGGTGTCGGTGCGCATCCTTCGTTTGGCGTTCACGCTCGGGTTGACCGGTGAGGAGCGCGGTCTGCTGATGGGCGTCGCGGTCGGTCAGCTCGGCGGTGGTCTGCGCTATCGCACCCTGCGCTGGCGGTAGCCCACGGTTAGCGACCGACCCTACCGACGGGTAGTCCGAACGGTGAGATGTGACGGCCCGATGAACGCAACTTCGCAACCGTGCCACACCCGGTTGTGAAGATTCCTGCGAAGTGGACTTCGGTGTCGGACCATGCCGCGGCGGCGGGTACGTTAGGCCAATGTTCTCGAAAGTTCTGGTTGCCAACCGCGGCGAAATCGCCATCCGCGCCTTCCGTGCGGCCTACGAACTCGGCATCGGGACCGTGGCCGTCTTCCCACACGAGGACCGCAACTCGGTGCACCGCCTGAAGGCGGACGAGGCCTATCAGATCGGTGAGGAAGGCCATCCGGTCCGGGCCTATCTGTCCATCGAGGCCATCATCGAGGCGGCCGAGACGGCAGGCGCGGACGCGATCTACCCCGGCTACGGCTTCCTGTCGGAGAACCCCGATCTGGCCGCCGCCTGCGCGCGTGCGGGCATCACCTTCATCGGGCCCTCCGCCGAGGTGCTCGAGCTGGCCGGTAACAAGGCGCGCGCCATCGCCGCGGCCAAGGCGGCCGGACTTCCGGTCCTCAACTCCAGCGAACCCTCGGCGAATGTCGAGGAGTTGCTGGCGGCGGCCGAATCTATGGAGTTCCCGGTCTTCGTCAAGGCCGTCGCCGGTGGTGGTGGCCGCGGTATGCGCCGGGTCGCCGCGCCCGCGCAGCTGCGCGAGTCCATCGAAGCCGCCTCCCGTGAAGCCGAATCGGCTTTCGGCGATCCGACGGTGTTCCTCGAACAGGCGGTGGTGAATCCGCGCCATATCGAGGTGCAGATCCTCGCCGACACCCAGGGCAACGTCATGCATCTGTTCGAGCGCGACTGTTCGGTGCAGCGGCGGCATCAGAAGGTGATCGAGCTCGCGCCCGCGCCGAATCTGGATCCCGAACTGCGCGAGAAGATCTGCGCCGACGCGGTGGCTTTCGCCCGGCAGATCGGTTACAGCTGCGCGGGCACCGTGGAGTTCCTGCTCGATGAGCGCGGTAAGCACGTGTTCATCGAGATGAATCCGCGGATCCAGGTGGAGCATACGGTGACCGAGGAGATCACCGATGTGGATCTGGTGCAGTCGCAGTTGCGTATCGCGGCGGGGGAGTCGCTCGCCGATCTCGGCCTGAGCCAGGACACCGTCGCCATTCGCGGCGCCGCCATGCAATGCCGGATCACCACCGAGGACCCGGCCAACGGCTTCCGTCCCGACACCGGCCGCATCACCGCCTACCGCACCCCGGGCGGCGCCGGTATCCGCCTCGACGGTGGCGCCAATCTGGGCGCCGAGATCGGTGCCTACTTCGACTCCATGCTGGTGAAGCTCACCTGCCGCGGCCGTGATTTCCCGACCGCCGTCGCGCGGGCCCGGCGGGCGCTGGCCGAATTCCGTATTCGTGGCGTCACGACCAATATCCCGTTCCTGCTCGCCGTGCTCGACGATCCGGATTTCCGGGCGGGCAGGGTCACCACCTCGTTCATCGACGAACGTCCGCAGCTGCTGGATCTGCGCCGCTCGGCAGACCGTGGCACCAAGATCCTCGAATATCTGGCCGACGTCACCGTCAACAAGCCGCACGGTGAACGTCCGACCGCGATCTACCCGCACGACAAGCTGCCCGCCCTCGATCTGTCGGTGCCGCCGCCGGACGGTTCGCGGCAGCGGCTGCTCGCACTCGGCCCCGAAGGCTTCGCGCGGGCGCTGCGTGAGCAGAACGCGGTCGGGGTCACCGATACGACCTTCCGTGACGCGCACCAATCGCTGTTGGCCACCCGAGTGCGCACCGGCGGTCTGCTCGCCGTCGCCGGACATGTCGCCCGGTTGACGCCGGAACTGCTGTCGATCGAGGCCTGGGGCGGCGCGACCTACGATGTGGCGCTTCGGTTCCTCTACGAGGACCCGTGGGAGCGGCTGGCCGCGCTGCGGGAAGCCGTGCCCAACATCTGTCTCCAGATGCTGCTGCGTGGCCGCAACACCGTCGGCTACACGCCCTACCCCGAGAAGGTCACGCGCGCTTTCGTTTCCGAGGCCACCGCGACCGGGATCGATATCTTCCGCATCTTCGACGCGCTCAACAACGTGGATCAGATGCGCCCGGCCATCGACGCGGTGCGCGAAACCGGTACGGCGGTCGCCGAAGTCGCGATGAGCTACACCGGTGATCTGTCCAACCCGGACGAGAACATCTACACCCTCGACTACTACCTGAAGTTGGCCGAGCAGATCGTCGACGCGGGTGCGCACGTGCTCGCGATCAAGGATATGGCGGGCCTACTGCGCGCACCCGCGGCCGCCACGCTGGTCTCGGCGTTGCGCAGCAACTTCGATCTGCCGGTGCATGTGCACACCCACGACACCCCCGGTGGTCAGCTCGCCACCTATCTGGCGGCATGGCAGGCCGGCGCCGACGCCGTCGACGGCGCCAGTGCCGCGATGGCGGGCACCACCAGCCAGCCCGCGTTGTCGGCGATCGTGGCGGCGGCCGCGAACAGCCCGCACGACACCGGCCTGAACCTGCGCAACGTCTGCGATCTGGAGCCGTACTGGGAGGCGCTGCGCAAGGTGTACGCGCCGTTCGAGTCCGGTCTGCCCGCACCGACCGGCCGCGTCTACACCCATGAGATCCCCGGTGGTCAGTTGTCGAATCTGCGTCAGCAGGCCATCGCGCTCGGCCTCGGTGATCGTTTCGAGGAGGTCGAGGCGAAGTACGCGGCCGCCGACCGGCTGCTCGGCCGGTTGGTGAAGGTGACCCCGTCGTCGAAGGTGGTCGGTGATCTGGCGTTGGCGCTCGTCGGCACCGGCGTCGACATCGAGGACTTCGCCGCCGATCCCGGCCGCTACGACATCCCGGACTCGGTGATCGGATTCCTGCGTGGCGAACTCGGCACCCCGGCCGGTGGCTGGCCCGAACCGTTCCGCACCAAGGCGCTGGCCGGACGCGGGCCCGCCAAGCCGGAGACACCGCTCACCCCGGAGGACGAAGCCGGACTGGCCGGAACCTCCGCGCAGCGTCGCGCGACGCTGAACCGGCTGCTGTTCCCCGCACCCACCGCCGAGTTCCTCGCCCACCGCGACAAATACGGCGACACCACCGGACTGTCGGCCAACCAGTTCTTCTACGGTCTGCGCCGCGGTGAGGAACATCGGGTGCAGCTGGAGAAGGGCGTCACGCTGCTCATCGGCCTCGAGGCGATCTCCGAGCCCGACGAACGCGGTATGCGCACGGTCATGTGCATCCTCAACGGCCAGTTGCGGCCGGTGTCGGTGCGCGACCGCTCGGTGTCCAGCGAGATCCCGGCCGCCGAGAAGGCCGATAAGAACAACACCGGCCATATCGCCGCCCCGTTCGCCGGTGTGGTGACCCTCGCGGTCTCCGAGGGCGACACCGTCGCCGCCGGAGACACCATCGGCACCATCGAGGCCATGAAGATGGAGGCCGCTATCACCGCGCCGCGCGCCGGTCTGGTCGGCCGGGTGGCGATCGGCAAGGTGCAGCAGGTAGAGGGTGGTGACCTGCTGATCGAGCTGGCCGCGCGCGAATCCGAATGACGCGCATCGTCGCCGGTACGGCGGGCGGGCGCCGTCTGCGCGTCCCGCCCGCCGGCACCCGGCCGACCTCCGACCGGGTGCGTGAGGCCCTGTTCAGCGCGATCGACGCGCGGCTGGATCTGGACGGCGTCCGCGTGCTCGACCTGTACGCGGGGTCAGGTGCGCTCGGACTGGAGGCGCTCTCGCGCGGTGCGGCGCGGGCGTTGCTGGTCGAATCCGATCGCCGGGCCGCGGCGGTCGTGCGCGGCAATATCACCGATCTCGGACTGTCCGGCGCCGAACTGCGCGTCGGCTCCGTCTCGGCCGTCCTGGCCCACCCCGCGCCCATCGGATACGACCTGGTGTTCTCCGATCCGCCCTACGACATCGACACCGCGGCCGTGGTCGCCGATCTGACCGCCCTGGCCGGGCGGGGTTGGCTCGCGCCCGGCGCGCTGGTGGTGGTGGAACGGTCCAGCCGCTCACCCGAGATCGACTGGCCCGCGGGTTTTCTGGCCGAGAAGCCGCGCCGCTACGGCGAGACCAGAATCGAGCTCGCCGAGTTCGACGCCGCACCGGCCGAACCCGGCGCTGAGCCTGCTAGCGTCTGACTCATGGCAGGAGCGCTGTGCCCGGGTTCGTTCGACCCGGTGACCAATGGACATATCGACGTGTTCAACCGAGTGGCGGCCCAGTTCGACGAGGTCGTCGTCACGGTGATGATCAACAAGAACAAGCAGGGCATGTTCAGCGTCGACGAGCGCATCGACATGCTGCGGGAGGCGACCGCGCATCTGCCGAACATCCGAGTCGAATCCTGGCACGGATTGCTGGTGGATTTCGCCCGCGAGCAGGGCATCACCGCGATCGTGAAGGGTCTGCGCGATGCCGGTGACTTCGGCTACGAATTGCAGATGGCGCAGATGAACAAGAAGCTGTCCGGCGTCGATACCTTCTTCGTCGCCACCAATCCCACCTTCAGCTATCTGTCCAGCTCACTGGTCAAAGAGGTCGCCACCTTCGGCGGCGACGTCACCGATATGCTGCCGCCCGCCGTGCACAAGCGTCTGCTGGAACGGATCGCCGAGCGCGCGAGCTGATTCCGCACCCGACGACGAGTTCGCCCCGGCGCCACAGAGGTGGACCGGGGCGAATCTGTTGGTCCTCGGGTCAGAAGACGAAACCGCGCAGCGCCAGGAAGCGCAGACCGCCGACGGCGGCGGTGATGGCCAGTACGGCAGCGGCCTGGACGGTGCCGCCGAGGCCGGGTGCCCAGAAGTCGAGCGCCGCCAGGCCCGCGGTGGAGATGCCGAGCCCGACCAACGCCAGCCCACCGCCTTCCCACTGCGCGGTGAACCAGCCGACGCGGTCGGCGGCGTGGAAGGTGAGCTGGCGATGCAGTTCATTGGCGATCACCGTGCTGACGACGGAACCGACCACATTGGCCACCAGTGGCCCGATGCCGAGCATGCCCAAGAACAGCAGGACATAGGCCACATTGCTGCATCCACCGACCAGCGCGAAACGGATCAGCTGGGGGAATGCCCGATCACCACGCAGATAGCCGAGCGCGCCGCGCACCCGTGCGGTCGAGACTTCCCGCACATCCGGATACGGCCCGGCCAGCGGGGTGAGCACCCGCGCGGTGGGCAATGCCGGTCGCGGTAGTTCCAGGACGGTCATGGTCATTCCGATCGAACGTGAGCCAACAGGTAAGACAACTGCGAGGGCGTTCGCATTCCCTTCCCGTCGGCGCTACCCGATGGTTTCGAATACAACATGTTCAGTCTGTACTGAACAAGCGAAACCTGTCAACGTCGATGTCGAGGTGTCCTGCTCGTCGGCCTTCCTCAGTGCACGGTCGCAGGGTGCGCCTGCGGTCCGCTTATGAAGATCTTGTGGCTTCCGGATGAATCTAGCACGAAGCGGAGGCCCATTCTCCACTTGATTTCTGTGGTCTCGGAGACACTCACACGACACACCGGAACGGGACTCGGCACGAGCCGTGGTGGAGGGCACACTGGGCGACGACGGAAGTTCACCGTCGATCTGGGAGAGCGGGGTAAGTGAGCATGTATCGCGTATTCGAGGCACTCGACGAGCTGGTCGCCATCGTCGAGGAGGCACGCGGGATCCCCCCGACGCGCAATTGCATCGTGCCGCGCGGTGATGTGCTGGAACTGCTCGACGACGTCCGGGACGCGCTACCGGGAGAGCTGGACGACGCCCAGGACGTTCTCGATCACCGCGACAAGATCGTCACCGATGCGCGCAACGCCGCCGAAACGGCGGTGACCGGCGCCAATGAGCAGGCCGCCGACACCATCGACTCCGCGCGGGCCGAAGCCGATCGCATCCTCGCCGATGCCAAGGCACACGCCGACCGGATGGTCGCCGAGGCCACCGCGCACGCCGACCGCCTCGTCGACACCGCCGAGGCCGAGGCCGCACGCGTGGTCGCCGACGGCAATGCCGAATACGAGGCCCTCACCGGGCGGGCGCGCGCGGAATCCGAGCGCATGATCGAGGCCGGTAAGGCCTCCTACGATCGCTCGGTCGCCGACGGTAAGGCCGAACAGGACCGGTTGGTCGCGCAGACCGAGGTGGTGCGCGCCGCGCATGCCGAATCGGCCCGGCTGATCGACGCCGCGCAGGCCGATTCCGACCGGATGCGCGAGGAGTGCGATCACTACGTCGACTCCAAGCTCGCCGAGTTCGAGGAGACCCTCAACGGCACCCTGCGCATCGTCGGGCGCGGTCGGCAGCAGCTGCGGACCGGGATGGGTATGCCCGACTACGCCTCCGACTACCGGCGCTAGGCCGCACGTCCGGAACCCGCTGGCGTCGCCTGGTCGAGTTGGGTCCGGCGTGCGGTGTCGCGTATTGTGGAGTGGTTGCCCATTCCCCCTGATCGTGAAGGTGAGTTCGTGATGTCCGCCGGTTCCGGTTCCGCCTCGCGTTCGCGTACCGGCTCGCACCCGGTGCCCGATACGGGTTTCCTCCTGGACGTCCGCAACCTCGGCCGCGGTGCCGGGTCGATGCGTGAACTGCATCGCACGGTGACCACGACCGACCGCCTCGGACTCGATCTGATCGCCATCCCGGTGGGCGCCGATGTGGAACTCGACCTGCGGTTGCAGGCCGTCTCCGAAGGCGTACTCATCACCGGGACGGTGTCCGCGCCGCTCACCGGCGAATGCTCGCGCTGCCTCGAATCGTTCGACGACGAGGTCGAGCTGTCGCTGACCGAACTGTTCGCCTACCCGGACAGCGCCACCGAGCAGACCACCTCCGAGGACGAGATGTACCGGATGGTCGACGATCTCATCGACCTCGAACCCGTCATCGTCGACGCCCTCGGCCTCGAGCTTCCGCTCCAGCCGCTGTGCACGCCCGACTGCGCCGGACTGTGCCCGGAATGCGGAGTGCGGATGGCGATTGCGGGTTCTGATCATGGACATGAGATACTTGACCCCCGCTGGGCCAAGCTGGCGAATTTCGCCGCCGATTCGCCCCGCGATGGCAGCCCCGATGCGGGTGCCGCCCCAGACCGTTCCGCCGACCAGGCAGACACTGCCGACCGGGCAGATACACAGACAGAGGAGAAGTAGTCGTGGCCGTTCCCAAGCGCCGGATGTCCCGTTCCAACACCAGGTCGCGGCGCAGCCAGTGGAAGGCGACCGCGCCTACCCTGATCACCTGCCCGAACCGGGCCTGTGGTGAGAAGACCCTGCCGCATATCGCCTGCCCGTCCTGCGGTACCTACAAGGGCCGCCAGGTCACCTCTGCGGTCTGAGTACCAGATCAGCCGTGACCGCCGGTAAGGACGAACTCGGCCCCTCCGGTGACCATGCGAGCCTGCTCGCCGCCCTCGGTGTCGAGGTGCCGTCGGAGCTGCTGACGCTCGCGCTCACCCACCGCTCCTACGCGTACGAGAACGGTGGACTCCCGACCAACGAGCGCCTGGAATTCCTCGGCGACTCGGTGCTCGGGCTGAGCATCACCGAGCGGCTCTATCACGAGCACCCGGACAAGTCCGAGGGCGAACTCGCGAAGCTGCGCGCCAGCGTGGTCAATATGCACGCGCTCGCCGAGGTCGCCCGTGGTCTCGGCGAGGGCGGGCTCGGTGCGCACCTGCTGCTCGGCAAGGGTGAGGAACTCACCGGTGGCCGGGACAAGCCGAGCATCCTCGCCGACGGCATGGAATCGCTGCTCGGCGCCGTGCACCTCGAGCACGGCATCGAGGTCGCCCGCGGGGTGGTCCTTCGGCTGTTCGCCGAACTGCTCGAACGCGGCCCCCGTATGGGCGCCGGGCTCGACTGGAAGACCAGCTTGCAGGAACTCACCGCCGAACGCGGTCTCGGCGTGCCCAGCTACGAGATCACCTCGACCGGGCCCGACCACGACAAGGAATTCACCGCCACCACGGTGATCGCGGGCCGGGCCTACGGTCAGGGTGTCGGCCGGTCCAAGAAGGAAGCCGAGCAGAAGGCCGCGGGCGCCGCCTATCAGGCGCTGACCGCCGAGTCCTGACGTGCCCGAACTCCCCGAAGTCGAGGTCGTCCGGCGCGGTCTGGCCGGTCATGTGGTCGGCCACGTCATCGAATCGGTGGCCGTCACCCATCCACGGTCGGTGCGCCGCCATCTCGAAGGCGCCGCCGACCTGGCCGCCCGGCTGTCCGGGCAGCGGGTGGCCGACGCCGAACGACGCGGCAAATACCTGTGGCTCACCTTCGACGACCCCGACCTCGCGCTCGTCGTCCACCTCGGGATGAGTGGACAGATGCTGGTGCGGCCCGCCGATGCGCCGGTGGAGAAACACGCCCACATCCGCGCCACCCTCGATGACGGCACCGAACTGCGCTTCGTCGACCAGCGCACCTTCGGTGGCTGGGCACTGGCCGATGTGGTCGAGGTGGACGGCACTCTGCTGCCGGAGCCGGTGGCCCATATCGCCCGCGACCCACTGGACCCGAAATTCGACGCCGAGGCCGTGGTGTCCGCGATACGCGCCAAACGGACCGAGATCAAACGGGTCCTGCTCGACCAGACCGTCATCTCCGGCGTCGGCAATATCTACGCCGACGAGGCGCTGTGGCGGGCGCGGATCCACGGTTGCCGAACCGCCGCCGGGCTCACCGCACCCGCGCTGCGCACTCTGCTCACCGAGGTCGAGGCCGTCATGAGCGATGCGCTGGCGGCGGGCGGGACCTCCTTCGACGCGCTCTATGTCAACGTCAACGGTGAATCCGGCTACTTCGAGCGCTCTCTGGCCGTCTATGGCCGCGCCGACCGGCCGTGTTCACGCTGTGGCGCGCCGATCGTGCGGGAGAAGTTCATGAACCGCTCCTCGTACTCGTGCCCGCGATGCCAGAAGAAGGCTCGCCCCGCGACCCGTTAGCGAGCTACCGTTTCTGCATACGGCCCTACTGTGACACCGGCCGTGCAGGAAGGACACATGCGCAAGCTCACCTACTACGTCGCCTCGACCATCGACGGGTTCATCGCCACCGAGGAAGGGTCGGTCGACTTCTTCCCGGTCGGCGGCGACCACGGTCCGGCGATCACGGCGCAGTACCCGGAGACGCTGCCGACCAAGGTCCGCGAAGCGCTCGGCATCGATAAGCGCAACGCCAACTTCGACACCGTGCTGATGGGTCGCAAAACCCACGATTTCGGCGTGCGCACCGGCACCTCCAGCCCGTACGCGCATCTGCGCCAGTTCGTGGTCTCCTCGACCCTGCCGGAGAGCCCGGACCCGGCCGTCGAACTGATCTCCGCCGACCCGCTGGCCACGGTACGTGAACTCAAACGCGACAAAGGGCTCGGCATCTGGCTGTGCGGTGGCGGTGAGCTGGCCCAGGTGCTGCTGCCGGAGATCGACCAGATCTTCCTCAAGCTGTACCCGATCGTGCTCGGACGCGGCCGTTCCCTGTTCGGCGACGGCCCGAAGCTGCCCGAACCGACCCGGTTCCGGGTGATCACCAGCCAGGTCTTCGAGGACGGAGTGGCGTTCGTGAAATACGGCAGGATTCGATAGCCGAGGTGGCGGGCGACGATTCGACCGCGCCACCGGACCCGGCCACCGCGCCGGGACCGGTGGCGGCGCTGCGGGAGATCGGCTTCTGGCTCGAGCGCGAACGCGCGAAAACCCATCGGGTGCAGGCCTATCGCAAGGCCGCCGATATCGTGGCCGCCCTGTCCGATGAGGAACGTGCCGAGCGGCGGGCGGCGGGCAGCTGGCAGGAGCTGACGGGTATCGGGCCCAAGACGGCGGCCGTCATCGAACAGGCGTACTCCGGTGTCGTGCCGCCGTATCTGGCCGAACTGCGTGCCGCCGCCGAACCGATCGGGATCGACGGCAGACCACTGCGCCGGCTGCTGCGTGGTGATCTACACACCCATTCCAACTGGTCCGACGGCGGCAGCCCCATCGAGGAGATGATGCGCACCGCCGCCGCGCTCGGACACGAATACTGCGCGCTGACCGACCATTCGCCGCGACTGACCGTCGCCAACGGGCTCTCGACCGAACGGTTACGCCGCCAGCTCGACGTGGTCGCGGCGCTCAACGCCGAACTCGCGCCGTTCCGCATTCTGACCGGTATCGAGGTCGATATCCTCGACGACGGTAGCCTCGACCAGGACCCAGAACTGCTGGACGCACTGGATATCGTTGTGGCCAGCGTGCATTCGCGCCTGCGCGATGACCGCGACACCATGACGAAACGGATGGTCTACGCCGTCGCGAACCCGCGGGTGGATGTGCTCGGCCATTGCACCGGGCGGCTCGTGATGGGTGGGCGTGGGACCAGGCCGGAATCGGAATTCGATGCCGAGCTGGTCTTCGAGGCGTGCCGCCGCTTCGGCACCGCGGTCGAGATCAACAGCAGGCCCGAACGACAGGACCCGCCGAGCCGACTGATGCGGCTGGCCCTCGATATCGGCTGCGAATTCGCCGTCGACACCGACGCCCACGCCCCCGGACAGCTGGACTGGCAGGGATACGGATGCGCCCGCGCGGTGGCGAACGAGGTGCCGCCGGAGCGGGTCATCAACACCAGGCCCGCCGACGAACTGCTGGAGTGGACGCGGCAATCCAGCGCGTGAGCGAAAGGCCGTTTGGTTAACTGTTTGCGAACAGTACGGCCGTTATCGCGGAATTCGGCGCGCTATGGCCGAATATTATTGCCACGCATATGTGTTGGGGAGGGGTACTCAGTGGGCGGTTTTCCGCTGGAGATCGTGCTCGCGCTCATCGGTATCGCGGTGCCGGTCGGAGCCTTTCTGTGGGAATTCGTCTTCGTGGGGCGCAAACAACTCGGCTACCGGGTGCAGATGGATACACCCGTCACCGGTGAGATCGAATCGGTGTTTCCCGGTGTACTGCCGCAGCTGCGTCCGCAGGCCGATGGGGCAAGCCCGGATCTGAAAGACCTGTCGGTGGTCCTGATGCGGATCGAGAACAGCGGAGCCACCTCCCTCGACACCGTCGACTACGGCGTCCCCGACAACGGCCGCGCCGGACTGCACCTGCGGTTCCCGCAACGCCGCGTCATCGGTATGGCCGTCACCGAACTCAGCGATCCCGCGCTCGGCGATCTGCTCGAGCCCGACTCCGGGATCGCGGTGCGCGAATCCACCGACAACGTCGGCATCATCGACCTGCCCCGTGTGCCGCTCAACCGCGCCGACCATTACAAGATTCTCGCCATCCTGCAACGTTCGGCGGGGACGGGAACATATCCGCCGCCCCGGCTACAGGGCATGATCAAGGGCGGCCGGGTCACCGAAACGCGCAGTCAGAGCGGCATACCGGTGTTCATGATCGCGCTCATCGCCTTTCTGGTGGTGGTGATCGTCGCGCAGTTCATCGTCGCCGCCGTCGAGCGCGGTAAGGCGCCGCTTGGCTGCGCCGACGGGACATTGACCGTTGTCGGATCGACAGCTTTCGACAAGGTCATCCGCGAGGCCGCCGACGTCTACAAACGCAGCTGCCGTGGTGCCACATTCGAATTCGCCTTCGAGGGCAGTGAGCCCGGCATGAACCGGCTGGAATCGGAAGGCAATGAGAATCCGGGGCTGCTGGCGATCGCGGACGGTCCGATGGGGTTGGACTATCCGACGCTGGTGGAGCGGCCACTGGCGCTGTCGCTGTTCAGCATGATCGTGCACCCCAAGACCGATGTGCGGCATCTGACCGTCGACCAGATCCGGGATCTGTACGCCGGGCGGGTGGAGAACTGGAACCAACTGGGCGGGGCGGATCTGCCGGTGCGATTGATCAACCGCCATCCGGGGTCGGGAACGCGACGCACCTTCGAATCCCGTCTGCTCGACGGCGAGCAACCGGCCTATCGCGATGCCACCTGCCGCGAGATCCGCCGCGAACCCGGTCCCGGCCGCTGCGATGTGGCGGTGACCAAGGACATGCTGGCCGCCGTGGCCGAGACACCCGGCGCCATCGGATACGCCGAACACGCCGATGCGGCGGAATCCACGCAGGTGACGACGGTGACCATCAACGGTGAACAGGCCACCAGGGAAGCGGCCGCCAACCGGATCTACCCGTTCTGGGGCATCGAGTACGCCTACAGTTACGGCGATTTCGCGCCCGAATCGCTCGGTGCGAGCTTCCTGCGGTTCCTCACCGAAGCCGGTGGGGAGGACGTCATCCGGGCGGCCGGGAACATGCCGTGCCGGGATCTGGCGTATCCGTCGATGTGCCGCCCGTTCCCGTGAGTTCGGTGGCCGGAACCTGTCGGTGGGGTCGGCCATAATCGACGCTCATGCGGGAGCTGTCGTTACGGGAGTTGAATCGGACCTTGCTGGTGCGGCAGCGGCTGGCCGAACGTGTGCACGACACACCGCTCGAGGTGATCCGGCATCTGGTGGCGGTGCAGGGGCAGGAACCGAACTGGCCGTATGTCGGGTGTGGGCGCGGGTGGCCGGGTTCCGGCACGAGGATCTCGCGGTACTGCTGCGGGAGCAGAAACTGGTGCGTTCCACCATGATCCGCCGCACCATGCATCTGGCCACCGCCGAGGATTACCGCTGGTTGCGCCCCACCGTGCAGCCGTGGGTCGATTCGTTGCTCAAAGCCGCCTATTACCGCGATGAGATCGAGGGCGTCGATCTCATCGAACTCGCCGCCCACGGTAAGCGCCTGCTCACCGGGCGCACACTTGCCCGCAGCGATCTGGGGAAGCTGCTCGCCGAGCATTTCCCGGACCGGCATGCCCGCCGCCTCGCCGATACCGTCGAGGTGCTGGTACCGCTGGCGCACGGCGCCGATACCGGGGCGTGGGGCCGCTGGCGCAACCGCTACGTCACCGTCGCGCTCGCCGACGAATGGATCGGCGCCCCGCTCGCCGACCCCGACCCCGACGCTCTCGTCCTGCGCTACCTGGCGGCATTCGGCCCCGCCACCGTCGCCGATATCCAGGCCTGGTCGGGCCTCACCCGCCTGGCCGCCGTCATCACCCGCCTCCGCCCCGATCTGCGCGTCTTCCGCGACGAAGACGGCCGCGAACTCTACGACCTCCCCGACGCCCCCGTGGCCCCCGCCGACCTCCCCACCCCCGTCCGCTTCCTCCCCGCCTTCGACAACGCCCTGCTCGGCCACAAGGACCGCCGCCGCATCATCGCCGAACACGACCGCCGACGCACTGCAAAGGAAGCCTCCGCAGGCATCCCGATCTACCTGGTAGACGGCTTCGCCCACGGCCGCTGGGCCCTGGAGTCGACCACCATCCGCATCCTGCCGTGGTACCCGTTCACCCCCGCCACGAAGCGGGCGGTACTCGACGAAGCCGAGTCCCTGCTTCCGTTCATCGTCCCGGACGAACAGGGCGACATCGTCATCGATGAGTCCGAACTGAACGCACTCTGAGCGTTAGGGGTGCGGCAGTACCGTCTGGCAGATGGGACCGAGCCACCTCGGGGGTCAGGGGTGGAAGGGGTGGTTGCGGTCGAGGGCGAGGTTGAGTTCGACGACGTTGACTCGGGGTTCGCCGAGGAAGCCGAGGGTTCGGCCTTCGGTGTGGGCGTCGATGAGGGCGCGGACCTCGGGTTCGGGGATGTGGCGGGTGGTGGCTATGCGGGGGATCTGGAGGGTGGCGTAGGTGGGGGAGATGTGGGGGTCGAGGCCGCTGCCGCTGGCGGTTACCGCGTCGGCGGGGACGGCGGGGGTGTCGGGGGCGGTGCCACGGATCGGGACGATGCGGCCGATGGAGTAGTCGGCTCCTGGGTCGGCGCAGTCGACGTCGACGCCCAGATACGTGGTCACGAAGGGCGTGGCAGGGCAGAGTTCGTTGACGCTGACCACGCGGACCGGCGCGCTCACCTCGCCGTCGGCGTTGCGCGGTCCGATCACCGAGAGCACGGCGCCTACACCGTCTTTCGTGCAGAACGGGCGGGAACCGTCGACGCCCTCGCGGTCGGCGATCTCCTTGCTGCGGGTACAGACGGTGGTGAGCAGACTGGTGCGGGCGGCGGTATCCACGATGTCCTCGGGGCCGAGGTTGCTGGCGGAGGTGGACAGGGGGTCGTAGCCGTCGCCCGCGGCTGACGGGCGGCTCTGGAAGTACTGTGGCAGCGCGTTGCCGTCTGCGTCGGTGAACGATTGGCCGATGAGGCTGCTGCCGACCACCTTTCCGTCGGAATGCAGCAGCGAGCCGTCGGCCTTGTCGTTCAGACCGGGCAGCTGGCCCGCCGCGAAGACAGCGAGGGGATAGACGATCCCGGTGATGGCGGTCAGTACGAGCAAGGCCCGCAGCGCCGCCAGATGCTGGCGGATCCAGGTGGTATTCCGCATCGAGAACACAGACATATCAGGACATCCCGGGGAAGAGTTGGACCACGAGGTCGATGAGTTTGATACCGAGGAACGGCGTGACGATGCCGCCGAGCCCATAGACCAGCAGATTGCGGCTCAGCAGCGACGAGGCATCGCTTGGGCGGTACTTCACCCCGCGCAATGCCAGCGGAATCAACGCGACGATCACCAGCGCGTTGAAGATCACCGCCGACAGGATCGCCGACTGCGGGCTCGCCAGCCGCATGATGTTCAAGGCGTCGAGGCCGGGGAACAGCGAGACGAACAACGCGGGGATGATCGCGAAGTACTTGGCGATGTCATTGGAGATCGAGAACGTCGTCAGCGCCCCACGGGTGATGAGCAACTGTTTACCGATCTCGACGATCTCGATCAGCTTGGTCGGATCCGAATCCAGATCGACCATGTTCCCGGCTTCCTTGGCCGCCGAGGTACCAGTGTTCATCGCCACGCCGACATCGGCCTGTGCGAGCGCCGGTGCGTCATTGGTGCCGTCACCGGTCATGGCGACGAGCCTGCCGCCGTCCTGCTCCTGCTTGATCAGCGCCAGCTTGTCCTCGGGGGTGGCTTCGGCGAGGAAGTCGTCGACACCGGCCTCGTCGGCGATGGCCTTGGCGGTCAGCGGGTTGTCGCCGGTGATCATCACGGTGCGGATGCCCATGCGGCGCATCTCGTCGAAACGTTCCCGCATACCGTGTTTGACGACGTCCTTCAGATGCACAACGCCCAGCAGCCGGGCCTGCCCGTCGACGGTCTCGCCCACCACCAGCGGCGTACCACCGGAAGCGGAGATACCGTCCACGATCGCGCCGACCTCCTCGGGCACCGAACCACCCTGTGCCCGCACCCATTCGGTGACCGCCGACGCGGCACCCTTGCGCAGACTGCGGCCGTCGGAGAGGTCCACACCCGACATGCGGGTCTGCGCGGTGAACTCCACCCAGGTCGCCTCGGTCAGCTCGCCGGGAGTGCGCTCACGTTTGCCGTAGGCCTGTTTCGCGTACACCACGATGGACCGCCCCTCGGGCGTCTCATCGGCCAGGCTCGACAGTTGCGCCGCATCGGCCAACGCGTCGGCGGAGATGCCGGGCACCGGAACGAATTCCGAGGCCTGCCGGTTGCCGAGGGTGATGGTGCCGGTCTTGTCCAGCAGCAGCGTGTTCACATCACCGGCCGCCTCCACCGCACGCCCGGACATGGCCAGCACATTGCGTTGCACCAGCCGGTCCATGCCCGCGATGCCGATGGCCGACAACAATGCGCCGATGGTGGTCGGGATCAGGCACACCAGCAGCGATACCAGCACGATTCCGGTGACACCGTGCGCGTCGAGCGCCGAACTGTCCGGCACACCGGGATTGTTCGATTTGGCGAAGATCGCCATCGGCTGCAAGGTCACCACCGCGAACACGAAGATGATCGTCAAGGCGGCGAGCAGGATGTTGAGCGCGATCTCGTTCGGCGTCTTCTGCCTGCTCGCACCCTCGACCAGCGCGATCATCTTGTCGATGAAACTCGCGCCCGGCTCCTGGGTGATCTCGACGACGATGCGATCCGACAGCACCGTGGTACCGCCGGTGACCGCCGAACGGTCGCCGCCGGATTCTCGGATGACGGGCGCCGATTCGCCGGTGATGGCCGATTCGTCGACCGAGGCGATGCCTTCGACCACATCGCCGTCGCCGGGGATCACCTCACCCGCCTCGACCACGACATGATCACCGCGGCGCAGGTCCGGCGCGCCCACCCGTTCCTCGGTGACCCGCGCGCCGGGCGCCCAACCGGGCAGCCGACGCGCGACGGTATCGGTTTTGGCCTTGCGCAGCGTGTCCGCCTGCGCCTTGCCGCGGCCCTCGGCCACGGCTTCGGCGAGATTGGCGAACAGCACGGTCAACCACAACCACGCCACGATCGCCCAGCCGAAGAAGCTCGGGTCCGCCAGCGCGAGCACAGTCGACCAGACCGCGCCGATCTCGACGATCAGCATCACCGGATTCCGCCACAGGGTGCGCGGATCGAGTTTGCGCAGGGCGTCGGGCAGTGAGGACAGCAGCATTGCCGGATCGAGAACTCCGCGCGGCACCGAGCGCGATGCGGCCGGCACCTGCGACGAGCGGGAGGTATCGGTGACAGACGTGGTCATCAGTGGATTCCTTCGGCGAGCGGCCCGAGCGCGAGCGCGGGCAGGAAGGTGAGCGCGACCAGGATCACGGTCACCCCGACGACCATGCCGACGAACTGCGGCCGGTGCGTCGGCAACGTGCCGATCGACGCGGGGGTGGCGCCTTGGCGCGCCAGTGAACCGGCGAGCGCGAGCACCAGGATGATCGGCAGGAACCGGCCGAACAGCATGGCGAGCCCGAGCGCGGTGTTGTACCAGTCGGTATTGCCGGTGAGTCCGGCGAAGGCGGAGCCATTGTTGTTGGCGGCCGAGGTGAAGGCGTAGAGCACTTCGGAGAAGCCGTGCGGACCGGAGTTCAGCATGCTCGCCCGCTGTCCGGGCATCGCCATCGCCAGCGCCGTGCCCACCAGCACGATCAGTGGGCTGACCAGGAAATAGGCTGCGGCGAGTTTGATTTCGCGCGGGGTGATCTTCTTACCGAGGTATTCGGGTGTGCGCCCGACCATCAGCCCGGCTACGAACACGGTGATCACCGCGAGGATGAGCATGCCGTACAGGCCCGCGCCCACACCGCCCGGCGCGACCTCGCCCAGCTGCATGTTGAACATCGTCATCAGCCCGCCGAGGCTGGTGTAGGAATCGTGGAAGGAGTTCACCGCACCGGTCGAGGTCAGGGTGGTGGAGGCGGCGAAGGTGGCCGAATCCGCCACGCCGAAGCGCTGTTCCACACCCTCCATCGACGCGCCGATCGCGGTCGGGACGGTGCCGTGATGCTGGAGCTGGAACAGGTTGGTGAGCGTTACGCTCGCCAACGCGATGGTGCCCATCACCGCCACGATCGCGTAACCCTGTGTGCGGCTGCCCACCATACGACCGAAGGTCCGCGGCAGCGAGAAGCTGATCACCAGGATCAGGAAGATCTCCAGCCAGTTGGTCCAGGTCGCCGGGTTCTCGAACGGGTGAGCAGAGTTGGCATTGTAGAAACCGCCACCATTGGTGCCGAGTTCCTTGATGACTTCCTGGCTGGCCACGGGGCCGCCGGGGATGGTCTGCTCGGTGCCGGTGAGCGTCTGCGCGAGTTGATCGTGCAGGTGGAAGTTCTGGATCGCGCCACCGGCGATCAGCACGATCGCCGAGACGAAGGCGATGGGCAGCAGGATGCGAATGGTGCCGCGCACCAGATCGACCCAGAAGTTGCCGAGGTCACCGGTGCGCCTGCGCGCGAATCCACGCACCAGCGCCACCGCCACCGCCATACCGACGGCCGCGGAGACGAAGTTCTGCACCGCGAGCCCGGCCATCTGCACCAGATGACCCTGGGTGGATTCCCCGGAGTAGTTCTGCCAGTTGGTATTGGTGACGAAGCTGACCGCGGTGTTCCAGGCCAGCGGCGCGGTCATCTCGGTGCCGGGATCGGTCAGATGCCATGGCAGCACGCCCTGGATCAGCTGGAAGCCGAACAGGAACAGGATGCCGACCGCGGAGAACGCGAGCACGCTGCGCGCGTACACCGGCCAGGTCTGCTCCACCTCGGGCTGCGCACCCACCAGGCGGTAGAGCACGCGCTCGACCCGGGAATGCCGGGTGCCGTTGTACACCCGGTACATGTAGTCGCCCAGCGGGACATGCACCACGGCCAGCGCGACGATCAGGGACACCACGAAGAGGATCCCGGCGGTAGTGGTACTCACTAGAACCTCTCCGGGAACAGCAATGCGGCCACCATGAACCCGGCGATCGCGACGGCGAGCACCAGGCCGACGATATTGGCGATCACAGCCGTTCCACCCCCCGCTGGATGAGGCCGAGCACCGCGAACAACGCGATCGTCAGCACGGCGTACAGCACGACAGACATGTGTTTCCTAGACCTCCTTCGCGCTTCGGACATGAAGCGCGCCGGAGATCGAGTCAAGCGCCCGACAGGGCGCTCGAGACCACTCCTTACGACTTCTTGGCGCCCGATGGCACGGCATTTGCGTTTCGTTGACACCTCACCGGTCGCCCGGAAGGAAGCTGTCAAGGTGCGGGGTCGGGCCGTAAGGAGTCCGTAAAGACGCCGCCCACGCCGGGAACCAGCGGTAGAAAGTGGGACACCGGCCGATCGGAATCCCCACGTGACCGGTACATCCGGTGTGGAAGGAGTTCGTTGTGTCGATGGTGACCGTCGCGGTCGTTCTCGGTTTCCTCTGTTGTGCGCTGACCATCCGCATGGTCGGCATGCGGCAGGATCGGCGGCGCCCGCGCGCGGTGCGTGTGCGCACCTACCGGGGATCGGTCGCGACTCGCGCGATGATGGACGAGTGAAGCGCGGGCATCTGCGGATCTACCTCGGCGCCGCGCCGGGTGTCGGCAAGACCTACGCCATGCTCGGTGAGGCGCACCGCCGGCTGGAACGCGGCCGCGATGTGGTGGCCGCGGTCGTGGAGACCCATGGCCGCGCCAAGACCGCCGCCCTGTTGGCGGGCATCGAACGGATTCCGCCGAAGATCATCGAATACCGGGGCACCGCCAGGCCCGAACTCGACGTGGACGCGGTACTGCGACGTCACCCCGCCGTGGTGCTGGTCGACGAACTCGCCCACACCAATACGCCGGGCAGCGCGAACGAGAAACGCTGGCAGGACATCGCCGAACTGCTCGACGCGGGCATCGACGTGATCTCCACGGTCAATGTGCAGCATCTGGAAAGCCTCAACGATGTGGTCGAACAGATCACCGGCATCCAGCAGCGCGAAACCGTCCCCGACGCGGTGGTGCGCAGCGCCGAACAGATCGAACTGGTGGACATCACCCCGGAAGCGCTGCGGCGCAGGATGTCCCATGGCAACGTCTACGCCGCCGAGAAGGTCGATGCCGCGCTGCGCAACTACTTCCGGCCGGGCAACCTCACCGCGCTGCGCGAGCTGGCGCTGCTGTGGCTGGCCGACCAGGTCGATGCCGCGCTCGCCAAATATCGGGCCGATCACCGGATCACCGAACTGTGGGAGGCACGCGAACGGGTGGTCGTCGCGGTGACCGGCGGACCGGAATCGGAGACGATCGTGCGCCGCGCGAGCCGCATCGCCACCAAATCCAGTGCCGATCTGGTGGTGGTGCATGTGGTGCGCGGTGACGGACTGGCCGGTGTGTCCACCGCGCGGCTGTCGCGGCTGCGCGAACTCGCCGCCAGCCTGGACGCCTCCCTGCACACCGTGACCGGTGAGGACGTGCCAGCGGCACTGCTGGAATTCGCCCGCGAGGTGAACGCCACCCAGCTCGTGCTCGGCACTTCGCGGCGCTCACGCTGGGCGCGCATGTTCGACGAGGGCATCGGCTCGTCGGTGGTGCAGCAGTCCGGCAAGATCGACGTGCACATGGTCACCCACGAGGAAGCCAATCGGGGACTGCGCAAACATTGGCCGGTCCTGCGTCGACCGGTGTGGGCGTGGGTGGCGGCGATCGCGGTGCCGGTGCTGGTGTGTGCGATCGGCGCCGGGTTCCTCGACAGCGCGCTCGAACTGGGTGGGCTCAGCGCGATGTTCTTCGTCGCGGTGGTGCTGGTCTCGCTGCTCGGTGGTGTGCTGCCCGCCGCGATGTCGGCGCTGCTGTCGGGTGTGCTGCTGAACTGGTTCTTCGCCGAACCCCGCTACAGCCTCACCGTCGCCGAACCGGACAGTGTCATCACCATCGTGGTGCTGCTCATCGTCGCGGTGGCGATGGCCGCCCTGGTGGACCGGGCGGCGGCGCGAACCAGACAGGCGCGCAAGGCATCTCGGCAGGCGGAACTGTTGACGGTGTTCGCCGGTGCCGTGCTGTACGGTGCGGATCTGCCCAAACTGCTCGAACAGGTCAGGGAGACCTACGGTATGCGCGCGGTGGCACTGGTCGCGGGGGAGACGGTGCTGGCTGCCGTCGGCGCCGAACCGCCGCATCGTCCGGCCGAGGCCGACACCACGATCGAGGCCGGTGACACGGTGCACCGGCTGCTGCTGTCCGGTCGTCCGCTGGCCGCGGGTGATCGTCCGGTGCTCACCGCCGTCGCCAACCAGGCCGTCGGACTGGTGCGACAGGCACGGCTGGCCGAGGAAGCGGGCGCGGCGGCCGCGCTGCTCGAGGCGGACCGGCTGCGGCGGGCCCTGCTGTCGGCGGTCAGCCATGATCTGCGGACCCCGCTGGCCGGGGCGAAGGCGGCGGTGTCGAGTCTGCGCAGCGACGACGTCGAATTCTCGCCGGAAGACACCGCCGAACTGCTGGAGACGGTCGAGGAATCGGTGGACCAGCTCACCGCGCTGGTGGGTAATCTGCTGGATTCCTCACGGCTGGCCGTCGGGGTGGTGTCGCCGCAGCTGCGGCAGGTGTATCTGGACGAGGTGGTGCATCGCGCGCTGGTCGGCGTCGGGATGGGGGCCCGCGGTATGCGTCGCGCGGCGATGGACCGGGTGGAGGTCACCGTGGATGCGCTGTCGGTGCGCGCCGACGGCGGCCTGCTCGAACGCGTGCTCGCCAACCTCATCGACAACGCCCTGCGCCACTCCACGCCCGGTACCCCGGTCAGGATCACCGCCGAACGCGATGCGGACAAGGTCGCCATCGCGGTGGTCGATATCGGGCCCGGCATTCCGGCCGGTGCCGAGGAGCAGTTGTTCGAGCCGTTCCAACGACTCGGCGATCGCGACAACACCACCGGTGTCGGCCTCGGGCTGTCGGTCGTGCGCGGCTTCGTCGAAGCGATGGGCGGGACGGTGCACGCCGAGCCGACGCCGGGTGGAGGATTGACGATGCTGGTCGAGCTGCCCGCAGGCGATGGCCGCGACCACGGAACCGGGAAGGCGTGATGACCGAGAACAAACGCGACGCGCTCGCCACCAAGGTGCTGGTGGTCGATGACGAGCCGCAGATCGTGCGTGCGCTGCGCATCAATCTGTCGGTGCGCGGGTACGAGGTGTTCACCGCCGGGAACGGCGCCGCGGCGCTGCGGGTGGCGGCGGATCGGCATCCCGATGTGGTGATCCTCGATCTCGGGCTACCCGATATGGACGGCATCGACGTGCTGGCCGGGCTGCGCGGCTGGACCTCGGCGCCGGTGATCGTGCTGTCGGCGCGCACCGATTCGGCCGACAAGGTGGAGGCGCTGGATGCGGGCGCCGATGACTACGTCACCAAACCGTTCGGCATGGACGAGCTGCTGGCGCGGCTGCGTGCGGCCGTCCGCCGTGGCGCCACCGACGGCGATACCGGCGATCCGGTGGTGGTGACCTCGTCGTTCACCGTCGACCTCGCTGCCAAGCAGGTCACCAAGAACGGCGTGAACGTCCATCTCACCCCCACCGAATGGGGCATGCTCGAAATGCTGGTGCGCCACCGCGGCAAGCTCGTCGGACGTCGTGAGCTGCTGCGCGAGGTGTGGGGTCCGTCCTATGCCACCGAGACCCACTATCTGCGCGTCTACCTGGCCCAGTTGCGCCGCAAGCTCGAAGACGATCCGTCGCGACCGAAGCATCTGCTCACCGAAGCGGGCATGGGTTATCGGTTCCAGGAATGAGCGCGCGGCCCGCCGGTGTTGGCAGGCGTGAATCGCCTCCGAGACAGATGGCAGGATCGAGCCCATGGCTGAACACACCGCCGCACCCGTGACCGAGGCCGCCGCACCGGCGGGCGCCGCCTCCGCGAACACCGTTGCACCCGGATCCACGACGCTGTGGGTCGAGCGCACCGGAACCCGCCGCTACACCGGACGCAGCTCCCGCGGCGCCGAGGTACTGATCGGGTCGGAGAGCGTGCCCGGCGTGTTCACCCCCGGTGAGCTGCTCAAGATCGCACTGGCCGCCTGCTCCGGGCTCAGCTCGGACTTCCCGCTGTCCCGCCGCCTCGGCGACAACTACGACGCCACCATCCGGGTCTCCGGCGCCGCCGACCGCGAGAACGAGGTCTACCCGCGGCTCGACGAGGTCTTCGAACTCGATCTCAGCGAACTGGACCCGGAGGCCAGGCAGCGGCTGCTGGTCACGGTGCAGCGCGCCATCGACAAGGTGTGCACGGTCGGTCGCACATTGAAGGCGGGCACCGAGGTCACCCTGTCGTTCGACGTGGACACCGCCGACTGATGCCGCCGGGCCCGCAGGAGCCGGTCCGGCTCAGCGCCTGGGTACACGGCATGGTGCAGGGCGTCGGGTTCCGCTGGTGGACCCGCTCGCGCGCACTCGAACTCGGCCTCACCGGGCACGCGACCAATGCGCGCGACGGGCGCGTGCACGTCGTCGCGGAGGGCCCGCGCGCCGATTGCGACCGCCTACTCGAGCTGCTTCGCTCCGGTGACACGCCGGGTCGTGTCACCCTGGTGGTGGACAATTGGGAGCCCGCGCGCGGCGATCTGAGCGGATTCGAGGAGCGGTAGGTTGACCGACCGGGCGAGGCGGGGAGGCCAGACATGAGCGAGCGAAGCGAGCGACGAGTCGACACAGCCGAGCCTTCGTTGGTGACCACGAGCGCCGAGCAGGTGCGGTCATGAGCGAGCAGACGCCGACGGGTGATAACCGACCCGAGGACGGGTGGTCGGAGCCGAATCGACCGGATCGAGGCCAGCCGGAGTCGGACAGCCCGGCACCCAGCGGGGCCGGTGCGAGTGAGCAACCCTCGCCGTCCCTGTCGAAACCCGCGGGCCCGCCGTCGGCACCGCGTCCGGGAAGCATCCATCGCCAGGAACCCGGCCGCACCCAGCCGCGTCCGCCGACCGTGGCCGAAGCGCGGGCCAGGGACAAGGCGCGTCGCAAGGCCGAAGCCGAAGCGCAGGCCGCCATCGCTCGGGAGGAAGCCGGTCGGCGCACCCGCAAGCGGGTGATGATCGGCGGTGCGGCCGTGGTCGGTGTGGCGGCGTTGGTCGGCGGCGGATACCTCGCCTATCGGGCGGTGGCCGCGCCGGATCAGGTCACTGCCTACTGCACCGTCGTCGACGAGAACGGCAACGAGACCGTCGTGGAGGACGACCGTTGCAGCCGGGCCAGTTCGGCCGGGCACGCCGGGGTCGGTGGCATCTTCATCTACAACGGCATGCAGTACCGCTACTACTACGGTGGCAACAACACCGTCGGCAAGCCGCCCGTCGGCGGGACGACGGTCAAACCGAAGGGCGCCGAGATCACCACCAAGAGCGGCACGGTCATCCAGCGCGGCGGGCTCGGCAGCAAATCCGGTGGCGGTTCCTGATGCGGCGAGTCCGCGACACCCCGCGCCCCGGCTGGCAGCAGATCACCGAGGACCAGGGACTCGTCTACGGCGCGCCCGGCCGCGACGCGAGCGGCAATCCACGGCCGTACTGGGACGAATCGGTGCACTACGAATTCGAGATGGACGAGATCCTCGCTCTCGAAGCCGATGTCGAACTACTGCATTCGATGTGCCTGAACGCGGTGGAGCACGTCGTGCTCACCGAACGCTTCGGCGATTTCGGCCTGCCCGAATGGAGTTGGGGTCCGATCGCCGAATCCTGGCGTCGCGGTGACCCGTACGTGTACGGCCGGTTCGATCTGCGCTACGACGCGCGCCGCCCCGCCAAGCTGCTCGAGTACAACGCCGACACGCCCACCTCGCTGCTGGAGGCGGCGATCGTGCAGTGGCATTGGCTCACCGACCGTTATCCCGGTGGGGACCAGTGGAATTCGCTGCACGAGAAACTGGTCGAACGCTGGAGCGCCCTGCGACCGACACTGCACGGCAGCCATCTGCATTTCACCTGGTCCGGCGCCGACGCGACCGGTGAGGACAACGTCACCACCGCCTACATGCAGGAAACCGCCGCCGAGGCCGGATTCGACACCATCGCCCTGCCCATCGAGGAAGTCGGCTACGACACCGAACTGGACCGGTTCGTCGATCTGGCCGAGGCGCCGATCGAGGCGATTTTCAAGCTGTACCCGTGGGAATGGGTGCTCGATGACGAATTCGGTAAGCGGGTGGTCGACAGCCTGCCCGAAACCACGTGGATCGAACCGCTGTGGAAGACCCTGCTCAGCAACAAGGCGATCCTGGCCGTGCTGTGGGAGATGTATCCGGGGCATCCGAACCTGCTGCCCGCCTACCTCGACCAGCCCAATGAACTGACCGAATACATCCGCAAACCCAAACTGGGCCGCGAAGGCGCCAATATGACCATCGTCGGCGCCGGGCTGGAAACCGCCACCGGCGGGGTGTACGGCGAGGAAGGCTATGTCTACCAGCTGCTCGACCCGCTGCCCCGCTTCGACGACATGCGTCCGGTACTGGGCACCTGGCTCGTGGGCGACGAGGCGGCGGGCCTCGGTATCCGGGAGACCGCCGGTCTGATCACCGACGACGGCGCCGCCTTCGTACCGCATCGGATCATCACCGAATAGATTGCGTGGGCGAGCACCCCGCCGCGTTTCCCGTCCTCCGGAAGGATCACGATGACCGCTCTCGCCCTCGATTCGAACTACTGGAGTTCGCTGGGTGACGGCGTGGGAGCCATCCTGCTCTACGCCATCGTCGGTTTGGTGCTGATGGTGATCGGCTTCTACGGCATCGACCTCACCACGCCAGGGCGTTTGCGCACACTCGTGGTCGAGGGCAGGCCGAATGCCGTCGTGGTGACGGCCGCGGGCATGATCAGCATGGCTTTCATCGTGGTGCTCGCGATCTTCGCCTCGGCGGGCAAGCTGGTGGAGGGGTTGATCGCGGCGCTGGTGTTCGGGCTGGTCGGCATCGTCGCGCAGATCATCTCGGTGCGCGTGATCGAGAAGGCGATCGGGATCGATATCGGTGCGGTCCTGCATGCCGATCGGTTCGCCGTGGAGGCGCTGATCGTCGCGGCCGCGCACTTCGCGCTGGGCCTGGTCGTCGCTTTCGCCATTCTCTAGCACCCCGCCCTCTTGACATTCCACTGTGGAAGTCGCATTCTGGACCCATCTTATTCCACTGTGGAATGTGGCTCGCTCGTACGGGCCCTGTCGTTAGGAACAGCAATGGACATCTCGCCGGGCACCAGGGCTTCCGACGCCGAACGCGCGCAGACCGTGGAGCTGCTGAGCACACACCTCGCCGACGGACGCCTCGACCTGGCCGAATACGACCAGCGGGTCGCCCAGGTGTGGGCCACCACCACCCGCGACGATCTTGGCCTCGTCCTGTCGGATCTGCCGACGCTGCCCAAGGCGCCCAAGCCGCAGACCGCTGTGTCGCGAGGGCCGCGCATCCCCATCTGGCAGCGCATCGAGGCCGCGTCCTGGCTGTTCGTCAGCGTGCTGGTACTGGTCATCTGGGGTTCCATCTCGCTGGCCGCAGGTGAATTCACCTATCCGTGGCCGATCTGGGTGATCGGCCCCTGGGGTGCGGTGCTCGCCTTCCGGGCGATCACGGGCTTCGAATCCGGGCGGTTGTGCAGGTCGGCCTGACCCGATCGCGCGGGGCCTGTCCCGGATGCTCACGGTGTGCTGTGCGCACCGCACCTGTGCTCGGCGGCGGTGGTGAAATGCCGGAGATTCGGCGGCGGGTGATTAGCCTGGGGTGGGCCCTGCCCGGTCGCAGGCGGCTACCATGACTGGTCGCCGGAGTACGACCGGGCGGTGCCAGGCCCGTGCTCCCCACGGCAGTACACGGAAAGGTCGCCGGATTTGCATCTGAAGAGCTTGACGTTGAAGGGCTTCAAATCCTTCGCGTCCGCGACGACGCTGCGGTTCGAGCCGGGGATCACCTGTGTGGTCGGGCCGAACGGATCCGGTAAATCCAATGTCGTCGATGCGCTCACCTGGGTGATGGGCGAGCAGGGCGCCAAGGCGCTGCGCGGCGGCAAGATGCAGGACGTCATCTTCGCCGGCACTTCGGGCCGGGCCGCGCTCGGTCGCGCCGAGGTCACGCTCACCATCGACAATTCCGACGGCGCACTTCCCATCGACTACGCCGAGGTCTCCATCACCCGCCGGATGTTCCGTGACGGTGCCGGTGAATACGAGATCAACGGCAGCTCCTGCCGATTGATGGATGTGCAGGAACTGCTCAGCGACTCCGGTATCGGCCGGGAAATGCACGTCATTGTGGGGCAGGGGCAACTCTCGGCGATCCTGGAATCCCGGCCCGAAGACCGCCGCGCCTTCATCGAAGAGGCCGCTGGCGTGCTCAAACACCGCAAACGCAAGGAGAAGGCGGTCCGGAAGCTGGAGGCCATGCAGGCCAATCTGGCCCGGCTCACCGACCTCACCACCGAACTGCGCCGTCAGCTCAAACCGCTCGGCAAACAGGCCGAGGTGGCGCGGCGCGCGCAGACCGTGCAATCCGATCTGCGTGATGCCCGCCTGCGGCTGGCCGCCGACGATCTGGTGACCCGGCGCGGTGAGCTGGAGAGCCAGCAGAGCAAAGAGGCCTACGCCCGCGAACAGCAGATCACCGTGCAGTCCGAACTGGATGCCGCCAATGCCGCGCTCGCCCAGCAGGAATTCCAGCTCGGCAAGCTCACCCCCAGCGCCGATGCCGCGGCCCAGCTGTGGTTCCAGCTCTCGGCGCTGGCCGAACGCGTCAACGCGACCATCAGGATCGCCGGTGACCGCGCCCGTCATCTGGACACCAGCGCGCCGACGGGCACCGGCCGCGACCCCGATCAGCTCGAAGCCGAAGCAGACCGGGTGGAGGCCGAGGAAGCCGAACTGCGCGAAGCGGTGGAGATGGCCACCGAAACCCTGGAAGCCGCGCGCGACGCGCTGGCCGAACGCGAACATGCCGCCAAGGCGGCCGAGCAGGCGCATCTCGCCGCCGTGCGCGCCATCGCCGATCGCCGTGAGGGCCTGGCCCGGCTGTCCGGGCAGGTCGATACGTTGCGGACGCGGGCGCAATCGGTCGACGCCGAGATCTCGCGGCTGTCGGTGTCGATCGCCGAGGCCAGACAGCGCGGTGAGGCCGCCCAGGACGAATTCGATACGGTGCAGACCGAACTCGGTGATCTCGACGCCGGTGAGGCCGGACTCGACGCCCAGCACGAGCATGCCGTACAGGCCTTGAAATTGGCCGATCAGCGCGTCGACGAACTGCGCGAACAGGATCGCGACGCCGGAAAACGGGTGGCCTCGCTGACCGCGAGGATCGAAGCGCTCGGGATGAACCTCGCCCGCCGTGACGGTGCGGGCTGGCTCACCGAACATCACGGCGAAGACCTGGTCGGCCCGCTGTCGACGCTGATCCGGGTGCATCCGGGATTCGAGGCGGCCGTGGCGGCCGTCCTCGGACCGCTCGCCGACGCCGTCGCCGCCGGATCGGCGCGGACCGCATACGCGGCCGTGCAGGCGCTCAAGGCGGCCGATGGGGGCCGTGCGGCGCTGGTATTCGGTGGCGATGGTGAAGCTCCGGCCGATGGCACGCCCACCGACACCGATGGGGTCGCGACGCCCGGTAGCCGCACGCCCGTCCGCGGTGCGGCCTCCGAGACCGACGATCCACTGCCGGGGGACGCACGCTGGCTCGGCGGCGTGGTCGACTGCGCCGCTACCGTGCATTCGGCCGTCGCAGCGCTCACCGCCGACGTCGTCGTGGTCGACGGCCTCGCCGCGGCCGCCGAATTTCTTGCCGTCCGTCCGCAGCTGCGCGTGGTGACCAGGGACGGTGATCTCGCGGGCACCGGCTGGCTGCTCGGCGGCTCCGACCGTGCGCCGAGCCAATTGGAGATTCAGGCCGATATCGACACCGCCGAAGCCGAATTGGTCTCCGCCAAACGTCGCGCGGAGGGACTGGAAGCCGCGCTGGCCGGTGCCCTCGCCGAACAGGCCGACCGCAAGGACGCCGTCGACCACGCCCTGATGGCGCTGCACGAATCCGATCAGGCGCTGGTCGCGATCTACGAACGGCTCGGCAGGCTCGGTCAGACCGCCCGCGCCGCGCACGCCGATATCGACCGGCTCACCGTCCAGCGCAGCGAAGCCGAAGCCGGACGGGAACAGGCGCTCGCCTCGCTCGCCGAACTCGAGGACCGGCTGCGCCACGCCGAACTCGAACACTCCGACAACGATGACGACGGCATGGGCGCCGCGGGCACCGAAGCCGCGGGCCGGGCCCGTGAGGAGGCGGCCGCCGCGCTCGCCGAGGCCCGCTCGATGGAGGTCGAGTCACGCCTGGCTGTGCGCACGGCCGAGGAACGCGCCGAATCGGTCCGCGGTAAGGCGGATTCGCTGCGCCGCGCCGCTCGCACCGAACGCGAGACCCGCGCGCGGGCCGAACGCGCCCAGGCCGCCCGCACACAAGCCGCCGCGGTGGCCGCCGCCGTCGCCGAATCCGGGGCGAAGGTCGCCGCCGAACTCGAACGTGTGGTCGCCGAGGCCGCCGCCCGCCGCGACCAGCTGGTGCGCCGTCGTACCGAATGCGCCGCCCAGGTGGACCAGATCAAGGAGCGGGTGCGCGCGCTGACCGCCCAGCTGTCCCAGCTCACCGACGCCGTGCACCGCGACGAGGTGGCCAAGGCACAGGCGGCGTTGCGGATCGAGCAGCTGGAAGCCACGATCGCCGAACAGTTCGGTATCGCACTCGCCGATCTGATCGCCGAATACGGCCCCGATACTCCGTTGCCGCCCTCGGCGTTGGAATGGCAGGAGTACGAACAGGCCAGGGAGCGCGGCGAAGACGTCACCGCACCCACACCCATGCCCTTCGACCGCGCGACCCAGGAGCGGCGCGCCAAACGCGCGGAGAAGGATCTGGCCACCCTCGGCAAGGTGAATCCGCTGGCGCTGGAGGAGTTCGCCGCGCTCGAGGAGCGCTACAACTTCCTCGCCACTCAGCTCGAGGACGTCAAGAACGCGCGCAAGGACCTGCTGGATGTGGTCGCCGAGGTGGATGCCCGCATCCTCCAGGTCTTCACCGAGGCCTACGCCGATGTGGAGCGCGAATTCGTCGGCGTGTTCGCGAAACTGTTCCCCGGCGGTGAGGGCAGACTGCTGCTCACCGACCCCTCGGACATGCTCACCACCGGCATCGAGGTGGAAGCCCGTCCGCCCGGTAAGAAGGTCAAGCGGCTCTCACTGCTGTCCGGCGGGGAGAAGTCGCTGACGGCGGTCGCGCTGCTGGTGTCGATCTTCCGCGCCCGCCCCTCACCGTTCTATGTGATGGATGAGGTGGAGGCCGCCCTCGACGACACCAACCTGCGCCGCCTGATCGGGCTGTTCGAACAGCTGCGGGAGAAGAGCCAGCTGATCGTCATCACCCACCAGAAGCCGACCATGGAGATCGCCGACGCCCTCTACGGCGTCAGCATGCGCGGTGACGGCATCACCCAGGTGATCTCCCAACGGATGCGCGGGGAGAACCTGGCGACGGCGGGCGCAGCGTCCGGCTGAGGCGGGGGTGGTCGTCTGAGCAACGCCGAGGTCCTACGCCAACGGGCGGCGGCGGCCGGGCTGTCGCTGGAGGAACACGTCCGCGAGCAGTTGATCGCCTCGGCGCGCAGGCAGTACCGGGTCGAAGCGCTGGAAGACATCCGCAAGGCATTGGCCGCCAATCCGCTGCCCGGTGAGAACCCGGACAGGGTCGTGGAGGATCTGCGGCGCGAATTCGAGGACGGCTGAGCCCGCGGGCTCGAACCATCGGCGCACCGGCGGCCCGCTTCGGCCGGGTTGCCGGATCAGCCGCTCATCTCACCCGCTCGACCTCACAGCAGGTCGCTGACGTCGTCGGGGACATCGACGGCGTATTTGCGCAAGATGTCCATCGAGATCACTTCCAGGGCGTTCTCATGGGTGGCCGCGAGTATCACCGGCGCGGCGACACCGTCCTCGTGCGCGTGCAACCAGCGCACCGCGACCACACACCACCGGTCTCCGGGTTGCAGGCCGGGGAAATTGTTCTCCGGGCGCGGGGTGCTCAGGTCGTTGCCGATCGACGCCTGGTGTTCCAGAAACTCGGTCGTGACGACCGTGCACACGGTGTGGCTACCCAGATCCTCCGGACCGGTGCTACAGCAGCCGTCGCGGTAGAAGCCGGTCATCGGATCGGTGCCGCACTCTTCGAGCGGACCCCCAAGCACGTTTCGATCTGTCACAGTCGCCGATCCTATGGGCATGCCGTGAGAAGTTCCGCAGGACAAGAAATCTCGCGGGCTGTGTCCGGGCGTCTTTCCTGGTCCGGGCGGGTCGACGACCGGCGAGAATCGGTTCTGCAAGGATGGGCGGCGTGAGTTCCGAAGCCTGGATTCTGATCGCGGCGATCGCCGCCGTCCTGCTCGTCGCGCTCGTTGTCGGATTCGTCCGGTATCGGAGCGGGCGAGTATCGCTGACGGCGCCGACCGAAGACAAGGAGCTGACCGACAAGTCCGGTGGATACAAGGCGTCGGGCGGATTCAGTTTCAGCCAGGGCGGCACCGCGACCGCCACCCGGCCCGAACCCTTGCCCGCCGAGCGCACCGATACCGAGGGCCAGCCACATATCGGCGACGATGCCGCCATTCCGCGTGACGCCCCTCGACGCGGCATCACCGACGTCCCGCTGCCCGAACCCACCGATCTGGCCGAGGCGCCCGGCGGAGCCACCGACACCGTGGCCGCGGAGACCACGCCCACCGATACACCCGCGACCGGCACCGGAGCCGCGACTACGGCTCCTGCCGACGTGTCCACGGCCCCCGCCGACGCGACCACGGCCCCTGCCGACGAGACAGCGGTCCAGACCGAGGAGACCGCTGCTCCGACCGATGAGACAGCGGCCGCACCGGAAACCCGCGACACGGCCACCTCCGACACCGCCCCCACAGCCACCGCGACAGCCGACTCCGCCCCGCCGGTCGACTCCCTGCCCGAGGCCCCCGCCGTCCCCGATACCGTCGCCGAGGCCGAACCGACCCCCGCGCTCGAGGAGATCGAGCCCACCGAGGGTCGTCTGGTCCGGCTGCGTGGGCGCCTGTCGCGCTCGCAGAACGCCGTCGGCAAGAGCCTGCTCGGTCTGCTCGGCGGCGGCGACCTGGACGAGGACTCCTGGGAAGAGGTCGAAGACACCCTGGTCCTCGCCGATCTCGGCACCGCGAGCACCGCGGCGGTGGTCGAACGGCTGCGCGAGGAGATGGCCGCGCGCAGCGTCCGCACCACCGACCAGGCCCGCGTGGTACTGCGTGATGTCCTGGTGGAGGCCCTTCGCCCGGAACTCGACCGTTCCGTCCGGGCCCTGCCGCATGCCGATCATCCGTCGATTCTGCTGGTCGTGGGCGTGAACGGCACCGGAAAGACCACCACCACCGGCAAACTGGCCCGCGTGCTCGTCGCCGACGGCCGCCGCGTGCTGCTCGGCGCCGCCGACACCTTCCGCGCCGCCGCCGCCGATCAGCTCCAGACCTGGGGCGAACGGGTCGGCGCCGACACCGTGCGCGGTAAAGAGGGCGCCGATCCGGCCGCGGTCGCCTTCGACGCCGTCGCCGCCGGAATCGACCGCGGCGTCGACGCGGTGCTCATCGATACCGCCGGTCGCCTGCACACCAAGACCGGACTGATGGACGAACTCGGCAAGGTCAAGCGGGTCGTGGAGAAGAAGGCCGCGGTCGACGAGGTGCTGCTGGTGCTCGACTCGACCGTCGGTCAGAACGGGCTCATGCAGGCGCGGGTGTTCGCCGAGGTCGTCGACATCACCGGCGTCGTGCTCACCAAACTCGACGGCACCGCCAAGGGCGGCATCGTCTTCCAGGTGCAGCACGAACTCGGTGTCCCGGTGAAGCTCGTCGGTCTCGGCGAGGGCGCCGACGATCTGGCGCCGTTCGAACCCGGCGCGTTCGTGGACGCACTGCTCGGCTGAGCATCCGGTCCGGATCGAGCATCGGCTCGCTCGATCCGGACCGGATGTGCGGAAAACGGGGCCGCCCATGCTCCTGCGCGTGCGCGCGTCGTCGCTACTCCTCGAAACCACCTGTCAGCTGCGAGTTCGCTGCTCCGACACGCCGCTCACACCCGGCAGGAAACCTCCTGTGCACAGTCGGAAACGTGGTAGCAACACGGGAGTGCCATCCGTTCACCCAGGTGAAACACGGGGGCGCCATGGATGAAACACCGAATGAGCAACCTTCTGTGCAGGTCCAATCGCCGGAATCGGCGGGGCCCGAGATGAGGAGGACATTAAGGTGGCATTTCCCGTAATCGGCGCGCCGGACGCCGGTGACACCGCATGGATGCTGGCCAGTTCAGCACTCGTGCTGCTGATGACACCCGGACTCGCGTTCTTCTACGGCGGCATGGTCCGCAGCAAGAACGTGCTGAACATGATCATGATGAGCATCAGCGCCATGGGCCTGGTCGCCGTGCTGTGGGCGCTCTACGGCTTCTCGATCACCTTCGGTGACGACAAGGCCAACCTCATCGGTGATCCGGGTCAGTACTTCGGGCTCAGGCAGATCTTCGGTGGCGCCTACCTCGCCGACGCCGAGACCGGCGCAGCGGCCGGGGTCCCGCTGGCGGGCACCATCCCGCTGACGGTCTTCGTCGCCTTCCAGGCCATGTTCGCGATCATCACCGTCGCGCTCATCTCGGGTGCGGTCGCCGACCGCATGAAGTTCGGCGCCTGGCTGGTCTTCGCCGGTATCTGGGCGACCGTCGTCTACTTCCCCGTCGCGCATTGGGTCTTCGCCTTCGACGGCGTCACCGCCGAGGCGGGCGGCTGGATCGCCAACAACCTGAAGGCGATCGACTTCGCCGGTGGTACCGCGGTCCACATCAACGCCGGTGCCGCGGGCCTGGTGCTCGCGATCGTGCTCGGTAAGCGCAAGGGCTGGCCGAAGACCCCCTTCCGGCCGCACAACCTGCCCTTCGTCATGCTCGGCGCCGGTCTGCTGTGGTTCGGCTGGTTCGGCTTCAACGCCGGTTCCGCGGTGGGTGCCAATGGCATCGCCGGTGCCGCCTTCCTGACCACCACCGTCGCCACCGGCGCCGCGCTGCTGGCCTGGCTGGTGGTGGAGAAGATCCGTGACGGCAAGCCCACCTCTCTCGGTGCGGCCTCGGGCATCGTGGCCGGTCTGGTCGCCATCACCCCCGCCTGCCATTCGGTCAACGTCGTCGGCGCCCTCGCCATCGGTATCGCTTCCGGTGCGCTGTGTGCCCTCGCGGTGGGATTGAAGTTCCGCTTCGGCTTCGACGATTCGCTCGACGTGGTCGGTGTGCACCTGGTCGGCGGTCTGCTCGGCACGCTGATGGTCGGCCTCGTCGCCGCGCCGGAAGCGCCCGCGGCCGTGGAGGGCTTGTTCTACGGTGGTGGCATCGAGCAGTTGAAGTTGCAGGCCGTCGGTGCGTTCACGGTGCTGGCCTACTCGCTGGTCGCCACGGCCGTCATCGCCTACCTGATCAAGTTCACGATCGGCCTGCGCGCCGACGAAGAAGGCGAGTTCGTCGGCATGGACGAGTCCGAGCACGCGGAAACCGCATACGATTTCGCTGCTGTGGGTGGCACGGCACGTTCGGCCGTCAAGGAGGCATGACGACATGAAACTGATCACCGCAATCGTGAAACCGTTCACGTTGGAGGACGTGAAGACCGGTCTCGAGCAGGCGGGCGTGCTGGGCATGACCGTGAGCGAGGTGCAGGGCTACGGCCGCCAGAAGGGGCACACCGAGGTCTACCGCGGCGCCGAGTACTCGGTGGATTTCGTGCCGAAGGTGCGGGTGGAGGTCGTCGTCGACGACGCCTCGGTGGACAAGGTCGTCGAGGTGATCGTCGAGGCCTCGCGCACCGGCAAGATCGGCGACGGCAAGGTCTGGGTGACCCCGGTCGAGACGATCATCCGGGTCCGCACGGGCGAGCGCGGCACCGACGCGCTGTAGCGGGTTCTTCGAATCGAGCGGCGGCCCCGCTCCCGCCGGTTCTCCGGCCGGGGCGGGGTCGCACGCGTGAATGGGTGGTGGGCCAGTGGGTAGCAGTCGGCGAGAACACAGCGGTGGCGCGAAGGCGGGTGGGGACAAGGACGCGGTGGTGTCCAATGGTGCGGCCGATCTGGTGCAGGCCAGGCGGCGGTTGCTCGAGGGCGGGCGCCCGCGCAACCCGCGGCTCGACGCGCAATCGCTGCGGTCGGCCCTGGTCGATCTGTACGAACTGTGGCTCACCAGCAAGGGCACCGAACTCGGCATCACCGCCGACAGCGGGCTCGCCGTTGTCGCCGTCGGCGGTCTCGGCCGCAAGGAGATGCTGCCCTATTCGGATCTGGACCTGGTGCTGCTGCACGACGATGTCGACCCGGCGCGCGTCGCCGAAGTGGCCGATCAACTCTGGTATCCGCTCTGGGACGCCCACATCAAACTCGACCACAGCGTGCGCACCGTCCCACAGGCGTTGCGGGTCGCCAACGACGATCTGATCGCCGCGCTCGGCATGCTCGAGGCCAGACATATCGTCGGTGACGCCGAGCTGAGCAGTCTGCTCATCGGTGGCGTGCGTCGGGAATGGCGCACCGGCATCCGGTCGCGGTTCGACGATCTGATCGCCCAGGCCAGGGCCCGCTGGGAGCGCAGCGGCGAGATCGCCCACCGCGCCGAACCCGATCTGAAGAACGGCCGCGGCGGGCTGCGTGACATCCAGTTGCTCGACGCGCTCGCCATCGCCCAGCTGACCGACGCCATGCCCGGTCTCGGACCGGATGTGCCCGGCGGCGGGGTCCGGCACGCGCATCGCCGCCTGCTCGACGTGCGCACCGAACTGCATCGCGTGGCCGGGCGTTCGCGCGATCAGCTGATGGCGCAGGATGCCGATGAGATCGGTGCGGCGCTACGCATCGGTGACCGTTTCGATCTGGCCCGCATGCTCAGCGATTCCGCGCGTACGGTCAGCTACTCGGTGGACGTCGGGCTGCGCACCGCCGCCAATGCCCTGCCCCGGCGCGGTCTGGCCCGGCTGCGCCGTATGCCCGTGCGCCGCCCACTCGACGAGGGTGTGGTCGAGCACGCCGGTGAGGTGGTGCTCGCGCGGGACGCGCGACCGCAACGCGATCCCGGCCTGATCCTGCGGGTGGCCGCGGCCTCGGCGCAGACCGGTCTGCCGATGTCGGCGAACACGCTCAACCGGCTGTCCGAGGACGCGCCGGAGCTGCGGGAACCCTGGCCCAAGGACGCGCTCAACGATCTGCTGGTACTGCTCGGCGCGGGCCGCGGCACGATCGATGCGATCGAGGCGCTCGATCGCACCGGGCTGTGGGGCAGGCTGCTGCCGGAATGGGGTGCGGTCCGGGATCTGCCGCCGCGCGATGTGCTGCACACCTGGACCGTCGACCGGCATCTGATGGAAACGGTGGCCTATGCGAGTGCGTTGAGCACCAGGGTCGCCCGGCCGGATCTGCTCGCGCTCGGTGCGCTGCTGCACGATATCGGCAAGGGTCGGGCGGGCGACCACAGTGTGGTCGGCGCCGAGCTGGCCACCCATATCGGGCGCAGGCTCGGGCTGTGGCCCTCGGATGTGCGCACGCTCAGCGCGATCGTGCGCCACCATCTGCTGCTTCCCGAGACCGCGACCCGCCGCGACCTCGATGATCCGGCGACGGTGCGGCACGTGGTCGATGCCCTCGACGGTGACGCGCAGCTGCTCGAACTGCTGCACACCCTCGCCGAGGCGGACTCGCTGGCCACCGGCCCCGGCGTCTGGGGCGAATGGAAGGCCTCGCTGATCGGCGAGCTGGTTCGCCGCTGCCGGATGGTCATGGCCGGTGACGAGCTTCCCGAACCCGCGCCGATCGCGCCCGAACTGCTGGCCAAGGCGGCGGCGGGCGGTGTGCACGTGACGCTGGCGCCCGGCGAGGGCAAACACACCTACACCGTGACCGTCATCGCGCCCGATACGCCAGGTCTGCTCTCCGAGGCCGCCGGCGTGCTGGCCCTGCATTCGTTGCGGGTGCTGTCGGCGGCCCTCGGCGGTGCGGGGGAGTCGGCGATCAACACCTTCGTGGTCTCGCCGAAGTTCGGTGACCCGCCCGATCCCGGCCTGCTGCGGCAGGAACTGATCCGCGCCATCGCGGGCGATCTGGATCTGGCCGGTCGGCTGGCCGCCCGCGAACGTGACGCCGTCGGCGCGCAGCTGAGCCCGTACGCGAAGGCGCAGCCACGACTGATGTGGGCCGAGACGGCGACCGCGGGGCAGCTGATCCTGCAATTGCGGGCCGAGGACCGGATCGGCTTGCTGAGCAGGCTCGCCGCCGCGCTCGCCGCCTGCGGTGCCGAGGTGATCTGGGCGAAGGTGGTGACCATGGGTTCCGCGGTCGTCGACGCGTTCTGCGTGGACCTGGGCGCGGATTCGGGTCCGGGACGCCGAGCCGAGATCGAAGCGGCGATCATGGCGGTGGTACCGCGGCCCGCGCCGAAGAAGCCCGCCGATGAGGATGGTACGCACGAAGATTCCTGAGCCGCTGCGATATTCGTGTCTGATCGACCGAACAATGCTGTGACCTCGTCGTAATCCGAAAAGCAGTCCTTTGCACATGATTTGCTGGAAATCCCTACGACGCGATCATCGGCCCTTAGGATCGGTGCGTCGGGCTGTCGCATACGAGGGGAGCAGGTCGGTGGCAATCGAAGTCGTCGCCTCGTCGATCATGACCAGTGATGTGACCCCGCATGTCGCCCGCTGCGTCGGCGGGGATCTCTGGGTGGTGTCCTGGCTACCCGGCCGCACCCTGACCGGACGGCAGGCGGTCACCGCGATGACCATCGCGGCGTCGGTCGCCACGTCCGGGCTGCCGGTGGAAGGTGATTGGACCGCGCTGGACGGTCTGGCCCTCGAACTCGGCCTGACCGGTCGTGAGGCCGCGTTCATGGTGGCCAGGGAAAACCACGACTATCGGCGCACTCGCATCCCGCGCCGGCGCGCGGCGGAGTAACCTCGCGCACCCAGTGCACACCGGCTGCGTGCGCAGTCCGGTGATCCCATTACGCTGGGATGTAGTGACGTCACTCGAGATCAGGAGCGCGATCGGTGTTCGAATCCCTTTCCGACCGGCTTACCGGTGCCCTCAAGGACCTACGCGGTAAGGGACGTCTGTCGCCGGCTGACATCGACGCCACCTGCCGCGAGATCCGCCTCGCACTGCTGGAAGCCGATGTCGCGCTGCCGGTGGTGCGCGGTTTCATCGCCAAGATCAAGGAGCGCGCCAAGGGCGCCGAGGTCTCCGCGGCGCTGAACCCCGCCCAGCAGGTCGTCAAGATCGTCAACGAGGAGCTGGTCGCCATCCTCGGCGGCGAGACCCGCCGCATCACGCTGGCCAAGACTCCGCCGACGGTCATCATGCTCGCCGGTTTGCAGGGTGCCGGTAAGACCACCCTCGCGGGCAAGCTGGCCACCTGGCTCAAGGGGCAGGGGCATCAGCCGTTGCTGGTGGCCTGTGACCTGCAACGTCCGGGCGCCGTCACCCAGCTGCAAGTGGTCGGTGAGCGCGCGGGCGTCCCGGTCTTCGCGCCCCACCCCGGCACCTCGGTCGGTGGCGGCGATAATGCGCTCGGCGTCTCGGCCGCCGATCCGGTCGCCGTCGCCGAGGCCGGTGTGGCCGAGGCCAGGAAGAAGCAGTACGACGTGGTGATCGTCGACACCGCCGGTCGTCTCGGTATCGACGCCGAACTGATGGCCCAGGCCGCCGGTATCCGTGATGCCGTGCAGCCGGACGAGACGCTGTTCGTGCTCGACGCCATGATCGGCCAGGACGCCGTCACCACCGCCGAGGCATTCCGCGACGGCGTCGGTTTCACCGGCGTCGTGCTCACCAAGCTCGACGGTGACGCCCGCGGTGGCGCCGCGCTCAGCGTCCGCAATGTCACCGGCGCGCCGATCATGTTCGCCTCCACCGGTGAAAAGCTCGAGGACTTCGACGTCTTCCATCCGGACCGGATGGCCAGCCGCATCCTCGGCATGGGTGATGTGCTCACCCTCATCGAACAGGCCGAGCAGGTCTACGACCAGCAGCAGGCCGAGGAGGCCGCGCGCAAGATCGGCAGCGGTGAGCTGACCCTCGAGGACTTCCTCGACCAGATGCTCGCCATCCGCAAGATGGGCCCCATCGGCAACCTGCTCGGCATGCTGCCCGGCGCGGGCCAGATGAAGGACGTCCTCGCCCAGGTCGACGACAAGCAGCTCGACCGCGTGCAGGCCATCATCCGCGGTATGACCCCGGCCGAACGCGATAACCCCAAGATCATCAACGCCTCCCGCCGCCTGCGCATCGCCAACGGCTCGGGCGTGCAGGTCTCCGACGTCAACCAGCTCGTCGATCGCTTCTTCGAGGCCAAGAAGATGATGGCCGCGATGGGCCGCCAGATGGGCATGCCCGGCGCGAACCGCCGCAGCAACAAAAAGGGCAAGAAGGGGAAGAAGGGCGGCCGCGGCCCGACCCCGCCGAAGGTGCGTGGCGGTTTCCCGGGCGGTATGCCCGGTATGCCCGCGGGTATGCCCGACCTGTCCGGTATGCCCGCCGGTCTCGACCAGCTCCCCCCGGGACTCGAGGGCTTCGACCTGTCGAAGCTGAAGTTCCCGAACAAGTAGGCCGCGCCCAGCCGTAGCCACGAATGGGTGGCTCGGCCGGGATCGACAGAATACGGTGTCTGCCCCGAGGGTGATCCGCTGCGGCTACTCGCACCTGCGGCTACTCGCACCTGCGGGTATTGCCTGCGGTCGCGGTGCGTATCAACACAGCGTTCCGCACCGGGGTGATTCCCGACATCGTCATCGTCGACACCGATATCAACCAGACCAGCTTTGCACCCGAGAATGTGGTTCTGGCGGTAGAGATCTGGTCGCCCGGCAACACCAGGGAGGAGCGGGACACCAAGATCGCCGGTTACGCATCGGCGCGGGTTCCGTACCTGTGGGTGGTGGAAATGCCGGTGGGAAAGCCTGTCGTCTTCTCGGGGTATTCGATGGGGGAACACGGCTACCGACAGGTGGTTCGCGCCGCGGCCGGAGAGACCGTCAAGGCGCCGGGGCCGGTACCTGTCGTAGTGAACACCGCCGAGCTGACAACGTAGTGCCGCGGCTCGAATCCGGCCCGATCCCGTGTGCCTCGGGCATCGGTCCGGATTCGGTCGTCACCGGCTACGCGGATGCCTGCATATCGGCCACGATCGCGGCGACTCGGTCGCTGGCCTGGGTGGCCATGTTCGGGTGAGTGGTGACATAGAGGCGGTCGGCCTCTACAGCCGCGAGGATGATCTCGGCGGCCTGCGCGGCAGGCATCATCTCGGTCGCCATCCGAGAGATGATGCCGAGGCCGGGCGTGAGACGTTCCCACTGGTCAGGGGTGAGCGTGCCGAACCACCCTTCGGTGGGCTGTACGGGGACACCGTCGCCGAGTAATGATCCGACGCCGTCGGTGACGCCGCGCAGCATCTGGGTGTCGACCGGGCCGGGACACACCACGGTGGCGCCGATGCCGGGTGCAAGGACGGCCAGTTCGCCGTGCAGTGACTCGGTCAATGAGACGACCGCGTGCTTGCTGGCGGTGTAGGGCCCGTTGAACAGGCCCGTGGTCACCCCGGCCAGGGACGACGTGTTGATGATGTGTCCGCGACCCGCCTCGATCATATGCGGGACGAACGCGCGCATCCCGTTGATGACACCCTGGACGTTGACGGCCCAGACTCGTTGCAAGTCATCGGGTTCCACCGCCCAGATCGGCCCGCCTGCGCCCGTTCCGGCATTGTTGAACACCAGATCGACCCGGCCGAAGAGTCGCAGGGTGGTCTCGGCCAATCGCTGGACCTGTTGGGGGTCGGCGACATCGGTCGGGACCGCGGGAGTGTCGTGGCCGATCTCCTCGGCGGCCTTTGCGAGGCCATCGCCATCGATATCGGCCAGCACCACGCGGATCCCGCGGGCATGCAGGGTCTCGGCAATCGCCCGTCCGATGCCATCGGCGGCGCCGGTGACCACGGCGACCTGTCCGGTTTCCAGTTTCATTGCATTCCTTTCGGTGGGAGTTCTGGTGAATCAGGCGGCGGTCGCGCGGTCGAACAGCGTGACGAGTTCGGCGGCGAAGAGCTCGACGTCAGCGGCCTGATCCTCGGCGTATCCGATCGCGATGGTGTCGATGGCCGCGCGCAGCGCCACCGCCATGACGTGGGGGTCGAAGTCACGGAAGGCGCCTGCGGCCTGCCCCTCGCGCAGGGCCTGTTCGAGAGCGTCGAGCGGTGAGCCGACGGCCGCGGCGTCGACGAACTGGTCCCCGAGCGCCGCCCTGGCATTGCTGTTGAGCTCGATCAACGCACGCAGCACTGCCGTGCGGTCGCGCATGAACACCATGTTCGCGGTGATATAGGCGGCCAACCAGGACCGGTGATCGGTGGTGGCCATGATCCGCGGTCCGATGAATTCCACGGCGGCGTCCTTGGCTGCCACCAGCACATCGCGCATCAACTCGTCCTTGCCGCTGAAGTGATACGAGATCAATCGCGTGCTGCTGAGCCCCGCGTGCTCGGCGATCTTCGCGAACGAGGTCTTGGCATAGCCGACCTCGGCCAGCACCTGCATCGTCGCGGCCACGATCTGCCTGCGTCGCTCGGCGGCGGCGGGGGAGATGGCCGCTGATCCGTCTGTTACTTGCACAAGTAAATTGTTACTCGGATGAGTAATTCTTGGCAAGCTTTGCTGTTGTCTCGGCGGGGTAGTGAGCTGTCGGGCCGCGCCATCGACAGCTGGCGCGGCCGAGAGAGGGGCGCCTGAGCCGCTGGACCGATTTCAGGCGCAGCCCAGGCGTCTGGCACAATGGTCGATCGTCCGTATGGACAGTGTCAGCCCGTCTCCGGTCACGTACCGCGCGGCGGTCACACACTTCAACCGCAAAACCGGGCTCGCAGACCATGTGGGTCGCCGAATTGCGCCGTGACCAACCTCGAAAGGTAGATCAGCAATGGCTGTTCGCATCAAGCTCACCCGCTTGGGCAAGATTCGTAACCCGCAGTACCGCGTCGTCGTCGCCGACGCGCGCACCCGCCGTGACGGCCGGGCCATCGAGTCCATCGGCAAGTACCACCCGAAGGAAGAGCCCTCGCTGATCGAGATCGATTCCGAGCGCGTGCAGTACTGGCTGGGTGTCGGCGCGCAGCCGACCGAGCCGGTGCAGCGTCTGCTGGAGATCACCGGTGACTGGCAGAAGTTCAAGGGCCTGCCGGGCGCCGAGGGCACCCTGAAGGTCAAGGAAGCCAAGACCTCCAAGCTCGACCTGTTCAACGCCGCGCTCGCCGCCGCCGACAACGAGCCGGTCGCCGAGGCCGTCACCCCCAAGAAGAAGGCCGCCAAGAAGGACGAGGCCGCTGAGGGCGCCGAGTCGGCCGAGGCCGCCGAGTAATGAGTGCTGTCGTCGCCGATGCCGTCGAACATCTGGTTCGCGGCATCGTCGCCAACCCCGATGACGTGCGCGTCGAGCTGATCACCGGCCGCCGCGGGCGGACGGTCGAGGTGCACGTCCATCCCGATGATCTGGGCAAGGTGATCGGGCGCGGTGGACGTACCGCGACCGCGCTGCGCACCCTCGTTGCCGGTATCGGCGGCCGGGGTATCCGGGTCGACGTGGTGGACACCGACGCGTAATGGAACTCGTCGTAGGTCGTGTCGCCAAGTCGCACGGCGTGCGCGGAGAATTGGTCGTCGACGTACGCACCGATGAGCCGGAGGCGCGTTTCGCGCCCGGTACCACCCTGCGTGGACGGTTGGCGCGGTCGACGGAAGTCCGTGCCTTCACCGTGGAGTCGGCCCGGGAGCACTCGGGCCGACTCCTCGTGCAGGTGGCCGGAGTCTCCGACCGCACCGCCGCCGATGAACTGCGCGGCATGCTGTTCCTGGTGGACAGTGCGGATCTCGGGCCATCGCAGGATCCGGACGAGTTCTACGATCACGAACTCGAAGGCCTACGGGTCGAACTCGCCGACGGCACCGCGGTCGGCACCGTGATCGAGGTATTGCATTCCGCCGCAGGAGAATTGCTGTCGGTGCGCGCCGCCGACGACGACGGACGTGAGATCCTGATCCCGTTCGTCATGGCCATCGTGCCGACGGTGTCGGTGGCCGATGGGCTGATCGTGATCGATCCGCCCGAGGGTCTGCTGGATCCCGAATGAGGCGGTCGGCGTCATGAAGATCGACGTGGTCACCATTTTCCCGGAGTATCTCGAGCCGCTGCGCACGGCCTTGCTCGGCAAGGCCATTGATAAGGGCCTGATCTCCGTCGAGGTCCACGACCTGCGCCGCTGGACCCATGACGTGCACAAATCCGTCGATGATTCCCCCTACGGTGGCGGCCCGGGCATGGTCATGAAACCCACCGTCTGGGGCGATGCCCTCGATGAGGTCTGCCCGGATGACGCCCTCCTCGTGGTCCCCACCCCGGCCGGGGTTCGATTCACCCAGCGGACGGCCGAACGCTGGGCCACCGAACAACACGTGGTGTTCGCCTGTGGCCGCTACGAAGGCATCGACCAGCGTGTCTTCGACGACGCCGCCCGCCGGGTCCGGGTCGAAGAGGTCAGCATCGGCGACTATGTGCTGATCGGCGGCGAGGCCGCGGTGCTGGTCATGACCGAGGCCGTGGTGCGTTTGATCCCCGGTGTGCTCGGCAATCAGCTGTCGCACCAAGAGGATTCGTTCTCGGTCGAAGCGCAGGGGCCAGAAGGTCTCGGACTGCTCGAAGGTCCGAGCTACACCCGGCCGGTGAGCTGGCGTGGGCTCGATGTGCCGCCGATCCTGCTGTCCGGCGATCACGCCAAGGTGGCGGCGTGGCGGCGGGAACAGTCGTTGTCGCGGACCCGTGAGCGTCGTCCGGATCTGTTGTCCGACAACGAATGAGCGGGCTGCTCAAGCCTGCGTGGCGATGCGCCGATCCATCACCGACAATGCGAACTCGGCCCAGCGAATGTTCTCCTGCTCGAAGGAGATTCCGCGCAGCAGCGTGAGATAGGGCCCGATCCGTTCCGCCTCGGCCAGGTACGCCTGTTCGCTGCGACCGTCCAACAGCCGGGAACGCAGGCGCTCGTAGCGGGCCAGCTTCGTCTTGGACCACTCCAGTGTGTCGGCCACCGCCGCGCGCACGACGGATATGTCGTCGGCGTCCATGCCCTGCACCTTCACCATCATCTCGTCCCGGATGGCGGTGGGTTTGGCCGCAGTGGCAATGAACTCGTGCAGTGCCGCCCGCCCGGCGGGGGTGATGGTGTGCAACCGCTTGTTGGGGCGGCGCTCCTGCTGCACGATGCGGGTCTCCACGAGGCCATCGGCCGCCATCCGCTCCAACTCCTTGTACAGCTGCTGGGGCGTGGCCATCCAGAAATTGGCCACCGAGGCGTCGAAACCCTTGGCCAGGTCATAACCGGACGCGTGCGGTCATCGGTGTCCTCGAGGACTTCCGCTACGTCCGCGAGATCGCCGATCCGAACGGTCGCGATCATGCCCTCGTATTCGAGGCCACCGTCGACGGGAAGCAGTTGACCGGCTGCGACTTCCTGCACCTCGGCGACGATGGCAAGATCGACGATCTCATGGTCATGGTCCGCCCGCTCTCGGCCGCCCAAGCGCTGTCCGTCCGCATGGGCGAGCAGTTCGAGCGCATCTCGGCCGAGGCCGCCGCACAGCTCGAGCGAGAGGCGAACCGGGCGTGAGAGACGACGCCCTTCGCGTTCCGGTGCCTCGTGCGGCCCACCCGGGACCTGCACTGAGCCAACCCTCGTCGTCCGCGGCAAACTCGCCGGTCAGGTCCGCGCCGAATAGCTGGACGCCGCCCTGGCGCTACGCCCGGCCTGGCGACCGTCGTCTGTAATGATGTGTCGTATGAGCGCTCCGGATCCACAGAATGAGCTGCGACTGACAGCTGAGGACTTCGCCGACGGCGCGGCAGCCGAACTCGGTGAGATCGAGATCGTCGATGGACGTGTCGTGCGGATGATGGCGCAGAGCCCGCTGCATAGTCGGGTGGTTCGACGGCTGGCGGGCCTGCTCGAGGCTGCCAGGCGTGATGGAGGTCCGTGCATGGTCGTGGATTCCGACGTAGCCGCTCGCTTTCCTGATGCGGATTCGTCTGCTGCGGATCGGCGCTTGAATATCCGGTATCCGGATATCTGGATTCGGGACTGCGAACCTTATGACGTCAATACCGTGCGCGATCACCTGTTACTGGTGGTCGAGGTGACGTCGGAGTCGACCATCGATGCGGATATCACTGACAAGCGAATCCAATACGCGGCCGCCGGTATTCCCCGGTATCTCATTGTCCGGCTCGATCAGAAGGAAGAGCTGATCGAGGAAATCGAGGAATACCGGCTCGACTGGTCGGGTCGTCGCTACCGTGCCCATGCCGTTCACCGGCGGGTACTGCTACTCGATGAACCGGTCGAGGTGACGATCCCGTTCGCGGTATTGGAGCAGGTCTGAGCCGAGGAGGTGCTCAGTCCTCGAGTCCGAGTAGCCCTCTCGCCATTTCGCGCATCTGCGCTTTGCGCACTTTTCCGGTCACTGTCATCGGGAACTCGTCCACCACGTGCACATACCGCGGCACCTTGAAGTGCGCGAGCTTTCCCGCGCAGAACACGCGCACGGCGTCGGCGTCGAGGGGTGCGGTGCCTTCGCGCATGCGGACCCAGGCCATGAGTTCTTCGCCGTATTTGGGGTCGGGGACACCGATGACCTGGGCGTCGAGGATATCGGGGTGGGTGTAGAGGAATTCCTCGATCTCGCGGGGGTAGATGTTCTCGCCGCCGCGGATGACCATGTCCTTGATGCGGCCGGTGATGGCGAGATAACCGTCCTCGTCCATGACGCCGATATCGCCGGTGTGCATCCAGCGGGCGGCGTCGATGGCTTCGGCGCTGCGTTCGGGGTCGTTCCAGTAGCCGAGCATCACCGAATAGCCACGGGTGCACAGTTCGCCGGGTTCACCGCGCGCGACGGTGCGGTCGGTGACCGGATCGATGATCTTGATCTCCAGGTGTGGGCCCACCCGGCCGACGGTGGCGGTGCGGCGGTCGATGCTGTCGTCGCGGCGGGTCTGGGTCGACACCGGTGAGGTTTCGGTCATGCCGTAGCAGATCGACACCTCACTCATTCCCATCCGATCGATGACGCGTTTCATCACCTCCACCGGGCACGGCGATCCCGCCATGATCCCGGTACGCAGCGTGGACAGATCCACCGCGGATTCCTCCAGTTGCGCCAGCATGTCGATGAACATGGTCGGGACGCCGTAGAGCGAGGTGCACCGTTCGGCGGCGACCGCCGCGAGCGTGGCCGCGGGCTGGAACGACGGCGCCGGAATCACGATCGCCGCACCGTGACTCGTGGCCGCAAGGTTGCCCATCACCATGCCGAAGCAGTGATAGAACGGCACGGGGACACAGATCCGGTCCTGCTCGGTGTAGCCGCACAGCTCACCGACGAAATAGCCGTTGTTGAGGATATTGTGATGGCTGAGGGTGGCGCCCTTCGGGAAACCCGTTGTCCCGGAGGTGTACTGGATATTGATCGGATCGTCCATGGACAGCTCGGCGGCTCGGGTCGCCAGCAGATCCTGATCGGCGGTGGTGCGCGCCAACGCATCCCACTGCGCCGTACCGAGGACGAGCACCTGTTCCAGACCGGGGCAATTCGGTCGTACCTGTTCGATCATCGCCACATAGTCCGAGGACTTGAACTCCGGCGCCGACACCAGCATCCGCACACCCGCCTGCCCCAGCACATACTCCAGTTCGCTCGTGCGATAGGCGGGATTGATATTGACCAGGATCGCACCGATCTTGGCGGTCGCGTACTGGATGAGAAACCATTCCGGGCAGTTCGGCGCCCAGATCCCGACCCGATCGCCCGCGGTGATACCGCGCGCGGCCAGGCCGGTGGCGAGCGAGTCGACGGCGGCGCGCAGTTCACGGTAGGTCCATCGTCGCCCGGAAGGATGGTCCACCAGAGCCTCCCGGTCGCCGAACTCGGCGGCGGTCCGGTCCAGGTTGGCGCCGATGGTGTCACCGAGCAGCGGGGTCTCGGAGATCCCCGATGCGTAGCTCGGCAGCGCATTCATCACCGAACCCCCTGCTGCCGCAGCAGAAACCGCTGCACTTTACCGCTGGGTGTCTTGGGCAGGTTCGGCACGAAATGCACCCGGCGAGGATAGGCGTGTGCGGCGAACTTCTTCTTCACCAGCGTTTGCAGTTCGGCTTCCAGTTCCTCGCCACCGGTGCGGCCTTCCCGCACCACGACGAACGCTTCGAGCACCTCACCGCGCAATTCGTCAGGTCTGCCGACCACGGCCGCCTCGGCGACATCCTCGTGCAGCACCAGCACACTCTCCACCTCGAACGGGCCGATCCGGTAGCCGGCCATGATGATCACATCGTCGTCGCGGGCGGAGAAGTGGAAGAACCCGTCGGCGTCCTGGGAACCCGCGTCGCCGGTCAGATACCAGCGTCCGTCCGCGGTGTAGCGTTGCGCGGTCCGTTCCGGCGCGTCGAGATAGCCGAGGAACCACAGCAGCGGACTGCGTTCGGTATCGATGGCGATACGCCCCAACTCTCCGGTGGGCGCTTCGGTATCGGCGTCATCGGCGAGCACGGCGCACGCCCAGCCGGGTAGCGACCGGCCCATCGAACCCGCGGGCGCCTCCGTGTTCAGCTCGTCGTGCCAGGCATTGCAGATCACCATGCCGTGTTCGGTCTGCCCGTAGTGATCGCGCACGGCCACGCCGAGGGTGTCCGCGGACCAGGCGACGACCTCGGGTGTCAATGGCTCACCCGCCGACGACGCCCGCCGCAACCGCACCTCGGGCGCCGCCGAAGTATCCGCGCGCAACGCGCGATAGACGGTGGGCGCGGCCGCGAAATTCGTGACGCCGAACCGCTCCATCACCTGCCAGGTCAATGCGGGGGAGAAACCGGCATGCAACAGCAGGCTGCGGATTCCGCTGGCCAGCGGTCCGAGGATCGCGTAATAGAGGCCGTAGGCCCAGCCCGGGTCCGCGGCGTTCCAGAACACATCGTCCGGGCGCACATCCAGCGCGAACTCCTGATAGGCGTGGAACGAGGCGAGCGCGCGCACCGGGATGGGCACGCCCTTCGGGGTGCCGGTGGTTCCGCTGGTGAACAGCTGGACCAGCAGGCCGTCACCGCCGACCGAGACCGCCGGTTCGACGGGCGCGTCGGTGGCGAGCAGGTCCTTCATCCGCAGCGCGGCGGAGGACGCGCCGTCACCGCTGACGATCGTGCGCCACGGCGGATCCACGGGGATATCGTCTCCGGGCGCCAGCTTGTCGGCCTGGTCCGGGTCGACGACCACCACCGACGCTCCACTGGTCATCAGCCGGAACGCGATCGCGGGTGGCGCGAACGCGGTGAACAGCGGGACGTGCACCGCACCGCGCCGCCAGATACCGAGCAGCGCCACCACCAGGTCCTCGGATTTGGCCATCAGCGTGGCGACTCGATCACCCGGCTCTACGCCGAGCCCCGCCAAGGCCGCCGCGAACCGCTCGGACTTCACGCGCAGTTCGCCATAGGTCAGATCGGTGGACGACAGCTCGCTGTCGATGACGGTGAACGCGACGGCGTCGGCCGGATGCCGGTCACACAGCAGCTCGGCAGCGTTCGCATCGGCGCGGTCATAGCATTCCAGCAGCTCGCGTACCCGCGCGTTCGGGTCGATCCCCATCTCGCATCTCCTCGGTCGTGATCCAGCTCACCGGCTGTTGCCATAGGATGTAGGTCACACCTGGTTCGGCACTACCCCCGAAAAGGGGTGACATTCCATGACCAACCCGTCACCGCTGCTCCGCCCGCGCGACGGCGATGCCGTACGCGCCGAGATCCGCCGGGTCGCGGGCACGACCGGGGTTCCGGTGCTGTTCGGTGGTGAGGTGCATGCCGACACCCTGCTGCTGACCGAGTTCTTCGGGGTTCGGACCAACGGCTTGCGTGGGCTGTCGGTGGTGCGCACGTCTGGGTTGGGTGGTCAGGTGATGGATTCCGGGCGTCCGGGACTGGTCTCCGACTACCGCAACGCACCGACGATCACCCACCATTACGACGGCCCCGTCGTCGGTGAGGGCATCCGCTCGGTCGTCGCGGTGCCGGTGGTGGTCGACGATGCTCCGCGTGCGGTGCTGTACGCGGCCACCCGCGGCACCGGCGCGCTCGGCGACCGCACCGCGGACGCATTGCTGCGAGCCGGGCGCCGACTCGCCACCGAGATCACCATTCGCGACGAGGTGGATCGTCGGCTACGGCTGTTGGAAGCCGCCTCCGCGCCTCCCGCGACTGCGGGCGCGGTGGTCGAGGAACTGCGTGGCATCCACGCCGAACTACGCGATATCGCGTATTCGGTGGCCGATGAGCGGCTCCGGGATCGGTTGCGCGCCGTGGGTGCGCGGCTGACGCGGGCGCTGTCCGGTGCACCGGCCGCCGACGCCCCGCGTCTGTCGCGTCGTGAACTCGACGTACTGGTCCAGGTGGCGCTCGGCTGTTCCAATCATGAGGTCGCCCAACGCCTCTGCGTCGGCCCCGAGACCGTCAAGAGCTATCTGCGCAGCGCGATGAACAAGCTCGACGCCCACTCCAGGCACGAGGCCGTCGTCACCGCCCGCCGTCTCGGCCTGATCCCCTGAGCCCGCGTCGATTTCGCGGTTCCCGCCCCGCGTGGCCCGACGTCGAACCGTGCTCGGTCACGCCTCTATACTCACCGCCGTGCCGCAGTTGCGAGTAGTCGGACTGTCCCTCGACAGTGCCGACCCCGAATCTCTTGCCCAGTTCTACCTGGATCTGCTCGGCGGAAAGACGCTGTGGCGCAAGGAAAGCAGTGTGGGGGTGCGTATCTCGTCGGGCCTGGCGCTGATCGCCCACCGCGTCGCCGACCATCAACGACCGATCTGGCCGGGATCCTCGATCGTGCACCTGGACCTGGCCGCCGACGACGACCGCGACCTCGACGAATGCGTCGACCGCGCCGTGGAATTGGGCGCCACCGTGGCACCGATGCAACCGGGCGACCGGTGGCGCGTCCTACTCGACCCCTCGGGCCACCCATTCTGCATCACTACGGTGACACCGCCGGAATAGCACCCGGCCCGGCCTCGGGCTTCGCGGCCGAGCCCGACGGCTACGGGTGCCGGTCACCTGTCAGCGGGCGACGGTAGTGTGCGGGTCGTGACGACTGCGCCTGAGACCTCGAGTCCCGAGACGATCCGCACCGACCAGACCACCGCCACCGGGGCAGCCCCGGTGGTATCCGGCACCGTCAGCCGTCGCATCGCCGACGAACTGGCGGTGCGGGAGAACCAGGTCCGTGCCGCCGTCGAACTGCTCGACGCCGGTTCGACCGTCCCGTTCATCGCGCGCTACCGCAAAGAGGTCACCGGCGGTCTGGACGACGCCCAGCTACGCACCCTCGAGGAGCGGCTGTACTACCTGCGCGAACTCGACGAGCGTCGGGCTTCGATCCTGGAATCCATTCGCGGCCAGGGCAAACTCGACGACGAACTGCACCGCCAGATCATGCTGGCCGAGACCAAGGCCCGCCTCGAAGACATCTACCTGCCGTACAAGCCGAAGCGGCGCACCAAGGCCCAGATCGCGCGCGAAGCCGGTCATGAGCCGGTCGCCGACGCGCTGATCGGCGATCCGACCACCGATCCGGCGCAGTACACCGGCGAACAGCTCGACGGCGCGCGCGCCATCCTGGTCGAACGGTTCGCCGAAGATGCCGATCTGGTCGGTGAGCTGCGTGAACTCATGTGGCAGCGCGGCCAGGTCAGCTCCACCGTGCGCGCGGGCAAGGAAGAAGCCGGTGCGAAGTTCGCCGACTACTTCGAGTTCAGCGAACCGTTCGACACACTGCCCTCGCACCGAATTCTCGCGCTGCTGCGCGGCGAGAAAGAAGAAGTGCTGACCCTGCATTTGCAGCCCGATGCCGAGGAACCGGAACCGGGGGAGCGCACGATCTACGAAGGTCGCATCGCGATGCGCTTCGGCATCGCCGATCAAGGCCGACCGGCCGACAGCTGGCTGCTCGACACCGTGCGCTGGGCCTGGCGCACCAAATTGCAGGTGAGCCTCGGCATCGATACCAGGATGCGGTTGCGGCAGGCGGCCGAGAAGGACGCCGTCGACGTCTTCGCCGCCAACCTGCGTGATCTGCTGCTCGCCGCCCCCGGCGGCACCCGCACCACGATGGGGCTCGACCCGGGCTACCGCACCGGCGTCAAGGTTGCCGTGGTGGACGCCACCGGCAAAGTGGTGGCCACCGAGGTCATCTATCCGCACAAACCGCAGGGCCAGACCGAGAAGTCCCTCGCGGTACTCGGTGCGCTCGTCGCCCGGTTCGGCGTGGAACTGATCGCCATCGGCAATGGCACCGCCTCCCGCGAGACCGATGCCCTTGCCGCCGAACTGATCTCCCGGATCCCGGAGAACAAGCCGACCAAGATCGTGGTCTCCGAAGCGGGCGCCTCGGTGTATTCCGCCTCGGCGTATGCCTCGCAGGAACTGCCCGATATGGACGTATCGCTGCGCGGTGCGGTCTCCATCGCCCGCCGCCTCCAGGACCCGCTGGCCGAACTGGTGAAGATCGACCCCAAATCCATCGGTGTCGGCCAGTACCAGCACGACGTCTCCGAAACCCTGCTGGCACGTTCGCTCGGCGCCGTCGTCGAAGACGCGGTGAACGCGGTCGGTGTCGATGTGAACACCGCGTCGGTGCCGCTGCTGTCGCGTGTCTCCGGTATCGCCGGATCGCTGGCCGAAAGCATTGTGTCGCACCGCGATCAGCACGGACCGTTCCGCAGCCGCACCGCGCTACTCGACGTGGCTCGGCTCGGGCCGAAGGCGTTCGAGCAGTGCGCTGGCTTCCTGCGCATACGCGAAGGTGACGACCCGCTCGACACCTCCGCCGTGCATCCCGAGGCGTATCCGGTGGTGCGGCGCATCCTGGAATCGACCGGCCGCGGCATCGCCGAGATCATCGGCAACACCGGTGCGCTGCGCGCGCTGAACCCGGGCGAGTTCACCGATGAGCGATTCGGTGTCCCGACCGTCACCGACATCATCAGCGAGCTGGAGAAGCCGGGCCGCGACCCGCGCCCGGAGTTCAAGACCGCCGAATTCGCCGCGGGCGTGGAGAAGGTCGCCGACCTGGAACCGGGCATGGTGCTCGAGGGTGTGGTCACCAATGTGGCGGCCTTCGGTGCGTTCGTCGATGTGGGTGTGCATCAGGACGGTCTGGTGCACGTCTCGGCCATGTCGCACAACTTCGTCAAGGACCCGCGCGAGGTCGTGAAATCGGGCGATGTGGTCAAGGTGAAGGTGCTCGAGGTCGACGTCGCCCGCCAGCGCATCGGTCTGTCGCTGCGTCTGGACGACGAACCAGGGGCGGCCAAGCCGGAACGCGGTCGTGGACCTGGCGACCGCGGTCGTGGCGGTGCCGAGGGACAGACCAAGCAGGGCGGGCAGGGTGGTGCGAACCGCAACCAGGGTCAGAACCGCCAGGGCCAGGGCCAGGGTCGTGGTCAGGGCCAGAACCGTGGTCAAGGGCAGGGCCGCAACCAACGCCGCGATGCCGCACCGACAAACGGGGCCATGGCCGACGCATTGCGCCGGGCGGGTTTCGGAAAGTAGCGACAGGGTCCGGGAGCGGGGGCAGGTATGCGGCGATGGCTCGACGAGGATGTGATCGCGCAGGGCAGGCTCCCGCTGCTGTGCTTCCTGCTCGGGTTCATCCTCGGCTTCCTGGTGATCCGGGTCAGCGTCCGGCTGATCCGGGCCAAGGTGCGATGGTGGCCGGGTAACCTGCGCGCCGGTGACACCCACATCCATCACATGGTGTTCGGGGTGATCCTGGTGCTGTCGTGCGGTGTCGGGATGATCAGCACCTTCGACGACGGCAGCGACGCCACCGGGGCGCTGCTCGCGGCGGGATTCGGTGTCGGTGCGGCGCTGGTGCTCGACGAATTCGCGCTGATCTACTACCTGCGCGATGTGTACTGGGAAGAACAGGGCCGCACCTCGGTCGACGCGGTCTTCGTCGCGGTGGCCGTCACGGGACTGTTGTTGCTCGGCCTGCATCCGCTGTGGCTGCTCGATATCAATGACTTCCGCCAGGATCCGAGCCTGCCTGCCCGGGTGCTCGTCGTCGCGTTCGCGGTGGTGAACCTGGTGCTCGCCGCCATCGTGATCGCCAAGGGCAAGATCTGGACCGGCCTGTTCGGTATGTTCTTCCTGCCGCTGCTCGTGGTCGGCGCGCTGCGGCTGAGCCGGCCGGGAGCGCCCTGGGCGCGGTGGCGCTACGGCGACCGCAGACGGTTGATGTACCGCGCGATCGTCCGGGAGCGGCGCTACCGTCGTCCGGTGATCCGCGCCAAGATCTTCGTACAGGACCTGGTGGCGGGCACACCCGACGTCGCCCACGCGCGCTCGGCCGCCGAAGCCGAACTCCAACGGACCGTGGTGGCCGCGCCACCGGCGCCGCACCACCACCATCCGCTGTGGTCGCACGATCGCAACACGCCGCACTGAGCGGGGCCGGTACTTCCCCCGGACGGCCACGGACACCGGCCGATTTCCGGCCGACCCGGCCCATCTGGCACAATGCACAGGTTGCCCTGGGTGATCTCTGCCCCGGCGCACCCCTTATTCGGAGCATGAACCGGTAGAGCACGTGCCGCCAGGTTCCTCTGTTCGCGCGAACTCCAGAAGGATGAAAATGAACACCCTTGACTTCGTCGACGAGAAGTCGCTGCGCAGCGATGTCCCCGAGTTCCGGCCCGGTGACACCCTCAATGTGCACGTGAAGGTCATCGAAGGCTCGAAGGAGCGCATCCAGGTCTTCAAGGGCGTCGTCATCCGGCGCCAGGGTGGCGGTATCCGCGAGACCTTCACCGTCCGCAAGGTGTCGTTCGGTGTCGGCGTGGAGCGCACCTTCCCGGTGCACAGCCCCAACATCGACCACATCGATGTGGTGACCCGTGGTGATGTCCGCCGCGCCAAGCTGTACTACCTGCGCGATCTGCGTGGCAAGGCCGCCAAGATCAAGGAAAAGCGCTGAGCTGCTGCTCCGCGCGGCTACCCCGGTCCTTCCCGGAGCGGTGGTAGCGCACAGAAGTTCCCGGATAGCCCGGCACCGCACGCTTTCTCGCGGTGCCGGGCTAATCTGTTCGGCGTGGCAGACGAAAGTGGGTCGGTGACCGTGCCCGGTGCAGACGACGGGCAACCGCAGGGGCGTCGCGCACGGCGCGGTCGGCGCGGGCGCAAGGACAAGAAACAGCGGCCCTTCTGGCAGGAACTGCCGATTCTGCTGGTCATCGCGGCCGTGATCGCCGCACTCATGGTGACCTTCGTCGGACGCCCGTACGTCATCCCGTCGCAGTCGATGGAACCCACCCTGCACGGCTGCGCCGGGTGCACCGGTGACCGCATCTATGTGCAGAAGCTCAGCTACTACTGGGGCGATCCGAAGCCCGGCGACGTCGTGGTGTTCGTCGGCCCTGATTCCTGGAACACCCACTACCGCTCCATCCGTTCGGACAATCCGGTGGTGCGCGGTGTGCAGAACTTCTTCTCCTTCTTCGGACTGGTCCCGCCCGATGAGAACGACCTGGTCAAGCGCGTTATCGCGGTCGGAGGGCAGACGGTGGAATGCTGCGATGAGCAGGGCAGGGTCATGGTCGACGGCAAACCGCTGGACGAGCCCTACGTCGAGGACGACTTCCCCTGGGTGCCCGGTCAGAAGAACGCCTCCTACCCCGTCGGCCGGGTGTTCGGGCCGATCACCGTCCCCGAGGGCAACCTGTGGGTGATGGGCGACAACCGCAACGAATCCGCCGATTCGCGCGCCCACGTCGGCGATGAACTACAGGGCACCGTTCCGGTGGACAACGTCCGGGGTAAAGCCGTGTTCAAGATCTGGCCGCCCGGCCGCATCGGCCCGGTGCGTGCGCAGGACCCACAGACCAACTGATGGGTGTACGCGCGATAATCGGTCTGTGGGCTACCTCGACCGGTTCGACAACCACGGCTGGCCCGCGGTGACGCCGATGCCTCGATCTCGACGACGCCTACCGGACGTGGAGCGGGTTGGCTGGCCGCCGCGGGTGGTCATGCGGAAGGCGGCCGGGCTGCGCACCCTCGAAGCGGCCCTGATCCGCAGCGGCCTGGGCCCCGTCGCGGGGGTCGACGAGGCCGGTCGCGGACCGAGCGCCGGGCCGCTGGTGGTTGCGGCATGCATGTTGGCGCCCAAGGCGCACGACGCCCTCGCCGGTCTCGACGATTCGAAGAAGCTCACCGAAGCCACCAGGGAGGCGCTGTATCCGGTGATCACCCGGCTGGCGCTGGCCTGGCATGTGGTGGTGATACCGGCCTGGGAGATCGACGCGATCGGCATCCACGTGGCCAATCTGGAGGGTATGCGCCGCGCTGTCGCTGGACTCGGCCGTACCCCCGGCTATGTGCTCACCGACGGCTTCCGGGTGCCGGGAATTCCGTGCCCGTCGCTGCCGGTGGTGGGCGGCGACGCCACCGCGGCCTGTATCGCGGCGGCCAGCGTGCTCGCCAAGGTCACCCGCGACCGGATGATGGTCGAGCTGGATCGACGGCTGCCCGGTTACGGATTCGCCGCGCACAAGGGCTACAACACGCCCGAGCACAATGCCGCGTTGCAGCAGCTCGGACCGTGTGTCGAACACCGGCGATCCTGGCGGAACGTGCGTGAGCACGAGCCGAAGGGGGCGGCCGGAAGGCCGATTCGCCATGAGGTCGTCGCGACCTCCGGCACGGTGATCGTGGATCAGGTCACGTCGAACCGACTGGCTACCGACACGTTGCATACGCGATGATGTCAGCACACGCAATGCCGCGAGAAGGAGGACGTCCCACCCGATGAGCGCCGAGGACCTCGAGAAATACGAAACCGAGATGGAACTGTCCCTGTACCGGGAGTACAAGGACATCGTCGGCCAGTTCTCGTACGTGGTGGAGACCGAGCGCCGCTTCTACCTGGCGAATTCCGTGGAACTGCGCCCGCAGAACGCCGACGGCGAGGTGTATTTCGAGGTGCGGATGAGCGATGCCTGGGTCTGGGACATGTACCGGCCCGCCCGTTTCGTCAAGCACGTCCGGGTCATCACCTTCAAGGACGTCAATATCGAGGAGCTGGAGAAGCCGGATCTGCGGCTGCCGGAGTAGCCGCGGATCGATAGTTGTCCACAGGCCGGGTTATCCACAGGAATTCTGTTTCCGCTGGTGACGCCGGGCCGGGTGCGTAGCCCGCACCGCATGCTGACCCGGTGGCACACAATTCGGCGCTCGGCGCACACGGGGAAGACCTGGCGGCAGGATTTCTGGAAGCCGCGGGCATGGACATCATCTGCCGTAACTGGCGCTGCCGGTACGGCGAACTGGACCTCATCGCCCGCGAAGGCGATACCACCGCCTTCATCGAGGTGAAGACCAGAACCGGCCTCGGCTACGGCACGCCCGCCGAGGCGGTGACCTACACCAAACAGCAACGGATCCGCAGACTCGCACTGCTGTGGCTGGCCGATCAGGACGGTCCGTGGCGGCGCATCCGATTCGACGTGGTCTCGGTGCTCGTCATCCGAGAGCGCGAACCGGTGATCGAACATCTGAAAGCGGTGTTCTGATGGCGCTGGGGCGGGCCTGTTCGGTCGCGGTGAGCGGTGTGGACGGTCAGCTGGTGGAGATCGAGGCGGATATCGGTCAGGGCCTGCCGTCGGTGCATCTGGTCGGTCTGCCCGACACCTCACTCTCCGAATCCCGCGACCGAGTACGCGCCGCGGTGGCCAACTCCGGGGAGAAATGGCCCGACGGGCGGGTCATCCTCGCGCTGTCCCCGGCGACACTGCCGAAAGTGGGCAGCGTCTACGACCTGGCTCTCGCCGCGGCGGTGATGGATGCGGCCGATGCCATTCCATCCACCAAACTGGTGAACACGGTGCTACTGGGGGAGCTGGCGCTGGACGGGCGGATCCGGCGGGTACGCGGCATCCTGCCCGCGGTGCTCGCCGCCAGGAAAGCAGGGTGGGCCACGGTGGTCGTCCCGGAGGCCGCCCTGCCCGAAGCGGGGCTGGTCGACGGTGTCGAAGTGCTCGGCGCTGCGGATCTGCGCAGCGCGCTGGCCTGGCTACGCGGGGAAGCCGCCCTCACCGAACCGGACCGCGAGCTGCCCGTACAAGCACGCGTGATGGGCGATCTGAGCGAGGTCGTCGGCCAGCACGAGGCGCGCTGGGCGCTGGAGGTGGCGGCCGCGGGCGGACACCACATCCTGCTCACCGGCCCACCGGGAATCGGCAAAACCATGCTGGCCCAGCGCCTTCCGGGGCTGCTCCCACCGCTGTCGGACGCCGAGGCGCTCGAGGTCACCGCGATCCATTCGGTCGCGGGCACACTGTCCGGTGACCATCCGTTGATCACCATGCCGCCGTTCGTCGCGCCCCACCATTCGACCTCGGCCACCGCCATGGTCGGCGGTGGATCCGGTTCGGCCCGCCCCGGTGCCGTCAGCAGGGCGCATCGCGGTGTGCTGTTCCTGGACGAATGCGCCGAAATCGGCACCAAAGTGCTGGAGGCCATGCGGACGCCGCTCGAGGAAGGCGAGGTGCGCATCGCGCGCCGCGACGGTGTCGCGCGCTATCCGGCTCGATTTCAGCTGATGCTGGCCGCGAACCCCTGCCCGTGCGCGCCCGCCCGCGATGTCGACTGCATCTGCGCGCCGCTGGCCCGGCGCCGATACCTGGGCAAACTGTCCGGGCCGCTGATGGATCGGATCGATATCTGGGTGCAGATGTACGGGGTGGCAGGTGGGACCTTCGGCGCCGAAGAATCCGAGAGCAGCGCCACCGTCCGTGAGCGTGTCACGGTCGCGCGGCGGGCGGCCGCGCACCGCTGGCGTGAATTCGGGTGGCTCACCAATGCCGAGGTGCCCGGACATGTACTGCGGCAGCGGTTTCGGCTGCCACCCGAGGTGACGGCACCGGTCGAGGCCGGACTGCGGATGGGCAGACTGTCGGCGCGCGGGGCCGACCGGGCGATCCGGGTGGCGTGGACGATCTGCGATCTGCGCGGCGGCGACATACCGAGCGCGCAGGATGTCATGCAGGCGTTGAATTTCCGGCAGCGAGGCGCGCAATGACCGCGCCGGTGCCCGCCCGCGCGGCCGCCGGGGTGGTCGCCGATGATGCCGAGGCGCGGTTGCTGGCGTGGGTTTATCTGTCCCGGGTGGTACTCGGGCCGTGTGCGGCGTTGACGGCGCTGATCGACTCGGTCGGGGTGCTGGAAGCGGCACGGGCGGTGCGGGAATGCCGCTTGCCACAGGTGTTGCAGGCCGCCACCGCGGCCCGGCGTGGCCTCGACCGGGCCGCGGCGGATATCGAGCAGATCCGGCGACTCGGCGGGCGGGTCGTCACACCCGACGATCCGGAATGGCCCGCATGGCGGCTGCTGGGGCTGAGTCAGCTCGAACCGGGCCGAGACGTCGACGGTGCGGTGCCGTTGGTGTTGTGGGTGCGTGGGCCGCTGTCGCTGCTCGGCGCCAGTGAACGGGCGTTGGCCGTGGTGGGCGCCCGATGCAGCAGCGGCTATGGCGACCGCGCCACCGGCGAGATCGCGGGCGATCTCGCCGCCAGGGGTTGGACCATCGTGTCCGGTGCGGCCTTCGGTATCGACGCCATGGCCCATCGCGCGGCACTGGCGGTCGGCGGGTCCACGATCGCCGTGCTGGCCTGCGGTGTCGACCGGCCGTATCCGGCCCAGCACGAACGGTTGCTCGCGCAGATCGCCGAAACCGGCCTGGTGGTCAGCGAATATCCACCGGGGACCGTCGCGCGTAAACATCACTTCCTGGCGCGTAACCGGCTGGTCGCGTCATTGGCCGATGGAGTCCTCGTCGTCGAAGCGGGGTTGCGCAGCGGGGCGCGCAACACCGTGAAATGGGCTCGGCGCCTCGGTCGTCCGGCGCTCGCGGTGCCGGGGCCGATCACGTCGGCGTCGTCGGTCGGCTGTCACCGCATGATTCGAGAAGGGGAGGCCCTGTTGGTGACCGGTGCGAAAGAGATCATCGACGAAGCGGGGCCGCTGCACCTATCGCTGCCGACCGCGGTAGCGGCTGATCCTGGCGACGGGCTCGCCGGAGATCAGCAGTTGGTCTACGCGGCGCTTCCCACGGCCGGTTCGCGGGTGCCGCAAGAACTCGCGGCCACCACCTCACTACCGATTCCCGCTGTCCGGGCGGCGCTGGCGGAGCTGGAACTCGCCGGATTGGTCGGGCTCGGGGGAGATGGTTGGTTTCGGGTCGGCTTCGATCCGCCTGGTCGACAGTGAGTCGCGTCGGCGGTGTCGGCGGAAATCGTCGGCGGTCCGGTAGCGGTGATTCCACTCGCCGTGCTCCACCAAGAGATTCGATGTCATCCGATGCTCCGGCGCCGACGCTCGCCCGTGGACATCGCAGTGGCCGGATCGTGGAGGTGGTCGGTCACCGGCGCCGGAAGTCTGATCGGGCAGAAGCGATGATCCGAGGGCGGCGGTGTCCCGACCCGCGTTGGTCGTGAACACCGCCGCCGCATGCTCGTCGAAGCTCAGATGAGCGCCCTGTTACTCGATCCTGATGGAGGAACCGAACGCCTCTACGCCGGCGCCGGGCGCAACCTCCTCGGTGACCGGACCTGCGCAACCGGCCTCCAGATACACCGTCGCGACCGCCTCGGTGTCGTTGACGATCTGGAGTGGTGACGGCTGATCAGCGACCGGGACGCAGCCGCTGGGGTTCTCATGCACGGCGTCGTTGACGAGCAGTACTCCTTCGACACCGGTGGCGGTGCCTGCCGCGGTGAGGATCAGTGTTCCTGCGACAGCACACACAGTTGCGATATGACGCACGGGTGGTCCCTTTCTGTGAGCATCGGTGAATCGACTGATCGAACCGGGCCATCGTCGCAGACCGGCCGCCTCATCTGCGGTAGGTCACCGCTGTGATCAGGCAAAACAGCTTATGAGCTGGGGAACGGCGCGCCGACTTGCCACGGGGCGGTGCGGCGGGTGACGGTGAAGTGGTGGATGTGTTGCCCGAAGATCTGGACGCGCTGCTGGCCGAATACGGGCGGACCCTGCGGTTGGGCAGCAATCGCTCACCGCATACCGTGCGCGCCTACCTCGGCGATGCGCGATCGTTGCTGACCCATCTGGTCGCGCGGTCGGCGGATTCGTCGGTGCGGGAATTGGATCTGGCGTTGCTGCGCTCCTGGCTCGCCGAACAGTCCGCCGCGGGCGCCGCACGCACCACGATGTCGCGCCGGGCCTCCGCGGCTCGCACCTTCACCGCCTGGCTCACCAGGACCGGCCGGTTGAACACCGATCCAGGGCTGCGCCTCGGCGCTCCGAAAGCACACCGGGTGCTGCCATCGGTGCTGGGAAAGCAGCAGGCCGCCGCCGCGATGGATGCCGCGGAATCCGGTGCGATGCAGCGTGATCCGATGGCACTGCGTGATCGGTTGATCGTCGAGCTGCTCTACTCCACCGGGGTCCGGGTGAGCGAGCTGTGCGGACTCGATATCGACGACGTGGACCGTGAACGCCGACTGGTGCGAGTGCTGGGCAAGGGCAACAAGGAACGCTCGGCCCCCTTCGGCGCTCCGGCCGACGACGCGCTCGGCAACTGGCTGCGGTTCGGCCGCCCCGGCTTCGCCACCGCGGAATCCGGGCGCGCCCTGCTCCTCGGCCGTCGCGGTCGGCGCCTCGATCCACGCCAAGCCAGAACCGCTGTGCACGAAGTGATCTCGGCGATACCCGGCGCACCGGATATGAGCCCGCACGGTCTGCGCCACACCGCCGCCACCCACCTGCTCGAAGGTGGCGCCGACCTGCGCGTGGTGCAGGAACTGCTCGGCCACGCCAGCATGGCCACCACCCAGCTCTACACTCACGTGTCGGTCGATCGACTCAAGAAGGTGCACGACCAGGCTCACCCACGCGCTTGAGCCTGGCTCGCGGGTCGAGTCATGGGGCCGACTCTGTGCCCGCGCCCGTGCCTGTGGTGCGTGCACGGCTTGCGTGTCGCGTATTCGCCCTCGTGTTCATCGCATCGGCAAGCCCGCAGATCGCAGGGCTGCATACCGGATCGACTACTCCACAGATCATCACCTGAGGGCGGACGACCCACCCTGGGCATGAGCGGGGCGGGTGCCTGGCGAGTGCGCGGGGACCCACCCCGTGGGCGTGGTGCGTGCCCTGCCTGCGGGTCGAAAGCAGACGATTCCCACCCGTGGACGTGGCGGGTGGCTGGCGGGTGGGGCGTGTGCGTGGCTCGGGAGGTCGAGTGTGCGGACGACTCCGCCCGGGAACGTGAGCGCGGCTGATGACCGGTCGGTCATGCGGATGACCCATCGGCGGCGCGAGTGTGGCGTGGCAGTGGGTCAGATGATGCTGACGCTATGCCCATGGGTACGCGAGTACGACTTCGGTGTTCGCATGCGAGACCGTTCCGACTCGGGTTCGCCTGGGGGCGTGCGCCAGCGGTGGGTCGCACGACTGATCGGTTCTGGGCAGAGGATGGGTGACGGGTGTGTCGTGGAGCTTTCGCGCCGCCCGCCGATAGCCTGGGCATGCGGGTACACCCGAGTTGTCCGACAGAGAGCGAGAGCGCAATGCGGGCCGACGACCGTCACCGCATCGACAACCCGCGTGGCCGGAATGGGGGCGGCCCGATACGCGGGGCCAGGATTGTGCTGCGCCGACGAGGCGGACCGTCATGACGCTGCCGAATCCGGACGCCGAATCCGAGGATGGCGAAGAAGAGGTCGACTACCGCTTCACTCTCGCCAATGAACGCACCTTTCTCGCCTGGATGCGCACCTCGCTCGGACTGCTCGCGGGCGGCGTGGCGGTACACACCCTGGTCGAACCGTTTCGCCTGGCCGGATTCCGGCGCGCCATCGTGCTGTGCTGCCTGGCCCTCGCGCTGATCCTCGCGATCGGCGCGTATGCCCACTGGCGTCGGGTCGGCGACGCGATGCGGCGGGGGCACGCGCTGCCGGGGACCGTTCTGGTTCCGGTGCTGTCGGCCGGTATCAGCGTTATCGCCCTCCTCGCGTGTCTGGCGGTGCTGCTGCGATGACCGCCCCCGGCCTCGCCGCCGAACGCACCGCGCTGGCTTGGCGTCGCACTGCCCTGGCCGCGACCGTGCTCACCATGCTGTTCCTGGACGCCGCCGTCGCCGACGGCTGGCGGCCCACCTCACTGGCCCCGCTGGTCGCCGCACTGGCCAGCGCAGCCCTGGTCGCGGTCGGCGCCCTGCGCAGCCACGGCCTGCGCCACGGCCGGTACCAGCACGGTGAGCGCGCCGTCCGGCTCGCCTTGGCCTCGATCGTGGCGGCGGCCCTGGTAGCGGTCGTGATCGGGTTCACCCATCCGATCAGATAGCTATCCGCCGCGATACCGAGCGCCAGCCATTACCGTGCCGTCCGTGCCGTCCGTGCCGTCCGTGCCGTCCGTGCCGTCCGTGCCGTCCGTGCCGTCCGTGCCGTCCGTGCCGTCCGTGCCGTCCGTGCCGTCCGTGCCGTCCGTGCCGTCCGTGCCGTCCGTGCCGTCACTACTGGTCGGAGTGCGGGAGGGCGTCTATGTACTTGCCGGCGATGAAGCGTTGGACCATGCGGCTCACCGGTCCGCCCAGCCGGGTGTACCAGGTCGCGCCGCGGGAGAACGCGGTGACGATGCCGTACACGGAGTGGTCGGCGGGGTCGTACTCGACCGCGAACAGTTCCTCACCGGACTCCGGGTGGCCGGGGAGCGTGCCGTAGGCGAAGCCGCGGCGGTTCGGTTCGTCGAGGACGTAGACGACGCGGCACGGTGCGGTGATGGCCAGCGGGCCGAGGCCGAGCCGCACGGTGAGCAGGGTGCCCGGCTCTGCGGTCGGGGTGCTCGCCGTGTCGAAGATGCCGGTGCCGCGTTGCATCCGGTAGGCATTGACGGCGTCGGCGGCCCGATCGAACAGTGCCCGGCCATGGCCGATGCGGCGGCGCAGGGTGACATGGTGGTATCGAGCCGGAAGCGGCCCGTTCGTGGCGCCGACCTCGGCGTAGGTGAAGGGCGGATCCTGCGGGTTCTGCATGATCTGATCATGGTCGGTGGACAGGCTGCCGGGAAGCACCCGCCGGATGCACCGGCTTCAGACGTAGTGGGCCCAGATGCAGTAGTCCGAGCGGGTCGAGATACTCGCGGCGTTGCCCGCCACCTGCCTCGCGCCGCAGACCCCAATGCAGACAGGCCGCGGCCGAACAGCCCTCGTGCCCGGCCTCCAGCACACCGATCGGAGTGCCGCGCGCGACCCGCCGCCCGACCGGCACATCGGCCGTTACCGGTTCGTAGGTGGTGCGCAGCCCGCCGGGATGGTCGATCGACACCACCGGTTTGCCCGCCACCGAACCCGCGAAGACGACGATCCCCTCGCCCGCCGCGAGCACCGACTGCCCGGGCGAACCCGCCAGATCCACCCCGCGATGCCCGGGCAGCCAATTCTGCGGCGGCTTCTCGAACCGTCGCTCGACCGCGGGCCGCGGCCGCAACGGCCAGTCGAACCGCGCACCCGGCGCCGCCGCGGCCACCGGCCCACCTGCTGTGAGTACCGCCCCGGCCAGCACCAACGACCCGAGCCGCCCGGCCACACCCGCATGCCCCATCGGCGCTCATCGTGACCCGGCAGGTGTCCGCGGCAGTGGAGCCGTCCGCACCAGCCCACGCAGCAACGGCGCAAGCACGCAGGCCGATCCGCTACTGCCCACCGCACACCGTTCGGGCTGCCGGTGCGCACCCGGTGCGGCCGCCGTATCGCGCTCCGAAACGGTCGCGACCAACAAACCCACCAAAAGCCCCAACGGCAGCAGTGCCGAGACGAGCCGTCGCACCGCCCGACCGTATCTGCGCCACCACCCACCCGGCCTGACGCCACAACGGCCGCCCGGGTCGACGGACCTGTCTGCCCATGTATCGACCGTCGCCGCGATTCCACCGCCGGAGCCCGCCACTTCGGCGTTCCCAGGACCGCGACGATCACATTCGGGACCGCCGTGTTCGCGATGCGCATGGGAGCGATGGACCTGTGAACCATGGACCTGCGCGGTGTGATCACCCGAACGACCGCTGTGGCCCCGCATGTGGATGCAATTGCCCGAACGGGCGCGAATGGTCGGACCACCTCGATCGCCAGGCGCTGCCTCGCTGTGGTCGCGGTACCGCTGTCGATGTTCGGAGCGTGCACACCCGGACCGCGGATCGATGCCTTCGACGGAGCGGAGGGGTGGTCGGGCGGAACCACGAGAGGAACCGGGGATCGAGGGACGAGAAGAGCCGGGGATCGGAGAGTGGCAGGCAGGCGTCATGGCTCAACGATGACCGCGACGGAACCCTGGCGATACCCCCGATTCGCCAGCTGTGGATAACCCGAACAGGTGTGGATAAACAGCCTTTCACCAGGACGATTTCAATGGTGGGGCAGCACGCCGTAGACTGTCCGAGCGGTCTGTGTCTTCCATGGACCGACTTCGCGCGCCACCGTGCCCGTTCGTGAGGCGCTGATCGATCCGGCCGCACTTCATCGGAAGTGTGCTCGGCCGCGTCAGCGCAGTGATGGACGGGGAATCGTCGGCTGGTCCCGATCGCCAGATCGGGTCCGACGGTTCGGGGCGCCAGGGCAGCGGGCCACCCGGCTTGTTGCGTCAACCGGCAACGAAAGAGAGATACGGGAGCTATGGCTGTCGTAACCATGAAGCAGCTGCTCGACAGCGGCGCGCACTTCGGGCACCAGACCCGTCGCTGGAACCCGAAGATGAAGCGGTTCATCTTCACCGACCGCAACGGCATCTACATCATCGATCTTCAGCAGACGCTGACCTACATCGACAAGGCCTACGAGTTCGTCAAGGAGACCGTCGCCCACGGTGGCACCGTCCTCTTCGTCGGCACCAAGAAGCAGGCCCAGGAGTCGATCGCCGCCGAGGCCACCCGCGTGGGGATGCCCTACGTCAACCAGCGCTGGCTGGGCGGCATGCTGACCAACTTCTCCACCGTGCACAAGCGCCTCCAGCGCCTCAAGGAGCTCGAGGCCATGGAGCAGACCGGTGGCTTCGAGGGTCGCACCAAGAAGGAAATCCTCATGCTCACGCGTGAGATGAACAAGCTGGACCGCACCCTCGGCGGTATCCGCGATATGCAGAAGGTGCCCTCGGCCATCTGGGTCGTCGACACCAACAAGGAGCACATCGCCGTCGGCGAGGCGCGCAAGCTGAACATCCCGGTCATCGCGATCCTGGACACCAACTGCGATCCCGACCTGGTCGACTACCCGATCCCGGGTAACGACGACGCGATCCGTTCGGCCGCGCTGCTGACCAAGGTCGTCGCTTCCGCCGTCGCCGAAGGCGTGCAGGCCCGTGCGGGTCGCGCCGCCGGTGACGACAAGCCCGAGGCCGGCGCCGGTGAGCCGCTGGCCGAGTGGGAGCAGGAGCTGCTGTCGCAGGCCGCCCCCGCCGCCGAGGCTCCGGCCGAGGCCGCGCCGACCGAGACCCCGGCCGAGGCCTGAGTTTCTCGACTCGGTTCACACTCTGTTCCAGTGGTGGCCACCCGGCCATGCCATCGTGGCCACCACTGCCAGGTACCTACCCTTTTCGAAGGAGGCTCGCCCCCGATGGCGAACTACACCGCCGCTGACGTGAAGCGGCTCCGGGAGCTGACCGGCTCCGGGATGATGGACTGCAAGAACGCGCTGGCCGAGACCGACGGTGATTTCGACAAGGCCGTCGAGCTGCTGCGCATCAAGGGCGCCAAGGACGTCGGCAAGCGTGCCGAGCGCACCACCGCCGAAGGCCTCGTGGTCGCCAAGGACGGCGTCATGGTCGAGATCAACTCCGAGACCGACTTCGTCGCCAAGAACGCCGAGTTCCAGACCCTGGCCGACCAGATCGTGACCGCCGCCGCGGCCGCCAAGCCTGCCGACCTGGAGGCGCTGAAGGCCCTGGATCTGGGTGGTAAGACCGTCGACGCCGCGACCCAGGAACTGGCCGCCAAGATCGGCGAGAAGCTGGAGCTGCGTCGCGTCGTCTCCCTCGACGGCCCGGTCGCCACCTACCTGCACAAGCGTGCCTCCGACCTGCCGCCCGCCGTCGGCGTGCTGGTCGAGTACACCGGTTCCGGTGACGCCGCCGCCGAAGCCGCGCGCGCCGCCGCCATGCAGGTCGCCGCCCTCAAGGCCAAGTACGTGACCCGCGACGAGGTGCCCGCCGACATCGTGGACAACGAGCGCCGCATCGCCGAGCAGACCGCTCGCGAGGAAGGCAAGCCCGAGGCCGCGCTGCCGAAGATCACCGAGGGCCGCGTCAACGGCTTCTTCAAGGACGTCGTGCTGCTGGAGCAGTCGTCGGTCACCGATTCGAAGAAGACCGTCAAGGCCCTGCTGGACGAGGCCGGTGTCACCATCACCCGCTTCGCCCGGTTCGAGGTCGGCGCGAGCTGAGCCCTCGCGCATCAGCGAGCAGGCCCCTCGTCGCACCGATCATCCGGTCGACGGGGGGCCTTCTGCTGCCGCTCCAACCGAATAAGGCAGGATAGGGACGCTCTGAGTTGCTGAATGCCTGATGTCGCCGAGCCCGCCGATCGAGCCCGGCGCCGATCGAGAACACGCCCATCGCCGAAGGAGACCCAGACCGATGACCGACCCGGGGACCGACCGCCCAGGATATCGCCGGGTACTGCTGAAACTCGGCGGTGAGATGTTCGGCGGCGGCAAGGTGGGGCTCGATCCGGACGTGGTCCAGACGGTGGCCGAGCAGATCGCCGAGATCGTCGAGACCGGCGTGCAGGTGGCCGTGGTGATCGGCGGCGGCAACTTCTTCCGCGGCGCCGAACTCGAGGAACGCGGTATGGAGCGGGCCCGTTCGGACTATATGGGCATGCTCGGCACCGTGATGAACAGCCTTGCGTTGCAGGACTTCTTGCAGAAGCAGGGCATCGATACGCGGGTGCAGACCGCGATCACGATGGGTCAGGTCGCCGAGCCGTACCTGCCGTTGCGGGCCAAGCGTCATCTGGAGAAGGGGCGCGTGGTGATCTTCGGCGCCGGTATGGGCATGCCCTACTTCTCCACCGACACCACCGCGGCGCAGCGAGCCCTGGAGATCGGTGCCGATGTGGTGCTGATGGCCAAGGCCGTCGACGGGGTCTTCACCGCCGACCCGCGGGTCGACCCCGACGCCACGATGTATACCGAGATCACCCATAAAGAGGCGATCGAGCGCGATCTGAAGGTCGCCGACGCCACGGCCTTCAGCCTGTGCATGGACAACCAGATGCCGATCCTGGTGTTCAATTTGTTGACCAAGGGCAATATCGCCCGGGCTGTCGCCGGTGAGAAGATCGGCACATTGGTTCGTTCCTGACCCCGCGAGCCCGCGGATCATGACGATGACGACGCTGTGGAGGAAACGGTCGTGATTGAAGAAGCGCTCTTCGACGCCGAGGAGAAGATGGAGAAGGCCGTCTCGGTAGCGAAGGACGATCTCGGCACCATCCGCACCGGTCGCGCGAATCCGGGCATGTTCTCCCGGGTCGTCGTCGACTACTACGGATCGCCTACCCCGATCACCCAGATGTCGAGTATCACCGTGCCGGAGCCGCGGATGGTGGTGATCAAGCCCTACGAGCAGGCACAGCTGGGTGCGATCGAGACCGCGATCCGCAACTCCGATCTCGGCGTGAACCCGACCAACAACGGTGACATCCTGCGCATCTCGGTTCCGCAGCTCACCGAGGAACGCCGACGCGAGATGGTCAAGCAGGCCAAGTCCAAGGGTGAGGACGCCAAGGTCTCGATTCGCAATGTGCGCCGCAAGGCCATGGATGAACTGTCCCGCATCCAGAAGGATGGCGAGGCGGGCGAGGACGAGGTCGGCCGGGCCGAGAAGGAACTCGACAAGACCACCGCCAAATATGTCGGCCAGGTCGATGAGCTGGTCAAGCACAAGGAAGCCGAACTGCTCGAGGTCTGACCCAGATCTTGCGGGCCCGCCCGGGCGGGGGACGAAACGGAAACGACGAGTTGAGCGACGGGACAATCGTGGCCGAGAACACCGCTGCGGCCGGTGCGGCGGGACAGCAGGCACCGGACGAGGACGGCACAGTCGATGCCGCTGCCGCCGGTACACCGGACGCGAAGGCAGGCGTCGGTGATCCGGCCGCCGCGCCCAAGTCGCGGGCGGGTCGCAACTTACCGGCGGCGCTGATCGTCGGTTTCGGTCTCGGCCTCTCGCTCATCGCGATCCTGCTGTTCGTGCCGAAGGTGTTCATCGGGGTGGCCGGTGCCGCGATGGCCGTGGCGACCTGGGAGGTCGCCAAACGGCTGCGTGAAGCCGATGTGCTGGTTCCGCGGATCCCGTTGATCGTGGGCGGTCAGGCGGTGTTCTGGCTGGGCTGGCCGTTCGGTCCCGCGGGTGTGGCGGGCGCGTTCGCGGCGACGGCGCTGGTCTGCATGGTGTGGCGATTGTTCGATCACGGTTTGCAGACCGCACCGCGAAACTTCCTGCGCGACACCTCGATCGCGATCTTCACCCTGACCTGGATTCCGCTGCTCGCCTCGTTCGCGGTGTTGCTGCTGCTCGAACCCGACGGCAACCTGCGCGTGCTCACCTTCATGATCCTGGTGGTCTGCTCCGACGTCGGCGGCTATGTGGCCGGTGTGTTGTTCGGCAGGCATCCGATGGTGCCTTCGATCAGCCCGAAGAAATCGTGGGAGGGATTCTGCGGTTCGCTGGTGTTCAGCGTGATCGGTGGTCTGCTCACCGTGACGCTGCTGCTGGACGCCAACTCGATGATCGGTGTGGTGCTCGGCGTCGGCCTGGTCCTCGTGGCGACCATCGGCGATCTCATCGAATCCCAGATCAAGCGCGAACTCGGTATCAAGGACATGGGCACGTTGCTGCCCGGGCACGGCGGCATCATGGATCGGCTCGATTCGATGCTGCCCTCGGCGTTCGTCTCGTGGCTGGTGCTCAGCACCCTGCTCTGAGCTGCCCGAACCGGTTCATGGACGTTTGGCGGCGCGGCGCAACTGCATGATGCGTACCCCGCCGACCAACGCCATGACCAGGGCGCCCGCGATCACCGACAGCAGCACCGACACCCCGAGCGGTAGCCCGAAGGTCCAGAACAACAGATCGACCTCCACCTGCTCCAGGTTCTGCAAGATGAAGATCAGCAGCACGATACCCAGCAGTGCGGCCACGACCAGGCCGACCCAGGTGTATCCCGTCTTCGACTTCTCCAGTGTGCGGCGGGTGCGTGGCGTGGCGACCGGTTCGGTGCCTGGCACCGGTTCCGGGTCGGGCACCTGGTCAGCGGCATGGGTGGACATATAGCGATCATTGCCGATAGCTATCGCGTATGCACGGATTTCCCGCCGTACGGCGGCGCCTGCTGTCGTGGAGGGGACGTGATGTGGGCGACGGGCCGCGGGATGGGACACTGGAGAAACTATGACCGTCTCCCTGCCCCTGGTATTCGATGCCCCGCGCCGTGGCATGCCGCCGCGCCACCTGGCCGATCTGGACGCCGACGGCCGCCGCGCCGCGATGGCCGAACTCGGCCTGCCCGCGTTTCGAGCCGATCAGATCGCGCGCCAGTACTACGGGCGTTTGCAGGCCGATCCGGAGCAGATGACCGACCTACCCGCGCCGATGCGCGCGAAGGTCGCCGAGGCGTTGTTCCCGCCGCTGCTGACCCCGGTCAAGCATGTCGCCTGCGATGCGGGCGAAACCCGCAAAACCCTGTGGCGTGCGGGCGACGGCACCCTGCTGGAGAGCGTGTTGATGCGCTACCTCGACCGCGCCACCCTGTGCATCTCCAGTCAGGCGGGCTGCGGTATGGCGTGCCCGTTCTGCGCGACCGGGCAGGCTGGGCTGAACCGAAACCTGTCCACAGCCGAGATCGTCGATCAGGTGCGGGCCGCAGCCGCCGCGTTGCGTGATGGCGAGGTCTCCGGCGGTCCGGGTCGGCTGTCGAACATCGTGTTCATGGGTATGGGTGAGCCGCTGGCCAACTACAAGCGGGTGGTGAACGCGGTGCGTCGCATCACGTCTCCCGCGCCGGATGGGCTGGGGATCTCGCAGCGCAACGTCGTGGTGTCCACGGTGGGCTTGGCGCCTGCGATCCGCAAGCTCGCCGACGAGGGTCTGTCGGTGACGTTGGCGGTGTCGCTGCACACTCCCGATGACGAGCTGCGCGACACTCTGGTCCCGGTGAACAATCGCTGGTCGGTGGCCGAGGTGCTCGATGCTGCTCGCTACTACGCCGATAAGACCGGCCGCCGGGTGTCGGTGGAGTACGCGTTGATCCGCGATATCAACGATCAGCCGTGGCGCGCGGACATGCTCGGGGAGAAGCTGCACAAGGCGCTGGGTTCGCGTGTGCACGTGAACGTGATTCCGTTGAACCCGACGCCGGGCAGTAAGTGGGATGCCAGTCCGAAGCCGGTCGAACAGGAATTCGTGCGGCGGGTCAATGCCAAGGGCGTGCCGTGTACGGTCCGCGATACCCGTGGTCAGGAGATCGCCGCGGCCTGCGGTCAGCTCGCCGCGGAGAACTGAGGTGACGCGACGACCGGCCCGGAATGAGAGCGGGCCGGTCGTTGTCGGTGGTCTCAGTGAGGTTTGCGGGCCAGGATGCTCTGTCGGATGAGGATGCCCGCCAGCAGTGCGGCGGAGCCGATGAGGAACAGGTATCCGACATTGCCGGTGCCCGAGGAGGCGCCCTGCGGGCCCTCGAACAGCATGGCGAGCAGCGCGAGGACCACGAACCAGCCCGCGACGCGGAAGGTGCGCTTCGATTCGCCGCTCCAACCCCAGGCCGCCGACGGGACCTCGGCGGGATCCACAGTGGTGACAGCGCGGTCACTGGTGGTGGTTTCGAGTTCCGTGGCTGCCACGATCGCTCCTCAGCTCGAGAATCGGATACTGCCCGATATCGTGGCATACGACCGGGCGTCGTAGCCAGCAGGGTGCGGTGTCCGTAAGAATGTGCGGGTGTCCGATGTCGTAAGAGTTCTCCTGCTCGGCAGCACCGGTTCCATCGGAACCCAGGCGCTGGAGGTGATCGCCGCCAATCCCGGCAGGTTCGAGGTGGTCGGTCTGGCCGCGCGTGGCGGCAATACCGATCTGCTCGCCGCGCAGATCGCGGCGACCGGCACCGGCAATGTCGCGGTCGCCGATCCGGCCGCGGCACAGCGACTCGGGGTGGAACTCGGTGGGCCGGGCGCGGTGACCGAACTGGTGCGCCGCACCGAGGCCGATGTGGTGCTCAACGCCCTGGTTGGCTCGCTCGGCCTGGAACCGACCCTCGCCGCCTTGGACTCCGGCGCGCGGCTCGCACTGGCCAATAAGGAATCCCTGGTCGCGGGCGGATCGTTGGTGACCAGGGCGGCCGCACCCGGCCAGATCGTCCCGGTGGACTCCGAACATTCGGCCCTGGCGCAATGTCTGCGCGGCGGCCGCGCCGAGGAAGTGGACCGGCTGATCCTCACCGCCTCCGGCGGACCGTTCCGCGGCTGGAGCGCCGAGATGCTGGAAGCGGTGAATCCCGCCGAGGCGAAAACCCATCCGACCTGGTCCATGGGCCCGATGAATACGCTGAACTCGGCGTCGCTGGTGAACAAGGGCCTCGAACTGATCGAAACCCATCTGCTGTTCGGCATCCCGTACGACCGCATCGACGTCACCGTGCATCCGCAGTCGATCGTGCACTCCATGGTCACCTTCACCGACGGTTCGACCCTGGCGCAGGCCAGCCCACCGGATATGAAACTGCCGATCGCACTCGCGCTCGGCTGGCCCGATCGGGTGCCGGGTGCGGCGGCGGCCTGCGATTTCGCCACCGCCTCGACCTGGGAGTTCGAGCCGGTCGACAATGAGGTGTTCCCCGCGGTGGAGCTGGCCAGGCAGGCGGGTACGGCGGGCGGCTGTGTGACGGCGGTGTACAACGCCGCCAACGAAGTCGCGGTGCAGGCCTTCCTCGATGGCGCCATCCGGTTCCCGGAGATCGTGCGCACCGTCGGCCTCGCGGTCGCCGCGGCCGACGAATGGCGCACCGAGCCGACGAGTCTGGACGAGGTGCTGGCCGCCGACGCATGGGCGCGCGAGTACGCCAGGAAGCTGGTGCTGGCATAGCGGCGGAGGACACAGCAGGTAGCCGCGCCGGACTGCCGGTACTGTGGTCGAGATGCTCGCGGCCGACCCCGGACGCGTGCGTGCCGGGTACTGACGAGCTGCGCAATGCAGGAGGGCTGTAGAGCAAATGGTGTTCGCGTTCGGTTTCGCGCTGTTCGCCCTCGGCATCACAATCTCGATCGCGCTACACGAGTGCGGGCATATGTGGGCCGCGCAGGCGACCGGGATGAAGGTGCGGCGATATTTCATCGGCTTCGGGCCGCGCATCTTCTCGTTCCGGCGTGGTGAGACCGAGTACGGCGTGAAGGCGCTGCCGCTCGGTGGGTTCTGCGATATCGCGGGGATGACCGCGCTCGACGAACTGGAGCCGGAGGAGCTGGACCGGGCTATGTACCGGCAGGCCACCTGGAAGCGTCTGGTGGTGATGTTCGGCGGTATCGCGATGAACTTCCTGCTCGGCTTCGTCCTGGTGGTGGTGCTCGCCGTCGGCTGGGGTCTGCCGAGCTTCGAGCAGCCGCCGGAGACTGCTCTCGGCGAGATGAGCTGCGTCGCGGCGCAGAACCCGGACGGCACCCTGGCCGAATGCACCGGTATCGGTCCGGCGCAGCGGGCCGGTTTGCAGCGTGGTGACGTGGTGACCGCCGTCAACGGCGTCGAGGTCGACACCTGGCGGGAATTCCAGACCGAGACCCAGAACCAGACCGGCCCGTTCACCTACACAATCGAGCGCGACGGGCAGACCCTCACGATCCCGGTGACGCCCGACCGGGTGGTGCGCTACCCCTCCGATGGTGGGCCGGGCCGTGAGGTGAGCGCCGTCGGCGTCGGCTCCGACTATTACGGGCCGGTCCAATACAACGTGTTGACCGCGATCCCCGCCTCGGCCGCGTTCACCGGCGATATGTTCGTGCGCACCTTCGAATCGCTGGCCCAGATGCCCGCCAAGGTGGCCGACCTGTGGACCGCGGTCACCGGCGGTGAGCGCGATCCGGAAACCCCGGTCAGTGTGTACGGCGCGTCCAAGATCGGTGGCGAGACCGCCGAGCGCGGCCTGTGGGGGCTGTTCATCCTGGTGTTGGCCAGCCTGAACTTCTTCCTCGGCGCGTTCAACCTGCTACCGCTGCTCCCGCTGGACGGCGGGCATATCGCGGTCGTGCTCTATGAAAAGCTCCGCAATACCGTCCGCGGCTGGAAGGGACTCGCGCCCGGTGCGCCGGTCGACTATCTGAAGCTGCTGCCGGTGACCTACGTGGCGGTGGTGATCGGCGGCGCGTACATGGTGTTGACGTTGGTCGCCGACATCGTCAACCCGATCCAACTGTTCCCCTGACCAGCGCACCGGATATTCGGGTGATGGCCGTCGCGCTGTCACGGTGGTCACAGGAGAACGTCGTGTGCGCGCGACTAGACTCGCAGGCGAACGGCCCGAACCAGACGAAAGCAGGCAGTCGAAGGTGACCAGCACAATCGGATTGGGGATGCCGACCGCGCCCGCGGCCGTGCTTGCTCCCCGCCGCAAGACCCGTCAGCTGATGGTGGGCACTGTCGGTGTGGGTAGCGATCACCCGATCTCGGTGCAGTCCATGACGACCACCAAGACCCACGACATCAATGCGACCTTGCAGCAGATCGCGGAACTCACCGCCTCCGGCTGCGATATCGTGCGGGTGGCCTGCCCCCGCCAGGAGGACGCCGACGCGCTGCCGGTGATCGCGAAGAAATCGCAGATCCCGGTGATCGCCGACATCCATTTCCAGCCCCGCTACATCTTCGCCGCGATCGACGCCGGATGCGCCGCGGTGCGCGTCAACCCCGGCAATATCAAGGAGTTCGACGGCCGGGTCAAAGAGGTCGCCAAGGCCGCGGGTGCGGCCGGTATCCCGATCCGGATCGGGGTGAACGCGGGTTCGCTCGACAAACGGATGCTGGAGAAGTACGGCAAGGCCACCCCGGAAGCGCTGGTCGAATCGGCGCTGTGGGAGGCGAGCCTGTTCGAGGAGCACGGCTTCGGCGATATCAAGATCTCGGTCAAGCACAACGATCCGGTGATCATGGTGGAGGCCTACCGTCAGCTGGCCGCCCAATGCGATTATCCGCTACATCTCGGCGTGACCGAGGCGGGTCCGGCGTTCCAGGGCACCATCAAATCGGCGGTGGCCTTCGGTGCGCTGCTGAGCGAGGGCATCGGCGATACGATCCGGGTGTCGCTGTCGGCGCCGCCCGCGGAGGAGATCAAGGTCGGCGGGCAGATCCTGCAATCGCTGAATCTGCGTCCGCGCAAGCTCGAGATCGTGTCCTGCCCCTCGTGTGGCCGTGCCCAGGTGGATGTCTACACCCTCGCCAACGAGGTGAGCGCGGGCCTGGAAGGCATGGAGGTGCCGCTGCGGGTCGCGGTGATGGGCTGTGTGGTCAACGGTCCCGGTGAAGCGCGTGAGGCCGATCTCGGGGTCGCCTCAGGTAACGGCAAGGGGCAGATCTTCGTCAAGGGTGAGGTCATCAAGACCGTGCCGGAGGCGCAGATCGTGGAGACCCTGATCGAAGAGGCCATGCGCATCGCCGAGGAGATGGGCGAGGATGTCGGCGCCGGGGATCCGGTCGTCACTGTCGGCTGAGCGCCGTATCCGACCAGGGGTTTCGAGATACCCGGGGCGCGACGCCCCGGTTCATGGCAGGCTGTGAGACGTGCGGAGTCTGCTGGAGCCGACGCGACGTGGGAAGAACCTTCCCGCGCGTCAGCTCGCCAAGCGGGACCTGGCGCAGGTCCTGCGAGTGCTCGATGCCGATCCGGTGGCCTGCTGTATGGTCGCGGCTCGTCTACAGGAATTCGGGCTGGATACCACGGGTGGTCAGGGCGAGCTGTGGAGTCGTGGCGGTCCGGCCGAATCGCTGTGCTTCTCCGGGGTGAACCTGGTCCCGCTGCTCGGTGATCGGGACGCGCTGCGCGCCTTCGCCGATCGCGCCATCCGCTGGCCACGCATCTGCTCCTCGGTGGTCGGCCGTCAGGAATTGGCGCTGCCACTGTGGGAGATGCTGGCCGAACAGTGGGGTCCCGCCCGCGAACTGCGCGCCGACCAGCCCTTGCTCGCACTGGACGAGCCTGCCGCGGCCACACCCGATCCGCAGGTGCGCCGGGTGCTCGTCGACGAGATCGACCGCTATCTACAGGCGGCGATCGCCATGTTCATCGAAGAGGTCGGGGTCGACCCGCGCGCCGGTGACGGTGGTCGCGGATACCGTAGGCGGGTGGCGGGCCTGATCGAATCCGGGCGTGCATGGGCCAGATTCGAGGACGGCCGCGTGGTGTACAAGGCCGAAGTGGGGTCGCTGTCCCGGCGCACCGGCCAGATCCAGGGCGTATGGGTCCATCCCGACCGCCGCGGCAAGGGAGTCGGCACCGCAGGCACGGCCGCGGTCGCCAATGCGGTGGTGGCTTCGGGACGCACCGCGAGCCTGTACGTCAACGACTACAACGAGATCGCCCGCAAGGCCTATCGCCGGGTCGGCTTCCGGCAGATCGCCACCTTCACCACCGTGCTGCTCGACTGAGATCCACCGCGTCGCCGAACTCCGGTGCGCCACAGGGGTTTGCCCACCGATGGCCGTTACCATCGGTGGCGATGTCGATTCGTGTGTTCCTCGTGCTGTCCGCCGCCGCGCTCGCGGTCGCCGCGACGGGCTGTGCGCCGGGCCCGCAGGGGCCGATCACCGCCGCGGACGCCTTCGTCGGCGCCTTCGCCGCCCACGATGTCGAGGCCGCCGCCGAGCGCACCAGCCAGCCCGAACGGGCAAGGCAGGCATTGACTTCGGCGTGGTCGGGTTTGCAGGCCGAACGGTTGACCGCGCATACCGGCGCGGCCCGCGTCACCGGTGACACCGCGACCGTCGACTACACCTACGAGTGGGCGCTGCCGAAGAACCGGATCTGGACCTACTCCGGGAAGTTGCAGATGGCCCGCACCGATGGACGCTGGACGGTGCGCTGGACCTCGTCGAACATCCACCCCGAACTCGGCGACACCCAGGAAATGGAGCTGCGTTCGGAACCGGCGCCGCGCGCAAGGGTCAACGAACAGTCCGGCAGCGATGTGCTGGTCCCCGGCCAGATATCGCGGGTGAGCTTCCGCGCCGCCGATGCCGCCGACCCGGGCGCGGTGGCCGATACGCTCTCGGCCGCGTTGATCCGGTTCGACAAGAATCTGACCCCGTCGGCGATCCTGGACGCGGCCCGCCGCGCACCGGGCGCCTACACCGTCGCCAAGTTGAGCGAATTCGAATTCGACCAGGTCAGCATTGATCTCATCGGGTTGCCCGGGGTGACGCTGACCCAGGAGTGGGACCTGGTGCCCACCGAGCGCGGTTTCGCACCCGATCTGATGACGCAGGTCAGGCAGACGGTGATCGACGAGGTCGACGGTAAGGCGGGCTGGAGCGTGGTGCTCGAGAACGCCAACGGTGTCGAGACCGGAGTGCTGACGGAGGTGGCCGCGCAGCCAGCGCCCTCGTTCGCGCTCAGCGTCGACCGCAATGTGCAGAACGCGGCCCAGCATGCGGTGTCGCTGCGTAAGGAACAGACCATGACGGTGGTGATCGAGGCCTCCACCGGCGCGATCGTCGCGGTCGCGCAGAACGAGGCCGCCGACCGGGACGGGCCGGTCGCCACCATCGGCCAGTATCCGCCGGGTTCGGTCTTCAAGACGGTCACCGCCGGTGCCGCGATGACCGAGGGCCTTGCCACCCCCGACACCGTGCTGCCCTGCCCGAGCCAGACCATCATCGGTGAGCGAACCATCCCCAACTACGACCATTTCACCGTGGGTAGTGTGCCGATGGCGACCGCCTACGAACGTTCGTGCAACACCACATTCGCGAAGCTGGCGAGCGGGCTGTCGGCGGACGCGCTGCACGATATGGCCGCGGCGTTCGGTATCGGGCCGGTGTACACGGTGGCCGGGCTGCCCACGGCGTCGGGTTCGGTGCCACCCGCCGACGACGAGGTGCAGCGCGCCGAGGACGGTATCGGCCAGGGCCGGGTGGTGGTGAGTCCGTTCGCGATGGCGCTGGTGGCCGCCACGGTCGCGCACGGTTCGGTCCCGGTGCCCTATCTGATCGCGGGACGCGAGACCGTCGTGGACGGTGACCGGCCCGCCATCGATCCGGCCGTGATCGACGGTCTGCGGATGATGATGCGCAAGGTGGTGACCGGTGGTACCGCCGGTCGGATCGCCGACCAGGGCGAGGTACACGGAAAGACCGGTGAGGCCGAGGTCGACGGCGGCTCACATTCCTGGTTCGTCGGCTACCGCGGCGACCTCGCGTTCGCGACGTTGTTGGTGAAGGGCGGCAGCTCCGATAACGCGGTGGCCGTCACCCGGGATATGTTCGCGGTGCTGCCGCCGGGCTACTGAGCGGATCGGCGCCGGACAGGTCGGAACGCAGTTGTACCGCGGCGGTGAGATAGGTGGCGGAGAAGAGCTGGGCGGCCGGGCCTGCGAACACTGTCGCGTTCGGATAACTCTCGGGGGATTCGCGCACCGGTTCGGTCTCGTGCACGACGGCCGGATGAACGGCGCCGCCGGAGGCCGAGGTATCGGTGCCGATGATTTCGACGACCCCGGCGCCGCCCAAAATCATTCCGGCGGTGATGAGAACAAGGGTAGAACGCTTCATGACCGGCTCCCTCGAATCAGGGTGTGCGGGAAGAGCTCGTGATGCAGCCTCGTTGCGGCAGTGAATTCGCCAGATGATGACTGGATGTTTGCTGTTGAGGCCAACCTAAGCGCTGACAGTGGGTCGAGACAAGAAAAATGTGGCCGACCGTATATCCGACCGGAAATCGTGACCCTGGCCACCGCCGATTCGTGACCACCCCGTTATGTATACGCGGGTGTGGGTACGCAGGTCAGGCGCGACGCAAGGTGGCCGCCAGATGATGTTGCAACGGTTGATCGACGGCCGCCATGCGCAGGGTGTAGTCGATGACGTCGCCGGATTGCGCGATGGAGCGTCCGAGCGCGGTCACCGATTTCGCGGTGCCGCTGAGTCCGATATTCGTCGATTCGAATTCGAACCGGATGTCGGTATCGGTGACGGTGAGCCCGCCTTCGCATATTTCGGTGATACCGGTCGGATGCGCCAGGATCAGCTCCACGCGATCCGGGCGCGGGCGCCGCAGGTATCCGGTTTCGGCGTGTAGCGGGCGGTTGTCATCGGCGGCGCGGGTGCGTTGCCGGTAGGTGAGGAACGGTCGTCCGATATGGCCGAAATGGATTTCCTCGAGATAGTCGAACGGTTCGATCGTCGGGTATTCGCCGTGTCCGGTACCGCGCCAGGTGCCGAGCAGTGGGGCCAGCGCTGCGATATCGGGATGGAGTGCGACGGGCGGTTGAGGTTCGACCACGGCGGTCAGCTTAAACCCATGGCGGAAGCGATGTTTCCCGGCTCCCTTGTTTCGCACGCGCTAAGGTGAGCCACGCCCGATGGGTGAGGGGCTGTGTGGTCGGAAGGGACAAGAATGCTGTACGGACACCGGGCCGATTCCGGTAACTGGCGCTCGCGCACGCGCACGAACCTGCTGCGCGTCTCGGCACTCGGTGCCGCGCTCGTGGTCGCCACCGCCTGTACTGATACCGGCTCCGGGACCGACGACATCACGCTGGACGGCAACCGCTATGTACTCACCGCCCTGGCCGCGGGCGATGACGCCGCACACGCCGCGGTGACCGTTTCCGGCATGGTGAACGCGTGGGGCTTCGCCGACCGCGCGGGCGGGCACTTCCTGGTCGGCGCCGGTGGTAAGGCCCACGGCTTCCTCGGTGACGTCCGATCGGCGTCGAAGACCGAACTGCGCACCCTGTCGCAGGACGGATTCGCCGCGATGACCGTGCCGGGCGCCGATTCCGATACCTCGGACAAGAGTGCGGGCACCGTGACCGGCGTCGTGGCGAATCCGGCGCCGCCGAATTCGGATGTGTTCGTGGTGCGTGATCAGCCGGTTCCGTTCGAGGGTGTGCCGCCGCTGCTGCTCAGCGGGTCGGCGCGCAATATCGTGGCCACCGATTCCGGGAAGATCTCCGCGTGGACCGATATCGCGCCCGATGGCGCGGTCATCCGCCATGACGGTCCGGCGAATCTGGTGTTCGATGGTTCCGCGCAGAAGATGGCCTTCTACGGCATCGCGCTGGCGCCTTCGGGCGACGCACTGCTGGCCGCCGATTTCGGCGCCGAACCGCAGGTGCGCACCTTCGACAAGAACTGGCAGCTGGTGGCGACCTCCGGGTTCGTCAATCCGTTCGCCACCGGCGAGGCCGTCGACGCCGAAAAACCCGAACTCGGCCGTAAGGCGGTGCCGGGGGATCCGGCGCCGTTCAACCTCACCACCATCGGCGACCGTGTCTTCGTCACCTACGCGGTGACCAGGCCCGATGCCGATGAGGCCGACGAGTTCGCGGTGGGCGAGCGCGAGGTGGCCGACCTCGACGGCGAGCGTGCGGCCGGGGATACACCGGACAAGGGCAGGATCGCCGAGTTCGCTGCCGATGGCACTCTCGTCCGCATCCTCGACGATGGCGGCAGGCTCAACGCGCCGTGGGCGGTGACCGTCACGCCGTCGACCTTCGGTCCGCTCAGCGGCAAACTGCTCATCGGCAATACCGGGGGTGCGGGCCGGATCCTGGCCTACGACGACACCACCGGTGAGTTCGTCGACTATGTTCGTGACACCGCCGGCGCGCCGCTGTCGGTGCCCGGACTGCGTGGGCTGGAATTCGGCGACGGTGATTCGCTCGGCGATTCGGATGCGCTGTACTTGACCGCCGCGCCGACGCCGACGACGGCACATTTCTCGAGCATTCGCCTCAAGTGAGCCGATGAACTCGCCGGGCGGCGTTCACGCTGAGCCCGGCGAGTCGGGCGCCGTCGGCGTCCAGCGCCGCGACCACGCCCACAACTGTTCGAGCGATTCGCAGAGTTCGGTGCCGGCCTCGGTGAGTTCGTAGGTCTTGTCGACGTTCTTGGTGACCAGGCCCGCGATCTGAAGGTGCTGTAGGCGTGTCGACAACATGCTCGACGAGCAGTTGCCCATGCGTCGGCGCAGCTCCAGAAAGCCGAGACGGCCCGGTTCCAGTTCCCAGATCACCCGCAGCACCCAGCGCTGTCCGAGTAGATCCATGGTCGCCAGCATCGGCGCGTTGGTCGGATCATGCTGTCCGCGCGATGGGGTCGGCTCGCTTGCGCTTCTCATTCAGAACCACCATAGTGATTCTAAATCAGAAGCATTGTGCCGGGTGTTGGCGTGGAAGGAAGGCGTGCCGGATGGACGAATCCGAGACGAGGGCAGCGCGCACGGTCGTGGTCACGGGCGCGTCCCGCGGTATCGGCGCCGAGACGGCCAGGGTGCTGGCGGCGGGCGGCGACCATGTGGTCATCAACTACCGGGAGAAACGCAAACGCGCCGAGACGCTGGCCGCCGACATCACCGCGGCCGGTGGCGCGGCCTCCATCGCGGGCGCCGATATCTGCGACGAGGCCTCGACGCGGGCGCTGATCAGCGAGGTCGTGGAGCGGCGCGGACAGCTCGACGTGCTGGTGCTCAACGCATCGGGCGGGCTCGAACGCGGTGCCGCACCGGAGTATGCGATGACCATCAATCGGGACGCGCAGGTGCGGTTGGTGCGGCTGGCGCTGCCGCACATGCCCGCAGGTTCCCGGATCGTGTTCGTCACCAGCCATCAGGCGCATTTCCATGGCCGCAAACCGGTGCCCGCCGACTACGAGCCCATCGCGGCCAGCAAACGCGCCGGTGAGGACGCCTTGCGCGCGATGATTCCGGAACTGGCCGAACGCGGTATCCGGGTGTTCGTGGTCTCCGGTGACATGATCGACGGCACCATCATCGTGCGGTTGCTCGAGCGGCGGGACCCGGAGGCGGTCTCGGCGCGCCGCGATCATGCCGAGCTGCCGAGCATCGGCGAATTCGCCGCGGCGGTGGCGGCGGCCGCCTCGAGCGCCGCGGAATCCGGTACCACCACCTACGTCGGCGGACCGGACTATCTGGCCGAATCGGGCTCGCGCGTATCTGCCTGAATCGGACACCGGGAAAGCGGCGATTCGCGCAGCGCGCCGATCGGTGGCACCGAGAGTTGCGGAAAACGGTGACGGCTGCCGGGAAGTGGTGGACGCTATCGGGGTGAACGGTGCATCGGGGCAGCGGCAGCGGCGACAGCCGGAGCCTGAGTACCCGGTGCGCGGGCGAGGCGCGGCGATGAGGTGGTGCCGGTGATACCGAGCAAGGAGTTGGTGCTCGCGGCGTGCCGTGGCCTGCCGCACGTCGATCATCCGATGCTGGACGCCGCCGGTGAGCTGACCCAGTTGCACGAACTGCGGGAGCGGACCCCGGTCAGCGCGTTGGCCAAGGTGGATCGGCGGCGTGGGCAGCTGGTGCGCGCGATCGATCGCTGGGTGACGCTGGCGACGCCGATACCGCACGGATCCGCGCGGATGCACACCGAGACGGTCGGCAGCATCGTCGACCGGATGGCGCAGCTGACCGTGCACGCCTTCGTGGCCTCGGCGCACGCACCGGACACCGTCTATTACGACGCGTGGGTGCGTCTGCACGAGGTGGCCGATACCTATCAGGACCTGATCGTGGAACTGCGGGTCGGCAACCGTCGATTGCCCGACGCCGCGGGGGAGTGGTGAGCACCCGAGCGCTCGGTCCGGTCTAGCGCCCGCGGCCGAAGAGCCGGAACGAACGCTGTTTGCGGCGCGGCAGGGTGGCGTAGACCATGGTCATCTCCGCGAACACTCCGGCGTCACGTTCACGTTCGGCGCCGAAATCGTCGCGGCCGAGCACCTGAGCGACCGATCCGGGCGACATCGACGACAGCGCCGAGGCCAGTGTGGGCGACAGTTCCGCCGCGGCGGTGTCGATATCGCCGTGCCCGAGCAGCATATGGCCGACGGCGTGCAACACGATGTGCTCGGCATTGCGGCCGGACGCCGCGGCGTCGTAGACGATGATGTCGTCGTATTTACGCGCGATCCACAACCCGTTACCGCTGCAACCGATATCGGCCAGCGCCGACCGGTGGACCGGCTGGAGCGACAGCGGCCTGCTCCGGTAGGCGGCCACCTGAGCGAGGTAGGCGTTCAGGTCCCACGGGTGCGGGAGCGGTACCGTCCGCGCCGCCTCACCCAACCGGGCTTCCATGCTGTTCATCGCCGGATACGTTACCGATACCGACTTGTCTCGTCACCTTCGTGATCGGGTCGGCGCGACCTCCGGCGCACTGTGGGAGCAGGTCGTCGAAATCGCTGGGCAGCGGCCGATTTCGCTCGGATGACCGGGTGGAACGGAACTCGTCGCCGTCCCGCCTCCACCGCGAACCGCCACTCGATGTGGGGTTTCCCACCTGGAATCGACTCCCACACTGCCTGACCGCACCGCCCTGCCCGTGAGGTGGCGCCGCCTCGTATGAGAGCGTCACCGGCAAGGACGCGGCCCGATGTGATGGCCTCGAGCCCCCCGACGGAGGACGATGGGCGAGTGTCGAACTCGGGACCGAGGTGGTGAGCGCGCCGGTCGCGGTGCATGCGGGCGCCGCGCGGCAATGGTGGGTGCTCACCCGCCGGTTGATCCGCCCGTCCTGGCGTAACGGTGAACTGCTCACCGCGGTGCTGGCGCCGACGGTGTTCACGCTGGGGTTCTACGTTCCGCTGAATCTGGTGATGAGCTTTTATGGTCATGGGCTCAGCAGCTACGCGCAGTTCCTGATGCCGATGATCGTGATGCAATCGGTGGCGTTCTGCGCGGGTTCGGCCGCCCTGCGCGCGGCCACCGACGCCCGCGACGGCTTGGACGCGCGGTTCGGCTCGATGCCGATCACGGCGATCACCCCGCTGGGGGCGCGCATGTCCGCGGCGCTGTTCCGTACCGCGGTATCGCTGGCCGCCGCGGTGGTGTGCGGCACGGTGATCGGGTTCCGGTTCTACGGCGGCTGGTGGCATACCGTTGGCTTTCTCGCGCTGTCCTTACTGATCGCGGCCGCGTTCGCGCTCGGCGCGGACTGGTTGGGACGGTTGACCCGTAATCCCGAGGCCACCACCCAGATCCTGGTGTTACCGCAGCTGATCCTCGGCATGGTCTCCACCGGGTTCGCCCCGGCCGAGCAATTCCCCTCCTGGATCCAGGGTTTCGCGGCCAACCAGCCGATATCCCGGTTCATCGATGCGCTGCGCGCGCTGGCCGGAGATTCGACGGGCGACGCGGGTGCGGTGGACGTGCCGACCATGGGACCGGCGTTGGCCTGGGTGTTCGGGCTGCTGCTGGTGTTCGGCGGATTGGCCGTGACCGAATCGGTGCGCCGACGATGACCACCGCGACACCGCGACCCACCCGAGCGCAGGAGCTGCCGACGGTCACCGGCGCCACCGAGACCCTGCGCCGGGTGGTACCGCAAACCCTCATCCAGACCAGACGCCTGCTGCTGCGCTGGTGGCGCGATCCGCTGACGCTCATGCAGTCGCTGCTGTTCCCCGCCCTGCTGCTGGTGATGTTGCAGACCGTGCTCGGTCGCCAGATCTCCGCGTTCTCCGGCGCCAGCGCGCTCTACGGTTCGGTGCCGATGGTGGCCTTGGTCGGGGTGATGTCGGGTTCGCTGGCCGGTGCGATCACCCTCGGCCGTGAGCGTGACGCCGGTCTGCTCGCGCGGTTCTGGGTGCTGCCGGTGCACCGGGCCTCCGGGGTGGCGGCGCGGATCGTCGCCGAGGGTGTGCGCATCATGACCTGCACGATCGTGCTGTTCGCGGTGGGTGTGGCGCTCGGTTTCCGGTTCGAGCAGGGGTTCGCGGCCGGGGTGGCATTACTGCTGGTGCCCTTGCTGTTCGGGCTCGCCTTCGCGACCGTTGTCACCACCGTCGCGGTGTTCGGGGCCAGAACGGCCGTGGTCGAGGCGATTTCCCTCGGTTCGTCGATGATGATGTTCTTCAGTACGGGTTTCGTGCCCCTGGCCGCGTATCCGGGATGGGCGCGCCCGATCGTGGAGCATCAGCCGATGAGCCATGCCATCAACGCCATGCGCGGGCTGTCGCTGGGCGGGCCGGTCCGTGAACCGCTGCTGGCGACGCTGGCCTGGTCGGTGGGCGCGATCGCGGTGTTCGCCGTCCCCGCGGCCATCGGCTACCGCCGGGCCAGCAGGCGTTAGCCCAGACTGCTCGCGGCCTCGGAGATGAGGGCCGCGGAATCGCGCGGGCTCAGCGCCATGGCGCGCAGCTGATCGAAGATGACCCCGAAACGCCGGATCTCGTTGTGCCCCTCGATCAGCGCATCGCCGGAGATGCTTTCCACATACACCAGTTCCGGATCGGCGGGATCATGGAAATCCAGCAGCGTGAACGCGCCCGCCATGCCCGGATGGGCCCCCGCGTCGAACGGCAGGATCTGGAGGATCACATTCTTTTTCAGCACCTCTTCCAGCAGCCGGTTCAGCTGTCCACGCATGATCTCCGGTCCGCCGACGACGCGCCGGATCGCGGCCTCGTCCAGCACCACCCACAGTTCCAGCGGTTCGTCTTTCGTGAGCACCGCGGCGCGGTCCATCCGGGCGCGCGCCCGGCGTTCCATGACCGCGGCATCGACCTTGGGCATGGAGGTATCGATCACCGCGAGGGCGTACTGCTCGGTTTGCAGCAGACCCGGCACGTAGGAGGTCTGATAGTGCCGCGCCGACAGCGCCACGGATTCGAAATTGATATATGCCGCATACACTTCGGTGAGACTGGCCTCATAAGGCCGTGACATGCCCGGCTTCTGCGCGTCGGTCAGTAATTCCAGCGCGTCCTTGCGTCGGGTGTCGTCGACGCCGTACAGGTCGAGCATTGTCAACAGGGTGCGTCGCTGCGGTCTGGCCTGCGCCCGTTCGATCCGGTACAGCGTGGTGACATTGATCCCGGTCTTGGCGCTGACCTCCTCCTTGGTCAGATTCGCCTGTTCGCGCATCTCCGACAGCAGTACCGACAGCCGCCGCAACCCCGCGGTGAGGATCGTGCGCTTGCCCGCCATGACAACCCCTTCGCTGCGCGCACCCGCGCGGGTCGCGTCGTCGTTCCCGGATCGGTGAGCGTCCGGCACCGATGCGGCGGGCTGGGTGCAACCAGCTCGCGCACCGATGCCGGACGTGCATTGTCTCGAATCTACGACGTCGGACGGAGTTCTACGAGCGTATGGGTGGATGCGGGCTCACGGGTTCGCACGAGACAGAACCCGCCGCCGGTCCGGGGCCACCGGTCAGCTGCGCGGCCGGGTGGTGTGTCCGTTCCCGGTGGCCGTGTTCCCGGTATGGCCTGCGAGCAGCTGTGCGAACGGGGTGGGCGTGGCGAGCGAGTTGCCCGAATGGCGTTGTCTGCGTGGCTCGTCCGGAACGAAACCGGCGACCGAGCTCTGCTGCGCGACGATCAGCGTCGCGAACTCGGCGGCGGCCCGGTGCACCCGTTCGGTGAGCCCGGCCGATCCGAAATCCTCGGTGGCGGCGAAGATTCCGGTGGGCACGACAACCGCCCGCAGATAGCTGAACAGTGGACGCATGGCGTGCTCGAGCACCAGAGAATGCCGTGGCGTGCCCGCGGTGGCGCCGATCAGCACCGGCATACCGTTGAGCGATTCGGGATCGAGCACGTCGATGAACATCTTGAACAGGCCGCTGTAGCTCGCAGCGAACACGGGTGTGACGGCGATGATCCCGTCGGCGGCCGACACCTTCTCCCTGGCCTGAGCCACGGCCGGTGTCGGCAGTCCACCGGTGACGACGGTCGTCGCCAATTCGGTGGCCAGATCACGGAGTTCGACCACCTCGAACTCGACCGCCTCACCGCGGGCGGTCACCGCCGCCGAGACGGCATCGGCCAGTTGATCGGCCAACAGCCTGCTCGACGACGGCTGCGACAGCCCCGCGGTGAGCACTACGACTCGACGTGTCATCGGTTACTCCTCGTTCGCCGCGGCGAGCACGCCCGCACGGGCGGGCTCGACCAATCGATGCGGTGCCTGCGGACCGGCCGCCACCAAGCTCGCGTGGGTGGGCGGATCGCTGGGCACATGCGCCGGACGACGCGCCTCGAACTCCTTGCGCAGCGTCGGGACCACCTCGCGACCCAGGATCTCGATCTGCTCGAGCACCACCTCGAGCGGAAGCCCGGCGTGGTCGAGCAGGAACAGCTGACGCTGGTAATCGCCGACATTGTCGGCGAAGCCGAGGGTCCGCTCGATCACCTGCTCGGGCGTGCCCACCGTCAACGGTGTGAGTTCGGTGAACTCCTCCATCGACGGTCCGTGCCCGTAGACGGGAGCATTGTCGAAGTAGGGGCGGAAGAACTTCTTGGCCGCGGCCTCGGTCTCGGCCATGAACACCTGCCCGCCGAGCCCGACGATCGCCTGATCGGCGGCGCCGTGACCGTAATGTTCGAAACGCTGCCGGTACAGCGCCACCATCTGGGCGGTGTGCTCCTTGTTCCAGAAGATGTTGTTGTGGAAGAAGCCGTCACCGTAGTAGGCGGCCTGTTCGGCGATCTCCGGTGAACGGATCGATCCGTGCCAGACGAACGGCGGGGTCTGGTCCAGCGGCGCGGGCGTCGAGGTGAAGCCCTGGAGCGGGGTGCGGAACTTGCCCTGCCAATCGACCTTGGGTTCGCGCCACAACTTGCGCAGCAGGTGATAGTTCTCCACGGCCAGCGCGATGCCGTCGCGGATGTCCTTGCCGAACCACGGGTACACCGGGCCGGTGTTGCCGCGGCCGAGCATCAGATCCACCCGGCCGTCGGCCAGATGTTGCAGCATCGCGAAGTCCTCGGCGATCTTCACCGGATCGTTGGTGGTGATCAGGGTCGTCGCGGTGGACAGCTGTAGATCGCGTGTGCGCGCGGCCACATAGCCGAGCATGGTCGTCGGCGATGACGGTACGAACGGCGGATTGTGATGCTCACCGGTGGCGAAGACGTCCAGCCCGACCTCCTCGGCCCGCAGCGCGATCGCGACCATGGCCTTGATCCGCTCCGCTTCGCTCGGGGCGCGGCCGGTCGTCGGGTCGACGGTGACGTCGCCGACGGTGAAGATTCCGAACTGCACGATGTCCTCCTCCTCTCGTCCACCAATATGGTGGACATGGCAACCAAAGTAACGTGGTGGTGTGCGGACCTATTCCCGCCCGGGTGTCCGCGCGGCCGGTGTTAGGGTCGGGGGATGAGCATGGCTCGCCGCGAACGGCTGGCACTGGCCGACGCGATGATCGCCGCGGGGCCCGACGCGTCGACCCTGTGCGGGACCTGGACCGTCCGAGATCTGGCTGCCCACTTGGTCGTTCGTGAGCGCCGCCCCGATGCGGCGCCCGGCATCCTGATCAAGCAGTTGGCCGGATACCTCGATCGGGTGCAGGCAGCTGCGGCGCGCCGCCCCTTCCCGGAACTCGTCGAGCAGGTGCGCAGCGGGCCGCCCTGGTGGTCGCCGCTGCGGCCGGTCGACGCTCTGGCGAACCTCTCCGAGATGTTCATCCACCACGAGGACGTCCGGCGGGCCGGAGACGAGTGGGAACCACGGGCGCTGCCCCCCGCTGACCAGGACCAGCTCTGGACGCTGCTGCGGCGCACCGCGAAGATGTCCTATCGCAACTGTCCGGTGGGGGTGGTGCTGGAAACACCGGATGGACGGCGCGTCACCGCCCGCACGGCCGGTGACGAGGAAGTGGTGCTGTGCGGCGAACCGGCCGAACTGCTTCTGCACGCGTTCGGCCGTGACCAGGTGCGGATCGAGGCCTCCGGTGAGCCGATCGCCGTCGAGGCGGCGCTGACCTGCGATCGTAGCGTCTGACCTGGAATTCCGCCGCATCGGGCCACCATGCGGGCATCGCGGCGATTGCTTCCCAGCGGTGGAAAACATGCCGTGTCAAGGCGTCGATAAGGTCCGAGCAAAACACGTTCGGGTGAGGGCCGCGCGGTGCGAGAGTCACCGCTGGATCCGGGGGCCCGGCGGACCGGATCGACCCTGAGAGTGAACCGCCCCCGTATGACTGCCACTCGCTCTTCGGGGCGCCGCCGTACTGCCCATCGCCGCTCCCGGAACCTGCTGCTGGTGCAGCTGCTGACCGCCATGGTCGACACCGCGGCCGATGCGATCGCCATTCGGGACAACCCGTCCGGCGACCCCGCCGACCAGCGCGCCCTCACCTATCGAGAGCTCGATGAGACATCCTCACGCCTGGCTCGATACCTGATCGATCGCGGGCTCGGCCCCGGCGACTTCATCGCGGTGGCCATCACGCGCTCGGCGGAATCGGTGCTCGCGCTGTGGGCGGTCGCCAAGACCGGTGCGACCTATGTGCCGGTGGACCCCGGCTATCCCGCCGAGCGGATCACGCACATGCTGTCGGACTCGGGCGCCGCGTTCGGCATCACCACGGCCGCGCATCGCGGCGACCTGCCGGACGCCGGAATCGAGTGGATCACCGTCGACGACCCGGCGGTGCGCACCGGCGTCGCGGCCCTGCCCGGGCATCCGGTGTCGTATCAGGATCGGGTGCGGACGCTGACCGACCAGCACATCGCGTACGTCATCTACACCTCGGGCTCCACCGGAAAGCCGAAGGGCGTCGCGGTGACCCATGCCGGGCTGGCCGCCCTGGTCACCTCGGAGATCTCGCTGCGTGGTGTCGACCGCGATTCGCGGGTGACGCATCTGTGCACGCCGAGCTTCGACTTCTCGGTGATCGAGATGCTGCTCGCGTTCGCCGCTGGCGCCACCCTGGTCGTGGTGCCGCCCATGGTGTTCGGCGGCGCCGAACTCGCCGAGCTGCTGCGGCGTGAACGGGTGACCCATCTGTGCATCACCCCGGCGGCATTGGAATCGGTCGATCCGACCGGACTGGGCGAGCTGCGCGCCGTGCTGTCCGGTGGCGACCGGCTCCGGGCCGAGCTGGTGGATCGATGGGCGCGCGACGGGCGCCGCGTATTCAACGTGTACGGCCCCACCGAGACCACCATCTTCGCCAGCACCGCGGCATTGCAGGCCGGGGAGCCGGTGCATATCGGCACCGCGGTGCCGGGCATGGCCACCTATGTGCTGGATTCGCGGCTGCGCATGGTGCCCGACGGCACGGTCGGCGAGCTGTATCTGGCGGGGCCCGCGCTCGCCCAGGGATACCTGTATCGCCGTGGCCTCAGCGCCGAACGATTCGTGGCCGATCCGTTCGTACCGGGGGAGACCAGCGGCGCGCGGATGTATCGCACCGGAGATCTGGTGCGGCGCAACACCTCAGGGGTCTTCGAATACCACGGTCGCGTGGATTTCCAGGTGAAGATCCGCGGTCTGCGGATCGAACTGCACGAGATCGACGCCGCGCTGACCGCCCACCCGGCCATCGATTACGCCGCCACCCTCGGCGTGACGCTGCCGACGGGCGCGGCGCTGGCCGCCTATGTGCTGCCGCGCCTGCGCTCGCCCGGTGACCCCGGCGCCGGGCGGGTCGAGGTGGATATCGACGAACTCTCGGAGTTCCTGGCCGAGACGCTGCCGACGTACATGATCCCGGCAGCGATCACCGTCCTCGACGAACTGCCGCTGACCCCGGTCGGCAAACTGGACCGCGCCGCCCTGCCCGCCCCGGTGCTGCGCACCAGGCAGTTCCGCGCGCCCGCCACGCCCATCGAGCAGCAGGTCGCGGCGATCTTCGCCGAACTGCTCGGCTCGGCCGACGCCGGTGACGATCTGCGTGTCGGCGCCGACGACGACTTCTTCGAACTCGGCGGCAATTCGCTGCTCGCCACCCAGGCGACCGCACGCCTGAGCACGGTATCGGGGACACGTGTGCCGGTCGCCTGGCTGTTCGAGGCGCCGACGGTGGCGAAGCTGGCCGCTCGCGTGCACGCCTCGGCCGACCGGCCCTACTCCGCACCGCGTCCGGTCGCCCGACCCGATCGCATCCCGCTGTCGTACGCGCAGCAGCGGATGTGGTTCCTCAACCGGTTCGATCCGGCGGCCGCCACCAACAACATTCCGCTGGCCGTCCGGTTGACCGGACAGCTGGACGAGGCCGCACTGCGTGCCGCGATCGCCGATCTCGTGCGCCGTCACGAGGTGCTGCGGACCAGCTATCCCGAATACGACGGCGTCGGCACCCAGTGCGTGCACGATCTCACCGACCCGCAGGCCGTTCCCGAGCTGCACGTCGAGACCTGCACCGAAGCCGAGCTGGCCGAACGAGTCCTTGCCGCCGTGCTCATCGGATTCGATGTCACCGCGACCCCGCCGATCCGGTTGCGGCTGCTGCGGGTGGGCGAGAACGAACATGTGCTGATCTGCGTCATGCACCACATCGCCGGTGACGGCACCTCCCTCGCGCCGTTGGCGCGCGATCTGATGGTCGCGTACTCCGCCCGCGTGCTGGGTTCGGCTCCGGCCTGGCAGCCGCTGCCGGTGCAGTACGCTGACTTCACGCTGTGGCAGCGGGAGACGCTCGGCGACGAATCCGATTCCGCCGCACTGCTCGCCCGGCAGATCGCGTTCTGGCGCGACCGGTTGGCGGATCTGCCGCAGTATCTGGAGTTGCCCGCCGACCACCCGCGTCCGGCGGTGTTCTCCGGTCGCGGCGCCACCTGCGCATTCGAGATCGACGCCACCGTGCACGCGGCGCTGGAGCGGCTGGCGCAACGTCACGACGGCACCTTGTTCATGGTGGTGCACACGGCGTTCGCGCTGCTGCTCGCCCGGCTCTCGGGCACCCGCGACATCTGTGTCGGTACGCCGGTCGCCGGACGTGCCGACGCATCGTTGAGCGAGCTGATCGGCATGTTCGTCAATACGGTCGCGCTGCGCACCGACGTCGACTCCGAGCACACCTTCACCCAACTGCTCGAGCAGGTCCGCGCCCGCGATATCGAAGCCTTCGGCCACGTCGACGTGCCGTTCGAGCGGCTGGTGGAACTGCTGGATCCGGTCCGCTCGGGTGCGCATCATCCGCTGTTCCAGGTGATGCTGACGTTCCAGAACTTCGCGTCGGAGGCCTTGGAGCTGCCCGATCTGACCGTCTCCACCGTCGATATGGCGGTGCCGCTGGCCAAGGTCGATCTCGATCTGACCATGGTGCCGCGGACCGACGGCCGCAATCCGGCGGGGATCTCCGCGGCGTTCACCTACGCCACCGATCTGTTCGACGCGGCGACGGTGGCCGGTTTCGCCCGGCGGCTGTGCGCGATCCTGGCGAGCGTCGCGGTCTCGGCGGACCGGGTGGTCGGCGATATCGATCTGCTCGACGCCGACGAACGCGTCGCCGTCCTCACCGACTGGAACGCCACCGATCACCCCATGGTCACCGAGCCGGTCCTCGCGGGCTACCGGCGCACGGTCGCCCAGTATCCGGACGCGATCGCCATCAGGTACGCCGACACCGCGCTCACCTACGCCGAGTTCGACGCCAGGGTCAACCGATTGGCGCGGGTGCTCATCAGCCACGGTGTGGGGCCCGAGACGATGGTCGGTCTCGCGCTGCGGCGTTCGATCGACCTCGTGGTCGGCATGTACGCGATCCTCACCGCCGGTGGCGCCTACGTCCCGGTCGACCCGGATCATCCGGCCGAGCGGATCGCGCATGTCCTCGACACCGCGGGGCCTGTCTGTGTGCTCACCACCGGCGCCGACGCGCCGCCGCTGCCGCAGGAGGTCGCGGTGCTGCGTCTGGACACCATCGGCACCGCGCTGCTGTCCGGTGCGCCGATCCAGGACGACGAGCTGCTGCGGCCGGTGCTGCCGCAGCATCCGGCGTACGTGATCTTCACCTCCGGCTCGACCGGACGCCCCAAGGGCGTCATGGTTTCGCACGCCGCGATCGACAACCAGACCCGGTGGATGCTCGCGCAGTATCCGATGGCTCCGGGTGATGTGTACTTGCAGAAGACCGCGACCACTTTCGACGTCTCGCTGTGGGGCTATCTCATGCCGCTGCGGGCGGGCGCCGAACTGCTCGTCGCCGATCACGACGGGCATCGGGACCCCGAATATCTCGCGCGGCTCATCGCCGCCCACCGGGTGACCGTGACCGATTTCGTCCCGTCGATGCTGACGGTCTTCGCCGCGCACGCCCCGGCCGCCGCGCTGACGAGCCTGCGCGACATCTTCGTCATCGGTGAGGCGCTGCCACCGGAGACGGTGCGGGCGGTCGGCGCCGTCACCGACGCGGGCGTGCACAACCTGTACGGGCCCACCGAGGCCGCGGTATCGGTCACCTACTGGCCCGCGGGCGATGGCGCGCAGGCGACGGTGCCGATCGGGCTCCCGCAATGGAATACCCGCGTGTACGTGCTGGATTCGCGGCTGCGGCCGGTACCGGCGGGTGTGCGCGGCGAACTCTATCTGGCGGGCGATCAGCTGGCCCGCGGCTACATCCGGCAGACCGCGCAGACCGCCGGACGTTTTGTCGCCAACCCCTACGAACCCGGCGCGCGGATGTATCGCACCGGTGATCTGGTGGTCTGGCGGGCGCCCAGCGCGGACGCACCGGCGCGCCTCGAATACCTGGGGCGCACCGACTTCCAGGTGAAGTTCCGTGGCCAGCGGATCGAACTCGGCGAGATCGAATCGGCCCTGCTGACCCGGCCCGACGTGAGCCAGGCCGTCGCCCTGGTGCGGCCGTCGGATCTGGGCGACCGGCTGGTGGCCTATGTGGTGCCGCGACCGGGCCGTACGCTCGAGCAGCGCGATCTGCTCGACACCGCCGCCGAATACCTGCCCGCGTACATGGTGCCGTCGGCGGTGGTGGTGCTCGCGGATCTGCCGGTGAACGCCAGCGGCAAACTGGAGCGTCGGGCGTTACCGGAGCCGGTGTTCGAGGCCGGTGAGTTCCGGGCGCCGACCGATCCGGTGGAGCAGGCGGTCGCGGGAGTGTTCGCGGATCTGCTCGGTATGGCGCGGGTCGGCGCCGATGACGACTTCTTCGCACTCGGCGGCAACTCGCTGCTCGCGACCCGGGTCGTCGCCCGGCTGAACGAGGCCCTCGACTCCGAGGTCACCGTGCGCGACCTCTTCGACGCGCCCCGCGTGTCCGCGCTCGCCGCGCGGGTGGGCTCCCGGCGCGGAGGCACACGTATGCCGCTGGTCCGGATGGAACGCCCGGAGCGGGTGCCGCTGTCGCTGGCACAGCAGCGGATGTGGGTACTCAACCGGATCGAACCCGAATCCGGTGCCTACAACATGCCGTTCGCGATCCGGCTGTCCGGCAATCTGGACCGGGCCGCGCTCGGCGCCGCCGTCGTCGATGTGCTCGAGCGGCACGAAGCGCTGCGGACCCGATTCCCCGCCGATGCCGACGGACTGCCCTACCAGCAGATCCTGCCGGTGCGGGAAGTCCTGCCCGACGGTCTGGTCGAGGACGAGACGCACGATCCGACCGGAACCGTCGCGAGCCTGATGGCGACCGGCTTCGATGTCACCGCCACCGCGCCGCTGCGATTGCGGTTGCTGCGTTCCGGTGACGAACATCTGCTCGTCCTGGTGGTGCACCACATCGCCGCCGATGGCGCCTCGCTGGCGCCCCTGGCGCGCGACCTGATGGCCGCCTACCTCGCGCGGACCAACGGTGCCGCACCGGACTGGCCCGAACTGCCGGTGCAGTACGCCGATTACGCGATCTGGCAGCGTGCGGCCATCGGCGATTACGAGTCGGCGACCTCGATCGCCGCCGAGCAGCTGGGGTACTGGCGTGACCAGTTGGCCGGGCTCACCGCGGCACCGGAACTGCCCGCCGATCGGCCACGGCCGCTGATGCCGTCGGGGCGCGGCGGGTCGACGGCGATCACCGTCGAGCCCGAGGTGCATCAGCAGCTGATCGGTATCGCGCGGGCACATAACGCGACGATGTTCATGGTGGTGCACGCGGCGCTCGCGGTGCTGCTGGGACGATTGAGCGGCAGCACCGACACCGTCATCGGCACACCGGTCGCCGGGCGCGGCGAGCGCGCACTCGACGAGCTGGTCGGCATGTTCGTCAACACCCTCGCCCTGCGCGTCGAACTCGCGCCGTCGGCCACCTTCGCAACCCTGCTCGATCAGGTGCGGGAGACCGATCTGTCGGCCTTCGCCCATGCCGATATTCCGTTCGAGCGGGTCGTGGAGGAGGTCGACGCCGCGCGCAGCGGCACCGGTAACCCGCTGTTGTCGGTGGTGCTGTCGTTCGACAATCTCGAGCAGCCGGTCCTGGAACTGCCCGGCCTCACCGTCCGCGCACTCGACACCGGTGAGATCACGGCGAAATTCGACCTCCAGGTGATCGTCGAACCCACCCACGGCGAGGACGGTGCTCCGGCCCGGATCGCCGTGGTCTTCGCCTATGCCGCCGATCTTTTCGACGAGCCGACCGTCGCGGCATTCGCCCGCCGGTTCGCCCGCGTTCTGACCACCGTGGCCGCCGATCCGTCGGCGCAGGTGGCCGATATCGACATCCTGGACGAGAACGAGGCCCGCGTCGTCGGCGGCAGGACCGCGCCGCGTCCGGCGGAGGTCGAGCCTGTCGACATCGCGCTGCTGCCCGATCTGCTCGCGGCCGCCGTCGACGACAACCCCGACGGCGTCGCGGTCATCGTCGCCGACGCCACCCGGACACTGGACGAACTGGACTATTTCGAACTCGACGAACGATCCACCCGGTTGGCGCGGGCGCTGCTCGCGCGCGGCATCGGCCCGGAAGATCTGGTCGCCGTCGGCATACCGCGATCGGTCGAATCGGTGCTCGCGGTCTGGGCGATCGCGAAGACCGGCGCGGCGTTCGTACCGGTAGACCCGGGCTACCCCGCCGACCGCGTCGCGCATATGGTCGCCGATTCCCGTGCGGTCCTCGGTCTCACCCTTGCCGAAGCCAAGGGTTCGCTGCCGGACACGGTCGAGTGGCTGGCGCTCGATTCAGCGGCCTGCGCCGACGAACTCGCCACCGTGACGGCCGATCCGATCACCGACCGGGACCGCCCGCGGCCACTGCGCCCGCAGCATCCGGCCTACGTCATCTACACCTCCGGCTCCACCGGCACCCCGAAGGGTGTGGTGGTCACCCAGGCCGGGCTGGCCGGATTCTGTGCCGAACAGCGCGACCGCTATCGGGTGACCAGCAGTTCGCGCACCCTGCATTTCGCCTCGCCGTCCTTCGATGCCTCGGTGCTGGAACTGCTGCTCGCGGTGGGCGGTGCGGCCACGATGGTGGTCGCCGCACCGACGGTCTACGGCGGGGCGGAGCTGACCGATCTGCTGCGGCGGGAACGGGTGACCCACGCGTTCATCACGCCCGCGGCGCTCACCTCGATGGATCCCACCGGCCTCGATCGGCTGCGGGTGGTGATCTCCGGTGGCGAAGCCTGCCCACCCGAGCTGGTGCGGCGCTGGGTGCTGCCCATCGCGGGCCGGCGGACCAGGGAGTTCTACAACGGGTACGGGCCCACCGAGACCACCATCATGACCAATATCAGCGAACCGCTGGTCCCGGAGGCGCCGGTCACGATCGGCGCACCGATTCCCGGTATGTCCTCGCTGGTGCTCGACACCCGATTGCGTCCGGTGCCCGCGGGCGTCACCGGTGAGCACTACCTCGCGGGCGCCCAGCTCGCGCGCGGCTACCACGACCGGCCGGGGCTGACCGCCGCGCGTTTCGTCGCCGACCCCTACGGCCCGCCGGGATCGCGGCTGTATCGCACCGGCGACCTCGTACGGCACCGTGCCACCGGTGGTGACCCCACCGTGGAGTATGTGGGACGCAATGACTTCCAGGTGAAGGTCCGCGGTTTCCGGATCGAACTCGGCGAGATCGACGCCGTCCTCGCCGCGCGCCCGGAGGTGGATTTCGCCGTCACCCTCGGCCGCACCTCCGGTTCCGGGGCCACCATCCTCGTGTCGTATGTGCTTCCCGCCGCGGGCGCCACGATCGATACGACCGAGGTTCTCGCCGCACTCGGCCGGGTCCTGCCCGCGCATATGGTGCCGACCGCGCTGGTCGTGCTCGACGAGATCCCGCTGACCCCGGTGGGCAAACTCGACCGAAGGGCCCTGCCCGAACCACAACTGCACGCCACCGGATTCCGGGCGCCCTCGGGGCGGGTCGAACAGCTCGTCGCCGCCGTGTTCACCGAACTGCTCCATCCCGAGCGGCCGCTCGGCGCCGATGACGACTTCTTCCAGCTCGGTGGGAACTCGCTGATCGCGACCCAGGCCGCGACCAGGCTCGGAGCCAAGCTAGACGCACAGATCCCGGTGCGGTTGTTGTTCGAGGCGACGACCGTGGCGGCCTTGGCGGCGCGGGTCGCCGAAGAAGCGGGCACGGGCGGCCGGGCGCCGCTGATCGCCACGACGCGGCCCGCGCACATCCCGCTCTCACCCGCGCAACAGCGCATGTGGTTCCTCAACCAGTTCGACACCGACTCGACCGCGTACAACGTGCCGATCGCGATCCGTCTCACCGGCGAACTGGATGTCAGCGCATTGCGTTCGGCCATCGCCGATGTGGTGGCACGGCACGAGATCCTGCGCACCGTGTACCCGCGGACCGAGCACGGTCCCGGCCAGGTGATCCTTCCGGTGGAGCAGGCACTGCCCCGGTTGGACGAGCGGACCGTGCCGGGCGCCGATATCGAATCCACGGTGGCCGAGCTGATCTCGACGACCTTCGATGTCACCCGTGCGGTACCCGTCGCGATGGCGCTGGTGCGGGTGGCCGAGGCCACGCCCGCCGAGTATGTGCTCGTGATGGTGGTGCACCACATCTGCGCCGACGGTTCGTCCTTCGGGCCGCTCACCCGAGACCTGATGTCCGCCTACACCGCACGCCTGACCGGCACCGCCCCCGCCTGGCCGCCGCTGCCGGTGCAGTACGCCGACTACAGCCTCTGGCAGCGCGAACTGCTCGGTGACGACGCGGACCCGGCCTCGATGGGCGCCACCCAGATCGACTATTGGCAGCGGAATCTGGCCGGACTGCCCGACCGGCTCGAGCTGCCCACCGACCGGCCGCGTCCCGCCGTGCAGACCTACGCGGGCGGCAAGGTCGAGGTCGCCATTGACGCCGAAACCCATCGCGGCCTCGCCGATCTCGCGCGTGCGCACAACGCGACGCTGTTCATGGTGGTGCAGGCCGCCTTCGCGGTCCTGCTGTCGCGGTTGTCCCGCGCCACCGATATCGCCATCGGCACCCCGATCGCGGGGCGCGGTGAAGCGGCGCTCGATGATCTGATCGGCATGTTCGTCAACACCCTGGTCTTCCGTACCAGGGTCGAGGCGAGTGAATCGTTCGACGATCTGCTGCTGCGGCAGCGTGACAACGCGGTCAGGGCCTTCGCGAACGCGGACATCCCGTTCGAGCGCCTGGTCGAGGTACTGAACCCGGCTCGCTCCACCGCACGGCATCCGCTGTTCCAGGTGGGGTTGTCGTTCCAGAATCTGGCCGAGGCGTCGCTGGAGCTGCCGGGTCTGACGATCGCTCCGGTGTCGATCGACGCCGCGGTCTCCCAGTTCGACCTGCATCTGATCGTCAGCGACAGCTACACCGGCGAGGGCGTCCCGGCGGGCATCGGCGGCTATCTCACCTACGCACACGATCTGTTCGACGAGACGACCGCACAGCGGATCGTCGCCCGTTTCGCGCGGCTGCTGGCCGCCGTCGCGGCCGACCCCGCCGGACCGGTCGGGGCGATCGAGATCTTGGACGCCGTCGAACGCACCGGGATCGTCGACGGCCGCAACCGCACCGCGCACCAGGTGGACCCGACGCAGACGCTGGCGTCGCTGTTGGACGCGACCGTCGCGGCGGCACCGGATGCGGTGGCCCTCGTCGCCGATACCGACGAGGGCACCGTCGAGGTGACCTACGGCGAACTCGACGCCAGGGTGAACCGGCTCGCGCGCTACCTCATCTCGCGGGGCGTCGGCCCGGAGAGCCGGGTGGCCCTCGTGTTCGAGCGGTCGATCGATCTGGTCGTCGCCATGTACGCGGCGGCGACATCGGGCGCGGCGTATGTGCCGGTGGATCCGAGCCAGCCCGCGCGGCGCGTCCAGTACATCCTGGCCACCACGGCACCGGTCTGTGTGCTCGCGGGCTCCGGCATCGATATCGATACCGATATCGCGCCCGTGGTGCGGCCCGCCGAACTCGATCTCACCGCCTTCGCGACAACACCCGTCCGTGATGCGGATCGGGTCACCGGGTTGCGGCCCGCGCATACCGCGTACGTCATCTTCACCTCCGGGTCCACCGGACAGCCCAAGGGCGTGGCGGTCTCGCATGCCGCCATCGTGAACCAACTGCTCTGGAAGTCGGCCGAATTCGGCCTCGATCCGGCCGACGCGGTCCTGCTGAAGACCACCGCCGCGTTCGATCTGTCGGTCTGGGAGTTCTGGACCGCCGTGGTCTGCGGCGGACGGTTGGTGATCGCCGCGCCCGACGGTCATCGTGATCCGGCCTACCTCGCCGAACTGATGACGCGAGAATGGGTCACCACCCTGCACACCGTGCCGTCCATGCTGGACGCACTGATCACCACCGGGATGCCCGATTCGGTGTGGCGCATCCTCGCCATCGGTGAGGCGCTCCCGGCCGGGCTCGCCCAGCGGGTGCGCCAGGCGCTGCCGCGGACGGATCTGTACAACCTCTACGGCCCCACCGAAACCGCCGTCTCGGTGACCAGCCATCGGGTCGGCGCCGCCGATCACACCTCGGTGCCGATCGGCGTACCGGCCTGGAACACCCGCGTCTACGTCCTCGACGAGCGGTTGCGTCCGGTCCCCGACGGCGTCGTCGGTGAGTTGTATCTGGCCGGTGCGCAGCTCGCTCGCGGCTACCACGACCGGCCGGAGCTGACCGCGGACCGCTTCGTGGCCGATCCGTTCGGCACCGGCGAACGGATGTACCGCACCGGCGATCTGGTCTCCTGGAACGGTGCGGGCGAACTCGGCTATCACGGCCGCGACGATTCGCAGGTGAAGGTCAACGGTTTCCGGATCGAACTCGGCGAGATCGAGGCGGCGCTGCTGGCCGTGCCCGCGGTCGCACAGGCCGCGGCGATGGTGCGTTCGCATCCGCACCTCGGCGATCGGGTGGTCGCCTACGTCGTCGCGGCCGATATCGGCCCGGCGCAGATTGTTTCGGCGCTGCGCGAGGTGCTGCCGTCGTATCTGGTGCCCGCCCACGTCGTGGTGCTCGACGCACTGCCGCTGACCGCGAACGGCAAACTGGATCGGTCGGCCCTGCCCGAACCCGATATCGAGACCATGTCCTCGCGTGCCCCCGCCACGGCGTTCGAAGAGATCGTCGCGGGCGTGTACGCCGATGTGCTCGGCCTCGATCGGGTCGGCGCCGACGACGACTTCTTCGCTCGCGGCGGCAATTCGCTGCTGGCCACCCAGGTCGCGGTTCGGATCGGGGCCGCGCTCGGCACCACCGTGCCCGTGCGGGCCCTGTTCGAGGCCCCCACCGTCGCAGGTCTGGCGGCGCTGGCCGCGCACGGCGCCGACGAGGCGCGTCCGGCGCTGGTGGCGCGTCCACGGCCGGAGCGTATCCCGCTGTCGCTGCCCCAGCAGCGGATGTGGTTCCTCAACCAGTTCGACACCGATTCGGCGGCCTACAACGTGCCGGTCGCGGTGCGGTTGACCGGTGATCTGGACGTCGAGGCCCTGCGCGCGGCCGTCGGGGATCTGATCGCCCGGCACGAAATCCTGCGCACCGTCTATCCGAAGACCAGCAGCGGCCCGGTGCAGGTCGTGCTTCCCGCACACTCGATAGCGCTCGATCCGGTCGACGTCGCGGGCGAGGAGATCGAATCCGCCGTCGCGGCCGTCATTTCGGCGGGCTTCGACGTCACCGCGGAAGTTCCGCTGCGGATCGCGCTGTTGCGCATCACCGACGCCTCGACCGGTACGCCGGAGCATGTGCTGGCCATGGTGATCCACCACATCTGCGGCGACGGCTCCTCGGTCGGGCCGATGACCCGGGATCTGATGACCGCGTACATGGCTCGGTCGTCGGGTTCGGCGCCCGCCTGGACACCACCGGCGGTGCAGTACGCCGACTACAGCATCTGGCAGCGTGAGCTGCTCGGCGCCGAGGACGACCCCACCTCCGCGGCGGCGGCCCAGCTCGCCTACTGGACGAACCAGCTCGCCGATCTGCCCGACCAGCTGGATCTTCCGTCGGACCGGCCGCGTCCGGCCGCGCAGTCCTATGCGGGCGGCAAGGTCGCGGTGCGCATCGACGCCGCCACCCATCGGGCGTTGATCCAGCTCGCCCGCGGTGAGGGCGCCACCCTGTTCATGGTGCTGCACACCGCGTTCGCGGTCCTGCTGGCCCGCCTGTCCGGCAGCGACGACATCGCGATCGGCACCCCGGCGGCGGGGCGCGGTGAGGCCGTGCTGGACGAGCTGATCGGCATGTTCGTCAACACCCTGGTGTTCCGCACCAGGGTCGATGCCGCGCAGACCTTCCCCGAACTGCTCGCGCGGCAGCGGGAAACCGACATCCAGGCCTTCGGTCACGCCGATGTGCCGTTCGAGCGCCTGGTCGAGGTGCTGAACCCCGTACGCTCCACCGCACGCCATCCCCTGTTCCAAGTGGGTCTGTCGTTCCAGAACTTCGCCTCCGCGGCGCTGGAACTGCCCGGCCTGACCGTCGCCGGACTGGATGTCGACACCGGCGTCTCGCAGTTCGATCTGCACCTCATCGTGGCCGACGGCTACGACGAGGCGGGCGCACCCACCGGCATCGAAGGCGTCCTGACCTACGCCAGCGACCTCTTCGACGAGTCGACCGCACGCGGCTTCGCCGACCGGCTGCTGCGCCTGCTGACGGCCATCACCGCCGATACCTCCACCGCGATCGGTGATCTCGAGATCCTGACACCGGACGAGCGCCGTCTCGCAGTGGTGGCGCGAAACTCCACCGCGGCGCCGTTCGACGATGCCGCGACGCTGAGTTCACTGTTCGCCGCCACCGCCGCCGGATCGGTGGATTCGGTGGCCGTCGCCGCCGATGTGCCCGGCCGCGGCCGCGTCGTACTGACCTACGGTCAGCTCGACGCCAGGGTGAATCGACTGGCCAGGTACCTGATCTCGCGCGGTGTCGGCCCGGAGACGCGAGTGGCGTTGGCGGTGCGGCGCTCGGTGGATCTGGTGGTGGCCATGTACGCGGTGGCCGCCGCGGGCGGCGCGTATGTGCCGGTCGATCCCGATCAGGCCGCCGACCGCGTCCACCACATCCTGGAGACCGCCGCGCCGATCTGTGTGCTCACCACGGGCGCCACCGAATTCACCACCGAGGTGGCGCCGGTCGTGATACTGGACGAGCTGACGCTCGACCGATTCGGCACCGCACCCGTCACCGAGGCCGAACGGCTCGCACCGCTGCACCCGCAGCACACCGCCTACGTGATCTTCACCTCGGGATCGACCGGACGGCCCAAGGGCGTCGCGGTATCGCATGCCGCGATCGTCAACCAATTGCGGTATCAGACCGGCCACTTCGGTCTGAGCGCCGCGGACGCGGTGCTGCTCAAGACGGCCGCGACCTTCGATCTGTCGGTCTGGGAATTCTGGACCGCCGCGGCCTGCGGCGGCCGCCTGGTGATCGCCGCACCCGACGGACACCGCGATCCGGTGTACCTGAGCGGGCTGATCTCCCGTGAGCGCGTGAGCACCTTGCACTTGGTGCCGTCGATGCTGGATCTGCTGCTCACCGCCGGTGTCCCGGAATCGGTGCGGCGGGTGCTCGCCATCGGTGAGGCGCTGCCGGCCGCGCTCGCGCGCCGATTCCGGTCCGAGCATCCGCACGCGGAGCTGTTCAACCTCTACGGTCCGACCGAGGCGGCGGTGTCGATCACCGGCCACCTGGTCACCGACGCCGATGAGCACATCGTGCCGATCGGGACACCGCAGTGGAACAACCGGGTCTATGTGCTCGACCGTCGCCTGCGCCCGGTGCCCGATGGTGTGGTGGGCGAGTTGTATCTGGCCGGTGCGCAATTGGCGCGTGGATACCACGCCCGCCCGGATCTGACGGCCGAACGGTTCGTCGCCGACCCCTTCGGCACCGGCGAGCGGATGTATCGCACCGGTGATCTGGTCGCCTGGAATCACGAGGGCGAACTCGAATTCCGGGGCCGCAGCGACTACCAGGTCAAGATCCGCGGCTTCCGCATCGAACCGGGGGAGATCGAGGCGGCGTTGCTCGCGCTGCCGTCGATCGCCACGACCGCGGTGCTCGCGCATACCGACGCATACGCCGGTGACCGGCTGGTGGCCTATCTGGTGCCCTCCGGCGCAGACGGCATCGATATCGCGCAGGTCGTCGCGGCATTGGACGCGGTGCTGCCGTCGTACATGGTGCCCGCCGCGTTCGTGGTGCTGGACGCGCTGCCGCTGAACGTCAACGGCAAACTCGACCGCACCGCGCTGCCCGAACCAGAATTCGCCACCCGCGGCCACCGCGCGCCGTCGACCCCCGTCGAAGAGATCGTCGCCGGTGCCTACGCCGAGGTGCTCGGTCGGGAACGGGTCGGCGCCGAGGACGATTTCTTCGCACTCGGCGGGACCTCGCTGCTGGCGACCCAGGTGGTCGCCCGGATCGGCGCGGCCCTCGACACGACCGTCGGGGTGCGGGTGCTGTTCGAGGCGCCGACGGTGGCCGAACTCGCGGTGCGCGTCGAACGCGACGCCGGTTCCGGCAACCGCCGTCCGCTGGTGGCGGGTCCACGACCGGAACATATTCCGTTGTCCGCGGCGCAGCGGCGGATGTGGTTCCTCAACCAGTTCGAACCCGATTCGGCGGCCTACAACATTCCGGTCGCGATCCGGCTGATCGGCCGACTCGACGTCGACGCCATCCGGCACGCCGTCCTCGATGTCATCGACCGGCACGAATCACTGCGCACCCGCTACCCGCAGACACCGGACGGGCCGATCCAGCAGATCCTCGATCCGGCCGATGCGGCGGTCACACTCGACCCGACCCCGGTCGACCCGGCCCAGCTCCCGGAGGTGGTGCACCGGCTGGTCACCACGGGCTTCGATGTGACCACCGAGGTCCCGTTCCGCATCGCGCTGCTGCACCCGGCCGCCGAGGAATACGTCCTGGTGTTCGTCGCCCATCACGTCAGTGCCGACGGCTGGTCGATGTCCCCGCTCACCCGCGACCTGATGCTCGCCTACTCCGCCCGCGCGGCGGGTATGGCGCCGGGATGGTCCGCGCCCGCGATCCAGTACGCGGATTACGGGCTCTGGCAGCACGAGATGCTCGGCTCCGCCGAGGATCCGGGCAGCGTCATCTCCGGCCAGATCGGTTACTGGCGTGAGGCGCTGGCCGGGCTGCCCGAGGAACTCGCCCTGCCCACCGACCGTCCGCGCCCCGCGGTACAGACCTTCGCCGGTGACCGGGTCCGGTTCGAGATCGACGCCGATCTGCATCGCACCCTGCGTAAACTCGCGCGCGATCAGAACGCGACGCTGTTCATGGTGGTGCACGCGGCCCTCGCGGTGCTGCTGGCCCGCGTCTGCGGCACCGACGATATCGCCATCGGCGCGCCGGTCGCCGGACGCGGGGAGCGTGAACTCGACGATGTGATCGGCATGTTCGTCAACACCCTGGTCTTGCGGACCAGGGTGCCGGGGCAGCTGTCGTTCGAACAGCTGCTGGCCGAGACCCGCAGCACCGACCTCCAGGCCTTCGCCCACGCCGATCTGCCCTTCGAACATCTGGTGGAGCTGATCGAACCGGAACGCTCCACCGGGCGTCATCCGCTGTTCCAGGTGGCGTTGACCTTCGACAACCTGCCCTCCAGCAGTCTCGATCTGCCCGGATTGCGGGTGGAGGCGGTCGATTTCGACACCGAGTCCGCGAAGTTCGATCTCGCGCTGACCATCCGGGAAGCCGGGACCGGCGTCGACGCCGAACACGGTGAGGTCGGGATGTACGCGGAGTTCACCTTCGCCTCCGATCTGTTCGATCCGGCGACGGTGCGCGGCTTCGCCGACCGCTTCGGCCGAATCCTGACGGCGGTGGCGGGTGATCCCACCCTGCCGGTGGGCGATATCGACCTGCTCGCCCTGGGCGAGCGGGCCGCGCTGTTGCCCGGCCGTACGCTGCCACCGGCCCCCGCGCCCGCAGCGACACTTCCCGAGCTGATCGCCGCGCAAGCCAGACATCGGCCCGATGCGGTGGCCGTGCGCTTCGACGGGGTGACACTGAGTTTCGGTGAGCTGTGCCGCCGCGCCAACCAGATCGCCCGCGCACTGGTGGCCGCCGGTGCCGGACCGGAAACCCTGGTGGCGGTGGCCGTCGAGCGCACCGCGGATCTGCCGGTGGCCCTGCTCGGTGTGCTCACCGCCGGTGCCGCCTATCTGCCCATCGACCTCGCCTACCCGGCGCAGCGCCTCAGGTATGTGCTCGCCGACGCCGCGCCGGTCTGTGTACTGACCACTGCCGATCAGCAGTCGGCCGTCCCGGAGATCGACGCCCCGACGGTGCTGCTGGAACAGACGGAGGGCTTCGACGACACACCGATGACCGATCGGGAGCGGCTGGCGCCGCTGCGGCCGGACAACCTCGCCTACGTCATCTACACCTCCGGCTCCACGGGTATGCCCAAGGGCGTCGGCGTCTCCCATCGCAACGCGATCGAACTGTTCACGAGCACCCAGCCGCTGTTCGAGTTCGATTCCCGCGATGTCTGGACGCTGTTCCATTCGTTCGCCTTCGACTTCTCGGTCTGGGAACTGTGGTGCGCGCTGGTGACCGGTGCCAGTGTGGTGGTCGTCGACTACGCGGCATCGCGTTCACCGGAACTGCTGCGTGAACTGTTGATTCGCGAGCGGGTCACCGTGCTGAACCAGACGCCCTCGGCGTTCTATCAGCTGGTGGCCTTCGACCACACCGCGGCGCCCGGCGACGAATTCGCCTTGCGCTATGTGATCTTCGGCGGCGAGGCATTGGATCTGCGGCAGCTGGCCCGCTGGTACGAACGTCATCCGGTGGACGCGCCACGGCTGGTCAACATGTACGGCATCACCGAGACCACGGTGCACGTGTCGTTCCTGGCGCTCGACGAGAAGATGGTGGACGATCCCGCCAGCCTCATCGGGCGCGCCCTTCCCGGCCTCGACACCTATGTGCTGGACCGGCGCCTGCATCCGGCGCCGCTCGGCACACCGGGGGAGATCCATGTGGCGGGCGCCCAGTTGTCGCGCGGCTACCGGAACCGGCCTGGCCTGACCGCCACCCGGTTCGTCGCCGACCCGTTCGGACCGCCCGGATCCCGGATGTACCGATCCGGCGATCTCGCCCGCTGGAGCGGTTCGCTGACCGAGGCGGGTCTGGCCTACGCGGGCCGCGGTGACCAGCAGGTGCAGTTGCGCGGCTTCCGGATCGAACTCGGTGAGATCGAATCGGCCATGCTGCGTTGCGCCGGTGTGCGCCAGGCCCTGGTCGTGGTGCACTCCGACGCCACCCTCGGTGATCAGCTGGTCGGCTACGTCCTGCCCGAGGCGGGGGTGGACCTGGACCCGGTCCAATTGCGTACGCGAGTGGCGGAATTCCTCACCGGCTACATGGTGCCCGCCACGATCATGGTGCTCGACAGCTTCCCGCTCACCGCGAACGGCAAGCTCGACCGGCGTGCGCTGCCCGCACCGCGGTTCCGGGCGCGCGCCTACCGCGCACCGGCCACACCACTCGCGGAGACCGTGGCGGCGAGCTTCGCGACCGTGCTCGGGGTCGACCGTTTCGGCATGGACGACAACTTCTTCGAGCACGGCGGAAACTCGCTGATCGCGGCGAAACTGACGGTGCTGCTATCGGAGGCGCTCGGCACCAGGATTCCGGTGATGCGGGTGTTCACCGCACCGACGCCCGCGGAATTCGTCGCCGACTTCGGTCGCCGCGCCAACGACGGCATCGATACCGAGGCGGCCTTCGATATGCTGCTGCCCCTGCGTGCCGAAGGCTCGGCCGAACCGCTGTTCTGCGTCCACCCGGTTTCCGGGATCTCCTGGTCCTATGCCGGTCTGGCCGCCCATCTCGACTCGGATCGGCCGATCTACGGGCTCCAGACCCCGGTGCTCGCCGCGGCGGCGGCACTGCCGGAATCGATCGAGGACTGGGCGCAGCGCTATCTCGAACTGATCCGCTCCGTCCAACCCAGCGGGCCGTACCACCTGCTGGCATGGTCGTTCGGCGGCGTCATCGCCCACGAGATCGCGGTGCGGTTGCGCGAGGCGGGCGAGCAGGTGGCGGTTCTCGCGGTGATGGACAGCTATATGTCCGATCCGCCGGGCACGGTGACCAGCGATACCGGGCAGGTGCCGGTCGCCGAACTGATCGGCGGTCTGCTCGGCGATCTGACCGGTGATCTCGGCAATGTCGCCGATCTGGATTGGGCGGCGCTGCCACAGCTGGTGGCCGAACTGCCGGAGCCGTTCGCCTCCTTCGGCGCCGAACGGGTCGGCCGGATCCTGGATGCCGCGGTGCATTCGGTGCAGTTGCGCAGCGGCTACACCCCGCCCACCTACCAGGGCGACGTCATCTATTTCACCGCGGCGCTCGACGACCCGACGGGCGCTGTCGGCGCGACCATCTGGGGTGAGGTCGTGGACGGGACGGTGCACAACCACGCGGTGACGACAACGCACTGGCGCATGACCACCGCCGCCGGACTGGCCCAGATCGCCGCGGTTCTGAAGGAGGCGTGGCACACGGAGCGATAGCCGCGCTGTGGCCGCCGACCGGCGGCCACAGCGCCCGATCCGCGCGGCGAGCAGTCAGCAGCGGACCCGGAATCCGTGTGCTAGTAGTTAGGTGTGAAAACAATTCGTGGGGGGATTTTTACGGCTGTCGCCGCCCTTGTACTCGGTGGCTGTACGACAGCCGAAGCTCCTGACTCCGCCGATGACCAGCTGGTGATGCCGCAGGCGACCGCCGTCGACCAGTACGTGGGCAGCGGCCCGGTGCGCTCCGATCCCGAACTCGGGGCCAACCCGGTGCTGGCCGAGCAGGGCCTCGGCATCGCGAGCGTCGAATGCCGGCTGCCCGCCTGGCGCGATACTCCGTCCGCCGCGGCGGCGTTCTACCGGGCCGCCATCCAATGCCATGACGCCGCCTGGGCGCCGACACTGTCCCGCTTCGGCATCACCACCACCTCCGCCGAACTCTGGGCGGGCGCCGATGCCGCCGACTACGACGGCTCGTGCGCCGAATCCGGCAGCAACCGTGAGGCCTTCTACTGCGCCGCCGACCAGATGATCGTGATGCCCTACGACACCATGAGCCCGATCGTTCGCAACGGCGGCCGCGGTTTCGCGTTGGCGGTGCTCTCGCACGAGTACGGACATCATGTGCAGCAGCTCATCGGAGTCATGCCCGCCTTCCTGGCGCGCGCGTCCGCCCTCGACTGGGCCGGGGCCGAAGTGGATCTGCTCAATCGGCAGCTGGAGTTGCAGGCATGGTGCTTCTCCGGGATGTTCTACGGCCGCAACACCGGTCGCGGCTCCATCACCGCCGAACTGGCCGATCTGGCGTATCAGAACAACAGCGGGGCGGGTGACCGTCCCGGCGAACGACGCTGGCACGGCACGAACACCAATATCGCCAACTGGTTCGGCTGGGGGATGCACCCGAGCGACGATCCCGACGTGGCGGCCACCCCATCGCCGTACGAGTGCAATCCGTGGGCGGCTCGTAGCGCCGCATGGCTCGAATAACGGTCGGGAGCCACACATCGGTAGCGCGGAGGTGAACCCCGGCGGAATTCATCGAAGCCATTGGTTTGCAGGAACTCTCGGCATCGCTGCTGCTCGCCGGAACGCGGGTTTCGGCTACCGGTGAGTAGGCGAACCGGATGGCGGTGGATCCGCCCAGACCGCCCGATATGGGGACCATTTTGTGGCACAATGTGTTTCGTGTCTCAGCCCGGCCATAGCAACCCTGTAGCACCGTCGGTGCCGCAGGTTGCCATGATCGTTTCCACGGTCGAGCAGAACGCACAGATCACCAAATCGGAGACCGAGGCCGTCGAGCCGGAGCCTCCGGACGGAGCGAATTCGCGCAGTGTCAGAGTCGGGGTCCGTGATGCCCGGCAGCGGCGCGGTATAGCGGTATTGATGCGGTACCGCGCCGCGGCCTCGGGTACCGGCACGGCTTGGGGGTGGGCAGCGTAGCCGAGCCTTCGGTGCAATCACCAGAAGGCACGTGGTGCATTGATTCGTCGATGTAGACCCTCGCGATCGTTTCGATTTCTCAATTGTGTTTCGAAAGGGATGGACAATGGCACGCACAGCGTTGGCCGAGCTTATTCGGCATGGCAACCCGGAGATTCATGAGCAGTTGCAGGAGATTCTGAGCAACCAGGACTTCGCCGTCACGGAGCAGCAGAGCCAGGAGCAACGGCGTCTCAACGCGTACAACCAATTGCGTTATCTGGTCGGCAAGCTCGGCAGCTCCCGCGCTATCGCCACCGATCTGCCCTCCCTGTTCGCGGTGTTCGACTGGTCGGCCGTGCTGGCCACCGACCTGATCCCGCTGATCTCGGGACACTACAACCTGGCCTCGGGCAGCCTGGCCACACTGACCGATTCCGATTCCGCCGCGCCGTACCTCCAGGATCTCGACGACGCCTCCAGTGTCGGCGTCATGCTGCTGACCGAATACGGTTGCGGTTCCAATATCGGGTTCATGGAGACCACCGCGACCTGGGATGGTGACGGGTTCGTGCTCAACACCCCGCACCCGAAGGCCAGGAAGTTCATGCCGAGCGTGGGTATTCCGGTCTCGCGGGTCTGCGTCATCGGCGCACGCTACATCGATGGCGCGGGCGTCGATCAGGGCGTGCACCTGTTCACGGCCCGACTGCGCGATGCCAACGGCGATCCGGCCCCCGGTGTCACGATCACCCAGCTGGACCATCAGCCGCTGGTCATCATGGACAACTCGATCATCAGCTTCGACAATCTGCGGGTCGAGCGCAACGCCTGGCTGAGCAACGACCTCGCCACCATCGATGACAACGGTGTGCTCACCTGGCGCGACGAGCAGAGTCGCAAACGCGCGTTCCCGTCGGCGATCAGCCAGCTGACCGTCGGCCGGATGGCGCTCTCGTCCTGCCTGAACGCCACCGCCCGTTCCGCGCTCTACATCGCACTGCGCTACGCCAACAAGCGGGTGGTGCCGATGACGGCCGTGGATCGGCCGCTCATGCTCGATCTGCCGCATGTCCGCGACACGCTGCTCACCGACCTGGCCGGAACCATCGCGCGGACCGTCTACGGCAACGAGATCAAGACCTTCCTCGCGGGCAGCGATCTCACCGATCGCGACACCGTGGTGGCGGTGATGCTGGCCAAGTACTTCATCCAGCCGCACGCCTTGCAGACGGTCACCCATTCGCGCATCAAGATGGGCGCGCAGGGCATGTTCAGCGCCAACCGGGTCGCCGATTACCTCGGCGTCTGCCATGCCGCCATCACCGGCGAGGGCGATTGCCATGTCCTGGGTTCGGTGGGCGGTCGCGTACTGGCCAAACAGCTTGTGGGCACGCCGCCGGCCGAGGTGCGGCTGCACGATCCCGCCGACCCGCAGGACCGCGCGCCTCTGCTCGCGGCCCGCACGCTGACGATCGCGCACGAGGCGCAGCCGCGGCTGAGCAATCCGGCGTTGGCCGACCGGCTCGCCGTCATCCCGGACGCACTCGCCGTTGCTGACGCCTATTCCGCCGAACAGGCCCTCGGGATGCTCGACAAGCACGCCGACCATCCCGAGATTGCCGCCGTGCGAGACGTTTTCGCGCTGCACTACCTCGATGAACACTCCACGTGGTATCTCACCCACGGCCTGCTCGACATCGCGGCGGTGCAGACCGTACAGCGGCAGCTGGCCGAGGCCATCGACAGCCTCGCCGCCAACCTGCCCGCGCTGTTGGATGCCTTCGGCTTCGACGACGAGATCCTCGGCGCACCGGTGCTCTCCGATGATCTGGTCGCCGCGTGGGACACCCACTGCGAGACGGTCCGTCGCCACTGACCAGTACGGCAGCTCCGCATCCAGCGCGCCTCGTCGATCCGATGGGGCGCGCTGGATGCTGTTGCGGCAGAGCGGCCGAAGCCGAAACACCCTGCCGGGACACCGCCGGTGGGAGTACCGTACACAAGGCCCCCGGCGATGATTGGTTGAAAAGCCAACCTCGCTGACAGAATGTTGTCGGCAGGAGCGGCCGTGGCAACCCGACGGCCTTCGCTCGGTCCTCGCCTCGAGTACTATGCTGCCGGAACCGATGTCAAGGAGACTACGTGCATTCGCAGCCCACGCAGGGTGCCAGCGCCGACTCATTTTCGCCGATCGAGGGCATCGGTCCGCGGATTCCGATCTACAGCGCGGAGTTCGCGGCCGATCCGCACGGGGCCTACCGGCAGATGCGTCGGGACTACGGACCTCTGGTGCCGGTCGAGATGTGGCCGGGTGTGCCCGCGACGCTGGTGACCAAATATCGCACCGCAGTGCGGATCCTCAACGATCCGGAGCATTTCCCCGCCGATCCGCGCGCCTGGCAGAAGACCGTGCCCGCGGATATGCCGATCCTGCCGATGGTCGAGTGGCGGCCGAACGCGCTGCGCACCAGCGGCGCCGAGCATGCCCGCTACCGCGGCGCGATGAACGATGCCCTGGCCGGGATCGACTTGAACACGCTGCGCTCCATGGTGGAGCGGTCCGCCATCCCGATCACCAACACCTTCTGCGAGACGGGCGAGGCCGACGTGCTGAGTCAGTACGTCCTCCCGCTGGTCTTCTCGATCCTGTGCCAGGTGCTCGGCTGCCCACAGGACATCGGTGAGGAGGTCGCGGCCGCCAGTGCGGCGATGTTCGACGGTGTGGACACCGAAACGGTCAACGCGCAGATGGGCAGTGCGCTGCTCGAACTCACCGCGATGAAGCGCGCGCACCCGGCCGACGATGTCACCACGCGGCTGGTACAGCATTACGTGGGGCTCTCCGATGAGGAGATGGTGCATCAGCTGGTCCTGCTGTTCGCCGCCGGTGTGGAACCTCCGGTGAACCTCATCGCCAACACCTTGGTGATGATGCTGAGCGATCCCCGCTTCACCAGCAACGATCAGAGTCTCCCGCTGTCGACCAAGACCGCGCTCGACGAGATGCTGGCGATCGACCCGCCGATGGCGAACTTCTGCATCACCTATCCGCGCCAGCCGATCCTGATCGAAAAGGTGTGGCTGCCCGCCAATCAGCCGGTGATCATCAGCATGGCCGCCTGCAATAACGACCCTGACATCAATACGGGCGAGTTCGCGGGTAACGGCTGGAATCTGGCGTTCAGCACCGGCCCGCACGCCTGCCCCGCGCATGCGCGGCCGTTCTCGTATCTGCTGGCGCAGGACGCCATCGACCAGCTCCTCGACGCGCTGCCGGAACTGCGCCTCGGAGTCCCCGAACACGAACTCGTCTGGCGGCCCGGCCCCTTCCACCGCGCGTTGACGGCATTGCCGGTGGTGTTTCCGCCGTCTCCGCCGCTGCATCTGTAAGGGCGTAGTTCCTCGTCGTACCCGCTGCCCGTCGCCACGCCGGCCGGCTCGGCTTCATGCCGGGTCCGGTCGGCGTGCCCGGCAGCAACATACCGGCGATCGCTTGGTATCGACGCGGCGTAAGCTCCGGGGTTCGCCAGGCATCCGCGGCAATACGGGCCGGATGGCACCACGGTCGGGCGCTCGATTTCGGCGCGCTCAGCTACCTTCTCTGTGCCGCTCGGCGTACCGTTCGGTACGCACAAAGTAGTTCGCAACATTGCGTTCTGAGGTCTTGTGCAATTGCATCTGTACGTGCAAAATCCACGTAGCCTTGTTGTGAACAAGCGATCCGATCCGGATAACCGAACAGAGAGCCAATCATGTTGGTACGAAGTGTGATGGTGTCGGGTGAGTTCGGGGTGTGGGGATGAGCGCGCCGACAGTGGGGGTACTGCCGACCGCGCCGCAGCTGCTGTGCGCCTTCCAGGGACGGCGGTTCCAGGACCGCGAGATGTTGCGCTCGGCGCATGCGCTGGTGGAACTACATGAACGTCGCGCTCAGGTGCGCGATACGGCATTGGTGGCCGAAATAGACTGTCGCAGAGTGGAACTCGTCGATGACATCAACGAGTGGATCACCCAGGAAGTGCCGCAGCATCGTAACGGCGCCTCGCTGCACACCGAGAGCCTCGGCGCGGTGATCGACCGGATGGCGCGCAGCTGGGTCAACGCCAACCAGGCCATCGACATCACCGGCCCCCGCAGCGACAATACGCACAAGCACTGGTACCACCTGGCCGAACTGGTCGACGGGTACACCGATTTGATCGCCGATGTGACCGGCGGTCGGCGGCGCCTCCCGGAGCAGTAGCGGTACCGAAGCGGTACGGCGCTGTCGAGCCCTCTCGACACCCAACCCTCTCGTTCGGGCGGTGCTCGTCATCGGAGAACACTGACGAGCACCGCCCGAACTGGTCGCTCAGCGCACGGCGGCGCGGCCCTTGACGCGGCCGAGCAGGATGAGCGTCAGCAGGGTGACCGCTACCAAGACGGTGGTGCCCGCGGCGGCGTCGAACACTTCGCCGCGGTCGGTGAGCGCGAAGATGCTGACCGGCAGCGTCTTCCAGGTCGCCGGGTAGACCATGATGGTGGCCCCCAGCTCGCCCATCGACAGGGCGATGGCAAGGCCCGCCGCGGCGCCGAGCGCCGGGAGCAGCAGTGGCAGGGTGATCTGGCACAGCACCCGCACCGGGCCCGCACCCAGCGATTCGGCGGCCTGCCGGTAGGCGGGATCGAGCCGGTCGAGCGCGGCCGACACCGCGCTGAACGCATAGGCCAGCACCAGGACCGAATGTGCCACGACGACAATCCATGTGGTGCCGCCGAGCAGCAGCGGCCGCTCGTTGAACGCGATCAACACCCCGAGGCCGATCGCCACCGAAGGCACCGCGACCGGCAGATGGAAGACCGCATCGGTCAGCCTGCGCCACCAGCCGGGCGCCTCCCGGCCCGCCAGCGCCGCCCAAGTGCCGAGCACCAGCGATACCGCACCGGCCAGGAACGCGGTCTGCACACTCACCGACAGGCTCGCCAATTGCTCACCCGACAGCGCCCGTTCGAGATTGGCGATGCCGAGATTCGAGGGCAGCGGTCCGGTCCAGCTACCGGCCAGCGCCGCAGCAATCACGGTCGCGATGGGCGCTGCGAACACCACGAGCACCACGATCGCGAAGACCGCGAGCACCACCGCGCGCCCGCGTCGGGTCCATACCAGCATGGGTCAGCGCTCCTTCCTGGATGAACCGGTGACCCTGGCGAAGATCAGCCGGTAGCCGAGATACGAGATCAGCGATAGCGCGACCTGCACCGTGGCGAGCACAGCGGCGCCCGGCAGATCGAAGGTGACGATGCCGCGCGTATAGATCAGCGCGGGCAGGGTGATCACCCCTTTCGCGCCGGTGAACAACACGATGCCGAATTCGTTGAGCGTCAACAGCAGGACCAGGCTGCCCCCGGCGGCCAAGGCGGGCCACGCCTCGGGCAGCACCACCTGCCGCAGCACCCGCCACGGGCCCGCACCCAGGCTCGCGGCGACATCGAGTTGTTCGCGCGGCAACTGTGCGAAAGCCGCCAGCAGCGGCCGCACCACGAACGGGGTGAAGAAGGTGATCTCGGCCAGGATCACGCCGGTCGGTGTGGTGAGGAAATCGAGAGCGGGCCCATCGCTTCCGGTGATCCGGCCGATGAGCGCGTTGACCGCGCCCGCGGTGCCGTACAGGAAAGTGAAGGCGAGGGTGATCAGGAACGACGGCAGTGTGAGCACCGTATCGATGAGTCGCCCCACCACCGTCGCACCAGGAAACGGCACGAAGGCCAATACGATCGCCAGGAACGTGCCGAGCACCAGGCAGCCCGCCGTCGAGCACACGGCGATGGATATCGTGCGCCACAGGGCATCACGGAAGGCGGCCGACCCCAGGACCTGGGACCAGGTGTCGGTGCCGCGCCCATCGGGTGTGACCGTCGACTCGGCGAGTACCCGGACGATCGGATAGACCGCGATGACGAGCACGACCAGCACCGGCGGCAGACCCATGAGGATCGGTCGCCACCTCCGTCGCGGGGTGGGCGTCGGCGCCTCGCCGACGGCGGGGGAGTCGATCAGTGCCGTGCTCATCGGCCGCGCCTCGTCTCGATGTCGGTGAACAACGAGCGCTCGGGCTCACGCGGCGTCTCGGTCTTCGGGGCCGACTGTGCTTGCGCAGGAGCGTAATTCGACGGCCGCCATGGGGCGCTGCCCGTCGCGCCGGGTACTCGGGCCGGTAGCTCCGGCACGCTCGCGGGTCGCGGCTCTGCATTCATGCGAGGGCTCCGCTCTCGCCGTCGAGGGCCGGTGGGATGAGGACCCCGGCCGGGTCAGGAAGGTGCACACCGACCACGGAATCGGGTGCGGTCTCCATATGGCCCGCGACATCGGCGGTCAGCTCGCCGGGCAACCCGTCGACGGTCAACCGCACGCGAGTGGAGGCACCACGCCACACCGCGCCGAGCACCGTCGCGCGCAGCGCGCCGCGTTCACCGGGCGCGCCGAGGCGCACGGTATGCGGGCGGATGCACAGCAGTGCGTCGGAATCCGGGGCCGAGGCCGGTCTCCCCACACCGGGCTCCGGCGCCAACGCGCGCAGCGTTCGGGTGCCCGCCGTGACCAGCGCGCTGCCACCGGCCACCCGGTTGACGGTGCACGGCACCAGATTCGCACCGCCGAGGAAGGCGGCGGTGAACTCGGACGGCGGCCGCTGCCACAGGGCGGGCGCGGTATCGATGTCGACCAGTCGTGCGTCACGCATGACCGCGATGCGATCGGCCAGTGCCAGCGCCTCGGTCTGATCGTGGGTGACATACAGCATCGCCGTCTCCGGCAGCGCCTGCCGAAGTTGTTGCAGCTCACCGAGCATGGTGTGGCGCAGTTGCGCATCGAGTGCGGCGAGCGGTTCGTCCAGCAGCAGGACCGGCGGGCGGATGGCGAGCGCGCGGGCGATGGCCACCCGTTGCTGCTGGCCGCCGGACAGCTCACGCGGCAGCCGCTGGGCGTAGCCGCCCATGTCGACCATCTGTAGCGCCTCGTCGACGCGGGTGGCGATCTCGCGGCGCGGCACCCGGCGCGCCTTCAGGCCGAAGGCGACATTGCCGTGCACGGTCATATGCGGGAACAGGGCGTAGGACTGGACGACGACGCCGATACCGCGGGCGGCGGGCGAGACTCGCGTGACATCGCGTCCGGCCAGCCGCACCGTGCCCGAGGTGGGCCGGACGAACCCGGCCAGCGCCTTGAGCGCGGTGGACTTCCCGGAACCGCTCGGTCCGAGCAGGGCGACGGTCTCGCCCGCCGCCACCCGCAGCGAGAAGTCGGCCAGGGCGACGGTCGCGGTGCGGCCGCGGCCGTAACGAACACCTACCCGGTCGAAGACGATCGCGGGTTCGGTCGCGACAGCCCGGGTGGTGGCTGTGCTGGTGGTGGTCGGTGCGTCACCGGTGGGCATGGCGGCTCCTGTCGTCGCTGTGGTCAGCTGCCGGTGGCCCGCTGGTAGGCGGCGATATCGCCGTCCAGCTCGGTCAGGACCGTCTGCCAATCGACCGGAACCACCTCCACGCCCGCGAGCAGTGTGCTCGGCGAGGGCTCGGTACCGGATGGCGCCGTGCGCAATTCGGTGCGCGCGGGCACCGCGAATGCCTCCGGCGCGAGGGTCTGCTGGGTCGGCGCCGACAGCAGGAACTCCATCAGCTGCGTGGCCTCGGCCCGGTGCGGTGCGGTCTTGCTCAGACCCATGACGTACGGGACGGCGACCGTCGACCGGGTGCCGTCGGCCGATGCGGGGAAGAAGATGGAGAACGTCGAACCCTTCTCCGCGATGGTCGCCAGGTTCATCTGGATATCGCCGTTGGCGATGAGCAGTTCGGCCTTGTCCACCTTGGCCTGTAGCTTGCCGGTCGAGGACGACGGCCCGACATTGTTGACCTGTAGCTTCGCCAGATAGTCCAGCGCGCCCTGTTTGCCGAGCAGCTGCTGCAACAGGATCAGTACCGCGGTCCCGTCACCGGCCTGACCGGGTGTCGAATACTGCACCTTGCCCTTGTATTCCGGCTGCAACAGCTCGTCCCAGGTCAGGCTCGACGTATCGACCGAAGGGTTGGCGATGAAGCACAGATAGTTCTCGGCGAGGGTGACGTACTGGCCGTCGGGGTCCTTATCGGCGGCGGGTACCGCGCCGGTGTCGATACCGCTGTCGGCGAGCAGACCCGAACTCTTGGCCTTCTGGATGAACGGCGGCAGTGTGACCACCACGTCGGCCTGCGGGTTGTTCTGTTCCCGGTCGACGCGGTTGACCACTTCGCCGGAACCGGCCTCGACCAGGTTCACCGCGATACCGGTCTGCTCGGTGAACTCGGCGAAACGCTTGCCGTACCAGGCGGCCATGCCGTCGGCGGAGTAGACGGTGACCGATCGTCCGCCGGAGGCGTCGGCGCCGGTGCCGCCACACCCCGCGGTGAACGCGACCATGGTGGTCGCGGCGACCAGGGCGGCGGTCGTGGACAGGGTGCGTGCCAGGCGTCGGCCGGGATTCTTCGAAGTACGCACGGTGACTGCAACTTTCGTCGAGGGAGCGAGTGAGGAGCCGAAGGGACGGGGGATCAGTTCAGGACGAGGTCGGCGAATTCACGCACCGATGGCACGATGTGTGACGCACCCGCGGCCCGCAGGGTGTCCGCGTCATGGGCTCCGGTGAGGGCGCCCGCGACGATCCGGGCGCCCGCGGCGCGGCCGGTGGCGATATCGCTGGTGGTGTCGCCAAGGACCGCGACCCGGTCGACGGCATCGACGCCGAGGCGCAGCAGCGCGGTGAGCACCATGTCCGGATAGGGGCGGCCGCGTCCGGCGTCGGAGGGGGCGAGGATCAGATCGGCGATATCGGTCCAGCCGAGCGTGTTCAGCAACCGGTCCTGGGTGCTGCGGCTGAAGCCGGTGGTGAGCGCGACCGCGACCCCGGCCGAGCGCAGCGTCCGGATGGCGTCGGCGGCACCGGGAATGGGGGAGATGTCGGCGTCGTCGATCAGGTTCTCGTAGGCGGTTTCGAAGGTGCGGTTGGCCAGCTGCGCTCGGTCCTCCTCGCCCAGCAGGGCACGGAAGACGGCGATCTTCGACTGACCCATCGTGTCCAGGACATAGCGGCGGGCGTGTGTGCGTTCCGGGCCGTCGGCGGGGATGCCCGCGGCCGTCGCGGCTTCCTCGAAGGCGCGGACGACGAGTCCGCCGTCGGCGACGGTCGTGCCCGCCATATCGAGGACGGCGAGCTGAATGGTGGTGTCGGGCATGGTGATCCTCACAGGTTCAACAGGTCGGCGGTTTCTTCGCCGAGCGCGGGTCCGAGGGTCATACCGCGCCCGCCGGGGCCGGTCACCACCCAGATGTGGTCGTCGGCGCGGACCCTGGTGACGAGCGCATCGGGATCGACGCTCTGGCTGTACACCCCGGCCCAGCGCCGCACGATCGGTGGCAGCTTGCGGCCGAGCAATTCCTCGGTGACGGTGGTGAGGTGCTCATAGGGCGCCTCGTCCACATCGAAGGGGAACGGTTCGGTGTACTCGTGGGTGTCACCGATGGTGAGGCCGCCGTGTAGACGCTGCACGCACAGCAGCTGCATCTTGTGTTCGGCGGCGGTCGCTGTCTGGGACTGCTCACGTGCGAGGGCCTCCACCGACGGACCGGCGAAACCGGGGTAGTAGCGGAAACTGTCGCCGTCGGCGATGGCGGTGGTGAGCGGTTCGCCCAGTGGTGCGGTCTGCATCATCTGCAAACGCACCCGGCGCACCGGCAGTTGCCCGGCCAGCTCGCGGACCAGGCCGGTGTGTGCGGCGCCCGCGCACACCAGCACGAGATCGGCCTCGAAGCGGCGGTCGTGATCGTCGCGCACGACGGCGCCGCCGCCGGTGCTCTCGACCGCCCTGGCCTCGGTGCCCGCATGAAAGCTGTAGCGACCGGAGCCCGCCAGATAGGCGCGCAGGGCAGGCAGCGCCTGGCGCGATTCCACCGCCGCATCGGTCGAACAGTGCAGTCCCGCAAGGAACTTGCCACGCAGGGCGGGATTGATCGCCCGCACCTGCTCCGGTTCGAGCAGTTCGAAACCGCGCTGCTCGGCGGTCGGGCCCGCAGCGGCGGCCTCGGCCACAGCGAGTTCGGCGGGTGTGCGGACCAGGGTCAGCGAACCGGCGGCGCGGAATCCGACACCCGGTACCCGTCCGCCGATCTCCTCCCACAGTTGCCGCGACCGCAGCGTCGTCTCGAGTTCCGGCGCCGAACGCCCGGACACCCAGACCAGACCGAAGTTGCGTACCGTGGCGCCCCTGGCTTCGGGCTCACGCTCCAGCTGGACGACCTCGTGCCCGCGCCCGATCGCGGCGAGGGCGTGCGCGGTGCCGAGGATGCCGCCGCCGATGATGACCAATCGCATGAGCCCATCGTGCACATTGGTCTAGACCGATGGGTGTGGACCGGGCGAACGCTGGGTTAACAATTGGTATAGACCAATTGCGGGTAGGCTGTGGGTATGGACGCGACGGATGTGGCGGGGGCGGATACCCGGTGGCCCAAGGCTTTTCCGGCGACCGGAGTCGTCGGCAAGGCGTATCAGGTGCGCACCGAGATCGAGCGGCTGCTCGACGAGTTGGATGAAGGCGATCCGGTGCCCCCTGAGCGTGAACTGGCCATGCGGTTCGAGGTCGCCCGCGAGACGGTGCGGCAGGCCATGCGTGATCTCGTGGTGGAAGGCCGGGTGCGCAGGCAGGGGCGCGGCACCGTGGTATCGCGACCGAAGATGGTGCAGCCGTTGGCGTTACAGTCCTACACCGAGGCGGCGCTGAGTCTGGGGCGCGTGCCGGGCCGTCTGGTGGTCGGCTGGCAGGACGTACCCGCCGACGCCGACACCGCGCGCGAACTCGGCATCGAGGTCGGCGTGCCGGTCATGAATCTGGAGCGGGTGCTCTTGGCCGACGGGGAACGCATCGGCTTGGAGGCCACCTTCCTGCCGCTGCACCGCTTCGCCGGACTGCGCGGTACCTACGATCCGACCACCTCGCTGTATGCCGCCATCCGTGCCACCGGCGTCGAATTCGCCACGGCCACAGAACGAATCGAAACCGTCCTCGCCTCGCCCCGCGAGGCCGCCCTGCTGGAATGCAGCACCGCGCTGCCGCTGATCCTGCTGAACCGGCGCAGTGTGGACGACGCGGGTCTACCCATCGAACGGGTGCGGTCGCTGTATCGCGGCGATCGCATCGCCTTCGAAGCGCGATTGACCAGATGACCCGTTTCGGCCCGGTGGATCGGAGCGCGCCCGGCCTGGTCTATCCAGCTGTGAACGTTCGCTCGGCGAACATCCTCGGTACGGTGAGAATATGCCCGAGACGACCTCGCCCCGCGTGGGCCGCCCGCGCGATCGTGAGTTGGATGCGGCCTTGCTCGAAGCCGCCGCGCGCCTGGTGGTCGAGCGCGGATACGGTGCGCTCACCTTGCAGGCGGTTGCCGCTGAGGCGGAAACCAGCAGGCCAGCGCTGTATCGCCGCTACGCCGACCGTGCCGAACTCGTCATGGCGGTGCTGATCGATCGATTCGGTTTGCAGCCGGGTGGGCAGGATCTCGGCGGGATCGAAGCCGAGATGTTGGCGATTCAGCAGCATCAGCGGGAAATGTTCAACGAGCCAGTGCTGTGCAGAGCGCTACCCGGACTGCTGACCGATCTGGCGGGTAATCCCGAGGCGGCACGTCGATTGCAGGATCAATTCCTCACGCCTCGTCGGGCCTCCACCGCGTCGATCCTGGAACGTGCGGTCGTTCGTGGGGAGATCGAGCCGGGCGCGGATCCGGAATGGATCTGCGATCTGATCACCGGTCCGATGCTGATGCGGGCGCTGGTACCGACGCTCGGTCCGATCGATGACGAGTTGGTGCGGCTGACCGTCCGATCCGCGCTGGATGCGGTCGGGTATCGAGGCGCGCACTCCTGATTCGACTGATGTGGTTGACGCCACATTCTCGCGGCTCTATCATCAATTACGTTACGGATCGTAATTTAATTGGAGGCGCCATGCGGGTCGACACGTCATTCCTCAGCAACGGTGTGACTTTACGCGGCTGGCTGTACCGGCCGGAGGTCAGCGCGCCGACCGGTGCGCCGCTGGTGGTCATGACACACGGATTCGCCGGGGTGAAGGAATGGGTGGCGCCGTTCGCCGAGGTGCTCAGCGCCGCGGGCCTGGCCTGTCTGGTCTATGACCACCCCGGCTTCGGCACCTCCGACGGCGAGCCCCGATACGAGGTGGACCCGCAGGCTCAGATCGCGGGCTACCGCGATGCCATCACCTTCGCGCAGACGCTGGAGGGCATCGACCCGGACCGGATCGGCATCTGGGGCACCAGCTACGCGGGCGCTCACGTGCTCGTCGTCGCCGCGACCGACCGCCGGGTCCGCGCCGTCGTCGCCCAGGTGCCACTGACCGCCGGGTGGTCGACCTTCAGCCGAGTAGTGCCACCGACCGTGCTGCCGATCATGCACGAGGCGATTGCCGCCGATCGGCTCGCCGTCGCCGCGGGCAAACCGCATCAGCTGATCAAGGCGGCCTCCGACGATCCCACCGATATGGTCGCCATGCCGGGTATCGAGGTGTACCAGTGGCTGATGGAGAACGGGCCGCAGATCGCCACCTGGCGCAACGAGGTCACCCTGTCCAGCGTCGACAAGTTCCAGTCCTACGCGCCGGAAGCGTTCGTGCGCCGGATCTCGCCCACCCCGTTGCTGATGATCGTCGCCGATCACGACACCCTCACCCCCACCGATATCGCGCTGGCGAGCTATCACGAGGCTCTCGAACCCAAACAGCTGGAACTCGTTCCCGGCGGACACTTCTCGGTCTACGGCGAACAATTCGATCGGGCGGCGGGCGCGGCACGGGACTTCCTGAGCGCCAAGCTGATCCGATGACCACGGTGACCATCCGCCGCCGAGATCCGGCGGCCGAGCCTGCGATGGAGGTCGGTCCATGACGGTGCTGGCATTGGCAATCGGTTCGGAGAGGCTGACCGCGGGCCGGGTGCGCGCCGGGCGCACCCACGCGATCCGGTACAAAGCCTTGCCTGTCACCGAGGCGTGGTGGTCGTGCCGTGATCTGCTGCTCGACGTCGCCGGTGACGACGAGATCACCGCGGTCGGCATCGCCTGCGCCGGGCGGATCGGTGATCCGGTGGGCACGGTCACCTGGGCGGGAATCCCCGGACGCTGCGGTGGATTCGGGATGGTCGCCGCCGTGCGGAAGATGTTCCCCGCCGCCGTGGTGCGCATGGGCACCGAAGGACTGTGCGCGGCATTGGCCGCGCGCCAGTCGTGCACCGGAGGCCGGGTGGACCCGGTGCTGGCCGGGGCCGAGGTGCTCGCCACGATCGCCGAGGAACGCTCCATGCTCAGCTGGCCGCCCGAACAGGACGACGGCCGCCGCGCGCTGGCACACGGACTGTGCGAGCGGCGCAGGTGAGGATGCGGGCCGCTAGGGTGGACCCCATGTCCGTCCGCACCCGTCAGCCGCTCGTTCCCGGTACCCAATCGCCGATCCGGGAGGTCCCGCGCACCATCGAGCGCCCGGAATACGCCTGGAAGAAGACCGTGAACGAAGGGCACGAGCCCTGGGTTCAGACACCGGAGACGATCGAGAAGATGCGCGTCGCCGGTCGGATCGCGGCGCAGGCGCTCGCGGAAGCGGGCAAGGCGGTCGCACCCGGTGTGACCACCGACGAACTGGACCGGATCGCCCACGAATACCTGTGCGACCACGGTGCCTACCCATCGACGCTCGGCTACAAGGGCTTCCCGAAGTCGTGCTGCACCTCGCTGAACGAGGTCATCTGCCACGGCATCCCGGATTCGACCGTCATCGAAGACGGCGACATCGTCAATATCGACGTCACCGCCTATATCGACGGCGTGCACGGCGACACCAACAAGACCTACCTCGCCGGTGACGTCGACGAGGAGGTGCGATTGCTGGTCGAGCGCACCGAAGAGGCCACCATGCGCGCCATCAAGGCGGTGCGGCCCGGGCGTGCGCTCAATGTCATCGGGCGCGTCATCGAGTCCTACGCCAACCGGTTCGGCTACGGCGTGGTGCGCGATTTCACCGGTCACGGCGTCGGCCCCACCTTCCACAGCGGTCTGGTGATCCTGCACTACGACCAGCCCGCCGTGGAATCGGTGATCGAGCCCGGCATGACCTTCACCATCGAACCGATGATCAACCTCGGCGGCATCGACTACGAGATCTGGGACGACGGCTGGACCGTGGTCACCAAGGACCGCAAGTGGACCGCGCAGTTCGAGCACACGCTGGTGGTCACCGATACCGGCGCGGAAATCCTGACGCTGCCGTGAACCCGGCGGTCGGCGCCCACTGCGAGACGCACGGTTCCGGCCGGGCCGGTCTGCTCGCGGTCGGACGCCGCCGCGCACCCGCGGATGCCGGATGAAGGGCGCGCTGCTGGTCGCGGGAACCACTTCCGACGCCGGTAAGAGCGTCGTCGTGGCGGGCCTGTGCCGGATGCTGGCCCGGCGGGGTGTGCGGGTGGCGCCGTTCAAGGCGCAGAACATGTCGAACAATTCCGTCGTCACTCTCGACGGCGGCGAGATCGGGCGAGCCCAGGCCTTGCAGGCGCACGCGTGCGGGCTCGAGCCCAGCGTCCGCTTCAATCCGGTGCTGCTCAAACCGGGCAGCGATCGGCGCTCACAGCTGGTGGTGCGCGGCCGGGCCGTCGACACGGTCGGGGCGGGCGACTACTTCCGGCATCGTCGGTGGCTGCGCGGAATAGTCGCGGAGGAACTGGCGGCCTTGCGCGCCGAGGTCGATGTGGTGATCTGTGAGGGCGCCGGATCGCCCGCCGAGATCAATCTGCGCGCCACCGACCTGGCGAACATGGGGCTGGCGCGTGCGGCCGAACTGCCCGTGCTGATCGTCGGCGATATCGATCGCGGCGGTGTGCTGGCCCATCTGTTCGGCACGCTGGCGATCCTGGAACCGCAAGACCAGCAACTGATCTCCGGGTTCGTGATCAACAAGTTCCGCGGTGACGTCGAGTTGCTGCGCCCCGGCCTCGACCAGCTCACCGCGCTCACCGGCCGCCCGACCCTCGGCGTCGTCCCGTTCAGCGACGAACTGTGGATCGACGCCGAGGATTCGCTCGGCACCGTCGCCGACGCGCCGGTCGGTCGTCCGCGTCCGCCGGTGGGCAGCGAATGGTTGAACGTCGCGGCGATCCGGCTGCCCCGTATCTCCAACTCCACCGATGTCGAGGCCCTGGCCTGCGAACCCGGTGTGTCGGTGCGCTGGGTGAGTGAGCCGTCGCGATTGACCGGGGTCGATCTGGTGGTGGTGCCGGGCAGCAAGGCGACGGTGGACGATCTGCGCTGGTTGCGCCGCACCGGGCTGGCCGACGCGCTGAAGGCCCGTGCCGCCGTGGGCGCACCGATCCTGGGGATCTGCGGGGGATATCAGATGCTCGGGGCGCAGATCGTCGACGAGGTGGAATCGGCGGCAGGCGCGATCGACGGACTCGGTCTGCTCGACCTGACGATCGAATTCGGCGCGGACAAAATTCTGCGGCGGGTCGTCGGTGTCGGTCGGACCGGAATCCCCCTGCACGGCTACGAAATCCACCACGGGAGGGTCCGCCGCACGGGGGATCCGCACTGGCTGCACCTGCGGCCCGACGGTGCCCCCTACCCGGCTGATCACCTCGGCGAACAGCGGTCCTCATCGGCGGGCCGGAGGCCGTCAGAGATGGTCGAGGGCAGCGCCCGCGACGCGGTCTGGGGCACCCATGTGCACGGCCTGATGGAATCCGACGAATTCCGTCGCGCCTGGCTCACCGAGGTCGCCGCCCGCGCCGGGCGCACCGGATTCCGCATCGCGCCCGACACCTCTGTGGCGGAGATCCGCACCGCCCAGCTCGACCTGCTCGCCGACCTGATGGAGCACCATCTCGACCAGAGCGCGCTCGAACGACTGATCACCACCGGCGCGCCGAAGGGCATGCCGAACATCGTGACGAGCCGCGCCACCATGGACCTCACCCACTGACCCGGCCGTGACGTTCGCCACGGCCGAGGCGGTCGTCGTGGACATCGCGGCCGCAGCCGCGCGGACCGCGCCCCGGTCACCGTGATCCGCATGCGATCAGCGAATTCACGTTGGGCCAGCGGTTTCGGCCGACAAGTCGCTACCGTTCGCGCCGCCGGTGTAGCGTCCTTGCGCATGAAGTCTCGGCGGATTGCGGTCGGCGACCGGGAATGGACGGTACGGGTCGACGGCCCGGAAACTCAGCACAGCGTCTTGCTGCTACCCGACGCGGGCGACCCGCCCGATGTCTACGACCGGGTGTGCGCCCGGCTGCACAACTCCGATCTGCGCACCATCGCGGTGGAGACCGTCGACCGACTCGACACCACCGGCGTCTACGCCATCCTGGACGAACTCGGCGTGCCCTGGGTGAACGTGGCCGGACGCGGCGCCGGGGCCAGCGTCGCCTGGCAGGTGTGCGCCACCGGGTTCGGGCGCTTCATCAGCCTGGTCGTCGCCGATCGCGGCCATCCCGCGGTACCCGATGCCGAGGGCGCGGTGCTCGACCCGGAGTGCCGGGCCGTCGAGCTACCGACCACGGTGCTGGTCACCAAGGCGCTACCGCGCTCGGTGGCCGACACCTCGGGACGCTATGTCTACGGCGAGTTCCGGGTGGTCGGCGTCGACGTCGACAATGTGGCGCTCGAAGCCGACCACGAACTGGCCACCGAGATCGTGCTACGCACCAGCCTCTGGTGAATCGGCCAGGCCGCGCCGGTAGGCGGCCAGCCAGTCCAGCCAGGCATCCAGTTCCTCGAACGCCCTGGCCAGCGGTTGCGCCGAGGACAGGAACACGTCATGGCGGGCGCCGTCGATCGGCACGATGGAGGTGCGATCACCCAGGCAGCCCGCCCAGCGCTGGATCTGCCTGACGTCGAGCACCGCGTCCGCCACGTCGACGGCCGGGCCGTACTTGCGGGCGAACGTCGTCAACCGCGAACGCAACAGCAGCGACGGCACCCCGATATCGAGACCGGCGTGCAGCCGCGCCTGCCCGCGCCGGATGGCACGCAGCCATCCGAAGCGGACCGGGAAGCCGTGCAGTGGCTTCCAGTCGAGGTTGTAGTCCCATTCCCCGGACGCGGTGTGATGCAGACTCGCGCCGTAGGCGTCGGTCTTGGCCAGCGGCAGCTCGTCCCTCGACCGCAACCGGCCGAGCGCGTGGATGAGCGGTGTGCCGACGGTGCGGTAGTAGGACGGGCCCTGGAGATCGAACCAGGGGCTGTTGAGCACCAGCCCGGTGATACCCGCCGCCGCGGTGCCACCGGCCCGGTTCAACCGGTCCAGCCACAGCGGTAGTACGAGGCCACCGGTGGAGTGCGCGACCAGCAGCACATCGTCGCCGGTCTCGGCGCGGACGACGCGCAGCGCCTCGTTCAGCTCGTCGTCGTAGAGCGCCAGATCGCTGACATAGTGCGGCGTCTGGCCCTCGCGCAGCGACCGACCGCATTTGCGCAGGTCCAGCGCGTAGAAGCGGTGGCCGCGGGCGGCGAAATGCTCGGCCAGATGCTGCTGGAAGAAGTAGTCGGTGAAACCGTGGACGTAGAGCACCGCGCTCTCGGTGGTCGCCGTACCGGTGGGGACGTGGCGTACCAGGGTGGCCACCGCCTCGCCCTCGCCGTCGGGGTCCGGCCCGAGGTCGAGGGTGCGCTGCTCATAGCCCGCGCCGAGGATGTCGGGCTGCCAGTCGGCGGTCCGGGTCGTGGTGGGCGAGCCGAGTGAGGTCTCGTATGTCACCACCTCAATCTAAGCGACGTCCGCCCGTCGGGTGAAGGCCCGCCCGGTGAGCGGGCGCGGCGGCGCGCCGGGAGGAATCTTTGTCACATTCGGCAGGTTCGTTGCTGGTCTGCGCGGTGGTGAGGTGCACAATTGGCGGTAGGTGAACGGCGGGTAACCTACATTCCGCCGACGCCCGTGTCGGTGACGACGCGGGATTTCGTTACAACCGCATAGTGCCCGTGCCCCTGGCGGAGCCACCGCAGCCGGTGGGACCGCGCACAAGGACAAGGAAGTCGATCTACCCGTGCCGAACGCTGACCTGACTGAAAAGACCGATGTAGTACTCATCGGTGCCGGGATCATGAGCGCCACCCTCGGTGCGCTGCTTCGTCAGTTGCAGCCGGAGTGGTCGATCTCGGTGTTCGAGCGCCTCGACGCCGCCGCCGCCGAGAGCAGCGATCCGTGGAACAATGCGGGCACCGGCCATTCGGCGCTGTGTGAGCTGAACTACAGCCCGCAGAAGCCCGACGGTTCGGTCGACGTGAGCAAGGCCGTCGACATCAACGAGCGCTTCCAGGTCTCACGGCAGTTCTGGGCCTACGCCGTGGAGAACGGGGTGCTCGACGATCCGTCCCGGTTCATCAACCCGATCCCGCACGTCAGCTTCACCCACGGCGCCGACGACGCGCAGTACCTGCGAAAGCGTTATGAGGCGCTGGCGCCGCATCCGCTGTTCGCCGGTATGGAGTTCATCGACAGCCCCGACGAGTTCTCCCGCAGGCTGCCGCTGATGGCGCGCGGGCGCGACTTCTCCGAGCCCGTCGCGCTGAACTGGACCGATGCGGGCACCGATATCGACTTCGGCTCGCTGACCAAGCAGCTGCTCGCCTACATCGGCTCGACCGGCGCGGACATCGCCTTCGGTCATGAGGTGCGCGATCTGAGCAAGCAGTCCGACGGCACCTGGCGGGTCAAGGTGCGCAATCTGCGCAATGGCAAGACGCGCACCGTGATCAGCAAGTTCGTCTTCGTCGGCGCCGGTGGTGGCGCGCTGCCGCTGTTGCAGAAATCGGGCATCAGGGAGATCAAGGGCTTCGCCGGGTTCCCGGTCAGCGGCCAGTTCCTGCGCTGCACCAACCCCGAGCTGATCGCCAGCCACGACGCCAAGGTCTACGGCAAGGCGGCGGTCGGCGCCCCGCCGATGTCGGTGCCGCATCTGGACACCCGCGTCATCAACGGCAAGCCCGGTCTGCTGTTCGGCCCGTACGCGGGCTGGACCCCGATGTTCCTCAAGGACGGTAAGTACACCGACCTGTTCAAGTCGATCCGGCCGGGCAATATCGCCCCCATGCTCGGCGTCGGCGTCACCGAACTGGGCCTGGTCAAGTACCTGGTGTCCGAACTCGCCAAATCGCAGGCGGGCAAGGTGTACACGATGGAGGAGTTCATCCCACGCGCCGACGGCAACGACTGGGAGATCATCACCGCCGGTCAGCGTGTGCAGATCATCCGCCGCAAGGGCATCGGCGGTGTGCTCGAACTCGGTACCGCCGTCATCGCGGCGCAGGACGGCACCATCGCCGGTCTGCTCGGCGCTTCCCCCGGCGCCTCCACCTGCGTTACCGCCATGCTCGACGTCTTGCAGCGCTGCTTCCCGCGCGAGTACGCCGACTGGACCCCGAAGCTGAAGGAAATGGTGCCCTCGCTCGGGGTGAAGCTGTCCGAGAATCAGGCCCTGTTCCAGGAGGTCTGGGACTGGACCTCCAAGGCCTTGCAGCTCGATTCCGTCGCCACGCCGAACCCCGTGGGGGTCGCGCCGACGGCGTAGGTGTGATAGCAAGACGCGATGATGTCAACGGTTGCTCTCAAACGGTCATGGGCGCAGGATCTCGATACCGCCACCCTGTACCAGCTGTTGAAACTTCGCGTCGAAGTGTTTGTCGTAGAACAGAAATGCGCGTACCCGGAACTGGACGGACTGGATCTGCTACCGGAGACGCGCCATCTGTGGCTCGACGACGAAGGTGAGGTCATCGCGACCCTACGGCTGCTCGAAGAGCACCACGACGGGGTGAAGTCGTTCCGCATCGGACGCCTCTGTACGGCGGTCCCGGCCCGCGGGCACGGCTACACCACCCGTCTGCTCCAGGCGGCGCTGGCGGAGGCGGGTTCGTTCACCGTCCGGATCAACGCGCAGACGTATCTGATCGACCTGTACCGCAAGCACGGCTTCGAAGTCGACGGCGAGGAATTCGTCGAAGACGGTGTCGCGCACGTGCCCATGCGCAAGGGGTAGATCGCTCGAGACCTTCGGGGTGGCTACGGTGCGCCTGTGCCACCCGGTGCGTGCTCGGCCCCCGCGCGTGGTCACCCGTCGGCTGTGCACCGCGGTCGCCGGACCGACCCGGCGACCGCGCTGACCGGGCCGTCCCGGCCGAACACAGCGGTCGGAGTAGGCGAGGCACGTCGCGCGGCCTAGAGTCGAAGCGTGTCCGTGTCGCATGCCGAAACCGCAGTGTCGTCCGCCGAGCCCGGTGCGGTGCGCCCGCCCGGTGGCGTCGGCGACGAGGCCGGGTTCCCGTTCTCGGCGGTCGTCGGGCAACAACAGCTGCAACTGGCATTGATCCTGTGCGCGGTGCATCCGGGGATCGGCGGTGTGCTGGTCCGAGGTGAGAAGGGCACCGCCAAATCGACGGTCGTGCGCGCGCTGGCCCAGCTGCTGCCGCCGGTGGTGGACGATACCGGCGCGCGTCCGGCCCGGCTGGTGGAACTCCCGGTCGGCGCCACCGAGGACCGCGTGGTGGGTTCACTGGATCTGGAGCGGGTCCTGCGCGACGGTGAGCAGGCGTTCCGACCGGGCCTGCTGGCCGCCGCCCACCACGGCGTGCTGTACGTCGACGAGGTGAACCTGCTGCACGACCATCTGGTGGACGTGCTGCTCGACGCCGCCGCCATGGGCCGGGTGCACATCGAACGCGACGGCGTCTCACATTCGCATCCCGCCCGGTTCGTGCTGGTCGGCACCATGAACCCGGAAGAGGGCGAACTGCGGCCGCAACTGCTGGACCGCTTCGGCCTGACCGTCGACGTGGCCGCCTCCCGCGAGGTCGACGTGCGGATGGCGGTGGTGCGCCGCCGCCTCGACTACGAGGCCGACCCTGCCGGATTCGCCGCCCGCTACACCGCCGCCGACCGCGAGGTCGCCCAGCGCATTCTCACCGCCCGCGACCGGCTGCCCGAGGTCGCGCTCGACGATGTGGAGCTGCGCCGGATCGCCGCATTGTGCGCGGCCTTCGATGTGGACGGTATGCGCGCGGACCTCGTCGTTGCCCGCACCGCCACCGCGCACGCCGCGTGGCGTGGCAGCGATACCGTCACCGAGGACGATGTGCGGGTCGCCGCCGAACTGGCTCTGCCGCATCGGCGCAGGCGCGATCCGTTCGATGAGCCGGGTATCAGCGAGGAGCAGCTCGACGAGGCCATGCGCGATGCCGCCGAGGAAGCCGAACGGGCACCCGAACCCGATAACGACGAGCGCGGACCGCAGTCCGACGCCGAAGGCGAGCACGCCGCCGACTCCGGCTCAGCCAAGGACGACCCCGACGACGATCCCGACGGTGGACCGGATTCACCTGGCGGCGGACAGGATTCGCCCGAAGGCCGCGACGGACCGCGCGGTACCGGCCGCACCAGCGCCCCCGCCCAGTCCTCGGTGCGGCCGCCGCGCTGGGAAGTGCCGGGTGTCGGTGAGGGCGCGCCCGGCCGTCGCTCCCGCGCGCAGACCCGGCAGGGCCGGACGGTGCGCCCGGACACCGAGACTGCGGGCGGACTGCATCTGCTGGGCACGGTTTTCGCCGCCGCACCGCATCAACGGGCGCGCGGCCGGGCCAACGGCCCGCTGCGGCTGGAATCCGACGACCTGCGCGGTGCCTATCGCGAAGGGCGCGAAGGCAATCTGGTGGTGTTCGTGGTCGACGCCTCCGGTTCGATGGCGGCGCGGGATCGGCTGTCGGCGGTCACCGGCGCCGTGGTCGCGCTGCTGCGCGACGCCTATCAGCGCCGGGACAAGGTCGCGGTGATCACCGTGCGCGGCGCGGAGGCGGAGCTGGTGCTGCCGCCGACATCGTCGGTCGATATCGCTGTGCGGCGACTGTCCGGGATGCGTACCGGGGGAAAGACTCCGCTGGCCGCCGGTCTGCTGAAGGCGCGCGAGGTCGTCCAGCGGGAACGGGTGCGCGATCCGCGCCGCCGCCCGATGCTGGTGCTGCTCACCGACGGTCGCGCCACCGGCGGTACCGATCCGGTGATCCGCGCCCGCATCGCCGCGCGGCTGCTCGCCTCCGATGCGGTGACGGCGATGATCGTCGACTGCGAACGCGGCATGATCCGATTGGGTCTCGCTGCCGAACTGGCCCGTGAATTGCGGGGGGAATGTGTGCGGTTGGGCGAGCTGACCGGCGATGCGGTGGCCGGTGCGGTGCGCGAATCGGCGCGGTCGACCGGCGCGGGGGTCGGCCGCGCGGCGTGACCGCACGAAGCGCGGAGCGGCGGGGGCGGCCGCGTGGAGTTCGGCCCACCGGTATTCAGCGATCAGTTGAGGAGATTCGATGCCACAGGGAGTGCCGGAGACCATTCCGGACGACGGTCTGACGACCCGGCAGCGCCGCAATCAGCCCGTGCTCGCCGTGCACACCGGGCCGGGGAAGGGCAAATCCACCGCCGCGTTCGGGATGGCGCTGCGTGCCTGGAATCAGGGCTTCGATGTGGCGGTGTTCCAGTTCGTGAAGAGCGCCAAATGGAAGGTCGGCGAGGAAGCCGCCTTCCGCACCCTCGGCCGACTACACGAGGAAACCGGCGCCGGTGGCGCGGTCGAATGGCACAAGATGGGCGAAGGCTGGTCCTGGACCCGTAAACACGGCACCGAGGAAGATCACGCCGCCGCCGCGCTGGCCGGATGGCAGGAGATCGCCCGCCGGCTGGCGGCCGAACAGCACCGCTTCTATGTGCTGGACGAGTTCACCTACCCGCTGAAATGGGGCTGGGTCGAGGTGGACGAGGTCGTCGACACCCTGCGCAACCGGCCCGGTAACCAACATGTCGTCATCACCGGCCGCGACGCCCCCGCCGCCCTCGTCGAGGCCGCCGATCTGGTCACCGAGATGACCAAGGTCAAACACCCGATGGATGCGGGGCGCAAGGGCCAGCGCGGTATCGAATGGTGAGTACCGCCGTGCCCGGTGCCGGAGCACACCCCGGTTCGTCCGGTCCCGCGCGAGGGGCGGCATCCGAGGTGACCGCCACATGGGGGTGCGCGATATCGGTCGTACGTCCAGGATCTCCCGCAGCTTCCCAGCCTCTCGTACGGCGTGCGAGCGGTCTCGGTGTGCGTGGCCGCGCCCAGATCGGCGGGGTCGACGTGGGCGACGGGATGCTCGGCCGGGTCGGAGAAGCCGCGTGTGGTCCCGCTGATCGTGGGCGAACCGTGGATCGCAGTGGAACGCGGCCGTATCGACGCCGTGATCGAACCGGCCGCCACCCGGCTCGAGATCAGGCGCGGCCGGAGCAGTCGCGGCGGCCGAACGGGCGGCGGTGATGAGTGCGCCCGCGGTGGTGATCGCGGCGCCTGCCTCGGGGAGTGGGAAGACGACCGTCGCGACGGGCCTCGTGGGGGCGCTGCGGCGGGCGGGGCATCGGGTCGCGCCGTTCAAGGTGGGACCCGATTACATCGACCCTGGATACCATGGGCTGGCGGCGGGGAGACCTGGACGCAATCTGGATCCGGTGCTGGTGGGCGTCGAACGGGTGGTGCCGATGTATCGGCACGGTGCGACGGGATGCGATCTGGCGGTGGTGGAGGGGGTGATGGGGCTGTTCGACGGCCGCATCGACGCTGCCGACGCCCGCCCGGTCGCCGAAGGCTCGACCGCGCAGGTCGCCGGGCTGCTCGGTGCGCCCGTCGTGCTGGTGGTGGATGCCAGGGGCCACAGTCAGAGCCTGGCGGCCCTGCTGCACGGATTCGCCACCTACGACAGTTCGATCCGTCTCGGTGGGGTGATCCTCAACCGTGTCGGCAGCGAACGTCATGAACAGGTGCTGCGCGCCGCATGCGACCGTGTCGGTCTGCCGGTGCTCGGTTGTCTGCCGCGCATGCCTCAGCTCGAAGTCCCGTCCCGGCATCTGGGCCTGATCCCGGCCGTCGAACACGGCGCCGCCGCCACCGCCGCCGTCGACGCCATGACCGAACTCGCCGCCGCCCACCTCGACCTGCGCGCCATCGCGGCCCTGGCCGCCTCCTCGACCACCGGCCCGGCCTGGGATCCCGCCACTGCGCTCCGTGCCGGGGCCGATACCGCCAGCCTTGGCCCGGCGAGCCTCGGGCTCTCGTCCGAGCCGCCGGGTGGCGGGCCGGTGATTGCTATGGCCGGGGGAGCGGCGTTCACCTTCGGGTACGCCGAGCATCGTGAACTGCTCGTGGCGGCGGGGGCGCGGGTGGTGGTCTTCGATCCATTGCACGACGAATTGCCGAGGGGGACAGCGGGCCTGGTGCTGCCCGGCGGGTTCCCGGAAGAACATGCCGCTGATCTCGCCGCCAATACGCGCCTGCTGGCGGCGGTGGCGGCCGCCGCGCGGCGGGGGATGCCCATCCATGCCGAATGCGCGGGCCTGCTGTATCTGACCCGCGCGCTGGACGGACACGCCATGGCCGGAGTCATCGACGCGACAGCCGAATTCGGCCCCCGTCTCACCCTTGGCTATCGCGATGCGGTCGCCCTGGTGGATTCACCGCTGTGGCAGGCGGGGCAGCGCGTGCGCGGCCACGAATTCCACCGCACCCGCCTACTCGGCACCGGCGCCGACGCACCCGCCTGGGGCTGGCACACCGCCGGTGAACGGGTCCGCGAAGGCGCGATCGTGCACCGCGTCCACGCCTCCTACCTGCACACCCACCCCGCCGGTAACCCCGAATCGGTCCACCGCTTCGCCACCGCCGCCGCCGATTTCGCCCACGCCGATGCCGTCGGTTGAGTCGGTCGACGGATCGGTGGCTGCGTCTGCGTTGGTGTCGCTGGGTGCGTCGGCGGCTGGGTCGGTGCGGGCGTCGTCGGTTGAGTTGGCCGACGGTTCGGCAGCTGTGCCTGCGTCGGTGTCGTCGGGTGAGTCGGCCGATGGGCGGGTGGCTGTGCCCGCACCGACGTCCGTCGAGCCGGTCGACGCGCCTGCATCGGCGGCCGATTCCGAACTGGCCGTCGGGCTCGGTCTGCGTCCGGGGACGTCGGCGGCGCGGATCGTCGCCGCTGTGCGGGCGGTGGTCGGTGCGCATCCGGTCGCGTGTATCGCGACCGTCGATCGGCGCGCGGCCGAATCCGGTGTTCGGTCCGCCGCCGATCAGCTCGGGGTACCGGTCCGTTCGTTCACCACCGCGGAGCTGGCCGCGGTGCCGGTACCCAATCCATCGGCCCATGCCGCGACAGCGCTCGGGGTTCCGGGCGTCGCCGAAGCCGCGGCGCTGCTGGCGGGGCGAGGGTCGCTGTTGATTCCCCGCCAGGTGGTCGGCAGCGTGGTGGTTGCCGCAGCGGTGGTCCTTCTACCACCGAGACGAGCCGCCGGTGGCTACTCCGGCGCGGGCGCCGACGGTACGGAAAGCAGGTCGGCGTAGTCGTCGACCTCCTCGGCGTCCATATACGCCTCGGTCACCAATTCGGTGAGGTGGGTCCACCGTTCGACCCCGCGACGCCACCAGCGGGCGTGGCGCCGAGCGTGTGCGGCTTCGCGTTCGTTGCCGGTCGCCTCCGCCGTGGCCAGCGCTCGCGCGGCCGACACCAAGGTGTTCTGCGCGACGGTGAGCTGCTCGCGGCAGAAGTCGAGCGTGGGGACGTCCTCACGCAATGAGGCCGCGGCGATTCGCAGGGAACTCACGACCTTCTGGATGTGCGGATCGAGCGGGACCGGCTCGCCCGATACCGTGAGCGCACGTGCCGCCGCCTCGGTCTTCTGGCGGCGGACCTGACGCGCCGCCTCCCACTTCGCGCTGGCCTCGGTCTCGCGGCGGTGGGCCGCAACGGCTTTGGCGGGCACTCGAGGGTAGGTCAGCTCGGCCGACATGGTGACCTTGTCGGCGCCGGTGTGATCGCGCACCACGAACCGGGTGGAGTCGGCGGGCCGTTCGGGGTCGGGTTGTCCGGCCACCCGCGCGTCGAGCACCGCATAACGGTGATCGGCGACGATGTCGTCGCACAGCAGATCGAACACCGCCGTGGCGACCTCGGCATAGGTCGCGCAGGTTCGCCCGCTGAGCGGGTCCGGCTTACCGAGCACCCCGGTCCCGCTCTCACTTCTCGGTTCGCGCCCGACGAACGCGATCTCCCAGCTGTAGCACTGATCTTTCGATATCTGCCTCTGGTTCAACAGTTTTCACAACCTCCACGGCTCGACGGCATGCGGGGTGGAACGGCGCCTATCGCCTTCAGACGCTATAGCGCCGGGCCGGTACGCGGCAGGTCGGGACGCAAGGTCGTCGAAAACGCCAGGACCGCATCCACGTGGGGCTACCCTTGGCCCATCGGACCGGTCACACGCTTCGGCAGGTGGTGCAGGATGAGCGAGGAATCCGTGGGCGCCGAGGGCGCCGATCCCGGTGCGCTACCGGCGCCGAAGGAACGCGCACGTAACCCGTTCACCCACTCCCCGCGGGGCGGCCGCACGCTCAGCGCGTTGCAGGCGCCGTTCTTCCGGATCAAGACGCCCACCAACTTCGCGATCCTCACCACGACCGGCCGTACCAGTGGCAAGGCGCGGCACCGCTGCGTGCGCGCCGTGCTCGACGGCGACCGCGCCTATCTGGTGATGCTCGGCCCGATCATGACGGGCCTGCCCAAGGAACAGGCCATCGCCGACTGGCTACGCAATGTGCGCGCCGACCCGAACGTGCGGCTGAAGGTGCCGGGCCGAACCCGCTCCGGCCTCGCCAGGGAGATCACCGACCCGGCCGAGGCTGCCCGGGCCAGGCAGGTCTACACCAGCGCGGTGAAACCATTCGATTTCGCCGAGTGTCGTTTCCACACCGCCGGTAGGCCGACGCGCGCCAAGATCCAACGCCTGCATCAGCATTGGTTCGACAACGGGGTTCCGGTCGTCATCGAACTGGTCTAGTCAGGGCGCCACGGACAGGAAGTCGGCGAACCCGGTCGGATCATGGCGTCCGATGCTCGCATGTTCGAACAATCCCCATCCCTCGGCATCGCCGCAGCGTGCGTGCGCGACATGGTCGATGACGCCGTACGGGATGCGACCGGCCACTGCCGGGTCGGTGAGGTCGTAGCGGTCGCTCGAGGTCCAGTCGCGGCCCTTCCACTGTCCGTGCTGCCAATCGGGGTCGCCGCCGTACCCGCAGCCGACATGCAGCGGGATATCGGTCACCGTGCGGATCTCCACCTCGAGCGGCTTACCGTCGGGAGTGGTGAGTTCGATACGGGCCGCGGTGGGCAGCCGGGTGCCGGACCGGTAGTCGATGCGGATGCGCGGCCAGCCGAGTTGTTCGATGCGGCCGTCGGGCCAGACGCGGGTGGCGTCGTTGAGGGTGCGGCGGCCGTCGGGCTCCTCCTGCACGATGACGATGATCGCGAAGTCGTCGAACCGCAGCGGCATGTACAACCACCAGAATCCGCCCGACGGTTCCGCCGCCGCCCGCCCCGGCGGCTCGGACTCACCGACCGGCCGGATGCCCCATGATCTGTCCCGGGTGCCGGTCCACACCGCCGGGTCGACGGTGATCTCGCGGTCGTCGAACCGGAGCGTCCCCGACCAGGACCCGACCTGCGCGAACCGGGAGGCCTCGATGATCGGGCGGTTGCCGTTGAGGATGAGATGCGGCTGCTCCTGCACCGTGGGGAACGCGCCGGTCCAGGTCAGGTCGGCGGCCAGCGCATCGTGCTCGCACACCACCCGGATCCGCTGGAGCGGTTCGAGCACCTCGATCCGATAACCACCGACGCGCATGTCCAGGCTCCGGTCGCCGAGCGCGTCGGAGAACCGCACGGTGCGCACCGTCTGCGCCTCGCGCACCGCGACATAGGCGTCGGTGACACCGAGATTGGGATAGACGCCGAATCCGGTGACCAGCATGGTGGCGCCGTCACGGTCGTGGGCGTTGAAATAGCTGCGGTCGTAGAAGTTACGGTCGCTGCTGGCCACCCTGGCCAGCGACAGCGGTGTCTGGTGGATCGGGAATTCGTCCAGCGGCGCCGGTGACGATCCGGGAATCCGGCCGGAGACATCGGTCATGGTGTGCTCAATCCCAGTCGTAGGTTCCGTCGAGCAGAGCTTCCAGGCTCGCCCGGTGCATCACGTAATCGTCGCGATCGGCGGTATCGGTATCCTCGCCGAAATGGATCATGCGACGTTTGATCCTCGCCATCACGATGGCGTGCCGCAGGGCGGTGTAGACCAGGTAGAAGTCGAGGTCGCGCACCGTATGTCCGCTGGCCGCTTCGTATTTCGCCACCACATCGTCGCGCCGCAGGAAATCCGGCAGACCCGGCTGGTCGAAGCGGGTGGCGATGTCCTGGAAGAACCGGTGCAGGAAGATGATCCAGGCCACGTCCAGTTCGCGCGGGCCGATGGCCGCCATCTCCCAGTCCAGTACCGCCGCCGGTTCGAAACCGCGGTAGATGATATTGCCGGGCCGGGCATCGCCCCAGGTCAGCACATCGGGGCCGGGGTCGGCGGGCCAATGCGCTTCCAGCCAGTCGAAGCCGCGTTCGATGATCGGGATCTGGTAGCCGTCGTCGGCGAGCGCCCACCGGTACCAGGCGCGCTGGGCGTCGACGTGGCGGCGCAGTGAGTCACCGGGTCCGGCGAGCATCGGGAACCGCCGCTGCGGATCGGGGATGGCGTGCACCTTCGCGATGACCTCGATGGTGGCATCGGTCAACCGCGCCCGTTCCTCGGCTGTGGCGTCGAACAGCCAGCCGACGAAGACGTACGGCGGATTGTCGGTGGGCACCCGGCCCTCGATGCGATCCATCACGAAGAACGGCGTGCCGAGCACGCCCGGATCGTTCTCCAGCCAGCGCAGCGGCGGCACCGGCAGGTCGGTCGCCTCGGCGACACCGGCCATGACCTGGTATTGCGTTGCCAGATCATAGGTTTCGAAGACGGGGAAGGATTCGTCCTCCGGCGCCATCCGCGCCACGAACGAGCCGCCGTCGCGCTGTCCGGCCACACTCCATTCGGCGTCGAACAGTACCGACGAACTCGACATCCCACCCGCTTGCGGCCGCGACAACCCGACGATCTTCGGCGGCTCATCGGCCCCGACCCGTTCGCCCAGCCAGCGGGACAGGTCCGCGGTGAGGGTGTCGAGATCACGATCGCTGGTGGTCAGCCGACGTTGTTCGGTGGGTGCGGGATCGTCGGCCATCATCGTCCTCCTGATGCCGTACAGCGGTGTCGCGCGGGCGTCGGGTCGGCGTTCGAATGCCGCGGACGGCCCGTGTCCGTGGCGTCATGCCACGGATGCGGTGACTGTAACGCGTTTCAGGTTTGCCGGGCGGGAAAGTGTGAAATACGTCCTTGACCACGCTGTCGGCGGGCCGGTGTACGCCAGAAGGATGACCCCGAATACATCCTACGAATGACCTGGAATGGGGGTTTCACTCAGGGATCATCCGGTTACGGTGGGTTCGCCGCGGCGATACCTTCGGCCCATAGCATCGGATCGGCACAGCGAAGGGGCTGCCACGTGGTCGGAGTCGAAGTTCTCGAACGGCAGGACGATGCCGCTCCCCCCGAGGCGGCGCGGCACCGCCCGTGGCACCCGTTGACGCGCATCGCCTTCCGTTTCGGCGTGGTCTATTTCGGCCTGTTCTGCCTGCTGTTCGCGCAGATCACTTTCGCGTTCACCGGTATCGCCGGGCAATGGCTGCCGGACCGGGCGATCCTGTGGCAGATGCATATGCTCGCCCCCGGTCTGGAATGGGTGGGGCGCACCGTGTTCGGCGTCGACGCGGTGCTGCGCGAGGATTCGGGCAGCGGCGATCAGACCGTCATCTGGGTGATGGTGTTCTGCTTCCTCGTGATCGCCGCGGTGGCGACGCTGATCTGGTCGGTGCTCGACCGGCGCCGCACCGGCTATCCACGGCTGAGCGCCTGGTTCCTCACCTTCCTCCGGCTCTGCCTGGCCGGGCAGATGCTGTTCTACGGCATCGCCAAGGCCATCCCGTCGCAGATGCCGTCGCCGCCGCTGAACGCGCTGCTCCAGCCCTATGGCGATTTCAGTCTGATGTCGGTGCTGTGGTTGCAGGTGGGTTCATCGCCCGCGTATCAGGTACTGCTCGGTGTCGCCGAGCTGGTCGCCGGTCTGCTGCTGTTCCTGCCGCGCACCGCCACACTCGGCGCGTTGCTCGGTGTGGTGAGCATGGCGCAGGTGTTCGTGCTCAATATGACCTTCGATGTGCCGGTCAAGATCCTGTCGTTCCATCTACTGCTGCTGTCGTTGCTGCTGCTGGTGCCGCAGGCGCAGCGGCTGGCGAACATCCTTGTGCTCGAGCGACCATCGGAACCGGCGACGCAGCCGCGCTTGTTCGACAGCGCCCGGTCGAATCGGATCGCGGCCCTCGTCCAGGTGCTGATCGGGGTATGGGTGCTGGTGGGCACGGTGCACCTCGGCTGGACGGCATGGAACGACTTCGGCGGCGGCCGGGAGAAATCGGAGCTGTACGGCATCTGGACGGTCTCCGAGTTCACCGCGGCGGGGCAACCGGTTCCGCCGCTGCTGACCGATGAGAATCGGTGGCAGCGTGCGGTGTTCGATGATCCCGGCGCGATGTTCTATCAGCGGATGGACGGCGCTGTAGTGCCGGTCGCGGCCACGATCGATACCGGGGCGCACACGCTCACCCTGACCGCACCACCGGCCGCGCCCGAGGCGACGCCGGTTCCGGTCGCCACCTTCACCTTCGAACAGTCGGCGCCGGGCCAGCTGCGCCTGCGCGGCGAGCTGAACGGCACGCCGACGACCATCGTGCTCGATCGGATGGACCTCGACGCCTTCCCGCTGCGGAGCGACCGCTTCCACTGGGTGCAGGACTATCCCAGCAATCGTTGAGGGACGGTCCGATGCCCCCGACTCCGGTGCAGTCAGCGTCGGGGGCACAGATATTCCCAGACGCGGGGACCGCCAGATCTGCCCTAGCGTTGTTCCGGCAAACGTCGGCTCGTGCACGGAAATAGCGAAAGGTGAACAGTGGCAACCCTGGTTGAGTCGGAGGCACCGGATCGGGAACCGGACGCGCTCTCCCCGGCCGTGTTACCGGCGCCGTGGCATCCGGCCACGCGCGTCCTGTTCCGCTTCGTGTTCGTCTACCTGGGCGTGGGCACCGCGGCGCACTGGCTACTCGCCCAGCTGCTGCGCTCGGTGGGCACGCCGGAGTCGGTTGTGCGCACCCTCGGCGAGTGGTGGAAGCTGCCGCCGCTGACCGATTGGTTCGCCGCGAACCTGTTCGGTATCGACGAGCCGCTCATCTACGAACCCACCGGCAGCGGTGACACCGTTACCTTCTGGGTGGCGGCCTTCACCTGGCTGATCGTGGCCGCGGTGGCGACCGGGATCTGGAGCGCGCTGGATCGGCGCCGACCGCACTACCGGCGGCTCGACGGCTGGTATCGGGTGGTGCTGCGCTTCGCGCTCGCGGGCTCGCTGCTGCTGTACGGAATGGTGAAAGTCATGCCGTCGCAGATGGTCTTCGCGCTGCACCGGTTGATCGAACCGTTCGGCGATATGACGCCGATGGGCGTGCTGTGGTCGCAGACCGCGGCGTCCAAGCCCTATGAGATCGCCCTCGGCTGCGCGGAGATCGGCGCCGGACTGCTGCTGATCCTGCCCGCCACCGTCACCGCCGGCGCGGCGCTGTCGACCGTGGCGATGGCGCAGGTCTTTCTGCTCAATATGACCTTCGATGTGCCGGTCAAGCTCTTCAGCTTGCAGATGCTGATCCTGTCGATCGCGCTGCTGGCCCCCGAAAGCCGCCGTCTGGCAACGGTTCTGTTCTCCGGCGGATCGGTGCCACCCGCCACCAGCCCCGAACTGTTCACCACCGCGCGGTCGAATCGGTTCGCCTTGGCCGGGCAGGTCCTGCTCGGGCTGTGGCTGCTGGTGACCACGGCCATCGAAGGTTGGGACGCCTGGCACGCCTACGGTGACGCGCGACCGCGCTCGCCGCTGTACGGCATCTGGAACGTCGCCGAATACTCGGTGGCAGGTCAACCGGTGCCGCCGCTGGTGACCGCGCCGAATCCCTTCGCCGATCCGACGACGGCCCGCCTGCGCCGGATCGTCTTCGATACCGTCGACGGCATCCACCTGCAAGGAATGGACGACAAGCTGACGCCGGTGCCCGCCGCCGTCGATCCCGAACAGCGCACCATCACCCTGTTCCGTGACCCCGCCGGGCAATGGCGCCTCGGCAGTTTCACCTATGAACAGCCCACGCCGGATCGGCTGATCCTGGACGGCACCCTCGGTATCCGGAAGGTGCACATGGTGCTGGAGGCGATTCCGCTCGAGCGGTTCGCGCTGGTCGAGCGCGGATTCCACTGGACCCAGCAGACACCGCACCTGGAGTAGACCGGCAGTGGCGGGGTCCCCACAAGGGCTCGCCGCGCCGGACGCGGTGGGGGTTCCCCGCGCCAACGCCCCCGGCAACGTACCCCCCCCCCAAACCGCACAATAAGCCCACGCGTAGGTGAGCAACTTCCTCACGTACGCGAGCGCAAAGGGAACAGGAATCATAGTTTAATATGCATATGCGCGACGCCTGGTTCTGACACCACTATTAGATACACATCCATATAGATGTATCATTTGTGGGTGACCAGCGATGAGCCTACCGCACCCCGCCCACCAGGGCGTCCGGCCTCCGCGACCCGGGAAG
>NZ_JARWNX010000050.1 GCF_029868385.1 Nocardia cyriacigeorgica | reverse complement strand
CCGGAGACGTTGATCTGGTCTTTTATTCGGTCGACCAGGTACACCCAGCCCTGTTGGTCGACGATCGCGCTGTCGCCGGTGCGGAGCCGACCTTCGGGGAGAGCGGCCTCGGATTCTTCTGGTTTGTGCCAGTATCCGCGGATGACCTGTGGGCCGGTGACGACGAGTTCGCCTTGGCCGCCGGGCGGGACGGAGTTGCCATCGGGGTTAACGACGTCGACGTCTACTCCCGGGAGCGGTAGGCCGATGGACAGGGTGCCGCTGTCCTGGTCGACCGGGGCGCTCGTTCCGGGTGGCACTGCGGTGACGGCCGAGGAGGTTTCGGTCATGCCGTAGGCGTTGTGGATGTAGTGGCCGAAGCGTTCTTGGAAGCGGGCGACCGTGCTCGGTGGTACCGGCGCACCCCCGCTGTACAGGGTTTTGATGGTGGAGAAGTGTTCAGCGGTGGCGTATTCCGAGTTCATCATCGCGTTGAAGGCGGTGATGGAGCCGATGGTGTAGGTGACGCCGTGTTCGCGGAGGGCGTCGACGGCTACGTCGGTGGTGAAGCGGCCGGTGAAGACGAGGGAGGTGTGTTCGGTGAGGGCGAGGGCGGCGATGACGACCGCGCCGGTGATGTGGAACAGCGGGGCGAGGGCGTAGACGACGTCGCCGGGGGTGATGCCCGCGAGTTCGGCGAAGCTGGTGGTTGCCGCGCGGACGTTGGTGTGCGAGTTCATGGCGCCCTTGGACGGGCCGGTAATGCCGGAGGTGTAGGCGAGGAAAGCGAGGTCGTCGCCGTGTACTTGGATAGTTGGGGGTTTCCGGCCGGTGTACTCGTGGGCCAAAGTGAGTAGGTCTGCGGAACTTTCGTCGGCAGGGGTGGTTTCGGGTTGGAAGACGCGGGGGTCGTTGCGGGACTGGAGGTCCGACTCCGCGGTGCCGAGTACCCAGCCGACTGTGGTGCCCTCGACGTCCTCCCGGACCTGTTGCACATCGCGGTCGGTGGTGATGATCCCGACCCGTTCGGCATCGGTGACCAGTTCGCGGAGTTCGCGGCTGCGATACATCGGGT
>NZ_JARWNX010000049.1 GCF_029868385.1 Nocardia cyriacigeorgica | reverse complement strand
GCCCGGGGGTTTCACCGTGCGTTTGTCACACCGTTTCCGAATACGGTTCCAACCGTTGTGGGCACCCCCCTCCCCCGGGTTTTCCACCACCGGCGGTGGGGCATCGTATCCCGGGGCCCCCACCGCCGTTCGTTCGTGCTGTCCATACCCCGTGCCGCCGCCGGCGTGTCGTGCCGACCGGTCGGCACGAGCCACACCGCGGCACTGAACCCCCACATCGCCCCACGGCGCTGCCCCACCTTCCCCCACCGGCCGGGCTCATGGGGTGCACCTGGGTGTTTGCTGGTTGTTGTCGGGCCCGGTCGCAGCTGACGCGCGCGGGAGGTCGGAGCACCCGAAAAGTTCTTCCACCCAGTGATAGCTGGGATGACCTGCGGAATCGCCGAAGCGGGGAGCCAGATCACCCCGCGTTTCGATTGAAAGTGGGGGAAAGTGGGGTAATGTGGAGCGCGCACTACAGGAGAGGCCGTAAGGCGCTCGGCCGGAGCGAGTTCCGGCCATGCGTGATCGAGGTGGTCCGGTAGGGAGGTGTCGAGATTGTTTCTCGGTACCTACACACCTCGATTGGACGACAAAGGGCGACTCACGTTGCCTGCGAAGTTTCGAGACGATCTGGCGGGAGGGTTGATGGTCACGAAGGGGCAGGACCACAGCCTTGCCGTGTATCCCAAAGAGGAGTTCACCGCGCTCGCGCGGCGAGCCGCGGCGGCGTCTCGAAGCAATCCGCAGGCACGGGCTTTCGTCCGGGCTCTCGCGGCGGGCACGGACGAACAACGTCCAGACGCCCAGGGCCGGATCGTGCTGTCGGCCGACCATCGTCGCTACGCGAACCTGTCACGGGATTGCGTGGTCATCGGTTCGGTCGACTTCCTCGAAATATGGGACAAGCAGGCGTGGGAGTCCTACCTCGCCGAACACGAGGAGGACTACGCACAAGCGAGAGACGAGTCGCTGGGCGGGATCTTCTAGCCCCGAACGAGTGCCACGCGGCCTCTGCCCGGACGCGGACCCTGACGTACTTCCCCGACGCCAGGTGCCGCTTCGGTCAGAGACCACGGGGCATTCGTCACCGACATCTGGTCCGAATCCCGCAGCATTCGCTGCCACCGCAATCCCCCGAGCAATCGCTCAGGACAGCACTACCCATCTACCCGCAGTGTGCGCCGAAAACACTGCGGAACAAGGCGACCCGATATCGGTGCGTGACGAAACGAGGCAAGATCCGGGAGGTCGAGGTGAACCGTGAACCACACGGCCCGCGCCATGTTCCCGTTCTGCTCGAGCGCGCCGACGAACTCCTCGGGCCCGCGCTCGGCGCCCCCGGCGCCGTCTACCTCGACGCCACGCTCGGATTGGGCGGTCACGCCGAACATTTCCTGCGCACCTACCCGGACATCCGCCTCGTCGGCCTCGACCGCGATACCGCCGCGCTCGAACTGGCGGGGGAGCGGTTGCGGCCCTTCGCCGACCGAATCACGCTGGTGCACACCCGATACGACGGCATCGCCGACGCGCTCACCGAAGCGGGTCTGCCCACGATCGGCTCGGTCAGCGCCATCCTGATGGACCTCGGCGTCTCGTCCATGCAACTCGACGAGACCGACCGCGGCTTCGCCTACTCGGTGGACGCCCCGCTGGACATGCGGATGGACCCGACCACCGGTCTCACCGCCGCCGATGTGCTCAACACCTACAGCCATGGCGATCTGGCCCGGATCCTGAAAACCTATGGGGAGGAACGCTTCGCGGGCCGCATCGCGAGCGAGATCGTGCGGCGCAGGCAGCAGCGGCCGTTCACCACCAGCGCGCAGCTGGTGGAACTGCTCTACGACGCCATTCCCGCCGCGACCAGACGCACCGGCGGCCATCCGGCCAAACGCACCTTCCAGGCGCTGCGGATCGAGGTCAACGGTGAACTGGAATCGCTGCGCGCGGCGCTGCCAGCCGCGCTGAACGCGCTGCGCGTCGGCGGGCGCATCGTCGTCATGTCCTATCAGTCGCTCGAGGACCGGGTCGTCAAACACGAACTGGCGCAACGCGCGGCCTCGCGCACACCCGTGGGCCTTCCGGTCGAGCTGCCGGGCATGGGACCGGAATTCCGGTTGCTCACCCGCGGCGCCGAACAGGCCACCGAACAGGAGATCGAGGACAACCCGCGCGCGGCCCCGGTACGGATGCGTGCGGCAGAACGGATTCAGGAGGTTGCATGAGCACGACGACTACGACGCTCGGGCAGCCTTCCACGGGGGCGGCCGAGCGCGGCAGTGGATCGGCATCCGGAGGCGTCGGCTCACCTGAGCGTCGACAGCGGCCGGGTCGGGTGCAGGAAAGCTTGCGCGCCGGATCGGAGCCCAAGGGCAATGGCTTGCGGCTGCACGGTGGGCGTTCGGATCAGGTGTGTGAGGGCGCCCGCGTGGCCGGTGCGGTGCCCACAGGCGGTGGCTCGCCTCATCACGGCGGGCGCCCCGGCCAGGTGAAGGAGGGTACAGCGTGAGCGTGCGGACACGAACCGTTGCCGAGCCCGGGCGGGTCGCCCGTCGGGTGCAGGCCGCCGAGCGGGTGAAATCGGGTGCGGCGCAGCGCGCTTATGCTCGCCGCAGGCTGCGCGCCGAGGGTGCCACCGGGCCCGAATCGGTTCTGCCGCGCGGCTCGATGATGGCCACCAGGATCCCGTTCGTGGCGGCGATCCTCGCCATGCTCGCCTGCGGACTCGCACTCACCCTGCTGCTCACCACCCGCGCCGCCGAGGACAGCTACCTGCTCAGCGACGCCAGGAAGATGAACCAGACCCTGGCCGATGAGCGGGCTGCCCTGCAACGGGAAGTGGAGGCCGCCGACTCGGCGCCCGAACTCGCCTCGCGCGCCAGGGAACTCGGCATGATCCCCGCCAAGGACCCCGCCCGCCTGGTGGTCGCCCCCGACGGCACCGTGGTCGTGATCGGCGACCCGAAGCCCGCCGAGGGCGCGCCCGTGCCACCGCTGAACCCGCCGCCCACCCGGGCATCGGACCGCCCGGGCACGCCGCAGAACCAGGGAGAGCGGGTCGTCCCGGTCACGGCCGCGCCGCGTCCCGCCGGACGCCCGGGTGGCGCCGAGATCAACGCCGCCCCGCCCGTCGGCGCGGGAACGACACCGGTGCCCGGCGCACCGAACCCGGTCTCGCCGAACGGCACCACACCGGCCCAAGGTGTCCCCGCTCCCGCCGCGGGTGTGGCCCCCGCTCCGGCTGGTGCACCTGCACCGGTCCCCGCCGACGGTGCACCCGCGCCTGCCGCGGCCCCGGCACCCGCGGCCCCGGCCCCCGCACCGGCGGCGGATGCTCCCGCACCTGGCCCCGCGCCCGCAGACCCGGCGGCACCAGGCTCTGTTCCCGCCGATCCGGCCGCGGGTCCCGCGCCCGCACCGGTTCCCGCGGTTCCGGTGGAAGGGGCCCAAGCACCGGCCGCAGCGGGCCCCGCCCCCGCTGCTCCCGGACCTGCCGCGGCACCGGTACCGGATGTTGCGGCACCGGCTCCTATCGCCGATCCGGCCGCGGTTCCGACTGCGGCGGTGCCAGCGGATGCGCCTGCTTCCGCTCCCGGACCCGAGGCGCCAGCACCGGTTCCGGCGGCAGTGGTGGAGGGGGCCTCGGCACCGGCTGGTGCCGAGGCCGGTGCGCCGACATCGGCCGCAGCTCCCGCCTCCGCTCCCGACTCGGCTCCGGCGCCGATGCCGGGTCAGGTCGCGGCCTCTGTGCCCGCGCCGGGCCAGATCGCGACCCCGGCCGGGGGCGAGCGGCAATCCGCGGTGGAGGTTCCGGTTCCCGCGACCGGGGCGGCTGGTTCGGACACGGCGCCCGCGCCGGTCGCGGCTGAATCCGCGCCTGCCGCACCGGCGCTCATCGACAACGCGCCCGGGCAGCCCGATGCGGCGCCGACGGTGCGGCCGACCTCGGGGGAGGCGGCACGATGAGGCGGCCCGGACCCGCGAAGCGTTCGCGTCGCGGGCCGGTGAGAAGACGCGGGGCGGCGGCGCAGCTGGACCGGCCGGTGCGGATGCGGTTGGGGGCGGGACGGATCGCGATGCTCGGCGCACTCGCCGTCGTCGCGATCCAATTGTTGTGGGTGCAGAGCATTTCCGCGCCGGGACTGTCGGCGCAGGCGGCGAGTCAACGCACCGCGCACTGGGTGGACGAGGCCATGCGCGGGCCGATCACCGACCGCAACGGTAAGGCGCTCGCCTTCACCGTCACCGCGAAGGAGCTGCACTTCCAGCCGATCAAGGTGCGCAAGGATCTGGCGGAGGCGAAGGCGAAGGACGACTCCGCACCCGATCCCGAACAGCGCCTGCGCGATATCGCCGCCACCATCCACGACAAGCTCCGCGACAAGGGCCCGAGCGAGAAGAAGCTGCTGGAACTGCTCAACAGCGATCAACAGTTCGTCTACCTGGCCCGCAACGTCGATCCGCGCATCGCCGCCGAGATCGTCGTCGAATTCAGCGAAGTGGGCGCCGACTCGCAGAATCCGCGGGAGTATCCGGGCGGATCGCTGGCGGCCAATGTCATCGGCGCCACCGGCTGGGACGGGCACGGCCAGATCGGGTTGGAATCGTCGATGGATTCGGTGCTCGCGGGCGCCGACGGCTCACACACCTACGACCGTGGCGCCGACGGCGCCGTGATCCCCGGCAGCTGGCGCGATCGCGTGCCCGCCGTGAACGGTTACGGCGTCGAGCTGACCCTCGATTCGGATCTCCAGTACTACGTCCAGCAGCAGGTGCAGCAGGCCAAGGATCTGTCCGGCGCGAAATCGGCGTCCGCGGTGGTCCTCGACGCCAAGACCGGCCAGGTGCTGGCGATGGCCAATGACGGCACCTTCAATCCGTCGCTGGAACCCGAACACTGGAAACCGGAGGAACTGGACAATCCGTCGGTGACCCACGCGTTCGAACCCGGTTCCGTGAACAAGATCGTCACCGCCGCCGCCGCCCTCGAATACGGGCTCACCGATCCGGACGAGGTGCATCAGGTTCCGGGCCGGATCCACATGTCGGGTGTCACCGTCGGTGATGCCTGGGAACACGGCGTCGCGCCCTACACCACCACCGGAATCTTCGGAAAGTCCTCCAACGTCGGCACATTGATGCTGGCCCAGCGCGTCGGGGAGGACCGGTTCGCCGATATGCTCACCCGGTTCGGCCTCGGCCAGCGCACCGGCGTCGGCCTGCCGGGCGAGAGCCCCGGCCTGCTGCCCGCCCGCGACCAGTGGTCGGGCGGTACGTTCGCGAACCTGCCGATCGGCCAGGGCCTTTCGATGACGACCCTGCAAATGACCGGTATGTACCAGGCCATCGCCAATGACGGCCTGCGTATCCCGCCGCGCATCCTGCGGGCCAAGATCGCACCGGACGGCACCAGGACCGAGGAACCGACACCGGAGGGCGTGCGGGTGGTGAGCCCGCAGACCGCGCAGACCCTGCGCACCATGTTCCAGGCGGTGGTACAACGCGACCCCATGGGCGTCCAGATGGGCACCGGGGTACCTGCCGCGATCGAGGGCTATCAGATCGCGGGCAAGACCGGCACCGCGCAGAAGGTGGATCCCGCCTGCAACTGCTATTCCACCTCGTCGTACTGGATCACCTTCGCCGGTATGGCCCCGGCCGACGACCCACGCTATGTCATCGGCATGATGCTCGACGCGCCGGTCCGCAGCGCTGACGGCACCGGCGGCCAGTCGGCCGCGCCACTGTTCCACAACATCGCCTCCTGGGCGTTGCAGCGCGACCGTATCCCACCCTCCATCGAGCCCACCAGGCGCTTCGTGCTCCAGGCCTCGTGAGCTCGTGCCACTACCGACAACCGTTGGACCAGCTGTGACCCACCGCAGGGTGGGTGGTATCGGCGCGGCGGACGCGAATCCGTGAACCGCGTTGCCCGCCCGGAAGCGGGCGTCGGTAACCTGACTCGTCGTCGGTGTACGCACCATAAATCGCAGAGAGGAACCTTGTGCCCGCGCAGTCCAGCCAGCACGCGCTACGACCGGCCGAGCCGAAGTCGACGCCGCTGCCCGACCTGCTGGATCTGACCGGCGCCGAGCCGCGCTCGGACCTGCCGTCGGGTGTGGTGATCACCGGTATCGAACAGCGTTCCGACGCCGTTGTCCCCGGTGATCTCTTCGCCGCCCTACCCGGTTCACGCGCGCATGGCGCACGGTTCGCCCGCGCCGCCGTCGACCGTGGTGCGGTGGCCGTGTTCACCGATGCGGCGGGCGCCGAACTCGCCGGTGATCTGGGTGTGCCGGTGCTCGTGCGGGAACAGCCGCGCGCGGTGCTCGGTGAGCTGTCGGCGGCGATCTACGGCCAGCCCTCGGATCGGCTGCGCATCGTCGGTATCACCGGCACCTCCGGTAAGACCACCACCTCCTATCTGGTGGAGGCGGGACTGGCCGCCGCCGGATTGTCCACCGCGCTGATCGGCACCATCGAGACCCGTATCGGCGGTCGCCGGGTGCCGAGCGCGCTCACCACGCCGGAGGCGCCGCAGCTGCACGCGATGTTCGCGCTGATGGTGGAACAGGGCGTGGATGCGGTGGTGATGGAGGTGTCGAGTCACGCGTTGGCCCTCGGCCGGGTCGACGGTGTGCGTTTCGCGGTGGGCGCGTTCACCAATCTGTCCCAGGACCATCTGGATTTCCACGCCGACTTCGAAGACTATTTCGCCGCCAAGCGCAGGCTGTTCGAACCGCAGTCGCCGGTGGCCGCGCGCACCCAGGTGATCTGCGTCGACGACGAATGGGGCAGGCGTTTGGCCGACGGACTGGCCGCGCCGGTCACCGTCGCCACGAACGGCCCGGCCGAATGGCACATCGCCGGTGCGGTGCGCACGCACGGCGGCGAGCAGGAGTTCACCGCTGCCGGTCCGCACGGCGAAACCGATGTGCGGCTGCGTCTTCCGGGCCGCTACAACGTCGCCAACGGACTGCTGGCGGTGGCGGTGTGCGCGGCAGCGGGCGTCGACCCCGCGGTCGCGGCGCCCGCACTGGCGACCGTCGACGTGCCGGGCCGCATGCAGCGGGTCGAACGCGGCCAGGACTTCCTCGCGCTGGTCGACTACGCGCACAAACCCGCGGCGGTGGAGTCGGTCATCGCCACCCTGCGGACCCATCTCACCGAATCCGCCGCGGGCGGCAGGCTCGCGGTGGTGGTGGGTGCGGGCGGCGACCGCGACGCCGGCAAACGCGCGTTGATGGGCGCCGCCGGTGCACGCGGCGCCGATCTGCTGATCATCACCGACGACAATCCGCGCACCGAGGACCCGGCGGCCATCCGTGCCGCCCTGCGCGCGGGCGCGGCCGAGGTGCCGGAATCCGAACGCGGTGAGGTCAGGGAGATCGGCGATCGGGCCGCGGCGATCGAGGCGGCGGTGGCGTGGGCCCGCGCGGGTGACGTGGTGCTGGTCGCGGGCAAGGGACACGAGGCAGGGCAGGAGATCCACGGGGTGAAATACCCGTTCGACGACCGCGAGGTGCTCGCGGCGGCGATACAGCAGCGAAGTCCGCTTGGTTCGGACGCGGAGGACTTGACGGTTTCATGATCGAGATGACACTGCGGGATATCGCGGACGTCGTCGGCGGCACGCTGCACGACGTCGCGGACCCGGAGGCGACGGTGACTGGTGCGGTCGAATTCGACTCGCGCCGTATCGGTTCCGGCGATATTTTCCTCGCGCTGCCCGGTGAACGCGCCGACGGTCACGATTATGCGGCCACGGCGGTCGAGGCCGGTGCAGTCGCGGTGCTCGCCGCGCGCCCGGTGGGTGTGCCCGCGATCGTGGTCGCGCCGAGCCCCGGCACCGTGCCCGCGAATTCGGCGGTGGTGGCCAATGATCCCGACGGTTCGGGTGCCGCGGTGCTCTCGGCGCTGGCGAAGCTGGCACGCGCGAGCGTCGAGGGACTGGTCCGCGCGGGTGGTCTGACCGTGGTCGGCGTGACCGGATCCTCCGGTAAGACCTCGACCAAGGACCTGCTGGCCGCGGTGCTCGCGCCGCTGGGCCCGGTGGTGGCGCCGCCCGGATCGTTCAACAACGAACTCGGGCATCCGTGGACGGCATTGCGCGCCGATGCCACAACGCGCTTCCTGGTGCTGGAGCTGTCGGCGCGCGGTCCGGGCCATATCGCCGCGCTCACCGAGGTCGCCCCGCCGAATATCGGTGTGGTGCTCAATGTCGGCACCGCCCACCTCGGCGAGTTCGGCAGCCGCGAGGCGATCGCGCAGACCAAGGGCGAGCTGGTCGAGGCGCTGCCGTCGGCCGGTCTCGCCGTCCTCAATGCCGACGATCAGCAGGTGGCCGCGATGGCCTCGCGCACCTCGGCACGGGTGGTGACGGTCGGGCAGTCCGAACGCGCCGATATCCGCGCCACCGACATCGTGCTCGACGACGAGGCCAAGGCCGGGTTCACCCTGCACACTCCGGTGGGCACCGCGCAGCTGCGGCTGTCGGTGCACGGCGAACATCAGGTCGGTAATGCGCTCTCGGCGGTGGCCGTCGCACTGGAATGCGGTGCGGATCTCGACACCATCGTGGCGGCGCTGTCGGATGCGCGGGCGGCCTCGGCCCGCCGGATGGACGTGCGGACCACCGCCGACGGCGTGACCGTCGTCAACGACTCCTACAACGCCAACCCGGATTCGGTGCGGGCCGCGCTCAAGGCGCTGGTCACCATGTCCAAGGCTGGTGACAAGCCGCGGCGCAGCTGGGCGGTGCTCGGTGAGATGGCCGAACTCGGTGCGGAGTCGGTGATCGAACACGATGCGATCGGACGGCTGGCGGTTCGCCTGGATGTGGACCGGCTCATCGTGATCGGCACCGGACGGCCCTCCCGGGCGATGCACCAGGGCGCGGTGATGGAAGGCTCATGGGGCGAGGAATCGGTCCTCGTTCCCGATATCGGCGCGGCGATCGCGCTGCTCGACGATGCGGTCGAGCCGGGTGATGTGGTGCTGGTCAAGGCGTCGCAATCGGTCGGCCTGTGGGCCGTCGCCGAGCATTTGACCGGCGATACTCGGCCGGATGGACGCAGGGGTAGCGCGGAGGCAGTGCGATGAGACAGATTCTGTTCGCGGCGGGTATCGCGCTGGCGGTGTCGATCCTATTGACGCCCTTGCTGATCAAGATGTTCGCCAAACAGGGCTTCGGCCAGGAGATCCGGGTCGACGGCCCGGCCAGCCATCAGGCCAAGCGCGGTACGCCGACCATGGGTGGCGTCGCCATCATCATCGGTATGTGGGCCGGGTATCTGGGTTCGCATCTGATCGGTATCGGATACGACGCCGAGGGTCCGTCGGCGTCGGCGCTGCTGGTCCTCGGGCTGACGACCGCACTCGGCGCCGTCGGCTTCGTCGACGACTTCATCAAGCTCCGCAAAGGGCGCAATCTCGGTCTGACGGCCGCGGGCAAGTACATCGGTCAGCTCACCGCCGCCGTGGTGTTCGGTGTGCTGGCCTTGCAGTTCCGCGGCGAGAGTGGGCTCACCCCGGCCAGCCGCCATCTGTCCTATGTTCGCGATATCACCACGGTGTCGATGGGCGTGATCGTCTTCCTCGCCTTCGTCTGCCTGCTGGTGGTGGCCTGGTCGAACGCGGTGAACCTCACCGACGGCCTCGACGGCCTTGCCGCCGGATCGATGAGCCTGGTGCTGGGCGGGTACGTGATCATCACGTTCTGGCAGTACTACCACGCATGCGAGACCAAGCCGGAGGCCGGCTGCTACAACGTGCGTGACCCGCTGGATCTGGCTCTGGTGTGCGCCGCGGGCGCAGCCGCGTGCATGGGTTTCCTGTGGTGGAACGCGGCGCCGGCGAAGATCTTCATGGGCGATACCGGATCGCTGGCCCTCGGTGGTCTGCTGGCCGGTCTGTCCATCACGACCCGCACCGAACTGCTGATGGTGGTCATCGGCGCGCTGTTCGTCGCCGAGGCGGCGTCGGTGGTGTTGCAGGTCGCGGTGTTCCGCACCACGCGCAACCGTTTGTTCAAGATGGCGCCGTTCCATCATCACTTCGAGCTGAGCAAATGGGCCGAGACGACGGTGATCATCCGGTTCTGGCTGCTGGCCGCGATGGCATCCGCGGTCGGACTCGGCCTGTTCTACAGCGAATATCTTTCCGCGGTCGGGTGAGCTGATAATGGTCGAACATTCTCCGCGGGCACTGCGCTCGCCGGGTCCCATGCTCGAATTCCTGCGTGGCCGTGAGGTGCTCGTGGCCGGTTGGGGGGTGTCCGGGCGTTCGCTGATCGAGCCGCTCCAGGACATCGGCGCCAAACCGGTCGTCACCGACGGCGGCGCGAAGGCGCTGGCCGAGGCCGCCGAACTCGGACTCGAGGTCGCCACCTGCGCCGAACTCGAACACACCGACTGGAGCCGGTTCGCGCTGGTGATCACCAGCCCCGGCTGGCGACCCGACTCGCCGGTCCTGGTCTCGGCGGTATCGGAGGGCATTCCGGTCTGGGGCGATGTGGAGTTCGCCTGGTGGGTCGATCAGGCCCGCATCTACGGCGAGGTCCGTAAATGGCTGGTGGTGACCGGCACCAACGGCAAGACCACCACCACCTCGATGGTGCATTCGATCCTGCGCGCCGCGGGCATCGCCAGCGTGGCCTGCGGCAATATCGGGCTGCCGATCCTGGACGCGTTGCGCCGCAATCCGGGTCCGCAGGTGCTCGCGGTGGAACTGTCGTCGTTCCAATTGCATTGGGCGCCGTCGGTGCGGCCGGAGGCCGGTGTGGTGCTCAATGTCGCCGAGGATCATCTCGACTGGCACGGCGGCCTCGACGCCTACGCCGCCGCCAAATCGCGGGCGCTGGTCGGCCGGGTCGGCGTGGTCGGCCTGGACGATCCGGTGGCGGCCTCGTTGGCCCGTAAGTCCAAGGCCAGGCGCACGGTCGGTTTCCGGATCGGTGTACCCGCCGACGGTGAGCTGGGCGTCGTCGACGGCAAACTGCTCGACCGCGCGTTCACCAAGGCCGCGATCCTCGCCGAGACCAAGGAGATCAGCCCGCCGGGCCCGGCCGGTGTCGCCGACGCCCTCGCCGCGGCCGCGCTGACCAGGGCCATCGATGTGGCGCCGCAGTTCGTGCGTGAGGGTCTGGTCGAGCACAAGGTCGGCCCGCATCGGGCCGCGTTCGTCCGTGAACTCGGCGGTGTCGAGTTCATCGACGACTCCAAGGCGACCAACCCGCATGCCGCACGTTCCTCGATCCTGGCGCATCCGCAGGTGGTGTGGGTGGCGGGCGGTCAGCTCAAAGGCGCGAGTGTCGAGGACCTCATCGAAGAGGTCGCCGACCGGCTCGTCGCCGCGGTGCTGATCGGTACCGACGCCGAAGTCATCGCGGCCGCGTTGGCGCGACACGCGCCCGAAGTCCCCGTGGTCGAGCTGGCCTCGGGAGACTATGCAGGCATGGGTGACGATGATTCGGGCAGAGCCGGTGCCGATGAGGTGATGGCACGGGCGGTGCGCGCGGCGGCCGGATTGGCCACCAGCGGTGACACCGTGCTGCTCGCACCTGCCGCGGCCTCATTGGACATGTTCGCCGATTACACCCATCGTGGCCGTAGCTTCGCCGCCGCGGTGCACGCCCTGGAGGACGGGGACATCGGGCGGCGGCTGTGACCCCGGCGCGGGCTCCGCGGCCGGGCACCCGGTTCGGCGCGTGGCTGGCGCGCCCGCTGGCCTCGTTCCATCTGATCGTCACCATCGCCACCCTGCTCACCGTGCTCGGGCTGGTGATGGTGCTGTCCGCGTCGAGCGTGGAGGCCTACGCCGACGGTGGTTCGGCGTATTCGCTGTTCGTGCAGCAGGCGGTCTACGCCGCGCTGGGCGCGGTGCTGTTCTATCTGGCATTGCGGATACCGCTGCGGCGGATGCGGCAGTTGTCGTTCCCGCTGTTCGCGCTGTCGGTGGTCGGACTGGTGCTGGTGCTGATCCCCGGTATCGGTTCGGAGGTCAACGGCGCGCGACGCTGGATCGATCTCGGGCCGTTCTCGGTGCAGCCGTCGGAGATCGTCAAGGTGACGCTGGTGGTGTGGGGTGCGCATCTGCTGGCCTCACGCCGCTCCGAGCATGCCTCGCTCAAGGACATCCTGGTGCCGCTGGTGCCGGCGGGTCTGGTGGTGTGCCTGCTGATCGTGTTGCAGCCCAATCTGTCCACCACCATCGCCGTCGGCATCGTGCTGGCCGCGCTGCTGTGGTTCGGTGGGCTGCCGGTGCGACTGTTCGTGACGATCGCGATCTCTGGCGTGATCGCGGCCGGTGTGCTCGCGCTGTCGGCGGGTTATCGCTCCGACCGCATGCGCGCCTTCTTCAATCCGGGCGACGATCCGCAGGGCATCAACTATCAGGCCATGCAGGCGAAGTTCTCCCTCGCCGACGGCGGTATCTGGGGCCGCGGCCTCGGCCAGAGCCGGGCCAAATGGAACTATCTGCCCAACTCGCACAACGACTTCATCTTCGCCATCATCGGCGAGGAACTCGGATTCCTCGGCTGCGCGCTGGTGCTCGGGCTGTTCGCACTGTTCGTCTACACCGGACTGCGCATCGCCGCCCGCTCCGCCGATCCGTTCCTGCGGCTGCTGACCGCCACGGCGACCACCTGGATCACCGGACAGGCCCTGATCAATATCGGCTACGTTGTCGGACTGCTCCCGGTGACCGGCCTCCAGCTGCCGCTGGTGTCGGCGGGCGGTTCGTCACTGGCGATCACCCTGCTGATGTTCGGCATCATCGCCAATGCCGCCCGGCACGAACCCGAGGCCGTGGCGGCCTTGCACGCGGGCCAGGACGGCCGATTCAGTAGATTGCTACGACTACCCAAACCCGAGGTGTACGCACCGGCCAAGGCCGAGGCGGCCCGCGCCAGATCGGCGGCTCGGGGCAAACCCGGGCAGCGCGGTGGCCAGCCGCCCGCGCGCAGACCACGCTCGGGTGGGCAGCGCGGCGCCGAACCGCGCCGCCGCGCGGCACAGAGCCGTGGCACCAGCTCGGCGCGCGCGACCCGCGCCTGGGAACCGAACTATCCGGTCACACACGCGAGAGAACGAGGAAGATCCAGGTGAGTGCAAGCCAGTCCGCGAACGAGAACTCCGCGGTGAGCGGGGCGAACAGCACAGCGGGCGCGACGGGATCAGCACTCTCGGTGATCGTGGCTGGCGGTGGCACCGCAGGACATATCGAACCGGCCATGGCCGTCGCGGACGCCCTGCGCCGCCTCGACCCCTCGATCCGGGTGACCGCGCTCGGCACCGCACGCGGGCTGGAGACCACGCTGGTGCCCGATCGCGGCTATCCGCTGGAACTCATCCCGCCCGTACCGCTGCCGCGTAAGCCCAGCGCCGATCTGCTGCGGCTGCCGGGCCGGGTGCGTGCCTCGGTGGCCGCGGCGCGCGCCGTCATCGACGCCGTCGACGCCGATGTGATCATCGGGTTCGGCGGCTACGTGTCCCTTCCGGCCTACCTGGCCGCCGGCCGCGGCGCATTGCGGCGCAGGCGGGCGGTGCCGGTGCTGGTGCACGAGGCCAACGCCAAGGCCGGGATCGCGAACAAGGTCGGCGCGCGGGTGGCCGCGAAGGTCTTGGCCGCCGTCCCGGATTCCGGGCTGGCGGGCGCCGAGGTCATCGGCATCCCGGTGCGCTCGGCCATCACCTCACTCGACCGCGCCGCACTGCGCGCACAGGCCCGCGAACACTTCGGCCTACCCGCCGAGGGCCCGGTACTGCTGGTATTCGGCGGTTCCCAGGGCGCGCGCACCCTCAACGACGCGGTATCGGGCGCGGCGAAGGAACTGGCCGACGCCGGTATCTCGGTGCTGCACGCGCACGGGCCGAAGAACACCCTCGACCTGCCGCCGGGCACACCATCGGCGCCCTATGTGGCGGTGCCGTATCTTTCCCGGATGGATCTGGCCTACGCCGCCGCCGACGCGGTGGTCTGCCGCTCCGGCGCGATGACGGTCGCCGAGGTGTCCGCGGTCGGACTGCCCGCGGTGTACGTACCGCTGCCCCACGGCAACGGTGAGCAGGAGCTCAACGCCCGGCCCGTCGTCGCCGCCGGTGGTGGCACAATTGTGGCCGACTCCGAGCTGACGCCGACCTATCTGATCGATGAGGTGATTCCCCTGCTCATGGACCCCGCACGGCTGACCGGGATGGGCCGCGCCGCCGCAGGCGCCGGACACCGTGACGCCGCCGACGAGGTTGCCCGCATCGCCGTCCGGGTGGCGGGCCGATGACCGGGGATCCGAGCATGGAGGCGCGTTCGACGTTGCCGCCCTCGCTGGAGCGGGTGCACATGGTCGGAATCGGCGGGGCCGGTATGTCCGGGATCGCCCGGATCCTGCTCTCGCGCGGCGGCGCGGTATCGGGATCGGATGCCAAGGAGAGCCGTGGTGTGCTGGCGCTGCGCGCCCGCGGCGCCCAGGTGCGCATCGGCCACGACGCCAGCGCGTTGGATCTGCTGCCCGGCGGCCCGACCGTCGTCGTCACCACCTATGCGGCCATCCCCAAGACCAACCCCGAACTGGTCGAAGCGAATCGGCGCGATATCCCGGTACTGCTGCGCCCCGCCGTGCTCGCCTCGCTGATGAGCGGGCATCGCACGCTGCTGGTGTCGGGCACCCACGGTAAGACCTCCACCACATCGATGCTGATCGTGGCATTGCAGCACTGCGGTGTCGATCCGTCCTTCGCGGTCGGCGGCGAACTCAACGAGGCGGGCACCAACGCCCATCACGGCAGCGGGGACATCTTCGTCGCCGAGGCCGACGAAAGCGATGGTTCGCTGCTGCAATACGACCCCGACGTCGCCGTGGTCACCAATATCGAATCCGACCATCTCGACTACTTCGGCTCCGATGAGGCCTACATCCAGGTCTTCGACGATTTCGCCGACCGCCTCGCCCCCGGCGGGCTGCTGGTGGTGTGTCTGGACGATCCGGGTTCGCTGGCGCTGGCCGGACGCATCGGCGATCGGCTGGCCGACAAGGGGGTCCGGGTACTCGGCTACGGCTCCGGCGCTCTCGATGACGCGCCGGTACCGGTCGGCGTGCGTCTGCACAGCTGGGAGCCCCGCGACGTCGGTGGACTCGCGCAGTTCCAGCTCGAGGGCGAGACCGCGCCGCGCACTCTGCGGCTGTCGGTGCCGGGTAGGCATATGGCGCTCAACGCCCTGGCGGCGCTGCTGGCGGCTCGCGCCGCTGGCGCCGATGTGGACGAGATCATCCAGGGCCTGGAGGGATTCGGCGGTGTGCATCGCCGGTTCCAGTTCGTCGGCCGGGAGAACGGCGTCCGAGTCTTCGACGACTACGCCCACCATCCGACCGAGGTGCGCGCGGTGCTCGGCGCGGCGGCCGCCCTGGTCGAACAGGAAGCCGCCGATGGCGCGCGATCGCGGCGCGGCCGGGTGATCGTGGTGTTCCAGCCGCATCTGTACAGCCGCACGGCCACGTTCGCTGGTGAGTTCGGCGCCGCCCTCGGCCTGGCCGACGAGGTGGTGGTGCTCGATGTCTACGGCGCCCGCGAGGAGCCGCTGCCCGGCGTCAACGGTGCGCTGGTCGCCCAATCGGTCACCAAACCGGTGCACTACCAACCCGATATGTCCAGGGTGGGGCGGCAGGTCGCCGGTCTGGCGCTGCCCGGTGATGTGGTCATCACCATGGGCGCGGGCGATGTGACCATGCTCGGCACCCAGATCCTCGACGGACTACGCGCGCGTCCGCAGTTCGGGCGGTGAGCACGGGTGCGATCCGTAGCCGAGCTGTTCGGTGCGCGTGGCTGGCGCCGGATCCGGTTGTGGGGCTTGCCCGTGGTGTGCCTGCTGGTGACGTTGTTCGTGGCGGCATGGTTCACGCCGCTGCTGTCGGTGCGGACCGTGCAGGTCGACGGTCTGTCGGCGGTGCCCGAGGATCGGGTGCGGGAGTTACTCGAGATTCCGGACGGTCGGTCGATGCTGCGCATCGATACCGCAGCGATGGCCGCACGGGTGGCGGGCATCCCGAAGGTGCGCTCGGTGCGGGTACAGCGCTCGTTCCCGTCGACGGTGTCGGTGACGGTCACCGAACGAACGCCGGTGCTGTTCTTCACCAGCGAGCAGGGCGCCCATCTGCTCGATGCCGAGGGCGTCGAGTACGCGATCGAGCCGCCGCCCATCGGCGTACCGGAATTGAAGGCCGAACATCCCGGCGGCGCCGACCCGGCCACCCGGGCCGCGGTCGCCGTGATCTCGGTGCTGCCACCGGTGCTGAGTTCGCAGGTGGGCGAGGTTGCGGTGCGGTCGATTTCGGATATCGCGCTGCGCCTGCGCGATGGTCGCACGGTACTGTGGGGCGGGGCGGACGACGTCGAACGCAAGGTGGCGGTGGTACAGCCGCTGCTCACCCGTCCCGGAACGGTGTTCGACGTGTCGAGCCCGAATCTGGTGACGGTAAAGTGATCGATCTACCTCGAACTCGGCGCGATAGCGCTTGTGTCCGGCGAGTTTTCGGTGGACATCCGGGAGGTCTCCCCGCAACGGGATTCCCGCCGGGGGGCAACCGACTACGATACGACGTCCAGCGCGTCGGCACGAGCGGGATCACACAAGATTCTGATTCTCGTCTCGGCGCGCCTGCGCGCGGATCGCGTCGGCTGCGAATAGCGTTCGGCACCAGTCGGATACTTGACATAACGCCAACCCTATGGTTGAGGTTTAGGGTTTGCTCGAATCGCGGACCGCTGGGAGACACGGCCCGGCCGCTGCGGATCGGTGCCGAGCATCCGAAAACGACAGGCTTTGGATCTAAGGAAGGCGAGAGCCCATGACGCCCCCGCACAACTACCTTGCCGTGATCAAGGTCGTCGGTATCGGCGGCGGCGGCGTGAACGCCGTCAACCGGATGATCGAACAGGGACTCAAGGGAGTCGAGTTCATCGCGGTCAACACCGACGCCCAGGCGCTGCTGATGAGTGATGCCGACGTCAAGCTCGACGTCGGCCGCGAACTCACCCGCGGCCTCGGCGCCGGAGCCGATCCCGAGGTCGGCCGCAAAGCCGCCGAGGATCACAAGGATGAGATCGAAGAGGTGCTCAAGGGCGCCGACATGGTCTTCGTCACCGCGGGTGAGGGCGGCGGCACCGGCACCGGTGGCGCCCCCGTGGTCGCCAGCATCGCGCGCAAGCTCGGTGCGCTGACCATCGGTGTGGTCACCCGCCCGTTCTCCTTCGAGGGCAAACGGCGCGGTAATCAGGCCGAGGTCGGCATCAATATGCTGCGCGAATCCTGCGACACCCTGATCGTCATCCCGAACGACCGGCTGCTCCAGCTCGGCGACGCGGCGGTGAGCCTGATGGACGCCTTCCGCTCCGCCGACGAGGTGCTGCTCAACGGTGTTCAGGGCATCACCGATCTGATCACCACCCCCGGTCTGATCAACGTCGACTTCGCCGACGTCAAGAGCGTCATGTCCGGTGCGGGCAGCGCGCTCATGGGTATCGGTTCCTCGCGCGGTGAGGGCAGATCGGTGAAGGCGGCCGAAGCGGCGATCAACTCGCCGCTGCTGGAAGCATCGATGGATGGTGCGCACGGTGTGCTGCTGTCGATCGCGGGCGGATCGGATCTCGGTCTGTTCGAGATCAACGAGGCGGCCTCGCTGGTGCAGGAAGCCGCCCATATCGAGGCCAACATCATCTTCGGTACCGTCATCGACGATTCGCTCGGCGACGAGGTGCGCGTCACCGTCATCGCGGCGGGCTTCGACGGCGGCGGACCGGCCAGACGCACCTTCGACGCGGCGACCACCCGTGGCACCATCGGCGCGGGCCGGGCCGGTGAGATCGGTCAGAGTCGGGGTAGCGAGTCGAGCGCGCGGCCGGTCGAGAGCACCTCGACCGCGTCCACCGGAAGCGTCAGCCGGGGACCGGCGCCCAGCTACCGCGATGTCGAACGGCCGCGTCCGGCGGCCGATCCGATCGCCACCCACGGCACCCGCTCGCACACCCCGCCGCCCGACACCGGCGACGATGACGACGACGATGTGGACGTGCCCTCGTTCATGCGGCGCTGATCACCCGCGGGGACTGCGCTGACCAGGGCATGAGGTCGGGCCGACTACGCTCGTCGGCATGACATCGGTATCGGTTCGCACAGTCCGGCGGGTGGTGACGACGCGGGCCGGAGGCTTCTCCGCCGCGCCCTACGATTCGTTCAATCTCGGCGACCACGTCGGTGACGATCCGGACGCCGTGCGCCGCAATCGGGAACGGCTGGCCGAGACCATCGGACTGCCGCCGCAGCGGCTGGTCTGGATGGAACAGATCCACGGCCGTACCGTCGAGATCGTCGACGGGCCGCGCGCCGAACCGGTACCGGCCACCGACGCACTGGTCACCACGGTTACCGGACTCGCACTGGTGGTGGTCACCGCCGACTGTGTGCCGATCCTGCTCTCCGACGACGAGGCCGGCGTGATCGCCGCCGTCCACGCCGGACGCATCGGCGCCCGGATCGGCATCGTGCCACGCGTCCTCGACGCCATGGTGTCGGTCGGCGCCCGCATCGACCGCATCGGCGCCTTCCTCGGACCCGCCGCGAGCGGACGCCAGTACGAGGTGCCCGCCGAGATGCGTGCCGATGTGGAACGGCATCTGCCCGGCAGCGCAACCACCACCGAACGCGGCACCCCGGGACTCGACCTGCGGGCCGGGCTGCGTCGTCAGCTCACCACCGCGGGCGTCGGCGCCGTCGCTGTCGACCCGCGCTGCACGATCGAAGACAAGGCATTGTTCAGCCACCGCCGAGGCGCGCCGACCGGCCGACTCGGCGGGGCGATCTGGATGGAGGAAGGGGAACCGCGCGCGTGAGCCCGATGAGCACTGCTCAGACCCTCGATCGCCGCACCACCGAACTGGCCACCAATCTGGCCGGACTGCTCGACCGCATCGACCTCGCCTGCGCGGCGGCCGGTCGCGATCCGGCGCGAGTCCGCCTGCTGCCGGTGACCAAATTCTTTCCCGCCGCGGACGTGCGGATTCTTCATAGCCTCGGCCGCCGCGAGTTCGGTGAATCACGGGAACAGGAAGCCGCGGCGAAGGTGTCCGAACTCACGTCGTACCCGGATGTGCGCTGGCACATGATCGGTCGGCTCCAACGCAACAAGGCCAAATCGGTGGCCCGCTGGGCGCATGCGGTGCACTCGGTGGACAGCGAACGACTGGCAACGGCCCTTGACGCCGGGGCGGCCGCCGCACTGGACGCGGGTGAGCGCGACAGTGCGCTGGAGGTCCTCATCCAGGTGAGCCTGGACGAAGACCCGGCGCGCGGCGGGGTTGCGCCGGATGCCGTTGCGGCACTTGCCGATCGGATCGCCGAGGCGCCCGCGCTGCGGCTGTCCGGGCTGATGGCGGTGCCGCCGCTCGAGGTCGAACCGGCCGCGGCCTTCGCCCGCCTGGCAGCCATACACGCCGAGCTGACCGAGGCTCACCCCGGCGCGTCGGAATTGTCCGCCGGAATGTCGGGAGATCTGGAATCGGCGATCGCACACGGATCCACGTGTGTGCGTGTCGGTACCGCCCTCATGGGCGCTCGACCGATAACCTCGGCGTAGCAAAGAAACCTCATCAGTCACATTCGACACATATGCTGGGACCGACGAGGGGCTGCGCAAGACTTCAACACCCGGTGGGTCACCGGGGCCGAAGGAAGGTCGACCAGGATGAGCGAGCGAAGTGAGCGAGCGATACACACCGCCACCATCGTGGTCACGGCGGAGTCGGGTGTCGGCAAGGGGGAGGACATGAGCGAGCGTGGGACCAAGGCCGTTGTGGCCATGCCCGGGGCGAGCGTTAGCGAGGTGGAAGCATGAGTACTCTGCACAAGTTCAAGGCCTATTTCGGCATGGTTCCGCTCGAGGATTACGAAGACGACTACGTCGACGATCGTGGCCCTCGCCCCATGGACGAGCGCGGTCCGCGCCGCCCCCGTGACTACTCCGACCGCCCCGGTTACGGCGGCGACCGTTACGCCGACGACCGGTACGACGACGCGGAGTTCGAGGAACCGGCCTACAAGTCGCCGTACCAGGCCGGCTACCCCGCCGCGCGTCGCGACGACTACACGCCCGACAGCTACGGCGAGGATCGCTACGAGGCGCCGCGTCGCCCCACGCGCATCGACGCCGCGGGTGCCGGTCGCTTCCGTGCAGGCGGCAGCGCGCCGATGATGCGTGGCGCCACCCGTGGCGCGCTCGCCGTCGACCCCGAGGCCGAGGAACGGCGACTGGAAGAGCGGATGCGTCCCGAGCCGGTCGCTGCCCGCCGTCCTGCGATCTTCGAGGACGGAGGTCCCTTGTCCAAGATCACGACGCTGCGCCCGCGTGACTACAGTGAGGCCCGGATCATCGGCGAGCGGTTCCGCGAGGGCAACCCGGTGATCATGGACCTGGTCGATCTGAGCAATGCCGATGCGAAACGGCTGGTCGACTTCGCCGCCGGGCTGGCATTCGCGCTGCGTGGCTCGTTCGACAAGGTGGCGACCAAGGTGTTCCTGCTCTCACCTGCCGATGTCGACGTATCGGCCGAGGAGCGTCGTCGGATCGCCGAAACAGGCTTCTACAACCAGAAATAGGACGATGAACCGGGGGGAGAGCCGGATGCGGGTCGAACGGGGCGGCGCGGTCATTTTGCGCGACGCCGATTTTGCGGCAGAGTGAGGTCGTGGCCTTGTTCGCGGTGCTGTACTTCGTGCTGTTCATCTTCTGGCTGTTGCTGATCAGCCGGGTGATCGTCGAGTTCATCCGTAGCTTTGCCCGTGACTGGCGCCCCAGTGGCATCGTGGTCATCATCCTCGAAGTGATCTTCACGATCACCGACCCTCCGGTGAAACTCCTGAGGCGGTTGATACCACCGGTGTCATTGGGGGGAATTCGGCTCGATCTGTCGATAATGGTCCTGCTATTCATCGTCTTCATCCTGATGTCGATCGTGAGCAGGCTCGGGCAGCCGGTAGCCCCGGTGTGACAGAATGGGCCGAGGACACAGCTCGCCAGATCTGCTAGATCTCCAAAAGACGCGTGAAGGGATCCTTCCATGCCGCTGACCCCAGCCGATGTGCACAACGTCGCGTTCAGCAAACCGCCGATCGGGAAGCGCGGCTACAACGAAGACGAAGTAGACGCCTTCCTGGATCTTGTGGAGCAGGAGCTCTCGCGCCTGATCGAGGAGAACGCGGATCTGCGCCAGCGGGTTGCCGAACTCGATTCCGAGCTGGCCGATGCGAAGAAGAATCGCGGTAACGCGGCGGTCGCCACGGCGAAACAGCCGGTCCAGCAGGCACCTCCGCCGGAACCGGTGAAACCACCGGTGCCAGCGGCGCCGCCCGCGCCGATCCCCGCACCGGCACCGGCCGCCAAGGATCCCGCGGGCGCCGACTCCAATCTGCAAGCCGCCAAGGTGCTCAGCCTCGCCCAGGAGATGGCCGACCGCCTCACCAGCGATGCCAAGAGCGAGTCCGAGAGTTTGCTGTCGAACGCGCGGGCAAATTCCGAGCGACTCGTCGGCGATGCCCGCACCCGCTCCGAGGCGATGATCGCCGACGCGCGTCAGAAGTCGGACGCGATGCTCTCGGACGCGCAGACCCGTTCGGACAACCAGCTGCGCCAGGCCAAGGAGAAGGCCGACGCGCTGCAAGCCGATGCCGAGCGCAAGCACACCGAGATCATGGCGACCATCACCCAGCAGCGCAGCGTGCTGGAGAGCCGGATCGAGCAGCTCAAGACCTTCGAGCGCGAGTACCGCGTGCGGCTGAAGTCCTATCTGGAATCGCAGCTCGAGGAGCTGGAGAACCGCGGTTCCGCGGTGCCTGTCGATGGCGGCGAGGCCTTCGACACCGCTTCGAACAACCTCGCGCCCGCGTCGTTCGCCAAGGGTGGCAAATAGCCACACCCCAGACGCAGTCGGGCCGCCTGGCATCCCCTGGGGGTCACCATGCTCGTCTTGACGCTTGTCCTCGCCGCGATCGGCTTCGCCCTGCTGGTAGCAGCACTGACCACCGGTTCGGTGGTCTGGGCGTGGGGTTGCATCGTGGTGTGTGTGGTCGGTGCGGTGTTGTTGCTGGTGAGCGCACTGTCGATGCGCAAACCCGAGGGTGACGACCAACCCCCGCAGGGCAGGCATGCCAAGCGCTGAGCGTTTGCCGGTTCCTTCGACGCCCGCCCCATCGCGGCGCTCGAAATACTGGTTTGACCGAACTGGTTAGAATCAAACATGAATACGGCGTCGATCCGGCCATCACCGGGGAGCCTTCGGAAGAACGGTGTGTCGGTCCTGATCGGGGCGGTGGCGCACTCATTAGAACCGAACGGGAGAGCCCGTTACAGCTCATTACGAGAGGTCCGGCGCCGGTAGGGACGCCAGGACAAGCGGGGTGGTACCGCGGTTGCGGCGCATCGGGCGCCGGAGTCGTCCCCGTGCCGAGGAGATTGCGCTACGGCGCACGGGCACGAGGAGACGCACCGCGATGGCGGACGAAACATCCAGTAGCAGCGCATATCCGCGCGTCGACCTCGGCGCCGGGCCGGGTGCGTCGTTCCCCGACCTGGAACGCGCCGTGCTCGACGCCTGGGCCGCCGACGACACCTTCCGCGCCAGCATCGACAACCGCACGCAGGCGGGCGATGCTCCCACCGCCGACGACGAGTTCGTCTTCTACGACGGTCCGCCGTTTGCCAACGGTCTGCCACATTACGGTCATTTGCTCACCGGATATGTGAAGGATCTGATCCCGCGTTTCCAGACGATGCGCGGTAAGCGGGTCGATCGGCGATTCGGTTGGGACTGTCATGGACTTCCCGCGGAAATCGAGGCGGAAAAGCAGCTCGGTATCACGGACAAATCACAGATCGACGCGATGGGGCTCGCGGAATTCAATGCGGCCTGTAAAACATCGGTACTTCGGTATACCGGGGAATGGCGCGACTATGTCACCCGTCAGGCGCGCTGGGTCGACTTCGACAACGACTACAAGACCCTCGATCTCGACTTCATGGAGTCGGTCATGTGGGCGTTCAAGTCGCTCTACGACAAGGGTTTGATCTACCAGGGTTTCCGGGTGCTGCCCTACAGCTGGTACGAGCAGACCCCGCTGTCGAACCAGGAGACCCGCCTCGACGACGCCTACAAGATGCGTCAGGACCCGGCGGTCACCGTGGACATGGTGTTGCGGGTACCCGCCGAGCATCCGCTGCACGAGTTGGACGGCGCCAACGCCCTGATCTGGACCACCACGCCGTGGACGCTGCCGTCGAACCTGGCGATCGCGGTGCACCCCGATGTGCGGTACGTGCACCTGCGGGTGGCCGATGGCAAGCGCTATCTGCTCGCCGCCGAACGGGTTTCGCACTACACCCGTGAGTTCGGTGCGGAGCCGGAGGTGCTCGCCGAGTACGACGGCGCCGCTCTGGTGGGGCTGTCCTATGCGCCGCCGTTCGATTTCTTCCTCGGTCACCCGAACGCGCACCGGGTGCTCTCGGCCGATTACGTCACCACCGACTCGGGCACCGGTGTGGTGCATCTGGCACCCGCCTTCGGTGAGGAGGACATGGACGTCGCCACGGCCAACGGCATCCAGATCGTGCAGCCGCTGGATCCGGGTGGCAAGTTCACCTCGATGGTGCCGCCGTACGAGGGCCTGATGGTCTTCGACGCCAACCCGGTGATCATCAAAGACCTCAAGGCGTCCGGAAAGCTGCTGCGGCACGAGACCATCGAGCACTCCTATCCGCACAGCTGGCGTTCCGGTCAGCCGCTGATCTACATGGCGGTGCCGTCCTGGTTCGTGGCTGTCACCCGGTTCCGTGACCGGATGGTCGAGCTGAACAAGCAGATCACCTGGGTGCCCGAGCACATCCGTGACGGCCAGTTCGGCAAATGGCTCGAAGGTGCGCGCGACTGGAACATCAGCCGGAACCGGTACTGGGGCAGCCCGATCCCGGTGTGGGTGTCCGACGATCCGGCGTATCCGCGCGTGGACGTCTACGGATCGCTCGACGAACTCGAACGCGATTTCGGCGTGCGCCCGACCGATCTGCACCGGCCGATGATCGATGAGCTCACCCGCCCGAACCCGGACGATCCGACCGGCGCATCCACCATGCGCCGGGTGCCGGAGGTGCTCGACTGCTGGTTCGAATCGGGCTCGATGCCCTATGCGCAGGTGCACTACCCGTTCGAGAACAAAGACTGGTTCGACAGCCACTTCCCCGGCGATTTCATCGTCGAGTACAACGGCCAGACCCGCGGCTGGTTCTACACGCTGCATGTGCTGTCCACCGCGCTGTTCGACAGTCCGGCCTTCAAAACCGTTGCCGCGCACGGCATCGTGCTTGGCGACGACGGGCTGAAGATGAGCAAGTCCAAGGGCAACTACCCGGACGTGAAGGAGGTGTTCGACCGCGACGGCTCCGATGCGATGCGCTGGTTCCTGATGAGTTCGCCGATCCTGCGCGGCGGCAACCTCATCGTCACCGAGCGTGGTATTCGCGAGGGTGTGAGCCATGCGCTGCGGCCGCTGTGGAACGCGTGGACGTTCTTGCAGCTGTACGCCTCGAAGCCGGGTGAGTGGCGCACGGATTCGCCGCATGTGCTCGACCGCTACATCCTGGCCAAGCTCGCCGCGACCAGGGATGTGGTCACCGAGGCGCTCGAGGTCTACGACATCGCCGGCGCCTGCGATGAGCTGCGCACCTTCGCCGACGCGCTCACCAACTGGTATGTGCGCCGGTCGCGGTCGCGATTCTGGGAAGAAGACCGCGACGCCGTCGACACCCTGCATACGGTGCTCGAGGTGACCAGCAGGTTGGCGGCGCCGCTGCTGCCACTGGTGACCGAGGTGATCTGGCGTGGTCTGACCGGTGGCCGTTCGGTACATCTGACCGATTGGCCCACCGCCGGTGAGCTGCCGCACGATCCCGAGCTGGTGGCGGCGATGGATGAGGCACGCACGGTGTGTTCGACGGTGCTGAGCCTGCGCAAGGCGCAGAACCTGCGGGTGCGGCTGCCGCTGGCGGAGGTGACCATCGCCGCCGGTGACGCCGAGCGGCTGGCGCCCTACGCCGACATCATCGCCGACGAGGTGAACGTCAAGAAGGTGGATCTGACCACCGACGTCGCCGCGCACGGCCGGTTCGAGCTGGTCGTCAACGCCCGCGCCGCCGGTCCGCGCCTCGGCAAGGACGTGCAGACGGTGATCAGGGCGGTCAAGGCCGGTGAATGGTCGGAGACCGCCGACGGTGTGGTGAGCGCGGCCGGGATCGACCTGCTGCCCGAGGAGTACACGCAGCGTCTGGTGGCGGCCGAACCGGAGTCCACCGCGGCGCTGCCGGGCAATGCGGGCCTGGTCGTGCTGAACTCGGTGGTCACCGAGGAACTGGAGGCCGAGGGTTGGGCTCGCGATCTGATCCGCGATCTCCAGGAGACGCGTAAATCGCTCGGTCTCGACGTCTCCGACCGGATCACGGTGGTGCTGGAGGTGCCAGCGGATCGGCAGGAGTGGGCCGCGACCCATCGGGAGCTGATCGCAGGCGAAATCCTGGCTACCGAGCTGACGTTCGGTGCGGCGGGTGCCGCTGCGGCCGAATTGGTCGGCGGGGTCCGCGCCGCGGTCGCGAAGGTGTGACGCTGCCCGGTGTGGGCGAGGAGACCGGCTCCTCGCTCACACCGGGTCGTGCACCGGTCAGGGCTGTCATCTGTGCTGGTCGTGGTCTCGGAGTCGTCGATGCCGTGCGCATCGCGGATCGGTGCTGCCGTGTTCGGATGCGGTCGGCGATCTGATGGTGCAGGCCGCCCGGTGGTGTGCGTGATCTTCTGGGGGCTGCGTTCGGTCCGCACTCACAGGCGGTGTGAGTGATGTAAATCACACACTGAATAGTTGCTGAACCCGTGGTGTGTGCATTTCCGGCGCGGCACAATCGGGCTGTTGCTGCTGGGGCACATGATCCTGCTGGTGCCGCAGTGACTATCGGTACGGATTGTTCTACCTGATACGCGTCCCGGTGGGCGGCTCGTCGGCCGGGCCGACCGAAGGGCGAGCACGTGACGAGAACCCCGCTCCGCCGGATCATCACCGGCTTCTGCTTCGCCGTCCTCACGGCATCCACCCTGGCCGCGCCCGCCGTGGCCGATACCGGTAGCGCCTCGGGAAGCGGCGGCTCCGGCTCGTCGTCGGGCTCGGGATCCGGTTCCGGCTCCGGCAGTTCCAGCGGTTCGGCCGCATTGCCGCTGCCGAGCGCGGCCGGGCTCGGCGCACTGGCGGCGGCCGTCACCCAGACCGGCAAACCCTACGAATGGGGCAGCGAAGGCCCGCATTCCTGGGACTGCTCGGCCCTGGTGCAATGGGCGTACGGGCAGGTCGGCGTGCGACTGCCGCGCACCACCTGGGAACAGGCCGAGGTGGGTGCGTCGGTCCCGCGGTACGCGCTCTCGCCCGGCGATGTGGTGATCCTCAACGCCGATGCCTCCCACGTCGGCATCTACGCCGGATTCGGCCAGATCTTCAACGCCTACGGGCGCGGCGTCCCGGTCGGACTCGCCCCGTTGAGCCAGTTCGAGATCTACTCCATCCGGCGCTTCTGAATCAGTCGATCAGCTGGCGCAGCCGCGGGCCGTAATCCGGATGGGCCAGCGCCGAAGCGAACTGGGCCACCAGGTAGTCGGCCGGATTGCCGGTGTCGTACCAGCGGCCCTGGATGACCTGCCCGTAGACGGCGTGCGCGGTGGCGAAGGCATTGATGGCATCGGTGAGGTACACCTCGCCGGTGCGGTGGGTGTACCAGCGTTCGGTCTGCTGACGCAGCTCCTCGATGATGCCCGGGGTCACCACGTACCCACCGATCGCCGCGTACGCCGAGGGTGCGTCCTCCGGCTTCGGCTTCTCCATCAGCCCGGAGATCCGCAACAGGCCGTTGTCGAGATCCTCGTGCACCATCGGCACGCCGTAGCGCTGCGATTCGTTCGGATCCATCGGCATCAGCGCCAGCACCGGGCATCCGGTGGTCTCGTAGGCGGTGATCAATTGCTGGGCACGCGGCACATCGGCGACGAAGACGTCGTCGGGCCACAGCACCAGCATGGGCTCATCGCCGAGCGCGCGGGCGGCATTGAGCACGGGTGTGCCGTTGCCATAAGGCCCGTGCTGGTCCAGATAGGTGATGTGCCCGGCCCGCGAGAGCTCGCCCACCTCCTCGACCGCATCGGCGTACGCGGTCTTGCCGTCGGCGCGCAACTGCGCCACCAGCGCCGGATTGGGCCGGAAGTGGTCCTGGATCAGCGATTTACCGCCGCTGACCACGATGGTGATATCGGTGATCCCGGAAGCGACCAGTTCGCGCACGGTGTGCTCGATCACCGGCTTGTCGCCGACCGGCAGCATCTCCTTGGGGATCGCCTTGGTCAGCGGTAGCAGGCGGGAACCGATACCGGCGGCGGGAATCACAGCCTTGCGGATCATCATGGACCGATCATCACATATCCGGCCGGGCGCCGAGTCCGATCCCCGTGTCGGCTCAGCGGTTTCTCAGCTCTCCCGCCGCCGCGATCCCCGCTGGTCACGGTCGGTGGCACCGCCTCCGGCGTGGCCAGAAATCGATGGGCAATCCGGTAGCGACGAACCGGCATCACCCGTGACCGGCACACACCGGACGAGATCTGTCGGTGGCCACGCGTAGATTCCCGCCCATGCGCGCCTGTCCGGGGACCATCACCGAGTGCGGAATGTCGCGTCCGGCGGCGGAGAGCGTCGAAAACCGGCGGCGGATTGCCCGAGCGGCGCCGCTCACAGTGTGCGTCGGCCGTGAGACAACGCGTCGGGCTCGGACCGCCGCAGGCGCTGGTCTCGGCGGCGCCGAGGACCTGCGTGCTGTTGTTCGCGGCCGGAGACCGGGACGGCCACCCGGTGACCGGGTGCGAGGGTGCGCATCGATACCCGGTTCGGGCGGTGCGCCCCTGGTGCGTGTGCTGACGCGGGGTACGGAACGACTCTCGGGTGAGGAAGACGTTCGTTGCCGGGTGCGAGGGTGCGCGTCTGTGTCCGGTCGGGGTGAGGTGCGACGGTCGGCGTGTGTGTCGACGCGGGGAGCGGGATGGCTCAGTGCTGAAAGGGCAGTCTGCGGCTGGGCTCGGAGGCCCATGTCGGTGTTCGGTTCGGGTGAGGTGTGATGGTCGATAAGGGGGTCGAGGCCGCGTCTCAGCCAACGATCGGCGAAGAGTTGGTGAGCGTGCAGCATTCGGCGGCGTTCACCGGGGGTGCGGGCGATGCCGGGGACGTCACTTCCCGGCGGTGGGTACTGCATATCGATATGGACGCCTTCTTCGCCTCGTGTGAGCAGCTCACCCGGCCGACGCTGCGCGGCAGGCCGGTGCTCGTGGGCGGCACCGGGGGACGGGGTGTGGTTGCCGGGGCCAGCTATGAGGCGCGGGTGTACGGGGCGCGTTCGGCGATGCCGATGCATCAGGCTCGGCGGCTGGTCGGGGTGACGGCGGTGGTGGTGCCGCCGCGCGGCGCCGTCTACGGGGTGATGAGCGGGCGGGTGTTCGACGCGCTGCGCAGCCGCATCCCGGTGCTGGAGACGTTGTCGTTCGATGAGGCGTTCGCCGAACCCGCCGAACTCGTCGGCGCGACCGTCGCGCGGGTATACGAGTTCTGTGCCGAGCTCCGGGCGCTGGTACGCGAACGCACCGGACTGGTCGCCTCGGTCGGCGCCGGCACCGGCAAGCAGCTGGCCAAGATCGCCTCCGGGCTGGCCAAACCCGATGGCATCCGGGTGGTGTCGCCCGCCGAACAGCAGGCGATGCTCGCCGCGCTGCCGGTGCGCAAGTTATGGGGGATCGGGCCGGTCGCCGACGGTCGACTGCGGTCGCTCGGCATCGAGACCGTCGGTGCGTTCGCGGCGCTACCGGAATCGGAGGCGGTGTCGATCCTCGGTAGCAGCATCGGCGCCGCGCTGCACCGGCTGGCGCGCGGGATCGATGACCGGCCCGTCACCGAACGGGCCGAGGCCAAACAGATCAGCGCCGAAACCACCCTCGAACACGACATCGTCACTCTCGACCATCTGCGTCTGGCGATCGAGGAGATGGCCGCATCCGCGCACCGCCGCCTCGGCCGCGACGGGCGCGCCGCCCGCACCGTGGTCCTCAAACTCAAGAAATCCGATATGAGCATCGTCACCCGGTCGTTCACCCTGCCCTACGCCACCGAGGACCTCGCCACCCTCACGGCCGCCGCTCAACGCTCCGCCATCGACCCACAGGAACTCGGCCCCATCCGCCTGGTCGGCGTCGGCTACGCGGGCCTGTCCGACGTCCGCCAGGAATCACTGTTCCCGGAACTGGACCGGATGCCCGACCTCGGCCCCGCCATACGTGACGAGCCGATCGTCGTCGACGAGCCCGCACTCATCCCGGCCGCTGGACACGATGCTCATCCGGGGGCGCCGTCCGCCGACATGGGGATGGCGTCACCGGTGCACTCGCGCCCGAGTTCGCCCGATGAGCGTGCGGTGTCGCCGGTCGGTGCGCCGCGCGATCAGTCGGAGGTGGGTGCTGTCGGCGGGCAGCCCGGCCTGCCGGGTGCGGGCGCTGTGTCGCCGGTTCATACGAGACCTGATGTGCCCGACGCGCGTGCCGTGTACCCGGTCGGCCCATCACCCCACGGGAGATCCGAGAATGCGCAGGTCGATGCCCTCGGAACGGTATCGGGTGGCGAACCTTCCGCGGCGGATGCCGGACAAGCCGGCGAACCGGTTGCCGCAGCATCCAGCGCGGCGGTGCGTGAGTTCGGGGCGCGCCGATCGTCGGCTCGGTCGGGGTATGCCGGTGGTGCCGGTGCGGCGGTGGGTGGAGCCCGTGAGGCCGGGCTCCGACCGGAGGAACAACACCTGGCATGGCAGCCGGGGACCGATGTGCGGCACGCGGAGTTCGGGCACGGTTGGGTGCAGGGTGCCGGGCATGGTCGGGTGACGGTTCGGTTCGAGACGCGCTCGACGGGGCCGGGTCCGGCGCGTACGTTCGCGGCAGAGGATCCCGATCTGTCCCGGGCCGACCCGTTGGCAAGTCTGGACTGACGGATGCTCGCCGGTGGGACCGGCGGGTAGCCTTGGTACCTCGTGCAGCGTCGCCGGTCGGGCGGGGCTGCCATCGTGCCAACGACACAACCCCACTCACACACAAAGGACGAGCAGTTGAAGCTTCGTAAGACCGGACGCATCGCCATCGCGGGCCTGGCCGTCGCCGCCGCGCTGACCATGACCGCGTGTGGTAGCGACGACAAGGATTCGGACAAGCCGGCCAAGTCGACCACCACCAGCCAGTCGGCCGCTCCTGCCGCCGACCTGCCGCCGGTTCCCACCGCCGAAGAGCTGAACGTTCAGTTGCAGCGCGCACTCGACCCGAACGTGCCGAACGAAGAGAAGCTGGACGGCATCCAGGGCGCCGAAGCGGATCCGAACCTGCCGGGCACCCTGACCCAGGCCTACCAGCAGTCCGGCGCCAGCATCGAGGTGACGAGGGTGACCGCGTTGGGCGATACGGTGAGCGCCGACGCGAACTTCGTGATCAACGGCCAGACCAACCCGGTCCAGGTGCCGTTCGTCGCCGAGGACGGCAAGTGGAAGGTCCAGCAGCAGTGGGCCTGCGACATGCTGAAGCTGGCCAACCTGCAATCGGCGGCCTGCCCGGCCTGATCGGGTCACCGCTTCCGAGTACCGCAGTGGCCGGTGCCCCTGGTCGGGCATCGGCCACTGTGCTGTCCGGCCGTGCCCGGGATCGCCCACGCTAGTATCGGGCCCCGTGGCTGACACGATGGTGTGGGCGGGCGAACGGCCCGGCGAGACGACCGATCCCCGTCCGGCGCAACCCGATCGCGGTGGCCGGGCCCGGATGGTCGCCATCGTCGCCGCACTCATCGGTGCGCTCTGCGCGCTCGCCGTCCCCTTCCTGCCCGTGCGCATGGACGCGGCCACGGTCAGCTGGCCGCAGGACGACGCGGCCCGCAGTATCGAGGCTCCGCTGGTGTCCTATGCGCCGATCGGACTGACCGCCGAGGTCCCGTGCGCCGCGATCACGCGGCTCGCCGATTCCGGTGGCGTCGTGGCCTCGACCATTCCGCGGCAGTCGGCGGATATGGAGCGCTACGGGTTCGTCCTCAAGGTCGTCGCCGATACACCGGAGCGGCCGGGGCGCGTCGACGCGGTCTCGCGTAACACGCTGCTGTGGTCGTCGCCGCTGGCCGATATCCGCGACCAGGGGTGTGCGCTGTCGATCGACATCTCGACGGCGCGGTCCGAGATCGCGGTGACCGGTGCGGGCCCGGCGGGCGCGGTCGTCGAACGCGATGTCCGACCGCAGGTGGTCGGGGTGTTCAGCGATCTGGCGGGCGCCGCCCCCGACGGTATGCGCATCGATATCGAGGTCGACTCGCGGTACTCCACCTCACCGACCCCGCTCAAGCTCGTCGTCATCGCGCTCGCCGTACTGGCCACACTGGTCTCGCTGGTGGCGTTGTACCGCCTCGACCGGACCGACGGCCGCTCGTCGCGGCGGTTCCTGCCCTCGCGCTGGTGGCGGCTGAAGCCGGTCGACTGGGTCGTGTTCGCGACGCTGCTGGTGTGGCATTTCATCGGCGCCAACACCTCCGACGACGGCTACATCCTCGGTATGGCGCGCGGTGCGCAGAGTTCGGGCTACATGTCGAACTACTACCGCTGGTTCTCCGTCGACGAGGCGCCCTTCTACACGCCGTACACCGATGTGATCGGCTGGATGACGCAGGTGTCGATCGCCAGCACCTGGGTGCGGCTGCCGGTGCTGTTGTCGGCACTGGTGTGCTGGTGGGTGATCAGCCGTGAGGTGCTGCCGCGGCTCGGCGTCGCGGTGCGGGGCAGCAAGATCGCGGTGTGGACCGCGGCGCTGGTGTTCCTCGCCTTCTGGCTGCCCTACAACAACGGTCTGCGCGCGGAGTTCGTGGTGGCGACCGGGGTGATCCTCACCTGGGTGTCGGTCGAACGCGCCATCGCCACCCGGCGGCTGCTGCCCGCGGCGCTGGCGATTCTCATCGCCGCGATGACCTTGACCGCCGCCCCCTCCGGTGTGATCTGTGTGGCCGCGCTGATCGCCGGTGCGCGCGCGATGACAGCGGTGATCGTGCACCGCGCGCAGACCGTCGGCTATCTGGCGCAGCTGCTGCCATTGCTCGCGGTGGGTGTGGTGGTGCTGCCGGTGATCTTCGCCGACCGGACCTTCACCGCGTTCACCGAGATGCTGTACGTGCACGATCGGATCGGTCCCGGCGAATCCTGGTTCTTCGAATATCTGCGTTACCAGTACCTGATCCAGCCCAGCGGTGACGGCTGGCTGACGCGCCGCTTCGGCATGTTCCTGATGCTGTTGTGTCTGCTGGTCTGTGTGGTCACCATGCTGCGCCGTGGCGGGCACATCCCCGGCACCGCGGCCGGGCCGTCGCGTCGCATCATCGGCATCACCTTCGGGGCCATGCTGCTGATGATGTTCGCGCCGACGAAGTGGAATCACCAGTTCGGTGTGTTCGCCGGGCTGGCGACCTGCGCCGCCGCGCTCGCCGCCGTGGCGGTGAGTGCGCAGGTGATGCGCCCGGTGCGCAATCGGGCGCTGTTCGCGGCCGCGGTCTTGTTCACCCTCGCCATGAGTTTCGTCGCCGCCAACGGCTACTGGTACGTGTCGTCCTGGGGTGTCCCGTGGTGGGACAAACCGCCTTCGGTCGCCGGCTTCGGTTTCTCGACGTTCCTGATGGGTCTGACGGTGCTCGCGCTGGCCGTGGCCGCCTGGTTCCACATCCGACCGGGCGCCGAACCGGAGCCCGGTTCGGTGACCGGACGTGTCGCCCGGGTACCGGTGCTGATGATCGTGGCCGCCGCCATGGTGGTGTTCGAGGTGGCCTCCTTCGCCAAGGCGGCAGTATCCCAGTACCCGGCGTACTCGCTGGCGAAATCGAATCTGGCCGCGACGTTCTCCGATGGCTGCGGGCTCGCCGACGATGTGCTCGTGGAGCCGAACCCGAACGCATCGATGCTGCCTCCGCTGTCCGGTGATCCCGCCGCCGCCCTCGCCGGTACGGAATCGGTCGGATTCACCCCGAACGGTGTCGCCCCGGTGCTGGTGTCCGACGAGGTCGAAACCGATACCGGCCGAGCCAATACGGTCTCATCGGATCCCGATGAGATCCGTGATGCGGAAGCGTCGGCGGGTTCGACCTCGGACACCTCGTCCGGTAGCGGCGTGAACGGCAGCAGCGTGCCGTTGCCGTTCGGACTCGAACCGGCCACCACCCCGGTGCTCGGCACCTACAGTCCCGGCGACCAGGCTCCGGCCACGCTGACCACCGGCTGGTATCAGCTGCCGGAGGCGGTCGACGGCAACCGCGGCGACATCATCGCCATCGCGGTCGCGGGCCGGATCCGTTCGGTGGATGCCGATGGTGTGGAGCGCCAGGGGCAGCGACTCGAGGTCGAATACGGCACCACCGGGCCCGACGGCAGTGTCGCGCCGCTGGGCACGATCCTTCCGCTGGATATCGGCCCGGCGCCGGTGTGGCGCAATGTGCGCGTCCCGCTGGACCAACTGCCCGGCGAGGCCGATGTGGTGCGTCTGGTCGCCGAGGACAAGGATCTCGGCGGCGACCAGTGGCTGGCCGTCACCCCACCGCGGGTGCCGCAGACGACGACGCTCAACGAACTGCTCGGTACACAGACGCCGGTGCTGCTCGATTGGTTGGTCGGGCTGAACTTCCCCTGCCAGAACCATATGCCCACCCGTTACGGCGTCGCCGAACTGCCGCGGTACCGGATCCTGCCCGACCGCGGCGGTGCCTCCATCACCAATATGTGGCAGGCCCACGACGGTGGTGGTCCGCTCGGTTGGACCCAGCTGCTGTTCACCGCCCGCACCCTGCCCGCCTATCTGAACCACGACTGGGACAAGGACTGGGGGTCGATCGAACAGTTCATCCCGATCGACCCGGAGGCCGAAGCCGCGCGGGTCTCCGTCGAACAGGTCCGGCGTTCGGGCATGTGGACACCGGGGCACATCATCACGTCGTACTGAGGTCGTCCGAGGTGGGTGCGTCACCGCCCACCTCGGACACAGTCGAACCGGTCGGCTATCCCGTGTTCTTCTCGACGATCCGGTGGGCGAGCGGGATCAGATCGTCGCCGGTCAACCCCGGGTAGCCGTGCAGGATCTCGCGCCATCCGGACGGCACCGCCGACGCGCCCCAGCGCGCACCGAGCAGGGCGCCCGCGATGGCGGCGGTGGTATCGGTATCGCCACCGGCGCGCACACACTGTTCCAGCGCGCGTGGCAGGTGTTCGGGTCCCGACTGTTCAGTGGTGGTGATCGCCCACCACGCGGTCTGCAAGGCGTGCACCACCCAGCCGTTCTTCGGGAAGTCCTGCGGTGCACCGGATTCGGCCTGATCGAGCAGCGGTATCCAATAGTCGGCGGCGGCGCAGGCGGCGGCGTAATCGCGGACACCGTCGAAGTTCGCCTCCAGAATGGCGTGCCGGATGGCGTGGCTCCACATCTTGCAGGCCTCGATGGCCTGCTGGTCGTGATGGGTGAGCAGACCGATGGCACCGGCCACCCGGATGCATTCGTCCGGTCGGGTGAGGAAGGCGAGCGCGACCGGTCCGGTGCGCATGAGGGAGCCGTTACCGCCGGTCAGGCCGGGCAGGGACATGGCGACCGCCTGCATATCGCGCGCCGATCGCGGTGCCGCGCCGAGCACCTTCGAGGTCTGCACCCCCACATCCGGCGGCTGCGAATCCCACCACCGCATGAACCCCGCCGCCACCTCGTCCAGATCGATACCGCCCGCACAGGTGTCGGCCGCGAGCGCGATCGCCATGGCCATCGAGGTGTCGTCGGTCCATTGGCCCGGCGCCCAATCGAAGACGCCGCCGCCGACCATGCCGATCACCGAGTCCGGGCCGGGGTGGGTGAATTCGTAGCCCGCACCCAGCGCGTCACCGGCGGCGCTGCCCACTAGTGCTCCCGCGGCCCGGTCCAGGATCTCGTCGTTCACAGGCGTCTCGACCTCCGATATCAGTGCGCTCCATGGTGATCCCGCCGTCGATGCCGGGAACGAATCGCGCAGAATCTAACCGAAACGAGTTTGTCGCGCCCCTTTTCTGTGTGGTTTCACAGCGCGCCGCGCGGACGGGTCGATCCTTACCCTGTGCGGACCTCAGCGTGGCTTCTCGCCCAGGTCGGTATCGACCGGTTCGGCGGCTCGTCCGCGTCCGCGGGCCAGCGCGTGCACGGTGAACACCGCCAGCGCCGCCCAGATGAGCGCGAAACCGGCCCACCGCGAGGCGGGCATCGGTTCACCGGCCACCGCGACACCCCACGCCAGTTGGAGGGCGGGGGTGAGGTATTGCAGGATGCCCATCGTCGACAGCGGGACCCGTTGTGCGGCAACCGCGAACAGCAGCAGCGGGACCAGGGTGACCGGCCCGGTCGACATCAGCAGCGCGGTATGGGCGGGGTCGGCGCCGAAGGTGCCCTGTCCGGTGACGGCGAGCACGATCACGAACGCCAGCGCGAACGGCGCCGCGATCAGGCCCTCCGCGGCCACCCCGCGCAGCGCGTCCAACGGGATCACCTTCTTGACCAGACCGTAGACGGCGAACGAACACGCGAGCGTGATCGCGATGAGCGGCGGGCTGCCGTAATCGATGGTGAGCACCACGACCGCGAACGCGCCGAGCCCGAGCGCCACCCACTGCGCCACGGCCAGTCGTTCCCGGAAGATGATCACCCCGAACGCCACCGTCACCAGCGGATTGATGAAGTATCCGAGCGCACATTGCACGACCTGCTCGGAGGTGACCCCGTAGACGTAGACACCCCAGTTCAGTGAGATCGCCGCCGACGCCGCGGCCGCGTAGCGCCAGGTACTCGCCGAGATCTGCCGCAGCTCACCGAGCCTGCCCACCGCGATCAGCACGATCAGCACCACCACCAACGTCCACAGGATGCGTTGCGCGAGCACCTCGGTGGCGGGGGCGAAGGCCAGCAGGCCGAAGAACGCGGGGAACGAGCCCCACGCCGCATACGCCCCGATACCGAAGCCGACACCTGGGATCGATTCGGTTCTCCGCACTCGGCGACGGTACTTCTCGATCATGTGCGTGGCCGCATTCGCACCACCCACGGGTGGCAGGAGACCGGCTTCACCGCACGGCGTCGCTTAGGCTGACAGCCATGTCGATATCCGTGCAGGCGCCGCGTTCGACCGGGCTGACCGCTGCCGAGGTGGCCGATCGCCATCGGGACGGTCGCACCAACGATGTGCCGGACCGCGCCAGCCGTTCGGTGCGCGATATCGTCCGCGCCAATGTCTTCACCAGGATCAACGCCATCCTCGGTGTGCTGTTCGTCCTGGTGATGGCCACCGGGTCGGTGATCGATGGCATGTTCGGGCTGCTCATCGTCGCCAACAGCGCGGTCGGCATCATCCAGGAGATTCGCGCCAAACGCACCCTCGATCAGCTGGCCATCGTCAGCCAGGCCAAGCCGACCGTGCGCCGCGACGGCCGGTCCGAGCAGATCGCGCCGAAGGATGTGGTGCTCGACGAGCTGATCGAGCTGGGGCCTGGCGATCAGATCGTGGTCGACGGCGAGGTCGTCGAATCCGAACTGCTCGAAGTCGACGAATCGCTGCTCACCGGTGAAGCCGATCCGGTGCACAAGGAGCTGGGTGCGCAGGTGCTCTCGGGCAGCTATGTGGTGTCGGGGTCGGGCGCCTACAGCGCCACCAAGGTGGGCCGCGACGCCTATGCGGCCAAGCTGGCCGAAGAGGCCAGTAAGTTCACGCTGGTCAATTCCGAACTGCGCAATGGCATCGACACCATTCTCAAGGTCATCACCTACCTGTTGATCCCGGCGGGTGCGTTGATCATCTACAACCAGTTGTTCTCCAGCGGCCAGTCCTGGCGGCCCGCGGTCACCGGCATGGTGGCGGCGCTGGTGCCGATGGTCCCCGAGGGTCTGGTGCTGATGACCTCGATCGCGTTCGCCGTCGGTGTGGTGCGGCTGGGGCGGCGCAAATGCCTGGTGCAGGAGCTGCCCGCGATCGAGGGCCTGGCCCGCGTCGATGTGGTGTGCGCGGACAAGACCGGAACCCTCACCGAGAACGGGATGCGGCTCGCCGATATCAAGGTGCTCGGTTCGGCCGACGACGCCGAGGTACGCCGGGTGCTGGCCGCCATGGCCGGTGACGATCCACGACCCAATGCCAGCGTGCAGGCCATCGCCGAGGGGCTGCCCGAGCGCCCCGACTGGCGCTACACCGCGGTCGCACCGTTCTCCTCGGCGAAGAAGTGGAGCGGGTTCTCCTACGGTGAGCACGGCGACTGGCTGCTCGGCGCGCCGGATGTCCTGCTGGATCCGGGCTCGGCGGATGCGCGGATGGCCGAGGAACTCGGGTCCTCCGGATTGCGCATCCTGTTGCTCGCCCGCGGTGACCGCCCGGTCGACGCGCCCGACGCTCCCGGCACGGTGACCCCGGCGGCGCTGGTGGTGCTGGAGCAGAAGGTGCGCCCGGACGCCCGCGAGACCCTGGACTATTTCGCCAGCCAGGACGTGTCGATCAAGGTCATCTCCGGCGATAACGCGGTGTCGGTCGGTGCGGTGGCCTCTTCGCTCGAGCTGCCCGGCGGCGATCACGCCGTCGACGCGCGCGAGCTTCCCGAGCAGCGCGACGAACTAGCGGATGTGCTCGACCGGGAAACCACCTTCGGTCGGGTGCGGCCCGATCAGAAGCGCGCCATGGTCGGTGCGTTGCAGTCGCGTGGACACACCGTCGCCATGACCGGTGACGGGGTGAACGATGTTCTCGCGCTCAAGGACGCCGATATCGGTGTCGCCATGGGTTCGGGCAGTCCCGCGACCCGTGCGGTGGCCCAGATCGTGCTGTTGGACAACAAGTTCGCAACCCTGCCGTATGTGGTGGGGGAGGGTCGCCGGGTGATCGGCAATATCGAGCGGGTCTCGAATCTGTTCCTCACCAAGACCGTGTATTCGGTGCTGCTGGCGTTCCTGGTCGGTCTGGCGGGTGTGGGTTCGCAGATCTTCGATTACGAGCCGATCGGGTATCCGTTCCTGCCGCGCCATGTCACCATCGCGGCCTGGTTCACCATCGGCATCCCGGCGTTCATCCTGTCGCTGGCGCCGAACAACGAACGGGCGCGCTCGGGTTTCGTGGGCCGGGTGATGCGGCTGGCGATCCCGTCCGGTGTGGTGATCGGGGTGGCCACCTTCGTCGCCTACCTGATCGCCTACGCGGGCCCGGAGGCCACCGACGAGCAGACCGTGCAGGCGGGCACCACCGCGCTCATCACCCTGATCATGATCGCGGTGTGGGTGCTGGCCATCGTGGCGCGGCCGTACGTGTGGTGGAAGGTGGTGCTGCTGGCAGGGTCGGTGCTGGCCTATCTGCTGTTGTTCAGCTTCCCGTTCACCCGGGAGTTCTTCAAACTCGATCCCTCCAATGTCTCGCTCACCACGGCCGCGCTGATCTGCGGTGCGGTGGGTATCGTCCTGGTCGAGGCGGCCTGGTGGATCACCGCCTCGCTGCGCCATGAGGAACACAAGCTCATCCCGGCCTCGCCCGGCGGTGCGGCCTGAGTGACCCCGGCCGCGGTGGGGCGCGGCCGGGGCCGGTAGCCGTCAGGAGGTGCCGGTGAACTGCGCCATCCGCCGTTGCATCTCGTCGGGTGCGACGTCCTCGACGTGGGTGGCGACGGTCCACTGATGGCCCCACGGGTCGGTGAAACTGCCCGAGCGGTCACCGTAGAACTGGGTTTCCACCGGTGTGATCGCCGTGGCGCCCGCGGCGATGGCGGCGTTGTAGGTGGCATCGGCGTCGGGTACGTAGATATTGAAGTTGACCGGTGTGCCGCCGACCGTCTTCGGATCGCGGAAGTTCATCTCCGGTGCGGGATCGCCGAGCATGAGCACGCAGTCGCCGACCAGCAGCTCGCAGTGGGCGACCTTGCCGTCGGGGCGCGGCATCCGCATACGTTCGGTGGCGCCGAAGATCTGTTTGTAGAACTCGATCGCCTCGGCGGCGCCGTCCACGGCGAGGCCGGGACTGATACTCGGATAGCCCTCGGGAATCGGGGAGACATCGGACATCGCAAGACCTCCTGGTCTCGATCGGTTGTCGGACAGTCCCGAGCCTAGGCCCGGGCACCGACACATCGACACCGATCCCGCGAACCGGCGGCCCTATTCGCCCCAGGACACCCTGGTGCTGATCGTCTGCCGCAGCAGCGTGTCGGTACGCGGGTCCACATAGGATTGTTGCCCGCCGAGGTCGATCGCCCCTGACACCGGCAGTGGCAGACCCAGATCGACGATGATGGTGCCCGCCCCCGTCATCGCATAGTCCTCGATCCGGAGGGTGCCCGCGTCGTTGGGCAGATTCCAGGTCCGCGATTTCGGCGTCTGGGCGACGGTCAGATCAATGGTCAGCCGGTCGCCTTCGCGTGCGGTCAAGGTCGCCGTGGTCACCTGGTCGAGTGCCACCCCGCCGCTCACCTCCTGCCGTACGCTCCACACCGCGCCGACGCCCACCGGCTCGTCCGGGAACGTGATCGACTGGTACACCGCCTGATAGAACGCCTGCTCGATCGCCGCGCGCGCGGGATTGGAGGTGTCCGGTGAGGGCGCGAGCCGTAAGGCGGTGATCGCGCCGAACTCGCTCATGTCCAGACCCGCGTGCGAACCGTCGGCGGCGGTCAGCGCCTGCGATAACGACGGATCGGGGGTGGTGACGGCGCCGAGGGTGAGGTCGACGCCCGCGGTACTTGTGCGCGCGGTCAACGGGATGGTCAGCGCCGGATGGGAGAAATCGCGTGGCGGTTGATCGTTGATCTGCTGCTGGATGCGGTGATCGGTGCGCAGCGTCACCTCCTGCACGGTGCCGTCCGGGAAACCGGCCCGCAATGTGCCGCGTGGTTCGCTGCCCGGCTGGTCGACGGTCGCCACCGCCGCGGCGATCGGCACCGTCACCTCACGCCCGATGCCGAGCGGCTCGGTGCCCTCCGACTCCGACGACGGCTCGGCCCCGTCGCTGCAACCGACACCGAACGCCGACAACCCGACCGCGAGCACCATGATCAGCACGCCGGAACGAGCGATCCGGGGTGCGTGGGGAGAAGACAACACCGTCACGAGCAACAGAGTACGACCGATTCCTGAGTGTCAGCTGGGACATCTGCCGCCCGCTTCCTGAGTGTCCGCCGCGACATCCGGGTGTCCGCATGGTGCGGATCGGCCGGGACATGCGGAGACCGCAGCACAGTGCCGTTCGCGCCTCGAGAGATGATGGTCGGCGTGAGTGACGACCGGCCACCCGAGCCAAGCACCGCCGACCAGTCCCCCGAGGGTCCGGCACGCCCACCGCAGCGACTGCGGCTGTTGCTGGTGATCGCGGCGGTGTTGTTCGCGCTCGACCTGCTCACCAAGGTCATCGTGGTCGCCACGCTGACCCCCGGTGAGCCGGTGTATCTCATCGGCGATGTCGCGCGGCTGAGCCTGGTGCGCAATCCGGGCGCCGCGTTCTCCATGGCGACCGGGATGACCTGGCTGTTGACGCTGGTCGCGGCCGCCGTGGTGATCGGTGTCATCAGGATCGGGCGCACGCTGCGGTCGACGTGGTGGGCCATCGGACTCGGCATGGTGCTCGGCGGCGCGCTCGGCAACCTGGTGGACCGGTTGTTCCGTTCGCCGGGCCCGCTCCAGGGACATGTGGTCGATTTCGTCGCCGTCGGCTGGTGGCCGGTGTTCAATGTGGCCGATTCGGCCATCGTGTGCGGTGCGATCCTGCTCGTGGTGCTGACGGTGTTCGGATTCGAACCGAACGGCAATCGCATCGGGCGTGGTGACGATGAGACCGAGACCGAGACTGCGGGCGCCGGGAACGGATCGGCCGAATCCGAGGCCGCCGATGGCGATCCCGAGGACGATTCGGATGCTGGCGGTCCGAACGGTGGCGCCGGTCCGAAGGCGGATGCGAACGGTCCGGCCGGTGACACAGCCGCGAAAGCGGGCCGGAACGGGTTGTCCGGCGACGCAGGTTCGAGGGCGGTCGCGAGCGGCCCGGATCGTGAGGCAGATTCGAATGCGGGCGTGCAGGGACTGTCCGGCGACGCCGCGCAGCAGGCGGGCGCGACCGATGTAGTCGACCCCGCCACCACCGACAATGCCTCGGCCAAGGCCGACGAGGGGAGCGCGGCGTGAGGGAAACCAGGACCATGCCGGTGCCCGATGGGCTCGACGGCATGCGGGTCGACGCGGGTCTGTCGCGGCTGCTCGGGCTGTCGCGGACGGCTGTCGCGGCGCTGGCCGAAGAGGGCTCGGTGCAGCTCGACGGTGTGGCCGCCGGTAAATCGGATCGGCTCACCGCGGGCGCCTGGCTCGAGGTGGTGTTCCCCGAACCGAAGCGCGAACTCACCATCGAGGCCGAACCGGTGGAGGGCATGAAGATCCTCTACGCCGACGACGATATCGTCGCGGTCGACAAACCGGTCGGCGTCGCCGCGCATACCGGTGTCGGCTGGTCCGGGCCGACGGTGGTCGGCGGGCTGGCCGCGGCCGGTTACCGCATCTCCACCTCCGGTGCGCATGAACGGCAGGGAATCGTGCACCGGCTCGACGTCGGCACCTCAGGGGTGATGGTGGTCGCGCAGTCCGAGCACGCCTACACGATGCTCAAACGCGCGTTCAAACAACGCACCGTCGACAAGCGGTATCACGCACTGGTGCAGGGGCATCCCGATCCGAGCAGCGGCACCATCGACGCACCGATCGGCCGGGCCCGTGGCAACGATTGGAAGTTCGCGGTGACCGCCGACGGACGGCCGAGCGTGACCCATTACGACACCGTGGAGGCGTTCCAGGCGGCGAGCCTGCTCGATATCCATCTGGAAACCGGCCGCACCCATCAGATCCGGGTGCACTTCTCCGCGATCCGACACCCCTGCTGCGGTGACCTCACCTACGGCGCCGACCCGCGCCTGGCCGAACGCCTCGGCTTGCAGCGGCAGTGGTTGCACGCGCGTTCACTCGGCTTCCAGCATCCGGCCGACGGCAGGTACCTGGAGATCACCAGCGAGTACCCGGCGGACCTGACCAATGCGCTGGACGTTCTGCGCAATGCGTGAGCGGCGCTTCGGTACCCGAGGCGCCCGGTCTTCGCGGAGCGGGTGCTGACGGTGCCCGAGGAGGCGGAGCCCGTCCGGCTCGACCCCCGAACCGAGGACGACGCGCCGTCCGGTTTCCGGACGACGCGCGCCATGCGTGCGGCATTCGCGGCGACTGTCGCGGTGGTCGTGGTCGTCCTGATCGTGGTGGGTGCGGGACAACCTCCGCGCTCGGATGGTGTGTCCACCGATCGGCTGGGCCCGGAGCAGGGCGAGACGGTCCCGGATTATCTGGTGCGGGCGCGGGATTCGCTGACCGGCACCGATACCGGCGAGCGGTGGGCGCTGGTGTCGTTCACCGAATATCAGACTCCGCAACAACTTCCCGGACGTGCGGGTGGGCTCCGGGTGGGCCGGGTGCTGTATCAGGTGCCGCTGCCCCGTGTGCAGACCCAACTGGTGACGGTGCAGGTCCCGGCCGGTGACGAGGTGGTGCTGCGGTCGGCCGAGGACGCCGCGTGGCAGTTGCGGGACCAGCTGAGCCGGTCGGTGTATGTCGACGAACGCACCGAGAAGGTCACCACCGTCTCGGTCGACCGTCTGCGCGCCGGATGTGCGTGCGCGGTGGGCCTCATCGTCCGCGGAAACTCGGACCAACTGCGAAACCTCGCCACCCAGAACGGGATCCGGGCCGTCGAGGCCCTACCGGCCGACGCCGTGGCGGGCGGATTCGCGATCGTGCCACTGCTGCCCGACGCCACCGGCACCGTGGCGCCGAGTCCTGACGACGGCCCGGTCCCTGATTTCTGAGCCGGATCATCGGGCCAGCCGACGGTGATAGCCACGCCGCAGCGGCGGTCGTCCGGTGTGACGACCGCCCGCGGTGAGCATGTGCACTCGGTCCGGGCTGCGTTGGTGGATGGCGAAATCCGAATCCCCGCGCGCCGCCGCGGTAGAACACCAGGTCATTGCCTCTGGTGTGGGGCTCGGATCGGCGGGACGACACGCAGCCGAACGTCAGAGTGCGTGGCGCGCACCCATGGCCGCGTCGGCAGTCCGGCGCCTGCTCACAGCTGGTCCGGCAGCGTGACCACACCGTCCAGATATCGACGGCACCGTCCGATCAGCAGCACCCGGTCATCGATCAGTTCGGTGCGCAGCAGCCCGCCGCGCCGCGACAGCTGACGAGCCGTGAGTCGGTTGCGGCCCAGTTCGCGGCTCCACAGCGGCACCAACTGGGCGTGCGCCGACCCGGTCACCGGATCTTCGGGGACACCGACACCGGGACCGAAGAATCGGGATACGAAGTCCACCTCGTCGCCGCGCGCGGTCACCACGGCGCCGCGGGGCAGCGGCGGGAAGCGGTCCAGTGCGGGCCGCGCGGCGCGCACCTCCTGTTCGGTGGCCACCACGATCACCGCGTCGGCGCCGGTGTAGGCGCGCACGGGTCGCACGCCCAGTGCCGCGACCAGCGTCGGATCGGGGTCGGTCTCGATGGACGGCACCACGGGTAGGTCGAGCACATACTCGTCGTCATCGGTCCGGTCGACGTGCAACCATCCGCTGCGGGTGTAGAAGGAGACCCGGTCGGCGCCGGGCTGGATATCGGTGAGGATCTGCGCCGCGCACGCCAGCGTCGCGTGCCCGCACATCTCCACCTCCACCCGAGGGGTGAACCAGCGCAGATGAAAGGCAGGCCGATCGCCGGGCGGCGGCCCGGCCTCCGCGGGTAACTCGGGAGTGTAGAAGGCCGTTTCGGCGAGGTTGTTCTCCTCGGCCAGTTGTTGCAGCAGCGCATCGGGCAGCCACGACGGCAATGGCATCACCGCGGCCGGGTTGCCGGAGAACGGTGCGTCGGCGAACGCGTCGATCTGATGCAGCAGAACCTCCATGGGCAAGAAGTTACTCCAACTCTGAATAACCGCTTCGCGCAAGGTATCTCGGAGGTGCGCCAGGTCATGCGTCCACTTGGGTGACCTGGCGGCGGACCCGATCCCCCTCACGGATCGGGTTCGCCGCCTATTCGGGGGTTACCCGCGGGTTATGGACTCGAACACTGCCGGGTCGACCAGGGTGGAGGTGTCGCCGAGTTCGCGGCCTTCGGCGACGTCACGCAGCAGCCTGCGCATGATCTTGCCGCTGCGGGTCTTGGGCAGCTCCGGGACGATATGGATATCGCGGGGGCGGGCGATCGGGCTGATCTGCTGGGCGACTTCGGCTTTGAGTCGGGTGATCAGAGCGGTTCGGTCCTCCTCCGCCGCAGCAGCTTCGGCGGTGAGAATGGCGAAGGCGACGATGGCCTGACCGGTGGTGGCATCGGTCGCGCCCACCACGGCGGCTTCGGCCACGGCGCTATGGGTAACCAGGGCGGATTCGACTTCGGCGGTGGAGATGCGGTGCCCGGAGACGTTCATGACGTCGTCGACCCGGCCGAGCACCCAGAGATCACCGTCGGCATCGAGCCGGGCGCCATCGCCCGCGAAATACCATCCGGACGCACCGAACCGGTCCCAGTAGGTCTCCTGGAATCGCTGTGGATCGTTCCAGATGCCGCGCAGCATGGACGGCCACGGTTGATCCAGCACCAGTAGTCCCGATGCGCCGTGCCCGAGTTCGGCGCCGTCGTCGTCGACCACCTGTGCGGAGATGCCGGGCAGTGGGGTCATGGCCGCACCGGGTTTGGCGGTGGTGACACCCGGTAGCGGGGAGATCATGATGGCGCCGGTTTCGGTTTGCCACCAGGTGTCGACGATCGGCGCCGAATCGGCCCCGATCACCTCGCGGTACCAGCGCCAGGCTTCGGGGTTGATGGGTTCGCCGACCGAGCCGAGTACGCGCAGTGAGGACAGGTCGTGGGCGTCGGGGATGTCGCGGCCCCATTTCATGAAGGTGCGGATCAGGGTGGGGGCGGTGTAGTAGATGGTGACGCCGTATTTTTCGATGATTTGCCAGTGGCGGTGTTCGTCGGGGTGGTTGGGGGTGCCTTCGTAGACGATTTGGGTGGTGCGGTTGGCGAGGGGTCCGTAGACGATGTAGCTGTGTCCGGTGACCCAGCCGATGTCGGCGGTGCACCAGTAGATGTCGGTGTCGGGTTTG
>NZ_JARWNX010000048.1 GCF_029868385.1 Nocardia cyriacigeorgica | reverse complement strand
TGAGCCGTGAGCCGTGAGCCGTGAGCCGTGAGCCGTGAGCCGTGAGCCGTGAGCCGTGAGCCGTGAGCCGTGAGCCGTGAGCCGTGAGCCGTGAGCCGTGAGCCGTGAGCCGTGAGCCGTGAGCCGTGAGCCGTGAATCGGCGGCGCCCGGCACCCCCGGAAACGACCGTGGGTCCGCGTCCCGGTGAACACGTGTCGCCGCGGGGTGATCCCGGTGACCTCTCCCTACTCGCCGGTACCACCCATATGTCCGATGACCTGGGCGAACACTTACCGGCGCGCAGGGAAACGGCGGGCGAATGTGGTTGCCTTCGCCGCGGCGACTCTCTATCCTCGGACGCGTGCCGAATCCCTCCGACCGCCACAGCACCGCGCTGCATGTCGCCGACCGCGACAGCGCTGTGCTGAATCCGCACACCGCGATGGTGGCGCGTCGGCTACTGCTCGTAGTAACCCGCCGCAGCGGGGTCTGATTCGGACCGGCCCCCTCGCTGCGGGCCGTTTGACGTTTATTGCTGGTCCCCTCTGCCACCTTCGAGCATTCTCGGGAAGACCTACGTGCACATGACCACGCTCACCCTCGACAGCCATGACCTGATCGCCGCCGCCCCGCGGAGCCTGCGCTCCGAAAGCGTCGGCCTGACCCCCGACCAGTTCAGCGAGCGCTACGGCGAACGCACCGGGCCGATCCGGCTCGGCGACTGGTCACCCGCGGGAGATCGCCATGCGAACTTCACCGCGACCCTCGAATTCGCCGGACACCTGCGCACCGTGGTCGCCACCGGCAATCCGGTCGCGGCCATGACCTCGGCTCTCTACGACGCGGGATACCCGGTCGAAATCCTGCAATTCCATCAGCGCCGCACCGGGACCGCCACCGCGACCTTCGTGCACTGTGAATTCAACGGCCGCCGTGGCTGGGGCGCAGCTCTCGCCGACGACGGCGCAGAATCCACGGTTCGCGCCATGATCGCCGGGCTCAACCGCCTCGACGTCTGATACGGCAGACGGGCCCTGCCCTCCCGGATCGGGAGGGCAGGGCCCGTCGTCGCGGTGGCTACTCCGCGGAGGCCTGCTGTTCGGCCAGCTGCTTGCGCACCTCGTCCATATCGAGGCCCTTCACCTGGGTGACCAGGTCCTCGAGCGCGGCGGGCGGCAGTGCGCCGGGCTGAGCGAACACCAGCACCCCCTCGCGGAAGGCCATGATCGTCGGAATCGAGCGGATATTGGCGGCCGCCGCGAGACCCTGTTCGGCCTCGGTGTCCACCTTGCCGTGCACCACATCGGGGTGCTGCTCCGACGACTTCTCGAAGGTCGGCGCGAAGCTCTTGCACGGTCCGCACCAATCGGCCCAGAAATCGACGAGTACCACATCGTTTCCGGTGACGATCTCATCGAAGTTCTGTTGGGTCAGCGTCTGCGTTGCCATGGGCGTCCTCTCGTCTCGGTATGCCGGGTCCAACGCCGGGCACCGGTGTTATCTTCCACCGGCGACCGGCCAGGCCCGCCGTTCGTCGCCGTCCCACCTCCGGATACCCACCACGGTCGCGGTGAAATCACGATCCGAAGCGACTGCGAGAACTGCTTCGCCGAGCTGCGGTGGTGGCACGCGTCTGGCCAGTGTGACATGGGGAGTCCACCGATCCGGGTGCATCGTGGCCGGAATTCCCGGACACGGTGCCACCACGGCGTGCACTCGCCGCTGCCAGGTCAGCAGCTGCTCCGACGGCACCACCAGCCGCACCAGGATCGGTCGGCGGGCCCCGAAGACCAGCACACCGCCCAATCGCACCGGGAACGGATGGAACGGCAGCTTCTCCAGGGCATGGTCGATGCGCGGCCAGATCTGTGTGGCCACGGCGACGGTGATGTGCGGACGTTTGGGCGGATCGCCCGCTGTCGGTCGGCGGAGCACACCGGGTAGACCCGCCTCGGCCAGCACCGCCCACTGCGCGCGGATATGTTCCTCGGCCGCATCGTCGAGCACCAGTTCCACCGACTGCACCATGATCTGCCCAACGTAGTCGCCGCCGCCCCGCGTGCGGATGCGTTCCACCGCGACGGGAGGATGTCGGAGTGAACGAGGCGAGACGAACGGATGGTGGGCGGCTGCGGCTCGGCCTGATCGACGGTGACGGCATCGGCCCCGAGGTGGTGGGTTCGGCGCGTGCGGTGGTGGACGAGGCGCTGGCCGCCGCCGGAGCCGAGGCGGTGGACTGGGTGCCGCTGTCCATCGGACATCGCGCGCTCGACGAGTTCGGTACCCCGCTGCCGCGACAGACCCTCGACGCGCTGGCCGAGCTGGACGGATGGATCCTCGGCCCACACGACAACGCCTCGTATCCGGCCGAGCATCGGGTGGCTCCGGGTGGGGCGATCCGCAAGCATTTCGGTTTGTACGCCAATATCCGGCCCGCCCGCGCGTTTCCCGGGGTGCGCGCCGCTGCCTCCGATATCGACCTGGTGATCGTGCGGGAGAACAGCGAAGGCTTCTACGCCGACCGCAATATGTTCGCCGGATCGGGCGAGTTCCGGCCGACCGAAGATATCGCCATGTCGGTGGGTGTGATCACTCGACGGGCCTGCGAGCTGATCGCGCACGAGGCGCTGCGGTTGGCGAGCGCCCGGCGCAAACGGGTGACGATCGTGCACAAGGCGAATGTGCTGCCGATGACCATGGGTCTGTTCCGCGATGTCTGCTACGACGTGGCACGGCAGTACCCCGGTGTGCGGGTCGATGACGAGCACGTCGACGCCACCGCCGCGCACTTGGTCCGGGCACCCGGCGACTTCGATGTCCTGGTCACCGAGAACCTCTTCGGCGATATCCTCTCCGATCTCGCCGCCGAACTGAGCGGATCGCTCGGACTCGCGGCATCGCTGAACTGTTCGGCCGAACGCGCGATGGCGCAGGCGGTGCACGGCGCGGCGCCCACCCTCGCCGGACGCAACCGCGCGAACCCGGCGGCTCTGCAACTGTCGTCGGCAATGCTGTTGCACTGGTTGGGAATCCGGCGTTCGGCGGCGCTGCTCGTCCAGGCCGCCGAACGGATCGAGCGCGCGGTCGCGACCACCCTGGAAGCGGGGATCGCGACCGCCGACCTCGGCGGGCTGGCCTCGACCAGCGAGTTCACCGAGCAGGTCAGCGCCAGGGTGCACCGCCGATGAGCGGACGGAGTGGATCGGTGTGTACTCGACCGCGCCAGGGAAATTCTCCGCTACTGTCCGGTACGCGAGTGCTCGGCTCGCCTACAGTGCGAGAAGGTGAGGTCGGGTTCTCCGGACCGGAAGGTGGAGGCTGCGGTGGCTGATCGACCCGAATCCGGCGCGCGCGGACGCTGGGCGGTGCTCGTCGTCGGCGTGCTCGCGATGGTGCTCGCGGTGACCGGCTGCACCCACAACACCGAGGATCTGCCCGATGTCGCGAAGGTTCCGGTGACCGAGGTCCCCGAACTCGCCGCGCAGGTGCCCGCGGAGATCCGACGGTCGGGAGTGCTGAAGATCGGGGTCAACGTGCCCTATCAGCCCAACGAGTACCGCGACAGCGAGGGCAATATCGCCGGATTCGACGTCGACCTGATGGACGCGGTGACCACCGTGCTCGGTCTGCGCGCCGAATACATCGAATCGGCCTTCGAGAAGATCATCCCGGCCGTGCAGGCGGGCACCTATCACGTGGGCATGTCCTCGATCACCGATTCCGTCGAGCGGGAGAAGCAGGTCGATTTCGTCACCTACTTCAATGCGGGCGTGCAGTGGGCCCAGCGCACCGACCGTCCCGTCGATCCCAACGATGCCTGCGGTAAGCGCGTCGCGGTGCAGGCCACCACGTTCGAACATCTCGAAGAGCTGCCCGCCAAGAGCCAGGCCTGCGAGGACGCCGGTAAGGATCCGATCATCATCCAGAGTTTCGACGAGCAGAGCGCCGCGACCAACGCGCTCGTGCTCGGCCAGGTGGATGCCATGTCGGCGGATTCGCCGGTCACCGCATACGCCATCAAACTCACCGAAGGCAAGATCGAACCGGCGGGCCCGGTCTTCGACGCCGCACCCTACGGCTGGGCGGTGGCCAAGGGTTCGCCCTTGGCTCCGGTCATGCAGCAGGCGCTGCAACATCTGATCGATAACGGCAAGTACCGCCAGATCACCGAGAACTGGGGTGTGCAGGAGGGCGCGATCACCAGGTCCGTCATCAACGGCGCGCCGAAGGGATGACATGAGCGAATCATCGACCGAACCGGCGCCGACCACGGCGGAGCCGGAGCCGATCAAGGCCGTCCCGCTGCGCAGGCCGGGGCGCTGGCTCGCCGCGACCGCCATCCTGGTGCTGGTCGGGTTGTTCGTCTACGGCGCCGCGACCAACCCGGCCTACCGCTGGGACGTCTACTGGCAGTATCTGCGCGACAGCCGCATCGCCGAAGGCGCGGTCGTCACGCTGGAGCTGACCGTGCTGTCCATGGCGATCGCGGTGGTGCTCGGCGCGCTGCTCGCGGTGATGCGGCTCTCACCCAATCCGGTGCTGCGGTCCACGGCATGGGTGTATCTGTGGGTCTTCCGTGGCACACCGGTATTCGTCCAGTTGGTGTTCTGGGGTCTGATCCCCTCGCTGTACAAGCAGATCTCCCTCGGCGTTCCGTTCGGTCCGCAGCTGGTGGAACTGGACGTACAGGGTTTGCAGGCCGCGTTCACCTTCGCGGTGATCGGCCTCGGTCTCAACGAGGCCGCCTATATGGCCGAAATCGTGCGCGCCGGTATCAATTCGGTCGGTGAAGGACAGCGCGAGGCCTCGGTCGCGCTCGGTATGTCCTGGTCGCAGACCATGCGCCGCACGGTATTACCGCAGGCCATGCGAGTGATCATCCCGCCGACCGGTAACGAGCTGATCGGCATGCTCAAGACCACCTCGCTGGTCACCGCGATCCCGCTCAGCACCGATCTGTTCGGCCGGGCCCGCGATATCTACGGCGTGAACTTCCTGCCGATCCCGCTGCTGCTGGTGATCGCGACCTGGTACCTGGCGATCACCAGTGTGCTCATGGTCGGCCAGTACTACCTGGAGCGCTACTTCTCGCGCGGGGTGTCACGGCAGCTGACCGCCAAACAGTTGCAGGAACTGGCCGATGCGCAGAATGTGGTGAAGGCGAAATGAGCGAAGCGGTGCACGGCGGCGCGACCGATTCGGCGACCACGCCGATGATCCGCGCCGACCGGGTGTGCAAATCCTTCGGCGCGCTCCAGGTGCTCAAGGGCATCTCCCTCGAGGTGGACCGCGGTCAGGTGCTGTGCCTGGTCGGCCCGTCGGGGTCGGGTAAATCCACGTTCCTGCGCTGTATCAATCACCTCGAACAGGTCAATGCCGGACGGTTGTATGTCGACGGTGAACTGGTCGGCTACCGCGAGAAGGGCGATAAGCTCTACGAGCTGCATCCACGGGAAGCCGCGCGGCAGCGCCGCGAGATCGGCATGGTCTTCCAGCATTTCAACCTGTTCCCGCATCGCACCGCGCTGGCCAACATCATCGAGGCGCCGACCCAGGTCAAGAAGGTGCGCAAGGCCGAGGCGGTGACCAGGGCCGAGGAACTCCTCGACCGGGTCGGGCTGGCCGACAAGGCCAATGCCTATCCGGCCCAGCTCTCGGGCGGTCAGCAGCAACGGGTGGCCATCGCCCGCGCGCTGGCGATGGACCCGAAACTGATGCTGTTCGACGAGCCGACCTCCGCACTGGACCCGGAACTGGTCGGCGAAGTTCTCACCGTCATGCGCGAACTAGCCGATTCCGGGATGACGATGGTGGTGGTCACCCACGAGATGGGCTTCGCCCGCGAGGTCGCCGACCAGCTGGTGTTCATGGACGGGGGAGTGGTCGTCGAAGCCGGACCGCCGCGTGAGGTGCTGGCGCAGCCGAAACACGAACGCACCAAGGCCTTCCTGTCACGGTTGCTGTAACCACCCGGTGCGCAGCGCCCGGTGATCCGGTGGCGTGGCGTCAACGGGCGTCGGACGTCGACCGCGCCGAGGCGATGCGAAGCTGGCCGAGCAGTACTTTCGCCGCCGGTGTGATCGGGCGATCGGCGCGCCAGGCGATGGCCAGCTGTCCCCGCAGTTCCGGTTGCACGATCGGCAGCGCCCGGACCCCGAACGCGGCGGCCTCCGCCGTGGTGAGTTCGGGAACCACCGCGACGCCGAGACCATGGGCCGCCAGCCGCAGCAACAGCGGCGGCGCCGCGGCCTCGAAAGCGATGTTCGGGGTGAAACCCGCTACCGCGCAGGCACGCCGGAACACGCCGTGCAGGCCGGTGCCGGGCGGTAGACAGATCAACGGCCGGTGCTCGAGATCGCGCAGCGGCATGACCGCGCCCTCGGTGCTGTCGTCGGCCGCGACGGCGGCGACCACACCGGTGTCCAGGATGACGTCGACGGCGATACCCGGATCCAGATCCGCGCCGGTCAACCCGATCAGGGCGATATCCAGCTCGCCGCGGGTCACGGCCGCCAGCATATTGTCCGAGGTGTCCTCGGTGAGCACGATGCCGACCTGTGGATGATCATCGTGAAACGCGGCGAGCGCGGCGGGAACATCGAACTCCTCCGTGGCCGCGCCGGAGATGAGGCCCATCCGGACCTGCCCGCGCAGCAGCCCGGTGAACTCGTCGACGGTGTGCCCGATCCGTTCGGTGGCGGCCAGCGCGGCGCGCGCGTCCGCCAGTACGGCGGCCCCGACCGCGGTCGGTGTGACCCGGCGCGCGCCACGCTCGAGTAGCGGCTGTCCGAGTTCGCGTTCCAGCTGACGGATCTGTGCGCTGAGCCCCGGCTGCGTCAGATGCAGACGTTGCGCGGCACGGGTGAAGCCACCTTCGTCGACGACCGTGACGAAGTAGCGCAGCTGCCGGAGTTCCATAACTGTCGATTATGGCAGCGAGACAAACCAGCTGTTTCCCTTATCGTTGCGCTGGCGGCATTGTCGAAGACATGGGAAACATCGCAGCCGAAAATGCAGATCTCGCCATCGAACTGAGCACCGCCGCCGAGGCGGAGCTGTCGAACTTCACGGCGCCGGTATATCGCCCCGCCGAGGACGGATACGCCGCCGAACTCGCCGGTTTTCAAACCGCCTACCAGCATCGCCCGGCCGTGGTGGTCGTCGCCCGGCATGCCGAGGACGTGCGCGCGGCCGTCGAGTTCGCCGCCCGGCACCGCCTGCCGGTCGCGGTGCAGGCCACCGGACACGGGCTGTCGGTCGCCGCCGACGGTGGCGTATTGATCAGCACTCGGCCGATGACCGGCATCGACATCGATGCCGACGCCGCGATCGCGCGCGTGCACGCCGGGGTACGGGCCACGGCGCTGATCGAGGCGGCGGCACGGCACGGGCTGGCACCGCTGAACGGGTCCGCACCCTCGGTGGGTGTGATCGGCTACGTCCTCGGTGGCGGGCTCGGGCTGCTCGGCCGCACCTTCGGTTACGCCGCCGACCACGTGCGCGCGATCGAACTCGTCACGGCCGACGGGCGTATGCGCACGGTGCGTCCCGGCGACGAACTGTTCGGCGCGGTGCTCGGCAGCGGCGGCAACTTCGGCGTGGTGACGGCGCTCGAACTGGAATTGGTCCCGGTCACCACCGTGTACGGCGGTCAGCTCATGTTCGACACCGCGCAGGTCCCGCACGCGCTCGACGTGTGGCGCGAGTGGACCGCGACCGTGCCCGATGCGGTGACCTCCACGGTCGCGATGCTCGCCTTCCCGGACATCGCGCAGGTCCCGCCACCGCTGCGGGGGCGCTTCGTCGCATCGATCCGGGTGGCCGTCCACGGCAGCGCCGAGGAGGGCGAGCGCCTGGTCGCGCCGCTGCGCGCGATCGGAACACCGATGCAGGACGACCTGCGCGCCATGCCCTACACCGAATCGCACACCATCCACGCCGATCCGGCCGATCCGCACGCCTACGCCGCCACCAATGCGTTGCTCGCTGACCTCACCCCTGCGGCGATCGAGGCGCTGCTCGCGGTGGCCGGTCCCGACTCCGGGCTCGGCGCGGTGATCGATATCCGGCACCTGGGCGGTGCGCTGAGCAGGCCCCGGCGTGACGATCTCGCCCTCGACCACTGCGAGGCCGCCTATGTGGTGCGGGCCATCGTCGCGCCGGAACCCGGGGCCGACCAGGCCGAGCCCGCTGCCGCGGTCCGCGCCGCGCTCGCGCCGTGGACCATCGGCCACAGTCTCGCGTTCCTCTACGGCGCCGGGGACGCGGCAGATGAAACCCAGACCATGGCTGGGTACCGAACCGAGACCTATGACCGATTGGCCGCGCTGAAGTCGAAGTACGACCCGCACAACATGTTCCGCTTCAACCGCAATATCCGTCCCGCGCACTGACCGACGGGTGGCCTCGGCGGCATGATGCTATTATAGTGATATCACTTTGATTTCGGGAGGATGTCATGAAGCTTCGTGCCGCTGTCCACACCAATGGGTTCGTGGTGCTACTGACTTGGCTGGTGCTGACCATTGCCATCGGTGGTGGCACCGCGCTCGCCTTCGTCATCGGAGTCCGGGACGGCAATGGGGTCGCGATCGGCGCCGGGGTGGCCGGATCGGTGATCCTGGTCGCGCTGCTGCTCGGAATCACGGGGTTGATCGTGGTCAACCCGAACGAGGCGAAAGTGGTGCAGTTCTTCGGCCGCTACGTCGGCTCGGTGAGTGAGCCCGGCTTCTACTCGGTACTGCCGCTGACCGACCGGCGCAGCATCTCGCTGCGGGTGCGTAACTTCGAGACCCAGAAACTCAAGGTCAATGATGCCGACGGCAACCCGGTCGAGATCGCGGCCGTGGTCGTCTACCGGGTGGTCGACAGCTACAAGGCCGCATTCGCCGTCGACGATTACGAGGAGTATGTGGAGACCCAGTCCGAGGCCGCGGTGCGGCATCTGGCCACCACGCACCCCTACGACGCTCACGACGCCGACCGCACCAGCCTGCGCGATGGCAGCGAGGTCGCCGAGGAACTCACTGTCGAACTGCGTGAACGCACCGGACTCGCCGGTATCGAGGTGCTCGAGGCCCGCATCACCCACCTCGCCTACGCACCCGAGATCGCCCAGGCCATGCTGGTGCGCCAGCAGGCGGCGCAGGTGGTCGCGGCTCGCACGCACATCGTGGAGGGCGCGGTCGGCATGGTCGGTCTCGCGCTGGAACGGCTCACCGCCCAGGGCATGGTGGAACTCGACGAGGAACGCAAGGCGAGCATGGTGTCGAATCTGCTCGTGGTCCTGTGCGGTGATCGACCGACCCAACCCGTGGTCAACGCCGGATCGCTGTACTCCTGATCGGCGAGTCGATGGCCGAACGCAAGAAGATCCTGCTCCGGCTCGATCCGGCGATCTACGACGCGGTGGCCCGCTGGGCGTCCGACGATCTGCGCAGCGTCAACGCACAGATCGAATACGCCCTGCGGCTGGCCCTCGACAATGCCGGACGGAAACCGCGATCAGGCAGATCCGAACCAGGCGACGGCGAGTGAGCACCGGGCGCGGCCATGGCCGCGCCCGGTGTCGCGTGCCCGATCCGGCCGGGCAGATCGAGCCCGGCCGGATCGCTGCTCAGTCGAGGGCCCCCGGTGCCGCGGCACCACGGGTGACGGCGGCGAAGGCCCGGATCGTCCCGGTTTCGGCGGCGGTGCGCCAGACGAATGTCCACCGGCAGCGCGGACCGTCCGGCATCGGCACATAGGTGATTCCGGGCCGGGCGTAGTAGTCCACGCAGTGTTCCTGTGCGAGGGCGACAGCGCGGCCCGCGGCGATGGTCGCGAGCATCTCCTGGAAGGTGTACACGCGTGGACCGCGCCGAATCGGGCGACCCGACGGTGTGCGCGGCGGAATCAGCTCATCCGCCCAGTAGTCGGGCGCCGCGGTGCCGATATCGCACAGGGTCTGCTCGCCGAGCTCCTCCACCGCAATGGTTGCGCGCCCGGCCAATTCGCTACCGGTCGCCACCGCCAGGCGCATCGGTTCGATCAGTACGGTCGGTCCGACGGTGATATCGGGCTCCTCGACCGGCAGCCACAGCAGCTGGATATCGACCGCACCGGCGCGCAACGGCCCGAACGGGTCGGAGAAATGCGCCTCGCGCATCATCAGATCCACTCCCGGATAGGCGTCGGTGAACCCGCGCAGCACCGGGTCGATGACATGGCCGAGGGCGCCCATGATGCCGACGGTCAACCTATCGCCCATGCCATTGGCAGCGGCCTGGGCCCGCGCCACCGCCGTTTCGATCAGCTGACTGCCACGGCGCAGATCATCGCGCAACTGCTCACCGATGGGCGTGAGCGCGACATTGCGGCTGTTGCGCGTGAACAGCGGTGCGCCGATACGGCGTTCCTGCTTCTTGATGGCATGGCTGACCCGCGATTGGCCGATATGCAGCCGCTGCGCGGTCCTGCCGAAATGCAGCTCCTCGGCGAGGGTGAGAAAGATTTCGATATCCCGCATCTCCACGGGGCGCCTCCACGGTCATGAACAGCTGCCCCGGTCCGGGCTCGAGTGATCCGAGCGAGGCACTGACAGGCATCGAGCAGCAGCGTTGTCCCGTTACGGGCACACGTGCCCGGACGCCCAGGCCCAAGCAGCGATACCGACCCGGTTCGCCACGGCGAGCTTGCGCTGCACATTGGCCAGATGGTTCTTCACCGTTCCGGCGCTGATGAACAGCTCGGTGGCGATCTCGGCATTGGTGCGGCCCTGCGCGACCAGACCCACCACCTCGAGCTCACGTTCGCTGAGCGGCTCGGTGGTGGGGCGCTGTTCGGGCACCGGCGGGATCATCCGCCGCAGTAGCCGGACGGTGATCTGCGGGCTGATGAGCGTGTCACCGGCCATGGCGGCGCGGATCGCCTCGATGAGCAGGGTGGGGCCCGAGCGTTTGAGCAGATAGCCGCAGGCGCCGTCGCGGAGCGCGGTGTGCACGTATTCGTCGAGGTCGAAGGTGGTCACCACGATGACGCGCATCGGGTCGGGCACGTCCGGTCCGGCGAGTCGACGGGTGAGTTCGAGGCCGTCGAGTCCGGGCATCCTGATATCGGCGAGTACCACGTCGGGGCGCAGATGCCGGGCCTGTGCCAGCGCCGATGCCCCATCGGCGGCCTCGGCGACCACCGTCATATCCGGTTGGGCGTCGACGACCATCCGGAAGGCGTCACGGATGCCCTCCTGGTCATCGGCGATCAGGACACGGGTGCTCATGGATGCCTGCCTTCGAGGGGGATGTGGGCGGTGAGACTCCAGCCCCGTGGCGGTCGGGGTCCAGCGGTGAGGGTGCCGCGCAGCGATTGCACCCGTTGGGTGAGTCCGGGCAGTCCGAGACCACTGTGTTTGCGGTTGGGTCTGCGTGATTCGCCGTCACCTGCGCCGTCGTCGGTCACGACGACGCGCAGGCCGTCGTCGTGGATCGCGACGTGGATGTCCACCGTGGACGCGCTCGCGGCGTGTCTGCGGACATTGGTCAGCGCCTCGACCACCACCCGGTAGGCCACCGCGGCGGGTTCGCGGGGGATATCGGCGACTTCGCCCAGCTCGAGCCGGACGTCGAGGTGTGCGCCACCGAAGCGTTCGGCCAGCTCGGGCAGATCGGCAAGGCCACCCACCGGCGTGCGTGCGGCCTCACCGGAGTCACGCAGCATGTGGACGGTGTGGTCCATGGACGCGAGGGCACGCAGCCCGGCCTTCTCGATCCGGGTCAGTGCGGCGTCGAGCCTCGGGTCACCGGCCGCGAGGACCATACGCGCGGCCTGAGCCTGCGCCACGATCTCGCTGACATCGTGGGCGACGAAATCGTGCAGGTCGGCGGCCAGGTCCACACGCTGTTCGTGCCGGGCCTCGGCGATCGCGCGGCGCCGCTCGTCCTCGCGATAGCGCTGGTAGAAGCCGACGCCTCCGGCCGCGATACCGGGCAGCAGCCACAGCAGGCTGCTCGCGAACAACGACCACACCGTCTCGCCCCCCGGCATGTACCGCTGTACCGACAAGGCGATGGCCAGCGCGGGGGCGCAAGCGCCGAAGGCAGCGCGCGGTGGTGACCACCGCACCGGCAGATACACGAAGACCATGAGAAGGAGCGGCTCGAGCAGTATCCACGGCATCTGTTCCGGTGTTGGCTCGCCTGCCGCGCGCCCGGCGACCAGCGATACCACGGTGATCACCAGGGAACACGATCCGGTCGCGCCGGCGGCCAACGGCAGCAGAGTCCGTGAGCGCGGCCAGGTGGCCAGGACGAGACCGAGGGTCATGCAGGCCACGACCGGCGCGATGGTGTCGAGGGCGGACGCGGGCACCAGCACCATACCCGCGAGCGGGACCAGGATGCCGGTCGCCGCGAGGAGTAGCTGCCGGATGTTCATGATGAACATGAGCCTATGCGGGGACCGACCGCCAGCGATGTGCCGATCGGCCTATTCCTGCCGGTGAGGGCGGATGAGGAGGGGCCGGTCGGCACATTCTGCGATCGACCGGCCGTGGCAAAGCTGGTGGTATGCGAAAGAACTGGCAAGCCCGCATCGGCTACACCCTCTCCGCCGTCTCGCTGCTCTACGGCGCGGCCGGGATCTACTGGAGTGTCGGCGGGAACGCGTTCCCGTTCGGCCCGAGCGATCCGATGATGTCGGGCGGCGGTCGCGAGGTGCTGGCCACCAACCTCACCGGTTGGGCGACACCGGACATCGCCGGACCGATCATCGCCGCCCTCGCAGCGTTCGGCGCCGTGGTTGCCTTTCTGATGGCGCGCGGTGTCGGCCGTGGCGGGACCCGATACGCGCTGCTGACCGCGGCGTGGGTGCTGGCGGCGGGACTGGTCTTCGGCATCCAGGACTATCGCCCGCTGATGGTGGTCGGCTACACCCCGATCTTCCTGGTCGGGAAGACACTGTTCGGCTGGCCCGCCGGGGTGGGCTGGGCCCAGCTGTACGACTGGCCGAAGATGAACCTGCTGATCCTGCTTCTCGCCGGGGTCGGGTGGGCGCTGTTGGCGATGTGCTATCGCAGGCAGGGCGCCGAGCACGCGCCGGCCGCCGGAACCGGGCTGACCCGGTACGGCAAACCCGCCGTCGTCGTGGCTGTGGTCGCTCCGCTGATCTACTGCGCCACCCGCTGGATGTGGGCGCTCGGATTCGGGTTCGGCCTCGATCCGCAGGCGTTCGAGGAAGGTAAGGAGGCCGGTCTGTGGCTGGCCGGTGCGGGACTCGCGAGTTTCGGCGCCCTCGGCGCGCTCGCCACCATCGGCCTCATCCGCCCCTGGGGTGAGCGTTATCCCCGGTGGATGATCGGCCTGGCGGGCAAGCGCATCCCGCCGATGGTGGCGGTGGTTCCCGCGGTGCTGGTGGCCATGCTGGTCACCACGGCCGGGCTGATGTACCTCAGGCTCGCGGCGGTGATCGGGGTCGACGGCAAGTGGATCACGCATATTCCCGAGACACTGTGGCCGCTGTGGGGCGGCGCGCTGCTACTCGCGGCACTGTCTTATCGCCAGCGGCGACGGGTCGCCGAACGGATGTGACGCGCCGCCGACACCGACCGCATGCTCACCGCGATGGGCATGCGGTTCGGCTCGTTCAGCCCGGTTTGCGCGCTACGAAGATCGCGGTGCCGGGGAACAGCGCGCCACGCAGCGGACTCCACTGCCCCCACTCCCGCTCCAGCCACTCCGGCCAGTCCGGTTCGATGATGTCGTCGACGAGCAGGCCCGCCGCGACGATCTCGCGGACTCGGTCGCCGACGGTGCGATGGTGCTCGACATAGGTGGGCTCGCCGTCAGCGTCGACCTCTATATAGGGAGTGCGATCGAAATACGAGGTGACGACCTCGAGCCCGTCCGGTCCGGGATCGTCGCGAAAGATCCACCGCATCGGATGATTCACCGAGAACACCCAGCGGCCGCCGGGGCGCAGCACCCGTTCGATCTCACGCATCACCTGCGCCGAATCGGCGACGAACGGGATGGCGCCGAAGGCCGAACAGGCGGCGTCGAAAGACGCGTCGGCGAAGGGCAGCGCCTCGGCATTGGCCTGGACCAACGGCACCCGCGGTCCGCCGCGCGCCATCGCGGCCAGCCCGTGCGCGAGCATGCCCGCCGACAGATCAAGGCCCACCGGATGCGCGCCGTTGCTGGCCAGCCACCGCGAGCACGGTGCCGAGCCGCAGCCGATCTCGAGGATGCGCCGACCGGCGATATCGCCGAGCAGATGCCAATCGCCCTCGTGCATTCCCTCGGGGCACCAGACGAATTCGCCGTCGGGGGAGTCGACACCGAGGAATTCGGCGTGGGTATCGTGGTATTGACCGGCGTCGGCATCCCACCAGCGTCGGCTGGCGCGTTCACTGTCCGTGGAATCGATTCGGGCACGTGCAGGCCCGACGGTTCCGAGCAGTTCGTTTGCTTGCGCATGGCGATCGTCCGACACGCCGTAAGAGTATCGGCGTGGCGACGGGACCGGTTTGCCCGGCTCGATGCAGGTCGCGTACGCTGAACGCGCGAGTGATCACACCGCGCCCAATTTCGGTGTGTCGCAGAGTACCGAAAGATCCAATGTCCGCAACCGACCACAATCCGTCCGGAGCACACCGACATATGCCCACCACCGTCACCTCGCCGCAGGTAGCCGTCAACGACATCGGCTCCGCCGAGGACTTCCTCGCCGCCATCGACGCCACGATCAAGTACTTCAACGATGGCGACATCGTCGAAGGAACCATCGTCAAGGTCGATCGCGATGAGGTTCTGCTCGACATCGGTTACAAGACCGAAGGCGTCATCCCCTCCCGCGAACTCTCCATCAAACACGATGTCGATCCCAATGAGGTCGTTTCCGTGGGTGATGAGGTCGAGGCCCTGGTTCTCACCAAGGAGGACAAGGAAGGCCGCCTGATCCTGTCGAAGAAGCGGGCTCAGTACGAGCGCGCGTGGGGCACGATCGAGGAGCTCAAGGAGAAGGACGAGGCCGTCAAGGGCACCGTCATCGAGGTCGTCAAGGGCGGCCTGATCCTCGACATCGGCCTGCGCGGCTTCCTCCCGGCCTCGCTGGTCGAGATGCGTCGTGTCCGCGACCTCCAGCCCTACGTCGGCAAGGAGATCGAGGCCAAGATCATCGAGCTGGACAAGAACCGCAACAACGTGGTCCTGTCCCGCCGCGCCTGGCTGGAGCAGACCCAGTCCGAGGTCCGCAGCGAATTCCTGCACCAGTTGCAGAAGGGCCAGGTCCGCAAGGGTGTGGTCTCCTCGATCGTCAACTTCGGTGCCTTCGTGGACCTGGGTGGCGTCGACGGCCTGGTGCACGTGTCCGAGCTGTCCTGGAAGCACATCGACCACCCGTCCGAGGTCGTCGAGGTCGGCACCGAGGTCACCGTCGAGGTTCTCGACGTCGATCTGGACCGCGAGCGCGTCTCCCTCTCGCTCAAGGCCACCCAGGAAGACCCGTGGCGTCAGTTCGCCCGCACCCACGCGATCGGCCAGATCGTGCCGGGCAAGGTCACCAAGCTGGTTCCGTTCGGTGCGTTCGTGCGCGTCGAAGAGGGCATCGAGGGCCTGGTGCACATCTCCGAGCTGGCCGAGCGCCACGTCGAGGTGCCGGATCAGGTCGTTGCCGTCGGCGACGATGCGATGGTCAAGGTCATCGATATCGACCTGGAGCGTCGCCGGATCTCGCTGTCGCTGAAGCAGGCCAACGAGGATTACCACGCCGAGTTCGATCCGTCGAAGTACGGCATGGCCGACAGTTACGACGAGCAGGGCAACTACATCTTCCCCGAGGGCTTCGATCCCGAGACCAACGAATGGCTCGAGGGCTTCGACAAGCAGCGCGAGGAGTGGGAAGGCCGCTACGCCGAAGCGGAGCGTCGCCACAAGATGCACACCGCGCAGATGGAGAAGATGGCCGCCGACGCCGCGGCCGAGGCGGCCAACGGTGGCGGCTCGTCGAACTACTCCTCCGAGAGTGGTTCGCAGTCGGCCTCCAGCCAGCCCGAGTCCGCTGGCGGCTCGCTGGCCAGCGACGCCCAGCTCGCGGCTCTGCGGGAGAAGCTCTCCGGCAACGCCTGATAACGGGTAGAGCAAACCGAAGGCCCCGGTCCGATACGGACCGGGGCCTTCGGCCTTTTCCGGTGGGGAGTATGCGGCGACGACCGTGAACCGGCGTTGCAGGAAACGGGCATTCTCGGCCTCATCGATTCAGCACGACCGCGAGATCCTCGGCTGAGATATCGTTGTCGGCCTCGAGCAGTTGATCACCGCCGAGACGGAACCGGCCGGTGCGTTCACCCGAATCCGATCCGACCCGTCGTCGCGCGCACGGCCGCCGAATGCTCGACTCGGTGCGCTCGCTCGGGCGGTAGCTCGTCGGCGCGCGACAATGGCCCGGTCGTGCGGACCGGGCCACTGGCGGGGAAGTGGGCGTCAGCCTGCGGTGGCGGGGACCCAGCGCACCGAGGGTGCGACCGAGCGGCGGCGCATGGCGGCGAAACTATGTCGCGCCGGGCTGATCAACGAGGTGAACCATGTGCGGCGGTGCTCGGCGAGCGCAGCCGCGACGGCGGGGATGTCGACGCAGTGCACGCCCCCCGCCATTCCCAGGCGGTGGCGACCCGTCTGGTTTCTACTGGTGCCCAATGCTCTTCCTTTGCTTGTGCTGGTGCTGGCCTGGATCGCCACGGCGAAGGTTAGCCGACCCGAAGTCGTCCGCAGCGTATTTTGCCGAAGTAATTGCTCGGCGTGTCGGAAAGTTATCGCTTGGAAACCGTATTCGACCGGAAATGTTGCGAGACGGTCTCGGCTGCATCACGGAACGGGCAATAGCCGCGCCGGATGGTGGAAATGGCTGCGGGAATGGGTATCCGACAGGGTCGGGAATTGTGCATCGGCAGTGGATACCGATTCCCGAGGGCCGCCGGATGATCCCCCGGAGCCCGATTCCCGCGGGGCGTCATCGACCCGCCTTCCATGGTTCGTGGCCGCGGTGCCCGCGGATGGGTCGCCGGTGTCGTCGTATGACCGGATGCGAGACTGGTCCGATGTTACGAATCGGCCTCACCGGAGGTATGGGCGCTGGCAAGTCGACCGTGGCGCGGATCCTCGCCGAACGCGGTGCGGTGGTGATCGATGCGGATGCGATCGCGCGTGAGGTGGTCGCCCCCGGTACCGAGGGCCTGGCCGCGCTGGTCGAGGCATTCGGGGCCGATATCCTCGCCGCCGACGGCAGTTTGGATCGTCCCGCCCTGGCCGCCAAGGCCTTCGGTGACGATGAGGCGCGGGCCCGGTTGAACGCGATCACCCATCCGCTGGTCGGCCGCCGCACCGCAGAGCTGCTGGCCGCCGCCGCACCGGATGCGATTGTCGTCCAGGACATTCCGCTGCTGGTGGAGAACGGTCTCGCGCCGCTGATGAATCTGGTGCTCGTGGTCGATGTCGACGCCGAGACCCGCATCCAGCGGCTGGTGCGGTTCCGCGGTGTGCCGGAAGCGGATGCGCGCGCCCGCATATCGGCCCAGGCCACCGATGAGCAGCGCCGAGCGGTGGCCGATGTGCTGCTGGACAACAACGGCCCCGCCGAGGCCGTCGAATCGGCGGTGCACCGACTCTGGGACGAGCGCCTGGTGCCCTTCGAACGCAATCTGCGCAGCGGTGCGACGGCAGGCTACGGTCTGCGGCTGGTGGCGCCGGATGCGGAGTGGGGGGCTCAGGCGCAGCGGCTGATCGCTCGACTGTGGGTGGCCGTGGGTGCGGCGGCCTCGCGCATCGATCACATCGGGTCCACCTCGGTGCCAGGGCTGCTCGCGAAGGACGTCATCGATATCCAGATCACCGTGGCCGATATCGCCGCCGCCGACGGGCTGCGCGATGCGCTGGCCACCGCGGGATTCCCGGTCAAGCCGGGCGTCGTCGGGGACAACCCGAAACCGACCGAGGCCGACCCCGAGGGCACCGACACCGGTCTGTGGGCCAAACGGCTGCACGGCAGCGCCGATCCGGGCCGCCCGGCCAATGTGCACATCCGGGTCGCGGGTTCGCCCGGTCAGCAGTTCGCGCTGGCGTTCCGGGATTGGTTGCGCGCCGAACCCGCCGCTCGCGAGGAGTACGCGCGGGTGAAGCGCGACGGCGAGGCGAAGGCCGCCGGCTCGACCGGTGACGCCGCGATGACGGCCTATCTGGCGGTGAAGGAGCCGTGGTTCGATGAGGCGTACCCGCGGGTCATGCGGTGGCGTGCGGCGACGGATCCGGAGGCCTGAGCCGGACTACAGCCAGGTGAGCGGCATCCCAAGGGAGGCGGTCCAGCGCAGGAAATCGTGATCGTTGGCGGCGATACCGTCGATTGCGGTGGCGGCGGTGGCGATCGCCTTCTCGGCGGTGACCGCGTCGACCAGGCCCGCCGAATACGCGGCCAGCAGCTCGTCGACGTCGAGCAGTCGGGTATCGCGGCCGGTGCGCACCAGCAGATCCAGATAGTGGTCCACCGAACGCCATTTCTTGGGCTCGACCTCGGCGAACTCACCGATATCGATGTAGTAGTCCTGGTTGCGCAGATGTGCCGCGGTGTAGTGGAACACCGTCGCGCGGATCGACAGCTCCGGCAGCAGCCACGACTCCATGTAGTGGAACGACGGATGGTCGGCGGTCCGCGCCATGTACAGGCCCCACGGTTCGACGCGGTAACTCTCGACCGGTCGGACGAAACCCTTGGGGTCGGTATTGGTGAGCTCGGCGATGTTGAAGTACTCCACCTTGGGCCGGTGCACGTCCACTGATGGTGCCTGGGTCATGTCCCGAGAATCTACCGTCGACGGGGCTGTTGTCCAGGTGGACGATGTCACCCTCGCCGAGGCGGCGAACCTGTCGGTGGCTGCGCCTACCCTGGTGAGCATGGCATTCGCAACCGAGATCCCGGCCGATGAACAGGGCCGGACGCCGCTGGCGCATTCGGAGTTCCGTCCGGTCGGCGAGATCGAACGGGTCGGCGGACGGTTCGAGGTCGTCAGCCCGCATCAGCCCGCGGGCGATCAGCCCGCCGCCATCGACGAACTGCAACGCCGCATCACCTCCGGCGAGCGCGATGTGGTGCTGCTCGGCGCCACCGGCACCGGTAAATCCGCCACCACCGCATGGTTGATCGAACGGCTGCAACGGCCGACCCTGGTGATGGCGCCGAACAAGACCCTCGCGGCGCAGCTGGCCAACGAACTGCGCGAGATGCTGCCGAACAACGCGGTCGAGTACTTCGTCTCGTACTACGACTACTACCAACCCGAGGCCTATATCGCGCAGACCGACACCTATATCGAGAAGGACAGCTCGATCAACGACGATGTCGAGCGGTTACGCCATTCGGCCACGTCGAGCCTGCTCTCCCGCCGCGATGTGGTGGTGGTCGCCTCGGTGTCGTGCATCTACGGCCTCGGCACCCCGCAGTCCTATCTCGACCGGTCGGTGCAGCTGGAGGTGGGCACCGAGGTCGACCGTGACGCACTGCTGCGGCTGCTGGTCGACGTGCAGTACACCCGCAACGATATGGCCTTCACCCGCGGCTCCTTCCGGGTGCGTGGCGATACCGTGGAGATCATTCCGTCCTATGAGGAACTCGCGGTCCGCATCGAATTCTTCGGCGACGAGGTCGAGGCGCTGTACTACCTGCATCCGCTGACCGGTGATGTGGTGCGCCAGGTGGATATGGTGCGCATCTTCCCGGCCACCCATTATGTGGCGGGTCCGGACCGGATGGAGCGCGCCGTCCACGATATCGAGGCGGAACTGGAAACGCGCCTGGCCGAATTCGAGCGTCAGGGCAAACTGCTGGAGGCGCAGCGGCTGCGCATGCGCACCCAATACGACCTGGAGATGATCCGTCAGGTCGGGTTCTGCTCCGGTATCGAGAACTATTCGCGTCATATCGACGGACGCCCGGCCGGGTCGGCGCCCGCGACGCTGCTCGACTACTTCCCCGAGGATTTCCTGCTCGTCATCGACGAATCACATGTCACGGTGCCGCAGATCGGCGGCATGTACGAAGGCGATATGTCGCGTAAGCGCAATCTCGTCGAATACGGGTTCCGGCTGCCGTCGGCCATCGACAACCGTCCGCTCACCTGGGAGGAATTCGCCGACCGGATCGGGCAGACGGTGTACCTGTCGGCCACCCCAGGTAATTACGAACTGGGCCAGGCCGGTGGTGAGGTGGTCGAGCAGGTCATCCGCCCGACCGGTCTGGTGGATCCGCAGGTGATCGTCAAACCCACCAAGGGCCAGATCGACGATCTGGTGCACGAGATCCGCGAGCGCACCGATCGTGACGAGCGGGTGCTGGTCACCACGCTCACCAAGAAGATGGCCGAGGATCTCACCGACTATCTGCTCGGGCTCGGTGTGCGGGTGCGGTACCTGCATTCGGAAATCGATACCCTGCGCCGGGTGGAGCTGCTACGGCAGCTGCGTCTCGGTGAATACGATGTGCTGGTCGGTATCAACCTGCTGCGTGAGGGCCTCGACCTGCCCGAGGTGTCGCTGGTCGCCATCCTCGACGCGGACAAGGAAGGTTTCCTGCGCAGCAGCACCAGTCTGATCCAGACCATCGGTCGCGCGGCCCGCAATGTGTCCGGTGAGGTGCACATGTACGCGGACAAGATCACCGACTCCATGCGCCACGCCATCGATGAGACCGAACGTCGCCGCGCCAAGCAGATCGCCTACAACGAGGAGATGGGCATCGATCCGCAGCCGCTGCGCAAGAAGATCGCCGACATCCTCGACCAGGTGTATCAGGAAGCCGACGACGAAGTGGCCGTCGGCGGTTCGGGCCGCAACGCCAGCCGCGGTCGCCGCGCCCAGGGTGAACCCGGTCGGGCGGTGAGCGCGGGCGTCATCGAGGGCCGCGATATCAAGTCGATGCCGAGGGCCGAATTGGCCGATCTGGTGAAAGAACTGGCCGATCAGATGATGAACGCCGCCCGCGAACTGCAATTCGAGCTGGCGGGCCGCCTGCGTGACGAGATCGCGGACTTGAAGAAGGAATTGCGTGGTATGGATGCGGCGGGGCTGAGCTGAGCCGCGTCGGTGTTCGGCCCGCATCGGGTACCCGACGCGGGCCGAACCTGCCCAGCAGCTCAGCTCTGGGTGGCCATCCATTCGTTCACCCGGCGCTCCGCCTCCTCTTTGGAGACGTTCTCCACCTTGGTCATCACCGCCCAGCGATGCCCGAACGGGTCGATGACCACGCCGTAGCGGTCGCCGGTGACGAAGGTCTGCGGCTCCTCGGCGCTGCGGGCGCCGTGTTCGATCGCGCGGGCGATGACGGCATCGACGTCGGGGCAGTAGTGCACGATGGAGGTGTGCACCCATTCGCCGTTCGGGGCGAGGACATTGTTGTCCGGGATCGGCATCCCCATTTGCAGGGTGGAGTCGCCGATCTTCAGCTCGGCGTGCGCGGGCTGCCCATCGGGCAGATCGTTGCGGGTGATCACTTCGGCGCCGAACACAGCGGTGTAGAAATCAATGGCTTTGTTGCCGTCCGGGACGGCGAGGAAACAGGTGATGGAGTGGTAGCCGTCGGGGATCGGATTCACGGTCTCGGTCATGTCTACGATCCTGGCCGGTATCGCCGCGGCGATCTTGTAAGAAGGCGACACAATGCCAGAGAGTGGTGATCCGGCGGTCGCCCTCACCGGCCGCAAGGGGATTCTGCATCCGGACGAGCAGGCCAGGCATCGGTCGCTGCACCGACTCCCGGCCGGGCCGCGCAGTGCCGGTGTCGTCGACTGGTACTGGTCGGTGCGCTGGGATCTGCGTGGGCGCCCGCCCTACTTCGCCGAGGTCCTGCCGTTCCCCTGCGTCAATGTCACGTTCGAGCGCTCCGCCACCCGGACCGGTGGTTTCGTCACCGGAGTCTGCACCACCAAGTTCGTCCGTGAATTGTCCGGAGCCGGAGAGACTTTCGGGGTCCGGTTCCGTGCGGGTGGTTTCGGTGCGTTCACCGGGCTCGATGTCGGCGAGTTCCGGGATCGTGCGGTCGCGCTGGCCGAGGTGATTCCGGCGGCCGAATACCTGACCGAGGCCGTGCTCGCGGAATCCTCGGATATCGCGCGCCGTGCGGTGGTGGAGGACTTCCTCGGCCGCGCGACGGTGGCCGACGACCCCAACTACGCACTGGTGCTACGGATCATCGACGCCATGGCATCGGATCAGCGGCTCACCCGGGTCGATCAGGTCACCGCCCGATACGCCGTGTCCATCCGCACTCTGCAACGGCTGTTCCGGCGGTATGTGGGCGCCGGTCCGAAATGGGTTCTGCGCCGCTATCGATTACAGGATGCGGCCGATCTGCTCGCTCGCGGCCGAATAGAGGATCTGGCGGCATTATCGGACGAACTCGGCTATTACGACCAGGCGCATTTCACCCGAGAATTCACCGCCGAAGTCGGAATGGCGCCGCTGGAATACGGCAAACAGTCGATACGCTCGCGCAACGAGATCACCGCGAAAGTGCTCCCGACCGTCGATCGGATACCGGAACAGTTCCGATAGTCCGTTTCCGCCGATGGTGGGCACCGGCGAGTGGTTGAATATCGCACTATCTACCCACCGGCGAATAAGGAGCTGGACATGGATGTCGTGGTGTTGATCGGCCGGGTGTTGTTCGTTGTGCTCTTCTTCGGTTCGGCGCTCGGCCACTTCACGCAGACCGAGGCGATGACCGGTTACGCGCAGAGCCGTGGCGTGCCCGCACCCAAGGCGGGTGTGCTGGCTTCGGGGGCGCTGATGGTGCTCGGTGGGGTGAGCGTACTGCTCGGGGTGTGGGCCGATCTCGGTGCGCTGCTGCTGTTCATCATGCTGGTTCCCACCGCCCTTCTGATGCACCAGTTCTGGGTCGAGACCGATCCGCAGACCAAACAGATGGAGATGATCCAGTTCAACAAGGATCTGTCGCTGGCCGGCGCCTCGCTGATGTTGTTCGCGTTCTTCGCCCACACCGAGGATCTGGGATTGACCATCACCGGACCGCTTTTCAGCATGTGATGTGCCGCACGCGCTAATATTGCCGTCCGCATCCGTAGTGAAAGGGAACGCATGGACATCATCGGAGCGATTCTGGGTATTTTCTGGGCCGACTACCGGCAGTGGCCCTGAGTCCTACCCAGTGCCTTCCGGCCCGTCCGCGATCGCGGACGGGCCGGAAGCGGTTCGGGGGTAGCGATGTTGTGATGAATGTCCCAGGGCGGCAATACCGTTCACCGATGTTGTGGTAGATCACAGACCGGCGGCCGATGGTTTGGGTCCGCCCAGGTAGGCCATGGCATGGCGTATTCGCCCAGGCCGGACGGCCGCGGGTATCGCGAACACTCCGAATGTGATGTGTTGCGAATTCTGATAATTCCGGGCGTATTGCCGCTATGGTCGACCCAGTCGCCGCGCCGAAGCCCCGACACGCCGGGACGAAACCCTGACGCAGGCGTCCGACCCGCACAGTTGGAGGAGAGATGACCGCCTACCGGACCATTGTCGTCGGTACCGATGGCTCGGACTCGTCGTATGTCGCCGTCGACAAGGCCGCCGCCCTGGCCGGGGCCGCTGGCTCGACCCTGGTCGTGGCCTGCGCCTACTACCCGACCGATGACCGTGAGGTCGCCGCGGCCGCCGATGTGCTCAAGGACGAGGCCTACCAGGTGCGCGGCTCCGCGCCGACCAACGAGATCCTGCGCACCGCCCGCGATCGCGCCACCGCCGCGGGCGCCAAGGAGATCGTCGAGCGCGCCATCGTGGGTGAGCCGGTCGAATCGCTGCTCGATCTGGTCAAGGAGACCCAGGCCGATCTGCTCGTCGTCGGTAATCGTGGACTCAACACCCTGACCGGGCGGCTGCTCGGTTCGGTGCCGTCGGATGTCGCGCGTAAATCGCGTTCCGACGTGCTCATCGTGCACACCGTTCGCTGACGCCGAACCGAGGCACCAGAGGTCGTAGCACGCGTGGTCGCCGCTGTCCGGCGGCGACCACGCGGTACGAATCCTCACTCTTGCAGGGAACTCATCACCTCGGGCAGATCCTCGCTGTGCACCACGGTGAGTCGTTGTGTGGCACGAGTGAGCGCCACATACAGATCGTTGAGCCCGCGCGGTGATTCGGCGATGATCCGCCGCGGTTCCACCAGATACACCGCATCGAATTCCAGACCCTTCACCTCGTGCACCGTGAGCACGCGCACCGATTCGGCCGCGAGATCGGCGAACTCGGCCGCCGACGCATGCGGCACGATCACGGCCACGGTGCCCGGCCCCCGCTCGTCGGCCACCATGGCCGCCAGCTCCGCACCGAGCGCGTCCGCCCCGTAGCGCAGCGCGCGCGGTCGATGCCCGGATTCGCGGACCGAACGCGGCACCTCGGCCGCCGGATCGATGGCCGCGAGCACCTCGGCCGCCACCGTCATGATCTCGGCGGGCGTGCGGTAGTTGACGGTGAGCTCGGTCAGCTTCCAGCGTGTGGCCACATACGGTTCCAGCATCGCCTGCCAGGTCGAGGCACCCGCCGGATCACCGGTCTGCGCCACATCGCCGACGACGGTGATCCAGCGATTCGGAATCCGCCGCATCACCATGCGCCACGCCATCTCCGACAGCTCCTGCGCCTCGTCGACGATGACATGCCCGTAGGTCCAGGTACGGTCACCGGCCGCCCGTTCGGCGGTGGTCTGGCGGGTGCGCACCTGCTGACGTTCGGCCAGCTGGCTCGCATCGATGAGGTCATAGGCCATCAGGATCTCGGGATCGAGTTCGTCCTCCAGATCCTGTGGCGCGGAACCGGTGAGGATGTCGAGGGCGTCCTGGGCCTCGGCCAGCTGGGCCCGCCAGCGGCGGCGGGCGCGTTCGCGTTCCTCGGCGTCATCGATGCCGAGCAGTTCGGCCAGTTCATCGAGCAGCGGGGCGTCGGCGGCACTGAACTCGCCGGTGTCCTGGCGCAGCAGCTCGGCACGGTCGGCCGGGTCCAACGCGCCCGCGACCCGGTCCAGGCGCGCCGGATCGGCCAGCAGATCGGACAGCACCTGCTGCGGCGTCAGGATCGGCCACAGGGCGCCGATGGCCCGCTGGATCTCGGCATCGGAGCGCATCTCGTCGGCGATCTCGGCCAGATCGGTACTGCTGAGCAGGCTGCGGCCACCGCCGACCGGATCGGCGCCCATCGTGGTGGCCAACTGATCGGTGAGCGCGTCGATCACCGAGGACGCGAAGATCGGCCGCGCGAGATTGTGTGGACGCCGCGAGGAGCGGGCCCGGCCCCTGGCGCGGGTGACGATCTTGCGGTTCAGCGTGAGCGGATAGCCGTCGAAGGTGAGCGTGATCGGCTCCTTCGGCACCTCCTGACGATCGCGCACCGCCTGCTTGAGCACCTCGAGCACCCTCAGTGAACCCTTGATCTCACCGGCGCGCAGCGAATCGGTACGGGTGGCCTTCACGCCCGGATACAGATCGCCGATGGTGGACAGCAGCACACCGGTCTCGCCGAGTGAGGGCAGCACCTGGCCGATGTAGTCGAGGAAGGTCGCGTTCGGGCCGATGATCAGCACACCGGCCTTGGCCAGCTGCTGGCGGTAGGTGTAGAGCAGATAGGCGGCGCGATGCAGGGCGACAGCGGTCTTACCGGTGCCCGGCCCGCCCTGGACGACGAGCACGCTCTTGTGCTCGGCGCGGATGATCGCGTCCTGCTCGCTCTGGATCGTCTCGACGATGTCGTTCATATGGCCGGTGCGCGCGGCGTTCAACGCCGACAGCAGGGCGCTCTCACTGCCGACGCCGCCGTCGTCGTCGGTGACCCCGGCCCGCCGGGCGAGGTCCAGATCGAGGTATTCGTCGTTGACGGCGGTGACCCTGCGGTTGCGCGAGCGGATGTGTCGACGCCGCAGCACACCGTCGGGAGCGGCAGTGGTGGCCAGATAGAACGGGCGCGCCAAGGGTGCGCGCCAGTCCAGCAGCAGGGGTTCGTAATCGTTGTCCTCGTCGAGGATGCCGAGCCTGCCGATGTAGCGGCGTTCGGATTCGGTCTCGTCGTCGGTGCCGTCGCCGTCGAGGTCGATCCGGCCGAAGCACAGACCGTGTTCGGCGGCATCGTATTTGGCCAGGTCCTCGGTATAGAGCTGGGTGAACGACTCGCGTTCACTGCGTGCCTGCGGGGTGCCGCCGGTCTCCAGCAAGACGGTACGCAGCCGGTCGGAGGCGTACTTGCGCATACCGTCGAGGCGGTCGTAGAGGACACTCAGATGGGATTGTTCCCGATCGATCTCGGTATCGGTGCTCGATTCCGGTGCGTGGTCGGCATCCGGGATGGGGGAGCGGTGGTCCTGAGTGAGGCGGTCGGGCAAAACGAACTCCTTGTCACCCGGTGACCAGGCACCAGTGGGGCAGAAGGCGGCTTCATGGGATACGCGGACGATCCGAAAACGGAACTGTCCAGTCTACTGCGCGTTCGGCGCCCGCGCCGCCGGGCAGACCCGGAGCCCGGCCGCGCTCAGGATGCGTGCGTGTTGTTCGGTCTGCGGGCCGCGCCGATCGTGCCCTCACGATGACCGGCGGGCTTGGCGCGATACATCGCCACATCCGCGTCGTGCAACACCGCCTCCGGGGTGCGGCGGTCGCCGGGACGCAGCGCGGTGACCCCGATCGAGGCATTGACCTCGATGCGATGTCCGCGCGCGACGATCGGTTCGGCCATGGTGGTCTGCAACCGCAGCACCAGGGCGTCCAGATCGGCCTGCCGGGTGCGGCCGGACAGCAGCACGAGGAATTCGTCGCCGCCGAGCCGCCCGACGATGTCCTCGGCGCGCAGCGCCCGCTGGAGTCGCTGGGCCACGATTTGCAGGACGGTGTCGCCGATGGCGTGACCGAGGGTGTCGTTGATCGCCTTGAACCCGTCCAGATCGATGAACATGACCACCGATACCGGGAGATCCTCGCTGGTCGCGAGCGCACCGGCCAGCTGGGACAGGATCAGCGATCGGTTGGCCAGCCCGGTCAGCGAATCGTGGGTGGCCTGATATTCGAGGTGGCGGCGACTGGCCCGGAACTCGGTGATATCGGCGAACGAGGACACCGCGGCGGAATCCGGATCGCCGGGATTGAGCAGCCGGCTCGAGCCCGACAGCCACCGCCGCTGCCCGTCGGGCCGGTCGACGCCGAAGACGTAGCCGGTGATGGTTTCACCGGTGGCCAGGGTGCGGGCCACCGGATGACGCGCGGTCGGCATCGGCTGGGCATTGGCGTCCAGCAGCGTCAACGGCAGGTCCGCGATGGTGGCCCCGGCCAGATCGCCGGTGTCCTCGATGCCGAAGATCCGCCGCGCCGCCGGATTGACCGATTCGATCCGGCCGTCCCGGTCGATCACCGTCACGCCCTCCTCCAGCTGGGACACCACGGTGGTGAAATGCTGTTCGGCCCGGTGCTGGGCGGCCTCGGCGGCGCGCTGGGCGGTGAGATCGTGGATGACGACCTGATAGGCGGCCTGGTCGTGCCAGACGGTGAGCACCGAGACGGTCTCCACCTGCACATGAGCGCCGTCCAACCGGGTCAGGGTCATCTCGGCGGGTTGGGATGCCGCCCCCGCCCTGGTGAGCCGGGCGATGCGATCGAGCATCCCCGGAACGGAATCCGGGTGCACGAACTGCACGAGGGGACGTCCGACGAGATCCTCCGGACCGGAGGCCGCGAGCATGCGCACCGTCGCCGGATTCACGTAGACGATGGTGCCGCGTTCGTGCACGCAGATGCCGTCCGGCGTGTGTTCGACCAGAGACCGGTACCGCTGCGCCAGCTGCTCGGCGGCGCTGAGCCTGTCCTCTCCCACTCGAACCCCCGATCGTCCACCGTCAGCTGGTCATTGGAGCACGGGATTATTCTGGACGCGACATGTGCGCCGTTCACATGATCGACGCGATCGCCGCGGTCTCGTTTCGGGTACGTCGCCCGGCTCGATCCGGTGATCATGACAGAACCGGTTCCAGAAGATCGGGCCGAGGAGCGATGCCATGCCGGAACCTGATCATCATATGTCCATAGCCGGTGTCGGCGCCGTCACCGGGTACGGATGGGGGCGCGAAGCGCTGTGGCGCGGAGTGCTGAGCGGCAAGTCCGCGGCGGGCATACAGCCCGGATACGGGGTCGGACGCGAGGAAGCGGCCTGGGTGTCGCTGGTGCCGCCCGGTGGCGATCCGCGGGTGAGTAGCAGCCGGTACGGGCGTGCCGTGCACGAGGCGGCGCGCGAGGCCATCGCCGATGCGAGCGCCCGCGGGTGGCGGCCGGGGCGCACCGTCGGGCTGGTGCACGCGATCGTGCTCGGCGATGTGACCAACTGGCGCGACTTCTACACCGTCGACGGCGGCCATCGCCGCTCCCGCGAGTATCTGCGGCTGCTGCCGTCCACCCCGATCTCGATGGTGATGCAGGAGTTCGGGTTGCACGGCCCGGCGATGAATGTGTCGGCGGCGTGCAGTTCGGGCAACGTCGCGGTGTTGACCGCGCAGATGTGGCTCGCCGCCGGTATCGCCGACGATGTGGTGTGTGTCGCGACGGATCTGTCGGCGACACCGGATATGGTCGAGCATTTCGTCCGGCTCGGCGCCGCCGTCACCGATGCCGAACCCTTGCAGGCGTGTCGGCCCTTCCAGGAGGGCAGCCGCGGCTTCAGCATGGGGGAGGCGTCGGTCGGGTTCGTGCTCAGTCGTGCGGTCGCGCGCCCGTACGCCACCGTGCTCGGCGGTGCGATGACCAACGATGCCCATCACGTGGTGTCGGTGGACCCCGGCCATCGACAGATCGTCGAATGTGCCCGCAGAGCACTCGCCGCGGCGGGTGTATCCGCCGCCGACGTGCGGTATTTCAACGCGCACGGCACGGGAACCCGTCAATGCGATACCGCCGAACGCGCGCTACTGGCCGAGGTCTTCGACGATCGACCCGAGATCTACGCGCTCAAACCACTGACCGGGCACTGCCAGGGCGCGGCCGCCGCCGTGGAAATCGCGACCGCAGCACTCGGTTTCGAGCGTGGCCTCGTGCCCGCCGCCCCGATCGTCGCCCCACCGCATCCACGACTGCTGGACGGGGCGGTACCGAGTGCGGGCGGGATCACGGTGAAGTTGTCGCTGGGGATGGGTGGCCACAACGCGATGGTGGTGCTGGCGCCGCCGGACTGACACGCCCTGGCTGTCGGCCCCGTGGTGGCGCGCCGACGACGGCAGGCCCGTCCCGGTCGGCGGACTGCTACGGCACCGATCTCCACCGCGCCGTCCGTGCCATACCGCTCATCCCTGGCGATAGTCCCTGGTTGATTGCCAGCGCTAGGGGAGCGGTGCGGTCCACGAGAGCCGGGTTCCGGGCAGCGTGTCCTCGGCATCGATGCGTGCGTGCGCGGCAACGGCGGCGGTGATCGTGAAACGGCCCTCGGCCTGCTCCGCGCGCTGCTCGAGGTTGCGTAGACCGCTGCGGATGACGTGATGGGGTACGCCCCAGCCGTTGTCGGTGACCACGATCGTCAGATCGTCGGAGACCCCGATATCGACGGTGACGGTATCGCCGCCGGAATGGCGCACGGCATTGCTCACCGCTTCGCGCACCACGGCCTCGGCGTGATCGGCCAGCTCCGGTTCCAGCACCGACAGCGGCCCGGAGAACTGCACCGTGGCGCGGATGGTGGTGTCGGCGGTCTGCTGCCGGATGGCGTGCTCGATGCGCTGCTGCAAACGCGCGCTGTCGGCGCCGCCGTGCAGATCGAAGATGGAGGTGCGGATCTCCTGCACGACCTCCTGGAGATCGTTGATCACTCGGGCGAGCCGGTCGCGCACCTCCGGGACGGTGGCACGCGGTACCGCGCCCTGCAAGGTGAGCCCGATTGCGAACAACCGCTGGATGACGTGATCGTGCAGATCGCGAGCGATCCGATCACGGTCGGCGAGAATATCGACCTCACGCATCCGCCGCTGCGCATCGGCCAGCTGCATCGCCAACGCCGCCTGATCGGTGAACGCGGCGGTGAGTTCGACCAGCTCGTCCGAATACGGTGCGGCGCCCGCGCGTCGCACGGTGACCAGGGTGCCGTGGGTCGCGTCCGATGTGCACAACGGCAGGATCAGCGCGGGGCCGGGGGAGGGCAGCGTGATACCGAGATCGACCTGTCCGGCGTCATCGAACCGCAGTGGGGTCCGCCTGCCGAACGCCTCGCCGACGGCGGTGCCCGCCAGCGGGAGCGGATGCCCTGCGCGGCGCGCGTCCGGGCCGGACCAGTGCGTGATCAGCAGCTCGGTGACATCGCCTGGACCGGCCGCGGCGAGGAAACACAGCTGCGATCCGGTGAGGGCGCGCGCATGATCGACCACCCGCTCCAACGCCCGTCCCGGCGTGCCGACGGCGAGGAATTCGGTCGCCACCTCGCGAGTCGCCTCGATCCATTCCTGCCTGGTCCGCGCCGATTCGTAGAGCCGTGCGTTGTCGACGGCAATGCCCGCCGCGGCGGCCAGCGCCTGCACCAGCACCTCGTCCTCGACGGTGAACGGCTGGCCCCCGGCCTTCTCGCACAGGTAGAGGCTGCCGAAGACCTCGTCACGGATCCGCACCGGAACGCCGAGGAAGGTGCGCATGGGTGGATGGTGCGCCGGGAAGCTCACCGACTCCGGATGCGCGGTGAGATCGTCGAGCCGCAGCGGCGTGGCCTGCGCGAAGACCGCCCCGAGCACGCCATGACCGGCGGGTAGGCGGCCGATCCGCGCCCTGGTCTGCTCGTCGATGCCCTCGGCGACGAACTGGAACACCTGTCCGCCGTGGCCGCGCACCCCGAGCGCGCCGTACCCGGCGTCGATCAGGCCGGTCGCGGTGCGGACGATGGCGCGCAGGGTGTCGTCGAGATCGAGGCCCGAGGTCACCGTGAGCATGGCCTCGATCAGCCCGTCCATCCGGCCGCGCGAATCGGACGACACCTGCACCCGATCGCTGACCTCGGTCAGCAGTTCCCGCAGTCGCTGCTGGTAGAGCGCACCGCGGACGGCGGGTGGGCTGCTGCGTTCGCTCGCCGAACCGCGTGCGACCGATGACACGCGCCGTGTCTCCGGTGGCTCGGCGCGCTCGGCCGCGGGCCCGCGGCGGTGGGCTCCGGTCATATCGGCCATCTGGTTTTCCTGTCGTATCCGCGCGACGACCGTGCCCCGAATGGGTTGGTGTGACGCGGCGTTCAGCCAATGCTATGGGTGGATCGGGGACTTTCGGCCCTGTTCGTGATCTCTGCGTGATGGTGGCATATCCGCACGGCGAGAATAGAAAGCAGGGGTTTCCTATGAATTCGCTGGAGCTGTGGGCCACCGCGACCGAGCCCGACCTCGCGGTCACCACCCATGGCGCGGTACCACCCGCCGACGTGACCCGTGCGGTGCGGGCCATCGGGCGGGTACTGCGCCGCCACCATCTCGACGCGGCCGCGCACGTGCGCGTCACCGCACCCGACGACGCCGATCAACCCACGGTCGTGCAGGCCAATATCCACTCGCGCGACACCCGGACCCGCGTGCAGGTCCCCGGCCCACGCGGTTTCGCGGTGACCTTCGCCGCCGAACGACTCGACCGCCAGATCGCCCGCCTCGCCGCCGACCCGACGCCGCGGATCTGGCCCGATCCGGCCCGGCCGCCGCTGGCGCGGGTCACCGAACAGCGGCCGATCACCCGGCGCAAGGATCACCGTCTGCTGGTGGGCACCCCCGCACAGGCGATCGAGGTGCTCGACGCGATGGACTACGACGTGCACCTGTTCACCGACGCCGAGACCGGTGAGGAGGCGGTGGTGCACTGGATCGACCCGGACGGCGTGCACATGATCCGCCAGCGCACCACCGAGCCCACCGATTCCGCACCGTCGCCGATGGCGCTGACCGTCGATCCGGCGCCCGCGCCGATCCTCGACGAGGGCGACGCCGCCACCCGGTTGTGCTGGCGCGGGCTGCCGTTCCTGTTCTTCACCGATGCCACCACCGGACGCGGCCATCTGCTCTATCGCCGCTACGACGGCGATCTCGCCGTGGTGCGTCCGGTCCGCTAGCCCGCGTTCACCGCTCGCCGAGCTTGGTGGCCAGCACCGCGGCCTGGGTGCGCCGCTCCACCCCGAGCTTGGCGAGCAGGCGGGAGACATAGTTCTTCACCGTCTTCTCGGCGAGGAACATGCGCGCGGCGATCTGGCGGTTGGTCAGGCCCTCGCCGAGCAGCGTCAGCAACTTGTGTTCCTGTTCGGTGAGACCGGCCAGCGGGCCGTCGGCCTCGGTGCTGCGGCGCAGCCGGGCCCGCAGGACGGCCGCGGCCTTGGTGTCGAGCAGCGAACGGCCCGCACCGACATCCTTCACGGCGTCGGCCAGCTCCATCCCTTTGATGTTCTTCACCACATAACCGCTCGCACCGGCGAGGATCGCATCGAGCATGGCCTGATCGTCGGTGTAGGAGGTGAGGATCAGACAGCGCAGCTCGTCGAACTCGGCGAGCAGATCGCGGCACAGCTCGATGCCGTTCCCGTCGGGTAACCGCACGTCCAGCACCGCGACTCGCGGGCGCAGTGCCCGGATACCGGTCATGGCGCTCGCGACGTCACCGGCCTGGCCGACGACGGTGAGGTCCGGATCGCTCTCGAGCAGGTCGATCAGACCGCGGCGGACGATCTCGTGATCGTCGACCAGGAACACCTCGAGCACAGCCGACTCCTGTTCGTTTGTCTACCCTGGTCAAGGTAGCTCGCTCAACGGCCGTGGGGGATGGCCGAAAGTCATCTGGCGGGTGGCGGCCCGCGCCCGGGAAAACTTGTCGGTGGTCCGGCCTAGCATGGCCGCCGGGGACATATCGGCATGCCGGAACCCGGAAACGCGGGATATCGAAGAGAAGGGACCGACCTGGTGGCGGAACGCCTCACCGTGCGCGGAGCTCGGGAGCACAACCTCAAAGGGGTCGATCTCGATCTGCCCCGCGACAGCCTGATCGTGTTCACCGGACTGTCCGGTTCGGGCAAGTCCAGCCTGGCGTTCGACACCATCTTCGCCGAAGGTCAGCGGCGCTATGTGGAGTCGCTGTCGGCGTACGCGCGTCAGTTCCTCGGGCAGATGGACAAGCCCGACGTCGACTTCATCGAGGGCCTCTCGCCCGCGGTGTCGATCGACCAGAAATCGACCAACCGCAATCCCCGCTCCACCGTCGGCACCATCACCGAGGTCTACGACTATCTGCGTCTGCTCTACGCCCGCGCGGGAACCCCGCACTGCCCGGTCTGCGGTGAACTCATCGCCAAGCAGACCCCGCAGCAGATCGTCGACCAGGTGCTCGCCATGGAGCCGGGGATCAAGTTCCAGGTGCTCGCCCCGGTGGTGCGCACCCGCAAGGGCGAATTCGTCGACCTGTTCGACCAGCTCAACACCCAGGGCTACGCCCGCGTACGGGTCGACGGCGTGGTGTATCCGCTCACCGATCCGCCGAAGCTGAAGAAGCAGGAGAAGCACGACGTCGAAGTGGTCGTCGACCGCTTGGCCGTCAAACCCGGTTCCAAACAGCGGCTCACCGATTCCATCGAGACGGCGTTGCGCCTGGCCGACGGCATCGTCGTGCTGGATTTCGTCGACCGCGACGAACACGCCCACGACCGGGAACGCCGCTTCTCCGAACGGCTCGCCTGCCCGAACGGTCATCCGCTCGATATCGAGGATCTCGAGCCCCGCTCGTTCTCGTTCAACTCGCCCTACGGCGCGTGCCCGGACTGTGTCGGTCTCGGCATCCGCAAGGAGGTCGATCCCGAACTCGTGGTGCCGGACCCGGATCTGAGTCTGGCCGAGGGCGCCATCGCGCCGTGGTCGCGCGGGCAGACCGCCGAGTACTTCACCCGGCTGCTGTCGGGTCTGGCCGAGGCCATCGGTTTCTCCATGGACACACCGTGGCGGCAGCTGCCGGTGAAGGCGCGTAAGGCGGTGCTGGAGGGCAGCTCCGATCAGGTGCACGTGTCCTACACCAACCGGTACGGGCGCAAACGCTCCTATTACGCCGATTTCGAGGGCGTGATGCCGTTCTTGCAGCGGCGGATGGAGAACACCGAGTCCGAGCAGATGAAGGAGCATTACGACGGGTACATGCGCGATGTGCCGTGCCCGGTCTGCAACGGCGCCCGGCTGCGGCCGGAAATCCTCGCGGTCACCATCGCCGCCGCCGGTGAACGCCGATCCATCGCGGAGGTGTGTGATCTGTCCATCGGCGATTGCTCGGCCTTCCTCAACAGCCTCACCCTCGGCGACCGCGAGGCCGCCATCGCCGGTCAGGTGCTCAAGGAGGTGCAGGCGCGGCTCGGCTTCCTGCTCGATGTCGGCCTGGAATATCTGACGCTGTCGCGGGCCGCGGCCACCCTGTCCGGTGGTGAGGCGCAACGTATCCGGCTGGCGACCCAGATCGGGTCCGGGCTGGTGGGCGTGCTGTACGTGCTCGACGAACCGTCCATCGGTCTGCATCAGCGCGACAACCGCAGGCTCATCGAGACCCTGACCAGGCTCAAGAAGCTCGGCAACACCCTGATCGTGGTCGAACACGACGAGGACACCATCCGCGCCTCGGACTGGGTGGTCGATATCGGCCCGCTGGCCGGTGAACACGGCGGCCGGGTGGTGCACAGCGGTCCGTATCAGGAGCTGCTCACCGACCCGAACTCGCTGACCGGTGCGTACCTGTCGGGTCGTGAGCAGATCGAGGTGCCGATGGTGCGGCGTCCGGTCAGCAAGAAGCGTCAGGTCACCGTGGTCGGCGCGACCGAGCACAATCTGAAGGGCATCGACGTCGCGTTCCCGCTCGGTGTGCTCACCGCCGTCACCGGCGTTTCGGGATCGGGTAAATCCACCCTGGTCAACGACATCCTGGCGACGGTGCTGGCCAACCGGCTCAACGGTGCGCGGCAGGTGCCCGGCAGGCACACCAGGGTCAACGGGCTCGACCATCTGGACAAACTGGTGCAGGTGGACCAGTCACCGATCGGGCGCACCCCGCGCTCCAATCCGGCCACCTACACCGGTGTGTTCGACAAGATCCGCACCCTGTTCGCCGCGACCACCGAGGCGAAGGTGCGCGGCTACCAGCCGGGCCGGTTCTCGTTCAACGTCAAGGGCGGCCGCTGCGAGGCCTGCTCCGGCGACGGCACCCTCAAGATCGAGATGAACTTCCTGCCCGACGTGTACGTCCCGTGCGAGGTGTGCCATGGCGCGCGCTACAACCGGGAAACCCTCGAGGTGCACTACAAGGGCAAGACCATCGCCGAGGTGCTCGATATGCCGATCGAGGAGGCCGCCGAATTCTTCGAGCCGGTCACCTCGATCCACCGTTATCTCAAGACCCTCGTCGACGTCGGCTTGGGGTATGTGCGGCTCGGGCAGAGCGCGCCCACCCTGTCCGGTGGTGAGGCCCAGCGGGTGAAGCTGGCCGCCGAACTCCAGAAACGATCCACCGGGCGGACGGTCTACATCCTCGACGAACCGACCACCGGCCTGCATTTCGAGGACATCCGCAAACTGCTCGTCGTCATCAACGGACTGGTCGACAAGGGCAACACGGTGATCGTCATCGAACACAACCTCGATGTCATCAAGACCTCGGACTGGGTGATCGATATGGGCCCGGAAGGCGGTTCCGGCGGCGGTACCGTCGTCGCCCAGGGCACCCCGGAGGAGGTCGCCGCGGTGGCCGACAGCTATACCGGTCACTTCCTGCGCGAGGCGCTCGACAAGCCCGCCTCCTCCGCCCCGGCGAAGGCGAAACCGAAACGCGCGACCAAACGGGTCGCCAAGAAGGCCGCCGCCGTCGGCTGACCGGCTGGCAGCAGCGGGCGTTGACACCGGCTCCGCAGCGAGGACCGTCATCTCTTACGGTCTCGCTGCGGAGCCGTCCCGTTCTTCGTCGGTCCCGGCTATCCCGACACCACCACGGTGATCAACGGCTGGTCCGATCTCGTCTCGACGTGTTCGGCGCGGATATCGGCCGTCACGCCGGGACCGCGGGGCGTGCGGGCACTGCCATGGGGTTACTTGCGTCGCCGTTGAGCCCCGGCGATCGCGGAAGGCTGTCAGCCCTCGGCGATCGTGTGGATCAGCTCGGCGAGTTCGAGCGGTTTGGACCACATGGGCCAGTGGCCGGTCGGCAGATCGACGTAGTCGGCGTCCAGGCGCGACAACTCGGCGAACATCGGGATCTCGCCCTCGTCGCGCAGCTTCCTGACCACCTCGGCGGTGAAGGTGTTGCAGATCACCGTCGTCGGGATGCGCCGCCCCGCGGGCTCCTCGCTGAGCCGCAGCGGGGCAGCGGCCACCGCGGTCGGTTCGGATACCGCGCGGGCGCGGAAGTTGTCCAGCGCGGCCTGGTCGAGCCCGGCCAGGCTGTTGCCCTCGCCCTCCAGCTCCGACCATGCGGGCAACGGGTACTCGCGGGCGGTGAGATCGAGTTCGGAGTTGAGCACGAAACCATTGGGCAGCGGGGCGCTGTCGACATAGATGACGCGGGCGAACCGCTCGGGCGCCAGGTCGGTGGCGAGGTAGGCGGCCGCGCCGCCACCGGAATGGGCGACGAGCACCATGCTCTCGTCGGGCGCGACCGTATCGACGATGGCCTGCGCCTGCCGCTCCAAGGTCGCGTCGAGGCGGTCGTCGTCGTCCGGGTCGAGCCCGGGCAGCGTCATCGCCAGCACATCGTCGCCATGTCGGCGCAGCTCGTCGGCGACCTCGTCCCACGCCCACGCACCCAACCAGAATCCGGGAACCAGAAGTATCCGTGCCATCCCGAGAGCATGGCACGTCTCCGCGGGATTTCCGGTGCTGGCGACCGGGTGACGACTCAGTACACGGGTCCGGTGTATTTCTCGCCTGGACCCTTGCCCGGCTCGTCCGGATGCGCCGACGATTCCCGGAACGCCTTCTGCAACGACTGCAAGCCCTCGCGGATCGGTCCGGCATGCGGGCCGAGATACTCCACCGAGGCCGTCACCAGGCCCGCCAGCGCGGTGATGACCCGCCGCGCCTCGTCCAGATCACGCCTGGTGCTGGTCTCCGGGTCCTCATCGGCCAGCCCCAGCTTCTCCGCCGCCGAACTCATCAACATCACCGCGGCCCGGCTGATCACCTCCACCGCGGGGATATCGGCCAGTTCACGCACAGAGCTGTCGGGCTGTTCAGTCATGCCCCTCAGGCTAGAACCCGCGCGGCGGTGCCCTCACCCCGCCGCCAGGATCAGTCGTAGCTGGCCGATCTCGGTGATGTTCTTCATCAGCTCGGCATTCACCCACGCCGCCAGGTGGGCGACCGTCAGCCCGGCCTCCGCGGGCCACGGGTACGCGACCGGTGCGGCAGGGTCGGCGTCGGCAAACGCGGTCAGCCATTCGCCGCGCAGCTGCCGGATCCGGTCCACGGCGGCCGCGCCCGTCCCCGGCCAGTGCACGTTCTCGCGCGAGCGCGGGTCGCGGCCGGTCAGCTGATCCGTCGCGGTACTCCACCACCAGTCGATATGCCAGGTCAGCCACGCGATGGTCGGCACGGGGACCGGATCGGGCTCGACATCGGCGAAATCGGGTCGCCAGATACCGTCGGCGTCCGGTCGCACCGTCCAGCACAGCGGGCCGGGTTCGGCGAGGAAGTCGTCCTCGATCAGGGCATCGAGGTGATAGTCGGCAAGAGCCCAGGTCAGCTCGAATTGCCAGGTCAGTAGGTCGCGATGAGAATCGGGCACCGGTGGACGATGGCATTGCGCCCGCACGCGAGCAATCGGTTTTCGTGCTCGTGGGCGGGCTCGTCGACCCGATTCGGTTCGGGGCGGCGTAGCTGCTACGCTGTTCTGCGACGACCGCCCTGGGTGGTTCATGTGCTGGAAGTGGTGCACGAACAACATGCCGGGGCAGATAAGTGGAGCCCGACTCCCACCGTTGCCGACGAGTTTCGTCCGGTACAACGGTCCGGTCGCCCGCCTTTCGAGGTGGGTTCGCGCATCGAGTCGATCGACTGCGCGGTCGCAGGTCTCACGACCTGCGGTGATCGGTCGACCTCGGGCCCTGGAGCGGTGAAATACCGCGACGGGGCCTTTGTGTTGAACAAGGGGTTGCAGTTATTGCACGCGGTCGTCCGACGACACCGCTTGACCTAGGAGGCCCCATCAGCACTGAGACCCGCATCAACGATCGCATCCGTGTTCCCGAAGTCCGACTCATCGGACCCGGCGGAGAACAGGTTGGGATCGTGCGTGTTGAAGATGCACTACGCGTCGCTCTCGAAGCCGACCTCGACCTGGTCGAGGTGGCCCCGGATGCCAGACCGCCGGTCTGCAAGATCATGGACTACGGCAAGTTCAAATACGAGACCGCGCAGAAAGCGCGCGAGTCCCGTAAGAACCAGGTCCAGACCGTCATCAAGGAGCAGAAGCTCCGGCCCAAGATCGACGACCACGACTACGAGACCAAGAAGCGCAACGTGGTTCGCTTCCTCGAGGCCGGGTCCAAGGTCAAGGTGACGATCATGTTCCGGGGTCGCGAACAGTCCAGGCCCGAACTCGGTTTCCGGTTGTTGCAGCGACTGGCCTCCGACGTCGCGGAGTTGGGTTTCGTCGAGACCTCGGCCAAGCAGGACGGCCGGAACATGACCATGGTCCTCGCGCCGCACAAGGGCGCGAAGACGCGCGCCAAGGCGCAGCAGGACTCGGCCGCCCCCGCACGGCCACAGCCGAGTGCACCGGCACAGCCGAGCGCACCGGCACAAGCGGAGCAGGCCGAGCAGGCCCCGCAGTAACACCGATCAGAACGTCGGCGGTCCATCGCGCGACCGCGGGCACGAGACAGATTGAGGAATCCATGCCGAAGATGAAGAGCCACAGCGGCGCCTCGAAGCGATTCAAGGTGTCCGGCAAGGGCAAGCTGCTGCGTCAGCAGGCGAACCGTCGTCACTTGCTCGAGCACAAGCCCACCCGCCGCACTCGTCGTCTGGACGGCACCGAGGTCGTCGCGCCCGCCGACGTCCGTCGCGTGAAGAAGCTGCTCGGTATCTGATACCCGCCGCAGCAGGCACGCTCGCGCTCCGCATACGGACGCCGACAACCTGACCCACTCGGGCGCCGCGCGCGCCCCCCGATCGAACAGGACTGACCAGTGGCACGCGTCAAAAGGGCCGTCAACGCTCAGAAGAAGCGCCGTTCCATCCTCGAGGCCTCCAAGGGCTACCGCGGCCAGCGCTCGCGGCTGTACCGCAAGGCCAAGGAACAGCAGCTGCACTCGCTCACCTACGCCTACCGGGACCGCCGGGCGCGCAAGGGCGATTTCCGTAAGCTGTGGATCGCCCGCATCAACGCCGCGGCGCGCCTCAACGACATCACCTACAACCGCTTCATCCAGGGCCTGAAGGCCGCCGGTGTCGAGGTCGACCGCAAGAACCTCGCCGAGCTCGCCGTCTCCGACGCCGAAGCCTTTGCCGGTCTCGTCGCGATCGCCAAGGCCGCGCTGCCGCAGGACGTCAACGCACCGGCCGCCTGAGCCGGGTGCCGTGACTCGCGGACATCTTTCGGAACGACCCGTGGACGCGCTCAACGAGCGCAATCCGCGGGTCGTTTCCGCTATCAAGCTGCATCGCGCGGCGCAGCGCCGCAAAACCGGGCAGTTCCTGGCCGAAGGCGCCAATTCGGTGGCCGCGGCTCTGGACACCGGACGTGTGCGCGAGCTGTTCTATTCGGCTGCGGGTGCGACCCGTGAGCACGAACTCGTGGCCGGAGCCGCCGCGCAGGGGGTGCGCACCACCCTGGTGAGCGATCGGGCGGCGCAGGCGTTGGGGGAGACGGTCACCCCGCCCGGTCTGGTCGCGGTCTGCGATCTGCTCGATATCGCACCGGCCGCGATCCTGGCCGCAGCCCCACGCATCCTCGCCGTTCCGGTCGAAATGGCCGACCCGGGCAATGCCGGAACCCTCATCCGCGTCGTCGACGCGGTCGGCGGCGACGGGGTGGTCCTGGCCGGGGATTCGGTCGACCCGCACAACGGCAAATGTGTACGCGCCGCCGCGGGCAGCCTGTTCCATGTGCCGATCGCTCGTGGCCGCGATATCGCCGCCACCCTGGACGAGATCGCCGCCGCGGGCATCACCGTGCTGGCCACGGCGGCTGACGGCGAGGTGGACCTCGACGATGCCGACGAGCTGTTCACCCGACCCGTCGCCTGGCTCTTCGGCAATGAGGCCCACGGCCTCGGCCGGGCCGTCGCCGCCCGTGCCCACCACCGTGTGCGCATCCCCATCCGCGGCCGCGCCGAAAGCCTCAACCTCGCGACAGCCGCCTCGATCTGTCTCTACGCCAACTCTCGCGTGCGTTACCGCGCTTGACATACGGCGTCATCAGGACGGTGCCCCAGTGCGAGACGTCGATCGGCGCGGGTGCGGCCGGTCCACGCGAACCGGCGCACCGACCCGCGGCCGCCTCGGCGCGAGGCGTCACATGCCGTGGTCGTCCAGATCCGCGACGACCGCCGCCGCCCACGGGGCCGGGACCGCGTCGGGTCCGACCACCTTCATCGCCGCCATCACCGTCAACAGCATGCCGGTGGACAGGAAACGACGGACGTCGGTCACCGAGGCGCCGGTGAGTTCGCCGACGAGGTCGTAGATGCGCCCGTAGCGGTCGCGGACCCGATCGCCGATCACCGGATCCGAACCCGCCGCGAAACCGTGCAACAGCACCAGCAGCAGCTCCCGTTCGGCGAGGAAGACCTCGTACTCCTGACCGAGGGCCCGTAGCGGATCGTCGGAATCGGTGGCCGCGGCGGAGCGGAACACAGCTTCGATGCGGTCGCACACCTGGTTCAGCGCAGCGAGGAACAGCTGCTGCTTGCTGCCGAACAATCGGATCACATAGGGCTGCGATACCCCGGCCAGCCGGGCGATCTCATCGGTTTTCGTCGCCGCGTAACCGGATTCGGCGAATGCGGTGACTGCCGCCCGTAGCACCTGCTCTCCGCGCTCGGAGGCCGTCATCCGCGTTCTTGCCGAGCTCGCCATTGCGCTCCGTTCCGTTTGCCGAGATATCCCGCACCGTCCATTGACATGTTATCAGCCGATGCATACTCTATCGACAGTTGTTATCAGTCAATTACAACAAAGGGTTGGATTATGACCGAGATTCTCGAACCGACGGTGCACGCGGCGCCCGATCCGGTGCGGCCGAAGGCGGTGCCACTGGCCGCGGTCCTCGCCGCGGTCGGCATCCCGATGTTCATGGTGACCCTGGACAATCTGGTGGTCACCAGCGCTCTTCCGGTGATCCGTACCGAACTGGGCGCGTCGCTGGCCGATCTGCAATGGTTCGTCAACGCCTACACCCTCGCGTTCGCCTCCTTGCTGCTCACGGCGTCGGCCATCGGCGACCGGCTCGGGCGGCGGCGGATCTTCCTGGTGGGCATCGTGGTGTTCACGGTGGCGTCGGCCGCCTGTGCGCTGGCGAGCGAACCGTGGATGTTGATCGCCGCGCGGGCCGTGCAGGGATTCGGTGCGGCTGCGGTGATGCCGTTGTCGCTGACGCTGCTCTCGGCGGCGGTACCCGAACGGATGCGCAGCGCCGCCATCGGCATCTGGGGCGGTATATCCGGCCTCGGTGTCGCGTTGGGCCCGCTGATCGGCGGCGCGGTCGTGGACGGGTTGAGTTGGCAGTGGATCTTCTGGATCAATGTCCCCATCGGTCTGGTCGCGCTGCCGTTCGCGGCACGGGTCCTCGCCGAGTCCTACGGTGACGGCCGACGCCTCGATCCGCTCGGACTGCTGGCCTGCGCCGGAGGTGTGCTCGCGGTGGTGTGGGGTGTCATCCACGGTGGTGAGGACGGCTGGACCTCGGGCGGTGTGCTGATCGCGCTGATCGGCGGCGGTGCGCTGCTCGCCGCGTTCGTCGCCTGGGAACTGCGCACACCGGCACCGATGCTGCCACTGCGGCTGTTCGGTTCCCGTGCGTTCAGCGCGGTCAACGTCCTCGCCTTCACCTTCGCGGTCGGCGTATTCGGCGCGATCTTCCTGCTGGCCCAGTTCTTCCAGGTGGTGCAGGGCTACAGCCCCTTCGAAGCGGGTGTGCGGACGATGCCGTGGACGCTGGTGCCGATGGTGGTGGCCCCGCTCGCGGGTCTGGTCGTCGATCGCGTGGGCGCCCGGACCCTGCTGGCGACCGGTCAGGCATTGCTCGCCGCGGCGCTGGCCTGGATGGCGGCGATCACCACCGTCGATGTCGGCTACAGCTCCTACGTACTGCCGTTCGTCCTCGCGGGCATCGGTATGGGACTCACCTTCGCGCCGTCGGCGACGGTCGTGATGGCCAGTACCGCCCCGGCCGACCATGCCATGGCCTCCGGCACCAACAACACCGTGCGCGAGGTGGGCGTGGCCATGGGGATCGCGGTGCTCGCCTCGGTATTCGCCGCCCACGGCTCGTACACGAGTCCGCAGACCTTCGTCGACGGTGTGGTCCCCGCCGTCTGGGTCGGCGCCGCCGTCGTTGCGGTCGGTGCGCTGGTCTCGCTGTGCCTGCCGCGGCGGATCGTGCCGGTGGGTGCCGCCTGATCCGCAGGTGCGCGCTGGCCCGGTGGTCGACGACGGCCACCGGGCCAGCGGATGTCCGCGTCTCGTTCGTGGATGTCGAGATGAGCCCGATGTCGAGACCACGGAGCGTCGGCCCGGTTTCCCGTACGCGCGCATCGGGCACGTCGACCAGCGGTCGAGCTGCGCTAGCACAGGACACGCGGCGGGAACAGGGTAATCCGGATGAATCGGCCGAGGCGCATCGCATACGATTCGACCAGCAGCAATGTGGGTAAGGAATGGTCCGCACCCGGAGAACCGATCCCCAGGGGAGAGACGAACGATCGTGGGCGACGACAAGAGCGCAGTCGAGCAGAACGCCTCGCTGACCGAGGAGGCATTGGCCGCGGCCGCGGCGGCGGCCGAGAAGGCGTTCGCGGCCGCCGCCGATCTGGATGCGCTCGCGGTCGCCAAGACCGAGCACATCGGCGGTAAATCGCCGATCGCGCTGGCCCAGCGTGGCCTCGGGACGTTGCCGAAGGCCGAGAAGGCCGACGCCGGTAAGCGGGTCAATGTGGCGCGTACCCGCGTGTCGGAGGCCTTCGAGTCGCGGCGGGCGGCGCTGCTGGCCGAACGCGATGCCGCGGTGCTGGTGGCCGAGAGCATCGATGTGACCCTGCCCGCCGGTCGCCGGCCGGTCGGCGCACGGCATCCGATCACCGTCATCTCCGAGCAGGTCGCCGATGTGTTCGTCGCGATGGGCTGGGAGGTCGCCGAGGGCCCCGAGGTGGAGACCGAGCACTTCAACTTCGACGCGCTCAACTTCCTGCCCGACCATCCGGCGCGCACCATGCAGGACACCTTCCATATCGCGCCCGAGGGTTCGCGTCAGGTGCTGCGCACCCACACCTCGCCGGTGCAGGTGCGCTCGATGCTGGAACGCGAACTGCCGATCTACGTCGTCTGTCCGGGCCGCACCTTCCGCACCGATGAACTCGACGCCACCCACACCCCGGTGTTCTCCCAGGTCGAGGGCCTGGCAGTGGACAAGGGCCTGACCATGGCGCATCTGCGCGGCACACTCGACGCGTTCGCGCGCGCACTGTTCGGGCCGCAGACGCGAACCCGTATGCGCCCCAACTACTTCCCCTTCACCGAACCCTCCGCCGAGGTCGACGTGTGGTTCCCGGACAAGAAGGGCGGCGCCGGCTGGGTCGAATGGGGCGGCTGCGGCATGGTCAACCCCAAGGTGCTCATTGCCAGCGGTATCGACCCCGAGGTGTACAGCGGTTTCGCGTTCGGCATGGGCCTGGAGCGAACCCTCCAGTTCCGCAACGGCATTCCGGATATGCGCGACATCGTCGAGGGCGATGTGCGGTTCACGCTGCCCTTCGGTATCCGGTCCTGACCACCTTCGATCGAGAGAGCGAAACGTCAAGTGCGAGTAGCGCAGTCCTGGCTGACCGATATCATCGCGCGCACCGCCCCTGAGTGGTCGGTGACGCCCGAGGAACTCGATGCCGGATTCGTCCGGGTCGGGCTCGAGGTCGAGGAGGTCGACACGCTGGAGCGGGTCGGCGGTGACATCGACAAGCCGCTGGTGGTCGGCCGCGTACTGGAGATCACCGAGCTGACCGAATTCAAGAAGCCGATCCGCTTCTGCAAGGTCGACGTCGGCAATCCCGAACCGCAGGAAATCGTCTGCGGTGCACGCAACTTCGCGGTCGGCGACCTGGTGGTCGTCGTCCTGCCCGGTGGTGTGCTGCCCGGTGGTTTCGCGATCGCCGCACGCAAGACCTACGGTCACGTCTCCCACGGCATGATCTGTTCGGTCGCCGAACTCGGGATCGGCAAAGATCATTCCGGCATCCTGGTGCTCGAGCCGGGCACCGCCGAGCCCGGCGCCGACGCCAACGAACTGCTCGGCCTCGACGACACCGTCATCGAACTCAATATCACCCCCGACCGCGGCTACTGCTTCTCGGTGCGCGGTCTGGCGCGTGAACTGGCCTGCGGCTTCGACCTGGAATACGCCGATCCCGCGGTGCGCACCCTGCCCGACGACGAGGCCGATGCCTGGCCGGTGCGGCTCGAGCCCGCCTCGCAGTGCACCCGTTTCGCGGTGCGCCGGGTGACCGGTATCGATCCGAATGCCGTGAGCCCGTGGTGGTTGCAGCGCAGACTGCTGCTGTCGGGTGTGCGGCCGATCTCGCCCGCGGTCGACGTCACCAACTATGTGATGCTCGAACTCGGTCAGCCGCTGCACGCCTTCGACGCCGCCGCGCTGAGCGGCGGCCTGGTGGTGCGTCCGGCGAACGCGGGGGAGACGCTGCGCACCCTCGATGACACCGAACGCGTCCTCGACGCCGAGGATGTGGTGATCGCCGACGATTCCGGCGTCATCTCGCTGGCCGGTGTGATGGGTGGGGCAAGCACCGAGGTCTCCGCCGAGAGCACCGATATCGTGCTCGAGGCCGCCACCTGGAATCCGCTGCTGGTCTACCGGACCGCGCGCAGGCACAAACTGGTGTCGGAGGCGAGTAAACGGTACGAGCGGGTCGTCGATCCGGAGATCAACGTCGCCGCTCTCGACCGTGCCGCCACGCTGCTCGCCGAAATCGCCGGTGGCACCATCGAATCCGCGCTCACCGACGTGCGGGTGCCGCTGCCGCCGACCGAGCCGATCCACATGGACATCGACCTGGCCGACCGGGTGGCCGGTGTGACCTACCCGACCGGCACCTCCGCGCGCAGGCTGGCGCAGATCGGCTGCACCGTCGAGGTCGACGTCCCCGAGACCGGTCACGGACAGCTCGTGGTCACCCCGCCGAGCTGGCGGCCCGACCTCACCCAGCCCGCCGACCTGGTGGAGGAGGTGCTGCGGCTGGAGGGGCTCGAGCAGATCCCGTCGATCCTGCCCGCCGCACCCGCCGGACGCGGCCTCACCCCTACCCAGCGGCGTCGCCGCGCGGTGAGCCGAGCCCTGGCCTACGCGGGTTGTGCCGAGGTGCCGCCGCCGGTGTTTCTGCCCGCCGGCGTCTTCGATACCTGGGGTCTGGACGTCGACGATCCGCGCCGCACCACCACCAGGGTCCTCAACCCGCTCGATGTCGAGCGGCCCGAGCTGGCGACCACGCTGCTGCCGGGGCTGCTGGAGGTGGCCGCGCGCAATATCTCGCGTGGCGCGAAGGATCTGGCCATCTACGGCATCGCGCAGGTCGTGCTGCCGGGGCCGGACACCCGCGCGGTCGACCCGCTGCCCGTCGACCGGCGCCCCACCGACGACGAGGTGGCCGAACTGCTGGCCTCGCTGCCCGAACAGCCGGTCCACGTCGCCGCCGTGCTGAGCGGCCGCCGTGAACCGCGCGGGCCGTGGGGTGCGGGTCGCGCGGTCGAGGCCGCCGACGCGTTCGCCGTGGCCGATGCCGTCGCCGCCGCGGCCGGTGTGACCATCGAACGCCGAGCGGCCGCCTATCTGCCGTGGCATCCGGGTCGCTGCGCCGAACTGGTGGTCGAGGGTGTGGTGGTCGGCCATGCCGGTGAACTGCATCCGGCGGTGCTGGAACGGTCCGGGCTGCCGCCGCGCACCTGCGCGGTCGAGCTGAGCCTGGACGCGCTGCCGTTGCGTGAGGACCGGCCGGTGCCGCAGGTCTCGCCGTTCCCCGCGGTATTGCAGGACGTTTCGATCAGCGTCGAGAAGTCTGTTGCCGCGGCGCGAGTGGAGTCGGCGCTGCGTGCGGGCGGCGGTGAGCTGCTCGAGGACATCGCGCTGTTCGACGTGTACGAGGGCGCGCAGGCCGGTGCGGGTCGCAAATCGCTCACCTACGCCCTGCGGTTCCGCGCACCCGACCGGACGCTCACCGAGGACGAGGCCAGCGCCGCCCGTGACGCGGCCGTCGCCGCGGCCACCGAAGCGGTCGGCGCGGTGCTGCGCGGATAGATCAGCAATCGGACAGCCCGTCGTGCCGAAGGCGGGAAGTCCCGATCCTCGGCAGGCTTGCGGTCTGCCGAGGATCGCTGATCGCGGACCACGCGGCATGCCTTTGATGGCGCCGAGTCGGGTTCGGTGCCGGATGCGGTAGGAATTAGTGCATGCGACACCCTGCGACAGCCGTGTTCAACGTGCTCGCTTTCCAGCCGCAATCGCGACGCATCGAGCAGACACCCGCGCGGCTCGGGCTCGACTACGCGGAGTTGTCCATCCCGACCGCCGACGGTGAGACCCTGCACGGCTGGTGGGTGCGGGCGCCGCGCTCGATCGGGCACGTGCTGTTCGCGCACGGTAACGGCGGCAATATCGGAGATCGGGTGCCGATCTTCGCGCTGCTGGCCGAGGCGGGATTCGATGTGCTGGCCTTCGACTACCGCGGATACGGCCGCAGCACCGGACGCCCGAGCGAACGCGGCACCGCGCTCGATGTGCGTGCCGCGCGCACGATATTGCTCGACCAGCCGGGCGTCGACCCCGAACGGGTGCTGTACCTGGGCAAATCGCTGGGCGGCGCGGTCATGCTCGAACTGGCCCTCGCGCATCCGCCCGCCGGGCTGATCCTCATGTCGACGTTCACCGGTATGCGCGAGGCCGCGCGGTCGGTGTATCCGTTCCTGCCCGCCCCGCTCGTTCCGGACGCCTATCCGAGCCTGCGGCGCATCCCGCAGCTGCGCGCACCGCTGCTGCTCATGCACGGTGACCAGGATGAACTACTGCCGTTGGAGCATGCCCACCGTCTCTACGCGGCGGCGCCGGACCCCAAGAAGCTGGTCGTCTATCCGGGCGCTGGCCACAACGACATCATCGCGCTGGCGGGTGGGTTGTGGATCGACACCGTGCGCGGATGGGCCCACCAGGTGTGCCCGAGCTGAACGGCGTTCGCAGCGATGGCGGTTCGGCACACTGTCGATCCCGGCGCGGCCACCCACCCTGCCGATAGCCGACGTGCTCGGTTCGGCGATCGACCGGACGCCCGTATGTGCGCCCTCGACTGCGTAGCCTGGCGGTATGAGCGAGTTCACCGAGATCTCCGAGCGCCTTGCCCAACTGCCGGACGCGGAGCTGCTCGCGGTGATCCGCACCGCGACCGCGGGCCGGGCAGCGCTCGCCCCCGTGCACGAAGCGGCCGCGGACATGCCCGCCGAAACCGGTCATGTGCATCCGCAGCCCGATGTGTCTCCTGTCACCGAGTCCGGTGCTGGGTATGACTCGGCGCCGATCGTCGCACCATCGGGCCAGGTCGGAGCCATATCGTCGGTACCGCCGGTACCGGGTTCGGCGGCTCTACCGGAGACGGGTGGATATTCCGCGGGCGGTGTACCTACTTTCGAGTCAGTTCGGGATAAAGTCGAGCAGCGCTACGGCACCGCACAGGGGATGGGCGAACTCGATCGACAGACCCCGGCGGGGCGCAGCGCCGACGAACAGTGGCAGGCGCGGGAAGAGGCCGCGCGCGAGCGCCTGGACCGGATACGGAAATCGTTGCGCGACAACGACGACGAGTAACCCTCCGTGGTCCGGTGCCGGACGACGATGGGTGGACCAGATGACCGAGCCGCGCGAGATCGCCGGACGGCTGCTCGACGCGCAGGTGGAGTTCCTGCTCGCCGAGGTGAGCGGCGACCGATTCACCGAGGTCGTCGCCCGTGATGTGGCGGCGGTGCTCGAGGTCGCCGACACCATCGTCTTTCGTGATGTGGTGTCGATCGAACAGGCCGAGCAGACCGTGGCCACGGTCATCGACCTGATCGGCGGCAGCCCGGTCATCGCCGATATGGTCGGCGTCTTCGCCGACGCCATCTACGACAACATCGCCGCCAATCACGAGTACACCCTCGGCCAGGTCGTCGAGCGTGAGCCGGTGGAGGCGTTGCTGGAGAAGATCTTCGCCATGCATCAGGCCCAGGAACGCATCCTGGACCGGCTCACCGAGAGCCCGTTGGTCGCCACGGTCGCTTCGAAGTTCGTCGACAAGCTGATCAACGATTTCATGCAGGCCAATCGCGAACGCGCGGAAAAGATCCCCGGTGTGTCCTCGTTGATGTCGCTGGGCCAGTCCGCGGCCAGCCGCGCCAAGAAGGTCGCCGCCGACAACACCTTCATCGGCGATATGGCGGGCAAGGGCGCGTTGTTCGCGCTGCGCCGTACCAACAACGCCATCCGCGAGATGCTGCGCGACGCCCCCGTGCACGGCGCCGCGATGGAATTCTGGGATCTGCACGCCGATGAGCCCGTCAGCGGCCTCCGCGACTATCTCACCCAGCAGGACCTGCGCGAACTGGTGCTCATCTGCTACGAGATCGCCATCACCACCCGCGAGAAGGAGTACTTCGGCCTGCTCGTCGACGAATGCGTCCAGGTCTTCTTCACCAAATACGGCGATTACACCCTCGGCGCCATGCTCCCCGAACTCGGCCTCACCGCCGAGGACATCACCACCGAAATCCTCCGGTACGGCCCGGCCGTGACCGAATCGGCCAAGAAGAACGGCGTGCTGGCCGGTGTGATTCGGGAGCGGCTGGAACCGTTCTATCTGTCGGATGAGGTGCTGGCGATCCTGGGCGGCGTGGGGAACTGATTCGCGCGATCGGCTGTGTCCTGCGGCCGAGGATGTCGTGCGGACTCGTCCTGACCGCTACGCGACGGTCACCGTTGTCTCACCGGGCACGGTCGTAGACCAGCGCGATCTCACCCCGTTCGCCGACCTCCTGGTCGGTGAGCGTCCACCGGGAACCCGGCAGACCGTCCTCGAACAACCGCTGCCCGTCACCGGCGATCTCGGGGGTGATCAGGAGATACAGCCGGTCGAGCAGATCGGCCGCGAGCAGCGCTTTGATCACGGTCGGGCTGGTGTTGACGAGGATATCGCCCGTGCCGGTGGCCTTCAGTTCGGTGATGACATCGGCGGCCGGTGCGTTCACCAGACGCGCGCGTTCCCACGGCGCGTCGGTCAGCGTGGACGACAGCACCACCTTGTCGGTGTCGACCAACCACTTCGCGTATCCGCGGTCGCGTGGGTCGGCGTTGTCGTCGGCGGCGACCGTCGGCCAGTAGCTCAGGAAGCCTTCGGCGCTGTTGCGGCCGAGTACCGCCGTCGTCGCGTTCTCCCAGATCTGGGTGAGGTGGTTGCGCGCGACCTCGGTGGTCGCGTAGCCGACGATGGCGTCGGCGTCGCTCGGCCCGCCGGGGCCGTTGTAGCGGCCGTCGAGGGTGAGGGCGATATTGGCGGTGACCTTGCGTCCGGTCGGGTTGGTCATTGTCGTGCTTCCTTCTTGTTGTCGTCGGGTACGGGGTCGGTGGGGTGGGCGGCGGCGCCGACGATGTCGGCGAGGTTGTCGAGCACTGTGGCCCAGCCGGATTCGATTCCGGCGATATAGGCGACGGCGTCGACGGTGGTGTGGCTGATGCGCAACCCGAGCCGCAGTCGGGTGCCCTCGGGATCCGGTTCGAGCGCGAGGTCGTAATGGCCGGTGAACGCGACTGTTCCGGCCGAGTCCAGTACCGACAGGTCGAAGGTCAGCCGCTGTGGCTCCGTCGCGGTGTGCACCAGGCCCTCGGAGCGGTACCGGTGTCCCTCGGCGTCGCGGTAGTCGAGCACCACGCGACCGCGCGGCTTCGGCTCGATCGCGCACTCGGTGACCTGCATCGGCTCCGGCGCCCACCAGGAGGCGAGCAGGGATGCGTCGGTCCAGTGCCGCCAGACCGCATCGCGAGATGCGGCGAGCGTGCGCTCGAAGGTGAAGGTGCGCCCATCGGCCCACCGATCCTGTTGTGCGAGCGCGGCTTCGGATTCGATGGCCGTGCGGTAGCGCGCGATCACCGCACGCTCGTCGGTATGGGCTCCGGCGGCGGCGACCAGCTCCCGTAGTCGCTGCTCGAGAGCGGACAGTGGCCCCGTCTCCAGGGCGTAGACCCGGCGCTGTCCGAGCGGGAAGACTGTGACGAGTTCGGCGCGGGCGAGGGTCTTGAGGTGTTTGGTGGTCTGCGGCTGCCGCAAGCCGGTCAGCTCGGCCAGCTCACCCACCGACCGCGGGCGCTCGGCGAGCAACTCGACGATGCGCCATCGCGCGGCATCTCCGAGTGCGGAGGCGATCTGATCCATGGCTTGAAGTATTCACTAAGAGGAATATTCCTGTCAAGGAATACTTTGTAGCGCTGTGGAGCATGAAGGGTGCGAACCCCGGCACTCTCACCGGGGCGAGTGCGTCCGGCTGTCGCGGGCGGCATGGCCGGGTGGAACCGGCAGGCCGTGCCGGATACGCGAGGACGCGTCCACGCCCCCGGCGATCTGGCGGACCAAGGTCACGAGGCAGAGACCGACCCGGCGGATTCTGGTGGAGTTCGGCTGCGATGCGGTGGTGGACATGGCTCAACGATCGCAGTCGACGGCCACGCACGGGAGTGGCAGAATCGACATAAACCGATGGGATTTTGCCACCATGGACGACCACGCCGATTCGCTACAGCAGCGCACCATCGCGGTACCGCTGGTCGACGGAATGACCCTGTTCGAAATCGGTATGCCACTGGAAGCGCTCGGCTACGACTGGGATCCGGGCGCACCGCCGCTCTACGAGGTGACGCTGTGCGGAGATATGCGCGGCGTCCGCACCCACACCGGTGCCCGCCTGCATCCACAGCGGCCACTGCGCGCGCTGTCGACCGGCGACACCGTGCTGGTTCCGGCCGTGCCGCCGGGCCGTTCGGTCGGTGCGCCGCTGGTGCGGGAGCTGCGCCGGGCCGCTGCGCGCGGTGCCCGGATAGCAGCCCTGTGCACCGGCGCCTTCGCGCTCGCCGAAGCCGGATTGCTCGACGGCCGCCGCGCCACCACGCACTGGCGGCACGCGTCGGTGCTCCAACGGATGTACCCGGCCGTCGAGGTGGACGCGCGCGCCATCTACGTGGAGGACGACGGCATATTCACCAGCGCCGGTTCGGCGGCCGGACTCGACCTGTGCCTGCATCTGATCCGGCGCGATCACGGCGAGCGAGCGGCGAACACCATCGCCCGCAACCTCGTCGTCGCCGCGCACCGCGATGGTGACCAAGCGCAGTACGTGCACACCGAACCGCTCGACGAGGGCGCCACCTGGCTCGACGAACTCCGCTCCTGGCTGCGTGAACAGCTACGTCGACCGATCACCCTCGCCGAACTCGGCCGGGCGGCCAGAGTTTCGCCGCGCACGCTGGCCCGCCGGTTCGAACGCGATATCGGGACCACACCGATGCGGTGGGTGGCCAGCGAACGACTCGCGGCGGCGCGAGAGTTGCTCGAAACGACCGAACTTCCGGTGGAGCGGATCGCGTTCGAGGTCGGATTCGGCTCCCCGGTCACCTTCCGCGCCGCGTTCACCCAGGAGCTCGGGATCTCACCGCGCCGGTACCGCGGCAGATTCGCGGCCTCGACACGAGAGTGAGCACCCTCCGAACCGGGAGATCTGTCTCAGCGGCCGATCACCAGCACCGACTCACCATCGGCCACATAGACGGTGTGTGTGGTGGTGTCCACCGCGATGTCCTCCGCGCTGTGTCCGGCTACGAGGTCGATCGAGCCGAGGTGGGTTCGCTGCTGCGTATCGATCACCTGGACATCGGTGTAGTTGGCGACGTACACGGTGTGGTCGCTCGCATCGAGGGCGATATCGAGCGCGTTTCCGTCGGCGACGGGTGCGGCGAGCACCGCGCGAGTGTTCGGGTCGATGATCGACAGCGTCCGGGTATCGGAGTCCTCGCCGTCATAGGCCGTCACATAGACCGTGTGCGTGATCGGATCGACTGCCACATCGAGCGGATTCGGACTGTCGTAGGTGGGGATGGCAAGGCTGCCGGTGACAGTGTTGGTGCTGGTGTCGATCATCGCCAGGTCACGGTCCGCGGCGACATAGAGGGTGTCGGTGTCCGGATCGAGGGCTGCCTTGCGATTTGTGTATTCGACCGGAATCGTGGCGATCGCCGTGCGGGTGCCGGTATCGATGACCGTGACATCGCTCCCGCCGATGACATAGATCATGGGGGAGCCGGGATCGATGATCACCGACTGTGGGTCGTAACCGACCGGGATCGTGGCCACCTCCTTGCGGGTATCACTATCGATCAGCCGCACGGTGCGCTCTGTCCGATCGGTCACGTAGAGGGTGGCGCGGCCCGCGTCGATCGCCACACCGCTGGGTTCCGGACCAACGGGTATCGTCGCGACGACCGTGTTCGTGTCGATGTCGATCACCGATACCGGTTTGCCGACATAGCCGGTGACGTAGGCCGTGTGGCTGTTCGGATCGACCGCGATCTCTCGCGCCCCGGTGGGCACATCGATCGTGTCGATGATCGCGGGGACGCGAGCCTCGCCGGATCGCGACTCCGCCTGTGTGACGGCCACGGCCACACCCACGACCGCCACCACGGCCAGGACCGCCGCGCCCACCACCAGCTCGGTGCGGCTCTGGTTCACGGGGGAGTGTGCGGAACCTGGTGCCGACGAACGGTTCTCGGCCAGCTCGGTGACGGCCAGTCGTGGGTCGATACTGCTGTCGCCGATGTGTGCATCGACCTCGACAGCCGCACGCGGACCGTTGCCGACGGTGCTCATACCCTCGACGACAGGGGCGGCCGCCACCGGTGCGGCGATCTCGGTGGGAGCCAGGCGCGGGTCCGCGGCAGCCGCCTGTGGCGCCATGCCGGTAGCCGGCGAGTGTGGGCCGGGGACAGCGGGATGCGGCGAAGCGCTGACGGCGCCGCGGACCACGACCGAGCCGATCATTTTGTCCGCGAGGGTCTGCGCCTTCGGATCCCAGAGCGGGAACAGGAACCCGAGGTAGCACGGCAGGGCGTCGACGATATGCGCCAGCTGCCGCCCGATCGACGTCCCGACACCGAGCGGCACGCCGCTCTGCATCCCGATCACCGAGATGCCGACGATCTTCTTCCCCCACGTCTGGCCGGTAGTGCCTTGGCGGAAGCCGACATTCCAGACCAGATAGGCCAACGCCGCGGCGTAACACAGCGCCATGATCGCGCCACCGCCCCCGGAACTCCCGCCGGACGGATTGTCCGCCGAGGGCGCCGTGCTCGTTGCCCGCATGATGACCATGCCGAGACCCGCGAGCATTCCCGCGGGCACACCGTCCAACAGCGCCGCGCCGAAGCGCGCACCCCATGACGCGTACTGTGCCGCGCCGTCGGCGAAACCACCAGGTCCGGTCACCGCGCGCCGCCGAGGTCCGTGGGCGGCGGCGCCGACACCCATCAGCACCGCCAGGATCACGAAAACGATCATCAGACCCAGCGCGCGAGTGACGCCGAACGCTGTGGCGAGGACATCGGATTCCCAATCACCGAGCGACATGGGTAACCATGCCACCAACAGCAAGCACGCGTACGCGATCACCAGCGAACGTCGACGCAGAATCAGCACACCGATCGCCAGCGCGACAGCCGATACCAGCGACAGGACCGGCAACCAGTAGTCGGCAAAGGTGATCGCGTGCTGGTCGTCATAACTGGCGGCGGCCCCGATCAGCCGCAGCAGCGCCATGCCGCAGACCACCGCAAGGCAGGCGGTAGCGAGCCCGCCGATGCCCCGGCCCCGATCCGGCTCCGGTGCCGCCGGTCCGTGCGACGCCAGGACGGTAGGCGGCGCCGACGACCAGGTCGGTGCCGGTGACAGAACCGGTGCCGACACCGATGACGGGGCCGGTGCGGCCACCGTGGCGAAATTCGCGCTTGGCCGGTGCCCGCCGTCGGGGACGTGAGACGCGGCGCCGAGTGCCTGCCGGGCGGCGGCCGCGAATTCACCGGCGCGGGTGTATCGCTCGTCGGGCAGCTTGGCCATGCCGCGGGCGATCACGTCGTCGAATGCGCTGGCGGCCCCGTTCCCGCCGAGGCCGGGGCGCGGCGGTGCGGCGGTGAGGTGCGCGGCGATCTGCTCCGGTGCGCTGGTCCCGGGAAAGGGGCGGGTCCCGGTGAGGCATTCATAGAGCACACAAGCCAGCGAATAGACGTCGGCGCGGGCGTCGGACGGCTGTCCGGGTGTGAATCGTTCCGGCGCCATATAGGCGAAGGTGCCGAGGGTGGTGCCGATGCTCGTCATCGCGGTATCGGCGTCATTGCGGGCGATGCCGAAGTCGATCAGATAGGCGAAATCGCGGTCGCCGAGCAGGATGTTGGAGGGTTTGACGTCGCGGTGCACCAGCCCGGCGGCATGTGCGGCGTCGAGCGCGGCGGCGATCTGTTCGATGAGGTGCACAGCGCGCGCGGGCGGCATCGGGCCCTCGCGGGTGAGGACGGCGCTCAGATCGACGCCGTCGATCAGTCGCATATCGAGGAACAGGTGCCCGTCGATCTCGCCGTAGTCGTGGATCGGCACGATATGCGGCTCGCTCAGCCGCGCCGCGGCGTGCGCCTCGCGCCGGAACCGCTCACGGAACTCGTGGTTGGTCGCGGTGCCTTCGGGCAGGACCTTCACTGCGACCGTCCGGTCGGTCACCGTATCGAACGCCTCGTACACCCGCCCCATGCCGCCCTCGCCGATGATTCGGCCCAAGCGGTACCGACCGAACGGCACCCCGTCCACCATGTCGCCCTCCCGATGCGTGCCAGGCCACTGCGCCCGGCAACCGACGTGGCCGAGGATATCGAACGACGGCTCGGAGTTCAGCGGATGCGGTCGGTGGCATCCGCGGCCGACCGCCTCGAACCCGGTATCCACCCCGACGCGGTCGGCCCGAACCGCGCACCCCTTTCGTGCATTCGCCCCACGGTCGCTGCCTCGGCCGGCCGCTACCGTGGGGCGAATGGGTGAGCACAAGCAACGCATGCTGGCGGGACAGCTCTACCGGGACGACGATCCCGAACTCGTGGCCGAACGGCGGCGGGCACAGGCCCTCTGCGATGAGTTCAACCGCACCGGACCCGAGGACACCGATCGGCGCGATGCGGTGCTGCGGCAGCTACTCGGCAAGCTGGGGGACGGCTCCTGGATCATGCCCCGATTCCAATGCGACTACGGCTACCTCATCGAGATCGGCGCCAACAGCTTCCTCAACTACGACGCGATCCTGCTCGACTGCGCCCCCATCACCATCGGCGACGACGTTTCGATCGGCCCGCGCTGCCAGTTGCTGACGGCGCTGCATCCGATGGAGGACCACGAGATGCGCAGGCAGCGATGGGAATCGGCGGCGCCCATCGTCATCGGTGACAATGTGTGGTTCGGTGGCGGGGTGATCGTGTGCCCCGGCGTCACCGTCGGCAGGGATACGGTCGTCGGCGCGGGCAGCGTCGTCACCCGCGATCTACCGGACAAGGTGTTCGCGGCGGGCAACCCGGCACGCGTCCTCCGGCAGCTGTGACCGAGCAGATGTTCGGCACCCACCGGCAGTAATGTCGACACATGACCGAACCGCGGATCGAGACCGAGCAGGACGCGACCCGGCCGCTGCGCGAGGACATCCGTTTCCTCGGCGGCGTACTCGGCGACACCATCCGTGATCATGAGGGCCCGGAGGTGTTCGACCTCATCGAACGGGTCCGTATCGAAGCGTTCCGGGTGCGCCGGGAGGAGGTCGGGCGCAGCGCCGTCGCCGACATGCTCGATGAGGTGGACATCGATGTCGCGCTGCCGTTGATCCGGGCGTTCAGCTATTTCGTACTACTGGCCAATCTCGCCGAGGACATCCAGCGCGACCGGCGCCGTAGCGCGCACGAGGCGGCGGGGGAGCCGCCGCAGGATTCCTCGCTGGCCGCCACCTATCGCAAACTCGACGCGGCGGCCCTACCGGGCGCGCAGGTGGCCGATCTGCTCACCGATGCGCTGGTGTCGCCGGTCATCACCGCGCATCCGACCGAGACCAGACGCCGCACCGTCTTCGATGTGCAGACCCGCATCACCGAACTGATGCGCCGGCGCCAGCACTATCCGGAACGGGAACGCGCTGGCCTGGAGTCGGAGATCCGCCGCCAGGTGTTGACGCTGTGGCGCACCGCGCTGATCCGGTTGGCGCGGTTGCGGATCCAGGACGAGATCGCGGTGGGGCTGCGCTATTACGAACTCACCCTGTTCGATGTGATCCCGGCGATCAATGCCGAAGTCCGCGCGGCGCTGCGCTCACGCTGGCCGGACGCCGACCTGTTGTCGCGGCCGATATTGCGGCCGGGTTCGTGGATCGGCGGCGACCGGGACGGTAACCCGTACGTCACCGCCGAGGTGGTGCGCACCGCGGCCGGGCAGGCGGCCGGTGTGGCGTTCGGACGGTACCTGCGCGAGCTGGTGGAGCTGGAGAAGACGCTGTCGCAGTCGGGCCGACTGGTCCGGGTCAGCGATCAGGTGGCCGAACTGGCCGCGGCCGGATACCCCGATCCGGCCACCCACGCCGACGAGCCGTATCGCCGTGCGCTGCACCGTATCCGCGACCGGCTCACCGCCACAGCCGAACGCGCACTCGGTGTATCGCCCGATATCTCCACACCGGGAGCCGGACTACTGGCCACCTCGACCGGCGGCGCTCATGGCCTGATCGCGCCGGATTCGGCCGGACAAGGGCCCGGCGGTGCACCCGCCTACCCCGATCCGCAGGCACTCCTCGACGATCTCGACGCCATCGATGCCTCCCTCCGGGCCTCCGGCGACGGCCTGCTCGCCGACGACCGCCTGGCCGCGCTCCGACACGCCGTGGAAACCTTCGGTTTCCACCTCCAGGGCCTGGACATGCGCCAGAACTCCGAGGTGCACGAACAGGTCGTCGCGGAGCTGCTGGCGTGGGCGGGTGTGCACACCGACTATGCGAGCCTGCCCGAGTCGGAACGGGTGCGGATCCTGTCGGCGGAGTTGACTACCCGTCGCCCGCTGCTCGGCCCGCATGCGCGGCTCGGTGAACTCGCCACCAAGGAACTCGGCATCATCCGGGCCGCGGCGCAGGTGGTCGCCACCTTCGGTGAGTCGGCGATCCCGAACTACATCATCAGCATGTGTACCTCGGTCAGCGACATGCTGGAGGCGGCGCTGCTGTTGAAGGAGGGCGGCCTGCTGGATCCGGGTGCGCCCGACAGTCCGCCGCGGTGTGCGGCCGGGATCGTGCCGCTGTTCGAGACGATCGAGGATCTGGGCGCGGGCGCGGCGACCTTGTCGGCGGCGCTGGAGGTTGCGGTGTACCGGGAGTTGGTGGCGGCCAAGGGGATGCGCCAGGAAGTGATGCTCGGCTACTCCGATTCGAACAAGGACGGCGGCTATCTGGCCGCCAACTGGGCGTTGTATCGCGCGGAACTGGATCTGGTGGAGGTCGCGCGTAAGACCGGTATCCGGTTGCGGCTGTTCCACGGTCGCGGCGGCACTGTCGGCCGTGGGGGTGGCCGCAGCTACGACGCGATCCTCGCGCAGCCCGCCGGCGCGGTCCGCGGTTCATTGCGACTCACCGAACAGGGTGAGGTGATCGCCGCCAAATACGCCGAATCCGGTTCGGCACACCGGAATCTGGAGTCGCTGATCGCGGGAACGCTGGAATCGACGCTGCTGGACGTGGAGGGACTCGGTGACGATGCCGAACCCTCCTATCAGCTGATGGACGATCTGGCCGCCCGCGCTCGCGCCGCCTACTCCCGGCTGGTGCACGAGACCCCGGGTTTCGTCGAGTACTTCCGGGAATCCACGCCGGTCGCCGAGGTCGGTGACCTGAACATCGGCAGCAGACCGGCCTCGCGTAAACCCACGAATTCGGTCGCCGATCTGCGGGCCATCCCGTGGGTGATGGCGTGGAGCCAGGCGCGGGTGATGCTGCCCGGCTGGTACGGCACCGGCACCGCGCTCGAGGAATGGGTCGACGGCGACCCGCAACGGCTGGCGACGCTGTCGGAGCTGTACCGGCGTTGGCCGTTCTTCCGTACGGTGCTGTCGAATCTGGCGCAGGTGATGGCCAAGAGCGATCTCGAGATCGCCGCCCGCTACGCCGAACTGGTGCGGGATGAGGCGTTGCGGGACCAGATCTTCGGCATGATCGGTGACGAGCACGCCCGCACCATCGCCATGCACGCCGCCATCACCGGCAACGATCAGCTGCTTTCGGACAACCCGTCGCTGGCCGAATCCATCCACAACCGGTTCCCGTACCTGGAGCCGCTCAACCAGATGCAGGTGCGGCTGCTGCGCCGGTTGCGCGGCGGCGATGATTCCGAACTGGTCAAACGCGGCATCCTGCTCACCATGAACGGACTGGCGACCGCACTGCGCAACTCCGGCTGACCCTATGCGTTATGCGGCAACCACTTACCCGATGATGGCGACCGCGTCGATCTCCACCAGCATCTCCTCGCGTGGCAGCCCGGTGAACACGGTGGTCCGGCTCGGCAGCACCTCGCCGGTGGTGTTGGCGGTGACGAACTCGCCGTACGCCTCGTTCATGACCGCGAAATCCTCCCGTTTGGTGAGGTACACGCGCAGCATCACCACATCGTCGAAGGTGGCGCCGGATGCCTCGACGATCGCTTTCACATTGGCCAGCGTGCGGGTGGTCTGTGCGGCGACATCGCCCGGATACAGATATTCGTTGGTCACCGGGTCGACCGGGCCCTGACCGGAGACCTGCACGAACGGTCCCTTGCGCACTCCCTGCGAGAAGGTGTGCGCGGGCGCGGGCGCTGCGGTGGTGCGGACGGCGATCTTCTCACTCATGGACGGCCTTTCGTGGTGGTGGTGGCCCGGCCGGGTGTCCAGCCGAGATCGATGGAGATGGCTTCGGCAGCCGCACGCAACCGCGGCAGCTCGGCCAGGACCTGGTCGTGGTCGAGCAGGATGTCGGGCACCGACATCGACACCGCCGCGACCACGGCGCCGGTGCCGTTGCGCACCGGCATCCCGATGCAGTTGACGAAACTCTCGTGTTCCTCGTGGTCTTCGGCAAACCCTTGTGTGGCAACCACGTCCAGTTCGGCGAGATAGCCCTCGGGTGTGGTGATGGTGTTGTCGGTGAACCTGCGGTAGTCCAGCCGATGCGCGATGGTCTCCCGCTCCGCCGGTGGCAGCGCGCTGACGAGCACCTTCCCGACGGCGGTGCAGTGCAGCGGGGCGGGTCGGCCGATACGCGAATACATCCGCACACTCTGCGTCGCATCGAATTTATCGATGTAGATCGCCTCACCGGATTCGAAGGTGGCCAGGTGAATGGTCTGCTGGGTCTCGGTGTTGAGGGCGCTCAGGTGCGGCCGGGCGACGGTGCGGATATCGCGCTGCTCGAGCGCATGATTGGCCAGTTCGAACAGCCGCGAACCCAGTGCGTACCGGTGCTGTGCGTCGTGGGTGACGAAACGCTGCGATTCCATGGTCTGCAACAGCCGCAACACCGTTGATTTGTGCACGCCCAACGCACCGGCCAGCTCATCCAGTGATCGGGAATCCTCGCCGAGCGAGACGAGGATGGACAGCGCACGCGACACACTCTGGCTCATGCGAACCCATTCTCGGCCATGATCACGCCCGGATATTCGGCTCGGGCCCAAGCGGCCTCATCGAGGTTCGCGGCGGCCTCGAGGACCGGGAGGGGCGGCACCTCGGCGATATCGCCGGTGCCGGTGAGCGCCGCGGCCGCGCACAGATGCCCGAACCGCAACCGCAGGGCCAGTGGCGCACCGTGCAGCATTCCGGCCAGGTACCCGCCCGCGAAAGCATCGCCCGCACCGATGCGTTCGGTGACTCGCAGCCGCAAGGCGGGCACCTCCACCCGCTGCTCACCGTCGAAACCGGTGACCGAATGGGCGTCGTTCTTGACGATCAGCTGTCGCGGCTGCGGAAACAGTGCACGTAACCGATCGGCGTCACCGGTTCCGAAGACCTCGGCGGCCTCATCGGCGCCGAGGAACACCACATCGCTGCCGCGGACATGTCGACCGAGCACCTCGGCGGCATCGCGTCCGGCCCACAGCGCGGGCCGGTAGTTCAGATCGAAACTGATCAGCCGGTCGCGGCGCGGCATCGCCAACAAGGCCTCGGTGAGGCCGGTCGCCGATTCCGACAGAGCGGTGGTGATGCCGGAGACGTGCACCAGCCCGCACGCGTCGAGCAGGGCCGCGGCCGCCGGGCCGGCCAGATCCGCGGCCGAGAGCGCGCTGGCCGCGGAATCGGTGCGGTAGTAGAGCATCCGGCTGTCGTGTGCGGCCAGATCAGCGGCTCGACCGGAGCCGCTGCCGCGTTCCTTGACGTAGAGCCCGGTGGGCCGATCGGGATCGGTGACGACGGCCGAGACGTCGACACCGCGCGCCGCGAGATGACCGAGCAGATACCGCCCGAACCCGTCGGCCCCGACGCGCGACAGCCACGCCGCCTCGATACCGAGCTGGCCGAGCACCGTGGCGACATTGGCTTCGGCGCCACCGGCGGTCCGCTCGAAGGTCTCCGATTCCGCCAGCGGCCCGGGCCGTGCGACCAGCACGGCCAACCCCTCGCCGATGGTGACGACCCGCGGACGTTCGGATGTAGGCCAGATCACACCAATCTCCCTTCGGGTCTTGCGGCAACCGCCTGCTCTGTGCAGAATAACCAGCAGAAACACAATACGCAACAGCCGTTGCAAATTATGCAATGCATAGCCGATATCGGTCCGCGAGGGTGCGGGTCCGGGAAGGGAACGCCGTGGCGATCGACGAGCAAGCCGTGGCAGCGCTGGCCGACCGAGTGCTCGGACCGGAGCACAAAGGGCTGCCACCCGCCGCATGGGGTCGCACCGCCGCCGAGTACCTGGCCACCGAACCCCACCTCGACGGTTTCCAGACACCGCTGCTGACCATCGACCGCGCCGCCGTGGCCGGCAATATCGCGGTGATGGCCGACTGGGCCGCCGCGGCCGGTGTGCGGCTGGCCCCACACGGCAAGACCACCATGGCGCCGCAGCTGTGGGCGGCGCAGCTACGGGCCGGATGCTGGGGCATCACCCTCGCCACCGGCTGGCAGGTCCAGCTCGCCCGCGCGTTCGGCGTCGACCGGATTCTGCTCGCGAACGCGCTGGTCGATCCGGTCGGCATGCGCTGGGTGGCCGCCGAACTCGACCGCGATCCGAACTTCGCGTTCACCTGCTGGGTGGACAGCGTGGAGACGGTCGCGCTCATGGACGAACATCTGCGTGCGGCTGCGGGCGCGGCTCGACTGCGCGTGATCGTGGAACTGGGTGGACCGCACGGCCGCACCGGCGCCCGCCGAATCGAGGATGCCCACGCGATCGCCGACGCCGTGGGTCGCTCGGAGCGTCTGACGCTGGCCGGAGTCGGCGGCTACGAAGGCGCACTCGCCCACGATCGCGGCTCCGAAGGTGTCGCGGCGGTCCGGCACTATCTGGACGAACTGGCCCGGCTGCATCGCGAACTCGCCGCCGCCGGGCGCTATCGCGGTCCGGCCATCGTCACGGCGGGCGGCAGCGCCTACCAGGATCTGGTCGTGGAGCGACTGGCCGCCCTGACCGACGAGGCGGGCGCGGCCGGTGTCGCGACCACCGTCGTGCTGCGGTCGGGCGCCTACGTCATCCACGACGACGGCTTCTACGCCGGCATCTCCCCACTGGCCACATTCCGCACCGACCGGCCGCTGCGGTCGGCGATGCACGGGTGGGCGCGCACGGTGTCCCGTCCGGAACCCGAGCTCGCGTTGCTGGACGCGGGCAAGCGCGACCTGCCCTTCGATGAGGGGCTGCCGGTCCCGCAACACACCGCGGGACCGGCAGCATCGGCCCTGCCACCGCAGGCGCGGATCACCGCCCTCAACGATCAGCACGCCTTCCTGCGCCTACCGGGAGCGCGGCCGGACGATCTCGCGGTGGGCAGCGTGGTGCGGCTGGGTCTGTCCCATCCGTGCACGGCGTTCGACAAATGGCGACTCATCCCGGTCATCGATGACGCCCGCGCCGAGCGGCCACGCGTGGTCGACCTGATCCACACCTTCTTCTGAGCGGCTGAATCCATGACCGACTTGCTGATTCGCGATATCGACATCGTCGACGGCACCGGCGCACCGCGCTACCGCGGCGACGTCGTCGTCGAGCACGGCCGCATCACCCGCATCGCCGATCCAGGCACGGTCGCGGGCGCCCAGCGCGTCGTGGACGCGCCCGGCTCCGCCCTCGCGCCAGGATTCATCGATATGCACGCCCATTCGGATCTGCATCTGCTCACCGAGCCGGGGCATTTCCCGAAGATCAGCCAGGGCGTCACCACCGAGGTCATCGGGCAGGACGGTCTGTCCTACGCCCCGATCGACGATCCGACGCTCGCGGTGCTACGTCGCCAGATCGCGGGCTGGAACGGCAATCCCACGGATCTGGACTTCTCCTGGCGCAGTGTCGGCGAATACCTGGACCGGTTGGACCGGGGGATCACACCCAACGCCGCCTATCTGGTTCCGCAGGGCACACTGCGGCTGCTGGTGGTCGGCTCCGATCAGCGCCCGGCCACCGTCGAGGAGATCCGGCGGATGCGAGACCTCCTGGCGCAGGGTCTGAGTGAAGGCGCGGTCGGCATGTCGAGCGGTTTGACCTACACGCCCGGAATGTATGCCGATACAGCGGAATTGGCGGCCCTGTGCGAGGTGGTGGCCGAATCCGGCGGCTTCTACGCACCACACACCCGTTCCTACGGCGCCGGTGCATTGTCGGCGTACGCGGAGATGATTGAGCTGGCCCGGCGCACCGGCTGCGCACTGCATCTGACGCACGCCACCATGAACTTCGGTGTGAACCGCGGCCGGGCGCCGGAGCTGCTGGCCATGATCGAGGCCGCCCGCGGCGAGGGATGCGATATCACCCTCGACACTTATCCGTATCTGCCCGGCGCCACCACCTTGTCGGCGCTGCTGCCCAGCTGGGCGATGTCGGGCGGCCCGGACGCGGCGCTGGCCCGGCTCGACGACCCCGCAGTCCGCGCCCGGATCGCGCTCGATGTCGATGTCCACGGCTCCGACGGCTGCCACGGCGTCACCGTCGAATGGGAGACCATCCAGATCAGCGGGGTCGCCCACAGCGCGCTGGACCGATACGTCGGACAGACCGTCGCGCGGATCGCGACCGAGGCCGGTACCGCGCCCGTGGAAGTGTTCTTCGATCTGCTGCGCCGCGACCAGCTCGCCACCACGATCCTCCAGCACGTCGGACACGAGGAGAACGTCCGCGCGATCATGGCCGATCGCGGCCATATGGGCGGTAGCGACGCCCTGCTGGTCGGCGACCGACCGCATCCGCGCGCCTGGGGCACCTTCCCGCGCTACCTCGGACACTATGTGCGCGATCTCGGGGTGCTCGGGCTCGAGGAATGCGTCAACCACCTCACCGGGCGCCCCGCCGACCGGCTGCGTCTGCGCGACCGCGGCCGGATCGCGCCCGGCTATCGCGCTGATCTGGTGCTGTTCGACCCGGCCACCGTTACCGACACCGCCACCTTCGACCGTCCCAAACAGCAGGCGCGCGGTATCCGCCACGTTCTGGTCGACGGCCGCTTCGCCATCGAGGACGGTGCGCCGACCGGCGTGCTGGCCGGACGCGCCCTGCGCATGGACGCCGATCGAAAGGAAACACGGTGAGCCCCACCGGCAATGCCATGGACATCATCCGGGCCGATCGAGTGCTGACCGTGGTGCGCGCACCACGCATACCCGACCCTCTCGCCCTGGCGACAGCATTGGCCGACAACGGCATTCGCGCCATCGAACTCACCTTCACCACACCCGACGTGCTGGACTGTCTGCGCGCGGCCGACTCCGCATCGACGGCGGTCCTCGGCGCGGGCACCGTGCTCAGTGGTGTGCAGGCCGAGGCCGCGATCGACCACGGTGCGCGGTTCCTCGTCACACCGGGTGTGCGCGCGGATGTGGCCGATATCGGACAGCGGCGGGGGATACCCGTGGTCATGGGCGCTTTCACGCCGACCGAGGTCATGCAGGCGCTCGATCTCGGCGCGGCCGCGGTGAAGATCTTCCCCGCCAAGGCGCTGGGCCCCGGCTATCTGAAGGACCTGCGTGGCCCGTTTCCCGATGTGGAGCTGATCCCGTCCGGTGGCGTCAACGCGGGCAATGCCGCGCAATTCCTGGCGCAGGGGGCCGTCGCCGTCACCGCGGGCACCGATGTGGTCGCGCCCGCCGATGTCGCCGAGGGCAGGTGGGCCGAGATCGGTTCGCGTGCCGCGTCATTCGTTCGATCCATGAAGTGAGAGGTATGCCATGGGCGCCACCGTCGACTGGCTGCGCACCACCACACCGGGTCTGCTGGTGCTGTGTGGGCTGGCGATCGCCGTACTGCTGATCGCCATCATCAAGGTGAAGCTGGAGCCGTTCATCGCGCTCCTGCTCACCGGCCTCGGGCTCGCCCTGGCGGCCGGGTTACCCGTATCGGAGATCGTCGGTTCGGCGCTCACACCCGGTGAGTCCCTGCTGGAGACGGGTTTCGGCGGCATCCTCGGCCATATCGCCGTCATCATCGGACTCGGCACCGTGCTCGGCGCGATCCTGGAACGATCCGGTGGCGCCGATGGGCTCACCGGAAAGCTGCTCAATCTCTTCGGTGAACGTGGTGCACCGGTCGCCATGGGCCTGCTCGGCCTGATCTTCGGCATCCCGGTGTTCTTCGATATCGGTGTCTTCGTACTCGCGCCGCTGGTTTATGTCGCGGCCAAGCGCGGCGGACGTTCCCTGGTGCTGTACGCGATGCCGATGGTCGCCGGTCTGTCCATGACGCATGCGTTCCTGCCACCGCATCCCGGCCCGGTCGCGCTGGGCGGACTGTTCGAGGTGAGTCTCGGCTGGCTGATCCTGATGGGATTCATCTGCGGCATACCGGGTTTCATCGCCGCGGGCCTGGTGTGGGGCACCTACATCGGTAAGCGGGTGCAGGTGTCGGTGCCGGACGAATTCCTGGTCCGCCCGCACCCTGCCGCCGGTGACGGGCCGGGCGCCCTACAGGAGACCGGCGCGGTGCGCACCGAGACCCAGCCACCGTCGGTCGCCACCATCGCCGCGATCATCGCGGTCCCACTGGTACTCATCCTCGGCGCCACCTTCGGCAGCCAACTGTTGGAGGAGGGCACCGGGCTGCTGTCGGTACTCACCTTCCTCGGCACGCCCGCCGTGGCGCTGCTGATCACCGTGCTCATCGCCTTCTCTGTGCTGGGCGTGCGTCGTGGTGCGACGGTGCAGGAACTCAGCGCCATCACCGCCGAATCGCTGCGCCCGGTCGGCATGCTGCTGCTCGTGGTCGGCGCTGGTGCGTTCTTCGGCAAGGTCATCTCCGCCACCGGTATCGGCACCGCACTGGCCGACACCATGTCGGCGGCCGGGCTCCCGGTGATCGTGCTGGCCTATCTCATCAGCTGCGGACTGCGGATCGCGCAGGGCTCGGCGACCGTCGCCATCGTCACCACCGGCGGTATCGTCGCGCCGCTGGTGGCGGGCGGCGACTATTCGCAGATGGCCGTCGCCCTGATCGCCATGGCCATCGCCGCCGGGTCCATCGTGCTCAGCCACGTCAACGACGGCGGGTTCTGGATCATCCAGAAATACTTCGACATGACCGTGAAGCAGACATTGCAGACCTGGACGGTGCTGGAAACCGTGCTGTCGGTGGTGAGTTTCGCGGTCGCGGCGGTGTTGTTCACGATCTTCGCGTGAACCCGGCCGCGGTCCATGCCGCACGATGACGCGACGCGCCCCGGAATCGGCTTCCTGTTCCGGGCCGAGGGAGGCGATTCGACCGAGTATTACGCGCAGCTGATGGAGCGGCTCGGCTACTGCGCCGCCGAACTCCGGTGTGCCGACGGCGGCGGCGATCTTTCCCCGGCGATCTGTCGATCCGGGCGATGGCCGAGGAACAGCACACCATCGTGCGGTGGACCGAATTGGACCGTGGCGGGCATTTCGTGGCCATGGAGGTGCCGGATCTGCTGACCGGGGATGTCAGGGAGTTCTTCGGTTCCCTGCGCCGATCAGGGCGAATTGCGCGACGGGCGCTGTAGGAGGGCCGCTGTCTCGTCCGCGTACAGCGGCCGACCGGGCGGTGGCCCACTCATGCCGGGTCGGTGCCGCCGTACCGCGCATGCATCCCGGCCGCGGTCGCGGCGAGACGGGCGCGTAGTTCGGGCGGGTCGAGGACCTCGGCGAACTCACCCAACGGCAGCAGGCCGGTCGCCAGCACCTCCCAGGACTCGGAAGGCAGGGTCAGTTCGACCCAGCCGTCCGAGTCGGGTGGACCGGCCGTGGCCAGCGCCTCGGTGACGGCCGCCGGATCGTTGCCCAGACGCAGCAGGTTCAGGTGGGCGTGCGCGATCCGGCAGCGCGCCCGGACCCGCAGCATGGAACGCGCGAACTCGTCGGCCGCCTCCGCCCAATGCGCGGAAAGATCGAAATCATCTGGGCGGTCGAAGGTTTCGCCGGTCGGGACGGCGGATTCGATGCGCCCGACGCGATAGGAGCGCACCGCCGTGCCCTCACGCGCCACCAAATACCACGTGCCCGCCTTCGATACGAGACCGAGCGGGTCAAGGGTGCGCTCGACGGTGCGGTCCTTGCGTACATAGCGCACCGCAAGCCGGCGGTCGTGCCAGAGCGCGTCGGCGACGGTGGCCAGGGTCGGGGTTTCCTCCGGGCGATGGAACCAGCCGGGCGCGTCGATGTGCACGCGGTCGGCGATGCGGGTGGCCCGGCCGCGCAGTTCCGGTGGCAGCGCGGCGAGAACTTTGAGCTGCGCGGTCGCCAGTACGGTGCCGAGGCCGAGATCGGCGGCCGCGCCCGGCAGCCCGGCCAGCAGGACCGCATCGGCTTCGTCGCTGGTCAAGCCGGTGAGGCGGGTGCGATAGCCGTCGACAAGCTCCACCCCGCCCGCCCGGCCGGGTTCGGTGTACACCGGCACACCCGCCGTCGACAGCGCCTCGATATCGCGGTAGATCGTGCGCACCGATACTTCCAGTTCCCGCGCCAACTGCGGCGCCGTCGAACGGCCCCGCGTCTGTAGCAGCAACAACAGCTGCACCAACCGGCTCGCGCGCATGACCGACAGACTATCCAGCAAACCTGACAGCAGGTGTCAGCAATAGCTCGTACCGTCGAGATATGACCACATGGAGCCAGTTCACCGAAGAAGCGCCACGGATTTCCACGATCTTTCTGCGGCGGCACAAGGCCACCGGCAATCTCTGCATGCTCGGCACGCTCCGCTCCGACGGCTTCCCCCGGATCAGCCCGGTCGAGCCGATGATCTTCGAGGATCAGCTGGTGATCGCGGGCATGCCGAACACCACCAAGTTCAAGGATCTGGCCCGCGATCCCCGCTTCTGCCTGCACACCGCGACCGTCGACACCAATGTCTCCGATGGCGACGCCAAACTGTTCGGCCGGGTCACCGATATCACCGACCGCACCGTGCACGCCCGTTTCGCGCAAAAGCTGTTCGACGACAGTGGTTTCGATATCCGCGACGAAGAGTTCGACCACTTCTTCGTCGCCGATCTCACCTCGGCGTCCTCGGTCGAGGTCGGTAACGATGTCCTCGACATCACCATCTGGAAGCCGGGCGAGGGGGAGCGCGTCGTCCACAAGTGAGCCGTCACTCACCCGGTCGCGCCGAGGGCTTCGGTCGGCTGTGATCGGCCGAAGCGGGGTCCGAATACGCCGGCCGGCGGTAGCATCCGTTGGCATGGCCGGCGCATCGGAGCCGGCGGGGGATGGGCGACGAGGCAAGGATGCCGAATGACCGACACCACATCGGTACTCGAGGTCACCGAACACACCGTCGACGGGGTGCGCTGCGCGGTCTACGACAGCGGCCCCACCGATCGTGGGGAGGCCGTGGTGTTCGTGCACGGCAATCCCGGCCCCATGGACGACTGGGCCGAACTCGCGCCCGAGATCGCGCGGTTCGCGCGGGTGATCGCCATGGACATGCCGGGTTTCGGACGATCGGAGCGGCCACCGTCGTTCGATCACAGCGTGGCCGGGCACGCGCGCTTCCTCGGTCTGCTGCTCGATCAGCTGGGCGTCGAGCGGGCGCATCTGGTGCTGCACGATTTCGGCGGACCGTGGGGGATGCGGTGGATGCTGGACAACCCCGAGCGGCTGGCCAGCCTCAGCGTGATCAACTGCGGCGTCCTCGACGGCTACCGCTGGCACCGCTACGCCAAGATCTGGCAGACACCGGTCCTCGGCGAACTGTTTCAGCTGATGAGCAACCCGCGCGCCATGCAGATCGCGCTCAGCCGCGACAATCCGCGGCCGATCCCGCGCTCCTATGTCGACCGCGTCGGCCGCTACGCGGACTGGGCCCATAAACGGGCGGTGCTGCGGCTCTACCGCAACTCCCGTGATCCCAGCCGCGCCTTCCCGGAGAAGGACTCCGGCCTGTCCGCCGAGGGCCTGCCGGTCTGCGTGATCTGGGGCGACGGCGACCCCTACATTCCGGTGCGTTTCGCCGATCAGCAGCGAACCTTCTTCCCCGACGCCGAGATCCACATTCTGGAAGGTCTCGGGCATTGGCCGTTCGTCGACGATCCGCAAGCGGTTCTCGCGCCGTTGGCGGCGTTTCTGCGCAAGCACGTCGGGGCGTGACGAGCCGCCTCGTCGTGGCGCGCGGGATGTCGAAACCCTGATCGGCCGCGGCACCGTGTCACGATGACCGGATGATCCTGGCCGAGGCCGCCGACAGCGCGAGCACGTCGCCGATCGTCTCGCTGTTCTGGATCGCGGCGGCGGCCGTCGCGGCGCCGCTCATCGCACGTCTGCTGCGCGGCTATGTGCCGGATGTGGTGATCCTGCTGCTGTTCGGTGTGGTGCTCGGCCCGCATGCGCTCGGCCTGGCCGATTCCGGTGGTGGTGTGGATCTGCTCAGCGAACTCGGTGTCGGCATGCTGTTCCTGCTGGCGGGCTACGAACTCGATCCGCGCCTGCTCGGCGGAAAGCCCGGTCGCACGGCCTGGTTCACCTGGTTCGCCGGGCTGCTGCTGGCGATGTTGTTGGTGACCCTCGTCGCCCGCGACGCGTCTTTCACGGCCCTCGCGGCGGTGGCCATCGCGATGACATCGACCGCGTTGGGCACGTTGCTTCCGATCGTCAAGGGACTCGGCGTCCTCGACACGCAGCTCGGCCGCGCGGTCCTCGCCCACGGCGCGGTCGGCGAACTCGGTCCGGTCGTCGCCATGTCGGTCCTGCTGACCAGCCGCAATGTGGGCGCCGCGATCGTGGTGCTGCTGTTGTTCGCGATCGCGGCCTGTCTCATCGGCTTCGTGCACCAGCGCATCCTGGACCGAGTGCCCGCGGTCGGCCGGTTGCTGACCGATATGTCGGCCGGTACCGCGCAATTGCCGGTCCGGGTGGTGTTCCTGCTCCTGCTGGTGCTGATGACGCTGGCCGACGAGTTCGGGCTCGATGTCGTGCTCGGTGCGTTCGCCGCGGGCATCATCCTGCGCCGGCTGGTGGGCGGACAACGCCCGGAGATCGGGGAATCGCTCGAGACCATCGGATACGGCGTGCTCATCCCGATCTTCTTCGTCGTCTCCGGTATGAGCATCGACGTCGCCACGGTCGCCGCGGCACCGGTCACCTGGGCGTTGTTCGTCGTATCGATCGCGGTGGCCCGCGGGGTGCCGGTGTGGTTCAGCGAACGCTTCGTCCAGCACGGCGCCAACCTCACCGAACCACATGAGCGTGTGCAGCTGGCCCTCTACGCCGCGACCGGCCTGCCGATCATCGTCGCCGTCACCCAGGTCGCGACCAGTACCGGACTGCTCGAACAACAACTCGCCTCGACCATGGTCGCCGCCGGGGCGACAACGGTACTGCTGTTCCCGCTGCTGGCGCGCTGGGCCGGGACCCGTGGCGCGAAGCCCGCCACCACGAGCTAGCCCGAGACGACACCGCGCGCGTTCGGCAGTGGAGCGGCCGCGAAAGCCGCCGGGAAAGACCGCCATATGGTAACCATTGCTCCTCAATGTTGAACGATGGTACAAATAGTACGTTGGTTCAACTATTTGGGAGAAGTGAGATGGACGCAGAGCTGTCTTCGCGTGCCGATCGGCGGCCCTGGGCAGGCCTCGCGGTCTTGGCGTTGCCGACCGTGCTGTTGGGACTCGACGTGACGGCGCTCTATCTCGCCGTGCCGAACCTGGCCGCGGACCTGCGGCCTACCGCGACGGAGACGTTGTGGATCATGGATGCCTACGGATTCCTCATCGCGGGGTTTCTGATCACAATGGGAACGCTGGGTGATCGGATCGGGCGCCGCCGCCTGCTGCTGATCGGTATGGCCGCCTTCGGCGCGGCCTCGGTCCTGGCGGCATTCGCCCCCAGCGCCCTGTGGCTGATCGCGGCGAGGGCCTTGCTCGGCGTGGCCGGGGCGACGCTGATGCCATCCACACTGTCCCTGATCAGCACCATGTTCACCGATGCCGGGCAGCGGGCGATGGCGATCGGGGTGTGGGCCACCATGTTCGCGCTCGGCATGGCGGCGGGGCCGGTGGTGGGTGGAATCCTGGTCGCCCACTTCTGGTGGGGCGCGGTCTTCTTGCTCGCGGTGCCCATCAGTGTGGCGGTACTGATCGTGGCGCCAGTGTTGTTGCCGGAGTATCGAAGTGATGCCCCACGTCTGGACCTGCGTAGCGTCGCGCTGTCACTGGCGGCGATTCTTCCGATCGTCTATGCGATCAAACATGTCGCCGCACAGGGTGTGGATGCCACGGCCCTGGTCGCGGTACTTCTCGGTGGTGGTTCGACGATCGTGTTCATTCGCCGTCAATTGCGTCTGCGCGAACCGCTGCTGGATGTCGGGCTCTTCGCGAACCGGGCCTTCTCGGCCGCATTGACCGTGCTGTTGATCGGACTGGTCGGCTTCGGCGGGATGATGTACCTGGTCACCCAATATCTACAGCTGGTCGAAGGTCTCTCACCGCTGATGGCCGGGTTGTGGATGGGGCCACCTGCCCTCGCCATGCTGATCGGCGGGATCGGGGCCCCGGTGATCGCCGGTCGTCTCGCACCGGGCATCGTCATGGCCGCCACCCTGGCCGTGTCGTTGATCGGATACGTCCTGCTCGCCTTCGCCGGGGCCGACGACACGCCGCGTGTGGTCGTCGGCTTCGCCCTTCTCTATCTCGGCCTCGGCGTCATCGCCGCGCTCGGCACCGACATCGTCGTCGGCGCGGCACCGCAGAAGCGATCCGGATCGGCCGCGGCATTGTCGGAAACCGTGCAGGAGCTGGGGATCGCTGCCGGGGTGGCGCTGTTGGGCAGCCTCACCACGGCGATCTATCGAGCGGCGGTCGAGACTCCGTCCGATCTGTCTCGCTCAGCGGCCGAGTCGTACGTCGACAGCCTTTCCGACGCCGTGTCCGTCGCGCAGCAGCTGCCGGACACCGCTCTCCACCACGCCAGGGACGCATTCACCAGCGGACTCAACACCGCCGCGGCCGTCGCGGGTATCGCCATCGCGGCGGCCTCGGTCGCATGCTTGACGATGCTGCGCGACATTCGCCCGATCGGCGCCGCCGATCCCGAGGCGGAGCCGATAGCCTCGACTCGCAGCAGCGGCGAGGATCGGTGAGAGGGTCATGGTGGTGGAACAGGAGACGGTCGATGGCCGCAAGATGCGCGGCCGACGCCGCAGAACCCAGATCATCGAGGCGACACTCGCGATCGTCGATCGCGACGGCGCCGCCGGTGTGACCCACCGGACCGTGGCCACCGAGGCCGGGATCACCACCAGTCTGACCCTCTACTACTTCGCCACCCTGGACGACCTGCTGGTGGCGGCCCTGACCAGCGTGACCGACGCCTATACACGGCGCATCCGCCACCTCGTGGACGCCTCCGACGACCCGGTGGCCGGGCTCGCCGAGATCATCGCCGAATCCGGCGGCCTCGGACGGCAGCGCGCACTCGCCGAACGCGAACTCTCGACGCTGGCCGCGCGCCGCCCCGCGTTGCGCCCCGCCGCCCGGAGCTGGCGGGAGAGCGTCGCGGAACTCGCCCGGAGGCAGACCGACGATCCCGACGCGGTCGAAGCGTTCGTCGCGCTGTGCGATGGACTGTGCACGGCCATCCTCCTCGGTGACCGCGAAGCCGACGTGGACCGCATCCGTGCTGTGCTCCGCGGCGCGCTACCGCGCTCCAGGTCGTAACTCGGCGCGCTTCCCCGCGATCACGGCTCGATGTACTGCCCGGAAATCTCCTACCGCCCGTGAATGAGCTTGCATGGTCGTGCATAATCATCACATGGTTGATTCCTCGGACGGATCCGTCGTGCGGGTCGCGGTTGCTGGTGCGAGTGGGTACGCGGGCGGCGAAGTGCTGCGCCTGCTGCTCGGTCATCCGGAGTACCGAACCGGGCGCCTCGTCATCGGGGCGCTCACCGCGGGATCGAATGCGGGCACCCGGCTCGGCGCCTTGCAGCCACATCTGCTGCCGCTCGCCGATCGCGTCCTCGCGCCGACCACGGTGGAAGAGTTGGCCGGTCACGACGTGGTCTTCCTCGGCCTGCCGCACGGGCAGTCCGCCGCGCTCGCCGAACAACTGCCGGACTCGACGATCATCATCGACTGCGGCGCCGACTTCCGGCTGACCGATGCGCAGGCCTGGGAGAAGTACTACGGCACCCCGCACGCGGGCAGCTGGCCCTACGGTCTGCCCGAACTGCCCGGCGGCCGCGACCGGCTGCGCGGCGCCACCAGGATCGCGGTTCCCGGCTGCTATCCGACCGTGGCCAGTCTGGCGCTGGCACCCGCGATCGCGGCGGGGATCATCGAGCCGAACGTCACCGTCGTCGCCGTGAGTGGCACCTCCGGCGCCGGCCGCAAACTCGACGTCGGCCTGCTCGGCTCCGAGGTCATGGGCTCGGTCCGCGCCTACAGCATCGCGGGCGCGCACCGGCACACCCCGGAGATCGCGCAGAACCTCGCCGCCGCCGGCGGCACCGACGTCACCGTCTCCTTCACCCCCGTGCTCGCGCCGATGCCGCGCGGTATCCTCGCCACCTGCACCGCACCGGTCCGGGTGGACGCCGCCGAAGCGCGCGCCGTCTATGAAAAGGCCTATGCGGACGAACCTTTCGTGCAGCTGCTGCCCGAAGGTGTACTGCCGCAGACCGGCGCGGTGCTCGGCTCCAATGCCGTCGCCCTCCAGGTCGCCATCGATGCGGCCGCCGGCCTGCTCGTGGTGATCGGCGCGGTCGACAACTTGACCAAGGGCACCGCGGGCGCCGCGGTGCAATCGATGAATCTGGCCCTCGGAATCGACGAGACCGCAGGGCTTTCCACCGTAGGAGTGGCACCGTGACGACATCCGACACCGCCGAGGGCACACTGATCCGCACCCAGGGGGTGACCGCACCGCTCGGATTCCGCGCCGCGGGCATCGCCGCGGGGATCAAAGCCAACGGCAACCCCGATCTGGCGCTGGTCTTCAACGAGGGACCGGAGTACGCGGCGGCCGGTGTGTTCACCAGCAACAAGGTCAAGGCCGCGCCCGTGCTGTGGTCGCAGCAGGTGTTGACCTCCGGTGCGCTGCGCGCGGTCATCCTCAATTCCGGTGGCGCCAATGCCTGCACCGGGCCGGGCGGCTTCCAGGACACCCATCGCACCGCCGAGGAACTGGCCACCGCACTGAGCAATTGGGGCACCGAGACCGGCGCGGGCGAGATCGCGGTCTGCTCCACCGGCCTCATCGGCGACCGGCTGCCGATGGACAAACTCATCCCGGCCGTCACCGAGATCGTGCACGAGATGGGCGGCGGCATGTCCGGCGGCACCGACGCCGCCTACGCCATCATGACCACCGACACCGTGCCGAAAGAGGCGTCGTTCCACCACCGGAACAAGTGGAACGTCGGCGGGATGGCCAAGGGCGCGGGCATGCTGGCGCCGTCGCTGGCGACGATGCTGGTCGTGCTCACCACCGACGCCCATGCCACCGCCGAACAGCTGGATCAGGCGCTGCGCAAGGCCACCAGGCTCACCTTCGACCGGCTCGACGTCGACGGCTCCTGCTCCACCAACGACACCGTGCTGCTGCTGGCCAACGGCGCCAGCGAGGTCGCCCCCACCCAGGACGAACTCGACGCCGCCGTGCTCGCCGTCTGCGACGATCTGGCCGCCCAGCTGATGGCCGACGCGGAGGGTGTCACCAAACGGGTCACCGTCACCGTCACCGGCGCCGCCGACGAGGACGAAGCCCTCATCGCGGCCCGCGTGGTCGCCCGCGACAGCCTGGTCAAGACCGCGCTGTTCGGCTCCGATCCGAACTGGGGCCGGGTGCTGGCCGCCGTCGGCATCGCACCGATCACCCTCGACCCGAACCTGATCTCGGTGTCGTTCAACCGACATCCGGTCTGTATCGACGGAATGGGCGCGCCCGGCGCCCGCGAGGTCGACCTGTCCGGCGCCGATATCGAGGTGCTCATCGATCTGCGGATCGGCACGGGCACCGCGAGCATCCGCACCACCGACCTCTCGCACGGGTACGTCGAAGAGAACTCGGCCTACAGCTCATGACCACCGAGATCCTGCACAGTCTCTCGGCGCTGGACAAGGCGCATGTCCTCGCCGACGCGCTGCCCTGGCTACAGAAGTTCCGCGACAAGATCGTCGTCGTGAAGTACGGCGGCAACGCCATGATCGACGATCGGCTCAAACGTGATTTCGCCGCCGATATGGCCTTCCTGCGCACCGTCGGCGTGCATCCGGTGGTGGTGCACGGCGGCGGACCGCAGATCAACGCCATGCTGAAGCGCCTCGGTCTCACCGGTGAGTTCCGCGGCGGGTTCCGGGTCACCACACCGGAGATCATGGATGTGGTGCGGATGGTGCTGTTCGGTCAGGTCGGGCGCGAACTCGTCGGGCTGATCAATGCGCACGGACCGTACGCGGTCGGCATCTCCGGTGAGGACGCGCATCTGTTCACCGCCACCCGCCGCACCGTCGACGTGGAGGGCGAACCCACCGATATCGGCCTGGTCGGCGATGTGACCGAGGTGAACCCCGCCGCGGTCCTCGATCTCATCGACGCGGGCCGCATCCCGGTGGTCTCCACCATCGCCCCCGACGCCGACGGCGTGGTGCACAACATCAATGCCGATACCGCCGCGGCCGCACTGGCCGAGGGCATCGGCGCGGAGAAACTGGTGGTCCTCACCGACGTCGAGGGCCTCTACACCGACTGGCCGGACCGTTCCTCGCTGACCTCGGCGATCGACGCGGCCGCGCTGGCGGAGTTGCTCCCACGCCTGGATGCGGGCATGGTGCCCAAGATGGAAGCCTGTCTGCGCGCGGTGAACGGTGGGGTGCCCAGCGCCCACGTCATCGACGGACGCGTCCCGCATTCGGTGCTGCTGGAGCTGTTCACCGGAGAGGGCATCGGAACCATGGTGACCCCCGCGTCGCCCGGGGCAACGAGCGAAAACGGAGCCGGAGCATGAGCACAGCGGAATGGCAGCAGCGGTGGTCGGCCGCCCTGATGCACAACTACAAGACACCCGACATCGTGCTGGTGCGCGGCGCGGGCGCGGTGGTCTACGACGCGGACGGCAATCGCTACGTCGATTTCCTCGGCGGGATCGCCGTCAACAGCCTCGGCCACGCCCATCCGGCGATCCTGGAGGCGGTCACCCACCAGCTGGGCACCCTCGGACATGTCTCCAACATCTACGGCAACGAACCGGTGATCGAACTGGCCGAACGCCTGCTCGACCACTTCGGTGACGGTCGTACCGGTGACAGCAAGGCGTTCTTCTGCAACTCCGGCACCGAGGCCAACGAGGCCGCGTTCAAGATCGCCCGGCTCACCGGACGGCGCAAGATCATCGCGTGCGAGGAGGCCTTCCACGGCCGCACCATGGGCGCGCTCGCGCTGACCGGGCAGCCGTCCAAGCGGGCGCCGTTCGAACCGATGCCGCCCGGTGTGGTGCACGTGCCCTACGGTGACGTCGCCGCACTGGAGCGGGTGGTCGACGCCGATACCGCCGCGGTCTTCCTCGAACCGATGCTGGGAGAGAGCGGTGTGGTGGTGCCGCCGCTGGACTATCTGGTGCGAGCCCGTGAGATCACCGCGAAACACGGTGCGCTGCTGATCCTGGACGAGGTGCAGACCGGTATCGGGCGCACCGGCAAGTTCTACGCCCACCAGTCGGTCGGCATCGTCCCCGATGTCATCACCCTGGCCAAGGGCCTCGGTGGTGGTCTGCCGATCGGTGCGGTGCTGGCCACCGGAAAAGCCGCCGACCTGCTCACCCCCGGCCTGCACGGCACCACCTTCGGCGGTAACCCCGTCTGCGCGGCGGCCGCGCTGGCGGTGCTGCGCACCATCGACGAGCAGGGTCTGCTCGCGCATGTCGAATCGCTGGGCAAACGACTCAGCGACGGGATCGAACTGCTCGAGCATCCGCTGATCGATCATGTGCGCGGCGCCGGACTGCTGATCGGCATCGCCCTCACCGAGAATGTCGCCGCACAGGTCGAGGCGCGGGCGCGGGCAGCGGGCTATCTGGTGAATCCGGCCAAGCCGAATGTCATCCGGTTGGCGCCGCCGCTGGTGCTCACCGAAACCCAATCCGACAACTTCGTCGCCGATCTGCCGGAGATCCTCGATCTCGCCGCAGCCGACGCGAAGGGAGCCTCCGCATGACGCTGTCCGATTCCACCCCGGTGAACGGCGCCACGCCCACCGCCGCCCTCGTGCGACATTTCCTGCGCGACGACGACCTCACACCGTCCGAGCAGGCCGAGGTGCTCGCGCTGGCCGCCGAACTCAAGGGCGCACCGTTCGCGCGTCGTCCACTGGAGGGCCCGCGCGGAGTCGGGGTGATCTTCGAGAAGAACTCCACCCGCACCCGGTTCTCGTTCGAGTTGGGTATCGCCCAGCTCGGCGGGCACGCCGTGGTCGTCGACGGCCGCGACACCCAACTGGGCCGTGAGGAAACTCTCGGCGACACCGGTCGGGTGCTGTCCCGGTATGTCGACGCCATCGTCTGGCGCACCTTCGAGCAGACTCGGCTCGACGAAATGGCCGCGACCGCAACGGTTCCCGTGGTCAATGCGCTCTCGGACGAGTTCCATCCCTGCCAGGTGCTGGCCGATCTGCTCACCCTCACCGAACATCTCGGGCCATTGACCGGCCGCAAACTCGCCTATTTCGGCGACGGCGCCAACAATATGGCGCATTCGCTGCTGCTCGGCGGCGTCACCGCGGGCCTGCACGTCACCATCGCCGCGCCCGAGGGTTTCGCACCGCTGCCGTGGGTGGTGGAGGCCGCGCGGGCCCGCGCCGCCGAGACCGGGGCGAGCGTCACCCTCACCGACGATCCGCGGATCGCCGCCGAGGGTGCGGACGCGCTGGTGACCGATACGTGGACGTCGATGGGGCAGGAGAACGACGGCCTCGACCGGATCGGGCCCTTCCGCCGCTTCCAGATCAACGGCGGCCTGCTCGCCAAGGCGCAGCCGAACGCCGTGGTGCTGCACTGCCTGCCCGCCCATCGCGGTGAGGAGATCACCGACGAGGTGCTCGACGGCCCGCGCAGCGTGGTCTGGGACGAGGCCGAGAACCGCCTGCACGCCCAGAAGGCGCTGCTGGTGTGGCTGCTGGACAGACAGAGCAGCCGACGATGAGCGTGCCCACTTCCGACACCGGCGCCCCGGGTCCGGCCACGGCCGCGACCCGGGCCGGTCGGCAGTCGCGCATCGTCGCACTGCTGTCGGCGCATTCGGTGCGCAGCCAAACCGAACTCGCCGCCCTGCTCGCCGCCGAAGGCATCGAAACCACCCAGGCCACCCTCTCGCGTGACCTGGACGAACTCGGCGCGGTGAAGCTACGCGCCGCCGACGGCGGCGCCGGAGTGTATGTGGTCCCCGAAGACGGCAGCCCCGTCCGCGGCGTCACCGGCGGCACCGGCCGCCTGTCGAAGTTGCTCGGCGACCTGTTGGTCTCCACCGACGCCAGCGGCAACCTCGCCGTCCTGCGCACCCCACCCGGTGCCGCGCACTTCCTCGCGAGCGCGCTGGACCGGGCGTCCTTGCCCTACATCGTCGGCACCATCGCCGGTGACGACACCATCGCGGTGATCGCCCGCGAACCGATGACCGGAGCCGAACTCGCCGCCGAGATCGAGCGCCTGGCGTAACCCCACTGCCACCGCGCCCGGCCTCTCTTCCCGCTGACTGACGCGCTCGTGTCGCCTCAACGACCTGCCCGTTGTCATCGGGACCCGCCCACACGAAAGAGCGGGCGCTACCCGGCAAACATCTCGTCGGCGGATGCCGCCGTCAGCACCTTCGTAGTCCAACCACGGACCACGGCAGGTTCCGCCGACCGCACCCGGTCGACCACAGCGGCGGGCAAGGGCCCGAACTTGGCGGTCATGAGTTCGATCAGAGCCTCGGCGCGGCCGCGTGCTTCACCGCGCGCTTCGATTCGTTCGGCTGTGGTCATGAGGGCCTCCTTCGCTCGTGGTCCGAGCTGCTCGAATACCGACGCAAGGGTCGGGTGCGGTAGAGCAGGTCGCTGTAGCGGGAGCGGAGCTCGGGGTGACGAAGCTTCCCGATTGCAGCTCCAACCCGGACCAATCGATGTGGGCACTGATCTCGGCGGGTAATACGGCCCGCAACTCGCTCGCCGCGTTGTCGGGACGGGCCATGACATGCCGGAAGTAGGCATCGTGCGAGTTGGACCGGGACTCGACCATTCGGCGAAGCTACACCCGGCTACCGACAGGTGGCGAAATCGGTTGCGGTGAGGGGCGGTTGAACCGAGGGATCTGATCTGTTCAGACGCAGGTCGGCCGATCGGAGCGCGAATCCGAGAGGTGTGTCGCGTCGGCCGAACCCGATAGGCAACAGCCGATGCCGGTGATATCGCCAAGGCCTCATCGCGCTCATGACTGAGCGCTGGTATCACCGGCGTCACGGTGCCGCATCAGTGGTGTGACGGCATCGTCGCAAGCCCGCAGGGGTAAAAGCTGGGACCTAGGGTCGGGATTGGTCGAGATCGTCCTGTGAGTAGAAGGAGGCGTCGCGATGCCGAAGTACTTGTGGCGGGTCAGCTATACCCAGGAAGGGGCTTCGGGGTTGCTGGCGCAGGCGGCAGTGTGCGTCGGGCGGCCATCACGGAGATGGTCGAGAGTGTGGGCGGACATGTCGACGCCTGCTACTTCGCGTTGGGTGAGGATGATCTGTTCGTGATCGGTGATGCTCCCGACGAGGTGTCGGCCGCCGCACTCGCCATCCGCACCGCCGCGTCCGGCGCCGCGATATCGCACACCGTGCCGTTGCTGACGCCCGAGCAGGTCGACGAGGCCGTCGCGCGAGAGGTTACGTACACGCCGCCGTCCAGCTAGAGGTTGCTCGGTCGGCGGTGCCGGAAATCCGGACCTTCCGGCCGCCCTGGCTATTGGCGCGATCATGATCTGGCGGTTTGCGCAGCGGCGATGGCGCGTCGACATGGGCTGGGTATCGGCCCTGCGACTGGTGGGGGGGTAGGGCAGTGGCTGATGGCGAATCGGAACCTCATCGCCGCGCGGAGATGCGGCGGGCGCGAGCCACCCCCGACCGGCCGAGCCCGCGTGCTCGGATCCGACGGCCGGTCGCCGGGATCAGTAGTTCTGGCCGGGCGGATACTCGGAGAAGAACTGCTGTAGCAGCGGCGTCGCCACGTCGAGCCCGTGTTTGGCGAGACCGAGGGCGGCGTTGCCGAGGTTGATGACCACGAAACCGATGACGTCGCGGTTCTGTTCGGCCAGGTCCCGGAGTGGTTCGATGATGTTGGTGAACATGGTGTCGATCCTTCGGCGTCGAGGCGGATGGACAAGGCTCACACTTCCACAGTGGCGAGGCGGGGCCAAGGCTCTTCGGGCAGAATCTGTGCAGGCAGCGGCCATCGCAACCCCGGTTGTGAATGAGATTGCATCATCATGCATAATCATTTCCAGGCGCGAGCCGTACCGGCGACCAGCAAGCTGCTCACCGCAGCCGCGCAGACCCACACAGACTTAGGAGCACCAGATCATGTCCGATCGCGTCGTACTCGCCTACTCCGGTGGGCTGGACACCTCCGTGGCCATCAGCTGGATCGGCAAGGAGACCGGCGCCGAGGTCGTGGCCGTGGCCATCGACCTGGGTCAGGGCGGCGAGGACATGAACGTGGTGCGTCAGCGCGCCCTCGACTGCGGCGCCGTCGAGGCCATCGTGGTCGACGCACGCGACGAGTTCGCCGACGACTACTGCCTGCCCACCGTGCAGGCCAACGCCCTCTACATGGGCCGCTACCCGCTGGTGTCGGCGATCAGCCGCCCGCTCATCGTCAAGCATCTGGTCGAGGCGGCCAAGTTCCACGGCGCGAGCACCGTCGCGCACGGCTGCACCGGTAAGGGCAACGACCAGGTGCGCTTCGAGGTCGGCATCGGCGCGCTCGCGCCCGACCTGAACGTCATCGCTCCGGTCCGCGACTACGCCTGGACCCGCGAGAAGGCCATCGCGTTCGCCGAGGAGAACGCGCTGCCGATCAACGTCACCAAGAAGTCGCCGTTCTCCATCGACCAGAACGTGTGGGGCCGCGCCGTCGAGACCGGCTTCCTCGAGGATCTGTGGAACGCGCCCACCAAGGACGTCTACGACTACACCTCCGACCCGACGGTCAACTTCGAGGCGCCCGACGAGCTGATCGTCACCTTCGAGCGCGGTGTGCCGGTCGCCATCGACGGCCGCCAGGTCACCGTGCTCGAGGCGATCGTCGAGCTGAACAAGCGCGCGGGCCGCCAGGGCGTCGGCCGCCTCGATATGGTCGAGGACCGGCTCGTCGGCATCAAGAGCCGTGAGATCTACGAGGCGCCGGGCGCCATCGCCCTCATCGCCGCCCACCAGGAGCTGGAAGCGGTCACCATCGAACGCGAGCTGGGCCGCTACAAGCGCCAGGTCGAGCAGCGCTGGGGCGAGCTGGTCTACGACGGCCTGTGGTTCTCCCCGCTCAAGCGTGCGCTGGATGCCTTCGTCGGCGAGACCCAGGAACACGTCTCCGGCGATATCCGGATGGTGCTGCACGGCGGCAATGTGGTGGTCAACGGCCGTCGCAGCGAACAGTCGCTCTACGACTTCAACCTGGCCACCTACGACGAGGGCGACACCTTCGACCAGTCGCTGGCCAAGGGTTTCGTGCAGATCCACGGCCTGTCGTCGAAGGTCGCCGCGCGCCGGGATCTGAACCAGAAGTAGTTCGCGCGGTGCGGTGTGCCGGTGTATCCGGTGCACCGCGCACGCGATCGTCGGCTGCGCGTCACCGGGCCGGATCGTCGCGCCTTGTCCGGGTACGCGGTGTACTGCGGCGATGCTCTTCACGGTGCGCCACCGTGGTGCGCTGAGAAGCCGTGCAGCGCTGTACCCGGCTCGGCGTGAACTCTGTGTTCGGCGGGTGTCGCACCAGTGCCGATCGCAGTGTCCGGCAGACACCGCATCGCCGCCGATCCAGTTCGGCCGGTTACCGTAGCCCCCGACGTATCAGGCGGCCCGACACCCGAGATCCGACCCGAGGAGACAGCACACCATGACGCAGAGCGGCGCAACCAACGAAGGGGCGCTCTGGGGTGGCCGGTTCGCGTCCGGTCCCGCCGAGGCGATGGCCGCGTTGAGCAAGTCGACGCATTTCGACTGGGCGTTGGCGCCGTACGACATCCGCGCGTCCAAGGCGCACGCGCGTGTGCTGCACAAGGCGGGACTGCTGTCCGGCGATGACCTGGACGGCATGCTCGCCGCCCTCGATCAGCTGGCCGCCGATGTGGCCTCCGGCGCTTTCGGCCCGGCCGAATCGGACGAGGACGTGCACGGAGCCCTCGAACGCGGCCTCATCGAACGCGCGGGCACCGAACTCGGCGGTCGCCTGCGGGCCGGTCGGTCCCGCAACGACCAGGTGGCGACCCTGTTCCGGATGTGGTTGCGTGATGCCGTGCGCCGGGTCGCGGCCGGACTGCTCGAGGTGGTCGACGCCCTCGTCGCGCAGGCCGCGGCGCATCCCGATGCCGTCATGCCCGGTAAGACCCATTTGCAGGCAGCGCAGCCGGTGCTGCTGGCACATCAACTGCTGGCACACGCGCATCCGCTGCTGCGTGATGTCGACCGGCTGCGCGATTTCGACAAGCGCGCCGCCATCTCGCCGTACGGCTCGGGCGCGCTCGCCGGTTCCTCGCTGGGACTCGACCCGGAGCAGATCGCCGCCGATCTCGACTTCGACGCCGCCGCGGCGAACAGTATCGATGCCACTTCTGCCCGTGATTTCGCCGCCGAAGCCGCGTTCGTGCTCGCCATGATCGGGGTGGACCTGAGCCGGATGGCCGAAGAGGTCATCATCTGGAGCACACCGGAATTCGGGTACATCACCCTCGCCGACGCATGGTCCACCGGCTCGTCGATCATGCCGCAGAAGAAGAACCCGGACGTCTCCGAACTCACCCGCGGCAAGGCCGGTCGCCTGATCGGCAACCTCACCGGCTTGCTGGCCACCCTCAAGGCGCAGCCGCTGGCCTACAACCGGGATCTCCAGGAGGACAAGGAGCCGCTGTTCGATTCGGTGGCCCAGCTGGAACTTCTGCTGCCCGCCATCGCCGGACTCGTCTCCACCCTCACCTTCCACACCGACCGCATGGCCGAACTCGCCCCGGCCGGTTTCACCCTCGCCACCGATATCGCCGAATGGCTGGTGCGCCAAGGTGTTCCGTTCCGGGTCGCGCACGAAGCCGCCGGTGGTTGCGTACGCGCCGCCGAATCCCGCGGCGTCGGCCTGGACGAGCTGACCGACGACGAGTTCGCCGCCGTCGACCCGGCTCTCACCCCGCAGGTCCGCGAGGTGCTGACCGTCGCCGGATCGATCGCTTCGCGTAACTCACGCGGCGGCACCGCTGGCGTGCGGGTCGCCGAGCAGTTGGACGAGGTCCGCGCCGCCGCGACCGCCGCGCGCGCCTGGCTCGGCTGAGGTCACGCAAGCCGTACTTCCTCGGCCGGGTAGGCCGGCAGCTGATACTGCTGCGTACGAGCCGGATTCGTGACGGGGGAGTGGGGGCCATTCGCGCCGGTATCGCTACTGTGCGCCCATGACGTTCCTGTTTCTCGCGTTGGCCATCGTCTCGGAGATCTCGGCGACCGTATCGCTGAAACTGTCCGAAGGTTTCACCAAGCTGGTGCCGTCGATCGTGGTGGTCGTCGGATACGGCGCCGCATTCCTGTTCCTGTCGCAGGCGTTGAAGCGGGGAATGGCGGTCGGGGTCGCGTATGGCATCTGGTCGGCGGTTGGGGTGGCGGCGGTGGCCGTGATCGGGGCGTTGTTCCTGGACGAGCGGCTCAGCCTGGTGCAGGTCGGCGGAATCGGATTGGTGATTCTCGGCGTGGTCGCGTTGGAACTCGGTGGGGCGCGCTGAGTGCTAATAAATCCAGATACGTAGATATGCGCATCAAACTATTTATCCCTGATGATGCCGTCGGATCACCGGAAGACGCATCGAACGTGGTTAGACTCCGGATCGCACTGTCTTGTCCCGTAAGGCGATAGGGAGTTCGCATGAACCGTCGATATGCCGCGGTCCTGGTCGTATGCGCCGCACCGCTACTGTTCACCGCCTGTAGCGACGATGCCTCCACCGACTCGCCGACGACCACCACGCACGCCGTCACCACGACCCGGTCCGCGGCAACCCCGGACAACCAGGGCACAACGGTCGCCCCGACCTCGCCGCCCGCACCCACCTCCGGCCAGCGCGGCGCCGACGGCTCCACCGGCAACAACCTCACACCGGAGTATTGTGCGCGCAATCAGGACCCGGGCTGCCCACTCGGCAGTTACGTCGGCCCCGACGCCATCCCGAACCCCAATGGTGACGGTTCGTACGTGCCGTGTGAGGGCACGATCTGCACCAACCCGAACCATGGTGCGGGCCCGAATCCGGAGGAGAACGGCGGCCACACCATGCCGAACCCGAACGGTGACGGCAGCGTCGTGCCCTGTGAGGGCACCATCTGCACCAACCCCAATCACGGTGCGGGCCCCGACCCGGAAGGCGGCAGTGGTCAGCCGACGCCGACCTCGGATGGTGGTGGCAGCTGACTGTCCTGCTGAGGCGGGGCAGCAGGCGGGCAGTACCCTCTGCTCGCTGCGAGGCGGCTGACCGAGACGCGCGCCCCGGGCGCGCCCTCGACGGCCGTCCCGGCGCGGAGGAGTGTGCGGTAGCCGCGGTGGCTTGTATCGGGCTCGCGGAAATTGCGCCATGGTCGGGGGTGCGGAACGGCTTCGAAGTCTGCCGTCGCGCTCAGGTGGGGCGCTGAACTCGCGTCGTCGCGATATCGAGCACACCTTTCAACCATGGGCTGTACTGCTGGGGATCCTCGGTGAGCGCCGCACGCAGCTGCACCGGATCGACCCAGGCGTAATCGGCGACCTCGGCGGGATGGGGATGGGGTGTGGTGTCGTCGAGCCGTCCGATGAGCACGTGGTCCCATTCGTGCTCCACCCGCCCGGAAGTCGGGTCCTCGGCGTGATAACGGAACACCCCGGCCTCGGTGAGGGTGGCGCGCACGCCCATCTCCTCGATCAGCCGGACCCCGGCGGCCTCGGTGACCGAACCGCCCGGCGCGGGATGTCCGCAGCAGGTATTCGACCAGCGGCCGGGGAATCGGGTTTTGATCTGGGCGCGTTGCTGCAACAGCACGCGCCCGGCGCGATCGAACAGCAGCACGGAGAATGCGCGATGCAGCAGGCCCGGCGCTCGATGTGCCTGCGCCACCTGGCACGAGCCGACCGCGCGCCCCTCGTCGTCGACGAGTTCGACGTCCAGGGTCTCGCGGTCGATCAGCGGGTTGGCGAGAGTGTCGGTCACCAACCCACCATATCTGCGGCATTTCCGCCGTCCCTGCTCACAGCGGTCCATGATGGAACATGTCACAGCAGACGCATGATCGAGGCGCGATATGGGAAGCTCGTTCGAACACATCGGGGTGTGTGATGGGCGTCACGTTTCATTGGGTAGGGCCGGGAGCGGATCGTGAAGTTGAGTGTGCGAGAGATGGCCGGATCGGTGCAGCGGTTGATGGCGACCGCGCAGAACGGTCTGGAGGTGATCCGTTTCGGCGGGCTGAGCCATGACGTGGAGTCGTCGCCGTTCGAGGTGGTCGAGCGCCGCCGCATGTATCGGCTGCGCCACTACTTCCCCGACGACACCACACCGGGCCGTCCGGTCGCGGTCCTGGTGCCGCCACTGATGGTCAATGCCGATATCTGGGATGTGAACGCCGAAGGCGGCGCGGTCGGCATTCTGCACAATGCCGGGATCGACTGCTGGGTGGTCGATTTCGGTTCACCGGCGAGCGAGGAGGGCGGCTGGGAGCGCGATCTGGCCGATCATGTGCTCGCGGTCGACAGCGCCATCGACACCGTCTGCGAGGCGACCGGCGCCGGTGTGCACCTGATGGGCTATTCGCAGGGCGGCATGTTCGCCTATCAGACCACCGCCTTCCGCTACGGCAAGGGCGTGTCCAGCATCGTGACCTTCGGCAGCCCGGTGGATATCGTTGCCGGGATGCCGTTCGGCCTGCCCTACGGTCTCGCCTCCGACGTCGCCGATTTCCTGGCCGACCATGTGGTGACCAGGCTGCCGATCACCGATTCGATGGTGCGTATCGGCTTCCAGATGCTCGATCCGGTGAAGACGGCGAAATCGCGGATCGATTTCCTGCGTCAGCTACACGACCGGGAGGCGTTGCTGCCGAAGGAACGTCAGCGCCGCTTCCTCAACAGCGACGGCTGGGTCGGCTACGCGGGCCCGGCGGCGGCGGATCTGCTCAAACAGTTCGTCGCGCACAACCGGATGATGCTCGGCGGTTTCGTGATCCGCGATCAGCCGATCTCGCTCGCCGAACTGAAATGCCCGATCCTGGCGTTCGTGGGCGAGGTCGACGATATCGGTCAGCCCGCCGCGGTGCGCGGTATCGTCCGCGCCGCACCCAATGCCGAGGTGTACGAGGCGACGCTGTTGGCCGGTCATTTCGGTCTGGTCGCCGGCAGTGTCGCCACCAATCGCACCTGGCCGATGGTGCGCGACTGGATCGGCTGGGTCGACGGCAGTGCGGCGCTGCCCGAGGACATCACGCCGATGGCCGAGCATGTCGACAGCAACCGTCCGCGCACCGCGACGACCCGCGTCGTGCACACCGCCGCCGCATTGGCCGAGGCCGGTACCGGGATGGGGCGCGCACTGGAAGACATCGCGGGCAGCACCGTGCGCGGGTCGCTCGAGTTGGCGGGCGAGGCCGCGCGTGCGCTGCCCAGGTTGACGCGCCTCGGCATGATTCAGCCGCACACCCGCATCTCACTCGGCAAGCTCATGGCCGAGCAGTGCAAGCGGGCACCGCTGCGGGAATGCTTCCTGTTCGACGACCGGGTGCACACGAATGCGGCCGTGGACGTCCGGATCGACAATGTGGTGCGCGGTCTGATCTCGGTCGGTATCCGGCCCGCGACGCGTGTGGGCGTCGTCATGGAGACCCGCCCGAGCGCCCTGGTCACGGTGGCCGCGCTGTCGCGGCTCGGTGCCGTCGCGGTGCTGCTTGCGCCGGGGAGCGAACTGCGCAGCGCGCTGGAACAGACCGGGACCAAGACCTTGATCTCGGACCCGGAGAATCTGCGCCATGCCGCGGCGACCGGCCAGCGGGTGCTGGTGCTCGGCGGCGGCGACGCCCGCGGCCTCGATATCGCGCAGAGTGAGGACGTCATCGATCTGGAACAGATCGATCCGGCGAAGGTGCGGCTGCCCGCCTGGTACCGGCCGAATCCGGGCCGGGCGCGGGAACTGGCGTTCGTGCTGGTCACCGGCACGGGCAACCGGTTGGAGATCAAATACATCACCAACCACCGGTGGGCGCTGTCGGCCTTCGGCACCGCCTCGGCCGCCGATCTGGACCGCCGCGACACCGTGTACTGCCTGGCGCCGCTACACCATTCGTCGGGTCTGCTCGTCAGTCTGGGCGGGGCCATCGCGGGCGGTAGCCGGATCGCGCTGGCGCGGTCACTGGATCCGGCGCGCTTCGCCGAGGAGGTGCATCGCTACGGCGTCACCGTGGTCACCTACACCTGGACGATGCTGCGCGACATCCTCGACGCCCAGGTCTTCCCGGTCGGCCATCGGCATCCGATCCGGCTGTTCATCGGCTCCGGTATGCCCGCCGGATTGTGGCGGCGCACCACCGAGCAGTTCGCGCCCGCCCGAGTGCTCGAGTTCTATGCCTCGATCGAGGGCGATGTGGTGCTGGCCAACGTGTCGGGCACCAAACCCGGCTGCAAGGGCCGGCCCGTCCCCGGCACCGCACGGGTGGAGCTGGTGGCCTACGACCCGGTGACCGAGCAGATCGAGGTGGACGAGTCGGGTTTCGCGCGCCGCTGCGCCGATAACGAAGTGGGCCTGCTGATCGGGTCCGCCTCCGAGGGTGTCGACCTCTCACGGGGCGGTCTGCGTGGTGTGTTCACCGCGGGCGATTCGTGGATGCCGACCGAGAATCTGTTCCGCCGTGACTCCGACGGCGACTACTGGCTGGTGGACCGCACCGATACCGTCATCCACACACCGCGTGGCCCGGTGTACACCCAGCCGATCGTCGACACCCTCAACGACGTCACGGCGGTCGATATGGAGGTCGCCTACGGTCTCGCCGTCGGCGACCGGACGTTGGCGGTGGCGGCGGTGTCGGTACGCAATGGTTTCCGACTGGAACCCAAGGACGTCACCGAGGCCATGCGGGCGCTGGACGCGCGGCAGCGACCCGATCTGGTGTACGTGGTGGACGAGATTGCGCGCAGCTCGTCCTATCGCCCGTCCACCCGCGCCGTCCAAGCGGCGGGCAGGCCGCAGCCCGGACCGGAGACCTGGTGGTATGACGCGGAGACGGAGTCGTACGAAGTGCTGACGGAGTCGGCCGGGCGCGAACTGCTCGACTGAGTGATCGGTCCGAGGCGGTGCGCCCGCCTCGGACGTCACCGGTGGTGGCCCGGATGCGGAGGTCGCCTACGGTCACGGGTCGGTCAGTACGCGGCCCACCACACCTCGCAGCCGCCGGTCCTCAGACCGTGAACGCGGTCACCGCGTCGACGACCCGCTCGATCTGCGCGGTCTCCAGCATCGGCCACAGCGGCAACCGCACGATGGTCGCGGAGAATTCGGCGCTGCGCGTGCATGGCACCGGGGTGCGGCCGTATTTCAGCCCGGCCGGACTGGAATCCAGTGGCACGTAATGGAACGGCGCGACGATGCCGCGGTCGGCGAGATGCCGGATCATGCTGTCGCGGGTGTCCTCGGTGGGGGTGCGCAGGTAGAACAGGTGCGCGGTGTGCTCACGTTCGGCGGGCACGTGCATCAGCCGGATATCGTTGCGGCGCGCCCATTCCGGCAGCGCCGCCGCGTAGGCGTTCCATACGCGATGGCGTCCGGCCTGGATGCGGTCGAATTCGGCCAGCTGCGCATCCAGTACGGCGGCATTGAGTTCGCTGGGCAGATAGCTGGATCCGATGTCCTGCCAGGAGTATTTGTCGACCTGGCCGCGCAGGAACCGGGCCCGGTCGGTGCCCTTCTCCCGGATGATCTCCGCGCGGCTCATCAGGATCTCATCCGAGAGCAGTAGCGCGCCGCCCTCACCGCAGTGCACGTTCTTGGTGTCGTGAAAACTCTGGGTGCCCAGTGTGCCGATGGTGCCGAGGGTGCGTCCGCGCCAGGTGCCGCCGAGGCCGTGCGCATTGTCCTCGATGATGGCGAGCCCGTTGTCGGCGGCGATCTCGAGCAGCGGCCCCATCTCGGCGGCGACACCGCCGTAATGCATCACCAGCACCGCCTTGGTCCTGGCGGTGACCGCCGCGGCCACCGCCGCCGGATCGATATTGCCGGTCGCGGGGTCGATATCGACGAACACGCAGGTCGCGCCGCGCAGTGCGATGGAGGTCGCGGCGGAGGTGAAGGCGAAACTCGGCACGATGACTTCGTCGTCGGGCGCCAATTCCAGCAGCAGCGCACCCAATTCGAGTGCATGGGTGCACGAGGTGGTCAGCAGTGCGTGCGGGCTGCCGGTGAGAGCTTTGATCTTCGCGGTCGCGGCCTTGGTGAACCGGCCATCGCCATGGCTGTGGTCGGAATCCAGGACCGCGCGCAGATTCTCCCATTCGGCCGTGGCGCGGTAGGGCCTGCTGAAGATGACCCGGTCCTCGCTCACCGCACCGTCGCCTTGGCGGTCACGGCGTCCGAGGTATCCGGGGTAGCGGCCGCGCGCCGCCGCGGGGTGGGCGATTCGACCGTGAGATACAGCGGTCTACCGACCAGAATATGCAGCGCGACACCGAGATATTCCGCGATCAGGCCCAGGGAGAACAGCACCGCACCCGAACACAGCAGCAGGACGACGATGATCGACGCCCAGCCCTCGGGATCACCGTTATCGCTGGTCAGAGCCGTATAGATGATGATCGCGGCCAGCACGCCACCGGCCAGTGCCAGTGTCACGCCGAGCAGGCTGACCAGCCGCAGTCCGCGGGTGCCGGTGCACAGCACCATCTTCCAGAACAGCGAGAACAGCCGCCGATAGTTGTAGCCGGACTCCTCGCGCCCCTCGGCGCGCAATGCCACCGGTACCGACACCGTCGTGCCGACCACCCAGGTGAGCGCGACATCGAGGTACACGCCATTGGCGGCGACCTGGGCGAGCTGACGGCCGATATCGCCGCGGATCAACCGGAAGCTTTCGAACCTGGTCGAATCGGGGAACGCGAACACCGTCGCGAGCACGATCTTGGCGCTGCGTGAGGTGAGGTTGCGCAGCAGACCGTGCGGGCGGGTGTTGGTCGGCTTGGAGTAGACGAGGTCGGCGCGGCGGGCGAGCGCGGCATCGAGGAATGCGGCGATACAGCCCGGATCGTGCTGGCCGTCCTCGTCCATGGTGACGATCCATTCGCCGCGCGCCTCGGCCATACCGGCGATGGTCGCCGCGTCCTGACCGAAGTTGCGGCTCAACCACACGACTCGTACCTGCGGGTAGTCGCGGCGCAACTGTTCGAGCACGACATCGGAGCGGTCGGGGCCGTGGTCGTGGACGAGGACGATGTCGTCGATGACGAAGGCGGTGCCGTCGGGTGTGCGCGTCGGCCCCGACAGCTGGTCGAGTTCGCGGACCAGCGCGGCGATAGTGTGTTCACCCCGATACACCGGCACCACTACCGATATCGAGTGTGTTTCGGCGTACGTCGAATCCGATTCCCGAGCAGACACGGCGGAAACCGGAAGTGCAGGTGTCGGCCCCGAGGAAGCTGGCCTGGGTGGAATCGGCATTGGCGAGATCGACTTTCGATGACGGTGCGCGTGCCGGTACTCGTCACAGATGGGTGAGCCCGAGCCGTCGTGAACAATAACACGTGGTCCGCGCGTATTCGCCGACCCGATTCACCGGTGCGTCATCAGGTTCGCGACCGGCGGATGTGGTGGCATGTATGGTCTGGAACTCGTGGTGGAAAGGCGAGCCGGGATCCGGTCGGACGTGTTCAGGTGGGGCATCATCACCGCGATCGGTGTGGTCGCGGGGTATCTCGCTGTGCTCGCCGCCAACGCCAGGCATTTCTACACCGACGACACCGAATCCCAGTACGCCCCGCTGTGGGTGATGACCGGCCGCTACCTACGCGAGGGCAGGTTTCCGGCGATGGTGCCCGAGCATTGGCTCGCGGGCAATTACACGATCGAGGAAGCGGGCCTGCTGAATCCGCCGCAGCTGCTGATCGACCTGATCGCACCGTCGGTGGACGATATCGCCCTGTACGCCACGATCGTCAAACTGATCTTCGCGGTGATCCTCGGACTCGGTGTGTACCGGATCGCCCTGGCCTACGGTGCGAAACCGGCCTGGTCGGCCGTGGCGGGCGTGTCGTTTCCGTTCACCGGTTTCCTGCTGTTCTTCGATGCCGCGAGCTGGATGACGGCGTTCACCGGAACCGCCTGGCTGGTGCACGCCTGGGCCTCGGGTGTGCGTTATGCCCGCAGTCGCGGCGGACCGATCCCGGTGTTCGTATTCCTGTATCTGGCGATCTCGGTGCAGTACATCTTCCCGGCCGTCGAGGCGGGCGTGATGATCGCCGCGGTGCTCATCGGCGAAGTGATCTACCAGCGTCGCTGGGCACCGGCACTGCGACTTGCGGTGGTCGCCGGATGCGCGGCCGTCGCGGGACTGGCGACCTATCTGCCGAGCCTGCTCACCGCCGACGTCACCTGGCGTGGCGCCGAAGAGATCAAGAACGACCCGTTCCTCACGGTGCCGTGGTCGGAATCGCTCAACGCCAGCCTGCCGAGCACACTGCCCGCCTTCCCGTCGTGGTGGGGATTCGTGCAGCCCCTGCCGATGGTCTACATCGCCTGGTTCCTGATTCCGGCGCTGGCGTTCATCGATTGGCGTCGCGCGGCCGGTGCGGCACGCGAACTCAGCGCCATCGGCATTTTCACCGTCGTGGCGCTGCTGTGGACTGCCGGGCCGGGCACGATGGGTCCGCTGCGTTGGCCCGCACGGGTGTTGCCGATGGTCGCCCTCGGTTTGCTGTTGCTGGTGTGTGTGCTGCTCGGCCGCTACGGCACGGTCGCCGGATGGCGTAGGCGCGGTATCGGTGCCGGGCTGCTGATCGGTGTCCTGCTGCTGCGTTCGCTGGCGGCGGCGCCGGAGGAGGCCGGGTGGCATATCGTGTCCGCACTCGGGGTGGCCGCGCTCGGCGCCGCGGTGGTGTGGCTGGGTCGCACCCGCGGTACGGCATTGGCCTGTGCGTTGAGCATCCTTGCGGTGGGCCCCATCGCCTACCTCCAGGTGCGGGCCGCGCAGCCGACACCGATGAGCTGGAATCTGCCCGAGAACCGTGCCGAGGCCAAGGCGGCCTTCCCGGATTTCCCCGGCACTACGCTGCAATTGGGGGAGCGCGGGCTGATCCAGCCCGGTCAGGACAACCTCGACGGTGCCTACGGATCTCTGGTCTTCGGTAACTACGCCAAGGATCTGGAGTTGAGCTACGTCGGCGGATACACCCCGAACGGGCACTTCTACTTCGGTGATCTGCTGTGCATGCGATGGGACACCAGCGTCTGCCCCGACGCCTACCGCCGTGCCTTCGCCATCGAACCGAGTACGGGGCGCCCGATCGTCGATCTGATGAACATCGACCGCGTCGTCGTGCAGCGAGCATTGTTCCCCGACGCACGTTCCCAGCCCGCACCGCCCGGCTGGAAGTGGGTCGATTACCCCGGTCATGAGGACTACATCGGAGTACTCGAACGCGAGGACGGTCTCGTGTCCACCCGCAACGGCCGCATCGCCCACACCGACGGCGTCACCGCCACCTCGATCGACGAATCGGATCTCACCAGCCGCGTCCGCGTCGACTCCGCCACCGGCGGCAAGGTCGTCTTCGCCCGCCTCGGCTGGCCCGGCTACCGCGCGAGCCTCGACGGCCGGGATGTGCCGATCGACGTTGTCGCGAAAACCTTCGTCTCCGTCGACATCCCACCCGGCACCGACGCCGCCGAACTCGTGCTGAGCTGGCGACCTCCGGGCTGGAAGATCGGCGGGGCCGCCATCCTGGCCGGCCTGCTCGGGCTCGCGGTCATGGAATGGGTGTACCTGCGCCGCCGCCGCGCTGCCGACGACACCGCCGACGCACCGGCACCGGAACCGGAGACACCCGAGCCCGACCTGGTGGAGGCCCGGCCATGAACGGTCGGGGAGACGACGCCACCCGGCGGGAACCGGTGCGGTCGCCCGCCCACCCCGCCCATTCCGGTGGCGCATCGCCGACCGGCCCCGTTCCCGGCCCGATGACGATCGTCGAGGCTCCGCCAGATCCCGGGCCGAGCGCGAAGACCGCACCGAGGCAGAGCCCCACATCAAGACAGAGCGCCACGGCCGAGCAGAGCCTCACACTCGAGCAGGACCTCACACCCGAGCCGAGCCCCACACCGAGCCATCTGCCGAACGTCGAGGAACCGGGAACCGACCGGGACTCGGCCGCGGGCTCGGAACCAGATATCGACCCCGGTCCACTGCTGCGCATCGTCCGACGCCAGGAGTTGGCTTTCGCCGTCGTCGGCGGCTTCAACACGCTGCTCGGCATCGTCCTCACGCTCGCCTGGCTCGCCGTTCTCGGCGACGGTGTTCCCCCGTCGGTCGCGGTGGTCGCCGCCTACGGCATCAGCGTCGTCGTCGCGTTCGTCCTGCACCGGACGCTGGTCTTCCGGGTGCGCGGGCACCTGCTGCGCGATTTCGTGGCATTCGTCGCGGTCAATTCCGGTGGGCTGCTGATGAATGTGGTGCTGCTCGAACTGGCCGTCACGGTCCTCGGTTTCCCGGAGGCGCCCGCCGCGATCGTGGTGATGGGATTCGTTGCGGTGGTGAGCTTCTTCGGCCACCGTCATATCTCGTTCCGGCGGCGGGTAGGTTAGCCATCATGCCGGAGGAAACCACCGTCGACGCCACCCTGCTCAGCCTGCTCGCCTGCCCGCAGGACAAGGGCCCGCTGCACCTGGTACGCACCGGTGCCGGTGCGAGCGAGCTGTACAACCCGCGCCTGCGCCGCGCCTACCCGATCGACAACGGCATCCCGGTGCTGCTCATCGATGAAGCCCGCGATGTCGACGCCGCCGAGCACGAGCAGTTCAGCACTCAGTTCTCCGAGTCCTGAACTGCCGCGGATTCCTCGGCACTGCCGAGCTCGCCGGTGAGATAGTGCTGGACCGTCGGACCGACGGTCGCCACCACCTGCGCCAGCGGCATCGACGCCATCGGCTCCAGCATGGCGATCTTGCGCGCCACCAGCAGTCCGACCATCTGTGAAGCGGCCAGATTCATCCGCAATCTGCCGTCGTCCTCGGGTGTCGCGATCCGCGCGCGGATCCGTTCCAGCACCACCTCGAGCAGGAAGACCCTGGTCAGAGACTGTTCGCTATCGCCGAGGAAGCTGCGCACCGCCGCGACCACGCCCGCCCCGGCGGGGGAATCCCATACCGAGACCACAGCGCGGACGATCGTCTCCCCGAGCTGAGCCAGCGGCGCCGCGTCCACCGCACGCAGCGTGACCTCCGGATCGATCGGCAGCTCGATCACCGCCGCGAACAACTGCTGCTTGGACCCGAAATAGTGGTGCACGAGCGCCGGATCCACGCCGGCGTCGGCCGCGATCGCCCGGATCGACGTCTTGCCGAACCCGGTATCGGCGAAGCGGGCCCGCGCGGCCTCGATGATGGCCTCCTTGGCGCCGGAACGTCCCGGCCTGCGCCCGGTGCGCGCACTCGATGTGTTCTTACGCGCAGTACGGCGGTCTCCGCGTTCGTCGGCGCGGCCGCTACCTGTCGCGCTCATACGGTCCGCCGCCGAAGCGTCGCCGCGCCGAGACACAACGCCACCACCGCGAAACCGGTGACCACCGCCAGATCCCGCCACATCGCCGCGGTCGGCTCGGCATGCACCGACACCTGCTGCAAGGCGTCGACCGCATAGCTCAACGGCATCACATTGCTGATCGCCTCCAGCCAGCCAGGCAGCTGATTGCGCGGCACCAGCAGTCCACACAGGAAGATCTGCGGCGCCACCACCAGCGGCATGAACTGCACGGCCTGGAATTCGGTCCTGGCGAACGCGCTGGCCAGTAGGCCGAGGGCGACACCGAGCACCGCGTCGACCACCGCGATGAGCACCACCCAGCCGGGACTGCCCGCCGCGCTGAGTCCGAGCAGCCCGAACGACACCAGACATGCCGTCACCGCCTGCGCCGCGGCGGCCGCGGAGAACGCGGTGCCGTAACCGCCGAGCAGATCGAGTTTCGACAGCGGGGTGGTGAGCAGCCGTTCCAGCGTGCCCGAGCTGCGTTCGCGCTGCATGGCGATCGCGGTGATCAGGAACATCACGATGAACGGCAGGATGCCGAGCATGCTGATGCCGACCCGATCGAACAGCGTGCTGGTCTCGAACGGCGCCTTCGGGGTGTCCTTGTAGATGAAGTACAGCAGCGTCATCAGCAAGGCGGGAACCACCAGGATCATGGCCACGGTGCGGTGGTCGTTGCGCAGCTGACGCAGGATGCGCGTGGTGGTCGCCAGATACGGGCGCAGCGATGCCCGGTGGGCGGGTACGCGGTCGTCGACGGCGCTCATGCTGTCTTTCCCATCGTGATGAGGCTCAGGAAGGCCTGTTCGAGGTTCTGTTCGCCGGTTTCGGCCCGCAGTTCGTCGGGGCTGAGCTGGGCGAGGAGATCGCCTTCGCGCATGAGCAGCAGCCGATCGCAGTGTTCGGCCTCGTCCATGACGTGACTGGACACCAGCAGTGTGGTGCCGGTGGCGGCCAGCTCACGGAACTGTTTCCACAGGTCGACCCGCAGCACCGGATCCAGCCCGACCGTTGGTTCGTCGAGGACGAGCAGCTCTGGTGCGGCCACCAGCGCGCAGGCCAGCGAGGCGCGGGTGAGCTGGCCGCCGGACAGCTCATCGCCGCGCTGATGCTGATGGTCCAGCAGGCCGACCGCGCCGAGTGCTTCGTCGATATCGCCGCGATCGGCGCCGTAGAGCGCGGCGAAATAGGCGACGTTGTCGCGCACGCTGATATCGGTGTAGATGCTGGGGGACTGGGTCACGTAGCCGATGCGTCTGCGCAGCGCGGCCGATCCCGCGGGCATCCCGAGCACCTCGACCGCACCGGACGCCACGATCTGGGTGCCGACGATGCTGCGCATCAACGTGGTCTTACCGCATCCGGACGGGCCGAGTAGCCCGGTGATCGACCCGCGGGGAATGGTCAGTGATACGCCGTGCAGGACTTCGCGTCCGCCGCGCCGGACGGTGAGTCCGTCCACGTTCACTGCCGATGCTGCCGGGGTGTGCGACATGGGCGCCTCAATTCATCGAGTGTTGAATTCACCGTGTGATGAATTTAGCGCCGTAGCCAGGGGAGCGCAATGCTGCTACGCCAAGCCACTGGTCAATGCCCGTGCACAGGCGGTCTGCCCGCCGCGCCGCCGGGCTCCACCACGACGAACTGGCCCATCATTCCGGTGTCCTCATGCCAGAGCAGATGACAGTGATACATGTACGGCGTGTCCGGATCGGCCGGTCCGTCGAAGCGGAGAGCCAGCCGCATCGAACCGCCTGGCGGAAGGAAGACGGTGTCCTTGGGACCCGACAGTTCCGGTGGCGGCGGCGAACCGTCGCGGTCCAGCACCCGGAACTGCACATCGTGGACGTGGAAATTGTGCGGCATCCCATCGGCATTGCGGACCGTCCAGATCTCGGTACTGCCGCGGGTCACGGCGAAATCGACCCGGTCCATCGCCATCTCGCGACCGTTGATCGAACCGAAGCTCAGATCGAACTCACGCTCGGCCACCGCGCCCGAGCCATCCGGAATCTCGGGCCGGACCAGGGTGGCGGGCAGCGGCGGCGAGGGACGCAAGGTGTCGGTGGGCCGGAATTGCATGATGTCGAAGGTGTCGTCGCCGCCGCTGAAGCGCTGGGTCCAGAAGTCGAGCCCAGCGTCGAGCGGATAGCCGCGCAGGACCGTCGGCGTGCCCGGCTCGAACCGGACGACGATCTCCGCGCGCTCACCAGGCGAGAGCTGAATCCGATCCACCTCGGCCGGTCGTTCCAGCAGGCCGCCATCGGTGCCGATGAGTGCGAACGCTCGATCGTCGGAGAAACCGAAGGTGTAGGTGCGCGCGGTCGAGGCGTTGAGCAGCCGCAGCCGGACCAGTTCGTCGTCCACCGTGCGGTAGGGCGCGAGGGAGCCGTTGACCATGGTCTGATCCCCGAGGAAGCCCACATCACGAAACATGGCGTGCGTGCCGTCGAGTTGATCTCCGCGGAACTTCACGTCCTGGACGATGATCGGCAGATCGTCCACACCGTAGGTCCGTGGCAGTGTGAGCGCATCGGCGGACGGATCGTCGAGCAGGAAGGCGCCGGCCAGCCCGCGCCGCACATGGGTTTCGGTATCGCCGTGCGGATGCGGGTGGTACCAGAGGGTGGCCGCGGGCTGATCGATCGTCCACTGTGGCGTCCAGTCGGCACCGGGCTCGACCATCTGATGCGGTCCACCGTCCATCGCCGCGGGCAGATGCATACCGTGCCAGTGCACCGTCGACGCCTCCGGCAGTGCGTTGCGAACCCGGACTCGCACCCGCTCGCCACGTGACGCCCGCAGCGTGGGACCGAGATAGTCGCCGTTGAACCCCCAGGTATCGGTGAACCGCCCAGGCCGGAATTCCGTGCGTCCCGCCCGCATCTCCAGGTCGAAGACACGGGTACCGTCGGCGTCCACCCGCGACGGGGCCAGCGGTGGGATCGGCAGCTCATCGGTGAATTCGACCGCGCCGACGGTCGTGACGTCGGCGCGCTGGTACACCACCACCGCGCCGCTGAGCACCGCCAGCGCGGCCACCATCAGCGTGACCGCGATGATGAGTATCCATCGGCGTGCGGTGCCTGCCGGAGTCCTGCGAAACATGTTTCGACGCTATGGATCACCGGGGTGCGCGCACATCGGGGACCGTCCCGATCCGACCCCTGGTTCGACCCCGATACGACCACCCAGTCATCGAGTGACTCGGATCACATCAATGGAGTGTCACGTCGGCAGAGGCTCGTTTGTCCCATGGTCGTCACCAGCCCGGAGTCCCGGTGACTCGACCGAGGAGCGAATGCCATGACCATCACCGTGACCAGCGAACATCGCGTCGTCATCGTCGGCGCCGGGTACACCGGCATGCTGGCCGCCGTCCGGCTGGCCCGCCGCACCCGCGGCCGCCGCGTACGCATCACCGTGATCAACCCGGCCGAGCGCTTCACCGAGCGACTGCGCTCGCATCAGATCGCGGCCGGACAGGAGCTGGCCGACCACCGGATCCCCGATCTGCTCGCGGGCACCGGCGTCGAGTTCGTGCGGGGACGGGTCACCGCCATCGACCCGCAGCAGCGCCGCGTCACCGTCGACGACTCGACCACCCTGCCCTACGACGAATTGATCTACGCGCTCGGCAGCCGTGCCGACACCCACCGCGTGCCCGGCGTCGTCGAACACGCGTGGACACTCGACGATCCCCGCCGCGCACACGAATTCTCCGAACGGCTCGCCGCTATCGCCGCATACGATGGCACGGTCGCGGTCTGCGGCGGCGGCCTGACCGGCATCGAGGCGGCCACCGAGATCGCGGAAGCACATCCCGACCTCCGAGTGACACTGCTCAGCACCGGTGAACCCGGCGCGATGATGGGCGAGCGGGCACGGGCGCACCTGAACCGCGCATTGGACCGGCTCGGCGTCGTCCGTCGTATCGGCACTCCCGTGGCCAAGGTGCTGCCCGACGCGATCGAACTGGCCGATGGCGAACTCGTGCCCGCCGAACTCACGCTCTGGACCGCTGGTGTGCGGGTCGCGCGCCTGGCCGCCGACGCGGGCATCGCCACCGATCACCGTGGGCTGGTCCTGGTCGATTCGACGCTGCGTTCGCTGTCGCATCCGCAGATCCATGCCATCGGTGATGCCGCCGCGATCGAACAGCCGTGGGGCCGTATCCACGGCACCTGCCAGAGCGGTATGCCCACCGCGGCCTACGTCGCCGACGCCATCGCCCACCGGCTGCGCGGTAAGAAGGTGCGGCCCTTCCGGTTCGGCTATTTCCACCAGCCGGTCAGCCTCGGCCGCCGCGACGCCGTCATCCAGTTCACCCACGCCGACGACACACCTCGGCGGTGGTACCTGAAGGGGCGGGTGGCCGTCTGGTACAAGGACGCCGTCAGCAGCAGCCCGGTGCCGGTCTTCCGGATGACCAGGCGCATTCCCGTATCGGTGACCCTCTCCACCGGCGGCCGCGCGACCCGCGTCTCCGCATGAGGTTGTGCCCGATCGGTGACCGGAATGCGGTGATCCGGTCGCCGATCCCGGCGCCGCTGGGAAGGATGACACCATGGCCCGTGAGCACCCCGAACCCAGGTCCGATGCCTCTGGGCAGCGGTCGCCTTCCTCGCTGGCCGATCCGTTCGCCGACCATCGCCGACTGCTGTTCAGCACCGCCTATCAGATGCTCGGCAGCGTCACCGAAGCCGAGGACGTCCTACAAGACACCTGGCTGAAATGGCATGCGGCCGATCAGCGCACCGTCACGCACCCGAAGGCCTACCTGGTCCGCACCGTCACCAACCTGGCGCTGAACCGGCTCACCTCCGCGCACGCCACCCGCGAGACCTATATCGGCCCATGGCTGCCCGAACCCCTGCTGACCGCGCCCACCGCCGCCGAGGAGACCGAATTGGCCGATACCGTCTCGACGGCCGTGCTGGTCGTACTCGAAACACTCGGCCCGGTCGAACGCGCCGTGTTCGTGCTGCGTGAAGTCTTCGGCTACACCCACGCCGAGATCGGCGAATTCCTCGACCGTCCCGAGGCGAGCGTGCGCCAGATCGCGCATCGAGCGCGCTCCCACGTCCGGTCCCGGCGTCCCCGCTTCGACACCGATGCGGCCGCACGCGAAGCGGTGACCGACCGATTCCTCGCCGCCTGCCGAGGCGGCGATCTGAACGCGCTGATGGCACTGCTGGCCCCCGACGTCACCCTCTGGAACGACGGCGGCGGCAAGATCACCGCGGCCCGCCGCCCACTGCACGGGCCCGACCACGTCGCCCGCTGGCTGCTCGGAGTCCTCGCCAAACCCATCCTCACCGGCATCGAACTCGATACGGCCACCATCAACGGCGAACTCGGCCTCGTCGGCATCCTCGGCGACCTCCCCATCGGCGCACTCACCTTCGACCTGATCGACAACCGAATCCAGCACATCCGCTTCCAGGTCAACCCCGACAAGCTGGCCGGACTCGCGGGCCTCGTGCACGGCGAGGGGTCCGACCCGGCCTGAGTACTCGCCAGCGCCCAGGCGGGTCGGGCGGCTTTGCCCGGATCCGTCGACTCACCGCGACCCGGGGTTGTGCCCGGCTGGGAGAATCCGGGGCGTGAGTGCCGAGGAACTTGCCGTCGAACCGCTGGCGGCCGCGCGTCGGGTGCTCGGCGCGACGCTGTGGTCGGGGCCGGTCGGGGTCCGCATCGTCGAGGTGGAGGCGTATGGGGGAGACCCCGCGGGGCCGTGGCACGATCCGGCAGCGCACTCCGGTCGTGGTCGGACACCGCGCAACGCGGTCATGTTCGGGCCGCCGGGAGTTCTGTACGTCTACTTCAGCTACGGGATGCACACCTGCGTGAACGTCACCAGCGGGCCGGATGGTGTGGCCAGCGCGGTGCTGATCCGGGCGGGCGAGGTCGTGGCGGGTGCGGAGGTGGCTCGGGGCCGCCGCGCCGCCGCGCGGAGTGATGCGGCGCTCGCTCGTGGGCCGGGCAACCTCGGCAGCGCTCTGGGAATCACCCTGGACGACTACGGGACTCGGCTGTTCGACGCCGCGTCCCCGATCCGCCTCGAACTCGGCCCCGTACCGGACCCCGCGACGATCGCGGTCGGTCCGCGGGTGGGCGTGAGCCTTGCCGCCGATCGTCCATGGCGGCTGTGGTTACGGGATTCACCAGCGGTTTCGGCGTATCGGCGCAGCCCGCGCGCGCCCCGAGCCGATCAGCTCGAAGAAATTTCTCGTCGGGTGCGATGAATTCCGCGAGGCGGCTCCGTCTTGTCTGGTGAACGCGCTACCAACCCGGCGCGCACGACCGAAGGAATCGATATGACCGCCACCACCGCCCCCGCCGTCTCCTACCGTCCCGGTTCTGTTCGCAACCGCGTCCTGTGGACCTTGCAGATCGTGCTCGGCCTGTTCTTCATCATCGCCTCCGGCGGGCCGAAACTGGTTATGCCGCAATCGCTGATGGACAACGCGCCGGAGAACCTCACCATCCCGATCGGGCTGCTGATCTTCATCGGTGTGGTCGAGGTGGCGGGCGGCGTCGGCCTGATGGTGCGGAAGGTGAGCGCCCTGGCGGCCGCGGGCCTGAGCGTGCTCACCGTGCTGGCCGCCGCCACCCAGGCCTTCATCGCCGATGCGCCCGAGATGTCGATCTTCCCGCTGGTGCTGGCCGCGATCTTCGCCTGGATCGCCTACGAGCGCCGCTCCACCATCACCGACCTGCGCAACGCACTCTCGCGATGACCCAGTCCTGAGCACGACACGGCGACCGGCGACCACCGGTCGCCGCGCCGTGCTTTCCCTGATCGATCACCTGTCGGGTTGGCGGTGGTCGGTCCGACGGCCATCTGGTCGGCGATGCCCCGGGCGCCGCACCAGGTGGCCGTCCCCGTGGAGATCATCGGCGGCCCATCACACGATTCGCGCCGGGACCTGCGCATCGGCGCAGGACGGGGGTACGGAAAGATGGGACGGCGTGAGCGAACCGAGCAGCCACATCATCGACGAACTGACCTGGCGCGGCCTGATCGCGCAGTCCACCGACCTCGACGCCCTGCGCGCCGCGCTGGCCGAGGGTCCGCGGAGCCTCTATGCCGGGTTCGACCCGACCGCGGCCAGCCTGCATGCCGGTCATCTGGTGCCCCTGCTGGCCCTGAAGCGGTTCCAGCGCGCGGGCCATCGTCCGATCGTGCTGGCCGGTGGTGCCACCGGACTCATCGGTGATCCCCGCGATGTCGGCGAACGCACCATGAACTCCGCCGATACCGTCGCCGACTGGGCCGATCGGATCCGCTCGCAGCTCGAGCGTTTCGTCGATCTCGACGATTCGCCGACCGGCGCGATGATCGTGAACAACATGGACTGGACCGGCCAGCTCTCGGCCGTGGACTTCCTGCGCGATATCGGCAAGCACTTCTCGGTCAACGTGATGCTGGCCCGCGACACCGTCAAACGGCGTCTCGACGGCGACGGCATCTCCTACACCGAGTTCAGCTACATGTTGCTGCAAGCCAACGACTACCTCCAGCTGCGACGCAACCACGGCTGCGTGCTCCAGGTCGGCGGATCTGATCAATGGGGCAACATCATCGCCGGGGTCGAGCTGAACCGTCGCGTCGACGGTGCCCATGTGCACGCCATGACCGTTCCGCTGGTGACCTCGGCCGACGGCAAGAAGTTCGGCAAATCCACCGGCGGCGGCAGCCTGTGGCTCGACCCGGAGATGACCAGCCCCTACGCCTGGTACCAGTACTTCGTGAACACCGCCGACGCCGATGTCGTCCGCTACCTGCGCTGGTTCACCTTCCTCGACCGTGAGGAACTGGCCGAGCTGGAGCAGGCCACCGCGGAACGCCCGCATGCGAGGGAGGCGCAGCGCAGGCTCGCCGCGGAGATGACCGATCTGGTGCACGGAGCCGAGCACACCCGCGCCGTTCAATTGGCCAGCCAGGCCCTCTTCGGGCGCGCCGATCTGCGCGACCTCGACGAGTCGACCCTGGGTGCGGCGCTGCGCGAGGCCGCGGTGGACGGGACCGTCGCCGAGGTGGGGCCGGGCCAACCGGGCACGATCGTCGATCTGCTGGTGGCCACCGGCCTGTGCGAAAGCCGCGGTGCGGCCCGCCGCGCCGTGAACGAAGGCGGTGCGTCGGTGAACAACGAGCGCGTCACCGATATCGAATGGACCCCGGACGCAGGGGACTACCTGCACGAACGGTGGCTGGTGCTGCGTCGTGGCAAGCGCAACTTCGCCGGGGTCAGGCGAGCCGACGGAAATTGATCTTGGTGGCCTGAGTCACATCCGTGTGATTCAGGCCGTTTCCAAGGCCGATGGCGAGCCGCTGACCTGCACGAACCTAGTGCTGACGTGGCGATTTGACGTGATGTTCTCCGCCGCGTAACTTATTCAACGTCAGAGCGACACGGACACCGACCCGGAGCCCACAGGGCCTGGGAAACGAGGTAGGACGAGGAGCGCCTGATAGGTCGGTCCACTCGGAGTTTGACTCCGAGTCATTGACCGGCTAGGCTAGAAAAGTTGCCTCACAGAAGCCCCAGCAAGTATCTGGTGTCGAAGTGTGTGCGTGTGTTCTTTGAGAACTCAATAGTGTGTCGATGAATGTCAGTGCCAAATATTATTTGGTTCCGGCCCTTGCATACCCCCCGGTTGTGGGGTCGGACATTTTGTCAGCAAATCTTTTTGCTGGCGTTTTGTTT
>NZ_JARWNX010000047.1 GCF_029868385.1 Nocardia cyriacigeorgica | reverse complement strand
CCGCGGATACTGGCACAAACCAGAAGAATCCGAGGCCGCTCTCCCCGAAGGTCGGCTCCGCACCGGCGACAGCGCGATCGTCGACCAACAGGGCTGGGTGTACCTGGTCGACCGAATAAAAGACCAGATCAACGTCTCCGGGTACAAAGTCTGGCCGCGCGAGGTCGAAGACGTCCTCTACGAACATCCGGCCGTACTCGAAGCGGCAGTTGTGGGCGTCCCGGATGACTATCAAGGGGAGTCGGTCGCAGCCTACGTATCTCTGAAAGATGGACACAACACACAAGCCGACGAACTGACCTCGTTCGCCCGAGGCCGTCTCGCGCCGTACAAGCGCCCCAGGATGGTGAAGATTCTTGCTGAACTGCCGAAAACGCAGACCGGCAAGATTCGCCGGGGAGCGCTACGTGATCAACACATGACGCCCGAACCGCAAGACAAGGGCAAAGTCAACGAATCGCTGTGAGAATCGCCGGACGCGCCAAGGCTGTGTACTGACTCTATGGCAGTTGCAGATTGTTGATCGCTGACTGGAGTCGTGCAGTGACAAGATGGCCGGGGCCTACGAGTCGAAATCGTCCTTTGTGCTCCTCAAGCACGCCAATGAACGGTGACGACAGTAAGTGTAAGGCGTGGACGATGGTGTCGTGGGGGGTTCCGAGGCTGCGCAAGTCACGACGCAATTCGCTGGGACCGAGCCAGTTTCCTTCGTACATCGGGTTCTCGTCACGCATTTCGAGTTCCAGCTGCGTAATCACGGCGCCCAGTACGCCCAAAAGCTGCATACGTGTCCCATGGTAACGCTGAAGCTCGGGGTCTCGCTGATCGGCGGTCAGATCAGTATCGAACAGCACCTGCAACTCGCGCGGCGAGAACGGCGTCTTTGAGTGTAGGACTACCGCGTCAGCGAGAGTCTGCGCGTGTAGAACCGCTATACGGGCATCAACACCCGCCTCAGCGTGGACATGACGATGAAACTCTGGGCCGACCAGAACTGTTGTGGACGCACCGATTTTGGCGCGATGTTCCCGAAGCCTCTGAGAGCTGACTTCATGATCGGAGACCGGGCCGTCTGCGGACGTCTTGGCTTCAACTGCAAGAACAACCTTCGCCGCTGGTACAGGAAGGACGGCAGCGACATCCGTTTGTGCGCTGCCCGACAAGTGCTCGACGTCGAGGCCGAGGTAGTCCAACGCATCGTGGACAGCCAGCTCGAACCGTTTCGGGTGACGGCTGTCATGCATCGCCTCGATCAACTCGTTCGAGAGCAGAGATGCGGTATCCCCCGGAGTTGCAGGCGGGACAGATTCCTCGGGAGAATGGGTCCGCTCCGACACCCTTTCGATGCGGACCGCAATCGGTAGGGACTTGAGCAGAGCTCGGCCTGCGAGAGTGAGCTGGAAGCGCTGGTGGTCGAACTTTTCCAGGACTCCGCACGCGCGCAGCAGCGCGAAACGTGACCTTATACCTGGCACGCGCAGTGCTTCGCGGCCATACTGTGCGCTAAACGAGGCCACCGTCGCCGCGTCTGCAGGGCCATCGTTAAGAACCTGAAGGATCTCGCCTACGAACCACACCCTCGCGTGGGCAATCCGCACGAGATCCAAGTCGTCGTTGCTTTCCAACCATGCCGCCGCCGCATCGGTGGCAGTCCATCGTCCCATCCGTACCCGTTCGATGAGCCCGAGGGACTTCAGTGACGCGCGTGCCTGTCGCGCTGAGACCAGCGCAAGTCCGTAGCGCTGGAATAGGTCATCCAGATCGTCGTCGCCAGCCTCGGAAATGGCAGAATGAACCGCCTCCTTCAGCACCTCAAGTTGACTCACGCCTTCTGGGCTTGGCAAGAGCAGACTCCTCGCTTCAGACCGCCCATTGTGCCCTTGCCGGCCAATCGAACTGAGTATCTGATCAATCACGGGATGCGCCGATGTCACCTCGGGAACAGGATCGACCTTTCCAATGTCTGGCTTACCAAGCGGGAGCCAATCCAGTAGTGCTGCGCCCGCTGCGGTCAGATGGACTGCGCCGTCGTAGAGTTCTACGTGGCCTGAGGCCCGCAACCAGGTGGTTCTCTTTCTGACCTGGTCCAGGGCTGCCCAGTTCATACAATATTGGCTGTTGGCGGACACACGGAGTTCATCGTGCGAGCGCGGGCCATCGCTCAGCAGACACAACAGTTCACCGACCAGCCGGACATGTCGATGAAGATGTAGAATAAGCCTCTCCGGGTCCTGAGCGTGCATCCATTGCCTAATCCCTTCAGTCAGCGCAACCCGATTCCCGCGGCGACTGACAAGGCTCGGACCCAACTTTTTGACAAGCTCTGCAATGGCCAGGGGCTCATCAATTCCTGGCACACTTACGGTTTCATCTGCATCCTCAGCGCCGACCAGAGCTTCCAGGACGGGCGCCATGCGATGGATCCACTGCTCGCCCGGGCCAGGGATGGTGGGCATAGTCTGGATACGATCACGCCATCCGAGCGGTTCGTAGTCTTCAACGTCACTGCCGGCGTGATTGCTCATGCCAGAACGGTACCGACTCTCGACAGAAGAAGGTTGAGAACCCGCACAATCATTTGGCGTGACGATTGATCACGAAGTCATCGAAGGAGACTTGTTCGCGCCAAGGTATTATCCCGAACAATTCCGTCGTAAAGCCCCGGAACCTGGTCGCCGCCAACCAGCCTGTTGCGCAGCTGGGCATCAGCACCCCAGTCGGCCTATGCCTGGAGCAGACAAGGTCTGGTCGCCGTCGGCCAATGCCCGGGCGCGATGAGCCCCGAGCAGCCCAAACGGGTCACCGAGCACCGGGATTAAGAGGGTGCAGAGCCTATTGAATGAAACACAGCCCAGGGCCGTCGTGGCGAGGCGCCCTCACGTCAGGATAGGACTGCTGCTCAAATTTTGCGTAGGAGACCGGTCACGCCAGCAAGGAGCATCGCGAGAAGTATCCAACTGCCTACACGAAGCACTGCCATAACGATCGGTAAATACCAGGGTGCCTGCGAACTTATCACCCAGTCAGGTCGCGGTGTAGCCGCAGCAGCAGGAATGACATTATTAAGCGCATAAATCCCCGACTTCAGGCAAGGGTAGGCTGGAATCAACTCGCAAGGAGTGGATCCGTCAATTTCGGGAGGTGGGGATTCATTGTTGCGCGTGGCATGATCAATGGCCGCAGCGCGCGCAACACTCGGGTCGACCGGCACATAGTTTTCCTTATTGTTGATGATCATTATCCCGGTCACTATTCCAACTAAAACTAGCCATACTGCGGAGCGTGCAGGCTTATAGCCGAATCCAACCAAGGCACCGTAGATCCACGATGATAATGAATCTAGCAATCTTTCCTTATGGGCACTTCGCTTGGCTGCCTGATACCTAAGATATCGCGAACCGCTATGATCTCCATTCTTATCGTAAACATCCGCCACGGCACGCCAAGGCTGCATCAGGAAGGCGGGATCGGTAGGCTTTCTTACTGCCTCTGCACTATCTTTGAGCCATATTGAGAGCGCCCGATAATTGGAACGTATATACCCAGATATATCGCCAACTTCCCATCCACTGAAGTCTGCCATGATATTAGGCGGACCAGTTGGGTCAGTCCAGAGTTCAGAGATTTTCGTTCGCGAAAGATCTACGTGACCTTGGAAGATCTGCACATTTCGCAGTATCAACACATTTATTTTCGAGTGGGCAAATGTCACCTTCACACCCATAGAGCCATGAATGGCAGCTCCTCGAAGGTCGACTTGTTGGCCTACCGTGACGGCATGAGCATTGATTTTACCTAGCGCCGTCAGGCCTGTCATTGATAAGCTCCCTGCTATTTCTGCCGTATCCAAGGAGAGGGCGCGCCCTTCTAAATTAAATATACCGGCCGAGCTGAAATCGACTTCGGCTCCGAACTTTGCACCCACGGCGAGAACCTCACCCTGAGCGACAAGCCCACGTGCGTATACACCGAGGGTCACACGACTTGCGCTTAAATCCAGGGCAGCACCCTCGCGGGCCAGCATCTTGGCATCGACTAGGGACAGCTGCCCGGATATATCTACCCCTAAGGCGCGGACAGTTCCAGACGTTTCTATCTTGTTGACGAAGAACGACCCTGAGATACATATTCCGTCGAGCTGAAGGCAGTAACTTCCGAGACTTGATATTTTTGCTGATACTAGCGATACCTCTCCGCCTACTTCTCCGCCAGAGAGACTCATTGCACCTGAAACTTCGATCTCATCAGCGTTAATTCCATCAGTGGCGGTCAAACTTTGCAGGGTTACAGCGGGTTCATCTCCATTGTTAATACGCGCGCCATACATGGATAACTTGCCGTCAATTCGAGCGTGTACCGCGCTGAGCTTTCCCTGTATTTCGATGAAGTCTACATACAATCCGCCAGTCATGTGAGCAGAATCCAGGAATAGCGCCAAAGCATACTTATTGTCTATTCGCGCGTCCATCATTGCAAAGTTTCCTTCGATGCGTGCGGCTGGCGCGCGAACGCACCCGACTACGCGTGCTTTATTCGCCGAGAAGCCTCCGGCGACACGTATCCTATCGAGTATCAACGCGTCGTCGAGCGGGGCGGATATTTTGGCACTGCTTAGAGAAAGGTGACCTTCAATGCGGCTTCCAATCATGTCAACGGCGCCTTTTGCGACGAGTCCGGGAGCTAGAAAATCGCCCTGGATCCTTGCTCGATCTAATTTAAGCGCCTCGCCTTGGTAGTTCTGCAAGACGGTTGCCTCTAGTTCAACCGTTCCATCGACCTGTAGTCCAACTCCCGATACGCCTTTCGAAGAGTGAACTACTCTGAAATGGAGGTCTCCTGAGATTCTTACATCCTGCAAGTCCAATGACTTAAAGGTTACGACTTGAAATCGCAGAGAATGCAGTTTGGATAGGGCCATATTTATGGATCCGTGAAAGGTGCATGCCGTGAAAATGAGCGGGTGCTTCAGATCTACAAATCTGAGGTCCACGTCTCCCACAATGTGCGCTCCGCGAATCTCGACGCCGACGGGATCCGAGTGGGAGTCCGCAGCGAGCAGTCCCTGCCGTAGATCGCGGCCTGAGATCAGTGTTTGCGGACACCAGCCCGGCGGAAGCCCGGGCACCTGTTCAGCCCGCTCCCAGAACTGCAGCAAGTCGAGCGGATTGCCTGTTCGAGCGGCCTCCTCGATTCGGGCGATCCAGCTTTCGGCTACCTCTTGGCTTGTCACCTTCCGATTGTCCATCAGGGCCTTCTCGGATGACTTCTGGCGGGCCAATAGTGGCCCGGCGTTGTCATTTGAGGCATGCCTGGTGTATGCGTGCAAAATAGATACGAGGGGCTGTCGTTAGATCGCCCCGGCGCTGGATGTTCTCTTGTGCATGTGTAGCAGCTCCCGAGCTAAACGGTCCTCATCCAGCCACTTCCGTTCCTCCGCCAGCCGGTAACCCCACTGCTCGGCCACGATCGGCATCCGACGACGCGGCCTGCTCCTCGCGCATGCGGCCACGATAGCCCGCACGATCTCATTCGGAGAATCTACTGATCGCGCTTCCTCCTCCGGCCGTTCCTTCAGAACTATCCCAGGTACCGGCACGACGGCCAGCCTCCGAGCACTCATGGAAACTGTCCCGGTTATGAGACTCAGGAACGCGCCGCGCCTTCGGGCCACACCACGTCCACAGCCAACCCTCGCTCCCGCGCCAACTTCACCACGCTGCCGGTTCCCCCGGCCTCGCCGCCCTCCCCATCCCACACCGCAACCAGCCGGTCAGCTGACCCGAGCAGCGCCTCGTTCGCCGCCTCATACGCCCCTCGGCCGGCCTCATCGAAATCCATCACCCGCACTTGGGCCGCACGCGCCACCAGCTCATCGAACAACGCTGCGTGATCCGGCTTCACCTTGGCTTCACGGTAATTCCGAGAGGGCAGCACCACCTCGAGCCGGCCACCGGCCTCGAGCACCGCTTGCGCGAACACCGAATCGGCTCCCCGGGCAATACAGCTCACGCCCATCAAATCGGGAACCTCGGCCAGACGCCGGGCGATCTCTTCGCGCACCAGCACCGCAGTTTCCTCAGTGATGTTCATGTGCCCGGTCACAGCGACCCGCATTTTCACTCCTGTGCATTGACCAGCGGGCGCATCCGGTCGCGCAGCTCAGCGATCGCAAGGTTGCCTTTCGCCCGCTCTGTTCGTTTGTAGAGCTTGCCGACCTTGACCCGGACCCGATCCGACCGGGTCCGTTCAACGACGTCCAACGCATCATGGCCTACCCGGCAGGCCTCCTCCACCTCGCCCTGGATAACCCGCACCTCCGCGAGCCCGAGACGATCCAGCGCGACGCTACGAATCCGGTCCGGACGCCGCGATTGCACGGCCAGTTCGATATGTTCGGCCGCTTCACCTGCGAATACAGGCTTCCGGCGCGACATGTCCAACAGGCGACCGCCGATCGTTCCCGCCAGTTCCGCCGCATCGAAGTAGTGCACCCAGAACGGATCGGTTGCAGTCTGCGAGTCCGCGAACCGCTCCTTCGCCTTCTCGCATGCGCGCCGGAACCCTGATGGACGTTCGAGCTTGCTCATTGCCCAGGCCTCCCGCGTGTACAGCATTGCCTCCACCGTTGGCGTGAGGGCTCCTGCCCCGCGGTCGCGGGCTATCCGGACCAGTTCCAGAGCGTCGGCCGCTCCCGCGTCGCCATCGAGACCCAGAAGTTGCCGCGCCATTCCGGCAAGCGCGAACGCGCAGAACGCGGGGTCGTCCGCGTGGCTCGCGGCGCGGGCAGCGAGCGCGTAGTACTGCTGGGCTGTGGCCTGCTGGCCGGAGTCCCAGCTCATCGTTGCCGCGGTCTCGGCGAGCTGCGCCAGCACAGCCCACAGTCGTTTCTCCACGCGCACAGGCTGCCGTTCCCGCAGCATCTCGTTCACTTCCGCCAGCTGGCCGACGACCGCCTTGCGCCGCAGCCCGCCGCCGAACTGGTCATCCCAGTCCCGGAATGACCGAGCCACGTTTTCGAGCTGTTCGACCTCCTGCATGCCCAGTCCCATCGGCTTGTCCACCTGCCGTGGAGCGTCATCGAAGAACAGCCATCTCTCCATAGTCTCGAGCAGGCCGGCGCCGACCGTAACTCCCAGAATGGCCTGCGTGGCATGGCGCCGATCCATTGTCAGGTCCTTGCGTGTGAATTCTGCTGTCGCAGTGACACAGTCCGCAGAGTGCGAGTTGTTCCAGACCGCTCCGGCAGCACTGGTTGCCGGACTCTGCGCGCCCAAACCAATAGCAGCCGCAAACTGCGCCCTCTGTTCGACAGTTGCGCGGGCCAGGGTCGTGTCCATGATCCGGGCAAAGTCTTCGGACAGAGTCACCCAGGCACCCCGTTGTGCCCACTTCTTGATAGTCGGAACACCAACTCCGGTGATCTTCGAGAACTTCGACTGCGTCACCCCGAGTGCACGCCGGAGCTCGGTAGCTTCCGCGCCGGTCCACGTAACCTGCATGCCCATATGCTGCCCCTAACGGGAGTCCGGTGGTACGGACATTATCCCAAGGGAGACTGCGGTATACCCCGATCGTCTTCACGCAGGCATCGGTACGCGGCGATGGTGAGGGGGCCGCCCGATGCTCGACTTCTGTGATTGTTTCCGAGCCCGGTGGTCCAGCACCCATCCCAGCAAACCATGAGGTGACCCATGGGCAAGTTACTGCCGCTTCCCGTCCGCCGGCCCGTCGACCGCGCAGTGGCCCTGGAGTGTCGGCACGCCAGTCGGCTCAATGACCGCGCTCTTCTGGAACGGATCGCGGCTGGACTACGCGAGTTATGCGACACCCACCCAACAACCTCCCGAGCAGACCTCCCGATCCGTGGCCACTCGCGGCCCGACCAGGCGGCACCATGAACCACTCGACTGCCTTCGGCTGGATCGACTTCGACCTCAGCATTGCTCCGGAGTGGGACCACGCCCAGATACACCGACTCGCCCGCCACCTCGGGTACCGCCTCGTGTGGCCCGACGAACGATCGGTGCTCCGAGTGGCCGACCAGGCACGCAATGCCCGGGCCGACCTGGTGATCCTGCCTGCACCCGACCACCTGAGCCCGCTCGAACTCAACGCGGTCATGGACGTAGCCGATGTGGAAACCGTCGTGCCGCGCCTCAGCTTCGCCCGCTGGGCATTCGCGAAGGTAAGCCCATGAGCGCCCCGGTGGCAGTTGGCTTCGCCATCGCGATCGGGCTGCCGCTGCTGGTGATCGCGGCGACGATCTGGTGGCCGTAATGATCGGAGCACCGAAATACTTTGCGCACCAGCACAAGCCGGCTGCGACCTACCTCGACGTCGCCGCCAACGACCACGGCGACGAGAAAGGGCTACTCGTGCACCGGGCATTACGACGCATCGAATCAGCCGAACCGCATATCGTCGAAATCGGCCCGGGTGGCGGCGCTGCCGTCGACTACCTCGCGACGCGGGCAGCAGAGGATCCACGCCCTGTACGACTCACACTGGTGGAAGCACCCGGCGTCTCCTCGGTCTCGCTCACGGACGCGATCGCGCGGTTCAACGCGGTCGGGTCGTGCGTGCTGGTGCACGGATGGGCTCAGGACATCGGGCGACTGTTGCGCGAACCGGTCAACGTGATCAGCGCATCCGCCCTGATACACGAGGTCTACTCCTACGGTGGCGCCTACACCGGGCTGCACACCTTGATGCGCACACTGCCGACGTGCTCCATCCCTACGGCTACTTCGTCTACCGCGACGTCTACGCCGTCGCCGCACCGAGCCTGCACGAGCGGGTCGTGCAGTCCTACAGCACACAATCCTGGTTGCAGTTCTGGCGCATGTTCGTCCCGCACTACCTGCGCGAAGCAACCCATCCCTACCACCATCACGACGACGAGGTCGTCGCCGGTAAGAACTCGCGCATTGTGCCCGTGGCCGAACTGGATACCCGGGTGTGCGCGGTGATCGAAGCGCCGGTCGGGCTGTTCCGCGAGGTGCAACGGCACTACATCACCTGCCGCGACCATGTCTGGCGTTCCGGGATCCTCGGGTTTCGGCCGGTTCTCGACGGACCACTGTCCGGAGACTGGATCGACTTCCGGACCGGCCACAAACGAGTCCACTACACGCCGACGGAATCGGATCGGATGCCGACGATGCAACGGGCGAACATCCTCGCGGTGAGTGGACCGTTCGACGACCACCACGTGATCGACGGAGATATCTTCGACGCCGTCAGCGACGTAGCCCTGATGGCGTTCATGTCCGCGGCCGAACAGGGCGCCGACGACTGTGTGCGAACCTGGGATTCGTGACTGACATCCGAACGATGAATGTCAGTGGGGGCTGGAACAGTTGTCGCTATGGATGAACGAAACGTCGTAGTCGCAGGTGCCTCTCTATCCGTTGAACTTTCCGGGCACGAGACGTTGCCCCCGCTTCTGCTGCTCCACGGCGGGATGGGGAGCACCGACGACTTCGCCGAGCTCGTGCCCCTCCTTGCTCATGACCGCCGGGTGATCTGCCTGGACAGCCGCGGACACGGACGCTCCACCCTGGGCGACGTGCCGTTGAGCTACCAGCGCCTCGAGTGGGATGCGCTCGCTGTCCTGGACGAGCTCGGCGTCGCGCGTGCCGACGTGATGGGATTCAGTGACGGAGGCATCGTAGGGCTCCGACTCGCCGCGCATCACCCGGAAAGGGTCGGGACGCTGTTCACGATCGGTTCAGACTGGACCTTGCCGGAGGCGAGCCGCGCGTTCCTGTCGCAGGTCACCCCGCAATGGTGGTGCGACCGCAACCAGAATGGCCCTTACTCCGAGGCGGCCTACACCGCAAAGAATCCGGAGCCTGACTTTGCACGGCTGGTCAGGGAGAACGTGACCATGTGGATCGACGACACCAACGCGACCGGATACCCCGGCGAGGACATCCGGAAGATCAGCGCCCCGGTCGTCATGATCCGCGGCGCCGACGACCGCCTCTCCAGCCACGATCTCGCCGTCGCTCTCCTACAGATGCTTCCAGGGTCCTCGCTGCACGAACTCCCTGACGCCGGACACGAGGTCGCCGCCAGCCGACCCGCCGCCGTCGCCGAGATCGTTCGTCAGGACCAGACTCACACGGTCTGAGAATGCCTCGTGATTCAAGTCCCCGAGACGCCACATCTGGTTGCCCCAGCCACCCGCCACCTCACGGATGGTCAGGCCCGCAAGGTCTGGATGTTGTTCCCGCAGCACCTCCAGGCATGGACCAGTTGCCGTTGTCGGACCGGCAAACCAGCAGGACTTCACGAATGCGGCTGCGCTCGGGCACCACTGGCAGCAGCGGACCGGAGCCGTCACGCAGGGCCGCCGAGCGGTGGGTGATCGAGCACGCGGGGCTGGTACTCGACCAGCTGGATGCGGTCGTCGAAGGTGCGGTGCTCGGTCATTTCGAGGGCGACATCCGGATAGCCGTCGTAGATGCGTTCTGCGCCTGTGGCTCCGGTGATCACCGGGAACATCACGACCCGGAAGCGGTCGACGAGGCCGGCCCGCAGCAGGGACCGGCACAGGCTGAGGCTGCCGATCGTGCTGAGGAGCCCGGTGCCAGTCGACTTCATCGTGCGGACCGTCTCGACGGCGTCGTCGCGGACCAGCGTGGAGTTGGCCCACGTCAGTGGCTCCTCGAGCGAGGAGGAGAACACCACTTTGGAGGCTCGCGTCAGCTCATCGACCGTCGCCTCTTCTTCGGGCCTGAACTCGTCTTGGCCATCGGGGACCTCGCCGGCGGCGAAGCCCGACATCAGGCGGTAGGTGGTCGCTCCCATCAAGTAGGTGGCCTCGGGCTGCTCGCCGAGCCAGGCGAGGTACTCCGGGCCCTCGAGGCCCCAGAATCCGGGCCAGCCCTCGCCCGAGGCGTAGCCGTCGAGTGAGGTGATGAAGTCGACGAGAAGCTCCGACATGGCGGTGTCCTTTCCTAGGGTGTCACCAACTGTGACCGGCCAGGAGCCACAAACTCATCGGCCGCACCGTGGGGCCGAATCAACGGCCGGTCGCCGCATCGTGTTCCGATCCCGGTCATGACCGCGGGAGCCCGCGTCACGTGTCAGTCGCGTTTCGCCTCGTAGCGCAACAGCACTGCGCCGCCAGCGAAGGTGCGGTTCTCCACCAGTCGCAGCGGTATCCATGACGGCAGTGTCGGGAAGAACGGGGTGCCGCCGCCAACGGCGGTGGGCGTGACCACGATCCGGTATTCGTCCACCAGTCCGGCCCGCACGATCGGTGCGGCCAGCGTCGCACCGGCCACTTCCAGCCTGCCGTCGGTTTCGGCTTTCAGTTTCCTCACCACCTCGACCGGGTCACCGCGTTCCAGGCGGGAATTCCAATCGACCGACTCCAGCGTGCGTGAGAATACGACCTTGGGCATATCGCGCCAGATGCGGGCGAAATCGACGGTCCGAGGGGTGGCGTCCGGATCCTCGTCGGCGGTCGGCCAGTACGCCGACATCAGTTCGTAGAGCCGCCGCCCGTAGAACGACAGGGCGGTCTCCCGCTCGAAGTCGTTCCAGTACTGGAGCAGTTCGTCGCTCGGATCGGACCAGTCGATGTTGCCTTGTGCGTCGGCGATGTACCCGTCCACCGAGACGTTGAAGCCATAGATGAGTGTGCCCATAAGGATCAGACTGCACCGGAGGCCGGAATTCATCGGGATGCGACACGAGAATCGTCAGATCCTTGTCGGCGGGCAGCACCCGGAACACCGCGGGTAATGGCTGTGGGCCGCACATCGTCGGTGCGGCCCACAGCAGTCGCGGCATCGAGCTGTTACGGGTGCCGCTTCATGATCTCGTACATGGCGGTCCAGCTGTCCTTCCCATGACCGGCGGCGATCGTGCGGTCGTACAGCGACTTGACCGCGCCGGGCAGGGCCAGGTCCACACCGGATGCCTTTGCTGCGCTGACGATGTGATCTGCGGATGCGCCCATCATTGCGGCCGTGGCCTGACCACCGGGGTGGTGGCCGGCGTCGAGGTTCTCGCCGAGGGGCGTGCCGGCTTCGGCTTCGGCGGCGAGCATCTGCCCGGTCCCGATGACCATCTGGATCGCTTCCGGCGCGAACTCGGCCGCGCTGACACCGGACGCGTTCACCAGCGCGACAGCGTGCGCGACCGAGGCAAGGGTGGTCAGGAACACGTCGATGTGTGCCAGGTAGTACAGCTGCGCCAGGCCCACATCGGTACCGAGGAAGCGCGGGTTGCCGATATGCCGCAACACCGGCACGTGGGCGTCGAACACGGCCTGCGGCCCGCTGTAGAAGACGTAGGCGGATTCGGTGCCAACCGTCGGAGCCGGTGTCATGACGCCTCCGGCCATGAATTGGGCGCCGTGTTCATCGGCCCAGACGGCGGCCTGACGGGTAACGTCCGGCGAGTCGGAGCTGAGGTTGACGATGGTGCGTCCCGCCAACGCTGACTCGGCGGTGGAGAGGATGTCGTACATCGCCTGGTAGTCGGTGAGACTCAAGACGACCAGGTCGCTGGCTGCTACTGCCTCGGCGGGGTCGGCGGCCAGCCGCGCGCCCGCATCGACCAGTGGTTCGGCCCGCGATGCGGTGCGATTCCACACCGTGACCGGGTGACCGGCCTTCAACAAAGTGCGAACCATCGCCTGTCCCATGGGACCGAGGCCGATGAAGGTGACGGGGCTCTTCGTGGTGTTCATGGCGAGTTGTTCCTGTCTAGTGCGCGGGGTTGACGAAAGACTCGAAGATGCGGTCGAAGGACTCGGCGCCGTATCCATTGGCGACATGACGGTCGATGAGGTTCTTGATGTGCTCGAACATCGTGGGATTGACGCCCTGTTCGACTGCCGTCCGGTGGATGGCGTCAGCGGCGGCCTTGCTGAAGTTCAGATGTTGCACATCGGTGGAGTAGTCGCCGGAGTCGATAGTCGCCGCGATATCGGGAATGGATGGGGTGACCGCCGTCAGCCAGGGCACCGCCCGCTGCGCGAACTCGCCGGCGGTTACGCCCGAGGCGCCGACCATCGCCGCACCGTGCATGAACCCGGCGAACATGATGTACATCGCGGACAACAGCGCGAAGTCCCACAGCGAAGCCAGGCCGCCGTCCTCGCCGAGGTAGGCCGCCTCGCCCCATAGTTCCAGTACAGGCCGGTACTGTTCGTGGACCGCTGCGCTTCCGGAGTACAGGATCGACGACTGTTCGGTGCCGATCATCGCCGGGCCGGCCATGATGCCGCCGTCCAGGTAGGCGATCTTGTTGGCCGCGGCCCATTCCGCGAGTTCCCTGGCCTCACTGGCCGAAGTACTGGTGAGGTTGATCAAGCTGCGACCCGACAGCACCGCCGTCGAGCTGTCCAGGGTCATGTGCACAGATGAATGGTCCAGCAGGCACGTGACCACGAGTGGGCTCGCCTCGATCGCCTCGACCGGTCCGGTCGCCTCGGTGACACCGAGTGCGGTGAGGTCCTCGGCTCTGCCGGGTGTACGGTTCCACACCGTCACCGTGTGGCCTGCCTCGGCCAACCGCCGCACCAGGGCCCGGCCCATCGAGCCCAAACCCAGCACCGTCACGTGGGCAGGGTCGTTTTCAACCATTGTGTTCAGTCCTTATGAGATCAACGCTCGTGTGAGTCGTAAGGGTTGAGCTTGCCGACGCGTCGAACCGATGTTGGCCGCCCACAACCGATGTCGGCAAGTACCTACAAAAAAGTCCGGTACCCACCTACAAGTAAGCAACGAGGTGGAGGCCGACGCCGACCGAGAAAATGATGTACAGCCCGACTGGGCCGATCCCCACCCGACACGGCGCCGCACCACGGACCCTCGACACCAGGAGACTGTGATCCGAATCACTGCATGATGGTGTCGAGACCGGCCCGACGGCTCCGAGGTAGCAGCGACAACCCGTTACCGAGGAGGGAAACCGATGACCTTCACCGCCACCGCCCCGACCGCCCCCGCCACCCTTCATGTGCGGAACCGGGCCACCGAGCGCTTGTTGCTCGCCGGTGCTGCCGCCGGCCCGCTGTTCTTCGTCTCGGCGGTCACCCAGATGCTGACCCGAGAGGGTTTCGATCTCACCCGGCATCCGATCAGTCAGCTCGCGACCGGCGATCTCGGCTGGATCCAGATTCTGACCTTCATCACCGCGGGGATGGGTGCGCTGGCGCTTGCCGCCGGCATCTCCCGCACGATCACCACAGGAACCGGGCGGCGGGCACTGCCGATTCTGGTGGGCATTTTCGGAATCGGTCTGATCGCATCGGGCGTGTTCACCATGGACCCCGAAAACGGGTTCCCGGCAGGCACTCCTGACGGACCGGCCGCGCAGATGTCCTGGCACAGCATCGCGCATTCGGCCGCGGCCGCGGTGGCCTTCACCGCTCTCGCGATCGCGGCCCTGGTCCTGAGTGTGCGGTGCGCTCGCCAGAGCATGGTGCTGCCGGCCGTCGTAAGTGCCGTCGCCGGGCTGGCTCTGCTGGTGCCGATGTCCACGGAGTACATGAGCATCCAGATCGCGATCAACGGCGCGGTCGCCTTCACCTGGACCTCCGTGGTGGCGCTGTCCCAGTGGCGCCACCACGCCTGAGTGACGCACGCTCGCACACCGATACCGAGTCGCCACAACCCATCCGGAGGCTCGGCCACCCGACCGGCGGCACCACCGTCCGTAGGGCCGCCGACGGCGTGGTCGCCACCGGCGGGCCGTGCAGATCGCCGCCCGCTGGGCTCGACGCCGCCGAGCGCGCAAGCCGATTCGACGAGGCAACGCCGTCATGATGCGACGGAATTGCTGACGGGACTAGCGAATACCGACACCCTGGATCGGCGCGCTCGGCGGGAAGGTGACCGGCAGCGAGACCAGCGACCGATGAAACGGGCCCGGTCGCCACAGCAGTTCTTCCTTTGGTACCGACAATGCCAAGTCTGGCAGCGCGTCGAGCAGCTGGTCGAGCGCATTCTGGACGATCAGCATTGTCATCGGGCGCGCCGGACAGGCGTGCGGGCCGGTACCGAACGCCAGATGCGACCGGTTGTCGGTGATATTTCCGGTGCGAACGGCCGGATCGTTATTGCAGGCCGTCATGCTGATCAGCACCGGCTGATGCGCCGGCAACCACACCTCGTCGACTAGCACAGGTTGGCGCGGATATCTGATGCAGTAGTTCGCCAGGGGAGGATTGTTGAACAGCACCTCGTCGAGGGCATCACGGGTCGACAGGCTCCCGTCGAGGACATTTCCCGCGAAGCGATCATCGGTCAGCATCAGCAACAGGGTGTTGACGATCAGATTCTGTGTCGGCTCGATACCGGCCGCATACAGCAGCGCCAGATGGCACACCATCTCTTCGTCATCGAGGTGCGCCGAGTGTTCGACCAGCCAGCTGGTGACGTCTTCGGTGGGTCCGATCCGTTTGATCCGGGTGAGTTCGGCCAGCGCCTCGAGGAGCATCTGGTTGCCGTCCGCGGCTCCGACGGTGTCGAAGATGGCCGCCATACCGACCGCGGCGCGCTCGCCGATATCGGCTGGGCAGCCGAGGATCGCGTTCAGGGTGGCGAAGGCCAGGGGCAGCGCGTACTGGCCGACCACATCACACTGACCGTCCGCGCAGAAGTCATTGATCAGCGGGGTCGCGATCTGTTCGATCGTGCCGTGCAGGCGATGCAGATCGACTTTGCCGAGCGCACCAGCGGTGGCGGATCGGTAGCGCAGATGCTCCAGTCCCCCACTGTGCAGGGGATTCGGATACCACTCCATCATCGGGCGAACTGGGCAGCCCGCGGGAATGTTCTGCTCCCAGCCTCGCGGGTCGGAGGTGAAACGGTCCGGATCGTTGAGGATCCGCACCGCGGCGTGATAGCCGACGACGAGCGTCGCGGGAACGCCGGGCGCCAGCTCCACCGGAGCCAGTGAACCGAACCGGTGCAGCATCTCACGGTGCGCCCGATGCGGATCAGCCGCGTATTCCTCGGTGTACAGGGAGGTTCGCGGACCGTCGAAACCCGAGGGGATCGGGGCCGAGTGCGGATTGCTGTCGATACTCAATTCCTACCGATCCTGGGTGTCAGGTGCGGACCATCTGCCAGCTGGGGCGAGGCCACACTATCCGGGATTCGACAACTCACGCATAGGACAGCGTCCACACCTGGCAGCACCGCCGGTGTGAGCGGATTCGCCGCCACCGATCAGGCGTCCGAACTGGTTGCCGCGTAGATCAGCAGCGTCACCATCAGCGCGACTGCTCCGAGCACACCGCCGACCAGCGCATCGCCACGGTTGCTCGCGATGCCGCGATCCGCCCGATCCCAGCCGATGAAACCCGCTGTCACCGCGGCGATCCCGGCCGGGACGGTCAGGACCTCACCGGTGAAGGGGATGAACACGAACGCGAGCGCGAAGATGCCGAGCACCAGCGCCGCCAATCCGACACCGTTTCGCGGCGGCGGCGCGGCATCGTCCGGGTCCGGTGACATGCGCCGAGCCTAGGTCACATCCTTCGCCGACGCGCCGCATCGCCGGTCGTCTACTCGCCGACAGGACGCAACCCGGACCGGACCAGTGCCCCACCGGTCAGCGCCATCACGGCCGCGAGAGCTGCGAAAAGTGTTACTCCCGTGGCGAATCCGAACCGGTCGCTGATGAATCCGAGCCCGAGGATCATCAGCCCGGCCAAGGCGTAGGCACCGATATTCAGCGCGGCATTGGCCTCGGCCAATCGACCGACCGGGATGTCGGAGTTGAGCAGCGCCAGTCCGCCGAGCATTCCGGGTCCGTACGCACCTCCGGCCAGCGCGGCAGCCACGACCAGTCCGGCCACCGAGGAGGTGTCGACCGCGACGACCAGGACCACCACGCACACCACCGTGCTGAGCACCGACGCCAGCAGCAGTCGGCGCACCGGCAGCCCGCGCAGCGCGAATTGGCTCGCGGTGGCGACGGCGAACGTCAGGCAGGCGACGGCACCTGCGACGATACGATTCGTCGTCCCGAGCAACTCCGACAGCAGTGACGGCGCCAGCGACAGCATGAACGCCGTGGTGGTCAACGCGGATCCGGCAACGGTCACGGCGACCAACAGCTGCCGACGATTCGGCTGTGGCACGCGGGGGACGCGGATCCACGCGTCACCGCGCTCGGCGCCGGCACGAGGGATCGGCACGATGACGACTATCGCCAGCGCCACCAGCAGGAACACCGTCTCCACCAGGAATACGGTGACGGTCGGTCCGGGCAGCGTCTCCGAGAGAACCCCACCAAGCAGGGGGCCGAGTCCGGTACCGACCGCGATACCGACGGCGCCCGCAACGGCCGCCGACCGGGTGTGCGCCGGGCCGGCGATATCGGTTACCGCGGCCACGCCCGCCGAAACCATTGCACCACTGGCGATACCGACGATGGTGCGCGCGATGAACAGTGCGAGGGTGCCGGGGGCGGCGGCGAAGATCAAACCGGCCGCTATCGCCAGGATCAGCGCGGGCACCAGCACCGCTTTCCGCCCGAGCCGGTCGGAGACGACACCGGAAACCAGCAGCGACAGGCCCATCCCGGCCATATAGCAACAGAAGACGGCAGTGAGGGTGCTCTTGCTGAAACCGAATTCGGCCTGCCAGAGCACGTAGAGCGGGGTCGCCGCATTCGCAAGGACGAATACCGCGGCGATCGGCCACGCCGCCGACCAGATACGCAAGCGCACGGCGCGACCCTCACGCGCGCGTCCATCGAGAACGGCTGTTGCGGACATACTCGACTCCTAACCCAAGTACGATTCTTCTCGTACTAGTACGAACAGAGTCGAACTTTAGCATCCAGTACGATAATTTCCGTACTAGTTGGTGATCCGAGGAGGTCAGGTGCCGGAAACCCCCGCCCACCCCCGCGGCTCGGCGGCGCATGGCGAACCGCTGCCCGAGCCGACCCGCGCCGAGCTGCGACTGGAGACCGTCCTGGCCGCCCTCAGCGACCCATTACGGCTCGGCATCGTCCGCGCCTACTACCTGAATTCCGGCGGCGTTCCACAGCCCTGCGGCTGGCTCGAGATCGACCGACCGAAGTCCACACGCACCCATCACTGGCGAGTGCTGCGCGAGTCGGGTCTCATCCGGCAGTGGCAGCACGGCCTGGAGCGGCGCAATGTGGTGCGGGTGGATGATCTGGAGGCCCGGTTTCCTGGGCTGCTGAACCTGGTCGCGAACTGGGAGCCCGTCGAAGAATTGCGTCCGGCTGGGTTGTAGGAGAACCAGCCCACTTGGCCAGGTCTTCACCCGGAAACCTCAGAGTCCCTCGCTTACCCACTGTTTCTATGTTGGCAAGTGAGGGACTTGTGGTAGACCTTGGGACGCCAGATTCGCTGCCCGAATTGGTGTAGTCGTCGTGCTTGGCGGCATCGGCGGCAACCGTTCGGACGCGGAGAATGTGAACCAGTTTGCGTACGTCCGTGACGCGGCGGGTCCGCTGCTGGTCCGGTTCCGTGAATCCCTCCCGTCCTCGGAGCCGTTCAAATTGATGCCTTCCCCTGGAGGAACTTCTATTCGGAGTACTGGTCCGAATAGTCGCCCCTCAGCGATCCGCTTGTGTACTCCCTGAGATCATGTCGGAACTAGTCTTCGATCTCCAGCCTGGCAAACAGGGACCGTTTCGATCAGCAGTGGGGACGGAGTACAAGCCGTTCGAGTATTCGATCGTAGCCTGATCCCGAGGTGACGTTTGTTGGTCCAGTCGGAGACGGCATCATGGTACTCGTTCGAGACCAGCAGCGATATCTCGAAGCTGTGCAACAGGCGTTCGACAGCCCCTTCCCACGCGAAGCTTTCCGCGCAGACCTGGATAAGTTCGCCGCCGAAGCCCGCTTCGCCTTGCGGCCCTTCAGATCCGCCTTGGAGACGTGGAGGAGGAGCTGGCGCTCGGCCGTGCGCGACGGCCTAGTGCTGGTGCGTCAGGCAACAGGCAACTCGCGCGTGGAAAGTACTCCCGCGCCGCACGAACTGCGCAGCGGGGGGTATCGATCTGCCTGGATTTCGTGTAGATGCGGAGGAGTTCGTTGTGATCATCGCCCCTTTTTAGCCAGGCCGATGGGAGTCGCAGAAAGCGTCGGCGAAGGGCTGACCGAAGTGGTCAGGGTGATCCGCGCCAGCGGGCTGCCGAACGAAACCAATACCCTATTCACCACCATCGAGGGCGAAATGAGAAAAATTTGTGGGCCGTGATCGAGCAAGCTACCGACGCGGTCATTGCTGTTCCCCGGCGCAGTACCGTCATCACGGGCGATATGCAGCCTCGCGTCGCCGATGCCATGACGGGAAGGGTCGAATCCGTTGAGCCGCCTGGCCAACCATCCTGCCTGATAACGCCATTCGAGCCAGAATCGTCCCCACCTCCGAACCCCAGCCTCATTTTCCGACGCCTTCCAAGGCGGGCGCCTTCTCAATCCGAGAAACGAAGAGGGAGGCACTACATGAGCGCATATACCCTCTTTCAGCGAGATCTCACGCCTAATCCGGGCAATATACGGTGGGGCACTTCCGTGGATCTGTCAGGTCAACCCCTGCAGCAACGTCGTGCCTCGCAATAACTTGCGGTCAATGGGATTCGTTCGTGGCCGGTGAGTAGCGGCTGAGTGATAGTGGTGAAATCTTTTGGAGTGCAATATATATTTCATGAAACTTTGGGTCTCATATCATTCTCAACTATCTGATACTGTCAATCCGACGCCTCGCGTGCATGGCTGATGGCGGCAATGTTCTTACGAAGGGCAAGGGCCTCCACACTATCAGCGCCGTTGGCGAGTTCTGCGCTGGCAAGTGCCGGGGCAAGCAGGCTAACAGCCTCGGCATAGCGGCCTGTCATCGCGTAAGCGGTTGCGACATTGTTGTAGAGAGTTCGTGTGGCAGGATGATTAATATCCAGCTTGTATCCATTATCTGTGGCGATACCTTCGTAGAGAGTTATTGCGGCGGCGCCATGCCGATCGGCTGAGCAATGGGCACGAATAAGATTTGCGAGAGTAGCGATTGTTGCGGGATCGCCCATCCCGAGGGTCCGCATACGATCCTTGAAGGTGCGCTCGAACAGATGGATGGCCTCACTTGAGCGCCCGGACAAGTCATAGTCATCGGCGAGATTGTTACAGATTACAAGGGTTTCGGCATGGTCGAGACCAAGAGTCTCCTCAGCAATTGTGAGCGCGCGTTCATAGAAAGGGACCGCGTCAGCATATCGGTCCGACTCGTGGTAGGCTCTCGCCAGCCGAGTCAGCAGTGACCGGATATCGTCGCGGTCGGGTCCGTTGAGAACCTCGCTCTCGGTAAGAATTTTCTCGAGGATCGAAATAATCTCCGGATAACAACCTTCAGACTGGTACGCCTCAAGAAGGTTTTCGCGAATGATACGCGTATCAGGATGGTCAGGCCCAAGGACTGTCAGCGCGGAGGAGAAATCCTCCGACCATAATCCAATAGCCTCCTCAGCTCTATCTGTCGACATATAGGCAGCAGCGAGCTGGTTTCGCCTGAGGAGCGCCAAGCGGGCATCTATCGCCGGGACCCTGCTGGGACATATAGCCAATCCCTCAAGTAGGAGAATTGCCGCATCCCACTTTCCCTGCGACACGTAAGCAGTGGCAAGATTTTTCCGAAAACCGTCAATCAAGGGATGATCGGTGTCAAGACGCTCGGCAGTGGCAATCGCTCGTTCGTAGCAGGCGATCGCGTCGTTGGGACAATCTGATTGCATATAAATAGATGCAAGTTCACCCTCCATTATGACGGTCTCAATGTGGTCTTGGCCGAGATCTTGCTCTACAGCGCAGAGACTCTTCTTCAAAAGACCGATTGCTTCTAATCCACGCTCCATATGAGCGTACATAGCAGCGAGACTATTTCTCACGGATATCGTGCTCGGGTGGCCGACGCCAAGAAGGTGTTCAGCGTCACCGAGAGCTCGCACTAGCAAGTCGATGGCGTCACCTTTTCGATTACCGTCATTGTAGGCGATAGCGAGATTATTACGAGCTACGATAGTGTTACGGTGATTTGATCCGAAGCGTCTTTCGCTGTCGCTGAGGACATTCTCGCTGAGCTGGATCGCGTCGACAGTTCGGGCCGCTGCTCGATAGGATACAGCAAGGTCATTTCGACAGTCCCAGGTTCGTGGGTGGTCTATGCCGAAAATGCGCTTTGCATCAGCAAGGGCACGTTCGTAGAAGCCAACAGCATCAGCGGAGCGACCAGCCGACTCATAGGCCCCAGCTAGGCCGAGAAACGTCCGGTAAGTATTAATATGATTGACACCATGGATTCGTTCACAATCGTGAAGGGTCTTCTCGAACAGCTTGATTGATTCGGAAAGTTTTCCAGCACGCTCAAGTGAGAACGCAAGCGCATTCCGGGCGGAGAGAGTATTGGGATGATTGAAATCGAAGGCAATTTCGCATTCTTTCACCACATCGCGATGTATATGCAATGCGCCATACGTATCGGCTCCGATCATGCATAGAAGATGTGCTGCAAATTTCCTTGCATAGAGCACACGTCCGACAATATCCTTGTTCGCTACATGGGTTTTTACAATTTTCCACAACGCTTCAATATGGTTTGCTGCATTGACAACAGATTCTCTCTGATGCCAGGTAATCTGATCGTCCAGGTCTGGATCGAGCAGATCCAAAGTTGCACATGCAGCCCAGGTCAATCCGTTATTTCCCCCGACCCGTTCGCGGACCACTTGCCTTGTTAAGCGATGCATGATGATCGCTCGACCGCCGATAGAATACGACAGAACAGAACCACGCACACATCGCTCAATAGCTGCTTCGACTACTTCGACATCGAGTGGGATACGGGGCAACAGCTCGCGGCCCATACCTTTGTGAGACAAGACTGAGACAATCATTAAAAGATTGGTAGTAATTCCATTCGTGTCGCCTGACTGGACCGCGTCAATCGCCAACAGCAAAGCAGCTTCGACGCTGCGCGGATACTGCTGGCCTTGTCGGCGCTTGAGCGCGCTGGCGATCGTTTCCTGCCGCAATCGATCGAGATATCGCGAATAGCTGTAGCCTCGCGCGCGAATTGTAGCTGCAGCAGCCGCGATAGCCAAGGGTAGATCGCCGAGCTGCTCGGCCACGGCGTCAGCACCAGCCTTGTCGCTGAGCCCGGTACGAATTTCTAGAATCTGCCGTGACTCGGCTCGAGCAAAGACGTCAACCTCTATCGTGTGACCGAGTTCTGCGAACTGGCGATCGGTGGTGGTAATCACGACCTTTGTCACACCGAGCGAGGGGAGATACGGGCGAAGTGCGTCCGGATCGCGCGCGTCATCGAACACGATTAAACTCGACCCTGTCCGCACCGCGAGGTGCTCTCGCAAACGACGCGCGGACTCGACAGGATCTCCATTCGGTGCGGCAACCCCGAGCTTCTCAGCGATGCGAGTCAATCCAGACAGCATCTCGATCTCCGTTTCGGCACTCACCCAACCCACCAAGCCTCGCCCGCCCGCTATTAGCGACCGCGCACAAGATGCTGCGACGTGAGTCTTACCTACACCCCGCATGCCAACCAACGCGCATACCGCTGAGTCGACGGAGCGTTCAAATCGTTCCATCAGTATGTCGCAGATCTCACGCGATATATATTCTGCTGGCACATCAGGAATCTCACCGATCACGATAAAATCCGGATCGTCGAATGTTGAGTTTGCATCGCCAAATATCGAGCGCACACCCTGAGTGCTGTCAATTGGAATTTCAACGGAACCTTCCGGGCCAGACGTATCCAAATTTAAGGCACGACGTAACACTCCGACCGAAGGCATCCATAATTTGAAATGGTCCTCTTCAACACATTTGTATTTTCCAAGAAGGTTATTCAGATCGTGAAGGCCGAGTATCCCGCTAGAATTCACTAGGTGTGGCGAGAGCTCTTCCAGTAAAGTATCCTTTTGTGTCCGTGACAGTTCTCGGGAAGTTACGAAATAGTATTCGTCGGGCCTCTCGACGTCCATCTTGATCTTCTCTTCGCGTGCAGCACGCCTTAGCTTCCAGAATGGCGATCTGCTGAAATGCTTGCACTGAACTACAATCTTATTTCCATTTTCGGTTGATCTGAGGTCCACTCCACCGTCTGGGCCATGAGCGAACGCCTCCAGACGAATACCGAGGTCGGCTTGAAGTAGGTCTCGCACCAGCAATTCGAAGTCTGACGAAGAAAGCGTGTGAAAGTTGTAATCTGCCAACTATGATTCCTTGATGGTGTTCGATGTTAACCCGATTTGCGAATTTGCTGATGTCAAGAGAAATTTTACTTATGGCCGACAGCCATTGCGCGGTCCGATCGCTATGGCGACGATAGACGTGGACCGTACTTTCCACGGCCGAGACCCGATTGGAAGTTCGCGGCAAACCCGATCTTTGCCGACGCTTCAGACGCCTGGACGATCCACACCGTGAAATTCATTGTTGTAGATATCTGGCGAGGGGCCCGAGGATCTCCTAGGCAGACGTGCGCCTGACGTATGGCCGCGGACATGTACTCCACTTCTCGATCCACATTCGGACATCCTTCTCCAGCGCGGCACCGCGTTCGTCCACGTCCCGCCCACACCGACTCCCAACGCTGAGCCTCTGCCACCACCAATTCCTGCGTCGACCTTGGACGCCGACCCCGGCGCTACGCTGAATCCTACAATTGGCCAAGAGGTTTCAGACAGTATCGTTGTCTGGCAATGATTATGAGCCATTCGACGACAAGGGCCAGCACAAATCCGGCGCGGAGGTGATGGCGAGCTCACCGTAGCGGTCGCTACCGCGCGCGGGTGTTTGACCTTGTTGAACACCCGCTCCACCACGTTGCGGATTTGTAGACAACGGCGTAGAGACCAGTGGCCACCCGCCGGCACGTCCCCAACGCTTGCGAGTGGCGAGGTGATTGGCCCGCTCGGAAATCAATGCACGTATGCGCCTGCGCCGCAACACCGTCTGGCTCGACGCTGCCAGACACGCCTTGTCAGCGACAACCGTTTCTGGGAAATGCGCCGGGGTGAACCACCCTCGGGGCGCCACTCAAGGATTGCGGGCAGCATCGGGAAGTCCGCGGCCTGCTTGGACGTGATCAGCACCATCAGGCTGCGGCCGTGACCATCGGTGGTCAGGTGGGCACTTTGGTGGTCTATCCGTCCCGCGAGCGCCCCAGCCCCTTGGTCGGCCTGTTCATAAATCGCACTCCGGGTCGCTGGTGAGGGCACCGGCGGCAGGCTGACGGGCGCGCGATCGTCGGGTCGATCGATACCGCCCAGTCCAGATCGCCGACGGTGTCGGCCACGCCAACAACTCGGTCAACACCCGTCCCAGGTGCCGTCGGCAGCGTAGCCGACCACATCACCGAGCTGATCAACTCTGGCACCGACCACACCCGCAAAGCCGTGCGGCCGCACGCCCGACCTACGACGACGAACGGCCACTATGGACCACCGATCGCATACCGTCGACCCCGCCGACCGTGACCTCGAAATGCGCCACCCTCCCCCGACCGCAACCAGAGGACCTGCCGACCGTGCAATGGCCTGAACCAAGCACCCTGGAATCCTTGTGGAACAGCATCATGCGGCCGGCTCCATCGGGTGTAGCCAGCCACCAAAGCGATCCGAGCGACACACGGTCGTGCGGCCGTCGCAGCGCGGCCCCCGGACAGGGTTCACGTTCAAGGCAGCGACTCTTAGCGGTCCCGCCCAACACGAGCGGTCATAGAGATCTGACCTGCGTTCCGCTGCGAGACGACCCTGACGGCTCCCGCGAACCAGTAGCTCATTCTCCCAGAGGGAAGCCGGAACCAAACGCGGAACCGAACCAAATAAAGCAGCGGGTCCGGTCGTGGACCGAACCCACTATTTTGTGGACCTTGGGGGACCTTACTACAACCCTGAAACCGCAGGTAGAAGCCCTGAAACGCAGGCTGAAACCCTGGAAAATTTGATCCAGACGCTACCCGACACCACAGCACCGGCCCCGCCACCCGTGGAACGCCCCAAACAACAGCGGGCACGGCAACTCGACGCCGACCGAGTCGCGGAGCTGATCGCCGGTTACAAGGCCGGAGCAACCATGTACGAACTGGCCGCCCGATTCGGTACCGAACGACGCACGGTCAGCAACATCCTACACCGACACGCGGTACCGATGCGTCGCCGCGGCCTGACCCCCGACCAAGTCGACACCGCCATCCACCTCTACAAACTCGGCTGGTCACTCGCCCGAATCGGCGACCACCTCGGCGTCGCCCACACCACAGTCCTGACCAAACTTCGCGAACGCGGCGTACAGACCCGAAACACCCACGGACGACACCGCCCGTAGGCATTCTCGAACATTCATTCTCTTGCCCGACGATTGCTGAATTCCTGCAGTGCCGGGAAGCGATTTCAGTTCAGGCCGTGCCGAGTACCAGACCGAGTGAATGTTCCAAGCCCGCGACCCCCCTGGTTGGTCACATGGACCTGGCGCGGGGCGGCGCCCCAGCGCACCCAGTCCAGGTCGAACAGGCGGGCGGTCAGAGCCGCGCCGAGGCCGCCGGCCAAGTGATAACGGTGTTCGCTCCAGTCGACGCAGTAGCGGATCGCGGGTCGGCGCGGCGGCAGGCGGTCGGTGTCGACGCCGAGTTCGCGGAGACGTTCTCGGCCGGTGTCGGCGAGTTCGTTCGGTCGCGAGCTGACCCAACAGGTCCGAGAGTTTTCCCTGCACCTCGATCACCTTGCGCGCCTTGCCCAACTCCGCGCGCAGCTGCTCGTTCTCCCGCTGCAACCGAGCGTCCTCACGGTCCCGAGTATCGGCCTTCGGCCGCCCCGCCGGCTGCGCCAGCGCCGCCCACGCACCCTTGTCGCGCTGATCTCGCCAGTTCGTCAACAGCGACGAATACAGGCCCGCCCGCCGCAGCAACGCGCCCTTACCGGCCTTGTCCAGGCCCTCGTACTCAGCGAGAATCCTCGTCTTATAGGCCGCGGAGAACCTCCGCGACTTCGCCTTCGCCGAAACCTCCGGATCGGGCACCCCATCACTCGTCGACCCCATCGGGGCTGGTACTCCTCGCTCGCTCTCACACCAAAGTTTCCGTGGCAGATCCTGCCTCACTCGGGGTTGGCACAGAGGGGTCCCTTACTCGTGACGGTTCGGACTCACCGAGGGGATTTGTGCCGCCGATTGCGTTTCCGGTTGGCCCCTGAGTGGGTCGAGCTTGTCAGCGACTCCCGCGTGATGGCTCTGCTGTTGGTTGGGGTGAGAACGGTGCCAGGAGAAGGCTTGTCAGGTTTTGCGTGGAATGTTCGGTGCCGTCGAGACGCAGGGTGCCGGATCGGACCGCGCCGTCGATGGTAGTGCGGTGATCGCAGACAGCCCGGAGAGTGTCCAGGTCGGTGGCCAGGGTCGCGTCGGGCGGTGCGGGTGCACTGGCGTGACTGATCCGAACAGCGGCATCGGCGACTTCGACGGTGTAGGTGTCGGCGTCGATACGAAGCTCGTAGATGCCGCGTCGTTCCGCCGCCCGAGTCGAGTCGAAGGCGGCCTTGACGCTGAGCAGCAGGGAGTCGACACCCAGGGCGCCGTCGGGCGAGATGGGAGCTTGGCTGCCCCACCGTCCCAGCTCCAGCAAGATGGGCTCCAGGGCATGACCCCATTCGGTGAGTTCGTAGAGGCGGACACGGGCCGGCGGCTCCAGCTCGCGGCGCTGAACGACGCCGTGCTCGACCAGCTCGCGCAACCGCTGGCTCAGCACATTCGGACTCACACCGGGCAGACCACCGAGCAGGTCGTTGAACCGCTTCGGTCCGAGCAGCAGGTTCCGCACCACCAACACCGCCCACCGCTCGCCGATGACATCCAGGGCGCGGGCCACGCCACACGGATCCCCATAGCTACGCATGTCACTCACAACCATCAGGGTACTTTAGATCCTGAATTAGGATCAATACTTGTTCTTTAGGAGTTAATCGCTTAGTTTGGAGCTCATGAGCCCGATGAACGACGACACCGCGAACCTGCGGCAAGGTGACCTCGAACTGCTGAACACCCCCACGGCACAGCGCCTGCTCACCAGCCCCTTGGTGGCGCGCCTGGCCTACACCGGCAAAGACGGAACACCGCGGCTGATCCCGGTCAACTTTCTGTGGACCGGCGACGAGGTGGTCATCGGCGCGTTCGCCGGCACCTACAAAGTCCGAGACCTGCAGACACGCCCCGATGTGGCGATCTGCATCGACACCGCCGACGGCCCACCGCAAGCGCTGATGCTGCGCGGGAAGGTAACCCTGGCCGAGGTCGACGGGGTTCTGCCCGAATACGCCACCATGCAGCGTGCAGGCATGGGCGAGGAAGCAGGCAATGCCTACCTGGAGGCGATCGACCAGCCGGGCCTGCGGATGGTCCGGATCGGTCTACGCCCGACCTGGGTTGCAGTACTGGACTTCCAGGAACGCTTCCCCGAGCTCACACCCGAACCCGTCCTGGCCGCCTTCGGCCACGGCTGACAAACCAAACGGCCACGACTGCCCGGAGGGCAACAAGACCTGCCACCGGTACGAATGATGGCACGGCCAACATTACGCAAACAGGCGCTACGACGGAGGGTAAAAGATGCGCAAGATCGTGGTCTCAATGTGGACCACTCTCGACGGATTCGTCGCCGGCCCGCAGGACGAGATGGACTGGCTGCTGATCGATGACCACATGCACAGATACGAGCGGGAACTCGTCGAGCACGCCGATCTCCTGATGCTGGGCCGGATCACGCACGCCGACTTCGCCAGCCACTGGCCACAAGCCGCCCACGACCCCGACGAGCCGGACGAACTGAGACGTTACGCCCGGCGCGTCGACAACATGGACAAGATCGTCGTCTCCGCGTCCGGGGACACCGCACCATGGCAGCACACCCGCGCACTCGAACGCATCGATCCCGACGAGATCACCGAACTCAAGCGTGGCGGCGGCGACATCGTGGTCTACGGCAGCCTCGCAGTAATCCGAGCCCTCGATGACCTCGGACTCATCGACGAGCTCCACCTCCTGGTCCACCCCCTGTTCCTCGGGCACGGCAAAGCACTCTTCGACGGGGGCCGAACACCTGCCCAACTGAAGCTCGTATCAGCCGAACCCTTCACCTCCGGAGTCGTCCTCATGAAGTACCACCGGATCAACCAGACCCACCCGCAAGCCACCATCGCTGACACACGCCCCTCGGAGGCGAACCCATCCTGAACCGAACCCGGTCCGGCGCCACCATGACCCTCACCCCCACACGGCAAACCCATCCCCGACACCACCGAGCAGATCGCGCTGCACGGCAACTCGGACCGAACCGAAGAAGTGCCATCCAACTGAGACAGACCCCGCTGGCCACAGCATGAGACAAACCAGAAAAGCCCAGGTCAATCGATCGACAGATGCCACGAATTGGCCAATAGTGACTGTTACAAGCGCCATCCTGAACGCACTAGTCAGCGGCTCGCACCAAAGCACGAGTTCATGTCAGTAGGTCCAGTTCGTGCCGGTGGGGACTGTGGACCTAACGACTCCTGCACCCCGACTACGCGGCCACCGGCAAGGTGGATGCCCTGTTCAACCGATAGGCACCGCGAGACTATCTCGACAGCGAGGCAAATACTCGACAGCGGGCGCTATTCGCAGAAGCAGCTGATCACGATCGCCACCGACCACAACCCCGGCTTCGACTCGACCATATTCGCCGAGTCCCTGTCGTTCCTGCGCCAGATACCCGACCGCGACTTCACCGCCTACGGAATCGACGAAAACACCATCACCACGATGCGTGCACACTTCGCAGGATGGGAACTCGACCTCACCAACTAACCGACGCCCACAAGGGACATCGTGGCCGTCGCCATGAACCCGGCCGAGGATAGTCGTATGACACCGTCGAACAACACCACCCAATCGGCCGAGGTCCATGTACGCAGCGACCGTCGTAACCCACCCGATGTCAGCAAGCTCGCAAAACTACTCATCGAGCTCACACGAGAGCAGACAGCCGACGAACCCCGAGACCAGGACCCTCGCAACACGATCTATGACACAAACCCACCATCCGCATCGCTACCCGCCCACCGACATCCACGACAGCGCGCACGCCGACTCGACCCCGACCAGACCCACACCCTCATCCAGGAATACTTGGCCGGCGCGACAACCTACGAACTGGGCGACAGATTCGGCATCAACCGCCGAACCGTCAGCGCGATCCTGCACCGGAACAACATCCCCATGAGACGACGCGGCCTATCCCCCGAACAAATCGACCAAGCCACCTGACCTCTACAACCACGGCAGGTCTCTGACCGAAGTCGCCATACACCCCACCGTCGACCCGACCACCATCCTCAACCATCTACACGACCGCAGCATCCGCCTCGCGACACCCTCAGATGAACCCGGATCTGACACGGGGAGGAAAACACACTGAACGGCAATCGCGACGTCCATTAAAACGCACGGTGATGTCCAAAAACCCCAGAAAAGACAGGAGTAAGGAGTAGAGCACGTCTGCCCTACTCCTTGAAGTGGAGCTAAGGGGACTCGAACCCCTGACCCCCACACTGCCAGTGTGGTGCGCTACCAGCTGCGCCATAGCCCCGAGTGGTTTGCCGCCGGTGTTTCCCGGCTGCCTGAACGAAGTTACACCACCCGGGGACCGGGAGCCAAATCGCCTCGATATGGGGGTTGAAGGGCTGGTCAGGGGGCCGTGTCGGTGACCCAGGTTTCGTTGCCTACGTCGATTCGGGTGGTGCCGTCGAAGACGGAGGGGGTGGCGGCGGGGCCGTCCAGGAGGGTGGTGAGGGCGGCGTCGGCTTTGATGGCGTTGACTTTGGCGGCGTCCAGTTGGGTACCGGTGGTGATGCACTCGGTGGCGGTGTCGGTGGCGCCGGATTCCTTGGCCAGGGCTGCCAGATCGTCGTTGCTGAGGTCGGAGCCTTCATCGGGTTGGCGGGTGGTGAAGAGGGCGTCGTGGAACTTGGAAAAGGCCGGGCCGGAGCCGTCGGCGGCGACGCATTGCAGAGCGGCGGTCGCGCGGGTGGAGTAGTCGCCGCTGGCGGATTTGGGGTCGAGGAAGGTGACGAAGCGGTAGCGGACGGCGAGTTTGGCTTCGTCGATCTTCTGGGCGATTTCCTGGCCGTGGATGTGCTCGAGCGCACCGCAGGCGGGGCACAGCGGGTCCTCGAAGACGTCGATGATCTTGGTCACCCCCGGACGGCCGAGCACGACCGCGCCGTCGGGCTGGGCCGCTGCCACCACCGCGGCGTCGCGAACGGAGCCGTAGCCGTCGTTGCGCACCTCGGCTTCGTCATCCATCCAGGTATAGGCCAGGAACACGACCAGCCCGATGAGAACCAGCGCGACCGCACCCAGCGCGTAGGTGGTCTTGCTGGACATGGGCCTCGGTGTGTAGTTCGACGGCGAATTGCTCACCCGACCACTCTGCCTCGAGTCGCGGGCGAAGGGGGTCACCACCCGCTGGTCCGATCAGGCGAACTCGGAGCGGCGGGGTCGCCCACCACCTACCGCGACTTCCGGTCCCCCTCCGCGTGCACGACCTGCTCGAGCACCGAGTTCGTCGCCACTCCCCCGCCCGGACCACCATCACAGGTGCACGGCGCCGCGAGCTGATCGGCTTCGTCGTCGACGGTCTCGATCCGCTTCTCCACGGTCACCGCACCGCGCCGCATCGGCTCCGGCACCACCAGCCACGCGATAGCGGCGACTGCGAGCAGACCGCCGGTGACGGTGAGCCCCACCCCGAAGTTCAGCCGTTCGGCGAGGTAGCCGACGGCGATCGGGCCGAGTACCGCACCCAGATCGGCCGACATCTGGAATCCGGCCAATACCGGCCCGCCGCGCACCTTGGGGCCGATGATGTCGGCGACCGCCGCCTGCTGCGCGGGGGTGAACATGCCAGAACCGAGACCCGCAACGAACGAGAACACCAGTAACCAGAGCATATTCGGCGCGACGCCGAGACCCGCGGTGCCGACCGCACAGACCGCGGTGCCGATGATGAGGAACGGTTTGCGCCCGAACCGGTCCGAGAGCTGCCCGGAGAAGAACAGCACCACCGCGTTACCGGCGGCGAACACCGTCAGCGCGACGCCAGCCATACCGGCGGGCTGCGACAGCACCTCGACCACCAGCAGCGGCACCAGCGCCATCCGCACACCGAACACGGCCGCGCCATTGGCGAAGTTCGACCACAGCACGGCCCGGTATTCCGATCGCGCGAGTCCTTCGCGGAAGCTCATGGTCGGTGGTGCGGTATCGGCGGTTTCCGGGGCGGCCAGATGTGAGTGACGCAGGCTGACATGGACGACGGCGCAGGCGACGAGCAGGGCGATCGCATAGATGAGGAACGGTGCTCGCAGCCCGAACTCGGCCAGCAGACCACCGATCAGCGGTCCGGCCAGCGATCCGATGAGGAAGCTGGTCGACCACAGACCCGAGATACGTCCGCGCTGATCGGACGGCGACATGCGGATGAGCAGGGCCAGCGACGACACCGTGAACATCGTCGACCCGATCCCGCCCGCCGAACGCAGCACCAGCAACTGCCAGTAGGTCTGCGCGAACGCACTGGCACCGGTGGACACCGCAACGATGAGCAGCCCGCTGGTGTAGACCCAGCGTTCACCGAGTTTCTGCACCAGCCGCCCGCTCATCGGTGCGAACAGCAATCGCATCAGGGCGAACGCGCTGACGATCGCCGACGCGGCGGCGAACCCGACCCCGAAACTGCGCGCGAACTGCGGCAGGACCGGCGAGACGAGGCCGAATCCGATCGCGATGACGAACGCGGCCCCGACCAGTACCCAGATCTCCCGGGGTAGTGCTTTCGAACTAGCGGTCACTGGATAGAGCTTGCCCCACCAGTTCCTCGGCGGCCGCCTGCACCTGCTCGAGGTGCTCGGGACCGTGGAACGATTCGGCGTAGATCTTGTATTTGTCCTCGGTGCCCGATGGGCGGGCGGCGAACCACGCGTTCTCGGTGGTCACCTTGAGGCCGCCCAGCGGCGCGCCGTTACCGCGTGCCCGGGTGAGCACCGAGGTGATCGGCTCGCCCGCGACCTCGTCGGCGGCGACCTGGTCCGGTGCCAGCTCCGCCAGCAGCTTCTTCTGCTCGGCGGTGGCGGGTGCGTCGATGCGGGCGTAGGCGGGGCTGCCGTAGCGGCGCTCGAGTTCGACGTAGCGCGCCGATGGGCTCTGCCCGGTGACGGCGGTGATCTCCGCGGCCAGCAGTGCGAGCACGATGCCGTCCTTATCGGTGGTCCAGACGCTGCCGTCCATCCGCAGCAGTGAGGCGCCCGCGCTCTCCTCACCGCCGAAAGCGAGGCTGCCGCTGAACAATCCGGGCACGAACCATTTGAATCCGACCGGCACCTCGTGCACATCGCGGCCGAGCACGCTCACCACCCGGTCGATCATCGAGGAGGTGACGACGGTCTTGCCGATCTTGGTGAGCGCGTCCCAGCCCATCCGGTTGGCCACCAGGTATTCGATGGCGACGGCCAGGAAATGGTTGGGGTTCATCAGCCCACCGTCGGGGGTGACGATGCCGTGCCGGTCGGCGTCGGCGTCGTTGCCGGTGGAGATGTCGTAATCGTCCTTGATGGACACCAGCGAGTTCATCGCGAACCGCGAGGACGGGTCCATCCTGATCTTGCCGTCGGAATCCAGCGGCATGAACCGCCAGGTGGGGTCGACCAGCGGGTTGACCACCTCGAGTTCGAGGTCGTAGCGCTGACCGATCTCCTCCCAGTAGTCGACGCTGGCCCCGCCCATCGGATCGGCGCCGAGGCGGATGCCCGCACCGCGGATGGCGTCGAGGTTGAGCACACTGGGCAGGTCGGCGACGTAATGGTCGAGGTAGTCGTAGCGCTGCACGGTCGGCATCGCCTGTGTGAGCGTGCCGTGGCGCACCTCGGCCAGCCCGCCGCGCAGCAGTTCGTTGGCGCGTTCGGCGATGGCATCGGTGGCGACGGTGTCGGCGGGCCCACCGTGCGGCGGGTTGTATTTGATGCCGCCGTCGCGGGGCGGATTGTGCGAGGGCGTGACGACGATGCCGTCGGCCTGATGTTTGGCGCCGCCGCGGTTGTGCCGCAGCACGGCGTGGCTGAGCGCGGGGGTCGGGGTGTAGCGGTCGCGGGAGTCGATCACCGCCGTGACATCGTTGGCGGCCAGCACCTCGAGCACCGTGGTCCACGCGGGCTCCGACAGCGCATGGGTGTCGCGCGCCAGATAGACCGGTCCGGTGATGCCGCGGGTGGCGCGATATTCGACGATGGCCTGGGTGATGGCGAGGATATGGGCCTCGTTGAAGGTGGTGTCCAGACTGGACCCGCGATGGCCGGAGGTGCCGAACGACACCAGCTGCGCCGGTTCGGCCGGGTCGGGGACACGGGTGTAGTAGGCGGTCACCAGGCCGGGAACGTCCACGAGGTCGCTCGGCCGCGCTGGCCGTCCGGCTCGATCGTGCGCCATACTCGGATCTCCCTTCCGGGTCGGCTGCGCCCGGCTCGTCATCAGGATCATGTGAACAGCCATTCGGTCATGGACGCGGCGGCATACACCACGGCCAGGCAGGTCGCGACACTCAGCACGATGTTGCCGAGGGCGTAGCCGTACGCACCGTCGGACACCAATCTGATCGTCTCGTAGCCGAACGTGCTGAAGGTGGTCAGCGCACCGCAGAATCCGGTTCCCATGCCAGCCAGCAGCAAGCTGTTCGTCCCCGCCCCGATCAGAGCACCGAGCAGCGCCGAACCGACAATGTTAACGGTCAGCGTCCCCAGCGGCAGCATGGATTCCCAGCGAGAGGAGACCACCCGGTCGATGAGGTATCGCGCAGGGGCACCGAGCATTCCGCCGATGATCACCAAGGCCGTGGTCATCGGCTCGCCTCCGGCTGCCAGAGTTCCACCGCGGAGAGGGTGACGGTGACCGCGGGGAACAGCTCGGCGTTGTCGTCGACGAAGGCGCGCAGCCGGGCCGCGTCGTCGATGATCATCACCATCACCGGAAGTTGTTCGGCCAGGTCCAGCAGCCTCGTGGTGTGGATCCTCGACGACGCGCCATAGCCTTCGACACCACGCCACACACTGGCACCGGCCAGTCCGCTGTCACGCGCACGACGGACGATCTCGTGATAGAGCGGTCCGTGGTGCCACCGTTCGTCCTCGCCGAGCAACAGCACCAGCCGAGCGGCCCGCGCCCACTGCCCGGAGACAGACGTCCCATCGGTCATCCCTTACCCCCTTCCGTGCCGTTCACCGAGTCCTCCGCACACTTCCAGTTACCCACCGTGCACCCGCCATGCCGACCACAACCGCGGCCAGGCAGGACACCATCGTCACACCGAGATAGCCGAGCCCGGTACCGATGGCCCCCGATTCGAGCAGTGTACGAATCTCGGCGCTGTAGGTGGAGAAGGTGGTGAATCCGCCGAGCACGCCGACACCGAGGAAGGGCCGCAGCAGTCTGTGGGCTACCCACACTTCGGTGATGAGAACCATCAGGATGCCCATCGCGGCGCAGCCGATCACATTGACGACGAAGGTCGACAGCGGAAACGATCCGGGCCGCGTCGGCAACCAGACGGCGAAACCATAGCGCAGCAGCGCACCGAGACCGCCCCCGAGCGCGACGACGAGCAGCACGGACGGATCGGCGATTCGGGCTTCGGCCCGCGATGACACGTCCCCAACCTCCTGTCCCGACCCGGTGGCGGCCGCATGATTGCCGCTGCGCTCACCGCAACGCTAGCGGTAGCGAGGACCTCCGCCGACGGCACGGCCGCGCGGGCGCCACCGATCGTTGACACACTGGGCTCCGCGCAGTACGAATCGACCAAGGTCTTCATCGAAGACCGAACGCAGTCGACAACCTCGTCCTGGAGCCGGTGATGGCGGCACCGCGGAACATTCGAATACGGCGCCGCCAGCAGCGGTCCGAGCGCCACGCCGCGCCCGAGCAAACATTGAGCATACGGCATTCGCGGGCGCATCGCGCGAGTCTGGTGATACGCCGCCTCGTCCTCGGGATCGCTATCGCCGGTGTCCTGGCCGTCGGCGGTACCGTGCCGTCGGCAGTCGTCGTCGAGCCCGCCACCGACAGCGCTGCCTTCTACGCGGCACCGACCGATATCGATCGCTACCGACCCGGCGAGGTGATCCGCAGCAGGCCGATGCCCGCGGCCGGATTCGCGGGCGCCACCGTCTGGCAGCTGGCCTTCCGCAGCACGAATTCCCGTAACGAGCCGATCACCGCTGTCACTACCGTGCTGCTACCCGCAGGCCACCGGCCGAACTTTCCGCTGGTGTCCTACCAGCCGTTCGTCAATTCACTCGGAACCGGTTGCGCACCATCCCATTCGCTCTTCGACGGCACCATGCGCGAGGCCGGAGCGCTGAATCTGCTGCTGACGCGTGGTATGGCGGTCGCGGTGCCGGATCACCTCGGCCCCGACAGCGCCTATGGTGCGGCGCAGTTGGGTGGCCGCATCACCCTCGACGGTATTCGCGCGGTCCGCGGGTTCGCACCGGCCGATCTCGCCGACAGCCCGGTCGCGCTGGCCGGATACTCCGGCGGCGGTATGGCCACCGGTTTCGCGGCCGCACTTGCCCCGCAATACGCGCCCGAACTACCCATCGTCGGCGCCGCCGCGGGCGGAGTGCCGATGAATCTCGGCCGGCTCGCCGAGGATCTCGGTGACCGCTCGAACCAGCTGTTCGGCCTCGGATTCGCCGCGGCGGTCGGGCTGGAACGCGAATATCCCCAGCAGATCGCACTGGACCGGGTGCTGAATCCGGCAGGTGTGGCGCTGCGTGAACGCATCGATGACGCCTGCATGGACGAGATCGTCGACGCCGCCGCCGGTCTCAGCACCGCCGACGTCTTCACCACACCTCCGGCCGAGGATCCCACCGCCACCCCGATCCTGCGGGACAACAGCCTGGAGGCCTTTGCCGGTGTGCCATCCGCGCCGCTCTATCTCTGGCACGGATCGGAGGACATGATCTCGGCCGAGCCGGTGCGGCGGGTCGCCGACCGCTACTGCGCGGCGGGCATACCGGTGCAGCTGGATCTGATCGCGGGCGCCGATCACTCCGCGGCGATCCTGCCCGGCGCACTGCGCGCACTCGACTATCTCGCAGGCCGTTTCGCGGGCCTACCGCCACCGCAGAACTGCTGAATGCGGTGCGGCCCCGGAGTCGTCGAGCAACACGGCCCGCCGCGACCCCGAACCAGCGATACCCGAGCACATCCGAACACAACGGCGCTCGCGACCATCGAGCCGCGAACTCGCGCGCACCGCAACGCCGCCCGCTCGAGCACACAACAACGCCGTCCGCGAACCGGAGAAGTTCACGGACGGCGTTGCCGAGCACCGACGATCAGTGCGCGAGTACCAGCTCACCTTCGGCCGGTGCGGGTGCGCTGTTGGGCAGCAGCACCCCCGTCACCACGGCGCCGATCACGAAGATCGCGGTGGCCCACCAGAAGCTGGTGGTGTAGCTCTCGATCGCCGACTGCGCGACGGTCAGCTGGTCCGGTGTGCGGCCGACCAGGTAATCGCTGGCAGCCGAGGCCGCGATGGTGCTCAGCAATGCGGTGCCGATCGAACCGCCGACCTGCTGGCTGGTGTTGATCGTCGCCGATGCGACACCGGCGTCCTCATGGTGCACGCCCGCCGTCGCGCCCTGGAACGCGGTCGCCATGGCGCCACCGAGTCCGAGGCCCATCAGGATCAGGCCGGGCAGGATATGGGTGGTGTAGCCGGTGTCCAGTCCGATCCGGGTCAGCCAGGCCATACCGGCCGCCGCGATCAGGAATCCGGAGCTGACGATGATCTTCGGCCCGAACTTCGGCAGCAGCAGCGACGGTGTGGTCGTGGAGGACACGATCATCGCGGCCACCATCGGCAGGAACGCCACACCGGTGGTGATCGGCGAGTATCCGAGGGTGAGCTGCATGTAGTAGGTGAGGAACAGGAAGATCGCGAACATCCCGATGCCCATCACGAACACGGTGAGGAACGATCCACCCCTGGTGCGGTCGAGCACGACGCGCAGTGGCAGCAGCGGGTTGGCGACGCGGGTCTCCAGCCAGACGAACACGGCCAGCAGGGCCGCCCCGCCGATGAGGAAGGCGAGGGTGACCGGGTTGGTCCAACCGTCGGTCTCGGCATGCGAGAAGCCGTAGACCACGCCGAACAGCGCCGCGGTGACCACGATGGTGCCGGGAATATCGAGCTTGGGCCGTTCGGTGACGGTGTGCTTGGCCAGCAGCAGCACGGCGCCGACCAGTGCGACAGCGGCGAAGCCCAGGTTGACGAACATCACCCAGCGCCAGGACGCCCATTCGGTGAGCATGCCACCGAGCAGCAGACCGATGGCGCCACCGGTACCGGCGACAGCACCGAAGATGCCGAAGGCCTTGGCCCGTTCGGACGGTTCGGTGAAGGTCACCGTCAGTAGTGACAGTGCGGCCGGTGCCAGTAGCGCGCCGAACACACCCTGTCCGACGCGGGCCGCGACCAGCATCTCGAAGCTGGTGGCCGCGCCGCCGATCGCGGAGGCCACCGAGAAGCCGATCAGGCCGATGATGAAGGTATTGCGCCTGCCGAACAGATCGCTGAGCCGACCGCCGAGCAGCAGCAGGCTGCCGAATGCCAGCGCGTAGCCGGTGATCACCCATTGACGATCGGCGTCACCGAATCCCAGATCCCGCTGCGCCTCGGGCAGCGCGATATTCACGATGGTCGCGTCGAGCACGACCATGAGTTGGGCGACGCCGAGAACGGCGAGCGCCCACCAGCGCAGTGCGTGCGAGCCACGCCTGCCTGTCGGCTTTTCCTGCGGGGATGCCCCGCGTTCGATGGTGGTTGTCACGTCGCCCCTCGTTCACAGTTTAAACGGAGGTAGTTCCTCCGGTTTGTCGAAACGCTATCACAGTAACGGAGGGACTGTCTCCACTTAATCCCCACGCTTGCTAGCATGTGGGTGTGAATCGCGCCACGACCATGCCTCCGACCCGGCGTTTGCGGGCCGATGCCGCACGCAATCAGCAGCGCATCGTGGAAGCCGCACGCCAGCTGTTCGCCGACCACGGACTCGAGATCACCCTCGACGATGTGGCCGAGCGCGCGGGTGTCGGCGTCGGCACGGTCTACCGGCGCTTCGCGAACAAGAAGGAACTCATTTCCGAGGTCTTCCATCAGCACCTCGACGAATTCGCCGAGACCGCGGAGGAATGCGCCGGACACCCCGACCCCTGGCAGGGACTGGTCCAGTTCTTCGAGTACGCGTGCCGGCATATGGCGACCAATCGCGGCTTCAGCGCGGTCATGCTGGAGTACGAGGACGATCTCGAACAGTTCGCCCGCGTGCGGGACCGGATCAAGCCGACCGTCGCCAGCATCATCGATCGGGCGCGGGAAGCCGGGCTGTTGCAGCCCGATGTGGTGGCCTCGGATTTCTTCGCGATGATCCACATGGTCGACGGACTGGCCGAGTTCGCCCGCCCGGTCAACGATCAGGTCTGGCGGCGCTATATGGCACTCATCCTCAACGGCGTGCGCACCGAACTCGTTCCGCGCCAACCGCTATCGGTGCCGCCGCTGAACGACAACGAGGTCGAATGCGCCAAGACCGCCCTGTGCACCGGCCGCAGGCGCTGACCCCACCCCACTTCCCCACCCAGCCGAAATCACATCTCGGGTAGCGCAGGTCACAGCCGATCCCCTACAGTTGGACATGTGACCAATTCGTGGGTGAACTGGACCGGCGATCAGCAGTGTGCGCCGGTAGCGGTCGAGGCTCCGCGCAACCGAGCCGAGCTCGCAGATCTTCTCGGCCGTGCGGCGGACGCGGGACAGCAGGTCCGGGTCGCGGGCTCGGGACATTCCTTCACCGATATCTGCCTCACCGACGGCTTGCTGCTCGACCTCTCCCGCATGAATCGCGTGCTCGACGTCGACCGCACCAGCGGACTGGCCAGGGTGGAAGCGGGCCTGACGCTCAACGCCGCCAGCCCGGCACTGCACAATCACGGGCTGGCCTTCCCCAACCTCGGCGATATCGACGTCCAGACCATCGCCGGCGCAACGGCCACCGGAACCCACGGCACCGGCGCCACCTTGCAGAACCTCTCCGCGGCAATCCATTCGGTCGAGCTGATGCGCCCCGACGGCACACTCGTCGAATTGGACGAACAATCCGATCCGGATGGATGGCGGGCCGCGCGGGTGAATCTCGGCGCCCTCGGCGTCATCACCGCGATGACGCTCGAGCTGGTGCCCTCATTCGTCCTCGAGGGCATCGAACGGCCGGTGCCGGTCGAGGAGGTGCTCGACGATCTGGACACCTACGTCGACGGTAACGACCACTTCGAGTTCTACATGTTCGCGCACAGCCCGCTGGCGATGACCAAACGCAACAACCGGGTCGACCTCATCGAACAGCCGCGCCCACAGGCGGTGGACTGGTTCGCCGACGTCCTGATGTCCAACTACACCTTCGATGCCCTGTGCAAGCTCGGCCGCTGGCAGCCGCGGCTGGTGCCGTGGATCCATCGCGGCGCGGCCTATGCGGGCAGCTACCGCCGTCAGGTGGACCGGTCCTACCGGGTGTTCGCCTCACCCCGACTGTTCCGCTTCACCGAGATGGAATACGCCATCCCGCGTGCGCATTCGGCCGAAGCCATCCGCGCGATCAAGCAGCTGTCGACCCGCTTCGATACACCGATGCCGATCGAGGTGCGCTGGGTCGCCCCCGATGACGCGTTCCTGTCCCCCGCAGGCGGCCGCGACACCTGCTACATCGCCGTGCACATGTATCAGGGCATGGACTACGAGCCGTACTTCCGCGCCTGCGAGGCGGTTTTCGACGGGTTCGACGGCCGCCCGCACTGGGGCAAACGCCATTTCCAGACCGCGGAGACCTTGCGCGGCCGCTACCCGGACTGGGATCGGTTCGCCGAGGTCCGTCGCCGCTTCGATCCGAAGGGTGTCTTCGCCAATCCCTATCTCGACCGCGTGCTCGGCCCGATCGGCTGACGTCGCGGCGGCATCAAACGCGTCGTCGCCCATCCCGACGGCCGCGCCACGGACACGCCGATCGGGGTAGGCGAGGCCAGCGGACGTCTGCGTGCCGGATTCAGTTCGGGCGCGACCTCACACGGTCTCGCGAACGAGCAGGCCCGACCGCAATACAGACTCCACCCGAACGGCAGCAGATGCACGCGTTCGCCGCGCTCCTCGAGCCGTTCACCGATCTCCTCGACGAGGTCGAGCGTATCCGCCAGATAGGCAAGCATTTCGGGACCGTCCATCGCCGATCGGTCCGCGCCGTCCGGCAGCACCGGCGATCCGCTGATGACCACATATGCCGCACCGGTCTGCGCCATCAGGAGCCGGACCGAACGCACGACATCTCCGGATGCGTCGCGCTCGCCCGGCTCGACATACAGATGCACCAGCAGGCAGTCGTGGAAGGTCCGCGCCACGCCCGCCACATCCGGTTCTATCGCCACCGCGCATGGCCCGGGGGCCACCGGCGTGTATTCGAAACAGTGCCACCTACTACTGATGATTCTCATCCACAACCCCTACCGCGCGACCCTCGTCGCCCTTCGGACGCCGGACAATCGAGAATCTATCCACGCCCCGCGCGGCTCGGTTGTCACCGAACGCACGAACTTTGCCGCTGGGCGCACAACCAACCCGCGCGACTGGACCACGCGATCGCTGGAGACGATTTATCCTCGCTCCACAGGTCCGAGCCGAGGCCGGGACCTGTACGGCACGAAACCTGGGAGTCTGTGATGGTAGGTGAGGCGGTCGTCGAGACAGCGTCGACGGCAGACGTCGACAACCCTCGCGAGCGCGTCGACTACTGGGCCGATCTGGTCGACTCGTATCAGGGCCTACAGCTGAGCTACAGATTCTCCTCGTCCAGCGACTTCTATGGACGTATCCGGCGCCATCGCACCGACAACTATCAGATCGTCGGGCGCGAATCGGACCCGATCGTCTATACCCGCGCCACCAAGCACGTCCGCACCGATCCCGATGACGACTACCGGCTGGTGGTACCCCTCACCGGACAGTTCACGGTACGGAGCGACGAAGGCTGCGGTTCGCTGGCACCCGGCATGAGTGGCCTGGTGACCGTCAATCGCCCGATGGCATTCAGCGCGAGCAGCCGCAGCCACGGACTCATCATGACCATTCCGCGCCGCGAGATCCAGCACCGACTCAACCGCGCCGATCCGCCCGCCGGACCGCTGGATCTGACCACCGGGTTGGGCCGGATGGCCAAAGACCTCCTGACCGGGCTGTACGAGGAGGCTTCGGTACTCACCGCACCGCAGTTCGATGCCGTCTCCGAGCGGGTCGTGGATCTGATCTGCATGCTTCTGCTCGGCGACGCACCGGCGGCGACCCACCTCGGTGAAGTGGAAACCACCATCCGGCAATACATCCGCCGCAATGCCGGAAACCCCGAATTGACCAGTGCGATGATCGCCAACAGTCTCGGCTGGTCGATACGGCAGGTGCAGCTCGCGCTCCAGCAGGCAGGCACCACGCCCCGCGAACTCATCAGAGAAGAGCGGCTCCAGATCGCCTACACCCGGCTGCGGAGCCCGGCCTATCGACACACCAGCATCACCGATATCGCCCTCGGCCTCGGCTTCGGCTCCGTCAGCAGTTTCAGCACCGCCTTCCGGCACCGCTTCGGCGCGACACCGAGCAGCGTGCGCGGCGGTCGGTGAGGAAGTGGGCCGCGTAGGCCCACCCGACGATATTCTGGGTGCCGCGACCGGCCACGAGTTCAGCGACTTGTCCTCGCTTTCCTCGCTCCGAGCCGGTGCGGCACGCCGCGGGGGCAGGACGAGAGATCGGGGACGTTGTGATGGTGGACGAGTCGCCCATCGAGGAGGCGGCCACGGCCCAGGTGGAGAATCCGCGTAATCGGATCGACTACTGGTCGCAGCTGGTCGACTCGTTCCAGGGCAGGCTGTCGTATCAGTTCCCGTCCACGGGCGATTTCTACGGCCGGATGCGACGTCGCCGCACCGACAACTATCAGATCGTCGGATGGGAATCCGATCCGATCGTCTACTCACGCGGCAGGCGGCAGATCCTGCTCGATCCCGATGACGACTACCGCCTCGTGCTTCCGCTCACCGGGCAATTCGACCTCCGCCAGGACGACACCGGCCTCGCGCTCACACCGGGGGCGAGCAGTCTGGTGACCATCGACCAACCGCTGCGGATGGGTGTACACGGCGGTAGCCACGGGTTGATCGTGACCATTCCGCGCCGCGAGATCCGGCACCGACTCAACCACATCGAACCCCCTGGTCGGCCGCTCGATCTGACCGTCGGCCTCGGCAGAGTGGCCGCCGACCTGGCGACCGGCCTGTACGGCGAGGCGGCAACCCTCTCGGCGACCCAATTCGATGCCGTCTCCGAGCGACTCGTGGATCTGATCTGCATGCTGATCCTCGGTGAATCACCCACCGGGCCCGGGAATCTCGCCGAGATCGAGCAGACCGTACGCCGCCATATCCGTCGACATGCCGAGGACCCCGACCTGGCCACGGCGGCGATCGCCCGTGCGCTCGGCTGGTCCGTACGCCAGATCCAGCTGGCGTTGCAGCAGGCGGGCACCACACCGCGTGAACTCATCAGAGAAGAGCGGCTCCAGATCGCGTACGCGCGGCTGCGGAGCCCGGCCTATCGGCACATCAGCATCACCGATATCGCACTGAGCCTCGGCTTCGGCTCCGTCAGCAGTTTCAGCACCGCGTTCCGGCACCGCTTCGGCGCGAAGCCGAGCAGCGTCCGCGGCGGTTGATGCCGAACCGGACCGGCCACCCCACCCGCCGGGGCACGGCCGGTCCGGTTCGGGTCAGATGCTCGTGTACTCGTTCACGTACTGCGCGAACACATCCCAGGGGAAGTTCGGTCCCACATCGGTGTGGCTGCCGATACCGAGCTGAACGGTGACGTAGTGATGGTCGGAGATGCCGTCGGCCAAACGGTACGGCGGGGCGATCACCTCCGTGCTGACACCGTATTTGCGACAATCCTGCACCGCGATGTAGGCGGCGACCCGCAGATCGTGATCGATGGCAAGCCACTGCTCGCGTGACCAGGCCGCTCGGGAACCGGCGAAACACAGGTTGATGGTGTGGCTGTTGGCGTCGAGCACCGACCAGGAGGCGTAATCGGTGTCGACCACATCGCAGAGGATGCCCTCGCGCAGGGTGTAATGGTAGGAGACGCCGTTGTTCGGATTGTTCAGATATCCGGCGAGAGATTCGGCGCTACCGTTGCCCTCCTGGGTGTGCAGCAGGAAGTTGGTGATCCGCGCGCCGCCGCGTGGACTACGCGAATTGCCCATGAGTTCGATTTCGGTGTAGGCGGGTTTCACCACACGCGGTGTCCGGTCGATCGACCATTGGCCGTAGTCGGCGGCGAGAATGTCGTTCACATCCACCGAGGTGCCGTCGATCTTCGGGCCCGGACTACTCGGAGTATCGATGATGTGCTGGTAGAGAACGACTTCCGGGGTGTCGAGCCGGTCTCCGCTCCATGCCCTCGTCTGCCAGGCCCAGCGTTTACCCTCGGAGGTCCGTCCGATGACATCGTCTTCGATCGCCCACGCACAGACGCGGGAATGTCCGTAGATCCCGGTCCATTCCCGGCCGATGGCATCGTTGACGCCACGAAAGAAGTGCACGGCGACCTCGTTCCATTGGCCGAGCGAGATGTCCTCGTCCACGGCGAAGAAGATCGGGCAGTATCCTGGCCCGCCCGCGGCGAAGTGGCCGTTGCGGGCATCCAGGCCCATGCGATGGCCGCCGTCGTAGCCGGTGGTCCAATCCGAGGGCGCGCTCGGATGGCCGGGTTTGCCGTACTGCCAGATGGATACCACCTGGAGACCGGTATTCCTGAGTTCATCGGCATAGGATCTGGTGATCGGTTTGGCGCCGAAGTCGGAGCCGGGTCGCGACGGCGATACATAGGCGAGCACGGCACTGTGGCCCGCCTCGGCGATGGCGCGGGGATCGATCAGACGTGCGGCGAAATCGACAGCGGTAGACACTGTTTCGTCTCCTCGAGAGATACGGCATGGCGGGTCCAGCTGGCGGCATGCGCGCATGCGCGCATGCTTCGAAACCAAGACGATCGACAAGCACTCAGCTCGTGGATTCAGAACCGGGCCGGCAGCGGAAATCAGCCAAATGGCGTCCGCACCAACGCTTTCCACGCAACAGCACTGAGCACCACCAGTGTAGAACGCGATCCGGTCGCTAGTAGCCGAGAATGCGCGCGACGAGTTCGGGCAGTGCGATGCCGATGGGTTCGCGGATGACCTCGGTGGCGAGGCGGTCGTATGGCGTCGGCTCGGCATTGACGATGACGAGGTCGGCCCCGTTGTCCACCGCGAGCGCGCAGAGCGAGGCCGCGGGTTCGACCTGGAGCGAGGTCCCGACCGCGAGGAACAGATCGCTGGATTCGGCGGTGATGGTCGCCTTCAGCATGGTGCGCGGGTCCATGGCCTGCCCGAACATCACGGTGCCCGCTTTGAGGATGCCGCCGCAGTCCGGGCACGGCGGGTCGACCTCGCCCGCCGCGACCCGTTCGAGCGTCGCCGCCATCGTGGAGCGGTAATCGCAGTCGACGCAGACCACGTCGAACATGTTGCCGTGGATCTCGATCACCCCGCCCGGCGGCGAACCAGCCCGCTGATGCAGGCGGTCCACGTTCTGGGTGATGATCGTGACCGTGCGGGCACGGTCGAGTTCGACCAGCGCGGTGTGCGCGGCATTGGGCCGAGCCTGCCAGGCCGGATTGTCGCGGCGGGCCAGCCAGGAACGTTCGCGCAGTTCGGGGTCGGCGAGGTAGTTGTCGTAGGTCGACAGCAGTTCGGCGATCGGATCCTTCGTCCAGACCCCGCGCGGGCCACGGAAGTCCGGAATCCCGGAATCGGTGGAGATGCCCGCGCCGGTGAGTACCGCGATCCGGCCGGGACGGGCGTGCCAGTCCATGCTCATCGCGGCCGTCGCCTCCTTGCCGAACTCGTCATATCGTCAGGCTATCGGGCGCGGTTCGTGGCACGACACAGGGTGGCTGCACGACTCGATCTGCGAACCAGATCAACGCAACTGTGGACGTTTACCGGCGTCGGCGAAGCTCAACTCCAACGTCACCGGGATGGTCTCGACTTCGAGCGCCTGCCGCAGCCGGGGTACGGCCTCGTCGAGAATACGTCCGCGCAGCGACCCCACATCGGCATGTGGTTGCACGGTGACGGTCAGGTGCAACTCCGGCGCCCACCGGGTCCCGGTCAGCCACGCCGAGGCCGAGCGCACATCATCGAAGGCGGCGATATCCGCGGCCACCGGGGCGGCCGCCGTCGATGACGCCATGACCGTCTTCCCTGCGGTCGGATCGGCCTCGAATCGCCACGACTGCGACTTCGGCATCCGGAAGATCTGGGCGAGCAGCCAGCGCAAGCACAGCAGGCCGAGCACCACCGCACCGGCGATCACCGCCCAGAACACCCAGGTCGGCGGGGCAGCGGTGCCCGGGACCAGCGCCGATTCGCGGTCCACCCACCCCAGCTGCCCGAAGTGGGCGGCCAGGGCGTACGCACCGGCCGCGAGCAGGATCACCCCGGTCAGGCCGATCAGCGTCCGGTTCACACCTGCGGGCCGATTCACCTTGCTCATCGAGGGCCTCCGGCTTTGGGTCCGTGCAGCTTCGCCTTCACCCGCTTCACCGGGTGGCCGACCTGTTGCACCCGGCCGGTGACGGTGTCGCAGATCGTATCGGCCAGCCCGGCGCTGTCGTGCCGATCGGTGCGCGCGACCACGGTGACGACGTCGCGGCGCACCTTTACCCGCGCGGAGGTCACCCCATCGACCCCGGTAGCGCTGGTACGCAACAGAGTTCGCAGACCCGACCGGCTCACTCCCGCCTCCATACCGTCCTCGTGGCCGGTCAGCGGCAACACCTTCGCACGCCCCGGCAGCAACGCGATCACCAGCAGCACCACCCCGATGGCCAATGCCACGACCCCGCCGATCAGTACCGGCAGCTCGTTCCAGGTGATGCCGTGCACCTCACCGGCGACGCTGTCATAGGAGATGTACTCGTGTGTGTCGGTCAGTCGCTGCACCAGTGACACGGTCACCGCGACGCACGCCGCGAGCACCACCACCGCGATGACGACGGCGGGCCACGCGCGCCGCGGCCTGCGGATCACCGGACCCTCCCGGCGACAACGGTTTCCGTGGTCAGCTCCGGGACCACGATGTCGACCCTGGAGATACCGATCCCGGTCAGTTCGGCGGTGCGTGCACGCAGATGGGTGCGGCAGTCCTCGGTCACCCGGCCCACCGGTTCCGGATAGCGGACCGGCAGCCGCACGGCCAGCGCGGCCCGATCACCGGAGACGGTGGCCTCGACCTTGACGCCGCGATCGACGCCGGGCACCTCGCGGGCGGCGTGCGCGGCGATCCGGCGCACCGCCCGTTCACTGACCGTGGTCCGCCCCGGCAGCTCGGCTCCGACCGCGGCGGCCGTCATCGCCTGCCCTTGTCCTGGGCGGATCGGACCAGCGCGGCGAGGTCGAGTTCGCCATCGAGCCATCGGCCGATCGCCAGACCGAGCGCGGCGAACACCAGCACGATCAGGAACGCGCCGAATCCGCCGAACGCGGCGGCGAATCCGAGCGCGAGACCGATCGCCAGACATATCGTTGTGGCGTTCACAATCGACTCCTCTTCGCTGGATCCGGTCGGTGGCTACTGCACGCGCGCGGTGGGCGCGTCTTCGTCATCGTCGTCACCCGGGATGAACACATCGTTGACATTGATATTGACCTCGACCACGTGCAGCGCGGTCATCTGCTCGATCGCGGTGATCACATTGCGGCGCACCGCACGCGCCACCTCGGCGATGGCGACGCCGTATTCGACGACGATCTCCAGATCGACGGCGGCCTGTGTCTCGCCGACCTCGACCGAAACACCCTGTCCGATACTGGCGGAGGCGCCGGGGATGCGGTCGCGGAGGGTGCCGAAGGCGCGGGCGGCGCTACCGCCGAGGTTGTGCACGCCGCGTACCTCGCGGGCGGCCAGACCGGCGACCTTCTGCACCACGATGTCGGAGATGGTGGTGGTGCCGAGCTCGCTGACCAGCGCGTGTTCCTTTTTCACCGTGGTCTTCTCGGCGCCGCTCGCCTCGGTCGCGGTGTTGTTGGTGGTGCTCTTCTCGGTGGTGGCGGTCATGGTGTTCCTCCTGATTCCTTTGGGATACAGCGGATTCGGTCCCGCACTCTGATCGACACCCGATCCGCGCGTTCGTCACGGGCGAACCGTGTGGCTCAGCCCACAGTTCCTTGCTCGTCCACAGTTCCTTCCTCGGCGAAAGCAGCCGCGTCGAGTTCGGTGACCACCAGCCGCACCGTGGCCTGTTCCCATGGAGTACCCGCCAGCACGGGCCGAATCGCCTCACTCGCGAGATCGAGTAGCGGGGGTAGTGGCAACGTGGCGGCGACCACCCGCACCTGCACCGCGTCGTCGGTGAGGTCGACCGCGTAGGTGCGGGCGTCCCACGGCCACCAGCTCGCGTTCTCGCGCACGATCGGTGTCGCGGGCCGCAGTCCGGCGACCCCCTCGACCGCGCCGATGATCTTGTCGATGGTTTCCTCGTCGAACATCAGCGCGGCTCCGGCTCGATATCGAGAATCGACACCACGACCTCGTCCACCCGCTGCCCGGTCTGGGCACGCACCACCGCGGCGACCGCGCGCTGCACCGCACGCCCCACCTCACCCGCGTGCCGGTCACCGGCGATCACCGCATCGATCTGGACCAGCAACCGCCCGTCCTCGGTGCGCCGCACCCGCACACCTTCCGAGGGCGCCGGGTCGGTGCCGAGCCAGCGTTGCCTACCCGCCCGCACCAATGTGGTGAGCAGGCCGCGTACGCCCGGCTCCAGCCGCACCACACCCGCAGTGGCCAGGGCGGCGTGCGCGGCGACGGCCGCGATCACCGGGGGCTCGATGAGCACCGATACCGCGGGCGTCATCGGCGGTCTCCCCGAGTACGCTCCGGACCGGGACCACCGGTGGACGCATCGGGGCCCCCGGCATCGCCGGAGTCGGGCGTCGCACCCTCTTCGCGCCGGTCGGTCGCGGTGCCGTTGTCCGGGGCGGGATCCTCGTAGACATCGGCGATCGTCAGATCCAGCCGGTGCAGGGTCAGCCCGATGCGGGCGGGCAGCGCCGCGGTGACGCGTTCACGCACGATCGGCATCAGCTCGGCCACGGCCGTCGGACCGAACCGCACCGCGACCGACATCTCGACATCGACCAGATATTCACCGTCCGCACCCATGCCGGCCGGACGCACCCGGCAGCGCCGCGCTCGCACGCCGGGCACCGAATCGGCGGCGTATCGCAGCACGGCGTTCACGGCCTGCTCACTCACTTCCACCCCGCCGGGCTCCGAGGTGGGCAAGTCCAGTGTGCGGCCGCGGCGCACCTCGGCCCGCACCGCCGACATGATCCGACCCACCAGATCCGGCGGCGGCGCGACCGGCTCCTCGATCATCTGCCTGGTCGCCGCGCGCAACGCCAGCAGACTGTCGCGTGCGGCCGCGCAATCCGGGCAGCTCAGCTCATGTTCATAGGCTCGACCGGCCTCGACGGCGTCGAGCCGTTCCCACACCTGTTCCAGTTCACGGCCGCACGGCAGGACATAGTCCTGTTCGGTCGTCTCGTTCACCGCCATGGCTTCATCACCTCGGACAATTGGGCTCGTGCGCGGGCAATGCGACCGCGGACCGCGGTTGTGTTCGCGCCGACGATGTCTCCGATCTCCTCATACGACAGGCCGTGCACCTCGCGCAGCAGCCAGCAGGCCCGTTGTTCGGGCGTCAGCTCCTGTAGCGCCACGTTCAGCGCCTCGAGCTGGGTTTTCACTTGGGTCGCGTGCTCGGGCCGGATGTCCGAACGCGGCGATTCGGTCAGGTCCAGATCCGCCTCGACGTGCGGGCGGCGAGCCCGGATCACGTTCAGACAGCGGTTGGTCGTCATCCGGTAGAGCCAGCCGACGAATGCCGCGTCGTCGTTGAGCTGCCGCAACCGCCGCCAGGCCGCGAGGAAGACCTCCTGCACCACGTCCTCGGCCTCGGCGCGGTCGGCGAGCATTTTGGATGCGAGCCGGAACATCTGCCCCTGATACCGCAGCACCAGTTGTTCGTAGGCCCGGACGTCACCGTCCTTGGACCTGCTGACCAGGGTCACATCGTCCGGAACGGTCGTCGTCTCGGTCGCGGTCACACCCACCTCCTCAGCCCGCTCCTGTGTTGGACACCGTGCATGGGGATTCGTCACGGTCGATTATCCCGTGATCGTCGTCTCAGTGGTGGACGCGTGCGTTCCGGGCGATCCGGACGGTCGACCGGCCCGGTCGACGGTGAGCGCCGCGGCCAGTAGACGGGTGTCGGTGGGGTCGGCGGGGTCGAGGCCGGTGAGTTCGGCGATGCGGCGCATCCGGTAGCTGAAGGTGTTGGGGTGGACGTGCACCTCGGCGGCGGCGGATTTGCGGTCGGTGCCGTGGCGCAGATAGGCGTCCAGCGCCGCGAGTAGATGCGGGCGCGCCGTCAGCGGTTCGATACGCCGGGCCAGGCGGTCGCGGGCCCGGCCCGGACGGGTGAGCTGATACTCGAGCAGCAGATCGTCGAGGCGATACACCCCGGCGGGACGAGCGAGCGCCCGAGCCAGCGCGGCGAGTTCCCCCGCCTCGGCCGCGGCCTCCGGCAGGTCCGCACGGGATACGGCACCGGCATCGGCGAGGAAGACCGGCGCGCCCATCCGTCCGTCCGCGGCTGCCGCAAGACGATCGGCCGGATCGGGTGTGGCCGAACCGGGCAGCAGCACGATTCCCGCGGACCCGTCGAAGGTGTGCAGAGCCGAGGGGCCGACGAGATCATCGAGGATCGACTGCAACACCCGCATCCTTCGCCGGGCGATCATGGTCGCCACCTGCGCCGATTGATCTTGCGGCGGAACCAGCACGGCGAGCACCCGATAGTCCTCGGCCAGTGCGATATCCGCGCGGGCGGCGAGTTCGACCACCGGAAGCCCGTGCAGCAGAGCCGAACACAGCGCCCGCCTGGCCTCCCGCTCCGGCTGGTAGACCGACTGCTCGAGTTCCGAATACGCCTCGTAGACCACGGTGGTGATGCGGCGCAGCAGATCGAGCAGATGCGCGCCGAAGGCGATCAGATCGTCCAGTTCGTCCGCGGTGGCCGAGCGCGCCGATTCCTGGAGCAATTGCTGCGCCGAACCGTGCACGGCATCCACCAGCAGCCGCAGCGGGATCCGCTCGGCCGCATGATGATGCACCACCGGCGCGACGTGGAGCGCCACCTCGGCATCGGTGAACTCGCGTTGTTCCCGCAGCGCGCGAAGGAACGCGTGCCCGCAGGCCAGGATCGCAGGCACGACTTCGTGGAAGTGGTCGTCGGGCAGGTCGGCGGCCGGTGGTGTCGAACCGAGTCCGGCCGCGAGCATGCGATCGGCGATACCGGGCAGCCCACGGCCGAGCCGATCGAGAATCGCGGCGTCCGCGGCCAGCGGGGGAAGATCGACAACCATGTCGCGGATTGTCGCCCACGACTATGGCTGCGGCAATTCCTCCGGTCACCGAGACGATCAACTCCGGAAAAACTGTCTTCGGAGACGAGTTCGGCGCGAACACTTGGTACCGCCGACGTAGTGACGCCCTCCCCGCCGCCGACCTAGATTTGTGCCGACAGCACGACTCCGCCTCGGAAGGACCAGCACGATGAGTACCGAGGCGGCGTTGCGCGCCGAGGATGAACGGCTGCCCCCGATCCCCGGGTACATGGGCTCAGCGGAGCCGTTCACCGACTCCGGGCCGCCGGTCCGCGTCGAATACGACCCGTTCTGTGTACCGCCACCGAACCTCGATACCGCCACGCCTGGCACCGTGATCCGTTCCCGCACCGTGGAATTGGCGTTGTTCGGCCGGATTCCGCAGCGCGTGCGGGCCTGGCAGCTGCTCTACCGCACCAGCGATCGACACGGCGACGCCGAAGTCGCACTGACGACCGTGCTGCTCCCCCACGGCGCCGAGCCCGACGTTCACCGGCCGCTCGTCTCGTTCCAATGCGCTATCGACGCCGTCGCCTCCACCTGCTTCCCGTCGTACGCGTTGCGGCGCGGGGCGCGGGTGTTCGGTGCGATTCCGCAGCTGGAGTTTCCACTCATCGCCCATGCGCTGGCACGCGGCTGGGCCGTCTCCGTCCCCGACCACGAGGGGATGCGTGGTCACTTCGGTGCCGGTCGTGAACCCGGATATCGCACGCTCGACGGAGTCCGCGCGGCACTGGATTTCGCGCCGCTCGGCCTGTCCGCGACAACACCCGTCGGTTTGTGGGGCTACTCCGGCGGCGGGCTGGCGACCGCGTGGGCGGCCGAGGTGGCCGCGGATTACGCACCCGAGATCGACATCGTCGGCGCGGTCGCCGGATCACCGGTCGGCGATCCCGCGGCCGCGTTCGTGCGGTTGAACGCAACGATGTACGCGGGGTTCGCCGCGGTGTACACCGCCGGATTGCGGCGCGCCTACCCGGAATTGGCGGCGCTACTGGCCGAGTGGCTCCATCCGGGATTCCTGCGTCTGCTCGGCGAGGCCGAAACGCGGGCGACCTTGCCGCTGCTGGTCAGGTTCGCGGGCAAGAACGTCGACCGACACAGCGATCGAGGTATTGCCGAACTGGTCGAGCAGCCGGGATTACGCGCGATCTTCGACGACATCCGGCCCGGCGCCACCGCGCCACGAGCACCGATGCTGGTCCTGCAAGCGATTCCCGATGAAGTCATCGCCGTCGCCGATGTGGATGCGCTCGTCGACCGGTACCGCACCGCCGGTGCGCAAGTGCACTACCTGCGCGACCGCCTCGCCCTGCATCTGCCGCTGGAATTCCTCGGCACCCCGACCATGGCCGATTGGCTCGACGACCGCTTCGCCGGTCATGCACTCGAGGAGCCGGGCACCACCGACGTCTGGTCGGTTGCTCGCACCCGCAGATCGGCGCGCGGGCTATGTAGGTTCGTCGCACAGATATTGCGGATGACGCTCGCGCGCCCCATCACCCACCAGCGCTGATCGCCGACCACGTGGCGTCGCGGCCACCCACCCGACGTGACGGTTGTCTCATTGTTTGCCGCGTGCCATCCGCGCCGTTGCCGGGTCGTTATCGGTAGACCGCCCATGAAGGTGCGAAAACGCCGAGAAAGGCTCGATCATGGCTATCGAACGAGACAACGGCCTGGACAAACCGCAGATAGCGACACATAACGGACACCGATCAGGAGATAACGGTTTGATTGCTGGAACGCCTGGGTACTCCCCGGTCATGACAGCAATGCGCCACCGACCCGCCCGGATCGTCGGCATGGAATGGGGCACCGCGCTGCTGGCAATCGCCACCTGCCTCATCTTCACCGTCGGCATCGCCACCCTCACCCACACCCTGAGCACCGCCATCACCGCAACCATCGCCCTGATCATCGGGCTCGTCATCACCCTGCGGATTCTGCGCCCCGTACGTTGACATCCGGCCACCTACGTTGACGTCGGCTCGTTCGAGTTCCGGCGATTCAAGCGTCGTCCGCCGGTGCGGCGGGCCGCGGATCAGATCCGCAACCCTTTCTCGCTTCCAGATCCGAAACCTTTTCTCGCACAGGGAAACGTGCAGGCTACCTCCGATCGCCCCCACTCACCGCCAGTGGCGATAGGTACGCATGAGTACCCGCTTACGCTGTGGGCTATGTCCCATCCGAGCACCCCGTGGTCCCGCCCTCCGCAGGCGTCCAGCAGGCGCCCGGATGAGTCCTGTGCCCCTTCCGATCGACCCGCCCCGCAGCCCGCCGCCTCCGATTCGACCCCGCACAGCGAATCGAATTTGCTGGTCGGTGGAACTGCCACGGTGATCGCACTGCTGGCGATGCTCATCGCCCTCTTCACCGGCGATCGCACGCCGACCACGCCCCCGCCCGAGATCGATCCTTCCCCCACCGCGACGATGGCGGCGCCCGCACCCACAGCCGTACCCGCACCTGTACCGGCGCCGGCTCCGGTGGTCTCGCCCACCGCCACTCTCGGCAAGATGGTGGCCGTCGGCAGAGTCGCCGACACCGATGGCACCACGCTGCAAGTCGAAAGCCTCTTCGGTACGAAGACCACTATCCGCACGACCCCCTCCACCAAAGTCCACGTCCTCTTCGGCTCACGCGTCGCCGATATTTCACCGGGTGCGGTTATCGCGGCCTATGGCACGAGACACCCCGACGGCTCCATCACCGCCACCTATGTGGCGGGCACCGGACTCGATTTCGCACGCTGAACCTCCCGGTCGATGCGGAAAAGCCGCCTCGGCCGGTTCCTGCGACGCGGAGGCGACCGTTCACCGATGAATCCGGTGAACGGCCGTCGTCTCTATCTACGAGCGCGATGTATGAGACCGGTCAGGGAGGCCCCATGAGCACCAACGCATTACCACCCGTTGTCGACGCCGAGACCTGGCAGCGTGAACTCGCCGAGCTGCGTGTTCGGGAGAAGGCCGCCACCAGGGAACTCGACGCGATCGCCGCGCAGCGTCGCCGTCTGCCGATGGTCGAGATGCCCGAATACACCCTGGAGGGCGAAGCGGGACCGGTCCGGTTGGTCGACATCTTCGACGGCCACGCACAGCTGATCGTGTACAACCACATGTGGGCACCGGGCCAGCGGTGGCAATGCGGCGGCTGCACCGGATTCACCTCCCAGTTCACCCGCCTGCGGATCCTGGAGAACTACGACGCCAGGTTCGTCATCGTCACCCAGGGCCCGATCGATGCGGCGCTCGCCTACAAGCGCCGCGTCGGCAACAAGATGACCTGGTACTCCACGGCGAACAGTTCCTTCGGCACCGACGTCGACGCGCCTCCCGGCGGGGGATTCGCCCTCAACGTCTTCCTACGCGACGGCGACAAGGTCTACCGCACCTGGCACACCACCGGCCGCGGCGTCGAACAGCTCAGCTATACCTTCCCCCTCATCGACATCCTCCCCTACGGCCGCCAGGAAAAATGGCAGGACTCCCCCGAAGGCTGGCCCCAATCCCCCACCTACAGCGGCTGGAGCAGCTCCGAGGACATCGCCGCGGCGTATGGGGAGTCGGAGGCATAAACCGCGCTGAGTATGGCAACAGGCCCGGCCTTCGCGCGGTCGGCGCATGAAAAAAGCCCCTCACCTGCGGGTCAGGTGAGGGGCCTCGAGTGGAGCTGCCGGGAATCGAACCCGGGTCCTCCGCCGCGTCTTCAGGGCTTCTCCGTGTGCAGTTCGCTAGGTCTCTACTCGGATCTCCGGGTCTCGCGAACAAGCTCGGATGACGATCCCAGTCGCTGTTGGATGTTCCGCCGTGACCCGCGACCGGCCCTGACGGTAAGTCCCTCTAGCTGATGCCAGGATCCGGGTCGAGGGACGAACCCGGTCTGACAGAGACGTCCTGCTACTTAGGCAGCGAGGGCGTACTCGCGCTGATGAGAATCGGCGCTTAATTGGTTGCAACGACGCTTACGGTGGTCTCTTGCCTGCACCGACACGCTTCCCCTGAATCAACGTACGCAGTCGAAACCGTTCAGCCCCGTACGTCCCGGCGCCTTGCCGGGCTTGTCATGTTAACACCTCACCGACCGGTGTTCATTCCCATTTTTCCGACCACTCGCGGCGCAGGTCAGCGGCTCATCCCCTTGACGCGACGGCCCAGTTCACGGGTGACTTCGCGTTCGGCGGTGCGGCGGGCGAGGTCCTGACGTTTGTCGTAGTCCTGCTTACCTCGGGCCAGTGCGAGTTCGACCTTCACCTTGCCGTCGGAGAAGTACATCGACAGCGGGACCAACGTCTGGTTGCCTTCGCGCGATTTGCCGACCAGCCGTTCGATCTCCCGCTTGTGCAGCAGGAGTTTGCGCACCCGCCGCGGCGAGTGGTTGGTCCAGGTGCCATGGCTGAACTCCGGGATGTGCAGGCCGCGCAACCACACTTCGCCGTTGTCGACGGTGGCGAAGGCGTCGACCAGCGATGCCTTGCCCTCGCGCAGGCTCTTGACCTCGGTACCGACCAGCGCGATCCCGGCCTCGTACACATCGAGGATCGTGTAGTTGTGCCGCGCTTTGCGGTTGGTCGCGATGACCTTGCGCCCCTTCTCCTTCATAACGACAACCTTAAAGTGATGGAGCAACCGGATTATTCCCAGGTCGACACGGTACAGACGGCGAGGCAGGCCCCGGACGAACCGGGACCTGCCGCACGCGTTCGGAGTTACTTCTGGAGAACTCGTTCGGGCTGCCGCACCGGATCGGCGGGAAGCTCGGCGGTATCCGTCTTCGCCTCCTCGGCCTCCCGCATCGGATCGAGCGCTGGATCGATATCGATCGTGGTGCGTAGCGGGCGGTTCGGTAGCAACAGGGTCGCGACCAGGGCCAGCACGGTGGTGAACGCGGCGATCAGGAAGATTCGACCGGTCGCGTCACCGTAGGCGGTACGCACGATCGTCGCGATAGGCGCGGGCAGCGCACCCAGGTCGAGGTTGCTGCCACCGGAGGACGCCGGGTGGATGCCGAGTTTCGCGAATCCTTCCGCCGACAGATCACTCACCCTGGTCGCCAGCACCGAACCGAGCACCGACACACCGATCGCGCCGCCGAAGGTCCGGAAGAAGGCGACCGCACTCGAGGCCGACCCGATGTTGTGCACGCTGACGGTGTTCTGCACGGCCAGCACCAGGTTCTGCATCAGGCTGCCGACGCCGAGGCCGACGATGGTGATGTAGACCGCGACCAGCCACAGGTTCGTCGCGTGATCGAGGGTCGACAGCAGCCCGAAGCCTGCCACCAGCACCAACGCTCCGCCGACGACGAAGCCCTTCCATTTACCGAACCGGGTGATCAGCTGCCCGGAGCCGACCGAAGCGATCAGCATGCCGGCGACCATCGGGATGGTCAGCATGCCCGCAACGGTCGGTGAGTAGCCACGCGCGGTCTGGAAGTACTGACCGAGGAAAGTGGTCGCGCCGAACATGCCGACACCGACGGCGATGGAGGCGATGATGGCCAGGCCGGTGGTGCGTTCGGTGACGATCGGCAGCGGGATGATCGGCGACTTCGCCTTCGATTCGACCCACACGGTGGCGGCGAGCAGCAGCAGACCGCTGCCGACGTAGATCGCCGATTCCCGCGAGACCCAGTCGTAGTAGTCGGCCTTGCCCGCGAAGGACACCCAGATCAGCAGGATCGACACGCCGGCGGTCAAGAGCACGGCGCCGAGCCAGTCGATGGACACGTCGTCCTTGCGTTCGGTGGGCAGGCGAAGGGTGCGATGCAGCAGCACCAGCGCGATGACCGCCAACGGCACGCAGACGAAGAAGCACCAGCGCCAGCCGAGCGGGCTGTCGACGATCACACCGCCCAGGATGGGCCCACCCGACATGGACACCGCCATGACGGCGCCCATATAGCCGGAGTACCGACCGCGTTCGCGGGGCGCGACGATGCTGCCGATGATGGCCTGCACCAGCGCGGTCAGACCGCCCATACCGATGCCCTGGACGACGCGTGCGGCGAGCAGCAGGTCCACGTTGTGGGCGAATCCGGCGAGCACGGATCCGGCGACGAAGATGACGATGGATATCTGGACCAGCGTCTTCTTGTTGAACAGATCGGCGAGCTTGCCCCAGATCGGGGTGGAGGCGGCGGTGGCCAGCAATGCGGCGGTGATGACCCAGGCGTAGGCCGTCTGGGAACCTTGCAGGTCACCGATGATGGTCGGCAGTGCGGTCGCCACGATCGTGGTGCTGAGCAGCGCCGTGAACAGCGCCGCCAGCAGGCCGGTCATGGCTTCCAGGACTTCGCGATGGGTCATCGCGTACGGATCCCGCTGGGTCACCGCCTCGGTCGAGTTCACCTCATCGTGTTGGCTAGGCATCTACTTCCTGACTCTCTTCGATAACCGGCCTATCGGCCATAGTGTGCTGAACACGCGCGACCAGCGCGTTTCTGAGTTTTTCGATGGCAGCGCATACCTGCGCGGCTTCGGTTTCATCCCAATCGGAGAGCACGGCCTGGAGGCGACGAGCCCGCGAGGCGCGAACGCGCCGGAGCAGATCGTGGCCTTCCTCGGTCACTTCCAGCAGGGTGGCGCGCCCGTCTGTCGGGTCGGCCCGCCTGGTCACGTATCCCGCCGTGACCAGCTCGGCGACCTGGCGGCTCAGCGCCGAGGGGCTGATGCACAGATGTGAGGCCAGGTCGACCTGCCGGATGAGACCCGCACCTTCCAGGACCACGAGGACACCGATGGCGCCCGAGAGCAGCTGACCTTCTTCGGGATGAGCGATGGCCGCGCGGATCGCGCGGCCCATGAGGTACAGCTCTCTGGTCAGGTCCTGGGCGGTATCGGGTGACACTGCCATGCCGGACTCCCAACACGAGAATTATTGCTTGCGGTAAGCAACTTTATATTAGTTGCTTTCGCTAATCAACTAATTCTCGGACGAGCTGGATCACACCGCCGAGCACGGATCATCGGCTCAGTTCGGCCGCAGCACCACGTAGAGAACAAGAAGCGCGATGAACGCGACGGTCAGCGCGATGGTGGAGACGCGGGGCCAACTGGGATGGCGGCGCGGGTCGGCGCGGCGGCCCAACCAGACGGTCTCGACAGCCGGATCGCCGCTGCGATGCTGCACGGGGGCGGCGTCGGGCGCCTCGGCGTTCGACGAGCCGCCCGAGATTTCGCCGTTTTCGGAGCCGTCACCGGATGCCATGGCGTGCACGGTAACCCGGGCGCCCGCGTCGCGGCGGAATTCAGGCGGCCAGCGGCGCGTCCACCGAGGTGGCTATGAGCGAGGCGGGCAGTCGCGGGCACTTTGCAGCCGGGCTCCCGATGACGCCGCCTCCGGGCCGCGCGAAGCAGGCCGAGGAGGCCGGTCAGGCAATCCTGCGGCGGAATTCTTCGGTGGCGGCACCGGATGCCGGGTCGACCGTGTACACCCGCGCGTCGATGGCGCCCGGAGCCAGGTCGAGGACCAGGAAACCGAGCTGATGGAAGCTCTGGAACTGGGCGCCGTGCGCCGTGTCCGGCAGTTCTCTCGGCTGGGCGCCGACGGTCTTGGCAGCGGCGCCCGAGATGATCTGGCGCGTGCCCTTCATCTCGACCTTCTGGTCGAGCACCTGCAAGGAATGATCGTGACCGGACAAGATCAGGTGACAGCGGCCGATCACATGGTCGTCGAAGAACTGCTTCACGTGCACGCCGTTGATGGGCTCGATCGGCAGACCCTCGTAATGCCCGGCATCACCGTGCGGCCCATTGTTCAGGTACGGGTGATGAGTGCAGGCGACCTTCCAGGTGGCGGGCGATTCCGCAATGGCGCGGTCCAGCCAGGCGCGCTGTTCGTTCATGAACTGGCCGTCGACGGCCCAGTACGGCGTGAACAGCGGCGGCAAGTAGACAGCGAGCGGATTGAGGTCGAGCACGAAGAACTCCACCACCGGATCGCGTTCGGGCACGCGCACCGAGTAGTAGCGGCTCGGCATCCACCAGCGCGGCGAGTCGGCGTGATAGCGGACCTCGTGATCGCCGCGCAGCAGCCAGCCGCCGTCACCGGGCAGGACCGAACTGTTGTCGTGATTGCCGAGCACCATGGCCCACGGGAAGTCCAGGCCGGTGTTGGGGTTCTCGAACTTCTCGGCGAACTGTGGATCCTCGCCGCTGCTCGGGCCGCTCTCGTAGATGTTGTCGCCGAGCCCGAGCGCCATATCGAAGGGCTCACACCGGTGGAACGCGCGGATCGCGTCGGCGACCGCCCACTGAGCCCTGGTCCCGGTGCCCGCGTCGCCGGTGACGAGCACGCGGACCCGGTCACCGCGGGGCGGGAAGCCGAATTTCGTGACGCCCTCGGCGACGGGAACGGCATGGGCGGGGCTGAGCCCGGCCACCGTGAACCCGGCAGCGGCCACGGCCGCACCGGTCAGCAGTTCTCGCCGCCCGATACCGGATGAACCGTCGTGAACGGACCGATCCGCGTGGTGGCGCGCGTTGCCACCGCCAGGTGCCGACCCGTTCATGCCGCGCCTCCGTTTGCCGTCTGCTGGACTCGTTGGATCGTCCGATGAAGTTCCGCCAGTCATCCTGGACTACTGGATCGGGCAGCCCGATCTGAGGGGTCGAGATTTCACATTCCGTTCGCCGCGCGGCTGCCAGCCCACGGGCCAGGACTCACTGCGCGGCCAGGACCTCGAGCACCTGTTCGCCGTACTTGGCGAGCTTGTTCTCACCCACTCCCCCGACCGCGCCGAGACCGGACAGATCGGCCGGTTTACGGGCCGCGATCTCGCGCAGAGTGGCGTCGTGGAAGACCACATACGCGGGCACGCCCTGCTCCTTGGCGGTGGCGGCACGCCATTCCCGCAGCTTCTCGAACAGTGCGGCATCCTCGGGCGCGAGATCGGCGGGCGGGTTCTTCGCCGATTTCGCCGCTCGCGCGGCGCGGGTGGGCTCCGGACGTTCGGGCTCACGGCGCAGCAGCACCTTGTGACCGTCGAACAGCACGGCGTTACCGGCTTCGGTGAGAGTGAGCACCCCGTACTCGCCGTGCACCGCAAGCAGGCCCTGCGCCAGCGCCTGGCGCACCACACCGCGCCATTCGACATCGCGCAGATCGGTGCCGACACCGAACACCGTGAGTTCGTGGTGGTCGTGCTGGAGCACCTTCGGGTTCTTCTTGCCGAGCAGGATGTCGATGAGATGGCCCGCGCCGAAGCTCTGCCCGCGCTCGCGTTTCAACCGCAGCACGGTCGAGAGCAGCTTCTGTGCCGCGACGGTGCCGTCCCATGATTCCGGCGGGTTCAGGCAGGTATCGCAGTTGCCGCAAGGTTCGCCGCGCTGCCCGAAATAGGCCAGCAGCTGGGTGCGGCGGCAGCTCACCGTCTCGCACAGCGCCAGCATGGCGTCGAGATGCAGTTGCAGCTGCCTGCGATGCGCGGCGTCACCGTCGGAGGCGTCGATGAGTTTGCGCTGCTGCACGACGTCGTTGAGTCCGTACACCATCCACGCGGTGGAGGGTTGTCCGTCGCGGCCTGCGCGACCGGTTTCCTGGTAGTAGCCCTCGACCGATTTGGGCAGGTCGAGGTGGGCGACGAACCGGACGTCCGGCTTGTCGATGCCCATACCGAAGGCGATGGTGGCGACCACGACGAGTCCGTCCTCACGCAGGAACCTCGACTGGTTCTCGGCGCGGGTGCGATTGTCGAGACCCGCGTGATACGGCACGGCGCGGATGCCGTTCTCGGTGAGGAAGGCCGCGGTCTTCTCCACCGAGTTCCTGGACAGGCAGTAGACGATGCCCGCGTCACCCGCGTGTTCGGCGCGGATGAAATCGAGCAACTGCCGGTCGGGCCGGTTCTTCGGCTCGATGCGGTACTGGATGTTGGGCCGATCGAAGCTGGCCACGAATCGGCGGGCACCGCCCAGATCGAGCCGTTCGATGATCTCGTCGCGGGTCTTCTCGGTGGCGGTCGCGGTGAGCGCGATGCGCGGCACATCGGGCCAGCGTTCATGCAGCAGCGACAGGGCGAGATAGTCGGGGCGGAAGTCGTGGCCCCATTGCGATACGCAGTGTGCCTCATCGATGGCGAACAGCGCGATGCGGCCGCGTTCGAGCAGCCTGGCCGTGGATTCCAGCCGCAGCCGCTCCGGCGCCAGGTACAGCAGATCCAGCTCGCCCGCGATGTACTGTGCCTCCACCATGCGGCGCTCATCCGGGTTCTGGGTGGAATTGAGGAACCCGGCCCGCACGCCGAGCGCGCTCAACGCATCGACCTGGTCCTGCATGAGCGCGATCAGCGGCGACACCACGACGCCGACGCCCGGCCGCACCAGCGCGGGCACCTGATAGCAGAGGGATTTGCCGCCGCCGGTCGGCATCAACACCAGGGCGTCACCACCGGCGACGACATGGTCGACGATGTGCTGCTGATCGCCGCGGAAACTGTCGTATCCGAACACCCGACGTAGAACCTGTTGCGCCGCATCGGGTTCGGCACCGGTGACGGTGCGGTCTACGGCGGCGAGGGCGTCGGCTGTTTCCACGCGGCCCATCCTACGAGGACAGCCCGACAGCTGCGGGTGGCTACCGAGCGCGACCTGGGCCGGAATCGGAAGTTGCGCACACGTGGATAGCTACGATCCGGGACTTGTACGCCGACGGTCGCTGCGGACGAGCCGCATCACCTGGAGCCAAGAAGACGCGCCGGCCAGCACCAGTGCCGATCTCTTGGGCCTGTCCCGAAATGCGTTCGAACTGCTGCGAGGCTGCTGCTCCCCAAGATCGCGAGTGGTAGTCCGAGCACGACCAATCGCCGCACGAGACAGCAACCCGAGTATCGCGGACAACTTGACCTCTAGTGAACTTGATGTTCTAGCGTCGCGCTCATGACGAACGACGCCGAAGATGTTGCCGCACTGATCGAGGCTTATCAGAGGGGGTGGGCGAGACGGGATGCTGCCACACTCCAATCGATGTGGGACTCTGAGTACGAAACTGTGTACTGCCCCTCCGAATTGGCCCGACCGGTACTGGGCAAGGCCTCGATCGACCTGTACTTCGACCGGGTTTTCCGGGACATCGGTGACGTGCACGTCATCACCGTCTCCGACGTGCGGATCGACATCATCGAAAACGTCGCTTACGCGTTCTTTTCCTTCCATATCGAGGGTGAGACGACCGGAGGGCATGAGCCGTTCATCGTGCACGGCCGCGCCACGCTGATCGCGCATCGCACCGACAACGGATGGAAGGGAATCCACTACCACGAATCGCTGCAAGGACCCCTTGCAGTGTAGGCATGGCACTCTCACTGATCAGGGAGCCATTGGTCGATCGTTGAGGGCGCGATGCGATTCGTCGGCCGGCACCCGCTCCGGTCGCCCGGCAGACGTCGACCTTGCCCCTGCTGATGCCACCGAGAGGCGGACCGCGCAGGCGCCGCCTCAGGGGTGCAGGCGGTCGAGGATCTGTTGGTGCAGGCGTCCGTTCGTAGCCACCGCGTCACCGCCGTGCGGGCCGGAGGTTCCGTCGAGGGACGTGAAAGTTCCGCCCGCCTCGCGGACCAGGATGTCGAGGGCAGCCAGGTCCCACAGCGACACCTCGGGTTCGGTGGCGATATCCACCGCGCCCTCGGCGACCAGGCAGTAGCTGAGGAAATCCCCGTACCCGCGCACCCGCCACACCTGATCGGTGACCTCGATGAACTTCTCCCGCAGACCGCGATCACGCCAGCCGGACAGGCTGGAGAAGGCGAGGCTGGCCGAATCCAGGTCGGCGACCGCGGAGACGGTGATCGGCTTCGGCGCGCCGGGATGGAAGCTGGACCAGGCGCCCGAACCCGCGGCCGCCCACCAGCGCCGGGCCAGTGCCGGTGCGCTCACCACGCCGACCACCGGCACACCGTCCTCCAGCAACGCGATGAGCGTCGCCCACACCGGAACCCGGCGCACGAAGTTCTTGGTGCCGTCGATCGGATCGATCACCCACTGTCTGCCGGTGAACTCGGCATCGCCACCGAACTCCTCTCCCAGCACCGAATCGGCGGGACGCTCACGTTCGAGGATCTGCCGAATCTGCCGTTCCACCGCCAGATCCGCGTCCGACACCGGTGTCAGATCCGGTTTGGCGTCGACTTTGAGATCCAGCGCACCGAAACGCTCTTTGGTGATCGCGTCCGCCGCATCGGCGAGTCGCAGGGCGAGTTCGAGATCGGAAGTGTGTGCAGCCACCTCCGAACCCTATCGGTAATCCATCGTCGCCCCGCACTGCTTGCTCCCGCACATCAGGCGGCGGCCGCCGCCGACCGAGCCAGCGTCAGCGCCGTCGCCCACCAGTGCAGCCGATCGAGCATCGTCCGTGCCGCCGCCACCGGCTCCTCCGGTTCGAGCAACGACCCGTTCTCGTCGAAGAGCAGGTAGTAGCGCGGGAACGATACGTACTCGCGCAGGGTGTGGGCATCGAGTTCGTTGAACACCTGCCGCAGTCCTTCGATGGCCAGCAGTCCGCCGCTGCCGCCGCTGTAGCCGACGAATCCCACGGTCTTGCCGCTCCACTGGGTGAAATACCAGTCGATGGCGGCCTTGATCGAGGCCGGGAAACTGCGGTTGTAATCAGGGGTGACGATGACGTAGGCGTCGGCCGCCGAGAGCCGCTCGGTCAGCTCGCTCATCCCGACGGGCCGTTGCGGCTCGGGGTCCATGGCGGGCGGGGCGGCGGGCAGCTCCATGGGGATCTCGTAATCGGCCAGGTCGATCACGTCGACGTCGTATCCGCCGTGCGCGCGGGCCAGGTCGGCGAACCACGAGGCCACCACCGGGCCGAACCGTCCCTCCCGGACGCTGCCGATGATCACCGCGAGCTTCAGTGGCGAGGTCATGCTGTTCTCCTTCGGTTCGAGGTGCGACCGTGGCGGCCGCTCGGCAATCACTGTCATCGACATCCGGATGCCGATGGAGGCCGCGCCGAGGGTGGTAGTGCGAGGGCCACCCTCGGCACCGGAAAGCTGGCTACGGTGAACGGGTGAGCACCAACGAAATGGGCTTGTTCCTGCGCACTCGGCGCGAATCGGTCACGCCCGCCGAGGTCGGTCTTCCGACCGGGCAGCGGCGCCGAACCCCTGGTCTGCGCCGTTCGGAACTCGCGACGCTCGCGGGGGTCAGCGTCGAATACCTCACCCGCCTGGAGCAGGGCCGCGACCGCAATCCCTCACCCCAGGTGTTGTCGGCGCTGGCCGAGGTCCTGCGCCTCACCCCCAGCGAACGGGTCCACCTCTACCGGCTCACCAAGGCCGATTCCGGATTCACCTGCATGGGCGAAGCACCACCGAACCGGCAGCTGCGGCCGACGGTGCGCACCATTCTCGAGCAGCTGGAACCGGCGGCCGCGATCGTGGTCGACCGGCTCACCGAGATCCTGGCCTGCACCGAGGGCTACCGCACCCTGATGCGGGCCTCCGGTCAGCTCGACGACGAATCGCCCGATCTCGCCGGATTCGTGTTCACCGATCCGCGCGCCAAGGACTTCTTCCCCGATTGGGACAGTGTCGCCGACCATGTGGTCGCCACTCTGAAACAGGGCCCGTTCCGCGCGGACCCGAATATCGACGCCCTCGCCGACCGGCTCACCATCACCGCCGGCGCCGCGTTCACCGACCGCGTGGACACGGTCCCGAACCTGCCCAGGGTCACCGGAGTCACCCGCATCCGCCATCCCGAGGCGGGCAGCCTGCGCATGGCCTACGAAACCCTCGATCTACCGGCCGACGACGACCAGCAGCTCATCATCTACCTACCCGCCGACGCCGCGACGACGGCCGCGCTCGACGCGCTCAACGGTCGACGCCCCGGCGGTTTGCGGGCCGTCTCCGGATAGCCTGCCCTGCGGTTTCACCCGGCCGCACCCGCCCGGTAGCCTTGGACATCGTGCATCCCGACGTATCCGCCGATCTAGCCGAACTCGACACCACGCTCAAGACCGTCGAGTCGGTCCTCGACATCGAGGAGCTGCGCCGCCGCATCGATGAACTCGAGCATCAGGCGGCCGACCCCGATCTGTGGAACAACCAGGACCACGCCCAGCAGGTCACCAGCGAGCTGTCACACGCCCAGGGTGAGCTGCGCCGGGTCGAGGAGCTGCGCCAACGGCTGGAAGATCTGCCGGTCCTCTACGAGCTGGCCGAGGGCGAAGAAGGCGAGGCGATGACCGCCGCACTGGCCGACGCCGACGCCGAACGCGCCGCCCTGCACGCCGATGTGGAGGCCATGGAGGTCCGCACCCTGCTGTCGGGCGAATACGACAAACGCGACGCGCTGGTCAACATTCGTTCCGGCGCCGGTGGCGTGGACGCCGCCGACTGGGCCGAGATGCTGATGCGCATGTACATCCGCTGGGCCGACCGGCACAAGTACCCCGTCGAGGTCTACGACACCTCCTACGCCGAAGAGGCAGGTATCAAGAGCGCCACCTTCGCGGTGAAATCGCCTTACGCCTACGGCACGCTGTCGGTGGAGATGGGTACGCACCGACTGGTGCGGATCAGCCCGTTCGACAACCAGGGCCGCCGCCAGACCTCCTTCGCCGAGGTCGAGGTGCTTCCGGTCGTCGAGACCACCGATCACATCGAGATCCCCGAGGGCGAGATCAGGGTCGATGTGTATCGCTCGTCCGGGCCGGGTGGTCAGAGCGTCAACACCACCGACTCCGCGGTGCGCCTGACCCATATCCCGACCGGCATCGTGGTCACCTGCCAGAACGAGAAATCGCAGTTGCAGAACAAGATCTCGGCGATGCGCGTGCTCCAGGCCAAACTGCTCGAACGCAAGCGTCAGGAGGAGCGCGCCGAGATGGACGCGCTCAAGACCAATGAGGGCGCGTCCTGGGGTAACCAGATGCGCTCCTACGTGCTGCACCCGTATCAGATGGTCAAGGATCTGCGCACCAACTACGAGGTCAACAACCCGTCCGCGGTCCTCGACGGTGATATCGACGCGTTCATCGAGTCCGGTATCCGCTGGAGAATGCGGGAGCAGACCAACTGATGTTCGCCTCGGGGATCCAGAGTTCGGGGATCCACGCACTGTCGATGTCCGCCGATGTCACGCCCTGGCTGCGCTCTTCCGGTCTGGAAATCGTGCTGCTCATCCTCGGCGCGGTGCTGTTCAGCCGGTTCGCGACGTTCCTGCGCGATCGGGTCACCCGCAAGATCGACGCCGGTTTCCAGAGCAGCGATGCGCTGGTGCGCACCGAGGCCGCCAAACATCGGCACGCGCTGGCCCAGGTCGTCACCTGGGTGGTGCTGACCATCGTCTACGTGCTGGTCGGCATGGAGGTGTTGCAGAAACTCGGGTTCGCGGTGACCGGCCTGGTAGCCCCCGCCGCGGTGCTCGGTGCGGCTCTCGGTTTCGGCGCCCAGCGCATCGTGCAGGACATCCTGGCCGGGTTCTTCCTGATCACCGAACGTCAGTACGGGTTCGGTGATGTGGTCCGCATCAATGTCACCGGCGCCGCGGATCCGGCCGAGGGCACGGTCGAGGACGTCACCTTGCGGATCACCACATTGCGCGACGCCGACGGCCAGGTGATCATCGTGCCCAACGGCCAGATTGTGAAAGTCACGAATCTGTCGAAAGATTGGGCACGTGCGGCGATCGACGTCCCGGTCTCGGCCAGCGCCGACATCACCCGGGTCAACGAGATACTGCACAAGGTGGGCGAAGAGGCCTACCGCGACCGCAGGCTCGAGCCACTGCTGCTCGACGAGCCGACGGTCATGGGTGTGGAAGACCTCACGGTCGATCAGATGAACATCCGGATGGTCGCCCGCACCCTTCCTGGTAAGCAATTCGAAGTCGGACGCGAGCTGCGGGTACGAGTAGCCGCAGCGCTGCGCCGGGAGGGTATCAGTGAGACCGCGTAAATCTACGGCGATCCTGATGGGGAGCTGGGTCGCCACGTTCGTGCTGTATCTGTTCGTCAGACCCGACACGCCCACACCGCCCGCGCCCCTGGTGAATACCGTTCCGGCAGCGGTGCATACGACGGCGCCGGTGAAGTGACCCGCCCGAGGTCGCGGGCCTGAGCGGACCGCGATCACGGCTCTGACCAGCGTCTCCCGCTACCGGTGAGGGACCTCACGCGCCCAGGTCACACCATGGTCGGTGGTTACACTGGCTCCCCGTGATCACCATGCGCAACGTCACCAAGTCGTACAAGACCTCGACGCGACCCGCGCTGGACGACATCACGGTGGATGTGGGCAAGGGCGAGTTCGTCTTCATCATCGGACCGTCCGGCTCGGGCAAATCGACCTTCATGCGGTTGCTGCTCAAAGAGGAGACCCCCACCGCGGGCGAGATCCAGGTCGCCGATTTCCGGGTCGACCGGTTGCCCGGCCGCAGGGTGCCCAAACTGCGTCAGCGGATCGGCTGCGTGTTCCAGGACTTCCGGCTGCTGCAACAGAAGACGGTCGAACAGAACGTGGCGTTCGCGCTCGAAGTGATCGGTAAGCGCAGGCAGTTCATCGAGCGCACGGTCCCGGAGGTGCTGGACATGGTCGGGCTCGGCGGTAAGGCCGACCGATTGCCCGGTGAACTGTCCGGCGGTGAACAGCAGCGCGTGGCCATCGCGCGCGCGTTCGTCAACCGGCCGCTGGTGCTACTGGCCGACGAACCCACCGGCAACCTCGATCCGGAGACCAGCGCCGACATCATGGCCCTGCTGGAACGGATCAACCGCATCGGCACCACGGTGCTGATGGCCACCCATGACAACCACATCGTCGACTCGATGCGCCGACGGGTCATCGAGCTCGATCACGGCCGCATGGTCCGCGATGAAGCCACCGGCGTGTACGGAGTTGATCGATAATGCGGGCGAGTTTCCTGTTCGGCGAGGTCTTCGAGGGTCTACGCCGCAATGTCACCATGACCATCGCGATGATCCTGACCACCGCGGTCTCGCTCACCATGCTCGGTGGCGGTCTGCTCGCGGTACGGATCGCCGACAAGACCGAGCAGTACTTCCTGGATCGGCTCGAGGTGCGGCTGTATCTGACCGAGGATGTCTCGGCCACCGACCCGGACTGCTCGCTGGAGCCGTGCGCGACGCTGATGGCCGATCTCAAGGCCACCGAGGGCGTGGAATCGGTGCAGTTCCTCAATCGCGACGACGCGATCCGCGAGGCCAAGGAGAAGACGTTCAAGGATCAGCCGGAGCTGGCCGAATTCGTGGCCGACACCCCGCTGCCCGCGTCGCTGCGGGTCAAGATGGTCGACGCCGAGCTGTATCCGACGATCTACGAATCGTTCTACGACCGGCCGGGTGTCGGCATGGTGCGCAATGACAAGGACATCGTCGACCGCCTGGTCAACCTGTTCGACGGATTGCGGAACGCGGCATTCGGCCTCGCCATCTTGCAGGCCGTCGCGGCATTGCTGCTGATCGCGAACATGGTGCAGATCGCGGCGTTCACCCGCCGCACCGAGGTAGGCATCATGCGCCTGGTCGGCGCCACCCGCTGGTACACCCAGCTACCGTTCCTCCTGGAGGCGGTGGTGGCGGCGCTGGCCGGTTCGCTGCTGGCGGTGGTCGGCCTGTTCATCGCCCGGCCGCTGGTGGTCGATCGAGCGCTCGGCGATCTGTTCGCCAGCAAGGTGTTCCCGCGGATCACCGGCGACGACATCGCGACGACAGCTTTGATCATCGCACCGGTCGGCGTGGTGTTCGCGGCGCTCACGGCCTACGCGACGCTGCGGTATTACGTGCGCGAATAGGAGGGGCGGCGCGGACACGGCTGCCCAGGCGCGCCGTCGTACCCGCGCGACGCAGGCATTCCGGCAAGCCGCCATCTCGGTCTGCTCGAGCGCAGGCCGCGCGTTCCCGAGCCGGAAACCGCCGCGCGGCAGACTCACTCCAGGCGGTTCGCCCGATCCAGCACGACCCCCAGATCCTCCAGCAACGGCGCCGCGCCCGCGTGCGAGAAGCGGAACACCGGATTCCACGGCGCGACCTGCCCCGCTTGTACCGCCGGTAGCGACCGCCAGACCGAATTGGCCGCGAGGGCGTCCGGTTGCATGGCCGAGGAGCGGCTGTCCAGCAGGATCAGATCGGCCGGATAGCGGTCGGCGGCCTCCCAGCTCAGACTCTGGAAGTAACCGCCGTCGTCGACCGCGTCCGGAATGATGAGTTCGACGCCGAGTTCGGCGAAATATTTCAGATCGGCCGAGGTGCGCGGATCGGACACGTAGAAGGTGGCCGATGTCGCCGAGGCCGCGAGGACGCGGATACCCGGCCGCCGGGCCACCGCATCGCGCACCGATTGCGCGGCGGCGGTGAAACGCGCTGTCGCCGCGACGACCGGTTCGGCGGTGAGATCGGCGCCGAGCGCCGCGGCCAGCTCCTCGTATCTGCCGATGATCGCCGGGAGCCCACGGTCGGCGATCGCGATGGCGATCACGTTCGGGTTCGCCGATTCGATCTTCTGCCTGCTGTCATCGGGGATGTACCAGAGCCGATCGGGGACGTAGGTGTCGGTGACCAGCAGATCGGGTTCGAGCAGCGCGTACTTCTCGATATCGAACTGGCCCCAGTCGTCGCCGACCACGGTGAGTTCGTCGACGTTCAGATCACCGGCGAGCGCCCGTGGCGTGCCCTTGCCCGCCTCGACATCGCCGAAGATGCCGACCAGCGGTTCCCGCACGCCGTAGTCGGCGAGCGCACCGGCCGAACCGGTGAAGGCGACGACCCGGCTCGGCGTCGCGCCGAGGGTGACGGCGTTGCCACGGTCGTCGGTGAACGTCCAGCCATCGCCCGACTGCTCGTCCTCGGAGCCCGCTCCGCAGGCAGCGAGCGCGGCACCCACGCCGACGATTCCGGCCACGGCGAAGAGCCGACGGCGATTCAAGGCGGTATTCGGTGAAATCCCGTAGTTGTCGATGTCTGCCGTCCCTTGTTCGCAGTTCCGGGCCGATGCCCATTAGAGCGGGCGACAGGAGATAAGGCAAACCTTACCAAGGGTGTTACGGCTATCGCGAGGCAACTGTGACTCCGAACAGAATTCTCGTCTCGACGGTTTTCTTACTCTGGAGTAAGATAGCCTTACTCTGGAGTAAGATAATGGGACCACCCACCTCACCCACCCATCCGAGAAAACAGGTGATGATGAGCACTCGAGACAGCGCGACGAAGCGACGTCCGGACACCGGCCGGAGCCAGGATTCCGCGGTCGGCCTGAACCAGCCCAAACGGGATTGGATGGGCGCGGCGATGCGGGTGATGACGACCCTCACCGGGTCCGAACTCGCCGAGAAGTACAACCTCCGCAAGCCGATCGAGCGGGTCACCTACGAGGGCACCAAGACCGGGTTCCGCACCCTCGGCGCGGCCACCCGCGCGTTCGGCAAGGTCGCAGGCGGCGGGCAGCCGCAACGCCTGGCCGCCAACGAGGCCAAGAACAAGGACTACTTCGACCTCACCCCCTCCGACGAGCAGCAGATGATCGTCGAGACGGTGCGCGAGTTCGCCGCCGAGATCCTGCGCCCGGCCGCGCACGACGCCGATGAGGCCGCCGCCGCGCCGAAGGACCTCCTCGGTCGCGCCGCCGAACTCGGCATCACCCTGATCAACGTCCCCGAGGAACTCGAGGGTGCGGCCAGCGAACGTGGCGCCGTCACCAACTCGATGGTCGCCGAGGCGCTCGCGCACGGCGATATGGGTCTCGCACTGCCGATCCTGGCGCCGAGCGGCGTCGCGGTCGCGCTGTCGCAGTGGGGTACCGACGCCCAGCAGAAGACCTACCTGCCCGCCTTCACCGGCGAGAACGTGCCGCAGGCCTCGGTGGTGATCAGCGAACCGCGCGCACTGTTCGACCCCTTCGCGTTGCAGACCAAGGCCGTGCGCTCCCCCAGCGGCTACCGCATCTCCGGGGTGAAGAGCCTGGTCCCGGCCGCCGCCGATGCCGAACTGTTCATCGTCGCCGCCGAACTCGACGGACGTCCCGCACTGTTCATCGTCGAGTCCGACGCGCAGGGCCTGGTCGTGGAGGCCGACCCGAGCATGGGTCTGCGGGCCGCGGGCCTCGGCCGCCTCATCCTGGACAACGTCGCGGTCGGCACCGACGCACTGCTCGGTGACGGCGACAGCAAACAGCACGCCGAGGACTACGCCGACGCCGTGCGCCTGGCCCGCCTCGGTTGGGCGTCGCTGGCCACCGGCACCGGTCAGGCCGTGCTCGACTACGTGATCCCCTACGTCAACGAGCGCGAGGCGTTCGGCGAGCCGATCTCGCACCGTCAGGCGGTCGCGTTCATGGTCGCCAATATCGCCATCGAACTCGACGGTCTGCGTCTGGTGACGCTGCGTGGCGCCTCCCGCGCCGAGCAGGGCCTGTCCTTCGCCCGCGAGGCCGCACTGGCCAAGAAGCTGGCCACCGACAAGGGCATGCAGATCGGCCTGGACGGTGTGCAGTTGCTCGGCGGCCACGGCTTCACCAAGGAACACCCGGTCGAGCGCTGGTACCGCGATCTGCGCGGCATCGGCGTCGCCGAAGGTGTCGTGCTCGTCTAACCGGCCTGTTCGTTACTTCAGGAGATTCCCACCATGATCAATCTCGAACTCCCCAAGAAGCTGCGGGCCAGCGCCAACCAGGCGCATCAGGTCGCCTCGCAGATCTTCCGTCCGATCTCGCGCAAATACGACCTCGCCGAGCACGAGTACCCCGTCGAACTCGACACCATGGCCGCCATGGTCGAGGGCCTCGCCGACTCCGGCACCCAGAAGATCGGCGGCGCCGCCGGTGGCCGTGAAGACGACAGCGAAACCAATTCGCATGCCACCGAACTGCTCGGAAACACCAACGGCGGCAATATGTCCGCGCTGCTCAATGCCCTCGAGACCTCGTGGGGCGATGTCGGCCTGATGCTGTCGATCCCCTATCAGGGCCTCGGCAACGCCGCCATCGCCGCGGTCGCCACCGACGAGCAGCTCAAGCGTTTCGGCAAGGTGTGGGCCTCCATGGCCATCACCGAACCGTCGTTCGGCTCCGACTCCGCGGCCGTCACCACCACCGCCGTCCTCGACGGTGACGAGTGGGTCCTCAACGGCGAGAAGATCTTCGTCACCGCCGGTGAACGCTCCACTCACATCGTGGTGTGGGCCTCGGTCGATCGCAGCCTCGGCCGGGCGGCGATCAAGTCGTTCGTCGTCCCGCGCGACGCTCCCGGCCTGTCGGTGGCGCGGCTCGAGCACAAGCTCGGCATCAAGGCCTCCGATACCGCCGTGCTACTGCTCCAGGACTGCCGGATTCCGAAGGACAACATCCTCGGCAGCCCGGAAGTCAACGTGGAGAAGGGCTTCGCCGGGGTCATGCAGACCTTCGACAACACCCGTCCCCTCGTCGCCGCCATGGCCGTCGGTGTCGCCCGCGCGGCGCTCGAAGAGCTGCGCGCGGTGCTGAAGGACGCGGGTATCGAACCGTCCTACGACATCCCGCCCAACAACCAGCCCGCCGCGGCCGCCGAATTCCTGCGCATGGAAGCCGACTACGAAGCGGCCTATCTGCTGTCGCTGCGCGCCGCCTGGATGGCCGACAACAAGAAGCCGAACTCCTTGGAAGCCTCCATGTCCAAGGCCAAGGCGGGCCGCACCGGCACCGACATCACCCTCAAGGCCGTCGAACTCGCCGGAACCATCGGCTACTCTCAGCGGACACTGCTGGAGAAGTGGGGCCGCGACTCCAAGATCCTCGACATCTTCGAGGGCACCCAGCAGATCCAGCAGCTGATCGTGGCTCGCCGGGTGCTGGGGAAGACCAGTGCCGAGCTGAAATAGGTAGGTCGGACACGTAAGACCGGTCCGAGTCACCGTAGTGGCCCGGACCGGTTTCGTGTCTTCAGCGAAAGCTCCCGACGGCTGCATCTACTCTCAGGCCGCCTCTAGGCCGTCGTCGGCAGGAAGCTCCCAAATGCCAGCGGCATCGTCCTCGGCCTGGCGGTGGCGAGCCGAACTCAGTCGATGCCCATCTCCTCGAGGCTGGCGGCGGTGAGGATACGAGCCGTCCAGTCATGCAACTGCTCAGCAGTCGCCTGATGCACAGCATTGACCACCCGAGTCGGAACAGGACCGAACTTCAGCGCCAGCAGTTCGATCAACGTCTCGGCACGGCCTTCAGCACGGCCTTCGGTGCGGCCTCGCTCTTGGAGTCGTTCGGCGGTGGTCATGAAGGTCTCCTCGGCCTGGGGGCCTAGCTGGTTGATCAGGGGTTCCAGGTCGGTGTCGGTGGTGTCGCCGACACCAAGAATGTACGTGCCGGTCGGCTACGGTGTAGGACATAATCGAGCAGTCTGTGTCAGGGGCGAATCCTATTCCGGCGCAGTAATGTTCCGAAGTGAACTGGCGGACAACCGAAACCGGTACCCGCCTCTGCTGAGGCCGCACCGGTCCGTGGTTTCGGAGGACGTCGATCGGGTTACCCGGCCAGGGATTATCAGATCAGCGATGAGTGTGTCGCGTGTGGTCGAAGGGGTCCGTGTACCGCGACTCGAGCGCTGTATCGGGCCGATTCGACGGCCGCGCGCAGGGAGGGGCATCGGACAATGACAGTGTGGGACGGATCAGCGGCGGTTCGGTCGAGACAAGTGCGGGGATCGAGGAGGTCGTCCATGGTCCTTCGGGATGTCGGTTCGACATCGGCCCGCACTTCGGACGGGCGGATCTGATGGCCGACGATTCCTCCGAACGCGCGGATATCGCGGTACCTGTCCAACCCCGGTACGGCATGGAGACGGGGTTCGACATGTTGCGGATGTCGAACTCTCGCGAATGGCGCGAGCTGTTCTCGCTGGAACTCCAGCGACCGCTGCCGGAGGTATGCAGTGCGCATGGGCTGCCTGCCGTCGAGCGTTGGAACAAGGTGATTCTCTTCCGGCGCACACCCCGCGGCATCGAGCAGCAGGGGCTTGGCGTTTCGTTGCGAGGGCTGGGCTCCGGCATCGTCAAGTCCGGGTATCGGGTACCGCCCGTCGCCGGAGACCTCCACGGTGAGTGGCCGGTGTGCGCGACCTGCGTGCGCCGCACCACGCTGTTGCGCTGGCTGGGCCGAATACTCATCGTCATCGGGCTCCCCCTGCTACCGGCCCTCCTCATCGCCCTCCAGCTCGGCGTCGACCACATCCACCCGGCCTGGGTCGTGGCCTTCTTTCCCGGCTGGCTACCCATCGGCCTCCTCACCGCCACACTCGTGTATCAGGCAGCGGGTCAGTTCATCCGATTCGAACCGATCGTCGACGCCGACTCGATCACCATTCGAGCCCACCCCGACTTCGCAGCAGCAGTCGCCGAGCAGGACGCTGAGCCCGACCAGCGAGCGGATACGGCGCTCGAGTAGTCCTACCCTTGCCGCACCGTTCCGGGCACGCGCATGCTCGGGTGATGACGTTCCGTGATCCGGTTCGGCGAGTCGGTGTCGCAGTGTTGGCTTCGGCCACTGCCGTCGCGTACGCGACCTCCACCGAGGGTCATCCGACCTCTCTCGAGCAACCGCCGACGACCTCCGAAACCGGTCTGCCGCAGCCGCGGCCCGAGCCGCCCCTCCCACCCGGAGCGCATCCGGTCGTGGTGCACGACTGCGACTTCGAGCGTGGGTATGAAGTGACCGAGAAAAGGAATTCGGATGCCGCGGACGACCTCGACGTGCACGATATCGAGGTCTACCAGACCCGGAACGACCACTCGTTCGGCTACCACCCGCAAGGTGCGGCGGACGTGTACGTGCACAACACCACTCGTCCGCAGGTCCTCGTGTTGAGCGCATATGAGCCGACGCTGTGGCGCATCCATGCCGACCCCGGCGTATGGATCCCGTTGGTCGTGCTCGGTAGTGCCGAGAGCGAGGTGTCCGGTGTGGCGGACGATGTCGAGGTCGTCGCCGAGGACGACTGGGCGGAACTGCCCGTCCGGAGACTTGCCGCCCTGGCCACCACCCCGCGAACAACCGAAACCTACTGCTACGACGCCAGCCTCTTCTCGATCCGCCCTTGACCCCATTCATTCGGCTGAGCCTGCCCGCCGGGCCCGATGCACGGTCGGCCGGAATCGTTGCGCGCCGATTCGGCGGAAGTAGCTGTCGGCCATGCGGGCACGCTCGTCATCGGTGACGAATGGTCAGCCGCGATCAGAACAGATTGAGCAACACGACATAGACACCGGTACCGATACCCACGCTGAGCAGGGTTCGCCGCCCGCAGAGCAGATGCACCGCGGCCGTCGTAGCCACCGCGATCACCGCGTAGAGCGCCGCGCCGTCATCGACGATGCTGGTGTGCAGTGACGTGGCCGCCAGGATCGCGAGAATTCCGACGGGCATCCACACCGCCAACGTCCGCACCAGATGTGACCGGCGCAGTGGCTTCAGGACCGCGAACGGGGCGGCGCGCAACGCGAAAGTGATGGAGAAGACGATCACCAGCACCGCGAGGAGATATCCGGTGTCAGGCATCGGCGAGCACCACCTTCCGCACGTCGAGCCGGTAGCGGACCAGCAGCAACACCACGAACGCCAGCAGCGCGCCGAACAGGGCGATCTGCGGCACCAGGATCAGCGCACCCCCGACGGCGACGGCCGCGAGCAGTACCGACGGCAGTTCCCGACGCGACCGGCAGGCATCGAGCGCGAGCACGGTGAACAGCGCGCACAACGCGAACTCCAGACCCTTGATCGGGCCGGGAATCAGCGCACCGATCGCGACACCGACCAGTCCACCGCCGACCCAGTAGATCTGTGACGCGAGCTGCATCGTCAGCAGGCGTGGCCCCGATCGTTGCGCGGGCGGCAGTGCGGCCGACACCGCATAGGCCTCGTCGATCATCGCGTAGACGCTGTAGACGCGCGCGAATCTGTTGCGCACGAGGTGGATCGGGAACGAGAACGCATAGAACACATGCCGGAAGTTCACGACGAACACGGTGACCGCGACCGCCATCAGCGGCGCCGTCGCCGCCACCATCCCGACCAGCAGCAACTCCAGCGAGCCCGCGAACGCCGCCAGCGACAGCGCCGGCGCAAGCCACCACGGCAGACCTGCCTGGACCACCAGCAGACCGAGCGCGATACCGAGCGGGAAGATACCGAGCCCCGCCGATATCGAATCGCCGAGGCCTGCGGCGATCTGCTCCTGCCTTGGTTTGGATGGCACCGCGAGGCCCGGCGCCGGTTCGAGTTGTCGCACCCATCCATGGTCGCGCAATCGGCTTGCTCTTTGGTTGCATAAATTGCGCACAACCACCTATGGCGAGCAATATAGATGCATGGACTCGCTGGATCGAGCAATCATCGCCGAGTTGGAGGCCGACGGGCGCCTGACCAACGTCGAACTCGCCGGACGGGTCGGCCTCACACCGGGGCCGTGTCTGCGCCGGGTGCAGCGCCTCGAATCCGAGGGCGTCATCCGCGGATATCGAGCCGTGATCGATCCGGTCTCGATCGAGCGGTCGTTCGAGGTGCTGCTCGACCTCACCCTCGAAGGCCAGGACGCGACAACGGTCGCCCGCTTCGAGGAGACGATGACCGGACTCGACGAAGTCAGGGAGTTGCGCCGCCTGTTCGGCACCCCCGACTATTTCGCGCGCGTCGCCGTCGCCGATCTGGATGCCTACGAGGCGTTCCTGAGCAAGCAGGTCATGACGATCCCGAAGATCGGGCGGGTCAATTCCCGATTCACCATGAAGAACCTCAAACAGCTCGGCTGAGCAGCGCCTATTGCGCGACCACCGAACCGGATGGCCGCGCGAGCAATTCGATGAGAGCGGTAATGCTCTGCCGACCCCGGCCCTCGTCCACCGCCCGCTGTATCAGCTCATGCATCGGTGTGTGCCAGGACAGGTCGACACCCGACTCGGCGGCGAGCTGCACATCCTGATCGATCGCGTGCTGGAACAGCTCGATCGAGGAACCGAGGTGGGTGTAGTCGCGGCTGTCGATCTCGTCGGCGACGACCGGCAGGACCGACTCGATCATCTGCAACCATTGCACGGAATAGCCGACCATCGTTCGCGCCTGATAGCCGCGTGTGGCCAGGATCGCCGCGCCCTCGAGGAAGCCGAGCAATGCGGGCAGCAGCGTGGCGCCGACGGCGGATTCGTAGAGGGCGGCGAGATCCGGTTCCGGACCGAGGAATTCGAGATTGCCGCCCAGCGTGCGCAAGGTGTCGGCATGGTCGTCGAATACCTCCCGATCGCCGCCGAAGTACAGCAGCGTGTCCGGGTTGCCCACCGCCGACGGCACGTTCTTGATCGCCCCGGCGAGCAGGCGCGCTCCACGCTCGGCGGCCCACCGTGCGAAATCACGGGCCTCGGCGGGGCTTGCGCTGTTCAGGGTGATCAGGTCGCGTCCGCGCAGATCTACGTCGGCGAGGCTCTCCCTGGTCGCCTCGAAGGTGCTGAAGCAGGAGATGATCACCGGGCTCGCCGCCACCGCATCCGCGATCTTCGGCTGCTGAATCGCCCCTTTCGCGGCCAACGCCGCCGCCCGCTCCTGACTCCGGTTCCACACGGTGGTCACGTACTGCGCGCCGACGAATGCCGCGGCGAGGGCGCTGCCCATCGAACCGAGCCCGAGGACGGTCACGGCGGTGCGTGCTCTTTCATTCATTTCGACTCCGATCATCTGCGAACCGCGGCGAGGTCCACGACCTCGTTCGACTTCCCGAGTTTCGGTGTGCCACAAGCCCGCGACAAGTACCTACTTCTTGGTGGAGTTGCTTACGCCGAGGTAACCCATGAGGTCAGCACGGCCGTACCGAATCCGGTATGCGAATGGTCACCTCGGCGAGCCATGCGACACAGGCAGACCGGGTGTCCTCGCACCGGGCGGCCGCGTAGCGGTGCTGCGCCTCGAGATCGACCTACGACAGTGGGGCCGCCGATTCGGCGACCCCACTCGTCTGTTCAGTTGTCGAATCCGCTCACGCGAGTTCGGCGACCGCCTGCTTGCGGGCCAGCACGGCCGAAGCGGAGGCGATCAGGCCGATCACCGAGACCACGGTGACCAGGTACAGCCCGGGTCGGTATCCGGCGATGCCGTCGGAGGCGGCGCCGCTGATCAGGCCGGTGGCGATGGCGAGGACCACCGCACCACCGATCTGGAACGAGGTCTGCACCAGACCGGAGGCCAGACCCTGCTCATGGTCGGCGATACCTTCGGTGGCCTGCACCATGACCGCCGAGAAGCCGAGGGCGAAGCCGAGTCCGAGCAGCAGGAACGCGGGCAGGTAGTCGATGGCGTAGGCCGGGTCGGGGCTGCCGCCGCGGATCAGGAACCACACGTAACCGGCGACGAACGAGGTGAGTGCGGCCAGAATCATCGGGGTGGTGCCGAACCGGTCGATGAACTTGCCCGCGATCGGCGACAGGATGGCGACGATGATGCCGGTCGGCGCCATCGCCAGCGCCATCTGCAACGGCTCCCACTGAAGGGTGTTCTGGAGGTAGAGCGAGACGATGGTCTGGAAGCTCAGGTAGGAACCGAAGATGGCCAGCGCGGCCAGATTGGCCCGCACGATCGACTTCACCTTGAAGATGCTCAACCGCACCAGCGGGTGGCTCACCCGGTTCTCCACCACGAAGAACGTGCCGAGCAGGCCGACGGCGAGGATGGTGGTCGCGATGACGGTGGGCGTGAAGCCGGTCTCCGGCGCGGTGACGATCGTGTAGACCGCGGCGAGCATGCCACCGGTCAGCAGCGCGGCACCGGTGAAATCGATGCGGCCCTCTTCTTTTTCGATATTGCGCGGGATGACGAAGTAGGCGGTGATCGTCACGGCGGCGACGACGGCGACGGGCATGTAGAAGGTCAGCCGCCAGTCGATGCCGGTGAGCAGGCCGGACACGATCAGCCCGGAGGCGTACCCGGTGGCGCCGAAGATGGTGAAGATCGACAGGGCCCGGTTGCGGTCGGGACCTTCCTTGAACGTGGTGGTGATGATCGAGAGTGCGGCCGGTGCGGTGAAGGCGGCGGCGACACCCTTGATGATGCGGGTGGCGATCAGCAACGCACCGTCATCGACGAGGCCGCCGATCAACGAGGCGATTCCGAAGACCACCAGTGCGGTGAGGAAGACCTGTCTGCGGCCGAGCAGGTCGGCGGCTCGTCCGCCCAGTAGCAGCAGTCCGCCGTAGCCGAGGATGTAGCCGTTGACGATCCATTGCAGCGCGGAGGTGTCGAGGCCGAGGTCCTGGCCGATGGAGGGCAGCGCGACGCCGACCATGGAGACGTCGAGGGCGTCGAGGAACATCGCCAGACCGGCGACGAACAGGATGGCCCACAGCTTGGGCCCCCAACCACCTGCGGTTGGTTCGGAAGTAGTAGGAGCGGTGAGGTTCTGGGGTGCCGTTGTCGTGGTCACGTCAGGTAACTTAAATGCACATGCATTCAATGTCAACACATGTAATGCGAGTGCATATAATGCCTTGACATGCTAGCCTCGGGTCATGTACCACGACACCGACAAAGATGTCTGCGCGAAGTGGTCCGATACGCTGCGGCTCTACCACGGCACCTCCTGCGAGCTGGAGAGCGCGCTACAAACGCAGCATCAGCTCGGACTCAGTGAATTCGAGGTGCTGCAAGTGCTCGGCGGGCGCTGCGGCGAAGCGCAGGAGGAGAAGGTCAAGATGAAGGACATCGAGACCGAGATGTACCTGAGTCAGAGCGCGCTCTCCCGTACCGTGACCCGGCTGGAGAAGGCCGGGCTGGTGGAGCGCGCCGCCTGCGATTTCGACCGTCGCGCCAACTTCCTGAAGCTCACTCCGGAAGGCCGTGAACGCCTCGCCGCGGCCCGGCCGACGCATCAGGAAGTCCTCCGCAAGCACCTGACCTGACACCGGCCCCGGATGAAGATCCGGGCCCGCGCGGTTGTCACCGATAGCGCGCCCCGTGCGCGGATCGGAAAGGATCGGGATGCGGATCGGTGAATTGGCCGAGCGCGCGGCGACGACTACGCGTGCCCTGCGGTACTACGAATCACTCGGCCTACTCGACGCCGACCGCGATACCAACGGGTACCGCGTCTACGGCGAAGACGACTACCGGGTGGTGCGTCAGATCCAGACCTTGCAGGACTGCGGGTTCGGACTCGAGGAGATCCGCCCGTTCGTCGAATGCCTGCAAGCCGGAAACCCCTCCGGCGATTCGTGCCCGGCCTCGGCCGAGGTCTATCGAAGGAAGCTGGCCGAGGTCGACGACCTCATCGGGCAGTTGCAGGGAGTGCGGAGCTGGATCCTCGACCGACTCGCCCGACCGGACCCCGACGCTGCGGCACCCGCGCCGGCCTGCGAGTTCACCGCGGTGGGACCGGCGCAGAACGGGATCGGCCGCATCCGCCCGACGACCTCCTCGCAGCGGTGAACCGGCAGTAGCCCGATCACATCCCTTGCCTTGACCCCGACGTCAATGTCTACCGTCGCCGGTGCCGGTTACGAGCACAGGAGATGACGATGACCCATGGCAACGCGGTGACCACGGTGACGGATGCGACCTTCGCGGACGAGGTTCTGCGGTCCGAACTCCCCGTGCTGGTCGACTTCACCTCCGACCACTGTGGTCCCTGCCGAATGATTACGCCGGTACTCGCCGAACTGGCCGCGCAGACGCCGCAATTGAAGGTGGTGACCCTCGATGTGGACGCGAACCCGGAAACCAGCGCCGCGTACGGGGTGCTGGCGATGCCGACCCTCATGGTGTTCCGCGGCGGTGAACAGGCCAGGCGGCTGGTCGGCGCGCGGTCCAAGCGCCGACTGCTCGACGAGATCGCCGACGTCATCCGAGGTGACGCGGTCCCCGCCTGACGTAGGCGATATCGAACAGCTCCCACCCGTCTCGAAGCCCGGCGGTGCGGGTTTCGGCCATCCAGCCCGCATCGACGGCCGCGTCGAGGAAGGCGCGGACCACACCGGGCTCGTTCAGGTTCAGCAGGCGTTCACCGAGCCGGATGTCGCCGGATGCGGAGGTCCCGCCGTCGGCGACCCGGCGCTCGCCGCCGGGCCGGAAGACGAGTGTCAGACCGGCCACCGACCCGAATTCCCGCAACCGCAGCACTTCCTCGCAACCATCCAGGTGCCGGTGGTAGGTCTTCCACAGGTACTGCCGTGCGCCTACCTTCAGGATTCGACGGCGATCGGCCGTCACTGCGCGTCCCCCAGCAGCTCGCGTGGCGCGGCCTGCCGCCACGAGTCGGTGATGATCGCCGTCAGTTCTTCGTGGTCGTCGAGCGCGGCCAATCGCACCCGCACCCAGGCGTTGGCCGCCTCATGGGAGGCGATCCAGAACTTGGCCGGTTCGGCGACGACGAGTTCGTCGCGTTCGATGATGGGGCAGCGGACCGCCATCGAGGTCTCGGATTCGGGCAGGGTGAGGAAGAGCTTGCCCGCCACCCGGAAGATGGGCATACCCCAGGTGAACTGCTCCGTGGTCTCCGGTAAGGACAGAGCGAAGGCACGGACATCGTCACCGGTGGCACTCATACGGCGAATTCTTCCAGGTGGCACCGACAATCGCCGACCCCGTGCACCGCAGGCCCTTCGATAACATTGTCGCCTCCATCCTGTGTCGCTTCGGACAAGGATCGCCACCGGCAGCCATACTTCCCGGGTTCGACCTGATCGTGGGGCCAGATCCGACCATCGGCATCCACCCGGCACCCGCCGGGCCCGGTCTGCCGATCCGGCGAGCTGCGGCGCCTCTCGGGCACCGATACGTCCGCCGCCGCAGCAGCTGTGCGGCCGGTCCCGGTACCGAGAAGGAGACCTCGGCATGACAACCGAATCGACCACCGCGGCAATCACACCCGAACGCGCCTCGTGGCTGCCGATGGTCGGCCTGTTCTTCGCGCAGGTCCTGATGTCGTTCAATGTGGCCGCCCTACCCATCTCGCTCGGCGGGATGGTCGAGGACTTCGAGGTCGCGCCCACGGTGGTCAGCTCGACCATCGTCGTCTACGGACTGGCGGTCGCCGCGCTGGTCATGGTCGGCGGAAAGTTGGGGCAGCGGATCGGCTGGGTGGCGATCTTTCGCGTCGTCGTCGCCACGTTCGGCGCCTCGGCGATCATGATGATCGTCTCGCCCTCGGTCGGCTGGGCGATCGCCGCCCAGGGTGTGGCCGGAGCGTCGGCGGCCATCATCGTCCCGTCGCTGGTGGCGTTGATCGCGGAGAACTATCACGGTGATCAGCAGGCCACGGCGATCGGTTCACTCGGGTCCGCACGCGCCATCTCCGGAGTGAGCGCGTTCTTCATCGGCGGCGCGCTCGGCACGCTCATCGGGTGGCGGCCGGTCTTCGGCATCGTGCTCGCATTGGCCGTGGTGGTCTTCGCCTTCAGCTTCACCCTGCGCTCCGACGACGGCGACGCGGGCATCGAGATAGACCTCACCGCAGCGGCGCTCATCGGCGCCGGGATCGTGCTGCTCACCATCGGCTTCAACAATCTCAATGCCTGGGGTGTGTTCTTCGCCGATCCCGACGCACCGTTCGACCTGCTCGGAGTGTCACCCGCGCCGGTGTTGATCGTGGTCGGCATCGTGCTCGGGCAGGCGTTCATCATGTGGACTCGTCGGCGCATGCGGGAGGGTAAGGCGCCGCTGGTGGATCTGTCGGTGCTTGGTAGTTCACGGGAACGCGCCGCGGTCTATGCGATGTTCATCGTCGTGGCCCTGGAAGCCGCGCTGATCTTCACCGTTCCGCTCTATATCCAGATCGTGCAGGGACGTTCGCCGTTCGATACCTCGCTGGCGATGATGCCGTTCAACCTCACGGTCTTCATCACCGCGATGCTGGTGGTGCGGTTCTACAAACGATTCACCCCGCGCGTGATCGGGATGTTCTCGTTCACACTGACCACGGCCGCGCTCATCTGGCTGGCGTATGTCGTCACCAACAATTGGGAAACCGTGCCGACGATCTTCGGACTGATCGTATTCGGCATCGGCCAGGGCGCACTGGTGACGCTGGTGTTCAATGTGCTCGTCACCTCGGCGCCGAAAAAACTGGCCGGTGATGTCGGTTCGCTGCGCGGCACCACCCAGAATCTCGCCTCGGCCGTTGGCACGGCGGTCGTCGGCGCGATGCTGGTGACCATCCTGAGTCTGACGGTGGGCCAGGAGATCATCGACAATGTGGAGCTGCCCGATTCGCTGATCGCGCAGGTCGATCTCGACAACGTGAACTTCGTCAGCAACGACCGGCTGCGCGAGATCCTCGAACGCACCGACGCCACACCGGAACAGGTCGACGCCGCCGTCGAGGTGAACGAAGACGTGCGACTTCGTACCCTCAAATTCGGCCTGCTGATCCTGGCGGGCATCAGCGCGACGGCGATCGTGCCCGCCAGTCGGCTTCCCGACTACCGGCCGGGCGAGATCCCCGACCCGTCCCCGGTGCGGGACTGACGAGGTTCGATCGTGCGTGAATGGGTCCGATCGCATGGGCACGATGCGCGTGGAAGACTTCCGGTATGACGAATGCCGAGTGGGGTGCGGTCGACCGATACCTGGTGGATACAGTTGTGGGCGAAGCGGATTCGGATGTGCTCGAGGCCAATGCGGCCGCCGGGCTGCCCGCCATCGACGTTTCTGCGGCGCAGGCGATGTTCCTGCACCTGATCGCGCGATCGGTGCGAGCGCGACGGGTGCTCGAGATCGGAACGCTCGGTGGGTACAGCACATTGTGGCTGGCGCGGGCGGTGGGACCGCAAGGACAGGTCGTCACCATGGAGTACGAGCCGAGACACGCCGAGGTCGCACGGACGAATCTGGACCGCAAGGGAGTCGGCGCCAGGGTGGACATTCGTGTCGGGGCGGCGCTGGACAGTCTGCCCGCGCTCGAACAGGAGGGCGGTGCGCCGTTCGACCTGGTGTTCATCGATGCCGACAAGGTCAACAACGCCAACTATGTGCGGTGGGCATTGCGGCTGACCAGGCCCGGTTCGGTGATCATTGTCGACAATGTGGTGCGCGGCGGGCGGATCATCGACGGAGAGTCCGAGGACGCCGCGGTGCGCGCCAGCCGTGCAGTGCTCGAACTGCTCGGCAGCGAACCGCGGTTGGACGCGACCGCGCTTCAGACTGTCGGCTCCAAAGGCTGGGACGGGTTCGCGTACGCGGTCGTCACCGACTGACGCGTATCGGTTCGGACGTGGCCCGACTCGATGGCGTCCGGACGGACGGGTGCACCAACACCCTGCACACAAGGGCATATGGTGTGTCCACTCAGCTCGCGGCGGAGCCCCTGCCGATCACGCATGACCACGCCGCCTGCTTGATTCTTCTCCGTCGGCCCGCCTCCGTCCTCTCACGATCACGCGTGGGAAATCGCGACCGCCTCCGCCGTCGCTATGGTGGGTTCATGGGCGTGATCGGCGAACTGTTCCCCGGTAAGAAGCTGACCGATGAAGGCAGCGGCGACAGCAATGGTGAACCGCACCGCCCGCAGCTCGATATCGACCTGAACGCGGGCGTCATCCGGTTGACCGGGGCGCCGAAGCGCGAATCCGGTACCGACTCCACCGACTGATCAGCCCGCCCTCGACGGCGTCGGGATCAGTCCCGTGCCGGAACTTCGCACCCATCCGGCCCGCAGGTATCGCCGTCGGCGACCAACTGCACGGCTGGTGCACGGTCGGCCCACGCCTGACTCAGGGCCTGCGTGAACACTGCGGCGGGCTGCGCTCCGGAAACCCCGTACTTACGGTCGATGACGAAGAACGGCACGCCATTGGCCCCGAGCTGGGCGGCCTCCCGTTCATCCGCGCGCACGGCGTCGGCGTAGGCGGTGGGGTCGTCGAGCACCGCGCGCACCCCGGCCTCATCGAGACCGGCCCCGACAGCAACCTCGACCAGGCGCTCCCGATCACCGAACAGTGACCGCTCGTCGGCGAAATTCGCCCGGTAGAGCGCATCGAGCAGGGCATCCTGCGAACCCTGCGCCAGTGCGTGATGCAGCAGCCGATGCATATCGAAGGAATTGCCGTAATCACGGCCTTCGGTCAGATACGGCAGACCGTACTCCGCCGCCTGCGCGCCGATACCGCGCTCATTGGCCGCCGCCTGCGCCTCGCTGATGCCGTACTTGTGGGCGATCTTCGCTACCACCGGACCGGATTCGTCGGCGGGCAGAGTCGGATCGAGTTCGAACGAACGATGCACGACCTCCACGTCGTCGCGGTGCGCGAACTCCGTCAACGCCTCCTCGAACCGCGCCTTACCCAGATAGCAGAACGGACAGTTGATATCGGTCCAGATCTCGACCCGCACGGTTGTCCTCTCGTCATCGGTTACGGCGGTGTCCCCGATCGATGAGCAACATCGCGGCTATCCGATCTGTTCCCGACATACCGTGGGTTGGACCACTACATTCAGTCGCGGAGCGTCCGTGCACGGAAACACCCTGGCACCATTGGTGAGTGACTACCGGGCAACGACGACTGACACACGGTGGCAGCCCGTCAATTCCCCACACCCGCCGGTTGCCGTTGCCCTTGTCCTGAGGAGGCAGGCGGATGGATGACGCCTGCGAATCCCCCGCGGCTCAGATCGTAGGTGTTCTTCTGAACAGCATCACCAGCATTGCCTTCGACAACGGTGACGCTGTTCCCGTTTCGCGCAACCACCATACCGATGTGGTTCTGGTGCCCCCAGACGATCAGATCGCCTGGCTGTGCTGTGGATATGTTGCCAGCAAGCCCTTTTTCCCCGGCCTGCGACCAGACTGCGGCGACCCCATCTTTGTTGCGCCAATACGACTTGGCCGGGGGAGTAATGCCTGTCTTCTCCCATAGCCACGTCGCGAACGAGGAACACCAGGCGTCTTTGATGTCGTATTCCTTTCCAGGCACATAGTTGGATGTTCCCACCTCCCGTGTGCCCACCTCGCTTATTGCGAGAGTTACCGCGTCAGCGATCGGACCCTGCCCGGTATTGGGAATCACGCTCTGCGTGTTTCCGGTCCATGGAGTGCGCCCGCTCGACGCGATGCGGTGCGGTTCGCGCGCAGACGCCTGCGAGTACGACCCGCCCGACGGCATGCTGATCGGACTTCTTCCGCCCATCGCGCTCGGGGAGTTTCCGATGTTCTGCTGCGGGTTCGGCGTAGCCGCCTTGATGGCGGCGGCATCCTTCTTGATCTTGGTGTAGGCGCCGTTGACCAGGTCGTACACCTGGTCGGCGACCCGCAGCGCGATCGCGGACGTCCGGTTGGCGATATGTGGAGGCATTTCCTCCTTGCCCTTGCTGAGGTTGGCCGCGTCCGCGAGCGCGTCCCGGAAGATGCCGACCTGCTCCATAACATCCTTGCGGGTGCCTTTGGCGGTATCGTAAGTGCCGGTGACCGAGCCGTCGACCTTATCGCTTTTGGTCCGCAGATCGTTCTCGATGGCCTGGAAGTCACTCTTGCGCTCGCCATACTTTTCGACCATCACGGACTTGGCGTCGGTACCGTCGATATCGGAGTTGCGCAACAGCTTGGCCTTTTGCAGCCGGTCGAGCAGATCCGGTTGTCCGGGTGACTCACCGGAGGCGAACTGCAACACTTGCACCCGAATGGCCAGCTTGGCCATGTTGACGGTGGAGACGAGCCCCGGCGGTGAATTGCCTGGAGCACGTAGGTTATCGATCTGCTCGAGATCTGTCGCCAGACTCATCGCCACCACCTCCCGATAGCCCGGGTCCCATTCCCCAGCGAGTAGTTAACCAGGAGCATCCGGACCCTCACTCGCCCACAACCATCAGATCACCTGATGACGAACACCTGCGACGCCTCGAGTATCGAGCATTCCCGGAGTTGGGGATAGGCGCGGAGTCCGCCGGACTACCCTCTGCCGAACGCTCGACGCGACCGCAGGACGGCGAACATCCACCCGCTCCCCCGGCTACGTAGCTTCGATGATCTACCACCGTCTACGCGCACTCGCGGCGGTCGGCTGGCTGCATACCGCGGGCCTCGGCCGATTCGAAGTGCCCGCGCAGCGGCTGGTTCCATTGCTCGTGGCAGTGGTGAGTACGCGACGCTGACCGGCATATCGGCGAACGCCCCGACGGCGCGTCTCGGCGGCGGCTCTGGACAGTGCGGCATATCGCTGGCAACGTAGCCGCCGGACCGTTTCGTCCCAGGAAACGGATGGTGTTGTCGAGCTGTACCAAGGAATGAATCTTCCGAAGGAGACAGGCACATGCCACGCTTGATTTCCCGTTTCACGACCGGCCTCGCCGCGACCGCCGCTGCCGCCATGCTGTTCACCGGTCACGCGACCGCGGAGTCGCAAACCGTCGATTGGATCTCGGCCGCCGAGCAACTGCGGGCCGTAGCGACCGGCAACCCGGCCGCCGAACAGGCCATCGACCGCGTGCTGGCGGAGCCGGAGCGTCTCGATGCCGCCGGTGAGGTGGCGCTGCCCGCCCAGCCGTTCCAGGTACCCGCGCAATCCGATATCGGCCGCGGTGGCGGTGCGGGAGTCTACGGCTCCGGCATCGCGCTCGGCATCGACGGATTCCGTTTCGGCTTCTTCGGTGGACCCGGCACGATCGCCCCGAACCAGACCGGCGCCAAGCTCGAGGTCATCTGGTTGAACCTGTCCAACGGACGCAGCGGCACCGAGGTGCTGACCGAGCACAACGACATTCCGGTCGACACCACGATCCGCTCGCGGGTGATCGACCCCGGCCCCGGCATGGTCGTCGCCGCGGTGTACGGCACCCTGTGGCACCGCTGGTCGGTGCCGGTCAGCGATCAGCACCCGGACGGCTTCGAGTACAAGCTCGGCACCATCTCGTTCCCGTCACTGGGGGCAGTCGTCAATTGACAGCCCCGCTCACCGATAACGGGCGCGTTCTGTGAGGTCACAGGCGCGCCCGTCTCATCTCGGGGTTCAGGCACCGGAGCAGACATAGAGTCCGATATGTCGGCTTTGTATGTGACCTGTCACACGTGCACTGCTACGGTAGGCATCCGATATGCCCGTTCGATTTCGCTAGGTCGAGTACCGACGCGAGAGTTTGTGGAGGTGTTCGTGGTGAACCTGGCGCATACGCTGGAGGCCGTCAAAGCGCTGGGGGTGCTGCGCTCGCGTGGAGTCAGCGATCCCAAAGCGCCGCTGGAAACCCTGAAGACCATGAAGGAGACGCGGGTCTACGGCCCGCACGCCGCCCTGGTCCGGCATTCGGCCCGTATCGCTCCCGAGCAGGTCGCCCTTGCCGACGAACGCGGTGAACTCACCTACCGCGAACTCGACGAACAGTCGACCGCTGTCGCGCGGGGACTCCAGGCCGCCGGTCTGGCCGAGGGCATGGTCGTCGGCGTGCTGGCGCGCGATCATCGCGGGCTGATCCTGGCCGAGGTGGCCGCCGCCAAGCTCGGCGTGCGGATCGCGCTGATGAACACCGGCTTCGCCAAGCCGCAGTTCGCCGAGGTGTGCGCCCGCGAGAACGTCAAGGCGGTGCTGCACGACAGCGAATTCCTCGGCCTGCTCGACGCCCTGCCCGCGGATCTGCCGCGCTTCCTGACCTGGGTCGACGAAGGCACCGCACTGCCCGAAGGCGCAACCACCTTCGATGATCTGATCGCCGCGAACTCCACCGAGCCGCTGCCCGCCCCGAACAAGCCGGGCGGTTTCATCATCCTGACCAGCGGCACCACCGGCCTGCCCAAGGGCGCACCGCGCACCAAGGTCACGCCGATGGCGACGGCGCAGTTCGTCGATCGGGTGCCGTTCCCGCGGCGCGGCACGATGGTGATCGTCTCGCCCCTGTTCCACAGCACCGGACTGGGCACCTGGCTGGTCGGCACGGTCCTCACCAACAAGATCGTGATGCGACGCCGTTTCGATGCCGAGGCAACGCTGAAGATGATCTCCGATCACAAGGCCGAGATGCTGGTCGCGGTGCCGACCATGCTGCACCGGATGACCGAACTGCCCCCCGATGTGCGCGCCAAATACGATCTGTCGTCGCTGAAGGTGATCCTGCTCGCCGGGTCCGCGCTGGCGCCGGAGCTGTGCATTCGCGCCACCGAGGTGTTCGGGCCGGTCCTGTACAACCTGTACGGCTCGACCGAGGTCGCGATCGCCACCATCGCCACCCCCGCCGAACTCGCCAAGGCCCCCGGCACCGTCGGTCGCCCGCCCATCACCTGTGATGTGCGGCTGTTCGACGACAACGACCAGCGGGTGCTCGACAAGAACGTCACCGCGCGCATCTTCGTGCGCAGCGGTGCGCCGTTCGAGGGCTACACCGACGGCAGGCACAAGCAGATCATCGACGGCTACATGTCCAGCGGTGACGTCGGCCATTTCAACGACGATGGCCTGCTGATGGTGGACGGCCGCGACGACGACATGATCGTCTCGGGCGGTGAGAACGTCTTCCCGCAGGAGGTCGAGAACCTGCTGCTGGAGCGCGAGGACATCTTCGACGCGGCCGTCATCGGCGTCGACGATGTCGAGTTCGGCAAGCGCCTGCGTGCCTTCGTCGTCCCCGAGCCCGGGCATACGCCCGACGCCGAGCAGATCAAGACCTTCGTCAAGGAGAACCTGGCCCGGTACAAGGTGCCGCGCGAGGTGGTCTTCCTCGACGATCTGCCGCGCAACCCGACCGGCAAACTGCTGCGCCGAGTGCTGGTGGAGTACCAGGTCGAGCAGTAGTCGTATCCGCCGATGCCGGGGTCGAGGTGGACATCGACCCCGGCATCGGCGTGTGTGAGACGAGCACCACTACTCGCCAGTAATGCTTGCTATTGTTAGCACCAGCACTGGATCCCGAGGTTGCGATCCACCCCACCCCGGTCACGGTGGCTGGATCGCGGAAGGTTGTTGTCGCATGGCTCTGTCGACCCCCGCCCCCGTCCGCAAGGCGCGTGACCTCGCCCTGGGCGTGAATGTCATGGTCAAGCGCGGGTTGTTCAACCCGCTGCGCCTCGACCATGGCGCCCGCTCGTTCTACAACATACGTAAGTACGGCCCGTTCGCCGGTGTCGTCATGCACGCCGCGCAGACCAGGCCGCAGTCCGCCGCGATCGTCGACGAGCAGGGTGAACTCACCTTCGGTCAGCTCGACGAGCTGTCCAACGCCTTCGCCCGCGGTCTGGCCGCGAAGGGCATCGGTCAGGGCGATGTCATCGCGGTGCTGGCCCGTGACCATCGCGGTATGGTGCTGAGCCTGCTCGCCGCCGGGAAGCTCGGCGTACGCGCGGTGCTGATGAACACCGGCTTCGCCAAACCCCAGTTCGCCGATGTGGCGGCCCGCGAGAAGATCAAGGCGGTGCTGCACGACAGCGAGTTCTTCGACCTGATGAGCGCCATCCCCGCCGATATTCCACGAGTGCTGACCTGGGTGGATGAAAAAGACGGCGCCGACGCGTCGATCCCGACCATCGAATCGTTGTCGGCGGGCCGCTCCACCGAAACCATGCCGGCTCCGGCCAAGCCCGGCGGCATGGTGATCCTCACCAGCGGCACCACCGGCACCCCGAAGGGCGCCCCACGCGACCGGGTCAGCCCGTTCATGTCGGCCCAATTCCTCGACCGGGTGCCGCTGCCGAAGAACGGCACCATGGTGATGGCGGCCCCGATCTTCCACGGCACCGGGCTCTCGCAGTTCACCCTCGGTCTCGCGCTCGGCAACCGGGTGATCTTCCAGCAACGCCGCTTCGACCCCGAGCTGACGTTGGCCAATATCGTGAAACACCGCGCGGATTCGCTGGTCGTGGTGCCGACCATGCTGCAACGGATGCTCGACCTGCCCGCCGACGTGCTCGCGAAATACGATATGTCGACGCTGCGGGTGATCTTCGCGGCGGGTTCGGCGATTCCGCCGGACGTGGTGGTGCGCACCGACGAGTACTTCGGCCCGGTGCTCTACAACCTGTACGGCTCCACCGAATGCGCCGTGATCACGGTGGCGACACCGCACGACATGCGCAAGGCCCCGAGCACCGCCGGGCGCCCACCCGCCGGTATCCGGATCGCCCTCTACGACGAGAACCGCAAGCTCATCACCGAGCCGAATGTCACCGGCACGATCTTCATCGAGAACGCGCACGGATTCCGCGCCTACACCGACGGCCGCACCAAGGAGCGGGTGGACGGCATGATGTCCAGCGGTGACGTCGGCCATTTCGATGAGGACGGTCTGCTGTTCATCGACGGCCGCGACGACGACATGATCGTCTCCGGTGGCGAGAACGTCTTCCCGCAGGAGGTCGAGCACCTGCTGTCCAACCGTCCCGACGTGCTGGAGGCGGCCGTCGTCGGCGTCGACGACCGCGAGTTCGGCAAGCGGCTGCGCGCATTCGTCGTGCCCGGGCCCGATTCGGCTCGCGACGTCCAGGAGATCAAGGACTACGTCAAGCAGAACCTGGCCCGCTACAAGGTGCCGCGCGAAGTGATCTTCCTCGACGAACTACCGCGCAACGCCACCGGCAAGCTCCTGCGTAAGCCGCTGATCGAGATGGACGTCGACGCGTCATAGGCCCGTGCCCGCTACCCGATAGCGGCCGAGGTAGACATCGGATGAATACCCCTCGGCTATCATCAGCGCGTGATCATCAGGTTCGGCCGACCCCCTGCGGATGACCGCAGCGGCATTGCGCATATGCGCGGCGGGGCGGCCGGATCGTTGTCGGGCACGGTCTCGGTGGCGGCGCACGGCTGGGCCTCCGGTGGGATGGCGCCGAGCGGCGCCACCCTCGTCCTGCTCCTCGCCGCCTCCGCGCTGGTGGGTGCCCTGGTCGGCGGATTCGGCCCGTTGCGGACCGGAACAACCGGGCTGATCACGGTGCTCGCCGCGGGCCAGCTCCTCGGCCACCTCTCGATGGGGTGGGGTTCGGGACATCTGCATCACGGAGATATGCAGCTGACGCCCGCCATGATCGCCGCGCACCTGGTCGCGGTCGTGGTGGCGGCGGCGCTGATCCGGGGCGCCGAAATCACCTACCGGATCGGCGGCTCGGCCCTGGCCCGAGTCCTGCCCATGCGGTACCACCCGCCCGCCATTGCAGGGCCCGCTCCCCTGCGCACCAGCCATCGCGATCGCGTCATCCTGCGTGTGCTCGCGGCCGAAGCGCGACGGACCCGCGGCCCCCCTTCGGTCGTTCGTCTCTGAATCCATCTCTCGGACACAAGAAGATGTGCTCTCGTAGGCCGTAGGCCTGCATCGCCGCACCGCAGGTGTGCGTGATGTCGCCGTAGTTGTGCATGGCTCGCTGTAGCCCCGCGTGACTCGCCGTACTCCCGCGCACCCGTTGGCGCTCGGCACAGCACCGCACGACCGGCGCAGGCCCCACGTGGCTGGCGGTAGCTCGGCGTAGCTCGCTGTAGCTCCGTCGACCACCGCGTGGTTCGACGCAGCACCGCGCGGCTTGCTGTAGTTCCGCGTAGCTCAGCAGCCCCACGTGGCTCGCTGTAGTCACGCGTGGCTCGGCGTAACTCCGCGTAGTTTCGTGGTAGTTCCGCGCAGCTCACCGCAGCACCGCATGGCTCGGGCGCAGCACCGCGTGGCTCGCCGAAGTCCCGCGTAGCTCGGTGGAGCACCGCGTCGCTCGTCCTGGTGCCGCAAAGCTCGGCGCCAGATGGCTGGCACAGCACCGTGTAGCTCGCTGAAGCCACGCGAGGCTCGGCGTAACTCCGCGTAGTTCACCGCAGCTCCGTGTAGCTCGGTCGAGCAACGCATGGCTGGTGGAGCCACACGTGGCTTGTTGAAAGCTCCGCATGGCTCGGCGTAGCACCGCGTGGCTCGCTGAAGCTCTCGCAGCACTCAGCGCAGCACCGCGGCGCTCGCCCCGGTCCGCGCAGCTGGGCGCAGCACGCGTGGCTTGCTGTAGTTCCGCGTGGCTCAGCGCAGCACCGCGTTACTCGGCGCAGCACCGCGTAGCTCGGCGCTGCACCGCAGCACCGCGTGGCTCAGACTGGTCCCGCATGGCTCGGTGGAGCACCGTGTGGCTCGCTGAAGTCCCGCGTGGCGCAACGCGGTACCGCACAACCCGGTGCAGTACCGCGGGGCATGGTGCAGTACCGCGTCGCTCACGGTGGTTCCGCTGTGACGCCGCCGGTGCTGCGTGGGTCAGCGGAGTGTTCTGCGGTTCGGCCGACGTGAGCATGCTGTCCGCGCTGATCCGGCGACCTCGGTCCAGGCATCCGCGCAGCAGACGACCACCGCGATCGTCTCGTGTCCGGGATTCCACCTCGCCCATTCGAGCTGTCGAACAACCCAGGTCCTGGCCAGGGTGTGTCGGCGGCTGGGCGTCTCGCACAGGACGTAGTCGAACAACGATGAGTACCACTGATATCGGGACTCCACCGCAGGAGTCCACCTCCCCACCCGGACCGCGACGGCCGAGTCCGGGTGCCGCCGCCCGCGCATTGGCGCTGCGGCTGCATTTCTATGCCGGGGTCTTCGTCGGCCCCTTCATCCTGATCGCGGCCGTCACCGGCGCGCTGTACGCGATCGCGCCGACGCTGGAGTCGATCGTGAGCAGCGATCTGCTGCACGTCGATTCGTCGGGGCCCGCGCGGCCGGTCTCCCAGCAGGTCGACGCCGCCGTCGCCCACCGGCCCGATCTGGCGTTGGTCGCCGTGGCACCGGCACCCGAACCGGGCGACACCACACGGGTGATCTTCAGCGATCCGACGCTCGGGGAATCCGAGCGGCGCGCGGTGTTCGTGGATCCGGCGACCGCGACACCGGTCGGTGAATCCGTGGTCTACGGCAGTTCGGGGGCGCTACCCATGCGCACCTGGATCGACCGGCTGCACCGTGATCTGCATCTGGGTGAGCCCGGCAGGCTCTACAGCGAACTGGCCGCATCGTGGCTGTGGGTGATCGGGGCGGCCGGTCTGCTGTTGTGGGTCCGCCGGGTACGTGCCAGGCGCGAGCGCAATTCGGCCGGATGGCTGCTGTTGCCGGATCGTTCCGGCAGCGGACGTGCGCGCACTCTGAATTGGCATGGTGCCGTGGGTTTCTGGATCCTTCCGGTGTTGCTCCTGCTGTCGGCGACGGGAATGACCTGGTCGACCTATGCCGGTGCGAACATCACCGAACTGCGCGAGAACCTCAGCTGGACCACACCCGCGGTCAGCACCGCACTGCCCGGATCGGATGCACCGGCGACCCATGCGGGCGGCGACCACCACCACGGTGATTCGGCGCCCATGCCCGTCGGCGATCCCGGCAATCGAGTGGTGCAACTGGATCGGGTGGTCGAGGCGGCGCGCGCGGCCGGAATCGATCGGCCCGCGGAGATCGCGATTCCCGCCGACGATTCGACGGCGTTCTCGATCAAGGAACGGCGTCTGCCCGGCGTCTACACCGTCGACGCGGTCGCGGTCGACGGCGCCACCGGTTCCATCACCGCGCGACTGCCCTACGCCGATTGGCCGCTCATGGCCAAGCTGTCCAACTGGGGCATCCAGTTCCATATGGGGCTGATGTTCGGGCTGCTCAACCAGTTGCTGCTGCTCACGGTGATGATCGGCCTGATCACGGTGATCGTGCGCGGTTATCTGCTGTGGTGGCGGCGGCGCCCGATCCGCGATGCCGGGCGGTTCGCCGTCGGCAAGCCTCCGCAGCGCGGTTGGTCGCGGCGTAGTCCGCTGGTGCTGATCGTGCCGCTGGCGGCGGTGACGCTGCTGATCGGTTGGTTCGCGCCGCTGATCGGGGTGAGCCTGCTCGGGTTCTTGCTGATCGATGTGGTGATCGGCCTCGTCCGGGGTCGCGCCACCGGGTAGCCACCCATACATCTTCGACTCGCGGGCCCACGACCGACGTGGGCCCGACTTCGCCGTGCGCTCGATCGCGTGGACGCACCCGTATCCGCCCACGCGACGCGCATCTACCTACGACAAGGAATTACCCCCATGAAGATCAACACATTCGCCCTGCTGACCATCGCCGCGACCACCGCCCTCGGCTTGACCGCAACCCCTGCCCAGGCCGCGCCCACGCCACAGCCCGAGGCGGTCGGCTTCACCGCGACGGCCACCGACACCACCAGCGTCATCAACACCGACGCGGGTTCGCTGGTGGTCGAAGACCGGGTGCTGAAAATCAAGGCGCCCAACGGCAGTGTGCTCGCGGGGATGCCGCTGGCATTCCGGGTGGACGAGTTCGAGTTCCCGATCGCGGCCGAGATCTCCGGCCGTACTGCCACACTCACCCCGCAATTCGATCTCGCCCACGCCGCCTACCGGCCGGTGGCTCTCCCCTTCGAGGACAAGGCCACCTACAAATCCGAGTACGACCGTGAGAAGGATGCGTGGAGCCGAATGACCAGCACGGTCGGCTTCGGCGCCAGCGTCGCGGCGCTCGTCGGCGGATTAGGTGGTGCGGCAGTCGGTTGCGTACTCGGCGGCATCGCGGGTGCGACCATCGCCTCGGCCACCATCATCGGCCTGTTCGGCCCCTTCATCCCCGCCGCCGCCATCGGCTGCCTCGGCGGTGTGATGGCCGTCGGTAGCCTGGGCGCCGTGGCGGGCCAGATCCTGATCACCACACCCGTGGCCATCGGCGCGGTGATCCAGTACATCACCACCATCAACGCACCGTTCCCGGCCAAGTGATCCAACGCCTACCGCGTCCCGGGAGATGTAGTTTCCGGGACGCGGTAGGTCGGTCGTCAGTGGAACATGAGCGCAGGTTCGACGCGGACATCCAGACCATCGAAGTGGTCGCCGTCGGTGACGACCACCGTGGGACGGCAGCCGACGGGTCTTATCTGTGGGAGCGTTGGCGTTCGGCGAGCGCGGTGGACGATATCCGCGAAGGCGTTGCGAGCCGACCACTCTGAGAAGCAGCGACCCACGGCGTAACCTGCGACTTCTCGGTTGTCGGGTTCGCGGGCCGCGGCCGAGGACGGCGGCGGGTCTGCCTGGACGTCTGACCATCGCTGCGGTGGGGGCGCTCCGACCGTGGCAGGAGACGTTGTTGGCCGACTTCGTGGGCCAGGCCATGCTCGTCGTCTTCGACCTCGGCCGGTTCGATCAGGTGATATTTGTGTTGCAGGATGTGTTCGAGCTTGCGCTCCATGACGTCGGCGGCATCATCGACGTGGATCGGGGCCGCATCGGCGGTCGACGGGTCCGAGAGCTCCTCCTGGGAGCCGGTGTCGGCGGCCGGGCGGGGCCGGTTGCGGATGCTGACGGCGATCGCGGCGGTGAGGGCGACGACGAGACCGCAGATCAGGGCCTGATTCGTCAGGGCGGCGGTCGCCGCGGTCTTCGCCGTCTCGGCAGCGGCCGGTTGTGTGCTGCCGCCGAAGACACTCTTCAGGAAGTTGCCGAGCGTCTCTTTCAGCTCGTCATGATCTTTCGTCATCTCCTCGAGTTCCGGCGCCTTCCCGTTGAGATACAACAGGGTCAACGGAACGAGTACGGCATTGGCCGTACTGGCGCCGATCGCCAGGGACCGTCCGACACCGATGATCCGATGCAGCTGCGCCCCGAACAGGGCGGCTATCGCGGTCACACCGATGAGCATCCCCCACAAACCGTTGATGGAGACTACGGGCTCGCCGAAGATGCGGAGCGCGGGGACGGAGCCGTCCATCCGGCCGAACGCGTCGGTCTGCACGTCGCCGTGGGGGCCCGAGGCCGACAACCACGGCTGGAACAGAAGTACGAGGGTGAGCAGGCTCAGTGCTGTGATGGACCAGCATTTCCAAGCGGATCGAAATTCGGAACGGTTGTGCATGACATCGTCGACTTGCCCGTGGGGTGCGTGTTCCATTGTTTTTCGAATTCAACCTTTGGATAAATTGTTTCGCATTTTCGCGAATGTCGAGGGCGCGCGTCACGCCCTCGATGAGGTCCTTGTCATCGTCGACATCGACCAGCCTAGAGCATCAGATACGCAGCTCAAATGACGTTTGCCTCACAAAGAGACCTGCGACACAATACTTTCCGGTAACAAGAGAAGAATACTCTCCGGTAACAAAGAACTTTCGTTGCGCATCCGAATACGGAGCGTCTGTCGGGTCACTCGGCGGCGGGGCGACTTCGACACTTCCGGATTCGTCGACGTGCCGTGACTCGTTGTCGGTACGCGGCCGAGCCACATCGAATACTCGGATTCAACGCGCAGCGAGCTCGTGGGGCGGGTCGGCGGGAGCGGTGCCGGACGCGCGACTCGGTGGACGCCTCGGGCCGGGTGAACCGCGCCCGAACTCCCTTGCGCAGCAACAGAGGCCGATCGAGTGGGCCTACAGCTGGGCCGCTCGGGTATGGGGCCCCTGGACCTACGGCCGGTATTGCGGCGGGTACGGCTGGTTCGGGGGTGGGTACGCGCCGTGGGGGTACGGCGGAGGAGGCTGCTGTCCGTATCCGGGCTGACCGTGGGGCGGCTGCCCGTACGACTGCGGCTGGTACGGCTGCGGCGGGTATTGCGGCATCGGCTGCTGCGGATGCGACTGAGGTGGATGCGGGAACTGCGGCTGCGACTGATGCTGTTGCGCGAAAGGCGCCTGCTGGTGCGGTGGAATCGGTGCCGGGTACTGCGGCTGCTGTTGCTGTCGCTCCCGGTCGCTGCGCTCGGAGTACTTGAGCCAGATGAGGACACCGATGATGATCACGAAGACGAGGATGCAGAGAATTCCCCAGAACCAGTTGAACTCGTCACCGCCGCCACCTCCGCCCCCACCTCCGCGCCGGGCCAGGTTCGATTCCACCGAACCGGCCCACACGTTGCCGTCGGCCCACACCTGCGGCTCGAGACCCGTCAACAGGTCGACGAATGACATCAGCTTTCCCCCTGGACGATTGAATACGGCCGACCCGAACGGCCGAGCACAGATGCTAGCGCAAGACCCCGACAACCACCGATCGGGGCGACGGTCACCCGATCCGGCGCGCGCCCGCCGACGGAACAGCAGCGAATGTGTGTGGCTCGGGAAAACCGTTTCCGGCGAACCGCTCTCGTACGGCAGCGCGAACCTGCTCGACGCCGTCGTGGTCGATCAGGGCGATGACGCTGCCGCCGAAACCACCACCGACCAGGCGGGCACCGTACGCGCCCGCCGATAGTGCGGCCGAGACGGCGGCGTTCAGCGCGGGCGTCGACACGTCGAAATCATCACGCAGCGAGGTATGGGACGCGGTGAGCATCGGACCGATCCGGCGCGGATCACCGCCCGCGCGCAGCACGGCGACAACGTCGGCGACTCTGGAGTTCTCCGTGACGACATGCCGGGCCCGGCGCCGCAGCACCGGATCGGCCAACCGGTCGACCACAGCGAGGGAGTCGACTTCCCGCAACGACCGCACCCCCAGATCGGCTGCCGCAGCGTCACATTGCGCACGGCGTTCGGCATAGGCGCCGTCGGTGAGCCGATGCGGGTGGCCGGTGTCGATGACGAGCAATTCGAGCCCGTGCGCGGCCAGGTCGAACGGAATCTGCTCGTAGGCATCGGGTTTCCTCTGAGCGAAGCTCCGCACATCGAGGAACAGCGCGTGTCCCGCGGTGCACAGCAGAGCCGCGCACTGGTCGAGGATGCCGGTCGGCGCGCCCACATAGTTGTTCTCGGCCGCACTCATCAGCTCGATCAACTCGCGGTCGGACACCGTGACATCGAACAGATCTCGCAGTGCGACCGCGACCGCACAGCACAGCGCCGCCGATGACGACAGCCCGGCCCCGATCGGCACCCGGCCGTCGATCCGCAGCTCGACACCGCCGACCGAATATCCGCGCCGCATGAACTCGGCCACCACACCCATCGGATACCGCGCCCAGCCGGGCACCTCGTCGCGTGCCGTATCGAGGCCACCGAGCGCGCGGGCGATATGTTCGCCCGGACGCTGCCGGGAACGCACCGCGACCACGGCATCCGCCCGCCGCCGCGCACCGCACGCGGTGCTCATCGGTAGCGCGATGGGCAGCACGAACCCGTCGTTGTAGTCGGTGTGCTCGCCGATGACGTTGACTCGCCCCGGTGCGACCCAGGTGGCCATGGCAGCGTCGAAATCGTCGTCGGGCACCGCTCCACCCTACGAGACACGCCGTGCCAGCTGTGGTTTCACCGCGACACGATGCGGGATGCACCATGGTGGGTCACGCTCGGTCCGAAGGGATGACCGCCCGCGCAGCGCGGGCCCGGCCGCATGGGGAGCTCCGTGATCGACACCGCCCGACGCCGTATCGGCTTGTCCTGGCCTCGCTGGCCGCGCGCTGTTCGGCAGCGCTCGGCGCGGCCGTTGACCATCGAGATCGCCGCCGCCACCGGAATCGGACCCACCGCACTATCGGCGTTCGACGCCGCCCTGCGCGGGATCGGTGTCGGCGAGGCCAATCTGATCCGGCTCTCCTCGGTGATACCGCCGGGCGCACGGCTCGAACGCACCGAGCGGATCAGCACACCGATCCGCTGGGGCGATCGACTCTATTGCGTATACGCGGCGGGACACGCCGACACCGCGGGAGGGCACGCGGCCGCGGGAATCGGCTGGACCACCCGCGCCGACGGGGCCGGTCTGTTCGTCGAACACGAGGCGGCGACCGCCGATGAGGTCGAACACCTTGTCCGAGCCAGCCTGGCCGATATGACCGAACACCGTCGCGGCGATTTCGCGCCGGTTCGATTGCACACCACCGAAACTCGATCGGATGGGAGTCCGGTCTGCGCGGTGGTCCTCGCCGCATTCGGCGCGACCGGCTGGCACCGACTATGACCGACCTGCACGTGACCACCGAGACCACGATCGACGGTGCCGCCGTCGAACTGTTCCACAACCTCTACGAAGAGGCGTTCGGTCCGCTGCGGACGCGGGCGGCGGCCAGGCAGGTGCTGCATCGCGAGGAGTTCATCGCCGAGATGAGCGATCCGCGGGTACTCAAATATGTCGCGCGCACCGGCGACGGTGCACCCGTCGGCGTCACCACGCTGACCAAGGAACTGGAAACCGTGCCGTGGATCAGTCCCGAGTATTTCCTCGCGCGATATCCGGACCACGCGGCCCGCGATGCGATCTACTACGCGGGTTTCACCCTTGTTGCGCCAAGTACGCGACAGGGGGCCGCGTTTCATGTCATGATCGAATCAGTTGTCCAGGTTCTGGTGGCCGAACGTGCCGCGGTCGGCTGGGACATCTGTTCGTACAACAACACTCGGTTCTCCTTTGCCGACGGCATCCGAGCGGTGCTCGAGGAGCAGGCAGACGTCGCAGTAGCAGTTGAGGATTCCCAGACCTACTACGCGGCCCGATTCTTCGGAACGGGAGCGATGAAGGGGGGCTGATGGAACTTACCGAAGAGCAGTCGACGGGTGGGCGATCGCACTTCGGACATCGGTGGATCAGGTTCGTCCCCGGCGTCGCGATCGTCGCGATCGTGCTACAAACTCTGATCGATTCGCCTGCGCTGTCGCTGACGACGATGGCTCTCGTTGTCGCGGGCGCACTCACCATGATCGGCGCTGGCCTGCATCGGCACGGTCCGCGACGCCCGCTGCCGTGGTATCTGCTGTCGGCCTCGGCGGTGCTGTTCGCCGGGGGCATCGCCCTGCGTGATTTCGCCGACGCACCCACTCGGCCCCTCGATGACATCTTCACCCTCGGTGGCTATCTCGGCATCGGGGTCGCGGCCGTGGCCTGGTTGCGCCCCAGACAGATCCACACCGACTACGATCTGCTGCTCGATTCGGGATTGATCGGCCTCGGTGCGCTCCTGGCCTCGTGGACCTTCCTGATCTCGCCCGCGTTGCGCACCGACGGCCACTTCGGCCATACCGTGGCGACGGCGATCTATCCCATCCTCGACGCATTGCTCCTGACCTTGGTCGCCTATTCGGTGGCGACGACCACCCGCTCGGAAACCTCGCTGCGGCTGCTGCACGGCGGCCTGCTGCTGGCACTGCTCGGCGATCTCGGCTACAACCTCGAGGTGGCGGGCACTCCCGTGGCGGGTCGCGATGTGCTGCTGGCTCCGCTGCTGCTGGCGTACACACTGGTCGGCATCGCAGCCCTGCATCCGACCATGACCTCGCTCGGCGCACCGCATCCCATCCATCCACACCATTCCCGGCAGCGGGCCAGTTTCATCGCGGTCGCGCTGATCGTGGCGTCGTTGATCCCGGTGGTCGGCTCGAATCTGGGCACGATGGACCGGGTGGTGGTGTCGTCGCTGTGCGCGCTGCTGCTGATCGGGGTGCTGGTGCGCAGCGAACGCGCCATCGTGCGCAGTGCCCGCAGCGAGAAACGAGCCCAGTATCAGGCCGATCACGATCTGCTCACCGGTCTGCTGAACCGGGCGGCGCTGTTACGCGCGCTCACCCGCAATCGTGATCACTGGGCCGAACAGCCGCTGTGCCTGCTGTTCATCGACCTGGACGGGTTCAAGATGATCAACGACAGCTATGGCCACGCGGTCGGCGACGAACTCATCGCCAACGCGGCATCGCGGATCCGGCGCGCGGTGCGCCGCGACGATGTGGTGGCGCGCTACGGCGGCGACGAATTCGTCGTGCTCGCCCCACTGGATCGCCAGGCGGCCGAAGGCCTGGCCAAACGGCTGCTGTGCACCTTCATCCGGCCCTTCGAACTCAGTGCGGGCGAGGTGCCGATCACCGCGAGCATCGGCTTGACGTGCAGCGGGCCGCGCGCCGCCGAAGCCGATATCTTCGACCTGCTCCGTGAAGCGGATTCGGCGATGTATCACGCCAAGGAGTACTCGCTCGGCTACGTCTTCTACGACGCGTTCCGGGACGAGACCCGCGCGGCGCCCGAGACCGGCCGCCGCCCCTGGCACCGCGAAACGGCGGTCTGAGCGACCGGGCCCCTCACTCCGACAGTTCGGCGAGCAGCTGTTTGGCCTGTTCCAGTTCGGCCTGCAACTGCTCGACCTTGGACAGCTGCGCGCCGCGTACGGCCTCCAGGATCCCGGCGACCACCTCGGCGACCTCGGGATGCAGCAGCTTGGCTGCCTGGGAGACGGCGGAGCTGCTCACCGGCAACGCGCGCACGGTGCGCTTCTTACCGTTGACCACGTCGACGCTCCACTCACCGTCGGCGGTGCCGGTGATCGTGACGGTGACCTCGGCCGCCCTGGTCTTGCGCGCGGGCGCCTTGGCGGCCTTGGGCTGGGCGGGCACGGCGGGCTGCTGCCGCGCGGAGGCCGCGGTGGCGGCTCCGTTCGAGGTGGGTTCGGCGGCCGGTTTCGCGGCGGCCGCCGGTTTCGCGGCCGGCTGCGGTGCGGGAGCGGAGGACGCGGTGCCTGTCGGGGCCGACGGCTTGGTCACGGTGGTCGGTTCCTTCCTCGTGGTCGGCTTCGGCTGTGCCGGGGCGCCCGCGGCCCGATCCCGCGCGGGCTTGGTGAGGGTCACCTCGGTCGGCGAAAAGGACAGTACATCTTTGGAACCGGTGGGCCGGATCTGGAGGAAATCACCATCGGACGGCTCACCGAGCGCAATGACCTTGCCCGACCGTCCTTCCGGTATGCCCACGGCCGCGGCGGTGAACCACACCATGGGCGGGCGGCCGTCGGCGATCTCGGTGGCGATCTGCTGAATCTCGGTGGCGGACAGGGGTTGCGGTGCGTTCTTGGACTTTGTTCGAGGCGACGACATGGTGCTCTCCGGGCAATTCTCGCGTTTCGTGAAGGGGCCTGCGTGCACAGATGATGCCGCACCCCACCGACAGGTTCTCCCCGCACCCGGTGAATCCCGCCCGCGCGACCGCGTGCGGCGGGCTCCGACGAATCGACATCGATCGCGCCGATCTCGCCACCGCGATGACCCGTATGCGATAACAATAGAACACGTTCTACCGCTCCGGGAAGAGACGAACGGCAGGAAAACGATGACCGAAACCGTCGATCAGCAGGCGCTGACCATGGCCGCCATCGGCAGGCTCACCGGACCGGGCGGGCCGTTCGAGATGACGGTGCAGCAGGTACTCGGTGCGCCGACCCCGCTGCTCGTCCACCGCGAGTGCTGTCTGGGCGATGTCCTCGCGGCCTCCACACACTGGGGCGATCGCGATTATCTGGTCACCGAGAACACCCGGCTGTCGTTCACCGAGCACGCGGCCGCCGCGGGCGCGCTGGCCAGGGCGCTGCGCGAGCGCTACGGCGTCGGCGTCGGCGATCGGGTCGGCATCCTGGCGGCCAACACCCCGGAATGGGTGGTGGCGTTCTGGGCGGCGCAATGTCTCGGCGCCATCGCGGTGGGATACAACGCGTGGTGGGCGCCGCCGGAGATCGCCTACGGCGTCGGCCACACCACGCCGTCGGTACTGATCACCGACGCCAAACGGGCCGAACGCGTCGGGGAACTCGGCCTCGACGTCCCGACGCTGACGATGGAACGCGATATCCCGGCCCTGATAGCAGAGTTCGCCGACGACGAATTGCCGAGGACGCCGGTACAGGAGGACGATCCCGCGGTCATTCTGTACACCAGCGGGACCAGCGGTCGCCCGAAGGGCGTGACCCATTCCCATCGCAACCTCATCGCCGTCATCGGCTACCACCGCTTCAACGATGCGTTGGCGGCGGAGCTGACCGGCAGCGCCGATGACGGCGGCCGGCGATTCCTGCTCACCTCACCGCTGTTCCATATCGCCAGCCTGCACAATCTGGTGGTTCCGCGCCTGGTCAGCGGCGATACGGCGGTGATCCATCAGGGTTCGTTCGACGCCGACCGGGTGCTGCGGCTGATCGAGCGCGAACGGATCAGCAACTGGGGCGCGATGCCGACGATGGCGACCAGACTGCTCGACCGCGATCTCGGCGAGTACGACCTGTCCTCGCTGCGCGCCTTCTCGCTGAACTCGGCGCCTTCCTCGGCGGCGCTGCAACAGCGGCTGCGCGAGCAGCTTCCGGTGGCGCGCGGCGCGCTGGTCACCAGTTATGGCCTCACCGAATGCAGTACGGCCGCCACCTTGGCCGCACCCGCCGAACTCGCCGCCTTCCCGGATACCGTCGGCCGCCCGGTGATGGGCGTATCGGTGGAGATCCACGACGAGACCGGCGCCCCGCTCCCCGACGGCGAGGAAGGCGAGATCTGGGTGCGTGGACCGTATGTGATGCTCGGATATTGGGACGATCCCGCCGCGACAGCGGCCGCGATCACCCCGGACCGCTGGCTGCGCACCGGCGATATCGGAGTGTTCGAAGACGGCCGGTTGCGTTTGTCCGGGCGGCGCTCGGATCTGATCCTGCGCGGCGGCGAGAACGTCTATCCCACCGAGATCGAACAGTGCCTCGACGAGCATCCCGCGGTGCTGGAAAGCGCCGTGCTCGGTGTGCCCGATCCCGATCTCGGGCAGGCGGTCGCCGCGGTCGTGGTGGTCGAGAATCTCACGGCCACCGACGACGCCGAGTTGCGCGAGTTCGCGCGCGCACGTCTGGCGTACTACAAGGTTCCGGCCCGATGGCGGCTGACCACCACCGCCCTGCCCCGCAATGCCACCGGCAAGGTCATCCGGGCGGGCCTACGCCCGTGACGTGCCCACTCACCACGAGATGATCAGCAGCAACAGGGCTGTGTGCACGGTCTGGATCAGACGGTTCAGGTTCTGCTGGATATCGGCGCTGCCCATGTCCGGCCTCGATTCACTCGGCCCAACGCCCCCGAACGGGAGCGGTTCGGTATCACTCCAGTGTGGCAGAGCCCGGCCGGCAGGAAAGCCCCCGTTCACCTGGGCATCGATACGAGGCCTGGCGCCTGAACGGTCCATCGACGTGCCGGGAAATTAGAACTGGTTCTACCATGGTGGAGCCGCGGTTCGCGGTTCGCCAGACGAAGGAGTTGCCGTGTCACTCGACGCATCGGACGCGAGCCTGCTCGCCGCCGTGCAGGCCTCACCGCACGCCGTCGCCGCACACGACCGACCGACGTGGGTGGGTCTGTTCACCGCCGATGCGACGGTTCGCGATCCCGTCGGCGCGCGCCCGCACATCGGACGCGCGGCCATCGAACGGTTCTACGACACCTTCATCGCACCGAACACCATCGAATTCCGGGTGGATCACGATTTCCTCGGACCCGCGAGCGTTGTCCGCGATCTGAGCATCCGGACCACCATGTCCACCGGCGCATGCGTGCTTGTGCCGATGCACCTGCGCTATGACCTCGCCGAGGTCGACGGCGGACTGCGGATCACCCATCTCGCCGCGCACTGGGAACTTCCGGCCATGGTCGCCCAGCTGTTGCGCACGGGCGCACGTGGATTCGGCGCGGGGATGAAGCTGGGCGCGGCGCTGGTGCGCAATCAAGGGGTGGGCGGCGCGGCCGGTATGGCGCGTGGGTTCACCGGAGTCGGCCGGACGGGCAAGCGGGTGGCCGCGGAACTGTTCCAGGCCGCGGGCTCCGGCGACACCGCCCATGTGCGTCGGCTGCTCGGTGCGGGCACGGTGATCGAATGTCCTGTGGGGACCGTGGTTTCCGCCGATGAGTTCACCGATTGGGCGTCGGTGGGTCTGCGTGCGGGCAAGACGATCGCGGCCGGGCGCACGGTGACGGTGAGCGTGGAGCGGGGCGGCGCACCGGCTCTCGTCACGCTCGACTTCGCCGCGGACGCTCCGCGTATCCATACCGTCGGCGTGTTCACCGAACGGGTTCCGGTCCAGGGCTGATCCGCCTGCTCGAGTCCGGTTCTCGGACCAGGGCAGTTCGGGCGCCGCTCGATCGAAGAGCTGACGCCGAGTCATTCGGCCCATGGTCGGCGCCTACCCCTGCGCGCGCACCCACACGATGCTCGGCGGAATATCGCGCAGCACCGGTAGGCGATCGAAGAACGGTGCGCTCACCGCGAGCACCCCGTGCGATGGCCCGTACGAGCAGACCCTGACCTCGGCGATCTTCGGGCTCCACCCCCGCAGCAGGCTTTCGACGCGACTGCGCTTGACACCCCACGGCATGGGCGGTGTCGTGTAGGCGGGCGTTGTGCGGAAACCCGTCATGGTCTTGGCGGAGAACCACGGCGGGATCGTGTCGAACATCAGCTCGGCGCCGGGGAAGCGCGCCGTGATCGCCACGCACAGGCGCCGGACGTCCTCGGGCTCGAAGTACATGAAAAGCCCTTGCGCCGAGACGAAGACGCCACGTTCCGGGCCGTCGACATGGTCGAGCCAGGACAGGTCGAGCGCGCTGACCGGCAGATGACGGCAGCGGTCGGTTGCGGGTAGGAAGCGCTGCCTGATCTCGATGGCCTGCGGCACGTCGACGCACAGCCACCGCACCCGGCCGTCATCACACCGCTGGAACTGGGTTTCCAGCCCGGCCGCCAGTTCCACGACGGTGCCGCCGGGGTGCGCGGCGAGCCAGGGGCGCAGCACTTCGTCGAAGCGCAGCGAACGCACGGCGTGGGTGCCGTCGGGTTTGCCGAAGTACTTCTCGTAGTCGAAGTCGATGGATTCGTAGATCCGCACGCAGTCGGGGTCGTGCAGGATCGCGTCGGGGCGCAGCGATTCGGAGGCCCGGTTGTGCAAGGTCCACAGCATGGTCAGTGGAATGCCGCTGAGCCCGACGTCACCGCTCATCAGACCACCATCTTCCCGCCGCCGAAACGGCTCGCACCAGGATGAACAGCTCTGATGCGAGCAGCCTAACGGCGAAACGGGTCCGGTGGGGTCCTTGCTCCGACCCCCGGCGTCAGGACAGCACGCCGCTGAGTTCGTTCGGGCTTTCGGGCAGCGTCGCCGTGGCGGTCACGGCCCCGGACGCGAGGTCGACGCGGTGCACCGACTTCGTCGCGGTATCGGTGACGTAGGCGATGCCCTCGCGCACGAAGATCGCCGGACGCGCCTGCTGCCATTCCAGCGGTTCCTGCCACGGTTGCACGACCGGGATGGTCCTGGTGACCGTACCCGCCACGGGGTCGATGACGTGGATCTTGCCGTCGGTGCCGAGCACCAGCGCCTCGCCCTGCGGTCCGCGGGCCAGCGAGCGGAAGGTGTAGCTGGTACCGATATCGACCAGCCGCACGGTGGCGGTGGTGGTGTCGATCAACGAAACCTGTTGCGGACGCTCGAGTTCGGCGTCCTTGTCCTGCTTGTAGTCACCGAGCACGATGGGCGAGACATCGCTACCCGCCTGGTTGCCGATCCGACCGTACGGGGTCGGGCTGGTGACCTTGGTGATCGTGCCGTCACGGTAGACCAGCGCACCGGTCTGGCAGCCGACGACCACGGCCTCGCCCTGTGCGGTCGCCTCACCGTGCACACCGGGGCAGTCCTCGTTGCGGGCGATCTCCTTGCGGTCGGCGTCGAGCACCGCGAGACCGACCCTGGATTCCTCGGTGCCGACGGTCACCACCAGCTCACCACCGGCCAATTCGACCGCGACACCGTGGTGCGGCGCTGGCGTCTTGTACACCTCGGTCTCGGGTTTACCGTCAGCGAGTTCGGTCGGGTCGAAGGAGGTGATCTCGCCGCTGCCGTCGGCGAACAGGACGGTGCGCCCGGCGTGGCGGACCACATGTCCCGGCTTCGCGGCGGGGAAGTCGACGCCGGTGAACCGGCCCGCTACCGCGTCGAGCACCTGGAAGCCGTCCTTGGTGGAGACCAGCAGATGCCGGTCGTCACCGGCCGGGTTGAGCCGGTTGAACCCCGCCAGCTCGACCTCACCGGTGGTCGCGAGGGTGTTCGGGTCGAGCAGATAGATGCCGCCGTCGTAGGTGACGGCCAGCGGATCGGCGACGGCAGGCGGATCGGTCCGCTCCGAATCGTCGCTGCCGCAGCCGCTCAGCGCCACCACCGAGGCCAGCAGGCCCGAGAGCGCCACCGTTGTGGTTCGTGTTCGAGTACGCATTGTGCTCCGTTCTGGTACTGCCGGGGTTCGCGGTGTGAAGGCACCGTCGAGGTCTGTGTTCACCGGGTCAGTCCGGTGACGATGGCGTCGGTATTGGCCCGCATCATCTCCAGGTAGGTGCCCGCCCCCTGGCCGGGCGGCGTGAGCGATTCCGAATACAGTCCGACCACCCGCACCTGCACACCGGCCTGTTCGGCGAGGACGCGGGCGAGGCGGTCCGGTTGCGCCGAGTCGGCGAACACGGCTGGCACGTTCGCGGCGCGGATGGCGCCCGCCAGATCGGCCAGATCCGAGGGGCTGGGTGAGGCGAGGGTGGTGCCGCTCGGGATCACCGCACCGAGGACTTCGAAGCCGAAACGCTGTGCCAGATAGCCGAAGACGTGGTGGTTGGTGACGAGTGTGCGTCGTTCGACGGGCACGGTGGCGAACCGCTCGGTCATCCAGGCGGCGAGCCCGTCCAGTTCGGTCAGATAGTGGTCGGCGTTCGCGCGGACGGTGTCGGCATCGATACCGGGCACCTGCGCGAGGACCCGGTCCCTGATCACTTCGACCGCACGCCGCACCCGCTGCGGATCGGTCCAGAAATGCGGGTCGGGTTGTCCGGCGGTGGCGCCCGAGCCGAACCGGATCGGGTCGATCTCGGCGCCGACGTACACCGTCGCCACTCCGGCGTCGGCGGCGGCTTCGACATTGTGGAGCACACCTTCTTCGAGACCGAGACCGTTGGCGACGATCAGTCCGGCCTGTTCGAGTCCCGCGGCCTGCTGGGCCGAGACGGCGAAGGAGTGCGGATCGGCCCCGCGCGGCATGAGCACGGTGACCGGTGCGGCGTCACCGACGATCGCCTGTGTGATGTCACCGAGAATGTCGGTGGTGACCACGATCGCGCCCCGGTCCGGGCCGGAGGCGGCGCACCCGGTGAGGGTGAGCAGAGCGGCGAGCAGGGTGACGAGCACCCGGAAGGACGAGATCATCGGCCGGTCTCCACCATCAGGTCCGGTGCGATATCGAGGGTGAAAGTCCGTGCGATTCGCAGATTGTCGTTGTAGTCGATCTCATGGACGACCCGGGCGGCCGGATCGTTGACATAGGCGCGGTTGGCGTCGACCACGAGCACGGGTACGGCCGCATCTGCCGCGACCGGCGCGGCCAGCACCTTGGTCCGGGCGGTCTCGGTACCGGTCGCCGGGTCATAGCCGTGCAGGATGCCGTCGGCGGTGAGGGCGAGGATGGCGGTGCCCGCGCCCGCGGTCGTGGTCGCGATGACCGGCCCGGTATCGATCCGGGACCAGCGTCGGGTGCTCACCTCGAGGACGCCGACGCCATCGACACCCGAGCGCGTGACCAGCGTCGTGCTTCCGGGGCGATGGAAGAACCCACCCGCGGGTGCGCCCATGCCTTCCGCGAGGGGGATCCTCGTCGCGGCGAATCCCGTCTCCTGCTCGGCGACGAGGACTGCGCCGTCGGCGCAACCGAACACGACGCCGCGGCGGGTGCGGGCCTGTCCACGCGGATCAGCGCAGGGTGTGTCCAGTGCGGTCACCTCGGCGCCGTCGCGGGAACGCACCTCGATCCGGCCCGACGACGACGCGACGACCAACCTGCCCGCATATGGCACCGCGGTCGCGTCCGCGATATCGCCGAGCACCCGTACCGATCCGTTGTCGAGCGTCGCGCGATCGAGCAGGGTGGCCCCGGATTCGCCGAGGGCGGTCACGACCGTCTTATCGCTGTACGCCGCCGTCATCGGGGGTGTATCGAGCGCACCGACGTCCCGCGCGGACGCCCGGTAGTAGTGCACGTGATCGCCGTGATCGACCATCCAACTGCCGCTGTCGATCACCCGCGTCGAACCCGATGCCGAGAGGTAGGCGTAGCGACCGTCGCCCGCTATCGCGGTCACGGCCTCGACCGGATCGAGTTCCACCACTTCTTCGGTGATCAGATCCACGACCCGAACGGCACCGGAAGCGCGGTCGGCGACAACAAGTCTCGGCTGCGCCTCGGCCGTTTCCTCCGCACCGGCGACATAGCCGTGCGGCGTCGGTGCGGTGGGTGCGGATTCGGTTTCTGCACCGCATCCGATCAGCGGGAAGACCAGCGACAGCAGCGCGATCACCGCCACCGGCTGGGTGGCGGCACGCAGGTCGATCCGCTCCCGCAACCGCGCCACCGCTGCCGATACGAAGAACAGCGCCACCGCCGTCGCCGCGATGGTCGCCCCTGCCGCGGTACCGGCATGCCACGAGATGAGCAGGCCGATGACTGTCGATGCCGAGCCGAACGCGGCCGCCAACGCCATCACCATCGGAATCCGGTGCGCGAAGAACATCGCCGCGGCCGGTGGTGCGATGAGCAGACCGAACACCAGCAGCGTCCCCACGATATGGAATGACGCCACGATCGCCAGGGTGAGCAGACCGGTCAGCGCGAACTGCGCCAGCCGCGGACGCAACCCGAGCGTGTGAGCGGTACGCGCGTCGAAGCTGAGCGCGAGGAAGGCGCGATGCCCGAGCACCGTCACCACCAGCGCGACCAGTAAGGCGACCAGCAGGAACACCAGGTCGCGCTCCCCCGTGGCCAGGACATCACCGAAGAGGAATCCGGTGAGATCCACCGCGAACGATTGCGAGTGCGACACGATGATCACCCCGAGTGCCAGCATCCCGACGAACAGCAGGCCGATACCGGTGTCGGCCGACAGCCGCCGATTCCGGCTCAGCACGGTCACCCCCGCCGCCATCGCCGCCGAGCTTGCCAGCGCCCCGAGCAACAGGTTGCCGCCGAGCAGCGAGGCCACCGCGACTCCCGGCAGCATCCCATGTGCCATGGCATCGCTCAGGAAGGCCATGCCGCGCACCACGACCCACGTCCCGGCCAGGGCACACAGACACGAAACCAGCAATCCGCCCCAGAGCGCCCGCTGTACGAAGGACACCTCGAACGGGGTGAACAGCCAATCCATGATGCGACACCCTAGAATGGAAACGATTTTCATTACAAGTTAGGTGACGGGAGTCGCATCATGCAATCACCGGATATCCACCTGGCCGGACTCACCGCGGGCTACCACGGGAATCGGGTGCTGCACGAGGTCACCGCGACCATTCCGGCGGGAAAGATCACCGCCCTGCTCGGCCCCAACGGCTCCGGCAAATCGACGCTGCTCGCGGTGCTGGCCGGGGTGGTGCGGCCGCTGGGCGGGACCGTCACCGGACGCGGCGACCACCGGCCCGCCCTGGTCGTACAACAGAGCGCCGTGCCCGCCACGTTGCCGATCACCGTCCGCGAGACGGTGACGATGGGGCGCTGGGCCCACCGCGGCCCGTGGCGCAGGCTCACCGCCCGCGATCGCGCGATCGTGACCGAATGCCTGGACCGGCTCGCGATCACCGATCTGGCGCATCGCCGCCTCGACACCCTCTCCGGCGGACAGCGCCAACGCGCCCTGCTCGCACAGGCCCTCGCCCAGGAATCGGAGCTATTGCTGCTCGATGAGCCCGCCACCGGACTCGACGCGCAGGCCCGCGAACAGATCGGCCGCTCGATCGCCGAGGTCAGCGCCGCGGGAGTGACCGTCGTGCACGCGACGCACGACCTCGACGACGCCCTGCGCGCGGACCACTGCATTCACCTGCGCGACGGGCGCGTGGCCGCCGAAGGCGAACCCCGAACCGCGCTGCTCGCGCATTCACGCTGATCAGCGCGCTTCTCACCGCTGGCGACGGGATCGATTTCATACCGGGCTGTATGCGGTATTTACTGAGACGCAAAGTCCCAGTAAATTGGTGGTAGCGAGATCTACACCACACGCACGAGGAGACTCCGATGACGCCGTCGACTGTGCCGCTCACCCAGAATGTCGGCAACGACTACCGCGATGCCCTGCACACGCTGTCGGAAGGGTCGGTCAACCGACGCTTCGACCCGTACCTGGACATCGACTGGGATTCGCCGGAAATGGCACTGGACCCGAAGGACCCACGCTGGATCCTGTCCCCCGAGATCGATCCACTCGGCGCCACCCAGTGGTATCGGGACCAGTCGGTGGACCGGCAGATCGAGATCGGCAAATGGCGGGTCGCCAATTCCATCAAGGTCGGCGCCGCGTTCGAGACGATCCTGATCCGCGGAATGATGCAGTACATCATGAAGCTGCCCAACGGGTCGCCGGAGTTCCGTTACTGCTTGCACGAGATGACCGAAGAGTGCAACCACATCCAGATGTTCCAGGAGCTGGTCAACCGGATCGGTGTGGATGTGCCCGGTATGCGGCCGGTCTTCAAGGCGCTGTCGCCGTTCATCGGTGTGGCGGGCGGCTACGCGCATGTCATCCTGTTCATCGGCATTCTCGGCGGTGAGGAGCCGATCGACCATTTCCAGAAGGCGCTGATCCGCGATGGCGCGAATCTGCCGCCGATGGTGCTGCGCACCATGGAGATCCATATCGCCGAAGAGGCGCGGCACATCTCGTTCGCCGGTGAATTCCTCAAGGCGCATATCGCGAAGATGAACCCGGTGAGCACCCAGGTCTGCGCGATCGCCTTCCCACTGGCCATGCGCTGGCTGGCGGGCGAGATCATCGCACCACCGCGGTCGTTCGCGGAGAAATTCGATATTCCGCGCGAGGTGATCAAGGAAGCGTTCTGGCGCAGCCCGCAGTCACGCAAGATCCTGTCCGGATATTTCGGCGATATGCGCGCCCTCGCCGATGAGATCGGGCTGATGAACCCGGTCACGCGACGGTTGTGGAACGCGCTGGGGATCGGTGGCGATCATGCGCGCTATCGCAGCGAACCCGATCGCCGGGTGCGCCACGCCGCCTGAGCAACGCGTGGCCCGCGCCTGCGCGGGCCACGAGTTCGGAGCTAACTATCGGCGGGCCCGGTGAATTCGCGCAGTACCGAGGCGAGTTCGCGGTCGGGGTCGACGTGAATGCCGGTGGTGCGGGCTGCACCGTCGAGGACGAACCAGGTGATGGTGGCGAGTTCGTCGACCACTTGGCCCCGCGAACGATCCGGCGCCGTATCGGCGACCCAGGTGGACAGCACCCCTTCGACCATGGTCACCACCGCGAACGGGACCGAGTCGAAGGGGGTGGCGTCGGTCCCCATCAGCTGCGCGACCGCGGAGATCAGCTCACTGCCCCTGGCCGCGATCCGCAGTTTCAGACTGGCGACGGCGTCGACGGTGTCCTCGCCGCCATAGGGCGGTCCGGTCCGGGCGAACTCGGTGAGGCGCGGATGATCCGACATCCAATCCGCGACCGCGCGGATGGTGCGGGTCAGGATCTCGCGCACCGAGCCGGTGGACATATCGAGCTGCTCATCGAGCTGGGCGGCGAAATCATCGATCAGATATGAGCGGATCCGCCGGTCCAGTTCCTCGCGGCCGCTGAACTGCCGATACACCACCGATTTGGCGACACCGGCCCGCTTGGCGATGCGATGCACCGCGATATCGGCGCCCGCCGGGCTCTCCTCGAGCAGTTCGACCGCGGCCCGCAGGATCGTCAGCTGGCGCTCGCTGTTGTGCCGCTCCCAGCGAGCCTCATAGCCACTGACCGCCGCCGGATTCCGCGGTTGTGGCGAAACCACCGACATGCCAGGCAGTGTACCGAGTCCGCCACCCGCCGGGTTATCAGGCCAATTGCACCAGAACACACCCGGTGATCAAGGCGACGAGTCCGCCGAGCCGGACGGTGGTCACCGGTTTCGCGGGCAGCTGGAACCACCCGCGGTGGTCGATGGCCGCCGAGGCCAGCTGCTGACCGGTGACGGTGAGCGCGATCGTCGTCGCCGCGCCGATATGCGGGATCACCGTGAAGGTGACGGTGACGTAGATTGCCGCCGCGACACCGCCGAGCCAGCCCCACCACGGCACCGTCCGCAGCGGCGCCACCTGCGGGCGCGGCGTCCGCCCGGTGACCAGCAGGGCGATCAGCACGATGGCGATGGTCGCGGTGGCCACGAGGAACGACCACATGCCGGTCGCCATCGGATCGTCGAACTCCGCGCGCAGAGCAGCGTTGACCGCACCCTGCACCGGCAGGACCGCACCGGCGACCAGGCCGAGCACGATCCACGCACTGCGCGAGGCGGTCGAGGACTGCACCTTGCCGCCCTGGCTGCGGATGACGACCACGATTCCGGCCAGTACCGCGAGCGCGCCGAGGATGGTGCCGGGCCCGAGGGCGCGCTGCTGTACACCGAGCAGCCCGCCCACATCGAGCACGATGGAGGCGAACATCTGTCCGGTGACGAACAGTCCGACCGAGGCCAGCGCGCCCAGCCGCGGAAAGAGCAGGATCGCGCTGGTGATGTAGATCGGTGAGGCGATACCGCCGAGCAGCTTCCACGGCTCGTGCGCCAGTACTTCGCCGACGGTGCCCAATGCGCCCCAGCCACCGGCGATTCCGGCCACCAGAGCCAGGAGCACGGCGGAGATCGCCAGTTGCAGGGTGGAGGCGCCGTAGGGGGTGCCCACCGCTTTGTTCAATTGCAAGTTCACCGAGGCTTGCACGGCGAGCAGGCCTCCGATCAACAGGGCCGAAGCCAGAAAAACCACAGTCATTTGGTGTCTCCCGCAGGAATGGACAGAGATATCGCGGATATGAGATCCGGATGTCTATCACCCTCGCGGGTCGCCGCCACCGGGATCAACGACGAATTCCGCAACCGACCATGACCTTTCGCGCATGATTCGGTGGTCCGATGAGCTGCCGGTCATGCGCCGCTGACCGGACTCGGTGGCGGCCGAGCAGCGAGGCGGGTCAGGCACCCATCGGCTCAGCTCCCGAGCGGGCGCAGGCGCAGATCACGGTCGGCCGCGTGCGCGAGGAGCTGTTCATCGTGGCTGATCACGACCACCACCGTCCCGGCGGCGGCGAGTTCACGCATGACCGCGGTGATCGAGCGCAGATGGCGGCCGTCGACGCCGGAACTCGGTTCGTCGAAGACCACGAGCCGGCGCCCGCTGACCCGAGCGGCCGAGATGACCAGGCGCTGCTGCTGTCCACCGGACAGAGCCAGCGGATGCCGGTCACCGAGCCCGGCGAGTCCCAGCTCAGCCAGGAGGTCCGTGTTCTGCGATGTGGTGCCGGGGGCCGAGCCGAGCGCCAGTTCGGCGGTGACGCTGTCGGTGAACAGCTGACGTTGGACGTCCTGCATCACGATCGCCGATTCACGCAGCCGGTCCCGGCGCTGCCAGCGCCGCCCGTCCAGGCACACCGTCCCCCTGTGCCGTTGTAACCCGGTCAGGACGCGCGCCAACGTGGTCTTACCCGCGCCGTTGGGGCCGGTGATCGCCGTGATCGCGCCCGCGGGCAAGTGCGCCGACCCGATATCGAGCACCGGGCGACCGCCGAGGAAACAGCGCAGGTCGTGCAGGGTGACCCCCGACTCGTCCGGCGATACCATCGACTCGGCGGCGACCGCGACGCTCGGCCCCTGCGCGTATGCGGGAACGGTCGCCGCGGGCACGGATCGCACCCGCAGACCGGCCGCGGCGAGCACCTCGTCGGAGAGTCCGTCGAATTCCGCGCCACCCCATTCTTCGGCCACCCGCCCATCGGCGAGCAGGACGACGCGGTCCGTCAGACCACGCAGGTAGTCGAGACGGTGTTCGGCGATGACGACGGTGGTACCGGCCTCGCGCAGTAGGCGAAGGGTGTCGGTGAACCGGGCGACGGCCTCGGTGGACAGGTTGGCGGTCGGTTCGTCGAAGAGCACCACATCGGGCCGGTGGCCGACGGCCGCCGCGGCCGCCACCCGCTGCTGCTGTCCCCCGGACAGCTCGTGCAGTCTGCGTCCGGTGAGGTCGGCCAGATCATGGCGATCGACGAGGGCGGCGACCCGCTCGCGGATCCGCGCCGGTTCGGTGCCGAAGTTCTCCAGGGCGAAGGCGATTTCGTGTTCGGCGGTATCGGTGAAGAACTGGCGGCGTGGATGTTGCAGGACCGTTCCGGTGAACCGGCCGATCTCGTCCAGGGCCAGCTCGGCCAGATCCCGACCGCCGACGCGCACGCCGCCGTCGAGGACGCCGGTGTGGAAATGCGGGATGAGCCCGTTCATCAGGCGAAGCGCGGTGCTCTTGCCCGATCCGCTCGCACCGCACAGCACCACCGTCTCCCCCGGCGCGATATGCAGATCGAGGCCGTCCAGAGTCGGTGCGGCACCGCCCGCGTAACTCCATCGGACGCTGTCGATCTCGATCACGGCTGACCTCCGTACCACAGTGTGGCCAGCACCAGCGCCGCGGCGAGGATCACCGCGATGGCGTCGGCGAGGCGCAGACGCGGCGGATGCATGCTCGTCGGTGTGGTGGTGGAGCCGAGTCCGCGCAACAGCGCGGCGGCCGAGAGATCGTCGGCCACCCGAAGACTGGAGGCGATGAGCGGCACGGTGAAGTACTCGATGCTCAGGATCGGGTGCCGGAGCCAGCCGCGGACACCACCGAGCCCACGCAGGCGCATGGCGTCGCGGACGGCCAGCGCCTCGGCGATGATGGTCGGCACGAATCGCAGCATCACCGCCGCGCTGACCGTCAGCGCCCTCGGCACCCGCGCGGCGCGCAGCGCGGCCGTGAAATCCGCGGGGCCCGTCGTCCGGACCAGGTGCGCAGCGATCCCACCGATGGCGAGCAGCCGCAACAGATAGGCCGCGACCGTCCCGATGACGCCGAGCACCGGATGCCGGACCAGTGCGGGCAGCGCGAAGGCCACCGCGGCGAGAACCGCTGCCGCGGCGGGCAATACGATCACCCGCGTCCATGCGCCCTCACCGATCGCCAGCAGCACCCCCACGATGAGGCAGGCCGCACAGAATCGGAGCCCGCCCGGAGCCATCACGATGACACTGGCGCCGAGGACCAGCAGGATCTTCGTGCGTGGATCCAGGCGTAGTCGCCGGTCACGCCACGACCGGATCGGTGGGTCCTGGGTGAGGGTGGCCATCGACGTCACCGGCCGCACATCGGGACGGTCAAGCCAGGCCCGCCTTCTCGAAATGCTTGTCGAGCAAACGGGATCCGAGCAGTCCGCCGAGGAAGCCGAGGACCACGGTGGACAGGTCGAAGGCGATCAGCACGGTCGGTGAGAGCAGCCGGTCCATCTGTTCCAGATAGTCCGAGCCCATCTGTTGCATGGACGGACTCGAGAAGTAGGCGTCGCGGTCGTAGAACACCGGAAGCAGCGGGCCGACGTACCACATCGCGTAGACCGCGTAGGCGAAGACACCGGCCCAGCGGGATCGGTAGCGGCCGAGCCACAGGATGACCTCGGCGAGTAGCGCGCAACCGACCGTGATGACGAACCCGACGACCGGATGCCCGGTGAGCGTGAGCAATCCGGCGGTGACGATCGCGAAGACGGTGACCATCCCCGCGTGGCGCACCCTGGTGAGGAACAGCATGAACGGCACCCCACCGGCGACGATGCTGGCGGCGAGGGCGAGCAGCATGATCGTCGGGTTGAGGAATCCGAGCGCGTTGATGGCGAAGACGATCACGGTGTAGAGCGCGCCGAAGATTCCGATGGTGATGAGATCGCGCGGACTCATCCGGATATCGATGGTGCGTCGCTGTTCGACCTGCGGCGTGCTCACGATTGTCCTGCCTGTACTCGAGATCCGTCGGCGGCGCTGAGTTGCCAGCCCTTGGCGCGTAGTCGTTCGTTCCAGAATCGTGCGTAGACTCCCGCCGCCGTCAGCAGATCCTCATGCGTTCCGCGCTCGACGATGCGGCCGCGGTCGAGGACCAGGATCTGGTCGGCGGCGAGGACCGTCGACAACCGGTGCGCGACCACGACGACGGTCCGGTCGGCGGCCAGTTCGTGGATCGCGTCGGCGACGGCGGCCTCGTTGACGGGGTCGAGCGCCGCTGTCGCTTCGTCGAGCAGCACGATCGGCGCGTCCTTGAGCAGGGCGCGCGCGATCGACACGCGCTGTTTCTCCCCACCGGACAGGGTGGAACCGGCCTCGCCGACGCGGGTGTCCCAGCCGTCGGGTAGGCGTTCGATCACCTCGTCCAACCGCGCGATCCGGGCGACTCGGGCCAGATCTTCATCGGATGCGGTGGGGTCGGCCATGCGCAGGTTGTCGGCGATGGTGCCCTCGAACAGGTACACGTTCTGGAATACCTGCGCGGTCACCCTGGATACTCCGTCGCTGCCGAGTTCGCGGACGTCACGGCCGCCGATGAGCACCGCGCCGTCATCGACGTCGAAGAAGCGCGCCACGAGTTTGAGCAGGGTGGACTTCCCCGCCCCGGACGGGCCGACCACCGCGGTGAGCGATCCCTGCGGCAGATGGGCATCGATACCGGTGAGCACCGTATCGGCTCCGCCATAGCCGAAGGTGACACCCCGCAGTTCGACATCGGCGCCCGCGGGTTCGGCGCCCTGCGCCGGTTCGGGCAGCGGCGCCACCGCGAGCAGCGCCCGCACCCGCTGGATGGCATCGGCGTTCACCTGCACATGTCCGGCGAGTTCACCGAGCTGGGCCAGTGGGTCGAGCATCCGCAGCGTGATGATCAACAGCCCGATCATGGTGGGCACCGCGAGGGTTCCGTCCACTGCGAATGCCACGGCCAATGCGATGACACCGGTGAGGACGAGCTGCACCGTGCCGAAGAAGGCGATCATGCCCCAGGCGCCGCGAATGGTGAGCCGCGATTGCGACAGCTGCTGGCGTTCCAGCGATTCCTCGAGCGTGCCGAGTTCGGGCCGTCGACGCACACCGTAGGCGCGCAGGGTCGGTTGCTGCCGGGCGAACTCGACGATCCGGGAGGCGGAGACGCCGATATCGTGCTCGTACTGATCATCATTGCGGTGGATGATCACCATCAACAGCCACAGCGCGAAGGCGCACAGCACGGTGCCCGCGGTGAAGGCCAGCCCGATCCGCCAATCGAGGACGTAGCTGCCGATGATCATGGTGATCGGGGCGGTGACACCGACCACCACATGCCGCAGCAGATGCGCCGGAATATTGGCCACGTCCATGGTGGCCTTGCTGAGCAGACGGCCGACCGGCCCGGTGCGATCACCGTCGAACCAGCCGATCGGCAAGCGCGCCAGATGGTTTCCGATCCTGGTGTGGAAACTGGTGAGCACATCGGTGCCCACCAGATATCCCATCGAAGTGCTCCAGGAGAACAGCACATGGTGCACACCGACCACCGCCGCGATCGCCGCGATCCAACCTCCGACGGCCGTGCCGTCGACCGGATCGGCCGCCAGCGCGCCGATCAACGGCGCGACGAACAGGAACCCGAGCCCCTGAAGCACACCCTGTGCGCCTTGCAGCCACAGCATGGTGCGCAGTCGGCGGCGGCCACCGTCGTCGAGCAACTCCATCAGATAGCGAATCATCGTAATCATCGACCGACCCCCATCTCCGCCGCGACGACCGTATGGGCGCGCTGATCGTGTTCCCACAGCCGGGCGTACAGACCGGCTCCGGCCAGAAGTTCCTCGTGCGTCCCTTGTTCGGCGATACCGCCACCGTCGAGCACGACGATGCGGTCCGCGCCGCGAATCGTGCTGAGCCGGTGGGCGATCACCAGCACCGTCCGGCCCGCCGCGACCTCGCTCAACGCATCCTGAATCCTGGCTTCGTTCTCCGGGTCCGCACTGGCGGTGGCCTCATCGAGCACCAGCACCGGGCGGTCGGCCAGAATGGCGCGGGCGATGCAGACGCGTTGTTGTTCACCACCGGACAGCTGCGCGTCCTCGCCGACCACCGAGTCCAGTCCGCGGGGCAGCTCGATGACGCGTTCGAGGATCTGCGCTTTCCGCGCCGCCTCGATGACCGCGGCGTCGTCGGCGTCCGGGCGGCCGAGGCGGATATTGTCCCGGATGCTCATGCGGAGCAGATCGGCGTCCTGGAGGACGAAGGCCACCTGCTGATACAGCTGCGCCGGATCGGCTTCCCGCAGGTCCACGCCGTACAGTTCCACCGAGCCCGCCGCCGGATCGTCGAAGCGCGGCAGCAGTTTCGCGAGGGTGGACTTGCCGGAGCCGGAGGGGCCGACCAGCGCGGTGATGGTGCCGCGGTGGAGTGCGAGGTCGATACCGTCGAGGGCGATGGTGTCGCCGTAGGTGTATCGGACGCCGCGCATCCGCACCACCGGACCGTCGTAGGTGGGATCGAAGGGCTTCGGGTCGGCGGCGGTCGGCAGTTCGGGGCCCGACAGCAGCTCCCGGATGCTCTGCGCCACTTGCAGTGCGGTGACCAGCGGATGCACCGTCATCATGACGGTCATCAACCCCGCGGTGATGACGGTGCCGAAGACCAGGAAGGCCACCAGGCTCACCAGCGGCAGATGTCCGGTGAGGGTGAGCACGGATCCCGCGCTCGCGACAACCACCAGCACGCTCGGCGGTGACACCAGTACCTCGGCGATGACGCCCGCGACACTCGTCGACTTGGACCAGCTGAGGAAGAAGTGCGCGAAGTTGGTCGAGACATCCTGGAACCGGCGGTTAGCCACCCCTGGCGTGCCGAACGCTTTCACCACGCCGATGCCGTTGACGAATTCCACCGCGGCGCCGTTGAGGCGTTCGAGCCACTGCATGAACTCCGGGTATTTGGACCCCGCCCCCGCCATCGCACGTTGGTAGACGAGCAGACCGATGATCATGGGTAGCAACGTGATCAGCGCCATCCGCCAATCGACGTAGAACAGGTAGCCGATGGCGACCACCGGCGGCACCGCGGCGGCGGTGAGTTCGACCACCGAATGCGCGATGAGCTGATGCAGCGCCGCCACATCGTCTTCCACGGTCTTCTTCACCAGACCGGAGTTGCGGTCGGTGAACCAGGTCAGCGGAACCCGCTCGAGTTTGGCGAGCAGATCACGTCGGATGCGGAACGAGACCCGGATATCGGCCAGGTGGGTCAGTACCCCGGCGCCGAAGGTCCCGAGCTGGCGCACCGCGAGGCCCACCAGTGCCACCACGATGATCGGCCACACCTCGGTATCGCCGGCCAGCAACCGCCTGCTGATCTCGACCACCGCGATCAGCGGCGCCATCCCGGCCAGCGCGCTGACCGCGGTGAGGACGGCACATCCGATCAAGGTCGATCGACCGGCGGCGAGAACCGAAGGCGCTGCCACGACGGAGCGATCTGACATACCCAACCCTTCGATCGTCATGAGTCCCCGACCCAGACATTTCCGTTAATGACAATCATTGTCAATCGATACTGTAGCGCGCGATCCCCGGCCGGTTCACCACCGGCCCGTGCCGAACCACCTCGCGCCCGACATCGTCGGGGTGCACCGCCCCGTACTTCGCCAGCAGCGAATCACGTTTGCGTGGATGCAGATTCGCCAGCGTCACATCGCCCGAATAGTGGTCGAGCACTCGTTTGTCCATGACCGCTCGCCACCACGGCGCGATGGCGGCCAGCATCAGCATCGTGATGTACCCCGCGGGCAATTGCGGTGCACCGGCGGCGCTGCGCAGTGTGTGATAGCGGCGACCCGGATACATGTGATGGTCGCTGTGGCGTTGCAGGTTGAACAGGAAGGCATTGGTGAGGATGCGGTCGCTGTTCCAGCTGTCGCGCGGCGTGCAGCGCCGATAGCGGCCGTCGGGCAGCTGCTCGCGCAGCAGGCCGTAATGCTCGACGTAGTTCACCGCCTCCAGCAATACGATGCCGACAACCGCCTGCACCACGAGCCACGGCAGCACCCCCGGACCGAACGCCAGCATCAACGCACCGAACAGCACGGCGGTCGCCGCCCACGCCGACAGGATCTGGTTGTCGACACACCACCAGGACTTACCCTTGCGCCGCAACCGTTCCCGCTCCAGCCGCAGCGCCGAACGAAATCCGCCGAACACGCATCGCGGCAGGAATTCCCACAGCGATTCACCGAGCCTGCTGCTGGCCGGATCACGCGGCGTCGCGACCCACACGTGATGCCCGCGGTTGTGCTCCACCGGGAAATGGCCGTAGCCGGACTGAGCGAGCGCTGCCATGGCCAGTACGCGTTCCAGTCGCCGCACCCGGTGGCCCAGCTCGTGCGCGACGTTCGCTCCGATACCGCTGACGAATCCGACGGTCACCGCGAGACCGAGTTCGGCCATCGTGCTCAGTTCATCGCCCGCCCACAGATAGCTCGCGACCACCAGGCTCGCGAATTGCACCGGCAGGAACGAATAGAGGCACCAACGGTAGAAACGGCCCTCGGCCACAGCGGCGTACTCGTCGGCACTCAGGTCGCTGCTGTCGTCGCCCACCAGCCGATCCAGCACCGGGATCACGAGGAACACGATGATCGGACCGATCCACCAGAACAGCTCGACACCGGTCCGGTACACCAGCTGCGAGGGCAGTAGCGCACAGGCGGGCGCGACGAAACCGAGCATCCACAGATAACGCTTCGGGCCGCCGACCCGCGTCCCGGCCGCACCGGAGACCTTCATACCCGGATCACCTGTGATTCTGCGGCACGCCGAGACCCGCGGCCCTGGCGATGTAGTCGAGAATCCGCGCGCCGTGCTCGGCGACGTAGAAGTGCCCGCCGGGGAAGGTCTCGACCTGGAACTCGTTGCGGGCATGCATTTCCCAGCGTTGTGGTCCGCCCGCAGTGATATCGGGATCGGCTGTCCCGTACACCGCGTGCACGGGGCAGCCGACCGAATCATCGATACGTCCGCGGTAGGTTTCGGAGAGGCGATAGTCGGCGCGCAGGGTCGGCAGGAACAGTCGGCGCAGCGCGGGCACCGCCAGCGCCGCGCCCGCGCGAGGGTCGAGCGCGGCGATATGGGCGATCAGATCGTCATCGGAGGCCAGATGCCAGCGATCGGTGGTGCCGAGATGGGCGGCGTCGCATCCGGAGACGATCAGCGCGGCGATCGAGATGCCGTCGCGTTCGAGTGCGCGGGCGGTCTCGAAGGCGACGAACCCGCCCATGGAGTGGCCGAAGAATACGACCGGGGACGCCTGCGCGATCGGGCCGAGCGCGCTCGCGCATTCCGCGGCCAGTTCGCCGACGCTGTCGGCGACCGGTTCATCGATCAGTAGGTCGCGTCCGGGGTAGGTGATGCCGTGGAGGTCCAGCGGCGCCGGTGACAGCAGACTCCATGGCGCGTAGTAGCGCGGACTGCCTCCGGCATGCGGAAATACCACCAGCGCGGTGCCGCCGCGCGCATCGGATCGGGTCAGTCGTTCGATTCGTATGGTCATGAGGTGATCAGCTCTCCGGCGACCACCGGCGGGATCGGTGCGGGCGCAATGGATGCGGCCGGGCCGAGCGCGGCGGTGAACTCCGACCACAGTCGGGTCGCCTTCAGGAAACGTTGGGAGACAAGGGGATGCGGCCGGTCGACCGCCTCGGCGAACGCGGCTGCCGCTGTGCGCACGGCATCGGGCCACAGCACATGCCGCACCTCGTGCACGGTCGGGTCGTAGGGCGTGCCGACGATATCGGACAGCGCGCGATCGCCCTGTTCGACCAGTGTGCGGTGCTGACGTGGCTGCCAGCGGGTGCTGCCGTGGGTGTGGGTGAGGATCAGTTCTCCGGCGTCGGTGCCGAGGGTGATCTCGTGCAGCAACCGGGCGTGGCTGTCCGGGTCCTCGGGGCACAGCTCGTTCTGCATCAGGATGTCGACCGGCACGGTCGCGAGCGTCAGCCGGCCGAAGGTGAACGGACCCGCCGTCGCGGGTGCGGCCTCGATCGTCGACGGCGTCAGCCGGGGCACCACTTGGGCGAGGATCGTGAACAACGGGAAGGCCACCTGGAGCGAGGCCCGCGCGTGCACATAGGTCACCGCCGCCTGCCGGGTCAATGCGGTCGCCGCCGCGATGAACTGCCGCACCGGGGCCACCGCGCTGTAGAAATCGTTGACCGCGTACCGGACCGAGCAGCTGCGCGCGATCGCGAGCAGGGACATGATCTCGTCGGCGTGGACCGGCTGCTCCTGGAGCACATGGATACCGCGCCGCAGCAGTTGCGCACTGATCTCGGTGCCCGCCCCGCCGACGATGCCCGAGCGCACCACGACAAAGGCGATATCGACCGGCGGCAGATCCTCGATCCGGTGATAGGACGCCACCCCGAGCCGGTTCGCCAGCGCATCGGCGGTCTGCGAACCGCGGCTGAGCACCCCGATCAGTTCGACCGGTGCGTCCGGCCCCGCAAGGGCTTCGGCGTAGACGGGGAAACTGGCTCCGACGACGATGGCGCGTTTCCTCATAGGGCCCCCTGTTCCACAGCGGTTTCGGCGTCCGTCCCGATGTCGATGCGCAGGCCCGGCACCGCGGCGGCGAGCGCCGCGAACAACGGCATCGGCTCGAGAGCCCACAGCGGGTGGACACCGATCGGCGTCGCCGCCGTGTTCAGGGCCGCGACGGCCGCCACCGCACCGCTGGCCGCGTAGCTGTCGGTGCAGGTGAATGTCGACGACGCCGCACCGCTCGGTCCTTCGGCCCGCGCGACCAGCGTGAAATAGGGTGCGCGACCGAACAGATCGAGCCGGGCGGCGGCGAGTGTGGCCGCGAGCCGGTCCGAGGTGAGCGGCTGATCCCCGGTCTCGGCGTGCAGCCGCCCGATCGCCGAGGTGGTGTGGCTGCCGTCGGATACATTCGCCCAGGACACCTCGGATACACCGAGCGCGGCCGCGACGGCCGCGGTCTCCTCGTCGAGATGGATGTGTGCGACGGCCGATTCCGGGAAATGCGGCGCGGGTGGGCGCGGCATCGAGTTCGCCGGAACGCGCATGCGCCGCGACCCGCGCAGCACCGTACCGGTGCCCGTATCGCCGCGCAGGCTGGCGAGGTACTCCTCGATCGCCGCGGCGGTCAGCGGTTGCAGTCCACCACACCACACAGTGAACTCGTCTACCTCACCGTCGAGTCGCTCGGCGATCGCACGCAGCGCCAGACCCGAAATACCCGGCTGCACACCGGCTTGCAGCACGACCGGTGCTGTCGGTGCCTGCGCGCGCAGGCGTTCCAGCAGTGCGTCATCGCCGCCCGGATCGACGTAGGCCGCCCCCGCCGCGATCACCGCACCCGCGACAGCCGCGCTGTAGCGATGTGATGGACCGGCGCAGTTGATCACCACATCGGCCTCGGCGGCCAGATCAGCGATCCGGTCGGGTGCGCGCAGATCGGCGTGTACCACGGTCGTCGCGGGGTCGGCGAGCGCGGCCAGGCGTTGCTCATCGCGTCCGGCCAAGGTCACCGTGACATCGGCCGTCCGGCGCAGCGCATCCAGGCAGCCGCGCCCGACAGCGCCGGTACCGCCGAGCAGCAGGACGGCGGTCATCCGACGGCCTCGGGAACCTGCTGCCACGAGGTCCGCAGCAGCCCGGCGACCGCCGCGGCATTGTCGCCGTCGAGACAGTCGAAGTGATTGCCCTCGATATCGGTGACGGTCAGGGTGCCGAGGGTGTACTCCCGCCAGAAGGCGGTCATATCCTCCTTGAGGGTCGGTAGGAAGTGAATATCGCCGCGCTGGCGCAGGAAATGGACGTCGCCGAGGAACGGATCGCGGGCGCCGCGCACCACCGCGCGCAGACTGTGCACGAAGACCGCGCGCAGGTCGGTCAACGATTGTTCGGTCCAGGCCGCGCCGACCGCACCCGAGGCCGCGAGCGCGCGCAACCGCTGCGGCCCGGTGGTGCGTGCCAGCCCGGCGGCCAGCTCGGGATCGGCGGCCTCGCGCAAGGCACCGGCCGCGATCGCCTCGGGATGGCGGTCGCGTGCGCGGGTGAAGGCGGTCGCGAACGCCTCGTCGTCGTCGGGCAATCCGAGCGCCTCGGGGCCCGCGCCCATGATCTGGCCGAAGCAGTAGTCCAGGACGTCATCGTCCTCGATCTCGAGCGGCACCCGGTACGAACTCACCACCGTCACCGGCGCAATCGAGATCCCGCTCTCCTCCAGGATCTTGGCGATCTCGGTCGCCACGAGACCACCCATGCAGTACCCGACCAGATGCACCCGGCCGGGTGCGAGGTCGACGATCGCGGCGGCATACCGGACGGCGAGGGTTTCGAACAGCTCCTCCGGCGCGATCTCGGTGTATCCGTCGGCGACGGTGCGGCGCAGGCCGTAGAGCCGCATATCGTCCGATTCGGCGGCGCGCAGGGCGTCGATCAACTGCTGATACGGCGCCAGACCGCCGCTGCCGTCGTGCACCAGCACCGTGATCGGTTGTCCCGGCCGAGGTTCGCCGGTGTCCAGGCAGACCAGCGGCGATTCGGTTCGCGGTGCGGTTTCCGTGCCGTCCGGGTCGGTTGCGCCACCCACCGCGGCCGCGGCGGCGGCCAGCGTCGGGTCCGACACCATGGCGCGCAACAGGTCGTCCCAGGCCAGCTGTGCGGCTTCCGGGATCTCCTGGCGGATTCGGCCGATACATTGCGCCAGCAGGAGCGAATCGCCGCCGAGGGCGAAGAAGTCCGCGCTCGGGGTGAGCCCGGCCGTACCGGGCAGGCCGAGGACGGCGGCCCAGATCTCGGCGATGCGGGCCTGCATGGGTTCGAGTTGCCCCGCCGCGGCTGCCATCTCCGGCCGATCACGCGCCGCCGTCGCGAGCTGGGCGAACTCCTCGCCCAGTGCACGGCGGTCGAGTTTGCCGTTGGCGGTGAGCGGGAGCGACGGCAGGACCGTCACCCGCGGTGGCACCTGGTAGCTCGGCAGCTTTCGTTCCAGCCCGGCGATGATGTCATCGGGATACACCGTCTGCGCCGTCGAACCCGACGGGCACCAGAACACATGCTGGCCGAGCCGCTCCAGCGGATGCCCGGCGGGCGGGAAACTCGATACCTCGTCGAAGGGTGAACGCTCCAGCGCCGCATCCCATTGGGCATGGCTCAGGAATGCCGAATGCGCACCGGCGCGGGCATCGGTGAATCCGTCCAGACCCTCCTTGAATTCCATCGAAATCATCAACGGATGGTTGGTGGCGGTGGAGTCGATGCACACCAGCGCGCCACTGGGAGCCAGCAGGCGATGCAGTGCCGAAAGGCTCGCATCGATGTTCACGGCATTGTGCAGGACGTTCGCGCACACGATCAGGTCGAACGATCCGGGGGCGAAACCCTGTGCGGCGGCGGGAGCGTTCAGATCGAACAGGGCGTAGTCGACGAAATCGTAGGCGGCGAAGTCCTGTGCGGCCTGGGTGAGGAAGAACCGCGACACATCCGAGAAGGTGTAGCGGACAGCGTGATCGGCCAGAGCGGGAATGAGTTCGGCACTGGTGCCGCCGACACCCGCGCCCACCTCGAGGATGCGCAGCGGTCGCCCCAGTGGCTGCTGGTCGGCGTGCGCGACGACCGAGGCGACCACTATGGCATTGGCGTAGCGGCTGATCAGATTGTCCCGGTAGGCCGCGGTAGCGGTATCGGTGCTGCCGTGCGGGAACAGCAGGGCGAGCGGATCTACCTCACCGGACAACAGCTGCGGCAGCACGTCGATGCAGTGCCCGACATAGGCCAGCAGCTCGTCTCCGTAATCGATGGCCCGACCGAGTTCGCGCACCCGGTCCCACTCGACGACACAGTCGCGCAGATCATGACGCGCGGTCAGTTCGATCAGACCATCGCTGTGCCGGATGACGCGCGCCTCCTCTCCGAGCACATCGAGCCAGTGGCGCAGCAGCCGCCGATTGCCCGGCGCCACCGCGAGCCTGCGGCCGAGTTCCGCGTCATCGACGCGGGCACCGGGATCGAGCACGGTGCCGAGCGCGGCGCACATGCTGTTCAACGCCGTGGTGCGTGCCGCCTCGATGAACTGGTCCAGGGCAGCGCTATCGAGGCCCGCTGTGCAGCGTTCATGCGCCAGCCGCGCGGTCTCGACGGTCGCTGAGGTCCGTTTCCGACGACGCGACAGCTCGGCGCCATCGGCCGCTTCCGCGACGACCGCGGCCGCCAACGACGGCGTGTGCCGATCCCCCACCACGCAGGTCACCGCCTCCCGCACACCGGCGAGTTCGGCGCAGGCCTCATCGATTTCGGCCAGTTCGATGCGATGGCCCCGAATCTTGACCTGATTGTCGCGACGGCCGAGCAGTTCGATCACGCCATCGGACAGGGTGCGACCGTAATCGCCGGTGCGGTACAGCCGCTCACCCGTTTCGGGATGGGTGATGAAGGACGCGGCGGTCCGCTCGGCATCACCGAGATATCCATCGGACAGACCGATACCGCCGATGTGGATCTCACCGATCTGCCACGGCGCCGCCTGCTCACCCCGATGCGTGAGCACCCGGACACTCTGATTGTTCATCGCGGTGCCATAGGGAACGCTGCGCTGGTAGGTGTGGTCGGGGTCGATGGGGTGGCAGATCGACCAGATCGCCGCCTCGGTCGCACCACCGAGCGCCAGCGTCGCGGCGTTCGGCGCCGCCGTGGCAATCCGACGTGGCTGCTGGACCGGAATCCAGTCACCGGACAGCAGGATGCGGCGCAGCGACGGCAGCCCGCCCGGACCGGCGACGTCGAGCAACAACTGGAGCTGCGCGGGCACCGAATTCCAGATCGTCACCCGATGCTCGATGATCGCCCGCTGCCACGCCTCGGGATCGGCGCGCTGGTCACCGGCCGGATGCACCAGGCAGCCGCCCGCACCGAGCACGCCGAAGATGTTGTACACCGACAGATCGAAGGTGTGCTGGGAGACCGCGAGCACGCTGTCGGCCGCGGTGATGTTCAACCGGGCATTGATGTCGTCGAGCGTGTTCGTCACCGCCGCATGCGACATCACCACACCTTTGGGTCTGCCGGTGGAGCCGGAGGTGAAGATGACATAGGCGGGGTCCTGTGGCTGCGCCGTCGAAGCGGTGGCAGACGAGACCGGGCACCAGGTCCGCGGGTCGGCGAGCAACCGGTCGATCTCGTCATCAGCTGCGATGCGGGCGGCGAGATCGCACTGTTCGCTGATCTGCTCCACCCGCGCCGCGGGCCACCGGCAATCCAGCGGCACGTAGACGGCCGACGCCATCAGCACACCGAGGATGGCCGCGATCTGCCGTGGTCCGGCGGCGAGCTGTACGCCGACCTGATCGCCCGGCGTCACACCCGCCCGCCGAAGTTCTTCCGCGACCGCCTGACCGGCCCCCGCCAGCTGCGCGAAGGTATATGCGTCATCGGCCCGTCGCAGTGCGATCGCCTCCGGCGTCTGCACGGCGTGCCGGAGAATATCGGTGTGCAGCAGCCGAGGCGCGGCGGTGGCCTCGACCGTGGTCTGCGGTATCGCGGCCACCGGCAGCACGGTGCGCTCCCATGCGGCGGAGCCGGTGCACAATTCCTCGACCACGCGGGTGAAATCCGCGAACGCGAGATCGAGCACCTCGGGTGCGATGGCGTGATCGCGGCTGTCCCAGTTGACTTCGATGCCGCCGTCGACCTCACTGACCTGGCAGTCGAGCAGCACCTGCGGTGTCTGGCTCAGCCCGTGATCGCGGCGCGGCACCAACAGCGCGTGTTCCCGCTGCTCCCGCACACCGAGCGTGGAGGTGAAAACCACCGGCGACATCTGGCCGCGCTCATCGTCGCGGCGCGCCAGCATGCGCACGATATCGACACCGCTGACCCTGGCGTGGTCCATATCGTCGAACAGTCGCACACCCAATCGGCGTGCGGCCACCGAGAACGGTTCGGCGCCGCGGACATCGACCTCGAGCACGCTGGTACCGGTGAAATCGCCGACGATCTGCCCGACCTCGGGGACGAACGGGGTACGGCCCATCGTGGTGAGCGTGAGCAGGAAATGGTCGCGGTCGCCGTACCGGCCGAGTACCCGGCCGAAGGCGCACAGCAGGGCCGCGGTGGGCGTGATGCCGAGTTCGGCGGCGCAGGCGGTGAATCGCGCCCACTGCTCGGCGCGCACTGCGGTCGATCGCCGGGTGAAACTCGGTGCGGCCGAGGGCTGTTCGGCGAGCAGCGGCAGGCCGATCGGCGGCGGCAGCTCGTCGAGCCGGTTCGTCCAGTAGTCGAGATCGGCTTGTCTGCGCGCGGTTTCGGCCGGTGCGTGCTGGGCGCGGGTGAGGTTGAGCACGTAGTCGCGGAAGCCGAACCCGAGCGGCGGCAGCTGTGTGGCCGGATCGAGCAGACAGCGCTCGAAATCGCCCATCACGATCGCGATGCTCACGAAATCCGCGATCAGCAGGTCGATGGACAGGTGCACGATCGTGTCCGCCGGTCCGATGGTGACGACCACGTCGTACATCGGCCCGATGCCCGGTGTGTAGGTGCGGTGCGCCAGGGTGTGGGCGATATCGCGGCGCAACGCAGCGATCTCGTCGGCCGAGGCGCTGGTGTGGATGGTCATACCGTCGCCCAGTTCACGCTGGATGCTCTGGTATCCGTCCGGATGGACGACGCAGCGCAGCATGTCATGGCGTTCGACGACCTTGTGCCACGCATCGCGGTACTGCTCGGCGTCGGGCTGTGCGCGGGTGCGGTCGATCTCGAATTCGGCGTAACCGTGACAGCCGACCCCACCCCAGCGGAACGCGGTGGTGCGGCCGACGAGGTAGGATGCCTGCACATCGGTGAGCGGGAACCGTTCGTAGCGGCCGTCGGGATCGCGCAGCACCGCGGTTTCGGCGGCGAGGATGGCCATGACCTCGGATTTGACGGCGACCAGCGCGGCCTTGCGGTCGGGGCCGAATACGCCACGCGGAGCGGTGAAGCGCAGATCGCCGCCGTCGATCCACAGCTGTACGCCGTCGGCTCGGAGCTGCTCCAGTAGGTCGGCGGGGTTCATAGGGTCCCTTCCTCGAGATCCGCGTCGACGATGTCGGCCTGCGCGGCGGTCAGTCGTTCCACGAAATCGGCGATCACCGGATGGGCGAACAGCATGCGCAGCGACGCCGCCGGGCTGACCTCCCTGGCGATCCGATCCACCACTCGGGTCGCGGTGACTGAATCCGCGCCGAGCTGGAAGAAGTTGTCATCGGGTGCCAGCTGGGTGCGGCCGAGCGCTTCGGCGCAGATGGTGAGCACCGACGCCAACGGTGTGGGCTCCTCGGCGCGGGTCGGCTCCTCGGCGCGGTCCGGTCCGGTCAACGCATCGACCAAACCGGTCAACCGCTGTGCCGCGGTCTCCGGTGCGATGGCCTGGGTGACGAAATCCCAGGACAGGCGTAGGGCGCCGTCGTCCTCCCAGACCTGGAAGTCCAGCAGGGTCTGGGGTGTCTGCGAGGCGCCGAAGACCTGCTCACCGAAACTGAGGGCCCCCGATGTGCTGATCTCCCGCAATCCGAGGCCACTGGTGAACACGACCGGGAAGGTCGCGGCAGCGGGGGAACCGTGATGGCGGAGCAGTTCGCGCTGCAACCACACCCCGTCGGCGGCCCGATGCGGTAGGTCGGCCATCAGCTGACGTTGGATGGCGCGGGCCTGCTCCACCAGCGGCAGCTCGGGCGCCATACGGCATTCGAGCAACACCAGCGAGGTGAAATCGCCGATGACGTGCTCGATACCGCCGATGGACGGGTCTCGATCGAACAGCGTGACATTGACGCAGAAGTGGTCGGTACCCGACCAGCGCGCCAATTCCCGTGCGTAGCAGGCGAGTACCAGTGCCGCCGATGTCACCCCGGCGTCCCGGCACTGCTGCAACAGCTGCTGCCAGCGGGGCTTCGGAATCGAGGCCGTCACCCGGTCGAACCGGGGTCGTTCGATCTCCACCAGGGTCGCGGTATCCACCAGCGCGGGTGCGGTGGGCAACGTATCGAACCTCGCCCGCCAATAGTCCCGGCTCGCCCGCAGCTGCGGCAGGGCCGTTTCGTCGGCGTCGGGGTGCAGCGCCGGATGACTGTGCACATAGTGGGCGAAGGTTGTCGCCGGGACGGGCAGTTGCGCACTCGGCCGTCCCGCGTAGAGGTGGTCGAGTTCGGCGAGCGCGGTCATCATGCTCGCGCCGTCGAGCACCGCATTGTCCATGCTGATACCGACGAGGCTGCGGCGATCATCGAGCACCTGCACGCCGACGTCGATACCCGAGCGCGCGCTCAGATCGATCACCTGCTCGCGCATCGCGGACCGGACATCGGCGTGCGCGCGCAGCACCGGTTCCCTCGGTGTGTCGTGCACGGTCGCGGTGGTGGCCGACATGGTGGTGCGCAATCCCGGATGCCTGCGGATCAGTGCACGAACCGCGTCGGCCAGGCGCTCGGTATCCAGATCGGTGACGGCGAATTCGAAATAGCAGTGCGCCGCGACACCGCTGAGGACATATCCCGGCACCCGGCCGGACGCATACGCGCGCTGCACCGGAGTGAGCGGATACTCCGCCAGCTGTTCCGGCGAAATGTCCTCCACCACAGCATCACCCGGAGCATGTTCGGCCCCGAGGCCGATGCGGGCCGCCAACTCCCCGAGAACCGGATGGTTGAACAGATCCACCATGGCCACAGCGAAACCGGCGGCACGCAGGTCCGAATAGACCCTGGTCGCCACCAGACTGTCGCCACCCAGCAGGAAGAAGTCGTCGGTCACCTTCGGCTGCTCGACGCCGAGATGCCGCCGCCACAGCGTGGTCAGGAAGGCGACCGTGTCGGCTGGCGGTGTAGGAGCGGTGAACGGGGGCGCAGATGCGATCCGAAACGTGGTCTCGGGAGCAGATGCGGGTGCGGGTGCAGATGCCGACCCAGTCGACGTCGGCCACGGCAATACCCCTCCCGACCTGAGCGGATCCGACTGGACCGCATGCGATAGCACGGAACTCGGCAGCTCCGTGGCACCGGCAGCGTGCGCTGGTTCGCGCCGCGGGGCCGAATCGGTGGTTACGCCGCCTCCCCTCGCGCGCTGGGCGAACACGATGACAGCTGGCCCGTCACTGGTCATCGACGAGGGCTGCCAGCCGTTGTCGACCAGGTAGCGCCACCACTGGTCGGCGCGGCGCAGCGGTGTGGTGGTGGGGTCGAGCACGTCCGGGCGCAGGAGCGCCGCGCTCACCAGGGTGGCCGGTGTGATGTCACTGTTCTCGGCCAGCCAGAGCCACCCGCGCGGATGCACATCGATCTCGGCGAGAATCGCGGCGGCACCCTCCGTCCGATGCAGGGAGCCGCAGCAGAGCACCACATCGACCTCGGTAACCGACGCCAATGCGTCCCATCCGCCGAAGCGAACGATGCCGGGTACCGGGCGCGCAGTGGCGATCTCGGTGAGGATCGGGTTCGGCTCCAGGGCGAGATAGCTATCGGTGACCGGTGCGACTCGGGCGGCCAGTTCGGCGGTCGCGCGGCCGGTGCCCGAGCCGATCTCGACGATCCGTAGCCGACGCCCGAGTGTGCGGGCGTGGTCGTAGATCCGCTCGCTCAGCTGGGTGAGCGAGGCCGTGGTCCGGTGGTCGCGCAGCAGCAGCGCCTCCGGGGACAGTTCGGGATCGTCGAGGAGGCGGTGCGGTGTGGCCGTGCCGCTGACGATCTCGGCCAGGCGTCGGCCCGCACGCACAGCGGTCGCGTCAGCAGGCGGGCCCGGCGGCACGCTCCGCCAGTGGTCGACGACCCGACGGTACTCGGGACGAATCGCGGACCCGGTGAGTGCGGCCAGCGCGGCGGAGATGATCGCCTCCGGTCCGCTGTCGCCGGACGCGGAAAGGCCGGTATAGCTCTCGCCGAGGTGCCGGAGCACTGCGTTCTCGAACGCCGAGAATGCCCGAACCAGAGCATCTTCGGCGATGGTCCCGACCGCGACGTCCCAGCTGGCCGTGAGCCCGTCGGCATCGTCTTCGATCTGACAGTCGAGGTACACCCCTGGCGTCTGGGTGAGCGTCCGCAGCTTCACCAGCGCATCGCCTCCGGCGTCGGCTACCCGGTGGCGGCCCATCCCCAGCGTGCTGGTGAACACCACGGGATAGCCACCCGGATCGGCCGACCGGGCGGTCGCCAGATCACCGGTCGCATCGGCAGCCGCGCCCGCCGCGCGGCGCAGTTGCTCATGCGCGGCGGCCACGGCGGCGGGTGATCCGGGCTGGCGCGCACGGTAGTCGGCGGTGCATACGGATAGACGGGTGAAGTTACCGAGCACCTCGATCTCGTCGCTCACCGTCGCCGGTCGGTGGGTGCGCGGCACCGTGATACCGAAGTGATCGCCCGCACCGATGCTGTGCAGTGCGGCGGTGAAGGCCTCGAAGAGTAGGGCGTTGGGCGTCACCCGACGCTCGGCCGCTATCCGACGCAACGATCGGTACCGCGCCGGGTCCAGCCGGAACGTACGCCGCGCGAAGCGCACGGTCTCCCCCACCGATTCGAGGTGCGAGGGCAGGTTCGGCGGCGGGAACACCTCGGTCCCGGTCCGGTCGCCCACAGCGGCGCTCCCGAGCGCGGTGTAGTCGCGAAAGACCTCGATGGTCGGATCGATCTTGCGGGAGCCGTTGGTGCCCGCGTACCGATCCATGATCTCGGTGACGACCGTGACGAGGCTGCGCGCGTCGAGGGCCAGATAGTTGATCACCAGGCCGACCGACGAGGTTCGGCCCGACGGCGCGAGACACCGGATCACCGGAACGGCACCGAGTTCCACCGGCAGCTCGGCCATGGCGTGCAGCAGTGCGTCCGGGTCGTCGCCGATACCGTCGACCACATCGACGGTCACCGGCTGAACCCACGGATCGACGCATTGGGTCACATCGGTGTCCAGATGACAACGCAGGATGTCGAATTCGGCGACGCAACCGTTCACCGCTCCCGCGAAGCGCTCGAGATCGATCGGGCTGCCGTCGGCCGCGCCGACAACGATGGTGAAGACGGTCGAGGCGCGCGCCGACCCGCGCAATCCCTGTGCACCGAGGACATACGCCTGTTGCAGCCGGGTCAGCGGGAACGGCGTCTGCGGAGGCACGGGGTCACCGGTCTCGATCGCGCCCGGCGACGGGATCGCGCCCATCGTGCACGCGGCGCTGAACTCCCGCAGCGTCGGACGGCCGAGCAGTGTCTCCACCTCCGCGCCCAGCACACCGCGCCCGGTCAGCCGGGCACACACCACGGTGGCGCGCAGACTGTCGCCGCCGAGCGCGAAGAAGTTCGTCTCGGCATCGATATCGGCGGTGTCGAGCACCTGCGCCCAGACTTCGGCCACGAGCCGCTCGACGGTCGTATCCGGCCCGGTCGTCGCGGTGGCGGTGGTCTGCTCCGACAGCAGACGTTCGGCCCATCGGCGATCGACCTTGCCGTTGTTCGTCAACACCAGATCTGTGGTCCGCACCACCACCGCCGGTGTCATATAGCCGGGCAGCTGTTGGGCGGCATGGCCGCGCAACTGCTCCTCGGTGACGTCCGCGTCCGCCGGGCCGACCACCACCGCACCGAGGGCGCTACGGTTCCTGATCGGCACCACCACGGCGTTGTCCACGGCGGGATGCGAACGCAGGACGTGTTCGATCTCGCCGCATTCCACCCGATATCCGCGAATCTTGACCTGCGCGTCGATACGGCCGAGGAATTGCAGGGTGCCATCGGCCCAGTAGCAGCCGAGATCACCGGTGCGATACCAGCGCACACCGTCGGCATCGCGAACGAATCGTTCAGCGGTGCGCTCGGGCGCATGGTGATATCCGAGCGCGACGCCCGTCCCACCGATCCACAGTTCACCGGGGACATGGGTCGGTTGATCAGCGCCGTCGGGGTCGACCACGCGGAACCGCTGATTCGCCAGCGGGTACCCGTAGGGAATCGATGCCCAGCCGGGATCCACCTCGTCGACGATGTATTCGTTGGACCAGATCGCGGCCTCCGTCGCGCCACCCATCGCCACGAGCGTGGCCTGCGGCGCCACGACCCGCAGCCGGGGCGGCAGATCGAGCGGAATCCAGTCGCCGGACAGGAACACCCGGCGCAGCACGTCGAGCGCACCCGGCGTTTCCCCCGCCGCGATGAGCAGCATCTCCATCAGTCCCGGCGCCGAATTCCAGACGGTCACCCCGAGGTCGCGGATGAGTCGGCGCCAGTGGAAGGCGTCGCGGCGCGCCTCGTCGGACAGGGTGACGATCCGCGCACCGCAAGCGAGCGGACCGAAGATGTCGTAGACGCTGAGATCGAAGTCGAGCCCCGATACCGCGAGCACCGCGTCATCGGCGCCGATCTCATTGCGCCGGTTGATGTCGACCACCGTATTCAGTGCGGCCGTATGGGATACGACCACACCTTTGGGTTCTCCGGTCGATCCCGAGGTGTAGATGATGTAGGCCGGGCCGGACGGATCGACGGGGCGCGGTTGGCCCGGCGCGCTGTCGAGCATCGCCGCGATATCGTGCACGACGGCGTTCGCCGGTGGTACGGGCGGCTGGTTGCGCCCGTACCGGATGACGCCCGCCAGCCCCGAACCGGCGCAGATCCGCTGGAATCGCTGCGCGGGCTGATCCATCGCGATCGGCAGATACACACAGCCCGCCAGCAGGGTGCCGAGCACGGCGACGATCTGCATCGGCCCCTTCGGCAACTGGATGCCGATCAGGGCTCCTGGCTCATGCTCGGCAGCGAGTGCGGCGGCGACCCGGCGAGCGTGGTCGTCGAGTTGCCCGTAGGTCAGCGCACCCGCGTCGAGCAGTCGGGGATCGAGCGTCAGCTCATCGAATTCGCCTGTCTGCCAGCACAGTGCGATGCGGTGCGGTTCCTCGGTGGCGCGCTGGAGAAAGCGGTCGGTCAGCACACCGTCCGCAACGACAGCCGAGGTGTCGTTGCGCCGGGCGCGGGCCGCGAGCGCCGAATCGGGAAGCCGCACCGTGGCGTCGGCGGACCAGTCCCGCTCCGCGAGACCTACCACCAGTGCGCGATAGGTGTCGAACATCTCCGTCAGCACACCGTCGGGGAAACAGCTCTCGCGGCAGTCCCAGGACAGCACGAGATGCTCGCCGAGAGTGCAGGCCTGATGATCGATGAGCACCTGAGGCGTCATCGACCGGACTTCGGTGACAGTGCCGAGCGTTTCGGCGGTCTCCATGCTCAGCAGCGGAACGTCGGCGGCGTAGGTGAACACCACCGGGGACAGACCCGAATGTCCGGTGCCCGCGCGGACCGCGTCACCGAGCACTGTTCCGGCCGGTGGGGCGTGCAGTGCACTGCGCAGGCCCTGCTGGGTCCGGGCGGCTTCGGCGGCGAAATCGGGTGCTACGGTTCCGCTGACGATCTGGAGCCGGGTCTCGGTGAAATCGCCCACCGTGCGCGCCGATTCGGGGGTGCGACCGAATGTCGTCACCGTCACCAGGAAATCGTCGTCACCCGACCAGCGGCGCAATACCAGCTCGAAACAGGTGAGCAGCGCGGCGGCTCTGGTGATGCCCGCCGCACGGCAGGCGGCATCCAGGGCAGCAGTAGCCGGGGCGTCCAGGGAGAAACTGTGCCGTCCGAACACCAGCCCGGACTCATCGATGCGCGGTAGCCGCGGCCCCTCGGGGAGGGCGCGTGGCGTCGTCGGTTCCGAACCAGCGATGGGCGGCACCTGCGGAACGGGCATCGGGCTCGGCGACACGGACCCACCGCGACAAAGCTCGGCCAGATCCTCGAGCAGGATCCCGATACCCGTCACGTCGGCGATGATCAGATCGATCGCGATATGAACCACCGCGTGGTCGCCGGTGCGCGTCAGCTCGATGGCCCAGCATTCACCGGATTCGACAGCGAAACGGTGTCCGCGCAGTCGTTCACGTACCTGCGCCAGATGGGTGAGGACCGTGCCGGACGCGGCGGCGGTCAGATCATGGACCGGCAGCCGATAGGGCGGCGCGGTCTCCTCGATGTGGCACCGATCCGGTGCCGGGAATCGGGCCCGCAGCATCGGATGACATCGCACCAGCTCATCGATCGCGGAAGCGAGTACGGACGGTTCGATGGCAGCGCCGGTCAGTTCGAAATAGGTTTGGCAGCCCACCCCGCCGAGCGGCTGTTCGGGCGCGCGACCCACCCAATACGCGTGCTGCAACGCCGTGGTCGTGGGCTCGCGGGTGGCAACGGTCGGGTCGGTCGGCCCGGAGTAGGTGGGTGCGTCGTCATACTGCCGCTGCCATTGCGCGAGGGTGGGCTCGCGATAGAGCTCGGCGAAGTCGAGCCGCCGAGCCCGCGCTGCCGCCCACTCGACGATCCGCGCCGTCATCATCGAGGTGAGGCCGAGCGCGACCAGATCGGTCTCCGGGCCGAGTTCCTCGGGCCGACGCCCCAGCATCCATGCGAGTTGCTCGGCGAGTGGGGTGGGGCCCGTGTGCGACTGCGGTATCGACACCGGCGCCTCGTGCACGATGTCGAGTTCGCCCGCTTCGAGTCGGCGCAGGGTCTCGGCGCGGCGGATCTTGCCCGAGGTGGTCGTCGACAGACTCCGTTCGGCCACCCAGACGATCCGGTCCGGCGCGGTGTCGTGTCCGGCCAGGATCCGCCGCCGGAGGATGCGGGCGAAATCGTCGAGATCTTCTGGTGCACCACTGGTTTCGATCACCAGCCACCACTGCCCCGCGTCGGCCGTCGGCTGCACCGCACACGCGCCACCCGGCCCGACTCCGCAACCGCTGTTCTCGACGGTCGCCTCGATATCGTTCGGGAAGTGATTGGTCCCGGCCACGATGATCAGATCGCGGATCCGGCCGCTGATGTACAGCTCACCGCGATACCGGAACCCGGCGTCGCCGGTGCGCAGGAAGGGGCCGGTGCCGTCGTCGAGATATGCGCCGAAGGTCTGCGCGGTCTGCTCCGGGCGGCGCCAGTAACCGGCCGGTAGTCCGGCTCCACGAACCCAGATCTCGCCGATACGCCCCTCGGGCAGGGCGGTCCGGGTCTCGGCGTCGACGATGCGCACCTCCCAGCCGACGGTGTCGTCACCGCAGCCGACCATCGTCCGGACGCGCGCGTCGGAGGCACGATCCGCCGCGGCCTCGATCGCATGACCCTGCTCGAGTTCGGCGACCTCGAAACTCGTCTGCACATACGACCGAACCCGGGTTGCCCCGCTCACGCAGAGTCCGGCCTCGGCCAGCCCGTACTGCGGCACCATCACCGCGTCCCGCAGTCCCGCGGGACGGAACCGGGTGGTGAATCCGTCCAAGGTGTCGGCGCGCACCGGTTCCGCGCCATTCGTCGCCAGATGCAGGCCGGACAGATCCAATGCCGCGACCGCGGCGTCATCGAAGGCCTCGACGCAGCGGCGGTAGCCGAAATCCGGTCCCGCGATCCAGTTTCCGCGATAGCGCGAAACCGATTCCAGCCACAACCGTGGGCTACGGACGAAATCGTGCGGCGCGATCAGCGTCGCCGTACCACCGGTGAGCAGCGGTCCGAGCGCGCCCCAGAACATGCCCATGTCGTGGTAGAGCGGCAACCAGCTGACGGTGCGGATGTCTTCGGACCGGTTCCATACGGCGATGATGATGTCGATCTGCCGCATGATGGACGCGTGGGTGTTCATCACGCCCTTCGGCTGCCCCGTCGACCCCGATGAATACTGGAGGAAGGCAACCGTTTCCGCTCCGGCCGCACGCTCGGCGGCGCCATGGCCTCGGTCGTCCGCGCCGACCACCGGGAGCCCGGCCAGCACCGGATTCGCCGTCACCACGTCCACCAGATCAGGACTGGTGTAGACGAGGCCGGGCGCGCAATCGGCCAGGATGGTTTCCACCCTGGTCAGATCACGTTCGGCCGACCGCACGCTCGGCAGGGAGATCGGCACCGGGATCAGGCCCGCCCGCACCGCGGCGAGAAATCCGGCGAGGTAGTCCACGCCACCGGGCAACACCATCGGAACGCGTTGACCCGCGTCGAATTCGCCGAAGACGGCGGCGAGGCCGTGTATCTGCTCGGCCAGTTCGCCGTAGGTTCGCTCGATCGCACCATGTGGCCCGACCTCGCGCAGCGCGATCGCCTCCGGCCGTTCGGACACCCAGTGGTCGACGACACCCGACATCGTCCGTTCACGCAGCGTGCCGGTCGTTCCAGGGCAGGGCTCATCCGTCATCAGGTCGTTCATCTCCACACCTCCGCCTGTCACCGGCCCTACCGCGACCAGCGACCACCCGCCTTGATCACCACGCGAACACCGGCACCCACCGCACGGACGGGCACTCGGCCCCGAGCGATCGGGCAGAGCTGGAGCGAGCTTAGATGATAATGATTGTCATTTGCAATCCAGCCTCCCCAGCACGGGCAATGCCGATGAGGCGCGCCGACGCGACCGTCAGTCGCGGACGTAGTCCGGGGAGGGCGGCTCGGCGGAGACCAATCGAGGATCGAACGGGTTGCTCTGGCGGACCATCGAATCGGCCAACCTCGCGGCTGCCCGGAGCAGGTCCGGCTCACCCACCGACGCACACCCGCCGGCGGGAAGCCCACGGAAACCATCCGAGTGCGACAGCGCATCGACCACGATCGCGGCGACGACCGGATCGAACAGTGCGGTCATATGCCCGACCGCCCGTCCCGGGCACACCTCTTGCACGAGGATGTTCGCCCGCCCGAGGCCGCGGAGAAAGTACGGTGCCGCCTCCCCCGGCAGGCGACCGGGATTGATGACCAGATCATCGATGCTGCCGATCGCGGTATAGGTGGGCCCCGGCGGAACCGGTCCGTCGTTCAGTGCCGCCATGAATCGGGAATTCGAATCCAGCTGCCACGCAACGGGATAGCACGGAGCGAGCGCACACCGCGCCGAGGCCAGCGCCAGCCCCTGATTCGCCCCCGCGACCGTGACCACCGCGGACACTCGATCACGCAGGTCCGGCCACCAGCGCACCGCGGCACGTGCGTGCACCGCGCCCTGGCTGTGTCCGACCAGCGATACCTGGCGTCCGGCCCGTTCGACCAGTGCCCGCACCGCCGACACCACGAATTCGACATTGGTGTGCACATCTCCCAGACCGAGGTCCGGGAATTCGACCGTGCACCAATCGAAGCCCGCGGCCACCAACCGCGGTCCGAGCCCGTGCGCGAAGGATTCCGCTCCGGTCAGGCCGGTACCCGGAATGAGGAGGACGACCGGACGGTCGATGTGGACCAGTTCATTCGGGCACGACAGAGCCCGCGTCAGCATCGGTTCGGATATCGCCAGTTCCAGCCCTGAAGCGTCACTTTCGGCGGAGCCGACCGCTGGAGGTGCCACCAGCAGCCACAGCCCGGCCGTCAGCAACACAACCGACCACCGGTATCGCCGCACAGCCGCGGAGACTTTCGAACACTCGCCGAACACAGCGGCTAGTCTACTGAAATGACAACCATTACCAACAATGATCCCTATGCGCTGTCGGCCGAGTTCTACGATGTGATGGCGGCGCCGCACTGGGAATTAAAGCGTGCCGTTCTCGTCGAGGCGCTCACCGGCTCGGGGCCGATCACCGCGCCGATCATCGACATCGGCGCGGGTAGCGGTCTATCCACCATGACGATCGCCGAGACCGTACCCGAGGTACCCATCCACGCGGTCGAACCGTCTGCGGCCATGCGCGCGGCACTCGTCTCCCGCCTGCTCGCCCACCCCGACCACGCCGCCCGTGTCACCGTCCATCCCGAAATCGCCGAGAAGGTCGCCCTGCCCGAGACCCTCGGCGCGGCCGTACTCTTCGGTGTGATCGGATATCTCGATCGACCGGCGCGCCAACAGCTCTGGGCTCGCCTGCGCGACCGACTCACCCCGCAAGCTCCCATCGTCGTCGAGTACATGCCACTGGATCGCCCGCAACCCGTCCCGGAGATGATGATCGCCAACCAGCGAATCGGGCAGCGCGACAACGAGGTCCACATCAGCGGCGAACCCGCCGACGCGGAATCCCAGCATTGGACGATGCGCTACGTGGTCCGGGAAGGTGAGACCGTCGTCCGCGAGTTCACCGCCGACCACATCTGGCGCACCGTAGGCATCGACGACCTGACCCGCGAAGCCGAAGAACACGGCATGACCTGCGAACCACTCAACCCGATCATCGCTGTGCTCCGAACCCGCTGATCGCTACCGCGTGCGGCGAGTCGGGTGCGCTGCCGCAGGACACAAGAAAGGCCCGGAACTGTGCGTTCCGGGCCTTTCCCTAGTAGCGGGGACAGGATTTGAACCTGCGACCTCTGGGTTATGAGCCCAGCGAGCTACCGAGCTGCTCCACCCCGCGTCGGTAATCATCAGCTTACACACCTGTGGCGTGAGAACGTAATCGGCTGCGGTGCGGGGGCATATCGGGTGGTCAGCGCAGTGGGACGGGGACGTCGATACCGCCTTCGGGGGTGATCCTGGTGTTGACCTTCACCAGGGTGGGTGCGGGGACGAATCCACCGGCGAACAGGGCCTCGCCCTGGCGGAACCATGGTGAGCGGGCGAGCAGTGCGCTGGGGGCGTAGCCGAAGTAGGTGCCCAGTTCGGTGAGGTCGACCGGTGAGGTCATCTTCATCAGTGCCAGGTTGTCGCATTGGGAGGTGATGCCGGGATGCACTTTGGACGGGCGCTGGGTGGACAGCAGGAGCCAGAGGCCGAACTTGCGGCCTTCCGCGGCGATCTGGATGAGTCGCTCGCGCACGGCGATGGCGAGCGCGGAGTCCAGGCGCGGTGAGGCCAGGTTGTGGGCTTCATCGATGACCAGCAGTACCGGCTTGCGTTCCTCGCGGCGCTCCCATAGTTCGTCGAGCAGCGACAGCGCGACCACCAGCTGTTGTTCGGGGGTGGAGAAGCCGCCGAGGTCGAGCACGGTGGCGTCGGGCCGTTCGGCGACGATCTCGGTGACCGCGGCGTTGTCCAGCGCCCAGACCTCCCAGTCGAGCAGGCCGAGATTCTCCACGCGCTGGGCGAGGCTGCGTCGTACGCCGGTGCCCGATTCGAGCAGGGTCGGCAGCAGCTGGCCGAGATCGGTGGTCGCCAGCAGGGGGCCGATGTGGAGCAGTTCGTTGAATTCTTCGCGGTCGGCGATGGGGTCGATCTGGAGGATGGCCGCCTTGGAGGCCAGCGGCATCGTCGTGAATCGTGCCCGTAGCAGTGACTGGGGTGTGTCGGCGTTGGGGCGCAGCACGCGGATGTCGCGTTCCCGGAGCGCGGCCGCGGTGGGGCCGGTGGCCTCGGGGGCGACTTCGCCGAGGCGGATGAAGTCGGAGTTCGGGTCGAAGATCACCACGGGAAGGGCGGTGTGGGCGATGAGTTGTTCGAGGACGACGCCGAGTGCATAGGTCTTGCCGGAGCCGCTCTGCCCGCACCAGAAGGTGTGGCGGTTGAATCGTTTCGGTAGCAGTCGTGCGGGTCCGCCGGGGGCGGCGAGGGCGACGCCGATGTCGAGGACGGCGCCGGTGGTCTCGTGCAGGGCTTGGACCGTGCCCGTGTCGACCGTTTCCAGGCCGCCGTATCCGAAGGCGTGGCTGGTGCGGGTGTCGATGCCCTCGGCGGTGAGTTCACCGATCAGTCGGCCACGCAGTTGGACGGGTGTGGTTTCCGATCGTTGTTCGACGAGTCCGAGTTGCCGGTGCCCGTCGGCGTCGATGACCACGAGCGAACCGGGGATGTAGGCGCTGTCGGCGGCGTCGGGGACGAGGAAGGAGCGTCCGTCATCGGATCGGGCGGATGGATGCGGCGAGGCGGACATGAGCCGATACTGCCATCAGGGCGGGCCGCAACGGTGGATATCACGCGGCCGGGTGCATGACGGCGCGGTTCGGTCATTATTCGGTGATGGGCGGGGCTCGGCGCAATTGTGCCGCCTTTATATCTCGATGAGCGGCTATTCGTCATATGGTCGATCTGCTGGATACTTGCCGGTTTCCGCTCGACTGGGATGCTGGGGCGCTGCGCCAGCGGATGAGGGCCGATCCGGCACCGGAAACGGAAAGGCCCGGCCTGAAGGTTGTATACCTTCAGGCCGGGCCTGTAGTAGCGGGGACAGGATTTGAACCTGCGACCTCTGGGTTATGAGCCCAGCGAGCTACCGAGCTGCTCCACCCCGCGTCGGTGAACACAACATTACACACGGGTTCGAGACGATCGCAAACCAGCAGGTCGAGCGCCTTTTCGGCCGGTCACAGACGATGTCCGCAGCCGCTTCCCGTGGCATCCAGCCATCAACGAGCAGCCCTACCGACACGTCCACGCGCCGCCGGGCACCCACCCCACCGACAGGTGCCCGCACCCGGTCGAGCCAGACGCCACGGACTCCGGCGACACGGTTGCCCGACGGTAGCGAGACGCCGGAAACCGGCAGATCCTGTGACCCGAACAACGATTTCGGAGTGATCCCGAACACATAACGGTGTTATCACAATGCCTATTGGGTAGGGGCGAATCCGGTTTCTCACCAGCGAATACGATCTAATGCTACCGATTCACGGGCAATAAATTGGAAGTTATCAAGACGTGATTGAACGAGATTTGTTCGTTACCGTCGTTGCCACGGCCCGGATCAAACCGAGATGGGCTCGAACCCGAACCGACGAACACCGGAGACCCTGTCCCACGGTTCGGAGTACCCCGACATTCACCTGGGGACAGGGGCCGACGGAGAACATCCGCCGAGCTGGTGGGCACAGGGAGGGAAACCACATGACTCAGAACCGGAAGTTCAGCACCCGCGCCCTCGGCCTCGCCGCCATTGCAGGGGCTCTCGTTGCCGTCCCGTTCGGTCTTTCCACCGCCACCGCTTCGGCTGCCTCGGGCAACTGGGACGCCGTCGCCGCGTGCGAGAGCGGTGGCGACTGGTCCATCAACACCGGTAACGGCTACTACGGCGGCCTCCAGTTCTCGCAGAGCACCTGGGAGGCCAACGGCGGTAGCGGTTACGCGCACAACGCCAGCCGCGAGGAGCAGATCCGCGTGGCCGAGAACGTGCTGGCCACCCAGGGTGCCGGCGCCTGGCCGACCTGCGGCGCCTACCTCTGAGTTCGATAGGCATGCGGCTCGGCCGCTGATGCCCGACTCGGCAGTGCATACGAAACGGCGCTGTCATCCACCCGGATGACAGCGCCGTTTCTGTGTTCAGCGGATCAGCGTCCGGCGTCCTGATACGCCTTGACCGCGGCCTCCAACTCGTCGAGCGCCTGACCGAAGTCGGCGAAGTTGCCCGTCCGCATCGCGGTGCGGACCGCCTCGATCTTGCGGTTCAGCTCGGCGGCCGCGGCATCCTTGGCACCGGAGGAGCCCGCCGGTGGTGGCGTCGAACCCTCGACCGGCGGCTCGGTACCGTTCTCCGCCGGTGGTGGCGTCGAGCCTTCGACCGGTGGCGCCGTTCCCGGCTGTGGCCGGATGGCCGGATCACCGCCCGGCGGCGTCGCGAGCGCACCCGCACCCGGAAGCACCTGGTTCAGCGCTTCGGCCAGCGTCGAGGCGTAGCCGACCTTCACACTGCCCGCCTGATCGCGATAGCTGACCAGCACGCGCAGCAGCTGCGGGAAGGTCGCGGTGTTCGGGCCGGTATTACGCTCGTTGTAGAACGGCTCGACGTACAGGATGCCGCCGTCGGCGACCGGCAGCGTCAGCAGATTGCCGTATCTGATCTTGTTCGAGTTCGACAGCAGCGTCTTCTCCTGCGAGACCTGCGGCGCTGTCGTCATCGTGTTCTGCGTCTGCTGCGGACCCTGGGTCTGGGTGTCGGTCGGCAATTGCAGGATGCGGAACTTGCCGTAACCGTCCGGATCCGACCGCACCGAGATGTACGCGGACAGGAACTGCCGGTTGTAGCCGACCATCGCGCTGGTCAGGTTGAACACCGGCTTACCGGTCTCCGGGTCACCGAGCAGCACGTAGTACGGCGGCTGGCTGGCCGTCACCCCCTCGACGGTGGGATCGGCGGGCACCGACCAGAACGCGTTGTTGGTGAAGAACTCGCGCGGATCGTCGACGTGATACTTGGTGAGCATGTCGCGCTGCACCTTGAACAGATCCTCCGGGTACCGGAAGTGTTCACGCAGTTCGGGGCTGATCTCGCTGGCGGGCTTCACGGCGTCGGGGAACACTCCCTGCCAGGCCTTCAGCACCGGGTCGGAGGAATCCACCTCGTACAGGGTCACCGAGCCGTCGTAGGCGTCGACGGTGGCCTTGACCGAGTTGCGGATGTAGCTGACCTCCTTGCGCGGCAGCAATCGGCCGGTCTTGCGGTCGATACTGTCCTCGACCGCACCCTCCAGCGAGGAGATCTGGGCGTAGGGGTAGTTGTCCAGCGTGGTGTAGGCGTCGACGATCCAGACGATCCGGCCGTCGACGACCGACGGGTAGGTGTTGCCGTCGGTGGTCAGCCACGGCGCCACCTTCTGCACCCGGTCTCGTGGGTCGCGGTTGAACAGGATCTTGGATTCGTCGCCGATGGCCGAGGAGAACAGGATGTTGCGCTCGGCGTACTTCGCCGCGAAGGCCAGGCGGTTGAACCAGTTCCCGATCGGCACGCCACCGGCGCCGTCGTAGGTGAATCGGGCGTTGTCGGTGTCGTACTCACGCGGAGTCTGGCCCTCCGCGGCGCCGACGATCGCGTAGTCCGGGTTGGACTGCGAGATCAGCTCGCCGTAGTAGATACGCGGCTGATCGACCTGGATGCGCTGATCTTCCTTCTTCGTGGACAGATCGCTGACCATGAAGATCGGATAGCCGGAGTCGCTGCTGCCGCCGGCCGCGTTGGGATCCTCCGACTGCGGCCGGTTGACGCGGTTGGCCGGCGCGGCGACGAAGCCGTTGCCATGGGTGTAGACGGTGTGCTTGTTGATCCAGTCGGTCTGGTTACCGCTCAGCGAGGACGGCGACAGTTCGCGTGCGCCGACGATGAAGTCCTGTACCTGGCCGTTGAGGGTGTAGCGGTCGATATCCAGTGACTCGGGGAAGCCGTAGAAGTTCTTCAGCTGACGCAGCTGGGTGAACGTCGGCGACAGGATGTTCGGATCGAGCAGCCGCGCGTTGGCGATGGTGGCGTTGTCGACCGGAATGGTGGCCGGGTTCTTACTGCTCTCACCGGAATAGGAGACGTAGTCGATCTTGTCGTCGGTGATGTCGTAGGCGTTCCTGGTGGCCGCGATATTGCGCTCGATGTACTCGCTTTCCTTCTCCGCGGCGTTCGGACGCACCGAGAACTGTTCGACCATCAGCGGCCACACCGCGCCGACCAGCACCGAGGACAGCACCAGCAGGGCAGCGGCCATTGCCGGCACTCGAAGATCACGCAGCACGATGCCGGCGAAGAAGGCGATCGCGCAGATGATGGCGATCGACATCAGGATCAGCTTGGCGGGCAGCACCGCGTTGATATCGGTGAACGAACCACCGTTGAAGGTCGGTTCCTTACGGCTGCTCATCAGCAGTTCGTAGCGGTCGAACCAGTACGCGATGGCCTTGAACAGCACGAATGTTCCGGCCAGCACCGCGAGCTGGATGCGCGCGGCGTTGGTGAGGGTGCCCTCGCGGCCGGACAGGCGCAGCCCGCCGAATATGTAGTGGGTGACCAGATTCGCGAAGAACGCGATGACGATGGCGACGAACAGCCAGTTCAGGATCATCCGGTAGAACGGCAGATCGAAGGCGTAGAAGCCGACGTCGAGATTGAACTGGGGATCGGTCTGGCCGAAGGAACCGCCGTGCAGGAACAACTGCACGGTGACCCAATTCGACTGCGCCACCAGGCCGGAGAGCACACCGAACAGCACCGGGATGCCGATGCCGAACAGCCGCAGTCGGCTCATGACGGTGGTGCGGTAGCGCGCGATGGGATCGTTGGGCCCCGCCGTCGGCACGAACACCGGCCGGGAGCGATACGCCAGTAGCAGCGCCGCCCACACCACCAGTCCGACGAACAGCCCCACCACGGCGAAGATCAGGATTCTGGTCCACAGGACCGTGACGTAGACGTCACGGAAGCCGACCTCGCCGAACCACAGCCAGTTCGTATAGGTGTCGACCAGTCGTGGTCCCACCAGCAGTAGCGCCGCCAGAACGACGGCCGCCACCAGCAGCACACGGCTGCGGCGGGACAACGAAGGTAAGCCCGAGGGGGGCCGCATGCCCACGATGCCACTCTCCAGGGTCCGGCGGCGCCAAGGCCTGCACGCCGCAGTCCGATGTTGCGGATGGTCCGTTTCGGACCGTTTGCGCCCACTCTACGGAAAATCGGACACCACGCAGCTGGCAGGGCAGCACAAAGATGGTCGACCCGCCCGCCGAGACAAACCAGGACAAATCCGACACAGCCACCGCACCAGCACCGGCATCCCGAACAACGGCAGGTCGCACCCCGTTTTCGAGCGAAGCGAGACCGAACCCCAAAGTTCGCGGCCCGTCTCGCGTCTCCCCTGCCGCTGCGCAAGCCGAAGGCAAGCAGCGGCAGCGGAGACGCGAGACCCCAAGGGGCCGCGAACCCGCGGCGCCGAAGGCGCCGCAAATCAGACACAGCCCCGCGAACACGCGCCGCCGCAGGCGGCGCAGAATGGACACAGTGAGCGCTGAACTGCATGCCGAAGTGGTGTTGTCCCGGGCCGTCCGGGAGGTGGCCGAGTTCGTCGACGGCGAGGGGTGGGGACGTCCGCCGCAGATGTTCGCGCTGGTCCCGACGGCCGATCTGGTAGCCGCCGAGCCGGGGCTCATGGATCAGCTCGATGCGGGCGACGAACTCACGCCGGTCGCTCAGGAACCGTTCCCGGAGGACGTCAGGGGCGGTTCGATTGCGCTGGAGGAGGTGCTGGCCACCACCAGTTGGCCGCCCGCGGTCGCGGGATGTGTACTGGTTCAGGAGATCGTGGTGTTGCCGCCCACCGCGGAGAGCACTCTCGATGATGCGTTGACGCCGCTGCTCGCCGATGACGATGCCGCCGATGCGGCGGGCCGCGCGGCGGCGCATGCGCATCCCGAGCGCCGGGAGGCCCGGTTGTTCGCGGCGGCGCTGCGGGAGGGGCAGACGTTGTGTCTGCTCCAGGTGCGTCCCGATGACGACGCCGACGAGTTCGCCGATCTGGAGTTGCGGACCTATCCGAATCTGGCCGCGAATGTGGCCGAGGCGTTGCGGCACACGCTGGACTGAGCCGCTGCGGCGCGAATCGTCGCGCTCACCGCAGCGGGGCCGACCGCTGTCCGGGTTCGGGCTAGCCGCAGCCGATCGTCGGGCGTCCGGCGCTGAGATCTTCGAGCGACCGGACCGCGCCGGCGAGATCGTCCACCTTCACCAGGCGCAGCCCGTCGGGGGTGCGCTGTCTGGCCTCGTTGCAGTTGGCGGCCGGGACGAGGAATGTCTCGGCGCCCGCTTCGCGTGCGGCCATCATCTTGTACTGGATGCCGCCGATCGGGCCGACCTTGCCGTCCTGGTCGATCGATCCGGTGCCCGCGACGAATGTGCCGCCGTCGAGTTCGCCCGGGGTGAGCTTGTCGATGAGTGCGAGGCTGAACATCAGTCCGGCGGACGGGCCGCCGATATCGGCCAGGTTGAAGGTGACCTCCATGGGTGGGCGTGCGCCTGCACCGGGGATGACGCCGAAATAGCCTTTGGCCGGGTCGTCTTCGCGTGCACCGAGGGTGACGGTGGCAGTGCGTTCGGTGTTGTCGCGGCGGCTCACCACGGTGACCTCGCTACCGGGCGGCAGCTTGCCGATGGTGTCGACCACGTCCTTCGGTTCCACCATCGGGATGCCGTTGATGCTGACGATCTCGTCGCCCGCTTCGAGCGCCGCCTTGGCCGGGCCGTCGTCGACGACGGTGCGGGCGAGCACGACGGTGGGCAGATCGAGGAAGTTCATCGCCGCGACCTCGGCATTGCTCTCGGAGTCCTTGAAGTCCTGCTGATTGGACTTATCGATCTCCTCCCGCGACACACCGGGGGGATAGACCTCCGAGCGCGGGACGAGGCCGTGCTCACCGCTGAACCAGAAGCCGATCGCCTCGAAGATGTTCAGTCCGTCACGTACCGAGACCGTCGTCATATTGAGGTTGCCCGACGTGGGATCCACTTCGACACCGGTGACGTCGACGACCTGTTTGCCGTCCACTTCACCGAGGGTGTTGAACGTCGGCCCTGGGCCGAGCGCGACGAAGGGCACGTTGAACCAGCTCCCCGCGATGCCCAGCACGAGCACCGGGAGCAGCGCGGCGAGCAGAGTGATGATCCGACGATTCACGCGGCCAACAGTAGCGATCGCCGCGGTCCATGGGCGGAACCGGCGGAGGTTTCGCGGTTCGCGAGTGCCGGGATCGGCTGCCGTGTGGGTGCCCGCACACCCGCGCGAGCGCCGCGGGCGATTTCGCGGCGCGCGAACATCGCCGCCGGTCCGCGCCGCGTAACGTGATGGGTATGAGTGACCATCCGTTCGGATTCTCGAACCGCGACGACGACGATGACCGCAAACGAGGCGATGAGCCGAGCGGTTCCGGCGCGGGCGACCCGTTCGGCTTCGGCATGGCCGGTTCCGGTGCGGGCGGATTCGATCCCTCCCAGCTCGGGCAGATGTTGACCTCGCTCGGCCAGATGCTCAGCGGTATGGGTCAGGGTATGGCCCAGCCGGGTGCGCAGAGCGGTCCGGTCAACTACGACGTCGCCAAGCGGCTGGCCCGTCAGCAGCTCGGTGCGAGCGTCACCCCGGTCTCCGCGGGCACCGTCAGCGCGGTGGCCGATGCCGCGCATCTGGCCGAGCTGTGGCTCGACGGTGCGACGACATTGCCCGCGGGCGCGACGAAGACGACCGCATGGACGGCCAACGACTGGATCGAGGAGACCCTGCCCACCTGGCAGCGGTTGTGTGATCCGGTGGCCCAGCAGATCTCCGGTATGTGGACAGCGAACCTGCCCGAGGAGGCCAAACAGTTCGCGGCGCCGATGATGGGCATGCTCGGCCAGATGGGCGGGCTCGCGTTCGGTTCGCAGCTCGGCCAGGCGCTCGGCCAGCTCGCCAAGGAGGTGTTGACCTCCACCGATATCGGTCTGCCGCTCGGACCCGCTGGCACCGCCGCGCTGCTGCCTGCCGCGATCTCGGAGTTCAGCGCCGGTCTCGAGCAGCCCGAGAGCGAGATCATGGTGTTCCTCGCCGCCCGCGAGGCGGCCCATCAGCGGTTGTTCGCGCATGTGCCGTGGCTGCGTACGCAGGTGCTCGGCGCGGTCGAGAGCTACGCGCGCGGTATCAAGATGGATTTCTCGGCGCTGGAGGAGGCGGCGCAGGGCATCGATCCGATGTCGCTGACCGATCCGGGCAAGCTCGAGGAGATCCTGTCGCAGGGCACGTTCGAGCCGCAGACCACGCCGGAACAGAAGCAGACGCTGGAACGGCTGGAGACGCTGCTCGCCCTGATCGAGGGCTGGGTGCAGGTGGTGGTGGCCGAGGCGGTCGGCGAACGGTTGCCCGGTGCGGGCGCGTTGGCCGAGACTCTGCGCCGGCGCCGCGCCACCGGAGGTCCGGCCGAACAGACCTTCGCCACCCTGGTCGGGCTGGAGTTGCGGCCGCGCAAGCTGCGTGAGGCGGCGGCGCTGTGGCAGCGGCTGACCACCGACGCGGGGATGGAGGCACGCGATGGTGTCTGGGCCCATCCCGATCTGCTGCCCGATGCCAGCGATCTCGACTCGCCCGCCGGTTTCATCGATACGGTGATCGGCGGCGGTACGAACGCCTTCGACGATCCGTTGGCGCAGTTGGCCGAAACCGAGGCGCGCGAACGCGATGAGCGCAACAAGTCCGGCGATGCCGGTGAGAAGCCGGACGATTCCGGGAGTGGTTCCGCCATCTGACCGCGAGGGATCCGGCGCGGGCCTGTGGATAACCACCGATTTCGCGCCGGATGCGCAGCGGGTGGCTCCGCATACTGCTCGCCATGACTTCCCTGTGTGTTCGCGGGCCGATGCTGCATCCGCGCCTGCTGGTGCTGACCAGGCCCTCCGGTGTGATCCAGCTCGGCTGGGACCCGGAATCCGCCCGTCAACTGGCCATCCCCGGCCTCGACGCCGACACTGTCCTGCGCTTCCTCGATCTGCTCGACGGCCTGCGCACCCGGCCGCAGATCATCTGGCGGGCGCATGAACTCGGTCTCACCGCGCGCCGGGCGAACGAACTGCTCGCCCTCCTCGACGACGCCGATCTGCTGGTGTACCCCGACACTCCGGCGGTGCGCGTGCACCGGGTCCGGGTACACGGCCTCGGTCCGCTCACCGATGCCCTCGCGGCGGGTCTGCGCCGGTTCGGGTTGCGTCCGGTGCGTTCGCGCGGTGCCCGACTCGATCTTCGCCAGCGGCCGGACCTGGTCCTGCTGACCGATACGCTGATGCCGGACCCCCGTCTCATCGACCAGTTGCTGCGGGAGCGAATCCCCCACCTGCCGGTGCGGTTGCGCGACGGTCTCGGTGTGGTCGGGCCGATGGTGCTGCCCGGCCAGACCAGTTGCCTGCGCTGCGCCGACCTGCTGCGCGCCGACTACGACCCGGATTGGCCACGGCTGGCCGCACAACTACTCGGCCGCGTCGGGCACGGTTCGCGATCCGGTATCGACGCCACCGCGGCGTTGGCGCTGCGCGAAGTGGAGTCGATCATCGCGTGTTCGGTCCGGCGACCGCCGGCGGTACTGGACGCTCAGCTGGAGCTGGATCTGGATTCGTATCGGCTCGGCCTCCGGCGCTGGGCGCCGCACGCGCGCTGTGTCTGCCGCCGCATTCCGGCCGTTATCGACGCTGCGACGTGACGCTTACCACTCCGAAAGCGCGATTCTCAGCGGATTTCCATGGCACAGCACCGGTCCGGTCGGCCATGATGGGTACGTGTCCGAGATCGTGCGCCGCAGCTCCTCCCGCAATGCGAAGTTAGCCAAGATTCCCCTCGGGATCGCTGGACGAGCCGCCGTAGGTTTCGGCAAGAAGCTCGCCGGGGGTGATAAGGGTGAGATCAACGCGCAGCTGAACCAGAAGGCCGCACAACAGCTGTTCACCGTGCTCGGCGAACTCAAGGGCGGGGCCATGAAGTTCGGGCAGGCGCTCAGCGTCATGGAGGCGGCGGTCCCCGAGGAGTTCGGCGAGCACTATCGGGAAGCGCTGACCAAGCTACAGGCGGCCGCACCGCCGATGCCCATCGAGACCGTGCACCGGGTACTCGATCAGCAGCTCGGCACCCAGTGGCGGAGCCGATTCCATTCCTTCGACGAGTCCCCCGCTGCCTCCGCGAGCATCGGCCAGGTGCATCGGGCGGTGTGGTCGGATGGGCGCGCGGTCGCGGTGAAGGTGCAGTATCCGGGCGCCGATGAGGCGCTGCGCGCGGATCTGAAGACGCTGTCGCGGATGACCGGGCTCATCTCCTCGGTGATTCCCGGCGCCGATGTGAAGCCGATCCTCGCCGAGATCACCGAGCGCACCGAAGAAGAACTCGACTATCGCAACGAGGCGAACAATCAGCGCGCTTTCGCCAAGGCCTTCGACGGCCATCCCGAGTTCGTGGTGCCCAAAGTAGTGGCCAGCTCACCGAAGGTGATCGTCACCGAATGGCTCGACGGCACAGCGGTTTCGGCGATCATCGCGGCGGGCAACGCCGATCCCGAAGGTACCCGCGAACTCCGCAACCGGGTCGCGACGCTGATGGGCCGATTCCATTTCTCCTCACCAGAACTGGCCGGTCGGCTGCATGCCGATCCGCATCCAGGCAACTTCATGGTGACGCCGGAGGGCAAGCTCGCCGTCATCGATTTCGGTGCCTGCGCGCCGCTGCCCAACGGCTTTCCCGAATTGCTCGGCCGGATCCTGGCGCTGGCGGTCGATGAGGAGTTCGAGCAGCTCACCGCGCTGCTGCACGATAACAACTGGGTGATTCCAGGGCGCGTGCTGACTCATCAGGAGATCGCCGACTATCTGCGCCCGTTCACCGATCCGATCAGATCTGATTCATTCCACTTCACCCGCAAGTGGATGCAGCGTGTGGCCGGACGGGCCTCGGACTTCACCAGCCCGGAGATGAAGACCGCACGCGCGCTCGTGCTGCCCGCCGAGCATGTGATGATCTTCCGGGTCCTGGCTGGTTCGATCGGCATCTGCGCCCAACTCGACGCCGAGGTGCCCTTCATGCAGATGGCCGCCACCTGGATGCCCGGCTTCCGTGAGCAGCGCGACAGCGCGTAGGCAGTTCACCTCGAAATCGGCCACCCCACGACAAACAAGAAAGCCGCCGATTACTTGCGGGCACAACCCGATACGACAGTCGGTCACCCCCAAATTTCGAGCGAAGCGAGACCGAGCCCCACAGTTCGCGGCCCGTCTCGCGTCTACCCGACCCCGGCGCCAGCCGGAGGGCAGCAGCGGGTGCGGTGTCGCGCGGACCCAAAGGGCCCCGCACACGCCTGTCGTTCCAGCGCAGACGATCTGCTGCGCTTCGCCACGGACCTGATGAATCCGCAGCTGATCTCGGCCGAGACCCACGCCGAGGCCACGACCGTCCAGTTCCCGGGCCGCAATGG
>NZ_JARWNX010000046.1 GCF_029868385.1 Nocardia cyriacigeorgica | reverse complement strand
CAAACCCGACACCGACATCTACTGGTGCACCGCCGACATCGGCTGGGTCACCGGACACAGCTACATCGTCTACGGACCCCTCGCCAACCGCACCACCCAAATCGTCTACGAAGGCACCCCCAACCACCCCGACGAACACCGACATTTCGAGATCATCGAAAAATACGGCGTCACCATCTACTACACCGCCCCCACCTTGATCCGCACCTTCATGAAATGGGGCCGCGACATCCCCGACGCCCACGACCTGTCCTCACTGCGCGTACTCGGCTCGGTCGGCGAACCCATCAACCCCGAAGCCTGGCGCTGGTACCGCGAAGTCATCGGCGCGAACACCACACCCATCGTGGACACCTGGTGGCAAACCGAAACCGGCGCCATCATGATCTCCCCGCTACCGGGTGTCACCACCGCCAAACCCGGCGCGGCCATGACCCCACTGCCCGGCATCTCCGCACAGGTCGTCGACGAGGAAGGCCGCCCCGTGCGCCCGGCGGGCGATTCGGCGGTCGTCGGCTACCTGGTCCTCGATCAGCCGTGGCCGTCCATGTTGCGCGGCATCTGGGGCGATATGGAGCGGTACCAGGCGACCTACTGGGATCGCTACGCCGAGCAGGGCTGGTACTTCGCCGGTGACGGCGCGAAACTCGACGCCGACGGCGATCTGTGGGTGCTCGGCCGCGTCGACGACGTCATGAACGTCTCCGGGCACCGCATCTCCACCGCCGAAGTCGAATCCGCCCTGGTCGGACATGCCGGGGTGGCCGAGGCCGCGGTGGTCGGGGCCAATGACGAGACCACCGGACAGGGCATCGTCGCCTTCGTCATCCTCACCGCCGAGGCCACCGACACCGGCGCGGCGCTGGTGGACGAACTCGAGGCCGAAGTGGCGAGGGAGATCAGTCCGATCGCCCGGCCGCGCGAGATCCATGTGGTGCCGGAGCTGCCCAAGACCCGCAGCGGCAAGATCATGCGCAGGCTGCTGCGCGACGTCGCCGAAGGCCGCGAACTCGGCGATACCTCCACGCTGGTCGATCCGCATGTCTTCGAGGCGATCCGAGCCTCGCGCGCCTGAACCGACCCGGCGTTCTTCCGGCAGGATCGGCAGGTTACGCCCGGTGGCTTCGGTTGTCATCGGGCGTAACCGTTAGAATTGCGTAAGGTGTGCCGGGAAGTCTGGTCGGCGCGCGGATGTGCGGCAGCGGACCGAATGGTTGGTGCGGCGCGTGCGCGGTCCTGGCCGACCTGTCGAGAGGTTTCCCGTGATCACAGCGGCGCGATCGGAGCTGTCCCGCTATCTACGCACCGAAACCGTGGGTGGCTCACTACTTCTCATCGCGGCCGCGGTGGCGTTGCTGTGGGTGAACTCGCCGTGGGGCGATTCCTATCGGACGATGACCGACACCGTCCTTGCCATCCCACCGCTGCATCTGGAACTCACCCTGGCCGACTGGACCAAGGACGGGCTGCTCGCGGTCTTCTTCTTCGTGGCTGGCCTCGAACTCAAACGCGAACTCGTCGTCGGTGAACTCGCCGACCGCAAACGGGCCGCGCTACCGATCATCGCCGCCGTCGGCGGTGTGATCACCCCCGCGATCATCGCGTACGCGATCGGCTACGGCGTCCCAGGTATGGACCGCGGCTGGGCCATACCGGTCGCCACCGATATCGCGTTCGCTCTCGCCGTACTCGCCATGACCGGTTCGCGAATCCCCGCCACCGCGCGGGTCTTCCTGCTGAGTCTGGCGGTGGTCGACGACCTGCTGGCCATCATTCTGATCGCGGTGCTGTTCACCGCGGGATTGTCGCTGCTGTGGCTGCTCACCGCGATCGCCTGCTTCATCGGATGGTGGCTGGCGCAGCACATGCGTCTGCGCACACCGCTGGTGTACATCCCGCTGGCGCTGGTGGCCTGGTACGCCCTGCACGAAGCGGGGGTGCACCCGACACTGGCGGGTGTCGGCATGGGTCTACTGACACGCGTCCGCACGGACCCCGAGGAATCCGAAGCGCCCGCCACCAGGTGGGAGCATCTGTTCCAGCCCATCTCGGCCGGGTTGTGCGTACCGCTGTTCGCACTGTTTGCCTCAGGAGTTCCGTTGAACAGCAACGTGTTCGGCGAGATGTTCACCGACCGGCTGCCGCTGGCCATCATCGCCGGGCTGCTGCTCGGCAAGACCATCGGCATCATGGGCTCGAGCTGGCTCGCCATCCGGATCGGTATCGCCGAACGCCCCGCCCATCTCGGATATCGCGATATGTTCGCCCTGTCGGTGCTCGGTGCGATCGGGTTCACGGTTAGCCTGCTGGTGGCAGAACTCGCGCTGAATGACGAAGCCGCCGTGGAATTGGCCAAGGCAGCGGTCCTAGTGACCTCTATGGCGGCATCGCTGGCCGGATCGGCGCTACTGTTGCGGCGTGGGCGTGTCCACCAGGCGCGGCGTGACGCGCGTGCGCTAGAACGAGAACAATGATGCCTGGACAGGGAGAAGGGTCGACCAAGTGAGTGTCACACAGGGCGGTAACGGACGCGACGCGCATCGAGACGGCTCTCCGCACGATCCCGGACGCACCGTGACCGCGATCCCCCTGTCCGAGGTCGACCCGACCGCATCGGCCAGCTTCGGCACCCTGGTGCGCGATGCCACCGAACAGGTCTCGACGCTGGTGCGCGCCGAAGTCGAACTGGCCAAGGCCGAGGTCACCGGTGAGATCAAGAAGGGGCTCCAGGGCAGCGTCTTCTTCATCGTGGCGCTGACCATCCTGCTGTTCAGCAGTTTCTTCTTCTTCTTCGCCGTCGCCGAAACGCTCGATATCTGGCTGTACCGGTGGGCGGCGTTCTGGATCGTGTTCGCGCTGATGGTCATCGCCACCGTCACCTTCGCCTTCCTCGGCTACCGCAAGGTCAAGAAGCTGCGGGCGCCGGAGAAGACCATCGACTCGCTCAAGCAGACCCGCACGGTGCTGCCGAGCGGGCTCGGCGCGCACGGTAAGCACGAGTTGACCGCCGACAAGATCGCGATGGACAAGCCCACCCGCTGAACCATTCCGGCCGCGACCGGCCCCGCTTCGGATCCGATCGGACATCCTTCGACCCTGATCCGAGGCGGGTCGGCCGCGCGCGCCGGGCCCGCGCCTACTACGCTCGATCGGCGTGGCGTCGAACTTCCTGCCGGACCCGTCCAGCGTCCGTTATGACGGTCCGTGGACGCACCGCGACGTTCACGCCAACGGCATCCGCTTCCATATCGTCGAGGCCGCGGCCGAACGCACGGACGCGCCGCTGGTGCTGCTGTTGCACGGGTTCGCCGATTTCTGGTGGTCCTGGCGCCATCAGCTGACCGGCCTCGCCGACCTCGGCTACCGCGCCGTCGCGGTGGATCTGCGCGGCTACGGCGACAGCGATAAACCACCACGCGGCTACGACGGCTGGACCCTGGCCGGTGATATCGCCGGACTCATCCGCGCCCTCGGCCATACCGACGCCGCCCTGGTCGGTCACGCCGACGGTGGCCTGGTGTGCTGGGCGACGGCGGTACTGCATCCGCGGCTGGTCCGTGCCATCGCGGTGATCGGCTCACCGCATCCCGCCGCGCTCAAGAGCGCGGTCCTGCGCGACCGCGCCCAGCGCACGACCTGGCTACCGAACTTCCTGCGCTATCAGCTGCCCCGATACCCGGAGCATCTGCTGACCCGCGGTGACGGGGCCGAGGTCGAGCGGCTGCTGCGAGAGCGGACGCGCGCCGGTTTCACCGAGGACGCCGAATTCGCCGATACCGCGCGCCGGATGCGCTCGGCCATCCAGATCGCCGGTGCCGCCCATTGCGCCCTGGAATATCAGCGCTGGGCTTTCCGCAGCCAGTGGCGGCCGGATGGTCGCCGGTTCATGGCGATCATGCGCAAGCCGATCGAGATCCCGGTGCTGTCACTGCACGGTGAGCAGGACCGATATGTGCTGGCCGCGACCCTGCATCGCGGACACCGGCTCTCCCCGCGGCGCAGCGTGGTGACGATTCCCGATGCCGGACACTTCGCGCATCAGGAGAACCCGGACGCGGTCACCACCGAACTGGCGAAACTGCTGGCCTGACCGCGGCGCACCGATCAGCTCAGCACACACGGCCCCGTCGCGACCGGTGCCGTCGACCCGACCGCCGCGGCGAGCTGACGCTCGACCTCATGCAAGGTGAGCACATAGCCGGTGTCGTCATCGGTGACGGCGGCGCCGAACACCACGCCGAGCACATTGCCTTCGGCATCCACCAGTGGCCCACCGGAATTGCCGGCGCGCACCTGTCCGCGCACGGTGTAGACCTCGCGTTCGATGGTGCCGTCGCGGTAGATCGTCGGGCCGGTCAGATCGAGTGTCTCCCTGACTCGGGCCGCGCTGGCGGTGTAGCGCCCACCGCCCGGATAGCCGAGCACGATCGCGCTGTCGCCCGAACGGGCGGGGGACGCGGCCGGCGGGATCACCGGGGCGGTGAGCCCGGGTACCGAGAGCACCGCGACGTCGGTGGACGGATCGAACAGCACCACATCGGCTTCCAGCGGACCGGTGGCGGTGTCGACGGTGACGCTGGTGGTGCCCGCGACGACATGCGCGTTGGTCATCACCCGCTCTTGGGCGATAACGAAGCCCGAACCTTCCAGCGCCCGCTGACAACTCGGCGCGACTCCGCGAATGCGCAGCACGCTCTGCTGAAGATCGGCGGCGACCGGGCTGGCGAGCACACTCGGGTCCGGCGGCTCGACGGCTGCGATCGGCGCGCGGCCGAACGGCCCGATCACATCGGGCAGGCCCGAGGTGTTCAGCAGTTTGGAGAACTCGTTGGGCAGCTTGCGCAACCAGTTCGGCGCGACGTCGTTGACATCGGCCAGCACCCGGGAGCCATTGATCGCCGTCGCGATGGACGGCTGCGAGGAGGTCGCCAACGGCAGGGCGAGCAGCCAGGCGATCACCAGCACCGCCACCGCCTGTAGCGCCGCACCGACGACGCTGTCGACGCTGCGGGTGAAGGGATGGCGCATACCGCCGCGGGCCGCGCGCCCGAGCACCATGCCCGCGACCTCGCCGACGATCACCAGCACCACGATCAGCAGCACACCGGCGAGCACCCGGCTGCGACCCTCACCGATATGGATCAGGATGTGCGGCGCGATCAGGATGCCGGCGACCGCGCCGAGCACCACGCCGAGGAACGCCAACGCCGAGGCGACCGCGCCCTGGCGCCAGCCCGAGGAGGCGGCAAGCAGCGCGAGGACGACCACCGCGATATCGAGCCAGGTCGATGCGCTCACAGGGTCATCCCCACCGCGGCGAGGGAGGTCTCCAGATCACGCACATCGGCGCGATCCCATTCGCGCTCCCAGCCGAGCGTGGTGATCAGCCCGGCGAGGATCCCGCCGGTCAGACCCCACACCAGCATCCCGTCCACCTGGAAGGCGGGACTCTGGTAGCCGAGGCTGCCCCGCACCAGGAACCGGTTCGCCGGATCGAGCAGATCGGACAACGACACGCGCACCACCCGTTCGGTTTCACTCTGATCGACCACGCGCACCTCGCTCGGCGTGCGCCAATACGCCACCACCGGCGCCACATCGAAGCGCGACGGCGGAACGAACAATTTCGGTAGCACCGCGACCGGCTGTACACCGTCACGATCCAGGCCGGTTTCCTCCCACGCCTCCCGCAACGCGGTATCGACCGGGCCGGTGTCACCGGGATCGACCGCACCGCCGGGGAAGGCGATCTGCCCGCGATGCTGGCGCATGGTCGAGGCGCGCTGGGTCAGCAGCACCTCGGCGTCGGCGGGTAGTCCGCCCGGTGCGTTCGGGTCCGGCTCCGGTGAACCGCCGAACAGCACGAGCACCGCCGCCTGGCGGGGCTCGGAGGTGAAGGTCATGACCCGGCGCAGGGCGCGGGCCTTGGCCAGGGTGTCGGAGAAGTCGGTCTGCGACTGGGTGACACCGGCCAGCCAGGGCGGAATATCGGTCATGGTGAGACTCCAAGCGCCCCGGAGACGGTGTCGGCGATGTCGGCGACATCGTGGAACGGACGGGCGAGGTATTCGGCGATCGAACCGTCCGGGCGCACCAGCACGGTGATCGGCAGCGCGGTCGGCGCACCGGCGGCCGCGCGTACCGCGGCGCCCGGATCCTCGACGGCAGGCATGGTCAACGGTGGTCGACCCGCGGTGCGCTGCTCATCGTTCAATGCGGCGAGCATGGCCAGCGCCTTGTTCTCGTCGGGATCGCTGTGCACCGTCAGCACCGTCACCGCCGGACCTACGCTGTTCGCGTACTCCTGGAGGATCGGCAGCTCGGTCCGGCACGGCTCGCACCAGTAGGCCCACAGATTCAGGACCGCGGGCTTACCCGCGAGAGCGGCGGCGAGGTCGACGGGCTGTCCGTCGGCCACACAGGTCAGCGACAGTCCGGCCAGCGGGCCCGAACCCACCGAGCCGTCGGCGGGATGCGGGCACGGCGCGAGACCGGCGGCGGCGCGCGACTGCGGATCGACCCGTGCTGCCGAGGTGGCGTGGTCGGCCACGCGGTCGGCGTCGTCGGTGCCGCGCGGCCACAGGGCCACGGCCAGCGCGATCACCACGATCAGCGCCGACAGCATCCAGCGCCAGACGACGGGAACTCGGCTCACCGGCCCACCAGCTCGAGCAGATGCTCCGCTTCCGGCCCCTTCACCAGCTCGGCGGCGACGTCCGGATCGGTCGGCCCGATCCCGAACGAGGGGCAGTCCTTGGCCAGCAGGCATACCCCGCAGGCCGGTTTGCGCGCATGGCAGACCCGGCGACCGTGGAAGATCACCCGATGGGACAGCAGTGTCCACTCCTTGCGCTCGATCAGCTCGCCGACGGCGTGTTCGACCTTGACCGGATCCTCTTCGGTCGTCCATCCCCAGCGGCGCACCAGCCTGCCGAAGTGGGTGTCGACGGTGATACCCGGCACCCCGAACGCGTTGCCGAGGATGACGTTGGCAGTCTTGCGCCCGATGCCGGGTAACCGGACCAGTTCCTCCATGGTGTGAGGCAACTCACCATCGAAATTTTCCAGGAGGGCCTGTCCGAGCCCGATGAGCGAGTTCGTTTTGTTCCGATAGAAGCCGGTGGGGCGGATGTACTCCTCCAGCTCGGCGCGATTGGCCTCGGCATATGCGCGGGCGTCAGGGTACTTGGCAAAAAGCGCGGGCGTGGTGAGATTCACGCGCACATCGGTGCACTGCGCGGAAAGTATTGTCGCGACCGCCAATTCCAGCGGAGTGGTGAAATCCAATTCGCAATGCGCGTCCGGAAATGCAAGTGCCAGTTTCCGGTTCATCCGGCGGGCACGGCGCACGAGACCGAGCCGGGTTTCCGCCGGTCGAGCGCGGGTTTTCGGTCTCGACGCGCCTGCGGCCGCTGCCGCAGGACCAGCCGCCGCCGCGGTGGCCGAAGGCCCGATCCCGGCGGCGGTAGAGGGGGAGGCAGGCACCCGTCCACCATACGGAACGCACCGACATCGTTGCCTTCCGAGATCTGGTGCCGTGTTCCATCTGAGACCTGGACAGTGTTTACTGCTCGGCATGCAAGGACTCGCTGTGGTGCTCTTCCCAGTGGCTTTGATGCTGTTCGCCCTGGGTATGGAGCGGGTCGAGAACCGGCTCCGCAAACTTCTCGAACCCGACGAAGAAGTTCAGCTGTACTTGGACAAGGCAAGCAACGCCGAGGTGAAAGAGCTGACAAGGCTCGGTCTGCCCGCGGCGGTGGCCCGCATGCGCAGGCGCCGCTCCCGCACGGAAGAGCTGGACATCGCCCGGGCCAGCTGAGCCCGAACGATACGACGTTCACACCACGTAATCCGGTCATTACGTGGTGTCTGTCACTACGCGCCATGAATGCCGCGTAGACTGCACTGTCGGCCGACCCACTTCGGTCCAGGACTACAGCCAATTCCCATAAGGAGCACATTCGTGGACGAGGCCCTCGCCAGAGCAGGCATCTTCCAAGGCGTGGAGCCCACCGCGGTGGCGGCACTCGCCAAACAACTACAGCCCGTGGATTTCCCGCGCGGCCATGTCATCTTCAACGAGGGCGAGCCCGGCGATCGGCTGTACATCATCACGTCCGGCAAGGTGAAGATCGGTCGCCGTTCCCCGGACGGCCGGGAGAACCTGCTGACCATCATGGGCCCGTCGGACATGTTCGGCGAGCTGTCGATCTTCGACCCCGGTCCGCGTACCTCGACCGCGACCACGGTCACCGAGGTCCGCGCGGTCACCATGGACCGTGAGGCGCTCAAGTCCTGGATCGACCAGCGCCCCGAGATCGCCGAGCAGTTGCTGCGCGTGCTGGCCCGCCGCCTGCGCCGCACCAACAACAACCTCGCCGACCTCATCTTCACCGACGTCCCCGGTCGAGTCGCCAAGGCACTGTTGCAGCTCGCCCAGCGGTTCGGCACCCAGGAGGCCGGTGCGCTGCGCGTCACGCACGATCTCACCCAGGAAGAGATCGCCCAGCTGGTCGGCGCCTCCCGCGAGACCGTGAACAAGGCGCTCGCCGACTTCGCGCATCGTGGCTGGCTGCGGCTCGAGGGTAAGAGCGTGCTGATCTCGGATTCCGAGCGTCTGGCCCGTCGCGCGCGCTGATCGCACGCACATCCGCATAATCGTTCGAGGCCCGGCCGCCTATTGCGGACCGGGCCTCGAACATGCGACCGGTCAGGACTGCGACCGCAGATACTCCAGCTGAGCCTGCACCGAACTGCGTGCCGCCAGCCACAGCTTCTTGTCCACATCCGCGTACACCTTGCGGACCACCGCCATCGGCCCGGCATCGGGTCCGAGTTCGACCAACGCCGCGCGCACCTGTTCCAGGCGCTCGTGACGATGCGCGATGTAGTAGCGCGCGACGGGTTCGAGATCGGGATGATCGGGGCCGTGCGCGGGCAGCAGCGCCTTACCGGCACCCGCATCGACCAACCGATCCAGCGATCGCAGGTAATCGCCGAGCGTCCCGTCGGTCGAATCGAGCACCGTGGTGCCGCGACCGAGGATGGTATCGCCGGTCAACACGGCATCGTCGAGCACGAAACTCACCGAATCCCCGGTATGGCCGGGGGTGTGCAGCACGCTGATGCGCAGTCCGGCGGCGACGATCACCTCACCGTCGGTCAGCACCGCGTCGCTGCCGCGTAGATACGCGCCGTCGGTGGCTCGCACCGGCGTTCCGGTCAGCTTCACCAGGCGATCGATACCGTCGGTGTGATCGGAATGCCGGTGCGTGATCAGGGTGAGCGCGATATCGCCGTCGGTCGCCCGTGCGATGGCCTCGATGTGCTCACGCTTCTTCGGACCCGGATCGACCACGACGTACCCGGAGCCGCCGGGCGCCCGCAGGATCCAGGTGTTCGTCCCGTCCAGGGTCATCTGGCCGGGATTGTCGGCGAGCAGGACCGCCGCCGTCGGCGTGACCTGCCGCACCTGTCCGTACGCGGGATGGCTCAGCGTCATGGACCTACCTCCTGATCACCGCACCTCGGCGATGAGTTCGACCTCGACCGGCGCGTTCTTCGGCAGCTCCGACACCCCGACCGCCGAGCGCGCATGCGTGCCAGCGGCGCCGAAGACCTCACCGAGGAACTCCGAGGCGCCATTGATGACCAGCGGCTGATCGGTGAAACCGGGCGCCGACGCGACGAATCCGACCACCTTCACGATCCGCACCACCTCGTCGAGCCCGACCAGATCGTGCACCGCGGCCAGCGCGTTGAGCCCACACAGCCGGGCGGCCTCGGCGGCCTGCTCCAGCGACACCTCGGCGCCGACCTTGCCGGTCACCGACAGCGCGCCCGAGACGAACGGCAGCTGCCCCGAGGTGTAGACCAGCGAGCCGGTGCGTACCGCGGGAAGGTAGGCGGCGACCGGCGCCGCGACCTCGGGCAGGCTCAGTCCGAGCCGGGCCAGATTGCGTTGCCAGGGGGTTGCGGGTTCGGCCGCGGGCGATTCGATAGCCATATCGGCCCGCCCTACTGCTTCGGACGCTTCAGGTACGCCACGTGCTGCTCACCGGTCGGGCCGGGCAGCACGGTCACCAGTTCCCAGCCGTCGGCGCCCCACTGGTCGAGGATCTGCTTGGTCGCATGGGTGAGCAGCGGAACGGTCGCGTACTCCCACAGGGTCACATCGCTCATGGCTGGAGCCTAATGGGTGCGGCGTGCCACGTTCCGACCGCGGCCGGACCGGCCACGGGTCATACGAGGCGAACGTCACTGTCTGATACACCACACCTTCGGTATCGGGATCCTTGGGGCGCGATCTCAGAACGGGTTATAGGCTCGCGAACGTGGGAGCACCAACAACAGCGCCGGTTTCGGCCGATCCGGAGCCGTCGACCGGCTGGCCGGACCGCGCCGCCAAGGCCCGCCTGCACTATGTGTCGGGTAAGGGCGGGACCGGAAAATCCACGGTGGCAGCGTCGCTGGCGCTGGCGCTGGCCGCGGGGGGACGTCGGGTGCTGCTGGTCGAGGTGGAGAGCAGACAGTCCATCGCCCAGCTGTTCGACCTGCCACCGCTGCCGCCCACCGAAACCAGGATCGCCACCGCCGACGGTGGCGGTGAAGTGGTGGCGCTCGCGCTCGATATCGAGCACGCCTTCCTCGAATACCTGGACATGTTCTACAACCTCGGGTTCGCGGGCCGGGCCATGCGCCGAATGGGGGCCATCGAGTTCGTCACCACCATCGCGCCCGGTCTGCGGGATGTGATCCTGACCGGCAAGATCAAGGAGTGCGCCGTCCGGGTGGACAAGGCGGGCAAGCCGGTCTACGACGAGATCGTGGTGGACGCGCCGCCCACCGGACGGATCGCGAGCTTCCTCGATGTCACCCAGGCCATGGCCGAGGTCGCCAAGGGCGGGCCGATCGCCGCACAGGCCGAGGGTGTATCGAAGCTGCTGCATTCGGATCAGACCATGATCCATCTGGTGACGCTGCTCGAAGCGCTTCCGGTACAGGAAACCGCCGACGCGATCGCCGAATTGACCGAAGCCGACCTGCGCATCGGCACCGTGATCGTCAACCGCGCCAGCCGTGACGAACTGCCCGCAGAACAACGCGATCTCGCGGCGGCAGGCGATATCGACATCGCCGAGGTGCGAGCCGGGCTGGAGAGCGCGGCAATCAACCTGTCGGACAACGATTTCCATGGCTTGATCACCGAGACCGTCGAGCATTCGGCCACGCTGCGCGCCCAGGACGAGAGCGCGCGCGAACTCGCCACCATCGATATCGCCAGGATCTCGCTGCCCGCGCTCACCGATGGCATGGATCTCGGCGGGCTCTACGAGCTGGCCGAACATCTCACCGCACAGGGAGTCCGATGAGCACGCCGCAGCAGGCAGGCGCCCCACAGCTGGACATCTCGACGATCATCGGCGATCCGACCGCACGCGTGGTGGTGTGCTGCGGGTCCGGCGGTGTCGGAAAGACGACCACCGCGGCGGCCATCGCGTTGCGGGCGGCCGAGGCCGGACGCAAGGTGGTCGTGCTGACCATTGATCCGGCGCGCCGACTGGCCCAATCGCTCGGTGTCGCCGATCTCGACAACACCCCGCAGCGGGTGGAACTCGGTCCGGAGGTCAAGGGCGAACTGCACGCGATGATGCTCAATATGCGCCGCACCTTCGACGATATGGTGCTCGAGCACACCAGCCCGGACAAGGCCGAGCAGATCTTCGCCAACCCCTTCTATCAGACGGTCGCATCGTCCTTCGGTGGGACGCAGGAGTACATGGCGATGGAGAAGCTCGGCCAGTTGGCGAACCGGGGTGAGTGGGATCTGATCGTGGTCGACACTCCCCCATCGCGCAACGCGCTCGACTTCCTCGACGCGCCCAAACGGCTCGGCAATTTCCTCAACGGCCGGATGATCCGCGTGATCATGGCGCCGGGCCGCGGTGTCGGCCGGTTCGTCACCGGCGCGATGAGTCTGGCGGTGCGCGGCGTGTCGACGATCGTCGGCGGTCAAATGCTCAAGGACGCTTCGCTTTTCCTGCAATCACTGGAATCACTGTTCGGCGGTTTCCAGGACCGGGCCAACCGGACCTTCGCAATGCTGTCCACACCGGGTACGCATTTCCTCGTGGTGGCGGCGCCCGAACCGGATGCCCTGCGTGAGGCCTCGTTCTTCGTCGACCGGCTCTCCACCGAGAAGATGCCGCTGGCCGGGCTGGTGCTGAATCGGACCCATCCGGTGCTGAGCGCGCTCTCCGCCGATCACGCGCTGACCGCCGCTGATCAGCTGGCCGAATCGAACCCGCTGACGGCGGCGGTGCTGCGGATCCATGCGCACCGGGTGGCCACCGCCAAGCGGGAACGACACCTGCTGTTGCGCTTCACCGGGGCCCACCCTCGGGTGCCGATCGTGCCGGTGACCGCGCTGCCCTTCGAGGTCTCCGATCTCGAAGCGCTCCGCGCGGTCGGCGATCAGCTCACCCGGACTCCGGCCTCGGATTCGGCCGTTCCGGTCACATAGCCACCTGATGTTGGCGTTGGGCTTGGAAGAAATCGGCCCATGACGTCACTTCGGGGTGCTGTTTGAGCAGCGCGCGCCGCTGCCGTTCGGTCATTCCGCCCCACACGCCGAACTCGACCCGGTTGTCGAGTGCGTCGGCTCCGCACTGCATCAACACCGGGCAGTGCCTGCAAATCGTTGCCGCTTTGCGCTGCGCCGCGCCTCGTACGAACAGCTGATCGGGGTCTACTTCCTTGCATCGAGCCTCGGATACCCAAGCGATCCTCGCCTCGGCCTGCTCTACGTCCAATCGAGCGATGGGGGTTGTCATGTGCATTTGGTGTGCCCCTTTGCTGTCCGAACACCGGTGAACGGCGCTCCAGAATCGCGTGTCAGCATCGCAGCAACCCAAACCCCGCTGCGAACTGCACCACATTCCACTTTGAGTGTTACCTCTATCACACTGGGTTCTCAATCTAGGTAAAGGTATGCGGGAAGGTCAAGACCGAGCTGTGATTTTTTGGTACGTCCGTGCCGCGACCACGCGACACGCCAGTGATCCAATCGCGACACACCACAGAATCGACCGTTATCGGGTGTTCGATCGAACGAGATGCCCACTGCCCCGTCGCCACCACCTCGATACGGTGTCGCACCGGCCCCGACCTGCAATCCAGCAATTCGGGCCAAACACACCCGCAAGAGCTGGTGGCCCACCCCTTAGGCTGGTCCCGTGCCGATCAGACATACGCTCGCGAAGCTGGCCGTTAGCTGCATGCTGGCCGCCGTGCTCGTCGCCGGGCTGTTGTTCCCGCTCGCAGGCGGTTTCGGATTCGTGTCCAACCGCGCCGCCGACGCCGTCGACAACGTCTCGGCGGAGTTGGTCGAGGGCACGGTGCCCGCGGTGTCGACAATGGTCGACGCGGCGGGCAATCCGATCGCCTGGCTCTATGAACAACGCCGCTTCGAGGTGCCGAGCGAGAAGATCTCCAACGATATGAAGCTGGCGATCGTCTCCATCGAAGACCGCCGTTTCGCCGACCACGACGGTGTCGACTGGCAGGGCACGCTCCGCGCGTTCCTCACCAACACCACCAGCGGTGAGGTGCAGCAGGGTGCGTCGACGCTGGACCAGCAGTATGTGAAGAACTTCCAACTGCTGGTCGTCGCCAAGACCGACGCCGAGCGCCGCGCCGCCATCGAGACCACCCCTGCCCGCAAGATCCGCGAGATCCGGATGGCGCTGACACTGGACAAGGAACTGACCAAGGACGAGATCCTCACCCGGTATCTGAACCTCGTCCCGTTCGGTAACTCCTCCTACGGCATCCAGGATGCTGCGCAGACCTACTTCGGTATCGACGCCGCCGAGCTGAACGTCGCGCAGTCGGCGATGCTCGCGGGCATGGTGCAGAGCAGCTCGAAGCTCAACCCCTACACCAACACCGAGGGCGTGCTGGCCCGCCGTAACACCGTGCTGGACACCATGATCCAGAACATCCCCAGCCGCGCCGACGAATTCCGCAAGGCCAAGACCGAGCCGCTGGGCGTGCTGCCCGAACCCAAGGGCCTGCCGCGCGGCTGCATCGCGGCCAACGACCGCGGCTTCTTCTGCGATTACGCGCTGCAATACCTGGCCAACGCCGGGATCAGCCGGGAGCAGATCGACAAGGGCGGCTACCTGATCCGCACCACCCTCGACCCGGCCGTGCAGGATTCGGTCAAACGCGCCGTCTCCGAGGCCGCGCCGCCGGATCTGGAGAACATCGCCGAGGTGATGTCGGTGGTCGGCCCCGGTCAGGATTCCCATCCGGTACTCGCCATGGCCAGTAGCCGCACCTACGGCCTCAACCGCGAGGCGCACGAGACGCTGCTGGCGCAGCCGTACTCGATGGTCGGCGACGGCGCGGGCTCGGTGTTCAAACTGTTCACCACGGCCGCCGCGATGGAGAAGGGCATGGGCATCAATGCCCAGCTCGACGTGCCGGGCCGGTTCAACGCCCAGGGCATGGGTAACGGTGGTGCGCCCGGCTGCCCGCCCGCCACCTACTGCGTCGAGAACGCGGGCCGCTACAAATCGCCGATGTCGGTGACCGAAGCGCTGGCGACCTCGCCGAACACCGCGTTCGTCAAGCTCATCCAGGCGGTCGGCGTCACGCCGACCGTCGATATGGCCGTGCGCCTCGGTATGCGTTCCTACACCGAGCCCGGCACCTCGGGGCACGGCAACCAGAGCCTCGCCGACATGATCAAGGGCCAGAACCTGGGTTCGTTCACCCTCGGACCGGTGCCGATCAACCCGTTGGAGCTGTCCAATGTGGCCGCCACGCTGGCCTCGGGCGGCAAATGGTGCCCGCCCTCGCCGATCAAGGAAGTGATCGACCGCAGCGGTCGGCAGGTGCCGCTGACCCAGCAGGCCTGCGAGCAGGTCGTCGAGCCCGGCCTGGCCAACACCCTCGCCAACGCCATGAGCAAGGACGACCAGGCCGGTGGTACCGCGTTCGGTGCTGCCGCCAACGCCGGCTGGACACTGCCGATGGCCGGTAAGACCGGAACCACCGAAAGCCACCGCTCCTCGGCATTCGTCGGTTTCACCAACTCGCTGGCCTCGGCGGTCTACGTCTACGGCGACAGCCCGACCCCCGGCGAGATCTGCTCCTTCCCGCTGCGCAACTGCGGAGCCAGCGATGCGAACGGCCTCTTCGGTGGTAACGAACCCGCGAGAACCTGGTTCAACGCGATCAAACCCGTGGTCGGGCAGTTCCCGCCGCCCGTACTGCCGCCGCTCGACGACAAGTACGTCCGCGGCGCCAACAACGCCCAGGTGCCGGATGTGGTCGGTATGAAACAGGGTGAGGCGACGGCCGCGCTCATCGCGGCCGGTTTCAAGGTCACCCCGCAGGAGTCGTCCGGATCGGCGCCGAAGGGCACCGTCACCGGGTCCTCACCCAACGGGTCGGCCATTCCAGGGTCACTGGTGACGATCTACGTCAGTGACGGCACGGTGCGCACCCCGCCGCCACCGGGACCGCAGGGACCACCGCCGGGCGTACCGGGGCTGCCGCCACCGCCGCGACTGCCACCGATCCCCATCCCGATCCCGCTGCCCTTCCCCCGATGACGACAACGCCGACCCGGTCTGACCGGGTCGGCGTTTCGTTGTACTGGTCGTCGAACGGTTACAGCCGCGCCTTGACGGCGGCCGAGATCCGCGCGCCATCGGCCTTGCCCTCGGCCAGCGCGGTGGCGATCTTCATGACCTGCCCCATCTGGCGCATACCCGGCCGCTCCCCGATCTGCTCGGCGACCTGGGCGATCGCGGTATCGGCGAGGTCGGCGACCTCGGCCTCGGTGAGCTGGGTGGGCAGATACTCGTCGATGATCCTGGCCTCGGCGTGCTCATTGGCCGCCAGCTCACCGCGACCGGCCTGGGTGTACACCTCGGCGGCCTCGTTGCGCTTCTTCGATTCCTTCGACAGCACGGCGACGACCTCGGCATCGGAGAGCTCACGTGCCTCGGGGCCCGCGACCTCGGCGGACTGGATGGCGGCGAGCAGCATCCGCAACGTGGCCAGACGCAGCGTGTCCTTGGCTTTCATAGCGGCGGTCATATCCGCGCGCAGCTGCGATTTCAGTTCCGACATGTGCCACACGGTAGCCGCTGCGCCGGAACCGGCCCACCACATTTGCCCGGCCGGTCGATGAACCTGTGCCTGAACACACGCCGCGTTCGCGAGCACCGTCACCTATGCTGGGCAAATGCCCGTGATCTCGACCTCCGCTGTCCGCCGAACCGCGCTCGGCGCCGCCGGAGCCGCGGTGGCCGGAGTCGGCTATGCCTCCCTCATCGAACGCAATGCGTTCGTGCTGCGTGAGGCGACGATGCCCGTGCTGCGGCCGGGTTCGGCGACGCTGCGGGTGCTGCACATCAGCGATCTGCACATGATGCCAGGCCAGAAGCTCAAACAGCAGTGGCTACGCGAGCTGGATCGGCTCGAACCCGATCTGGTCGTCAACACCGGTGACAACCTCTCGCATCAGAAGTCGGTGCCGGCGGTGGTCCAGGCGCTCAGCGGATTGCTCTCGCGCCCAGGACTTTTCATCTTCGGCAGCAACGACTACTTCGCGCCGGTGCCGAAGAACCCGCTGAAATACTTCAAGACCGATCACCGCCGCGTACACGGCGCGCCACTGCCGTGGAAAGACCTGCGTGCGGCGTTCACCGAACGCGGCTGGCTGGATCTGACCCATGTCCGCCGCGACCTCGAGGTGGCGGGCATCCGCATCGCCACCGCCGGCGTCGACGATCCGCATCTGCAACGCGATCGCTACGACACCATTGCCGGCGCACCGAATCCGCTCGCCGACCTGCGGATCGGTCTCACCCATTCCCCCGAGCCGCGCGTACTCGACCGCTTCGCCGAGGACGGCTACGACCTGGTGCTGGCCGGGCACACCCACGGCGGGCAGCTCTGCCTACCCGGTTACGGCGCGCTGGTCACCAACTGCGCGATCGACCGGTCGCGGGTCAAGGGCCCGTCGAAGTGGGGCGAGCACACCCGCCTGCACGTCTCCGCGGGACTCGGCACCTCACCATGGGCTCCGTACCGGTTCTGCTGCCGCCCGGAAGCCACCCTGCTCACCCTGGTCGCCGCACCCCCGAAGCGCCCGAACTCCGATACCGCACAGGGCGTTTCCACCTCGGAGACCGTCGCCCGCTAGGGTCGCTTGCCGAGACTTTGTCGGGCAAGAGGACGACCGTGAATACTTTCGACCCCAGCAACGGGGGTGGACCGGGCACGCAGCGGGGGCAGGTCGGTCCCCTACCTGGACCAGCGCCATGGCAACCCGTCGGGCCGGAAGCAGCTCCGACGCAGGCCGGGCAGTGGGCACCGGATGACTCCGGACTCGCGGGTCCCGCGTCTGGACCTCAGCCGGGTTCCGGTCCCGAAGCAGCATCTACTCAACGTGGGCCGTGGGCGCCGACCGGCGGACCCGCCACACCCCCATCCGGACCGACGCAAGGGCAGCCCATCGCGCCCGAGGCAGCGCCGACACAAACCGGGCAGCGGATACCTGGCGGGCCAGAGGGCTTCGTACTTGGGCCATGGCAGCCGAGCCCGCCTGAAGCGGCGGTGACGCAGGCCGGGGAGCGCGCGTGGCGGGGGCAGCCGGTTCCGCCCGGAGCGGTCCCGGTGCAGGGGATGCCGTGGGGATCGGGGGCAGGATTCGCGAATCCCGTATCCAGCACGACAGCGGAGCAGCCCGGTGTGGCACCGATGTACACCGGGTCGGGGGTGGCTGGCGGGCAGCATCGGGCGAATCCCGAGGTTGTGGCCGGGCCGAAGACCTGGACGGATCCGAGCGCGCCGAGCGCACCCCGAGGGTTCGATCGATACGGGGAGGTGCCGCCGATCGAGCCGTACCGGGGCGGCCAGCCCATCGGGACGCCCGGCTGGGGCGCGCCCACTCGACAATCAGGTGCTCGTGGGAAGTACGTCGCATACGGTGCGGCGGCGATGGCTGTGATTGCGGTCGGAGTCGGGATCGTCGCGGTGACCACCGGTGGGTCCGCGGAATCCACGGCGAGCGGGTCGACGCCCTCGATGGTCAGTGCGTTGACGACCGACGAATCCGCATCGAAGTCGCCGCGAACCTCGGTCGGCGCCACCGCTGGGCCACGCCCCAGCGATGCCCCGCCCGCCGCCCGCGTCGGCCCGATCGTCCCCGGATTCCAGCCGGTCGCCGTACCCAACCGCAGCGCCGTCTACGACGTGCCCGCCGGGTGGCGGGTAGCGCCCGAAGGCAATGTCGGCGGCTTCGGAGAACCACCGGACGGCGTCGTCGGCAGCGGCCTCGCCACCGACGGCGAAGACTACTGCCCGGGCTCCACCCGCACCGTCGCCTTCATCACCGGCTCCGACATTACCGACCCCGCCACCGCGGCCACCGAACTCGGTGCCAAAGCCGCTACCGTTGCCTACTCGGGCAGTCGTGACGTCAGCTCCGGCGCCGCCCGCCCGCTCGCCTCGGTCGACGGCTCGCAACAGGGCATGCTGGTCGAAACGACGGGCAAGCTGGACACCGGCCGCCCCGGCTGCGCGACCGAATTCTCCGTCTACACCTACGCCATCCCTGGCCGCACCGGAAGCATCGTGCTCGTCCTCGCCGCCGACACCGGCGTCCCCGACGCCGTCGACACCGCGACCGCCCAGCGCATCCTCAGCAGCATCCGCCCCCTGAAAGACTGATTGACCTGCCGGTTTAACGTCCGGACCCGACCTGTTGTAAGCTACCTCAGGTCCGCTTCACGGGGTGTGGCGCAGCTTGGTAGCGCGCTTCGTTCGGGACGAAGAGGTCGTGGGTTCAAATCCCGCCACCCCGACTCGTGTGGTTGAGACACGATGGAAACCCTGATCAGCACAGCTGGTCAGGGTTTCCTTCTTTCTACCGGCCGCTCAGGTGATCTCGAGGCGATCGTCGAGCAGGAATGGCAGCAGGAAGTTGCGGAGCAGGGCGCGCTCTTCGTCTTCGGTGATGGCGGGCAGGGTCAGTAGGGACACCATGGTGCGGACTGCCCACTGGCCGAGGCGAACGGCGGCTTCGGGGGTGAGGTCGGTGCGGAAGTTGTGTACGAATCCGGTGGTCAGGGTGTCGATGACGCCCGGAGACTGTGACAGCTGGGCGACGATCCCGGCATTGGCCGGTTCGAACCACACCGCAAGATGCGGGGTCTTGCGCACTTCGGCGAGCATCGCGGTGAGCACATCGAGCAGTTGGCCTTCGGGATCGGAACCGTCCAGCCGATGTTCGCGCCACACCCGCTCGATCAGCAGGCGCGCCTCGCGGCCCGCGAACGCCACATACAGCGATTGCCTGCTGTCGAAATAGCGGTACAGCGTCGCACGGGAGCAGCCGGCCACCTCGGCTACCTCCGCCATGCCGACCGTGGTGACACCCTTGTCCAGGAACAGGGTGCGCACGGCGTCCAGGATCCGTTCCGCCGCCAACTCGGCCCGCCCACCGGCCAGCCAGTCACTACTCACGCCAATTCCCTTCCCGGCCCGCTCGGGCTCGCACACTCCACCGGGCGCCGCCGGTAAGAGTCACGCTACTCATGCCACACAGGCGAATGGGACCGTCGTCGGCCGACGCACATAAGGCCCGGTCGCATACTCCACCGCGTCGACGTCGACCCGATACGCGGGGAACCGATCCAATAACTCTTCCAGGGCCACCCGCGCCTGCATCCGTGCTGCGGCGGCGCCGAGACAGTGGTGCGGCCCGTGCCCGAAGGTCATGATGCGCTGCGGATTGCGGTCGATATCCAGTTCGGCCGCATCGGCGCCGAACGCCCGCTCATCCCGATTCGCCGACCCGTACACCAGCAGCACCTTACGACCGGCGGGCACGGTGACACCCGCGAGTTCGACGTCACGGGTCGCGGTGCGGGCCAGCCCCTGTACCGGCGAGGTCAACCGGGCGAACTCCTCGACGGCGAGTTTGATCCGATCCGGGTCGGCCGCGAGCGCCGCGCGCTGTTCGGGATGCTGCTGCAACAGCTGCACGGCACCACCGAGTAGGCCGGTGGTGGTGTCGTTACCGCCGGCGACCATGGTCCAGGTGTAGGCCAGAATCTGGACCAGACCGTTCACATCGGTGTCGTCGGCGGCCATACCGGCCTGCACCAGCAGCGAGACCGTATCGTCGCCGGGATCGGTGCGCCTGCGTTTGATCAGCTCGGCGAAGTAGCCGAGCATCTCCATCGACGCCTGCTGTGCGTCGGCGGTGCGTTCGGTACTGGCCGCGACCACCGCGTCGGTCCAGCCGTCGAAACGATCCCGGTCGGCCTCCGGCACCCCGAGGTAGTAGGCCACCACCATGCTCGGCAGCGGCTTGAACAGGTCTTTGACGATATCGCCGCCACCTTGTTCGGCCAGCCGGTCCAGCCGTTGGCGCACGAAACGCCGCACGACCGGCTCCACGTCCTCGACCTGACGCGGGGTGAAACCGCGCGCGACGAGTTTGCGGAATTCGGTGTGCTCGGGTGGATCCTGCATGACCAGTGGCGGATTGGCGGTCAACCCGATCTGCTCGAGTTCACCGTATTCGACGGTCAGACCGTCACCGGAGGAGAAGGTGGCGCTGTCGCGGGCGGCCGCGTAGACGTGCTCATGCCTGGTCAGCACCCAGTAGTCGTGGTCGGGTCGCTGCGCGGGGACCACGTGGTGCACCGGATCGTGCTCGCGCAGTGCGGCATACATCGACCAGGGCTCGCGCCAGCTCGCGCCCGATCGCAGTTCGAACAGCGGATCGACGCGATACTCATTGTCCAACATGTTCCGACGGTAAGACAGAATTGCCACTTTGTCTATATCGGGATCGGTGGCGCCCCCAGCGACAAGGGGAAATTCGGTAAGGGTTTCCCGACGCGAAAGGACTGGAGAATCGGCGATCGCTCCGAGCGGGCGATGCACCGGTGAGCAGACGCTTACCTGCCGGTTACGCGAGGTGATTCCGCGGAAACGCGAGGTCCATAGCGTATACAGGCATGTCGACACAGGTGGCCACACCGGCTGATACCTCGGGCAAACCGCTGCGGGACGTGGTGTACGAAACACTGCGCGCGGAGCTGATGAACGGCGGCATCAAGTTCGGCGAACGCCTCACCGAACCCAAGGTCTCGGCGCGGTTCGGGATCTCCCGCACCCCGGTCCGCGAAGCACTCACCGTGCTCTGCTCGGACGGGCTGCTCCAGCGGGAGGAGTACGGTTTCTCGCCGGTCCGTCCGAGCATCCCGCTCGTGCGCGACCTGTACGAACTTCGAATCACGCTGGAACTCGGCGGTTTACAACGCGCCATGCACAACCCGGATGTGGTGCACGATCACACACTGCTCGCGGCGGAACGCGAGGCCTGGCTGGCGTTACAGGCCGACCCACCCGCGCAGGAACCCGGTTTCGTGGTCCGCGACGAGGAATTCCACGTCACCCTGCTGACGTCATCCGGCAATGCCGAGATGGTGCGCGCCCTGCGCTCGGTGAACTCCAGGATCCGGCACGTGCGGATGTACGACTTCATGGTCAACAACCGGGTCGAGACCACCATCTCCGAGCATCTGGCGATTCTCGATGCCGTTCTCGCCGAAGATCTTTCGCTGGCCTACCGGTTGCTGCACACCCATATCGGCGAATCGCTCGACGTCGTACTCGACCGGGTCACCCGCGCGATCGCCGCCATGTCACTGGCCACCGACTAGTACCGAACTGAGGAGCCCGACGTGAGCCTGGATTTCGATACCGTCCTCGTCGCCAATCGGGGCGAGATCGCCTGCCGGATCATGCGCACCGCCCGCGCTCTCGGACTGAAGACGGTCGCCGTCTATTCCGAGGCCGATGCCGGAGCCGCCCATGTCGAAATGGCGGATGTGGCCGCCTATCTCGGACCGAGCGCCGCATCGGAGTCGTATCTGCGTACCGATCGGGTGATCGAGGCGGCGCTCGCCACCGGCGCAGGTGCGATCCACCCCGGTTACGGCTTTCTCTCCGAGAACGCCGAATTCGCCACCGAGGTCACGGCGGCCGGTATCGCGTTCATCGGCCCGACGCCGGAGCAGCTGCGGATCTTCGGCGATAAGCACACCGCCCGTGCAGCGGCCCGCGCGGTCGGTGTGCCGCTGGTGCCCGGCTCCGGGCTGCTGGAATCGGCCGAGCATGCGGTCGCCGAAGCCGGACGGGTCGGCTTCCCGGTCATGCTCAAGGCGGTCGGCGGTGGCGGCGGCATCGGTATGCAGGCCTGTCACAACGCCGACCAGCTGCGTGCCGCCTATCAGCGGGTCCAGCGGCTGGCCGCGACCAATTTCGCCACCTCGGGGGTTTTCCTCGAACGTTTCGTGGCGCGAGCCCGCCACGTCGAGGTGCAGGTGTTCGGCGACGGCCAGGGCCGGGTGGTCAGTCTCGGCACCCGTGACTGCTCGCTACAGCGGCGCAATCAGAAGGTGATCGAGGAAGCCCCCGCACCCGGACTCGGCGAAGAACTGTCGCAGCGGTTGCTGTCGGTCTCGCGCGAGCTGGCCCGCTCGGTCGGCTACCGCTCCGCCGGCACCGTGGAATTCGTCTACGACGCCGACCGCGATACCGCCTCGTTCCTGGAGATGAATACCCGCCTCCAGGTGGAACATCCGGTGACCGAGGCGGTGACCGGCGTCGACCTGGTGGCGTGGATGGTGCGGCTGGCTGGCGGCGATACCGCGATGCTGGACGGGCTGCCCGAGACCGGTCCGCCGGTCGATGGCTGGGCGGTCGAGGCCCGCGTCTACGCCGAGGACCCCGGTCAGGACTATCGGCCGAGTGCGGGTCTGATCACCGAGACCGTGTTCCCCGACGACGCAAGGGTCGACACGTGGGTGGGCACCGGAACCGAGGTCAGCCCCTACTACGACCCGCTGCTGGCCAAGGTGATCACCCACGGCACCGACCGCGATGCGGCCTTCACCGCCCTGACCGATGCGCTCACAAGCACCCGGATCCACGGCGTGCAGACCAACCTGCCGCAACTGCGCGCCGCCGCGACCGACCCCACGGTTCGGCAGGCCGACCACATCACCGCCACCCTCGCCGATATCCGCCCGACCGGCACGCGCATCGATGTGGAGCGGCCCGGCACCATGACCACCATCCAGGACCATCCGGGCCGGATCGGTCTGTGGGAGGTCGGCATTCCGCCTTCGGGTCCGATGGACGATCTCTCGTTCACCCGCGCCAATATCGCCGTCGGCAATCCGGCGGGCACGCCCGCGCTGGAATGCACCCTGCACGGTCCGCGGCTGCGCTTCGCCACCGCCGCCGTGGTGTGCGTGACCGGCGCCCACGCGGACGTCGAGGTGAACGGCGAACCCGTCGCTCAATGGGAGCCGATCACCGTGCCCGCGGGCGGGGTCCTGGATGTCGGCGCTCCCGACGACGCGGGTTTGCGCACCTATATCGCCGTACGCGGCGGCATCGACGCACCGCTCTATCACGGCAGCGCGGCTACTTTCACTCTCGGCGGCTTCGGCGGCGTCACCGGGAAAGCGCTCGTCAACGGGGATGTACTGCATCTGGCCGATGCCGGCGACGCCGAACCGCGGTCGATCCCACCGGCCGAGCGCCCGGATTTCGGCCATACCTGGGAGTTGGCCGTCGGCGAGGGCCCGCAGACCGCGCCCGCCTATTTCACCGACGCCGATATGGCACAGTTCTATACCGCCGAATGGCGCGTCGGCAGCCACGCCAACCGCACCGGCATCCGACTCGAAGGGCCCAAACCCGACTGGTCGCGCACCGACGGTGGTGAGGCAGGGTTGCATCCGTCGAATCTGCACGACAACCCGTACAGCGTCGGCGCGCTGAACGTTTCCGGCGATACCCCGATCCTGCTCGGCCCCGACGGCCCGAGCCTCGGCGGATTCGCCTGCCCGCTGACGGTGGTGTCGGCGCATCGCTGGAAGCTCGGCCAGCTGCGTCCCGGCGATACCGTCCGCTTCGTACCGGTGGATGACGCCACCGCGGGCGAACTGCGTGCTTCCAACCCGGCTCGCGCCCGTGCGGCCGTACCGAATCCGCTGGCCGGTCTCGGTGATCGCGGCATCCTCGGTGGCGTCGACGGCACCGACGGACGGCCACAGGTCAGGTACCTGCGCGGCGGTGACGACAACGTCCTGGTCGAATACGGCGAAATGGTGCTCGATCTCGGCCTCCGCATGCGGGTGCACGCACTCTCGACCGCGCTCGCCGCGGCGGAACTTCCCGGCATCATCGACGTCACACCCGGCGTGCGCTCACTGCACATCCACTTCGATCCCGATGTGCTGGCCCAGCATCGGCTCCTCGGTGTGTTGGCGGAGCTGGAGTCCGAACTGCCCGCCACCCAGGATCTGGTGGTGCCGAGCCGCACCATCCGGCTACCGCTCTCGTTCGACGATCCGTCCATCGCGGAGGCCATCGACCGCTACCGCAGCGGAGTTCGTGACAGCGCGCCCTGGCTGCCGTCCAATACCGAATTCATCCGCCGCATCAATGGTCTCGACAGCGTCTACGATGTGCGCGCCACCGTCTTCGCCGCCGAATATCTGGTGCTCGGCCTCGGCGATGTGTATCTCGGTGCGCCGCTCGCGGTTCCGCTCGATCCGCGCCACCGACTGGTCACCACGAAGTACAACCCGGCGCGCACCTGGACGCCGTCCGATGCGGTCGGCATCGGCGGAAAGTATCTGTGCGTCTACGGTATGGCCTCCCCCGGCGGCTATCAGCTCATCGGCCGGACCGTCCCCATCTGGTCGAGCTATCGGCAGCCCGCACCGTTCGAATCCGGCACACCCTGGCTGTTCCGGTTCTTCGACCGCATCGTCTGGGAGCCGGTGAGCGCCGAACAGCTGCTCGAATACCGTGCCGCCGCCACCGCGGGACGGTTCGACGCCGAGATCAGCGACGGCACCTTCGCCCTGGCCGACCATCTGCGGCTGCTCAGCGACGAAGCGGAGTCGATCGCGGAGTTCGAGACCAGACAGGCGGCCGCGTTCGACGCCGAGAAACAGGCCTGGCGGGCCGCGGGCGAATTCGACCGCGGCACCGACGCCGATGCCGTCACCGAGACCGTCGACGATCCGCTGGCCGGTATGCCCGATAACGCCGTGGTGGTGACCGCACCGATGATCGGCAACGTCTGGCGGGTGGAAATCGAAGCGGGACAACGACTCACCGCCGGTGCGGCGGTCGCCGTGCTGGAGGCGATGAAACTCGAATTGCCGGTACCGAGTCCGGACGCGGGCACGGTGCTGAAGGTGCTCGCCACTCCGGGTGCCAAAGTGGAACCCGGAACCCCTCTAGCAGTGATCGGAGTCGACTGAATGTCCACCGGCATCCTCGGCGATACCGCCGTCTCCGGCTCGCCCACCGCGCGCGTCGCCGCCGCCTATCGCCGTATCGCGGAGGTGGATCGGCCGGAGGTGTGGATCACCCTGCGCCAGGAACACGAAGTCGCCGCCGACGCCGCGGCGGTGGAACAGCGGTTGGCCGCGGGCGTCGATCTGCCGCTGGCGGGCCTGCTGGTCGCGGTCAAGGACAATGTCGACGTCGGTGGGCTGCCCACCACCGCGGGCTGCCCGGAGTTCGCCTATACACCGGAGGTCACCGCCGCTGCCGTCGAGCGGCTGATCGCGGCGGGCGCTGTGGTGCTGGGTAAGACCAATCTCGATCAGTTCGCCACCGGACTGGTCGGCACGCGCAGCCCCTACGGCCCGGTGCGCAATGCCTTCGATCCCGAACTGGTTTCCGGAGGTTCCAGCTCGGGTTCGGCGGTGGCGGTCGCGCTCGGGATTGCCGATATCGGCATCGGCACCGACACCGCGGGTTCGGGACGGGTGCCCGCCGCATTGCACGGCCTCGTGGGGATCAAGGCGACCCTCGGCGTCATCCCGGCCCACGGTGTGGTGCCCGCGTGCGCGGATTTCGACGCCGTCACCGTCTTCGCCGCCGATCTGGAACGTGCCGTGGCAGCGGCCGCAATCATGGCGGGTCCGGATTCGCGTGATCCGCGCAGCCGAACCCGCCCCGCCGACGCGCTGCTATCCGCACCGCAGCAGCCGAAGGTGGCGATTCCTCGTGCCGCCGATCTGACCGCGTTGAGTGCGCCATACCGCGCGGCGTTCACCAGAACCGTTGCCGGACTGGCTGATTCCGGTGTGACCGTCACCGAGATCGACATCTCGGTGCTGCTCGATGCGGCTCTGCTGCTCTACGACGGCGCGATCGTCGCAGAGCGGTACGCGGCGGTCGGCGACTTCCTCGCCACCGCTTCATCCGATGCGCTCGACCCCACCGTCGCGGGCATCATCCGCGCCGCCGAGCACACCACCGGCCCCGGCTTCGCCGCCGATCTCGACGCTCTCGTCACCGCACGCGCCGCCGCGACAGTGCTGCTCGACGGTTACGACGGCCTACTGCTGCCGACCACCACCGAACATCCGAGCATCGCCGCGGTGCAGGCCGACCCCCTCGCCATCAACCGCAGGATGGGCACCTACACCAACTTCTGCAATCTGCTCGATATGGCCGCGGTGGCCGTACCGGGCGCGCCGACGGCAGCGGGTGCGCCGTTCGGCGTGATGGTGGTGGTGCCCGCCTTCGCCGATCAGATCGCGATCGATATCGCGGCCCGGCTGGTTGGCACCGACAGCACGCCCGCATTGTTCGCCCATGACGCCGAACTCGCCGTCTTCGGGGCGCATCTACGCGGCCAGCCGCTGTTCTGGCAACTGGAGCAGATCGGCGCGCGTTTCGCGGGCGAGATCCGCACCACCGACGCCTACCGACTCACCGCACTCGACACCACACCACCCAAGCCAGGCCTGGTCCGGCACGGCGACGGGCAGGGCGCGCCGATCGTGGGTGAGCTGTTCCAGCTCTCGTCCGCGGGCCTCGGTTCCTTCCTGGCCGCGCTGCCCGCACCGATGGCGCTGACCAGCATCGAACTCGAGGACGGCCGCACGGTGGTCGGCTTCGCCTGCACCTATGACGCCGCCGTTGCGGCCACCGACATCACCGAATTCGGTGGATGGAAGAAGTACCTGGAACAACTGAGCTGAGCCTGTACGGCGCGTGCACCGAGCCCACCCGCCACCGCGGGTCGGCTCGGTGCAGGTGCGGCGGTGCCGTACGGCTCAGTTCCCCGGCGCAAGGGCGGCGATGGCGACGGCCAGTTCATCGCCGCTGGGTAGCTCACCGTCCGGCTCCGTGATCCATTGCAGCGCGAGCCCGTTCAACAGCGCGAAGTACAGTCGCGCGATCGCTCGTGCCTGTTCTGCGGTCAGTTCGGGATGCGATTCGGCGACCAGATTCGCCAGTTCCGTGACGGCCTCGGCGAGCAGTCCGGCCATATGCGCCGTCTCGCTCGGCGTGCGGTGAATCCTGATCACGTTCTCCACACTCGCCACCAGCATCTGCCGGTTCCGTGCGAAAACCTCGGCGAAACCGTTCCACACCATCGCAAACGCCTCGGCCGGTGATCGGCCGTCCGCACTGGCCGCGGTGATCCGCTCATCGAGGGCGTCGCCGATCTCGCGACCCGATTCCGCGGTGAGCGCCTCGGTGAGCAGGCGCTCCTTCGAACCGAAGTGGTAGCCGATCGCGGCCAGGCTCACCCCCGCGGCGTTGGCGATGTCGCGGGCCGTCGTCGCGGCGAATCCACGCTCGTACACGCAGGTCCGAGCCGCCGCGAGCAGATCCTCCTTGTTTCCCATGCGCACCACTGTACGTGCGTCTTGAACGTTCGTACTAGACAGACGTGCAAATCATCTGTTAGACATTTGTCTAAGACGTTCGAGCAAACGAAGGACGAGACCATGAGCACCCACTCCCCACTGCCCGCCGCCCGCCCGCGTGTTCTCGTCTCCGGCGGCGGTATCGGCGGCAATGCCGTTGCGCTGCAACTACTCCGGTACGGCATCCCGGTGACGGTGATCGAACGCGCCGCCGCTCCCCGACCGGGTGGCCAAGCCGTCGACCTGCGTGGACCCAGCCGCGACGTCGCCGAACGGATGGGCCTGATGCCGGGTATCCGCGCCCATCAGCTCGACGAACGCGGCATGCTGCATGTGGACGCCGACGGCAAGGAACTCCTGCGGATGCCCGCGGACATGTTCGACGGCAAGGGCGGCGTCGCCGAGATCGAGATCACCCGCGGTGATCTGAACCAGGTCCTGCTCGACGCCATCGCGGCCGCGGGCGGCCTCGACTACCGGTACGGCGAATGGATCGAAGCACTCGACCAGGACGATGACGGCGTCGCGATCACCTTCGCTTCCGGCAGCACCGAACGCTTCGACCTCGTCATCGGCGCCGACGGCCTGCACTCGGCGACTCGCCGTCTGGTCTTCGGTCCGGAGGAGCAGTTCAGCACCTACCTCGGCGGCTACATGTCCTTTTTCACCATGCCGACCCCCGCCGGTATCGAACCGCACTGGTTCAGCATGCATTCGCTGCCCGGCGCGACCGGTCTCGGTATGCGTCCCGATGCCGATCCGTCGACGTCGAAAGCGCTGGTGGTGATCCGCGCCGAGGCCGACCCCGCGCTGCGCCGCGATATCGACGCACAGCAGCGCCTCATCCGCGACCGGCTCGCCGGTGGCGGATGGGCCGCACCGGCGATCACCGCCGCAATGGCCGAAGCCCGCGACTTCTACTTCGACGAACTGGCTCGCATCGATATGCCGAGCTGGATCGACAACCGCGTGGCCCTGGTGGGCGACGCCGGCTACTGCGGCTCCCCGCTGACCGGGCAGGGCACCGCCATGGCACTGGTGGGCGGTTATGTGCTGGCCGGTGAGATCGCCGCGCGCCGGGAGGATCCGCGCCGGGCACTGGAGAACTACGAGCGGGTGCTGCGTCCATTCGTCGCCCTTGCCCAAGAACTGCAATTCGGCGGCTTGCGGGCGATGACCCCGAAGACCCGTTTCGGCATCCGAGCCGGACTGCTGGTGAGCAAGCTGATGACCGCGCCGATCATGAAGCCGCTGATGATGCGCATGCTGTCGACGACCGAGACCTACGATCTGCCCGACTATCCGGCTACCACGCCCACCCGCTGAAATACGGCGTCGCCGTCCACCAGATGGTGAGCGGCGACGCCGTATTATCTTCGGCCTCGCGACATTCGGTCGGCCGTGCGAGTGTGGCGACCTTTCGTCCATCACTCGTTCTCCGAACCCTCCACGGAGGATCGGGTCGGCAGGTACCGGGTCCGCACAGGCAGCGCGATCGGTCGGCGAACACCTGGATGGTTACCTTCGGCGGCGGCGGAGCCCGGCGCGATCATCGCTCTGGATCGTGGTCCGGTTGCTCCTGCTCAGCGTCTGGAAGAGCCGCAACGTGTCTCGTCGACCTGCCCGGCCGGACCGATCACCCCGCGAGACCGGTCCGGCCGATATGGCCCGGGTCCGGCCTGTCACCCCGCGAGACAGGCCGAGCCCTGTTCCCCCTCCCCCTGGTCCCCCTATCCGGCCCCTCCCGGATGCCCCACCATGCGAGGCCATCCGTCCGTCGCGGCGGCCCACCTTCGGACCGACATTCCGGTCCCGACCGCGCGCCGATATCGCGAGCCCACTCTGCGGGCTGTCGTCGACCCGACATTTACGGATTCGACTCATGGGATCCCACATTCCGGGCATCCGACCTCGGACCCGACATTCCGGATCTCGAGTGCCCCCATCGGCCCCTCCTGACTGCCCACCCCCTAGGCAGTCAGGAGGTCACCGATCCCCGCCGGTCCTGTCCATCGAGTCCCCGCACTCGATGACACCCCTCCCGGCGCGCCCCCGATCCCCCGATCGGGGCCCCACCCCGGTATCCGTCCCCGTCAGGTCCTCCCCGGCCTGCTCCGCTCGGATACCCTCGGGCCCTCCCCGGCCCGGCCCCGGTGGCGCCGGATCTCCCCGGTCCGGCGCCCGCAGCGTTCACCCTCCCCGATGACGGCGCCGCGTTCCCCCGTTTTCGGACCTCGCGACTACTGGCAGTAGTCGAAGGTGCCGAGCTCGGTGCGACCATCCTTGATCAGGTAGCTGGTCGCGCGCAGATCGGTCTTGGCGACCGGGTTCTCACCGTCGGGCGCCAGCCACTCGACCTCCTGAATCACCAGGTAGGCGTTGGGGTCGTTGCGCAGGACATCCATCTTGGTGTCGTCCATATCGGCGGACTTGGTGTCGGTGGCCTTGCCGGTCTCCCATTCGCCCGCACCGGCGAGGGTGCCCTGGGCGGCGTCGATGATCACTGTGCGGTAGCGGATCTGCTGGTTCTCACCGGGCAGGTAGCCGGATTGGGCGTAGACGACCGGCGAGTCGATCTCGATCCGGATCTTGTCACCCTTGTGCGTGCAGGTGGCCTGGCCGGTGACGGCGGCGCCGGGGTTGCCCTCGGTGGCAGCCGAGGCGGTGCCTGCGCCGAGAACGAGGGCGGTGGTCGTGGTGGCGAGAGCGAGGGCGGTGGTCAGCTTGCCGATCATCGTCGTTACGTCCTGTTCGGGGTTTCGGTCTGTTCTTTTCCGGTGTGTTCCGGTGTTGACACAAACAATGCCGCCCCCGGCTTGGCGCGCCCTTAAGAAGAACTTGCAGCGTCGAAATCCCAGGTCGAGCGGCTCCGATCAGCGAAACTGGACCGGTTTGCGGCGCGGGTGCCCGATTCGCGCCATGATGGAAACAAGTGCGGCAACAAGATTGGGAGCGTCGATGGAAACCGTGGTCGTGTGGATGCTGGCCTGCGTGATGTACTGGTTCGGGATGCTGTAACGACCTCGTGGCACCCGCTGGACAGAAGAATCCGCCCCTGACCGGAACGGTCGGGGGCGGAATGCTTTCCGGGGCGTATCAGGAGACCGGCACGGTGGCAGGTTCCTCGGGTTCGACCGGGTCGGCTGCCGCGATACGGCCACGCATCAGCAGCAGTGACAGCACGGCCGCCCCGAGCACCGCGCAGGCACCGCCCACGAACGTCACCGACATCGCCGAGGTGAAGGCGTCTCTGGCGGCGGTGGCCAGGGCGCCGTCGCCCGCCGCCGCAGCCAGACCGAGCGCGTCGGTGATGGACTCGCGAGCGGCGTCGGGGGCCGCTTCGGGCATTTTGCCGGTGTAGGTGCTCGCCAGCACCGCACCCAGAACGGCGACACCGAGCGCGGCGCCTGCCTGCTGGACGGTGTCGTTGACCGCCGAACCGATGCCAGCGTGCTCTCCCGGCACCGCGCTCATCAAGGCGCCGATCACCGCGGGCATGGCCAGGCCCATACCGCAGCCGAGCACCGCGACCGCGGCTGCGGGCCGCCAGAACGGAACACCGACATCGAGCGTGGCGAGCGCCAGGAAGCCGCCGGCGGTGATCAACATGCCGGTCGCGACGACGCCGCGATGACCGACCTTGCCGACCAGGCTCGCGCCGAGCGCATTGAACACCAGCACGGTCGCGGCCATCGGCGTGAAGGCCAGCGCCGTCTCCATCGGCGAGTACTCGAGCACGAATTGCAGGTACTGGGTGAGCACGAGCAGCAGACCGCCATTGGCGAAGGTCAGCAGCACCAACGAGAAACTCGAGCCGGTGAACACCCGGTCGGCGAACAGCTCGAGCGGCACCATCGGCGCGGATGTATTGAGTTCGCGGATCACGAATCCGCCGAGACCGACGATCGCGACGACCAGCGCGGTGAGGGTGCCCGGCGCGGTGAAACCGTCGGTCGGGATGACGATGATGGTCCAGACCAACGCGGTCATACCGACGATGGAGAGTACGGCGCCGGGCAGATCGGACTTACGCCACGGCCCCTTCGACTCCGGCATCAAGACCAGCGCGGCCACGATCGCCAACACCACGATCGGCACGTTCAGAACGAAGACCGAACCCCACCAGAAGTGATCGAGCAGCATGCCGCCGAGCACCGGACCACCGACCAGCCCGACCACCGAGACCGCACTCCACGCCGCGATGGCGCGTGGGCGCTCCTGCTCGTCGAAGACGGTGATCAGGATCGACAGCGTGCTCGGCATGATCAGCGCGCCACCGATGCCCATGATCACCCGGCCCGCGATCAGCAGTTCCGGGGTGGTGGCGAAGGCGGCGAGCACCGAGGACGCGCCGAACAGGATCAACCCGACCACCATCACCAAGCGCCTTCCGTAGCGGTCGGACAGGCTGCCCGAGGTCAGTAGCAGTCCGGCGAACACCAGGATGTAAGAGTCGATGATCCACTGGATGTCCTGTGCGTCGGCGTCCAGATCGGTGGCGATCTGCGGCACCGCGACATTCAGCACCATGTTGTCGACGACCAGCACCAGGCTGCTCAGGCACAACACCACCAGGATGAGCCAGCGGCGCGGATCGCGCTGCTGCGGTGCGCTCACTTCCGTCTTGTCGGTCATTTCGTGAACCTTCCCGGTAATCGTTCCGCACAGCGTGCGTTATTCCGAACACTGTACGGTCGCCGCACAGTGTTCGCAATACTGAACGCCGTTCAGAGAAGCGAACACCGTGCGGGAGACCGCTATGCTGGGAAAGCAGCGACAAAAGGAGGAAGCGTGGCCGTCGAGAAGCATGAGGTTCCGTCGGTATGGGCCCGCCCGCAGCGGCGACAGCGGGAGCAGCCGGCGCTGAGCCGGGCCCAGATCGTGGCCGAGGCGATCCGGCTACTGGATACCGAGGGCATTGCCGCGCTGAGCATGCGCAAGCTCGGGGCCAAGCTCAATGCGGGGGCGACATCGCTGTACACGCACGTCGCCAACAAGGACGAGCTGCTCGAACTGGTCACCGACGAGGTCTTCGGCGAACTACCCACCATGTCGGTGCCCGACCCGAGCCGATGGCGCGCCGCGACCATGCGGTTCGGCCAGGAACTCAGGGCGACGATCCTGCGCCATCCCTGGCTGGCGGCGGTGGTCGGCGAGGTAGGCACGCTCTACCTCGGACCGAACATGATGCGGGTCTCGAATTCGGTGCTGGCCACCCTGGAGGCGGCCGGATTCACGATGGAGGAAGCCGATCACGCCATGAACACAGTCTCGTCCTACGTCCTCGGCAACGCGACGGTCGAGGCGGCGTCGATGATCATGGTCGCGCGCAGCGGGATGGACGAGGTGGAGTGGATGCGTCGGCTGTGGCCGGCCGCCGAAGCCGCCGCCCGCCCCTTTCCCACCGTGCACAAACGCTATCTCGTGCGACCGGACGAAGTAGCGAACCCACGTTCGCGCGATGAATCGTTCATCCACGAACTCGGTTTGATCCTCGACGGCATCACTCCGGCCACGATCGGCGGGCGCGAATAGCCGCGCCATAGCCGGATACGAGTGATGCCCCCGGCCGGTGCGGCTCGGGGGCATCATCGTCGATACGGTCAGGCGTTGCCGTTGAGACCGGCCCGCACGCCTTCCTCGACGCGCTTGCCCAGATCTTCGTCCACGTTCTTCCAGTACTCGAAGACCCGGCTCAGCACCGGCTCCCGCACACCGTCGAGCACGTGGCCGACGATATTGTTCACCAGCCGGTCGCGCTGCTCATCGTCGAGCACCTCGCGGACCAGGGTGCCGGGCTGGGTGAAATCACCGTCCTCGGCGTGCTGGATGTAGCCCGCGCGCACCGCCTTGCCGTCGAACTCCCACAGGCCGCCGTCACCGGCGAGTTCCGGGTCGGCGTGTGGGCCGCCGTAGGAGTTCGGCGCGTACACCGGGACCTCCGGGGCATTGAAGTCGTAGCGCATCGCGCCCTCCTTGGAGTAGGAGTTGACCTCCGCGGCGCGTGGTGCGTTGGGCGGCAGCTGGGCGTAGTTGGTGCCGATACGGTAGCGGTGGGCGTCGGCATAGGCGAACACCCGGCCGAGCAGCATCTTGTCCGGCGAGTAGCCGATACCGGGCACGATGTTCGACGGCTCGAACGCGGCCTGCTCGATCTCGACGAAGAAGTTGCGCGGATTGCGGTTGAGTGTCCACTTGCCGACTTCGATCAGCGGGTAGTCCTTCTTGGACCAGACCTTGGTGAGGTCGAACGGGTTGAATCGGTAGCTCTCGGCCTCATCGAGCGGCATGATCTGCACATAGACGGTCCAGCTGGGGAAATCACCGCGCTCGATGGCATCCCACAGATCCTTGCGATGCAGGTCGGGGTCGGAGCCCGCAAGCCGGTCGGCCTCGGCCTGGGTCAGGAAATCCTGGCCCTGATCGGTGCGGAAGTGGTATTTCACCCAGACCCGCTGGCCCTCGGCATTGATCCACTGATAGGTGTGCGAACCGTAGCCGTTCATATGCCGATAGCTCTTCGGCACACCGCGATCGCCCATCAGCCAGGTGACCTGATGCGCCGACTCCGGGCGCAGGGTCCAGAAATCCCACTGCATGTTGTGGTCGCGCAGGCCCGAGCCGGGCAGACGCTTCTGTGAACGGATGAAGTCGGGGAACTTGATGGAGTCCTTGATGAAGAAGACCGGGGTGTTGTTGCCGACGAGGTCGTAATTGCCGTCCTCGGTGTAGAACTTCATCGCGAAACCCCGTGGGTCACGCCAGGTATCGGGGCTGCCCTGCTCACCGGCGACGGTGGAGAAACGCACCAGCGATTCGGTGCGTGCGCCGGGCTGGAACAGTTTGGCCTTGGTGTACTTCGCGATCTCCGGGTTGGTCACCACGAGTTCGCCGTAGGCGCCCGCGCCCTTGGCGTGCACGATGCGCTCTGGCACCCGCTCCCGGTTGAACTGGGCGAGCTTCTCGATCAGGTAGTGGTCGTGCAGCAGAACGGGGCCTTGGGTACCCGCTGTCAGCGATTCGTTATCGCTTTCGACGGCGATGCCGGAGTTGGTGGTTGTCGGCTTGGTCATATCGAAGCCTCCTCAGCTGTTCAACGGACCCGGGTGGGCTGACCCGGGACTGTCAGGGTGTCGGCCGTCGGTCCGGACGGCAGTTCGGGCACAGGCCCCAGAAGACGACCTCCGCCTCATCGATGGCGAAACCGTGTTCGTCGTCGGGTTGTAGACAGGGGGCGCTGCCGACGACACAGTCCACGTCCACGACCGTGCCGCAGTTTCTGCACACCAGGTGGTGATGGTTGTCCCCGGTCCTGGCCTCGTAGAGCGCCGCCGACCCGGCCGGTTCGATGCGCCGCAGGATGCCGGCGCGGACGCAGGCGTGCAGCACGTCGTAGACGGCCTGGGTGGAGACCGAGCCCAGATGTTCGCGGACGGTGACGGCGAGGGTGTCGGCGTCGGAATGCGGACGAGCCGCGACCGCGTCGAGCACCGCGACCCGCGGGGCGGTGACCCGCAGACCGGCCGCGCGCAACTGCTCGCGGGTATCGGTGCCGTCGGTGTGCATACGTCGAGTCTCCACCTTTTCTGGAATTAGTCAAGAAAATAACCGGACGATTGCCGAGTCGATGACGCGCGGCCCAGTGTAGTGATACCGATCACTTCTGTGGCCCGGAATAGTTCTCGACAGGCGCTCGTTGATACCCGCTGTCGGTGTCCGAGCAGCCCCGGGCCTCACCCCATTCGTCGCTACGAGCGACCACTCGCCGAGAGGCGCTTGCCGGGCATCGACTCGTGAGTCGTGACGTCGGCGTGACGTCCGGCGACCAGGCGCCGCCAGGTTTCCCCCGACCTGGCGGCGTTTCGCATATGACGCCCCGGTGGGGGTGGGAGCGTTAATCTGATCCGCATGGGGCGTTTGGGTGGACTCCTCGTAGGAGTCACGGCTGTTGCACTGGTAGCGGGGCACGTATTCGCCGCATCCGCAGGAGCGGCACCGGCCGCCGCCGCGACCGTCGAATGCTCCGTGCAATCAGGTCGCGACCCCCAGCGAGCCGAACCCGAAGCGGTCGGACTCGACGCGCAGCGGCTCGCCGACGCACTCGCCTTCGCGAGCACCCGGAATCGGTTGAACGTTCAGGTCTTCCGGCACAACTGTCTCATCGGCGAGGGCCCGACCAATGATCAGACCGGCCAGGTGGCGTGGAATGTCTGGAGCGTCACCAAGAGCATCGTCTCGCTGCTCGCCGGAATCGCCTCGGACCAGGGAAAACTCGATATCTCGGCACCGATCGGCCGGTATCTTCCGCCGGAACTGGGTGATCAGCAGCGGCGCGCGATCACCGTGGAGAATCTGCTGACCGAATCGTCGGGGATGCGCGTTGGCGTGGTCACCGAAGGAATCACCGGCGTGATTCCGCTCGATCCGAACAGCGCGGTACAGGCCCTCGGTGTGCCACTCGACCATGAACCCGGCACCGTATTCAGTTACAGCCAGCGCAATGTCGATCTGCTGTCGTATGTGATCGAACTGGCCGTCGGCGAGCCGCTCCAGCAGTTCGCGCAGCGTGAGCTGTTCGATCCGCTCGGTATCGCACGGAGCGACTACTACTGGGCTCGCGACCGCGTCGGACACACCTACGGCTACGCGCATCTGATGATCCCGCCCGACGATCTGGCCAAGCTCGGGCTGCTCGTCGCCAACGACGGACGTTGGGGTGCAAGGCAACTGGTCTCACAGGGCTATCTGGACAAGGCCCGCAGCCCGTCGGCGACCAACCACTGCTACGGGTACCTGTTCTGGATCGGGCCCGCCTGCGCGGAGAACGCGAGCTTCCTGCCGCCGGATATGTACTCCATGGCGGGCATGGGTATGCAGAACGTCTTCGTCTTCCCGAGCCAGGATCTGACCGTGATGTGGACCGGGATGTACGGCAACGTCAGCGCGTACGGACCGTCCGGCGTGATCCAGAACATGGCCGAACTGCCGCACGAGTTCTTCCGCCGACTGTTCGCCGCCTTCCACGAGCCGCCGGTGCCCGATCCGGGACCGTACGTCGAACCGCCGTTGACGCTGGACCCGAACGCCTTCATCGATACCGATATCCTGCTCGCCATCGTCGGCGTCGGCCCGTCGGCCTATCCGGGCTGCAATGTCTTCGACTGCCTGAACCAGCCGCTGCGACCACCCTTCAGCGACGCACCACCGGGTTGCGCGATCCTGGCCTGCCTCGGACCCGATCCACGCACACCAGGTATCCGCTGACAACGAGAGCCCGGCCGCCACTGCGCATCGGCAGCGGCGGCCGGGCTCCGTCGTTTCGGACTCAGCGGTCGGCGAGCAGAACTTCCGCGATCTGAATGGTGTTGAGCGCGGCGCCCTTACGCAGATTGTCACCGGAGATGAACAGCGCGAGACCGCGGCCGTCGGGCACACCGGGGTCCTGACGGATCCGGCCGACGAGCGATTCGTCGCCACCGGCCGCCTGCAACGGCGTCGGAACGTCGACCAGCTTTACGCCGGGCGCCTTGGCCAGGATCTCCTGCGCCCGAACCACCGACAGCGGTTCGGCGAACTCGGCATTCACCGACAGCGAGTGCCCGGTGAACACCGGAACCCGCACACAGGTGCCGCTCACCAGCAGGTCGGGGAGGCCGAGGATCTTGCGGCTCTCGTTGCGCAGCTTCTGATCCTCATCGGTCTCACCGGAGCCGTCGTCGACCAGTGATCCGGCCAGCGGCAGCACATTGAATGCGATCGGCGCGACGTACTTGTCCGGTGCGGGGAAATCGACCGCACCCCCGTCGTGGGTGAGCTTCTCCGCCTCGTCGATCACGGCGCGGGCCTGTGAGGCCAGCTCCGCCACACCGGCGAGACCGCTACCGGACACCGCCTGGTAGCTGGACACGATGAGCCTGCGCAACCCGGCGATATCGTGCAGCGGCTTGAGCACCGGCATCGCGGCCATGGTGGTGCAGTTGGGGTTGGCGATGATGCCCTTGACCAGATTGCGGGTCTGCTCCGGGTTCACCTCGCTGACCACCAGCGGGACCTCGGGGTCCTTGCGCCAGGCCGAGGAGTTGTCGATGACCGTCACACCGGCGGCGGCGAAGCGCGGCGCCTGCACCCGCGACATCGTGGCGCCCGCGGAGAACAGCGCGATATCGAGCCCGGACGGATCGGCGGTCTCGGTGTCTTCCACCACGATCTCGCCGCCGCGCCAGGGCAGCGTCTTACCCGCGGACCTGGCCGAGGCGAAGAACCGCACCTCATCGGCCGGGAAGTTCCGCTGTTCCAGCAGCGCGCGCATGACGGCGCCGACCTGACCGGTCGCGCCGACGACACCTACCCGTACTCCCATGATCAGCGCCCCGTTCCCGCGTGCACGACGGCGACCTCGTCGCCACCGAGGTCGAATGCCCGGTGCAGCACCTTGACCGCCTCGTCGAGCTGGGATTCCGCGACCAGCACGGAGATGCGGATCTCCGAGGTGGAGATCAGGTCGATGTTCACTCCGGCCTCGGCCAGCGATTCGCAGAACGTCGCCGTGACGCCGGGATGGCTCTTCATTCCGGCGCCGACCAGCGAGACCTTGCCGATGTTCTCATCGAAGCGCACCTCGGAGAAGCCGATCTCAGCCTTACGCTCGGCCAGGATCTGCACCGCGCGCACGAGTTCGCTCTTGGGCAGGGTGAAGGTGATGTCGGTCTTGCCGGTCTCCACTTCGGAGACGTTCTGCAACACCATGTCGATATTGATTTCCGCGTCGGCGACCGCCCGGAACACCTTGGCGGCGTAGCCCGGTTCGTCCGGCAGGCCGACGACAGTCACCTTGGCCTCGCTGCGATCGTGCGCAACGCCGGTCAGGATTGCCTGCTCCATCGGGATGTCCTCCATCGATCCGTAAACGGTGGTGCCCACCTTGTCGGTGTACGACGAGCGCACATGCACGGGCACGTTGTAGCGCCGCGCGTACTCCACACAACGCAGCATCAAGACTTTCGATCCGCACGCGGCCATCTCCAGCATCTCCTCATAGGAGACCTGCTCGAGCTTCTGCGCGTCCGAGACGATCCGCGGGTCGGCGGTGAACACGCCGTCGACATCGGTGTAGATCTCGCAGACATCGGCCTTCAGCGCCGCGGCCAATGCGACGGCGGTGGTGTCGGAGCCGCCGCGACCGAGGGTGGTGACGTCCTTGCTGTCCTGGCTCACGCCCTGGAAGCCCGCGACGAGAACGATCAGTCCCTCGTCGAGCGCTTCCCGGAGCCGACCCGGCGTGACGTCGATGATCTTGGCCTTACCGTGCGCGCCGGTGGTGATGACACCCGCCTGGGAGCCGGTGAACGAGCGCGCCTGCTCGCCGAGCGTGTGGATTGCCATCGCGACCAGGGCATTGGAGATGCGCTCACCCGAAGTGAGCAGCATGTCCATCTCGCGGGCCGGCGGCTCCGGGGAGACCTGCTGGGCCAGATCCAGCAGCTCGTCGGTCGTATCGCCCATTGCCGAGCAGACCACGACCACCTCGTGCCCCTGCTTCTTCGTTTCGACGATCCGTTCAGCGACGCGCCGGATGCGTTCGGCCGAGGAGACCGACGATCCTCCGTACTTCTGAACAACGAGAGCCACGTCAGGGTCCTCCCAGATCGACAAACAAGCTGATTCCAGTGCTTCAGCGTACCGGCCCTGATCCAGGCATTTCGGGGCTACCTCCGAGCCTGTGGAAAAGGACACAACGGCACCGGATCTCGTTTGATATCGATGCCGACGGGCTATTGCCGCCGGTGACCGGCCTGTTCGACCAGCCGGTTCAGGCCCGGGTGAGCCAGGTGACCTGCGTGCCGTTACTGAACTCCCGGCGCTTGCTCGGCGTGAACAGCGTCGGGCGGAACGGGCCGTCGAACGCACGGATTCCGGCGCCTGCCGATACCGGATAGCTCTTGATGATCAGTTCGTCGATCTCGTCGATGAGTGCGCCCGCGAGTTTGCCGCCGCCCGCCAGCCAGATGTCCATACCGTCCTCCTGCTTCAGCCGGCGCACCAGCGCCACCGGATCGGACGACACCAGTTCGACGGCCGGGTCCTCGATCCGCTCGAGCGTCGTGGAGACGACGTACTGACGCATATGCGAGTACGGGCTGGTGATGCCGACGGCGAGGCCGGGTTCGTAGGTGCCGCGGCCCATCACCAGGGTGTCGAAGTTCTTGTTCGGCGTGCCGGGCGCGACACCGAAATGGGGCTGGGCGTGCGTCGGGAGGGTTTCCGGGTAGTCGGCGCCGATCCATTCGGTGAAGTCCGGTGGGAGCGGAAAGAATTCGATGCCGCCGTCCGGGCCGGCGATGTAGCCGTCGAGGGTCATGCCGACGTAGTAGACGAGCTTTCGCATAGGGGGTCCTGCTTTCTCGGAGAGTTCAGCGTGTGTCGGTGGCCGATTCAGGCGCGCGAGTACCAGGTGACCTGGTTTCCGCTGTCGAAGTTCTTGCGCTCGGTGGGGACGAACAGGGTCGGATTGAACGCGTCGGTGAAGGCTGCGATGCCTGAGCCCGCGACGACCGGGTAGCTCTTGATGATCAACTCGTCGATCTCGTCGAGCAGCGCGCCGGCGAGTGTGGCGCCGCCGCAGAGCCAGATGTCGAGACCGTCGGCTCGCTTCAGCTCCCGCACAAGAGCGCCCGGATCACCGGAGACCACCTCTACGGCAGGATCGGCGCCCTCGAGGGTGCTGGAAATGACGTACTGCTTCATGGGCGGAAAGGGGTTGCGCACGCCGACTTCATAGGTACTACGACCCATCAGCACCATGTCCCAGTGCTTGTTCGGCGTATCCACCGGCATCCCGATATGCGGCCGAATATCGCTCGGTATCGAGTCCGGGAACTCGGCGCACATCCATTCGGTGTACTCATCGCTGCCCGGATAGAAGTCGAACTCACCGCCCGGACCCGCGATGTATCCGTCCAGTGAGACGGCAACGTAGTAGACAAGCTTTCGCATCTGCACCACCCGATGTGTTGTACTCTGTTTGTAGTGATTTCAACGTAGTACTACGAATGGAGTGGTGTCAAGTGCGGACCAACCCCGAACGTCGGCAAGCGCTGGTCGACGCGGCGATCGAAGTCCTCGCCCGCGAGGGAGCGCGCGGGCTGACCTTTCGCGCAGTGGACAAGGAGGCGGGCGTCCCGGCGGGGACGGCGTCGAACTATTTCGCCAACCGCGACGATCTGCTGACCCAGACCGGCAGCCGGTTCTATGAACGACTGGAGCCGAGCCCGGCGATGATGGCCAAACTCGGCGGACCGCGGACCAGGGAGACGGTCACCGAGTTGATGACCGACGTCGTCGACCGGCTCGAAACGTTCCGCACCGGCTCCCTCGCCCTACTGGAACTGCGCCTGGAGGCGACCCGGCGGCCGGAATTGCGCAAGGTACTCACCGAACGGGTTCGCGCCGATATCGAATACAACGTCCGCAACCACATCGATTCGGGCATGCCCGGCGACGAGGACACGGTGCTACTGCTCTACCTGGCCCTGAACTGGCTGATCGTGGACCGGCTCACCCTGCCCGAGATCTTCACCGCGGAGCAGAGCCGCCACCTGATCGAGACCGCCGTCGCGCGCGCCATAGCAGAACCGAACGGGTTGTGATGTGCACCACTGTCCCCGATAATGGGAGCCATGATGGCGAACGTCGGAGATCGGCTCCATGTGCACGGTCACATCGTGGGCGACCATGATCATCTCGGCGAGATCGTCGAGGTGCGAGGACCGGACGGTTCACCCCCGTACATCGTGCGTTTCGAGGATGGACACGAGTCGCTGGTGTACCCGGGACCCGATGCGACGGTAGAGCCACCGGGCTCGAACTGATCCTCACATTTCGGTCACGACGCAGGCCTGAATCGGCCGCCGACCAACCGTATAGCTACCTACGCGACCGTAGGCGCAGTGTTGACGATCACTGTGCCGCCGGAGACAATCGGCGCGTTGGTAATGCGGGGGTGCGGAGGTAAGACATGCGTACGAAGACCGATATCCGATTCGTCGTCGACACCGACCCCGCGCAGGTCATGGATGCATTGGCGGCAGTGGAAATGCTTCCGGATTGGTCGTCGTCCTACACCGATGCGCGCGTGGCCACCCGTGATGACGAGGGCAGACCGCGCCGGGTTTTCGTCAAGGCGGAAATGATGGGCAGCAACGACCTCCAGGTCCTCGAATACGACTGGGAGGTCGACCGCTCCTCCTGGGAGGTCGTCGACAGCACCCGCGGGGTGAAGGGCGGCGGCTTCTTCGAGGTGACCGAGACCGATGAGGGCACCCACGTCTGGTACCACACCGAGCTGTACCTGCCCATTCCCGTTCCCGGCTTCCTGCTCAAGCGCTCCGTGCGCCGCGCGAACGAGGCGATGGTGCAGACCTTCATCGAGTTCGCCGAACGATTTCCCGAAACGGAAACGTTTCAAACCGCATGAGGAATGAACCCGCCTGTCCGGCGGGTGCGGCAGCCGATGAGCTGCCACGATGTGATCCATGATCGGATCCACACGAGCACGGCTGCGACCGATGGCCGAGGGTTCTTCGGTGACGCAGCTCGAGCTGTTCTTCGACCTGGTCCTGGTCTTCGCGTTCACGATGGTCACCGACCTGGCCGCGGAAGAGACCACGGCGAAGAACCTGCTGCGCGCGCTGCTGTGCCTGGCCCTGATGTGGTGGCTGTGGATCTCCTACTCCTGGCTGGGCAATCTGGTCCGCGCGGATGAGGGCATCGCGCGGATCGCCATGTTCGTCGCCATGGGCGGTGCGTTCATCGCCGCGCTCACCATCCCCGAGGCCTTCGACGATCTGGCGGGCGGCTGGTTCGGACCGCTGGTGTTCGCCATCGCCTACCTGGTGGTCCGACTCGTCCACCTGGTGATGATGTGGCTGGTGAGCGCCGGTGACACCCAGTTGCGCGGGCAGCTCCTGCGCTGGGCGGTCGGCTCGATCACCCTCGGCACCACGCTGCTCGTGGTCGCGGCACTCACCGAGGGCCGGGTGCAGATCGCCCTGTGGCTCGCCGCGATCGCGGGCGATTGGGTGTGGACACGATTCGCGGGCGCCGAATGGCGGCTCGCCTCGGCCAGTCACTATTCCGAGCGGTACGGGCTGATCATCATCGTCGCGCTGGGTGAATCCATCGTCTCCATCGGCATCGGAGTCTCCGGGCTGCCCATCTCCTGGCCGATCACCCTCGCCTCGATGCTCGGCCTCGCCATCTCCGGTCTGCTGTGGTGGGCCTATTTCGACGTCGCCGCGCTCACCGTGGAACACGCCCTACAGCGTGCGACCGGCACACGGCAGATCAAGATCGCCCAGATGTGCTACATGTACTGGCATTTCCCGATGATCGCCGGGATCATCGGCCTGTCGCTCGGGCTCAAGAAGGTGCTGTACTACGTCGGCGACGAATCCCATCACACGCTGCACGACGCCCTGTACGGGATTCCGCTCGGCGCCCTGTACGGCGGCGTGGCGATCTATCTCATCGGGCTGATCGGGTTCAAACAGTATGCGACCGGCAATCTGTCCACGGCGCGCATCGTCACGGTGGTCGCGCTGATCGCGCTTGCTCCCCTGGCCGCAGCGGTTCCGGCCCTCGCCGCGCTGATCATGCTGTTCGTCGTACTGGCCGCACTGATCGGCTGGGAGACCGTCCGGCACGCGGGTGTGCGGGACCAGATCCGGCACGCCGCCGCCGAATAGGCCCGGCGCTCAGCGCGGGAAGTGGTGGCGCACAGTGCGTTCCAGTGGGGTGGGGCCGTAGGCCGATGGCGGCACCTTCACACCGTTGCGCAGCGCGTCGCGGATCTGATCGATGTTCTCCCGCAACAGATCCGAGACGAGCTCATCGGTACGCGGATCATCGAGGAACTGGAACAGAATACGGAAGACGGTGTCGGCGACCAGCCGGATGATGTCGTCGTGGAACGGCAGATAGCGGACCCGGCCCGCCTGTGGATCGTTCTTGATCAACTCGACGATCATATCGTCGAGTTCCTTGCGATTCTCCTCCAGTGCGGCGGCGATGTTCTGGGTGTAGTGGCCCGCCCGCAGGGCGTGCGCGACCTCGTCGAGCACGGCCATGGTCACGGGCTGTTTGATCGTCTCCACGATGGTGCCGACCGAACGATTGATCACCGCGGCGGTGACCCGGTCGCCGAACACCCGGTCGGCCACGCGGGCCAACCGCACCAGGATCACCACGATCCGCAGCAGCCGGAAACCACGCAGCCACGGGGTGGTCACCGGGATCATGCCGAGCACTTCGTACCAGTAGACGAACGGGAAGGTCCACGGCCAGCCCGCCCGGCGCCACCGCCAGAGGAATTCGACGGCGAAGATCGCGCAGATGCTGAAGTCGGTGATCACGATGGTCCGGTAGGTCTGCTCGGACACCTCGAAGAAGGTGATCCAGCAGACCAGCACCACCGAGACGATGGCGAGCCCGAGCATCACGAAATCCATCCACAGGGTGGGCGGCTTACGCGGGAAATCGTCCGGTTCGGGCGCCCCGTCCAGGCCATAACCGGTGGGCGACGCTACTGCCACGTGAGGATCCCTTCGATGCCGAACGACCCAGCCGACGGTAATACCGGGCGGGCATTCGACGCTGGTTTTCGCTTCGTTCCGGTGTGCCGCCGCCGACAGCTCACCGTCCGGCGCGGATGATGGCCTCGATATTGCGTTCGGCGAGCGCGGTGATGGTGAGCGAGGGATTCACCGTCGCGGTGCTACCGGGGATCGCCGCGCCGTCCATGACGTACAGACCGGGATGACCGTGCACCCGGCCGTAGCCGTCGGTGGCGCGGCCGAGTACCGCACCACCCAGCGGATGCGCGGTGAACAGGGCGTTGGCGTCGTAGCCGAGGGCGCTGTATTCGACCAGCGCACCGGCCCGTTCGGCGATCTTCTGATCGACGGCGCGCGCGGTGGCCACCGTCTGATCCCGATTGCTGGTCGACCAGGTCAGCCCCACCGAATCGGAGCCGCGGTCGTAGCCCATGCGCGCGCGGGTCGGATCGAGCACCATGCCGAGGGAGGCCAGCGCCCCGGTTTCGAACGGAATGCCGGGGATGTACCAGTTCTCCAGGGTGAGCGGCACCGTGGAATCGTCGAAGATCCGGCTGGCGCTCGGCACGCCCTGGCCGAAGCCCGCGACCTCGCTGGCGCCGCGGGCCAGCACCACATCACCGTTGGTGCCCCAGCCCGCGCCGATGTGTTCGTTGAGATTCGGCAACGCACCGGTGGCCTGGGCCCGGACCAGCAGTTCGGTGCTGCCGATCGAGCCAGCGCCGAGGAAGAGCTGATCGCAGGTCAGGGTGCGGGTACGCAGGACATCCCCGGTCGGGGACAGTTTCGTCACGGTGACCGAATATCGTCCGCCCGGCTCCTGTGCGATGGCGTCGACTCGATGGCCGGGGAAGATCGCGCACCGTCCGGTGTCCTCGGCGTAGCGCAGATAGTTCTGGTCGAGTGCGAACTTCGCGCCGTTGGAGTTGCCGAGATTGCTGCGGGCCACGGTCGCCGATGGCCGGCTGCGACCGGCGAGTTCATCGCGCAGGATGTTCCAGTTGAAGATCGAATCATTGGGCACCGGCTGATATCCGGCCTTACGGACCTGATCGTCCCAGGCGCGCGCATGGGTGAACGGCGCCGACTGGTAGATATCGGCGGGCATCGCATCCAAACGCAGCATCTGCCGCACGCGCGGGAAGTAGACGCGATCGAGTTCGCCGTAATCGACGACACCGCCGAAGACATGATCGAACAGCGCGCGCTCGGGCGCGATCATCGCGCCGCTGAACACGATCGAGCCGCCGCCGACCGCGGCCGCACGCCACACATCGATGCCCGGATATTCGGTGACGTCGAGCACCCCGCCGAAATCCGCGAACCGCATCGGCACCTTCGTCACGCCGGTGAACGAGGTGCGATGCCAGAAACCGCGACCATCGGGCAGATCATCGCCGGTGAAGACTTCCCGCCACGGATCATTGGGCCAGCGCGAACCCCGCTCGAGCACCGTGGTGACCACCCCGGCCTGGGCCAGCCGCAGAGCCGCGACGGCCGCGCCGAATCCGGATCCGATGACGATGGCAGGCGAATGCTCGGCCGGATCCGGTAGCGGCGCGAAGATCTCCGGCACCCATTCACGGAACAGCTCATCCCAGATCGGATCGGCACCCGCCGTGGCCGCACCGGCCGTCGATCCGAGGACCCCCAGCAATGTCGCCGCACCCACCGCCTCGAGGAAGGCACGCCTATCCACTTCCGCCACCTCCATATTCACGCGCGCGGCCCGACGGAGATTACCGGCATTCGCCGTTATTGAACAGATCTCGTTCACCACCGCTGGCGTTACCCGAGCCCGCCTGCGCGAGGCGTGCTCAGCTGGTCAGCAGACGCACCACGGCGACCGTGCCGACGACGACGATCACCGCCCGCAGCACCGTCGGCGAGAGCTTGCGACCCACGCGAGCGCCGAGTTGCCCACCGATGATGGAGCCCGCCGCGATCAGCACGACGGCCTCCCAGGCGATATCGGCGACGACGATGAAGATGGCCGCCGACACCGCGTTCACCAACAGTGCGAGCATGTTCTTGACCGCGTTGAGCCGCTGCAACTCGTCGTGCACGAACACACCGAGCAGCCCGATCAGCAGCACACCCTGGGCGGCGCCGAAATAACCGCCGTAGATCCCGGTCGCATAGATCGAGCCGAACAGCACCGGCCCGCCGTGTTCGGGCGCGGTATCGGCGTCGCGGCGACTGCGCACCCAGGCCGCCAGCCGCGGTTGCACCACCACAAGCACCAGCGCCGCGATGATCAACACCGGAACGATGGCCTTGAACGCCTGCTCCGGCATGGTCAGCAGGGCCACGGCGCCGGTGATCGCGCCGAGCAGCGAGGCCACCCCGAGCCGCAGCAACCGCGGCCCCTGCCCGGCCAGCTCACGCCGATAGCCGATCACCCCGCTCACCGAGCCGGGCACCAGCCCGACGGTATTGGACACATTCGCCGTCACCGGCGGATAGCCGATGGCAAGCAGCACCGGAAAGGTGATCAGGGTGCCCGATCCGACGATGGTATTGATTCCGCCCGCGGCCACACCGGCCGCGAACACGGCCAGCTGTTCCCACAATGTCATCCACGATCCTCACGTCCCGTCGGACCGCGGTGGTCCGTACAAGCGCTCACGGTCAGCGACGCTATCGGTACCGGCCTTTGGCCGACGAATCCGGGCGCGGTAAACTGGCCGCCATCATGCAGCGGGCACTTCTTCTCGGCCGCCGCGACGGGGTCTGATCGGACCGGCCTCCCGTCGCGGGGTTCTGCCGCGCCGGTCGACCCGCTATCGGGAACACACCCCCACACCCACGGAGAATCGCATGTCACCCGCTGACGCCTTCGTATCCGGCACGCGCACCATCACCGCGCCGTCCAAACCCGCGCCCGCCGATCAGCCCGCGTGGAACCAGCAGAAGAACTCCTCCATGGCGACCTTCCGGTACCGCCCGTTCGCCGAGGAGGTCGAGCCGATCACGCTGCCCGATCGCACCTGGCCGGACAAGGTCATCGATCGGGCGCCCGCCTGGTGCGCGGTCGATCTGCGCGACGGCAACCAGGCCCTGATCGACCCGATGAGCCCCGCCCGCAAACGCCGCATGTTCGATCTGCTGGTGCGGATGGGTTACAAGGAGATCGAGGTCGGCTTCCCCTCGGCCAGCCAGACCGATTTCGATTTCGTCCGCGAGATCATCACCGATGGCGCCATCCCCGACGATGTCACCATCCAGGTGCTGACCCAGTGCCGCCCCGAACTGATCGAGCGCACCTTCGAGGCCTGCTCGGGCGCGCCGAACGTCATCGTGCACTTCTACAACTCCACCTCCATCCTGCAACGACGGGTGGTGTTCCGCGCCGACCGCGACGCGGTGCAGAAGATCGCCACCGATGCGGCGAAGCTGTGCCTGGAGACCGAGAAGAAGCACCCCGACACCGCCTGGCGCTACGAATACAGCCCGGAGTCCTACACCGGCACCGAGCTGGAGTACGCCAAGCAGGTCTGTGATGCGGTTTCGGAGATCATCGCGCCCACCCCGCAGCGGCCGCTGATCATCAACCTGCCCGCCACCGTCGAGATGGCGACGCCGAATGTCTACGCCGATTCCATCGAATGGATGCACCGCAATCTGGCCCGGCGCGATTCGATCGTGCTGTCGCTGCATCCGCACAACGACCGCGGCACCGCCGTCGCGGCCGCCGAGCTGGGCTATCAGGCCGGTGCCGACCGTATCGAGGGCTGCCTGTTCGGCAACGGTGAGCGCACCGGCAACGTCTGCCTGGTCACCCTCGGCATGAACCTGTTCTCCCGCGGCGTGGACCCGCAGATCAACTTCTCCGATATCGACGAGATCCGCCGCACGGTCGAATACTGCAACCAGCTGCCCGTGCACGAACGCCATCCCTACGGCGGCGATCTGGTCTACACCGCTTTCTCCGGCAGCCACCAGGACGCCATCAACAAGGGCCTGGACGCGATGAAGGTGACCGCGGACTCGGCCGGTGCCGATGTCGACGACATCGTCTGGGAGGTGCCGTACCTGCCGATCGACCCCAAGGACGTCGGCCGCACCTACGAAGCGGTGATCCGGGTGAACTCGCAGTCCGGTAAGGGCGGCGTCGCCTACATCATGAAGACCGATCACGGGCTGGCGCTGCCGCGGCGGCTGCAAATCGAGTTCTCGCAGGCGATCCAGCAGATCACCGACGGTGAGGGCGGCGAGGTGACGCCCAAGGAGATGTGGGACGTCTTCTCCACTGAATACCTCAACCCGATCCGCCCGCTGGAGCGGATCAAGCAGAAGGTCACCGCGTCCGAGACCGACGGCGGCACCGACGCCATCACCGCGACGGTGAAGGTCGACGGCGTCGAGCAGGAGGTCACCGGCACCGGCAACGGTCCGCTCGCGGCGTTCGTCGACGCGATCGCGACCGTCGGGTTCGATGTGGAGGTCCTCGACTACTCCGAGCACGCCATGTCCGCCGGTGACGACGCACAGGCCGCGGCCTATGTGGAATGTGCGATCGGCGACAGGATCGTCTGGGGTGTCGGCATCGCCACCTCCATCACCACCGCCTCGCTGCGCGCCGTGGTTTCCGCGGTCAACCGGGCGAGCTGAGCATTCACCGGCGCGGTCCGGACGGCTCTGTGCCGGTCCGGACCGCGCTGCCGTGTTCCCGACCCGGTAAGCCACGGCATGCACGGGCGCTGACTCACCTGCTAGCGTGAAGCCGCACTTCAGCCACCGAGCTCTCTGCTCGAAATGCCCGAGCAGATGGGGGAACTGTGACAGACAACGACAACCCGACTTCTCCGCCCTGGCTGCAAAGTCATCCGGCGGAGGGTGCCGGAATCGCCACCGAGTCCGACGCACCCCAGCAGCCGAACAACGATGCCGATGGGTCCGAACCGTCCGCGGCCGCCGATGCGAACCCGGCGGACGATACGCCCGAAACCGAATCGGGCAGTGGCGTAGGACCTGCCGATGTGACGTCGGTGTATTCGGTGAACGAGCCGCCGGTGGGTGCGGACCAGTTCGCCGGATCGGGTGCTTCGGCGTCCGAGCCATTCGCGCCGCACACCAGCGGCCAGTTCGCAGTGCCCGGCCAATCCCCCGAACAGTTCGCGCCGCATACGAGCGGCCAGTTCGCGGTCCCCGGCCAATCCCCCGAGCAGGCCGCGCCACATACCAGTGGTCAGTTCGCGGTGCCGGGTCAGTTCCCTGATACGGGTGCGTCGTTCGCACCTCCCGGACAGTTCCCCGAACAGGGTTCGTTCGCGCCGCCGAACCAGTTCTCCGAACAGCAGGGTTCGTTCGCGCCGCCGGGGCAATTCCCGGAGCAGGGTTCCTTCGCGCCGCCGAATCAGTTCCCGGATCAGGGCTCGTTCGCACCGCACACCAGCGGTCAGTTCGCGCAGCCGGGCCAGTTCCCCGAACAGGGCTCCGGCCAGTTCCCCGACACCGGTACGTCATTCGCGCCTCCCGGACAATTCCCTGAACAAGGTTCGTTCGCGCCGCCGGGCGGTCCGTTCGCGCCGTCGGGTCCGTTCGATCCGTCGGGGCCCGGCCAGTTCGCGCCGGGTCCGGGGCAGTTCCCCGAGCAGCCGGTTCCCGGCCAGTTCGAGCCACCCGCGCCGGGACAGTTCGACCATCAGCCGAACCCGAACCAGTTCGAGCAGGCACCGAACCACGGCCAGTTCGAGCAGCAGGCTCCCGGCCAGTTCGAGCAGCAGCACGTTTCCGGGCAGTTCACGCAGCCGCCGGGTCCGGGTCAGTTCGAGCAGCCGGGACAGTTCTCCGACGCCGGTCGTGGACAGTTCGCTCAGGGTGGATACGCGCCGCCCGGTGAGCAGTTCCAGGCTCCGCCGCAGACACCCGAGCAGTCGAATCACCATCAGCCGACGCCCGACGGTGGCGACCCGCACGGCGGCGCCATCAACAGCTGGGCCCCGCCGCCGATCGCACCGCAGCAGCAGAGCTACCAACAGCCGCAGCACTCCGCGTCCGCCGGTATGGGTGGTGGTCCGTCAACGGGGCAGTACCAGACGCCGGACTGGCAAGGCGGCGCACCGCAGGGACAGCAGGGGCAGCCCCAGCAGCAGCCGTTCGTACCGCAGCACATGCCGCAGCCCGGACAGCCAGGACATTCGGTCAACGACCTGAACCTGCTGAAGCGGGCGCGTAAGGCCCCGCGCAGCGGGTGGCGCCGGGCGGTGCACAAGGCCTCGCGCGGCATCATCAACCCGGGTGAATCCGCCGCCGATGTCGTGCACGCCGATCTGATCGAGCGCGTCAACCAGCCGGTGCGCGGCGATTACCGGATCGCGATCCTGTCGCTGAAGGGTGGTGTCGGTAAGACCACCACGACCGTCGGCATCGGATCCACGTTCGCCTCGGCTCGCGGTGACCGGGTCATCGCCATCGACGCCAACCCCGACCTCGGCACGCTCGCCCATCGGGTGCCGCGCCAGACCCGTTCCACGGTCCGCAACCTGCTCGAAGATCAGCACATCACCAGGTACTCCGATGTCCGCGCGCATACCTCGCAGGCACCGAGCAGGCTGGAAGTGCTGGCCAGTGAACAGGATCCGGCGGTTTCGGAAGCGTTCAGCGAGGCCGATTACCGCAAGGCGATCGGCATCCTCCAGTCGTTCTACAACATCATCCTGACCGACTGCGGTACCGGCCTGATGCATTCGGCAATGTCGGGTGTGCTCGATATGGCCAGCTCGCTGGTGCTGGTGACCTCACCGGCGATCGACGGCGCACGCAGCGCCTCGGCCACCCTCGACTGGCTCGACCACCACGGCTACAGCAAGCTGGTGGAGCGAACCGTCGTGGTGGTCAACGCCTCCCGGCGCGGCGCCTCTTCGGTCGATATCGATCAGCTGCGCAAACTGTTCCTCGACCGCACCCGCGCGGTGCAGGTGGTGCCGTTCGACGACCACCTCGCCGAAGGCGCGGAGATCGATCTGGAGCTGGTGAGCAAGCCGACGCGGCGGGCGCTGCTGGAATTGGCGGCCATGGTCGCCGACGACTTCGGGTACGCGGCCGGGCAGCAACCGTACGGGCGCTGATCGAGCCGACCGCACGGCGCACGCGGCGGCGACCGAGTGCCACCCGCACCCAGGCGGTGGTAAGGTCTGCGGATTCCGGCGCCACGACGGGTTCGGCTCGCGAATCCGCCGCGCCGCGTTCGCTACCGAACCGACGATGACCCACAGTGGCCTGGCATTCCGCACCGGATCAGTTCGAGATCTCAGCGGCCGCGGCGATGAAGGCGTCCAGGACCGTGGCAATCGCCGGACGCTCCGGCGCGCGTGGCCTGGTGGCGATCTCGTACAAGCGTGCGGCCCGGACACCGGACAGTCGCAGCACCGACAGCTCTGGATGGGTGACGGCGTGGCGCGGCATCAGCGCGACGCCGTAGCCGGTCGCCACCAATGTCTCGATCATGCGGAATTCGTTGAGGCGCTGCGCTATTCGTGGTTCGACACCGGTGGCGATCGAGCGCAGCACGTCGTCCACCGGAAACCCGCCGCGAACGCTCAACCAGCTCTCCTCGGCCAACTCCGCCGGGGTGACCGATGTGCGCCCCGCCAGCCGATGGGTCGGCGCGACCACCACGTCGATGGGCTCGCGCATCAGCACCCTCGAGGCGATGCGCGGCCCGGCCCGGCCAGGGGCGCGGCGCGTTCGTCGCGGTGGGTGAGGACGATGTCGTAATCGGCGAGCAGACGATGGGTTTCGCTCGGCGGGACGTCCTCGTCGCGGGCGATGACCTCGACACCGCTGTCCGCGAGCGCGGGCAGGACCCGCGGCAGTAGCAGCGCGCCGCCGGACGGGAACACCGCCACCCGCACCCGGCCCCGTGGCGAGCCCCGGTAGTGCGCCATCTCCGTGATCGCGCGGTCGCGGTGGCGGCGACAGTGCCGCGGTCGGCGAATTCACGCAGCACCCGCAGCCGTTCGAGCGACATCGGCGAACCAGCGGCATTTCACGAGAGGGCTCCGCACTGAGGTGCTACTCGCGGGCGCTATTTCGCGGCGGGGGTCGGAAGGTCTTCGGTGCGGAGGCGGCAGCCGGTGAGGCCGGTGATGAGGGCGGCTTCGCGAGTACCGATGGTGATTTCGTTGCCGTGGTCGGGCGAGTGCAGGGTGATGTCGTGGTGTCCGGGTTCGTCGGCGCGGACCGTCAGGGTTGTGATGCCGTGTTGTGCGGCGAGGTCACGGGAGACGCGCAGGACTTCGGGCCATCGGTCATCTGTGATCGGCGTCGACGAGTAACTGCTGTCGGTCGCCATCGACACACCGTTGGTTTTCGAGTACGGACCCGGGCAACCGAGCGTGTTCTGGCCGCGGTCGACCTTCACTTCCCAGTCGAGTTCGGGCGCCACGGTCTCGGCGCCTGCGGCTATCTGCTGGATGAGGGCGAAGAGCTGGTGTTCGGTGTCTTGAACCGACGGCAGATTCCGCAGCATCGCTTCGGCGTGGGCGATTTCGTCGGGAGTGGGTGGGTGATCGGGATCGTCGAGTCGGCTGCCGCATCCGCTGAGCACGACCATCACGACGATCGACATCAGCGTTCCCGCGCAACCCTTGGCCACCATGTCACCGCACCGCCAGATGCGGCAAACCCGCAACGATGACCGCCATGTTGTATCCGGCAGTGCGCAGCTCACCATTGCCGCTCGGCCGCGGGTATTCGCTGTGACCGTTGGAGTCCTCCCGGCGAACGCCATCACTCGTGGTGGCCTCGGCGACCGAGATCTGTTCCAGCTTCGTTGTCACCGGGTCGGGGCCGAACACTCCGTAGTGGTCGGCCAGACTGATCGGGTCGTCGGGCGCGCGCATGACGAACCCGCGGCCTTGTCCGAGATTGAGATCGCTCTCGTCATCGGCATTGATACCTGGCGATCCGTAGAACACCGCGTCGTCGACCGGGTTGTTCGGTCCGAGTTCCTGGAGCGCCAGGGCGGTCGTGTACGAACCATAAGAGTGACCCAGCGCCGTGATGTGCGGATCAGGCTTGTTGGAGGACGCGTCCAACCCTTCGAAGAAGCTCGCCAGCTTGGGTGCCCCTGCTTCGGCTCGGCCGGTACGAGCCGCATCGAGTCCGATGTCGGGTGGCGGCTCGTATCCGAGCCAGGCGATTGTTGCGACCCGCTCATCAGGGCGGCCGCTCAACGACAACTGCTTATCCGCCTCACGCTGGACCGCGACCGCTTCGTCGGCCATTCCGCCCAATGACGGCATCGTCGTCGACACCCCTGGCACGGTCACCGACACATGATCGGCGTTATCAGGATCCCCGATCGCGATCGCGGCCATACCCTTATCCCCCGATTCCATGTCCAACAACAGAAGTCGTGCACCGGTATCGGGGTTTCCCGGGTCGAGGGGATGTTTGTCCAGTGTGCGCTCGAGCGAATCGAGGTCGGTCAGCTTCGCTTCGATCCGGGCGAGTTCGGCCTTCTCGTCCGCATTCGGGATCGGCGCGTTGGGGTTCTTCGGCGGTCCCGGATCGTCTTTCAGTTCCTCTTTCAGCCGGTCGCGTTCCCTGGTCAGCCGTGCCCGCTCGTCATCGATCCGGTTGATGTTCGCCTCGTGGCGTGCCATCGACGGGATGCCGTCGCGGTTTCCGATCCACGCCGGATGCTGTTCGATGATTTCGCGGCGCTGCTGATCGTCCATGGCGGCCCAGTAGGCGTTGTTCTGCTGTGGTGTGGCGTTCTCCGGTGGGGCTGGTGCGGTCAGACCGCCCTGGGCGGCGCCGGTGGTGGAAGCCGCGACGATGTCGGTGGCGCCGTTATCGGTGATCTCGCCGTTGGCGGCTCTGGCCAATACGGCCGCGGCATCGGCATTGATGTCGTCGGCTTGCCGCATGACGGCGCGGGCGGCGTCGATCAACTCGAGTCGCAGCGCCTCCACGGAGGCGGGGTCGGGTGCGTCGGGTCTGTCCGCGATGGTGACGTGACCGTGGTCCCAGACCTCGAGCCCGGCCTCGGTGGCCCTGCGGTCGATCGTCGCCAGCGTCTGCTTCAGATGCTTGACGGCCGCGCGGGTCTGGGTCGTCAGCGCTCGGACCGCGCCGAGTGCGGCGGCTTCATCGGTCAGCTGATCCGCGGTATCGGCGAACCGTCGGCGGGCGGCGTCGGCGGCATCACCTTCCCAGCCGGGGAGCTTGCCGATATCGGCGAGCTGTTTGTTGACGTCCTCCACGGTGCTGATCCGCCGCGACAGCGACGTCTCGAGCATCTCCAGGGCGAGTTCGTTCCACCAGCGAATATCGGGAAGCAACATGAATTCGGCGTCCCCCCAGACTGTATGTGCCGTCTACGTCTGCGGGTATGGTAGCGGCAACTACCGTTTTCCAGTAGCCAGGGGGCATCATGGCTGATCAGGTCGCTGTCGATCCCGAGGTCCTGCATGCGGCGGCCGGACGGCTCGACGTGTTGTTCAACGATTCCGGCACCGCCTTACGCGAGGCCGATCAATCCATAGCCGATAGCCATGAGGCATGGAAAGAGGATGCGGTGCCCGCCTTCGCGCGGTTCACCACCTACCTCGACGATCGCCGGACGATGCTGGAAAAGCATCTCGCCGAGATGGCGGAATCGCTGAAAACGGCGGCGGACACCCTGGCCACCCAGGATCAGGCGACGGCGGACACGCTGGTCGGCCAGTCTCCGCAGCAGCCGACCACCCTGAACCTCCAGCCCTGATTCGTACCGCGAGACCACCCGTCGATCCCGTGGCGGGCCGGTCGGCTCTGCGGTCGCACCGAAAGCTCGGTCCGGGTCGAACTTTCGGCGCCTGATCCACGCGCACCGGTGGTCGGACCGTCGACCGCGGCACAGCACCGGGCACCGATCACGCAGCTGGTTTGTGTAACCCGCACATCAGCCCCATGGGCGTGCGCTTACAGTGGTCGGAAATCAATGAGGTCCTGGAAGCTAGGCAGCAGAGCGGCGCATGGCGAAACAACAGTGGACCGTATCGCGGCGGGTGGTTCTTCGCGGTGCGGTCGCGGCGGGGGTCGGTGCGGTATCGGCGGGGGCGTTGGGCGCGGGATCTGCCAGCGGTGGTCCAGGCGGGCGCGTTGCCGTGTTCGGTGGTGGCGTCGCGGGGCTGACGGCGGCGCATGAGCTGGCCGAACGCGGATTCCAGGTGACCGTCTACGAGCGACGGGCCCTCGGCGGCAAGGCACGCAGCATTCCGGTGCCGGGCACAGGTACCGGTGGACGGCCGGATCTGCCGGGCGAGCACGGGTTCCGCTTCTTTCCGGGTTTCTATCACCACATTCCCGACACCATGCGGCGAATCCCGTTCAGCGCCAATCCGGATGGCGTATGGAACAACCTGGTCGCCGCGCCGCAAGCACGGTTCGCGCGCCGCGACGGCGACGATTTCCGGCTGCCGCTCGGCGCCGCGCATCTGGCCACCGCCACCCCGCAGGCGTTCCGGGAGACCATGGGCGCGTCCATCGCGACCGCGCTGCGGATGCCGCCCGCCGAAGGCGCCTTCTTCGCCAACCGGCTGCTGGTGTTCTTCACCAGTTGCGATGCCCGCCGCTTCGGCCAGTGGGAACACATGTCCTGGCGTGATTTCGTTCGCGGCCACCAGCGTTCGCACGAATTCCGCGCCCTGCTCTCACGCACACTCACCAGTCTGCTGGTGGCCGCCAAGGAAGATATGGCCAGTGCACGCACCATCGGCAATATGGGCGAGCAGTTCCTCGGCAATCCACTCGAGATCGGCAATGACGGTGATCTGGACCGGGTGCTGAACGGGCCGACCAACGAGGCGTGGATCGATCCGTGGGTGGTTCGGCTACGTGCGCTTGGCGTCCGTTTCGAACTCGGCGCCGAGGTGCGCGGACTCGACGTGCGGGACCGGCGGATCAGCGGCGCCAGGATCGTCGACGGCACCGGCGCCGCCCGCACCGTCGACGCCGACCACTATGTGGTCGCGCTGCCCGCCGAACGCGCGCGCACGCTCTGGTCACCGGATATCCGCGCGATCCGCCCCGAATTGGCCGCCATGGACAATCTGCACACCGACTGGATGAACGGCATCCAGTTCTATCTGCGCACCTCACCCGATATCGTCACCGGCCACGCGGCCTATATCGATTCACCGTGGGCGATCACCTCGATCAGCCAGAACCGGCTCTGGAGCCGCAAACTTCCCGAGTTCGGCGACGGCACGGTCGCCGACTGTCTGTCGGTGGACATCTCCAACTGGAACGCCCCCGGCATCCTGTACGGCAAACCGGCCAAGGAATGCACCCACGAGGAGATCGCCCGCGAGACCTGGGCGCAGATCACCGCCCATCTCAACGACCGCGGCGAGGTCCTGCGCGACGCCGACCTGCACTCCTGGTTCCTCGACCCCGGCATCACCTGGCAGGCCGAACAGCGCCGCAACGTCAACGCCGACCCGCTGCTCATCAATACCGCCGGTTCATGGGATTCGCGTCCGCAGTCGCACGGCGCGCTGGAGAACCTGTTCCTCGCCGGTGACTACGTGCGTACCAACATCGACCTCGCCACCATGGAAGGTGCGTCCGAATCGGCGCGCGCCGCCGTCAACGCCCTGCTCGACGTAACCGGGTCCGATGCACCGCGCTGTCGCACCTTCACGCTGTACCGCTCGCCGGAGCTGGAACCGCTGCGTCAGGTGGATGCCGATCGCTACGCCAGAGGCGAATCGAATCTGTTCGATATCGACATCTAGAAGGTGATCGATCCGACTCCGGCACACGGACAAAACGGGTTCGCCGGACGCCGCGCCCGGTGTTTCAATCGTCGATATGAGCGAAAACACCCCTGAGATATCCGATCCCGCCGAACTCAGGGAACTGCTCGGCGCCGTGATGCCGCGTGCGGTCAGCAAGGAACGCGTCGCCCTGCACCCGCGCGACCGGGAGTGGATCTCGCTCACCCCGTTCCTGGTGATGTGCACCAGCGACGCCGACGGCAACTGTGACGCCTCCCCGAAGGGCGATCCGGCCGGATTCGTCAAGGTCCTCGACGACACCACCATCGCCATCCCGGAACGTCCGGGTAACCGCCGCGCCGACGGCTACCTCAATATCCTGGCCAACCCGCACGTCGGACTGCTGTTCATGATCCCGGGCCGCCGCGAGACCCTGCGCGTCAACGGCCGGGCCCGGCTCATCCGCGACGCCCCGTACTTCGAGGACATGGTGGTGCGCGGGCACCGGCCGATCCTGGCCGTCGAGGTCGCCATCGAGCAGATCTTCTTCCACTGCGCCAAGGCGTTCATGCGCAGCCATCTCTGGGAGCCGGACAACTGGCCCGTCGACACCCTGCCCAGCCCGGCCAGGCTGGTCAAAGAGGTGCAGACCGGGATCACCGAAAGCGTCGAAGACCTGGAGGCCTACTATTCGGCGGCCAACTACACGCGCAAGCTCTACAACGACTCCCCGACCTGATCCGGCCCGCATCGCGCGGCGAACATAGACTCGCGGCGTGGCAGACATATCGGTGCGCGGGCGGATCGCGCTGCGGGCAGCCGCGGCGGCGTCGTGGGCCTCGCAGAAGGCCGGTCGCGGCAAAGGGTCGATGATCGGTGGGCTGATCGCCCTGAAAATCGATCCGACCATCATGGATCAGCTGGGGCGCGGACGGCGGACGGTGCTGGTCACCGGCACCAACGGCAAGTCGACCACCACCAGGATGACGACGGCGGCGCTGAGCACCCTCGGTACCGTCGCCACCCAGGCCGACGGCGCCAATATGGACGCGGGCATCGTGGCGGCGCTGAGCGTCGACCGGACCGCCGAGCTGGCCGCCATCGAGGTCGACGAACTGCACCTGCCGCACGTCACCGATGCGTTGAACCCGGCCGCGGTGGTGTTGCTCAACCTCAGCCGCGATCAGCTCGACCGGGTCGGCGAGATCAACATGATCGAACGCAGACTGCGCGCGGGCCTGGCCCGGCACCCCGACACCATCGTGATCGCCAACTGCGACGATGTGCTGATCACCTCCATCGCCTACGACCACCCGAACGTCGTGTGGGTGGCCGCGGGCAGCGGCTGGGCGATGGACGCCACCAGCTGCCCGCGCAGCGGTGAGCCGATCGTCTGGGAGGGCGAGCACTGGCGCAGCACCGGCGCCGATTTCCAGCGCCCGCAACCGGAATGGTGGCTCGACGGCGAAAAGTTGCGCGGCCCCGACGAATTCACCGCCGAACTGCGGTTGGCGCTGCCGGGACGGGCCAATCGCGGTAACGCGGCGCAAGCGGTGGCCGCCGCGGTGGCGCTCGGCGCCGACGCCGCCCAGGCCACAGCGGCGGCGGGCACGGTCCGCGAGATCGCTGGCCGCTACCGGACCGTTCAGTTCGGTGAGCATGCGGCGCGGCTGCTGCTGGCGAAGAATCCGGCCGGTTGGCAGGAAGCGCTGTCCATGATCGATCACGATGCGGCCGGGTTGGTGATCGCCGTCAACGGGCAGGTGCCCGACGGTGAGGATCTGTCCTGGTTGTGGGATGTGCGGTTCGAGCATTTCGAGGGGGTGCAGGTCGTCGCCGCCGGTGAGCGCGCCACCGATCTCGCGGTCCGGCTCACCTACGCCGGGGTCGAGCACACCACCATCGCGGATCCATTGCGCGCCATCGCCTCCTGCCCCGCCGGACGGGTCGAGGTGCTGGCGAACTACACCGCCTTCCGTGATCTGAACCGCGAACTCGACGCGCGGTGAAAGGGACTTCGATGAGTGAATCGACCGTGCGGATCGGTCTGGTCCTGCCGGATGTGATGGGCACCTACGGCGACGGCGGCAATGCGCTGGTGCTGCGGCAGCGGCTGCGCATGCGCGGCCACGACGCCGAGATCGTGGAGATCACCCTGTCCGATCCGGTGCCGGACTCGCTCGACATCTACACCCTCGGCGGTGCGGAGGATTCCGCGCAGCGGCTCGCCACCCGCCACCTCCAGCGCTATCCCGGCCTACAACAGGCCGCCGCGAAAGGCGCACCGGTCCTGGCGATCTGCGCCGCGATCCAGGTCCTCGGCCAATGGTATGAAACCTCCACCGGCGAACGCGTCGACGGCGTCGGCCTCCTCGACGCCACCACCTCGCCCCAGGACACACGCGCCATCGGCGAGGTGATCACCACCCCACTCGTCCCCGGCCTGTCCGCACCGCTCACCGGCTTCGAAAACCACCGCGGCGGAACCTCACTCGGCCCGGACGCCACCGGCCTGGCCCGCGTCACCCGTGGCGTGGGCAATGGCGTCGGCGACGGCCTCGAGGGCGTCGTCCAGGGCTCGGTCATCGGCACCTACATGCACGGCCCCGCCCTCGCCCGCAATCCCGAACTCGCCGACCTCATCCTCACTCGCGCCCTCGGCATCGACTCCCTCGATCCACTGGACCTCCCCGAGGTGGATCAACTCCGCCGCGAACGCCTCCGCGCCTAGTTCGCACCGGTCCGGAGATGTTCCTACCGATGTGTCACCCAGCCTCCCAGGAGGGCGGCAAGGGATGTGGAAGCGGGCGCCACCTATACGATCAGCGCGCGCAGGGCAGCGTCGAGGCGGTGAGGACCGACGACGGGCCACCGACTTCGCCGTGGCCGCCGCACAACCCGGCGGCTCCGCGAAGTCGCCGGACAGCAGCCCGGCTGAGTGGGATATATCCACCGCCGCACTGGCAAGGGGAGGGTCGACCGCCGCTAGAACCGCAGAGCGAGCCTTGAACATCGCGCGTCCAGGGCTCGCTCATCCACACACCTGTCCATGATCCCGCTGACACCTGCGTTCACCGCTTCAGCGCTGTGCACAGCCCGCTGGCCGGCAGTAACTCAGGGTGCCGAACGATGCAATTTCCACCCATTGATCATGAATTCAACGTATTCATGACCGGGAACCTTTGAACTTAAAGAGCCATTCTCGTATTCGATCGAGTAACGAATTATCGGGTCACCGAATGGCCTGACGGGAACCGACAGTAGAACTCCAGTAGTGATTATCGAACTCAGCGGATCTTGGATATCAGCAATTGAGAATGGATCGTCGCGCGCAATAAGCAGAGAGACACTCAGCCCTAGGTCGACTCGAATACCATCATCAGTTCGCGTGAGCGTGAACGGAGAACCCATGACACGTGGAACCGCCACTATGACGTTCACATCTTTGTCAACCAGGAATAACCCATCTTTGCCGAACTCATCCACGAGCCAGGAATGCAGTCCATCCATTACCTGATCAAACTCGTCCATCCCGACGTCTCCCACTCATCCTCATCCAGACCTACTGATCAGCACTCCACGTGCGACTCGGGCCCATACCCGTTCTGGTAGTTCTTGGTCGTCTTACCATCAACCGTGAGAAGTCCCTGAGCCATGCCACGATACACCCCGGGCACACAAGGGGTTCCGTTCTGAGACATGACAGTGTACTTCTTGCCCGGATTTGGGTAGTGCACGGTTCGTTGAACGACGCTACTTTCGACTCTAATCCAGTTCGATCCGTCGAATTTTGCGTAATAGATAAGGACGTCAGCACGATCCACCTCCCCCGCGCACACTAGGCTTCCTTTGACATCCATCAGCCCGGGCGAACCTTTCGACTGATGCACTTTGTGCACTTTGAGTTCACAACTTCCCGCGTCTGCATTTGCAATTACAGGATTCGCCATCGCAGTCAACCCAGCCATAGCGGTGAAGATAGAAGATACCAATAGGCCGATCCGTCGCCGATGCCCGGATCCAATCGTCAGCGTACGATTCATTTTCGAACAGCCCCCTTGATGCATCTCGCTTTACGAACTTGTCCCCGTCAGCGTGAACTAAACCATAGTACGAGGCCGAAGAGGTTCGGTCAAAAGAGAAATCGTAGAACGAGAGCACTGATGCAGTGATACGTCGACTTGCAGCGGCCACAAGTGACGCCTCAACGTCATGTCTTCTCGCGGAATGCCGCTGCCAAGTGCCGCTCGCTGGTGGGTGGGGTCTGTGTTGGGCTGTTGGCGGCTCAGGGTCGGCCGGTATCAGTAGGGGCTGTGGCGCCGCAGAGGTCGTGGACCAGGCGCATCTTTTCCAGTACGGGGCCGGCCAAGACGAAGGGGTACAGGTCGGGGTGGCCCATGGAGCGGTTGAGCATATTGAGGGACCAGGACAGGGGGATCCAGAGGTCGATGATGCGGTCGAACCCGGCTCGGCCGGTTTGCGGGCGGTCCATGGTGGCGCCGGCGGGGGCGAAGGCGAAGGCCGCGGCGGTGTCGAGAGTGTCGCGGATGTGCAGGTAGTGGGCGAAGGTTTCGGCCCAGTCCTCGGCGGGGTGCATGGTGGCGTAGGAGGAGACGTAATCGGATTCCCAGCCGGGTGGGGCGCCGTCGGAATAGTGGCGGTCCAGGGCGGCCTGGTAGTCGGTGTGTGGGTCGCCGAAGAGGGTGCGGAAACGATCGAGGGAAGTGTCGTCGGGCACGAGGATCGGGAAGTAGTAGTGGCCGATCTCGTGGCGGAAGTGGCCGAGCAGGGTGCGGTAGGGCTCGTCCATCTCGATGCGGAGCTGTTCGCGGTGCGGATCGTCGGCCTCGGCGAGGTCGAGGGTGATCAGCCCGTCGGCGTGACCGGTGACGACGTGGTCGTTGGCACTGGACAGCAGGTCGAAGGCCAGCCCGGCCGCCGGATCGGTATCGCGGCCGACGATGGGCAGTCCGAGTTCGACCAGTTGCAGGATCAGCCGCCGCTTGGCCGCTTCCGCATCGGCGAAACCGGCCAGGCCCTCGGCGTCGTCATCGTTGGGTCTGGTCCTGGTCAATCGGCAGGAATCGCACAGTGCGGTGCTGCCGTCCTCCCCCGGCCGTACCCGCACCAGCCAATTACAGCGCGCGATATGCAGATTGGCGCACAGCTGGAATTCCTCGGCATCCACCACCCCCTGCGGATGGCCGGGCTCACCGTGTCGACCGGGCTCGCCGATGATCACCAGCGCCCGCCGGTTGACGCTGAAACCCAACGGGCTGCCGCACGACAGGCACACCGAGTTCTCGAACGCGAGCTGCTGACCGCATTTCGGGCAGATGAAATCACGCATGTGGACTACACCTCCAACGGTGCGACATCGACCGATACCGAGATTTCACTATCAGCGGCGTCGGTGTAGATGATGCCGCGCACGGGTGGGACGTCGGCGTAATCGCGGCCCCACGCCACGGTCACATAGCGTTCGTCGGCGAATTGGTCGTTGGTGGGGTCGAAGCCGATCCAGTCACCGGCACGGTCGTCGGACGGGAACCAGGCCGCGGCCCATGCGTGCGTCGCGTCCGCGCCGACCATACGTTCGCGTCCCGGCGGCGGATCGGTGGCGAGATATCCCGAGACGTAGCGGGCGGCCAGTCCGTGCGAGCGCAGACAGGCCGCGCCGATTCTGGCGAAGTCCTGACAGACACCGGCGCGCGCGGCGAACACATCGGCCACCCGGGTACTGATGGTGGTGGAGCCGGAGCGGTAGGTGAAATCCGCGTTGATGCGGCTGGTGAGTTCGGTGATCGCCTCGGACAGCGGGCGGCCCGGGGTCAGGGATTCGGCGGCGTAGGCGGTGACCTCGCCGGTGATTTCGGGTGGGTGCAGATCGAGGGTGAATTCGACGGCGAGCGGGCCGGTGCGGGCGGTGGGCCTGGCCTGTTCCCAGGGGATATCGGTGGCGCGCAGTGCGGGTGGGTCGACCTCGACCGTGGATTCCGCGCTGATCACCAGAGCCCGATGTTTGTCGGTGACATGGAAATACGAGCTGATATTGCCGTAGACGTCCGCACCCACCGACCGATCCGAGGGCACCGGGTCGATGTGGATGTCGTGGGCGAGCAGCCGCTGACGGGCATTGTTGCGCGGGGTGAGGAAGGCGCGGCCGTAGGAGCTGGTGACGTCGTCGGAGTAGGAGTAGGTGGTGCTGTGCCGCACGCGGTACCGGCGGGTCTGGATCATCCGACCACCCGGGTGTTGCCCCACAGCGGCTGGATCCCCACCGGCGTCGACAGTTTCGTCGCCTCGAGGGATTCGGCCACCTTGCGCAGGCGCAGGTGCACGCCGTCGAGTAGTTCGATCAGTTCGGTGCGGCGACCCGCGGCGTCGGTGGTGTCGAGGTCGGCGGGGTCGACTCGCCGTAGCAGCCGGCGCGCGTCGGCGAGCACGCGTTGCGACCGCGAGGAGCCCGAGAGGCCGGGCAGCGCCGCGAGACCGGTATCGATCAGGTTCAGCTGATAGGCCAGCGACCGCGGATTGCCTTCGTCGAACAGCAGCAGCCCCGCCACCGCGGCTTTTCGCAGCGAATCACGATGCCGCCGCCGGTAACTCACGGCGGATTCGGTGGCGCGCAGCACCGCTTCGGTCAGTACCCGGTCGACGTCGGTGGGACCGGACTCGGTGAGCGTCGCCGAGAGCAGAGCTGTCAGCGCCAGACCGCGTTCGATGCGTTTGCCGATATCCATGACGTACCAGCCGGTGTCACGCACCATCGACTCGGCGCCGATTCCCGAGAGCGCCAGCAGCCCGGCAAGGGTCAGCGAATGCACCGCCGCGAGCGCGGATTCCGGGTCGCTTCCGGCTCCCGGCCCCTGTCCGCGTTCCCGGAATCCACTCAGCGCCCGCTCCATCGCACCGACCACCATCCAGGTGTCGGGTGAGAGCTGATCACGCACCGCCCGCGCGGCCGAGGCGTACCGATCGATGGCATGTGCGAGGGTTCCTGGCCGGTCACGGTCGACGGTCAGCGAGACGAGGTACCGGTAGCCGTGGACGCCCGCGGTGTGCGTCTGGGTGCCGGATTCCACGACACGGTCCGAGCCTCCATCTGCGGAATCCTCCTGTCTCCCGGTCTTTCCCAGCGTCTCGGCATCCATATCGGTGCCGGTGCCGAGGCGCGTGGTGGATCGCGGGCCGGTCACCGTCGCGGAAACCTCCTCGACGCCATCCGGTGAGCCCATCGGACAGGCGATGCCGGTGGTGCGGCCGAGCGCGTCCAGCAGCAGCCGCACCGACCCCGCACCCTCCAACCAGGGCCGATAGCGGAAATCCTGGTGATTGGTTTGGGTGGCGATGAGCAGACGGACGAGGGATTCGGCGCGTTCGGCGTAGCGGCCCATCCAGAACAGGTCGCTGAGCACGCGTGGTGAGCTGACCGCTTCGACCACCGGCGTGATCGGCCGGATCCGCTCTTCGGCACCGGGCTCGCCGATGGCGGCGGTCTCGGCCGGGGCGGCGCGAACCCACACGTCCTTGGCCGCCACTTCGATCACCGAACGTCCTGGTTCGACGCGCTGCCGCAACTGGCCGAGCCCACCGGTCATCACGCCGTAGCCCTCGCGCCGCGCCAATGCGAACAATCGCATCCCCACCGGCGACGACGCCAGACCACCGGCGCCGTATACCGCCGGGGCCACCGAGAACTGGGCTGGTTCCTGCCCGACCCACTGCCAGCCATCGGCGTCGATCCGGGCCGCGAGATCTGCCCGCTGCTCGGCGGACAAGCGCGGCCCGACGATCGTGGCGCCATCGACAACCGAGCGAATGATCAGCCGGTCCAACCGGGCGAGCAGATGCGCACGCTCGAGATCATCGCCGCCCCAATACGACGGTGCGCCAGGCAATTCCAGTTCCTCACCGAACAGTGACCGCGCGATCGCCGGGAGGAACCCGGCAAGGGCGGGATTCTCCAGCAACCCGCTGCCGAGCGTGTTGACGACGGTCACCGCACCGCGCCGCAACACCTCGACCAGCCCGACCACCCCGAGCCGGGACTCGGGCCGCAGATCGAGCGGGTCGGCGAATTCCGCGTCCACCCGGCGCAGCACCACGTCGACCCGTTTCAGGGTGCCGAGCGAACGCATCCACAGGGCACCGTCGCGCACCACCAGATCGGCGCTCTCCACCAGCGGAAAACCCAGCGTCGAGGCGAGATAGGCCTGATCGAACGCGGTTTCCGAACGCACGCCCGGACTGAGCACTACCACGACCGGCTCGTCGGCGTCGGCCATCGGCGCGGCCTCGATCAGCATCAACCGCAGGGCACGCGCGAAGGGGGTCAGCGGACGCGGACTCGACTGTTCGAACGCACCGGGGACCGCGGCCGAGACCACCCGACGATCGGCGAGTGCGTACCCGGCCCCGGACGGCGCCTGCGCCCAATCGGCGAGTACGCGGTACTGCCCGTCGCTCCAGCGGCTGATATCGCAGGCATGCAGGAACAGTTGATGACGGCCGGGCACGGTGATCCCGTGTGCGGCACGGACATATCCGGCGCCGCCGAACACCACCTCCGGAGGAAGCAGACCGGACGTGAGCAGGCGACGCGGGCCATAGATATCGGTCAGTACTTCATCGAACACCCTGCTACGTTGCGCTACACCGGATTCCAGCCGCGTCCACTCGTCGGCGGCGACCAGCAGCGGGATCGGGTCGAGCCGCCAGGGCTCGGCCGCACCGTCGGCGGCGGTGTAGGTGATGCCGTCGTCCTCGACCAGCCTGCGGACCCGGCCGTCGAGCCGGTCGAGCCCCTCGGGCCCGATCTCGACGAAGTCGGCCGACAGCTCCGACCACATCCGCCGCACCCGGCCGTCGGCGTCGATCAGCTCGTCATAGAACCCGCCGGTGGACAGATCGCATTCGTCATAGCCACCGGCCTCGGCACCCGCCGCCCGGTATCTGTCGAACTCGGCGGCCACCCGCGCCCGCGTACCGGGTACGTCCTGCATCGCCTCGCGCCTCCCCTGTTCACCGGTACCGCGCCGAAACGGACGCGCCGAAACGGTGGTCCGGCCGTCATCCTCGCACGGATGCGGCCGGATTCCGGTGCACACGGCGCTCGCGCCGGACATCGCGGCCGATCACGACACGCACGGCGGTAAGGTCCCACCGGCGGGTGTGCACCGGTGTTATGCACGAATGACGGACCACGACGGTTGGAGGCGATATGCGCGCGACGATCTGTCCGTCCTGCGAGGCGGCGCTCGACCACTGCCACGGCACCCTGATACTGCATGCCGGACGCATTGCCGAATGCACCGAACCCGACTGCTTCGATGTCGACCACGCCCGGCACACGTTCCTCGTGGAATGCGCGGATCTGGCCGGTGGCTGCCGCTGCGGTTCTGCGCTGTCCGCGCGCACCCGTACCCTGGCCGGGTGAGCTACGACCACATCCTGTTGCCCTCCGGTGCGGCCACGACCCCGGCCGAGGTGGACGCGTATCTGACCACCCAGCAGGGGCAGCCGCAGTCCGAGATCGTCGCGGACATCGCGGCGGAGGTGAACCGGCGCAACGACGAACTGCCCGAGGAGGACACCTTCCTCGGTTCGGGGCCCGTCGGCGGTGCGGCCACCGGGTCGGTATTGCAGGTCTCCAGCCCGTACGACGCGATCGGGTTCGTGCGCGAGCTGCTGTTCCGATTGGCGACACCGCGGAACTACGCGGTCTACGATCCGCAGCTCACCTGGCTGATGGATCCGGCCGGTCATGTGCCGGTGAGCGTGTCGCATGGCGGCGCGGGCGAGTTCCCGTATCTGACCAAACCGCTGGCCGACCGCTGGGTGGCCGAGCTGACCGGGCCGAACCCGTATCTGGTGGTGTCGCGGGGCGATCAGGAATACATCCAGACCTACCACGAAGAGCCGCACTACATCCTGGAATACCGTGATGGCTCCGCCGAACGGCATTTCACCACGACGGTCGATGATTCGGCGCGGGTAGCCGAACTGATCTGGGCGTGGACCGCGGGCGATGCCGCCACACTGGACGACGTCGCCTGGACCCGGCTGAAGATCTGAATCCGCGACGCGGCCGCGGTGCCCGCCGGGACAGCGCTAGAGCGCGCGGCGGCCCGACAGTGCGCGGCCGAGTGTCAATTCGTCGGCGAACTCCAGGTCGCCACCCATCGGTAGCCCCGAAGCCAACCGGGTGACGCTGAGCCCGGGGAAATCGCGCAACATCCGAACCAGATAGGTGGCGGTGGCCTCACCCTCGGTGTTCGGATCGGTCGCGATGATCACCTCGGTGACGTCGACACCGTCCTCCTGATTGCCGATGCGGGCCAGCAGCTCCCGGATCCGCAGCTGATCCGGGCCGACACCGCTGAGCGGATCGAGTGCGCCGTTGAGCACGTGATAGCGCCCGCGGAATTCGCGGGTGCGCTCGATGGCCTGCACATCCTTCGGTTCCTCGACCACGCAGATCATGGTGCGGTCGCGGCGCGGATCGGCGCAGATCCGGCACAGTTCGCCGTCGGCGACCGTGCCGCACATGGTGCAGAAGCGCACACCGTCGCGCACCTTCTGCAAGACGGCTTGTAGCCGGTCGATCTCCGGCGGCTCCACCTGGAGCAGATGAAAGGCGATGCGCTGCGCGCTCTTGGGACCGACGCCTGGCAATTTGCCCAATTCGTCGATCAGGTCCTGGACCGGGCCCTCGTACACCTGTGTCGGCTCCGGTGGGTCACAGACCGGGCAGGCCGGGCAGCCCGCCGCCACCGGCCAGCGGACCGAGCTTCTCCGAGGCCAGTTCCTGGGCGTTGGTCATGGCGTCGTTGATGGCGCCGATGACCAGATCCTGCAAGGTTTCGACATCCTCGGGATCGACGGCCTTCGGGTCGATGGTCAGCGACTGCACCTCACCCGAGGCCTTGATCGTGACCTTGACCAGTCCGTTTCCGGCTTGGCCCTCGACTTCGGCGGCGGCGATCTCCGCCTGCGCCGCCATCATCATCTCCTGCATCTGCTGGGCCTGGGCGAGTATCTGCTGCATATCGAACTGACCACCGGGCTGCACGCCTGTTACCTCTTCTCCGGCCGATCCGCGGAAAGTGTCATCGCCAGCCTAGTGGACTCGGTGGTGTGCGCCCGTTCCGAGCCCAGCATCACCGGAGCGAACCCGTGGCAGCTAGGGAGCGGCATGACCAGCAGGAACGGGGACACCAACCCGGAACCCGTCGAATCACTGCGTCGACCTCCATTGATTCCCCGCCCACACGCGCAGATACGAGCCTAGGATCTGCGTTAGGTCCGCCGCGGCCCGGCGGACCCGCCGAGGCACCGCGTGGATAGGCAACCACGCAGCGATCTTCGACGCCGATTCGGGGGCATGACGCAGACCGAGGAGGCTCGGATGGCACGCGAGATCACCATGAGCACGACCAAGCACTTCCGGATGACGGGGACGTCCAGGAAGCTCGGCACACTGCTGTGCGCGGCGGCGGCGCTGCTGCTGATGTCCGCTCCCGCCGCTACCGCCGAACCGGTGCCGGTGGCGACCGACTACGGCGGCGGCTGCGTCCTCGACCCGGCGAACCGCGCGGCCACCGTCGATGCGCTGCGTTTCCGATGCACCGCAGAACAGCAGGACGCCATCTTCAAGGCCGCGCCGCGCGGCAATGTGCCGAGCGGGGTCACCAACGGCTGGGTCACCCGGCCGCCGGTCATGCAAGCGTTGGCGCCCGCGCTGTGGATCGGTAAGACCTTCTACACCGGCCCGGACGGCGGATACCTGATGAACCGGGTCACCGGAGCGGGTATCGAAGCCTGGCGCGCCGATGTCTACACCGCGCCCGCCCTGGTCGACGGCGCCCCCACCTGGGCGCTCAACTACGCCCCGTCACCGACCCCGCAGGTCTACGACGAGATCCGGGAGGTCACGCCGGGAGTGTGGTTCGGCTACTCCTGGTGGCGCGGCGCGGTCCAGACCACCCTGCTACTGGCTTTCGTACTGGCTTGATTCTCCGGTAGCCGACCGCGAAGTGCCACGCTCGTCGAACCAGGGACACGGCGAGCACCGGTGAGCACATCCGTCCCGGCCGTCGACGACGACCGGGACGACGAGCGGTATCAGCCCAGTTCGTTCTTCAGGTTGGCCAGCACCTCGGCCTGGATCTTCTTCAGACCCAGCGGCGCGAAGATGCCCTCGAAGATGCCCTTCACACCGCCCGCGCCCTGCCAGGTGGTGGACAGGGTGACCTGGGAACCCGCGGCGTCGGGTGTGACCGTCCAGGTGTTGACCATGGACGAGTTGGCGTCACGTTCGACGACCTCGGACTCCGAGACCGACACCGTGGCACGCACATTGCGCTGCCGGCTCTCGGTGGCCTGCAAGGTCCACTGAGCCACCGTCCCCGCGCCCTGACCGCCCTCGACCACCTGGTAATCGCGGTAGTGCGAGGTGAGGATGCGCGGGCGCACATCGGCGTAGTCCGCGATCGCCGTCAGTGTGCGCTGCGGATCCGCTCCCACCACGATCGAACTGCTGGCGCTGACCTGTCCCACGATGAACTCCTTGTCCGGATGCGGTATCTCGGCACCATCCTGCCCTGCCACCTCCCGGCGCGCGCGGCGCGCCCCGTCGTGGACGGCTTTCTCGAATTCCACCCGCCGCCGGTTCGAACACGATGCAACATATGCGTGACATTTCATCCGAGTCGGGGACCTCACAGTGGCCGACCATGATCGCGAGTATTAGCGTCGAGGAGTGGCAGTGAGTCTGTTGGGGAAGGCCGGCCACGGTCCGGCCGCATATGAATCCGGGTTCGCAGCGCATCGAGAAGGCGTGCAACGCCTCCTCGCGAGCTATCGCGCCATCCCACGCGATGCCGACGTGCGCCTGGCCAAGAAGACCTCCAACCTGTTCCGGGCCAGGGCGAAGAACACCGCCCCCGGCCTCGATGTTTCCGGGCTGAACAAGGTCATCGCCGTCGATCCCGTCGCCAGGACCGCCGATGTCGCTGGCATGACCACCTACGAGGATCTGGTCGCGGCGACGCTGCCGTACGGCCTGAGCCCGCTGGTGGTGCCGCAGCTCAAGACCATCACCCTCGGCGGCGCGGTCACCGGGCTCGGCATCGAATCGACCTCCTTCCGCAATGGCCTCCCGCACGAATCGGTGCTGGAAATGGATGTGCTGACCGGAGCGGGCGAGATCATCACCGCCACACCGGACGGCCCCGACGCCGACCTGTTCCGCGGCTTCCCCAACTCCTACGGCACCCTCGGCTACTCCACCAGGCTGAAGATCGAACTGGAAACCGTGCAGCCCTATGTGGCGCTGCGCCATCTGCGCTTCCACGACCTGCGCGAACTCGAGGCGACCCTGACCAGGATCGTCGAGGAACGCAGCCACGACGGCGAACGGGTCGACTACCTCGACGGCGTGGTGTTCACCGCCGACGAGAGCTATCTGACCCTCGGCCGGCAGACCGACGAGCCGGGCCCGGTCAGCGATTACACCGGCATGGACATCTACTACCGGTCCATCCAGCACGATTCCGGCGCACCGAAACGCGACCGGCTCACCATTCACGACTACCTGTGGCGCTGGGACACCGACTGGTTCTGGTGCTCACGCGCCTTCGGCACCCAGAACCCGCGGATCCGCCGCCTCTGGCCGAAGAAGTACCGGCGCAGCAGCTTCTATTGGAAGCTGGTCGCACTCGACCGCCGCTATCACATCGGCGACAAGCTCGAGGCCCGCAAGGGCAATCCGCCACAGGAGCGGGTGGTCCAGGACATCGAGGTGCCGGTGGAGCGGACCGCCGATTTCGTGGCGTGGTTCCTGCGCGAGATTCCGATCGAGCCGATCTGGCTGTGCCCGCTGCGATTGCGTGAGCCGCGGGTACCGGGAACAACCGCGCGGCCGTGGCCGCTGTATCCGCTGGAGCCCGACCGCACCTACGTCAATGTCGGATTCTGGTCCGCGGTGCCGACCGTACCCGGTCGGATCGAGGGCGCGGCCAACCGTGCGATCGAGCAGACGGTCACCGAGTTCGACGGTCACAAATCGCTGTACTCGGATTCCTACTACGGCCAGGATGAGTTCGCGGCACTCTACGGCGGCGACGACTACATCGAACTGAAGAAGCGTTACGACCCAGACCAGCGCCTGCTGGATTTGTATTCGAAGGCGGTGCAACGCAAATGACGACATTCAAAGATCGATCCGATGTTTTCGCGGATCTCGGCACCAAGCTCACCATTGCCGAAATCTTCGAGACCCTGGTCGACGGCGAGGTACCCATCCGGTTCACGGCCTATGACGGGAGCGCCACCGGGCCGGAGGATTCGGAGTTCACGCTCAATATCGAGACTCCGCGCGGCATCAACTATCTGGCCACCGCGCCCGGCGATCTCGGTATGGCGCGGGCCTACATCTCCGGCGATATGACTGCCATCGGCGTGCATCCTGGCGACCCGTACCCGATCCTCGCGGCGATGGACAGCCTGAAGTTCCGCAGGCCGTCCGCGCTGGCGCTGCTCACCATCGCCCGCTCGCTCGGCTGGGAGCGGTTGCGTCCGGTTCCGCCGCCGCCGCAGGAGACGGTGCCGCGCTGGCGCCGGATCGCGCTGGAGGGTCTGCGCCATTCCAAGACCCGCGACGCCGAGGCCATCCACCACCACTACGACGTCTCCAATGCCTTCTACGAGCATGTGCTCGGCCCGTCCATGACCTACACCTGCGCCTGTTACGGCGAGCCGGACTGGACGCTGGAGCAGGCACAGGAGAACAAATACCGGCTGGTGTTCGAAAAGCTGCGGCTGAGCGAAGGCGACCGGCTGCTCGATATCGGCTGCGGCTGGGGCGGAATGGTGCGCTACGCGGCCAGGCGCGGCGTCAAGGTGATCGGGGCGACCCTGTCGGCCGAACAGGCCGAATGGGCGCAGAAGAAGATCGCCGAACAGGGCCTGTCCGATCTGGCCGAAGTGCGCCATTCCGATTACCGCGATATCCGGGAAACCGGATTCGACGCGCTGTCCTCGATCGGGCTGACCGAGCACATCGGCGTGCACAACTATCCGTCCTACTTCGGTTTCATCAAGAGCAAACTGCGCGACGGCGGGCTCTTCCTGAACCACTGCATCACCCGTCCGGACAACACCCGCACCACCAAGGCCGGTGATTTCATCGACCGGTATGTGTTCCCCGACGGTGAGCTGATCGGTTCGGGCCGGATCATCTCCGAGATCCAGAATGTGGGTCTCGAGGTGATGCACGAGGAGAACCTGCGCGAGCATTACGCGCTCACGCTGGCCGAATGGTGCGAGAACCTGGTCGAGAACTGGGATGCCTGCGTCGCAGAGGCCGGTGAGGGCACCGCGAAGGTGTGGGGTCTGTATATGGCGGGCAGCCGGTTGGGCTTCCAGCGCAATGTGGTGCAGCTACATCAGGTGCTCGGGGTGAAGCTCGGCGCGGACGGCCGCAATACGCTGCCGCTGCGCCCGTGGTGGCAGCCGTAACCACGCTCAGGACAGCAGCTCGTCCACGAAACGGGCGGGCAGGTTCGCCGGGAGTTCGTTGCGCAGTACCCGCAGAATCGCGACGACGCCCGGTCCCGCATCCAGCAGGGGCCGGGTCCAGTCGAGTTCGGCGCAGGTGGTGACCGCTGGCACCAGTTGTGCGGCGGCCTCACCCACCCAGCCAGCGGCGGCCAGGCATTCGGCCAGCAGCAGTGAGGTGTCGAGCTGGGCGCGCGGGCGATGCAGTTCATGGGTGCGCCCGTACAGCGCCCGCGCCCGGCGCACCGCGCGGTCCTGATCATCGATACCACCATCGGCCAGCAGCTCCCGGATGGCGGCGATCTCCTCCGCTTCTGCGGTCAGCGCCGCGGTGCCGGTCAGGCGATGGCCGGAGCGGCCGGTATCGCGGACGATATCGCCGTTCCAGCGTCCGGTCGCGGTCTGCGAGCGCGGCAGTTGCGCGGCCGGGCCGAGCCGTATCCGCTCCGCACGGACGTGCGCGGCCAGCCGGGGCAGATCCTGGTCGACGGCGATCCGCTCGCCCTCGGCCAACCGGGCCGCGGCGGTGGCCATATCGCCGCGCACCGCCTTCACCCTGGCGCCGATGACGAAGGTGGAGATCAGGAAATCGATCGGCCCGACCCGGGCGACGAGCTGATGGCTCTCGTCCAGCAGCCGGTCGGCGGCATCGAGTTCACCGCGCCGATAATGCAATTCGCCGAGCAACGCCGCCGCCACCCGCACGGCATGCGACCGCTCACCCGAACGCGCCCGCGCGGTCTCCCATGCCTGCTGGAAACACCGTGCGGCGGTGGCGATATCGAGCTGTTCGTAGGCCACGGCGCCGCGGCTGCACAGTCCGAACACGGTGCCGAGCGGATCCTTGGAGTGTTCGTGATACTCGGCCGCCCAGTCCTGGATCGCGCGGGCGCCGTCGAAATCGAACTCGCACAACCGCACGAACGAGGTGAGGTTGGCCGCGGTCGACACGGTCCAGGCCGGTAGCTCGTCGGGGTGTTCCAGGCAGTCGCCGATCTTGTCGAGCACGCCCTCGGTGTGATCGCGCGCCACCTGGTCGGCGGCGGCGAGCACCGCGGCCTGGCAGCGTTGCCGCATCACATCGGCGTCACCGGACGACCCGCGCGACAACACATTCGACAACCGCCCGAGCGCACTGCGCGCCGCACCGGACTGCTGGAGGTTCACATTGGCCCGCGCTACCGCCATCAGCAGCTTCGACCGTGAGGCCACCTGTTGCACCGGCAGTTTCGACACCGTGCCCAGCAGCGTGGCCAGCCGTGATCCGTCGATCAGGTCCATGCCGCCGCTTTCCAGCAGGTCGAGCGCCATCTTCAGATCGGTCGCCGAAATGGCGTGGTCGACGGATTTACGCAGTAGTTGATGTTCGGCGTACCAGCGGGCGGCCTTGCGGTGCAGGGCCTTGACCCGCGCCGGATCGGTACGTTCGAGCCGCGCCCGCAGCTCTTCGGCGAACAGCGGCTGCACCCGGAACCACTCCGGGTCGTATTCGACTCGCCGCACGAACAGTTCACGCTGTTCGGCCTGCTCGAGCAGATGTTCGGCCTCCGGGTCGTCCGACAGCGCCGCCGCCAGCGAACCCGAGACCTTCTCGGCGATCGAGATGGCGGTGAGGAAATCGACCATGCGCGGTTCGAGTGCGTCGATGACGTTCTCGGCCAGATATTCGCGCACCCCGTGGCCGCCCTCGGCCAGATGCTGGATCAGCGGCGCCGGGTCCGGATTGCCGCGCAGGGCGAGGCTGATCATCTGCACGGCGGCGGGCCAGCCGTCGGTGGCGCGGTGCAGCTCATCGATCTGGGCGTCGTCGAGGGTGAAGTGGTTGCGGTCCACCAGGATCTGCCTGGTCTCCTCGCGAGTCAGGCGCAGTTCGGCCGAGCCGATCCCGACCAGTTCGTCGCGCACCCGCATCCGGCTGATCGGCAGCCCGGACTGGTCGCGGCTGGTCACCACGAACCGCAGATGATGGCAGCCGTTGTCCAGCAGTGAATCCATCACCCGGCGGGTGCCGGAATCGGTGATGCGATGCCAGTCGTCGATGACGACGACAATGGTGGCGCCACCCGCGTGCACATCATCGATGAGAGTGGAGATCGCATACGCGACGGCATCGGCGGGTTGTTCTTCGAGCACCTGATCCAATCCGGTGCCGATATCGGGACGCACGCGCCGGATCGCCTCGATCAGATGGGCGAGGAACCAGATCTCGTTGTCGTCATCGCTGTCGATACCGATCCAGGCAACCGCGACACCATCAGCGGTGAGTTCGCCGCGCCATTGGGCGGCAAGGGTGCTCTTGCCGAAGCCGGCGGGCGCGTGGATCACCGCGAGCCTGCGCCGTCCGCCGGTGCGCAGGATGTCCAGCAGCCGGGTGCGCTGGACCGGTTCCCGCGCCGGAGTGGGCGGCCGGAACTTGGTCGCCGCGGTCGGCGGGAGGGTGGTGGTCGGCGAGGGGTCGTAGCCGGGGCGCGGGGTCGGTGGGCTCAGATTGAGCGGTCCGCTGCGCCGGGCGGTGACGGCGGGTCCGGTCCGGTTGGCCGATGGCGCGGCCGCGGCCTCGGCGGCGTCCTCGGTGTCGAGCAGCGCCATCTCATCGGCCAGTTGTCCGTGCGCGCGCTGGATTGCGCGCAGGGTTTCGCCGAACTCGTAGGCCGAGGCCGGGCGGTCACGCGGATTCTGCGCCATGGCGTGTTCGATGGCGCCGGCCACATCGGCCGGGATGTCCTGTTCACGCAGATCCGGTACCGGCTGGGTGGTGATCCGCAGGAACTGGGCCACCACCTTCTCCCCCGCCTGACGTTCGAACGCGGCATGGCCGGTGAGCAGCGCGAACAGTGTCGCGCCGAGCCCGTACACATCCGAGCGGACGGTCGGCTCGTCCCCCTTGAGCACTTCGGGGGCCGTGAACGCGGGTGAACCGGTGATCATGCTGCTCGAAGTGCGGAACCCACCCGGCACTCTGGCGATGCCGAAATCGGTGAGCTGCGGTTCGCCATAGGAGCTGAGCAGGATATTCGCCGGTTTCACATCCCGGTGCAGTATGCCCGCCCGGTGCGCGCTCTCGATCGCGCCGGCGAGCTTCACCCCCGCCCGCAGGGTGTCCGACCAGCTCAGCGGGCCGTTGTCCCGGACGACGACCTCGAGGGAGCCCCGCGTGGCATAGGGCATCACGATGAACGGCCGTCCGGTGGCGGTCACATCCACTTGCAGGATGTCGACGATATTCGGATGACCGGAGAGCCGGCCCATCGCGTGTTCCTCACGCAGGAACCGCTCGCGGCTCTCGGCATCGATATCGGAGGAGAGCACCTTCACCGCGACGACCCGGTCCAGCGCCCGCTGTACACACCGGTAGACGACGCCGAAGCCGCCGTGCCCGATCTCGCGCGCACCGCCGAGACCCATGGCCTCGAGTTCGTCTTCGATGGCGATGGGATTGTTCTCCTGAGTGTCCGGACCCGCCGGTTCGGCATCGGCCGGTGCGGCGCCGTCATCGGCGGACGGACGGGCGGCAGCGCCGGGACCTGACACCGAGCCGTCCGGGCGCGCCGAATCCGCAGCTGGTTGCGCCGGTTCGGCATCGGCGTCGGTCGCGGGTTCTACCGAGTCCGAAGCGGGTTCGGGTCGCCAGCGCGCCGTATCGGAGACGGCACCGCGCCTCTCGTGGCCCGTACGCGCCCGTGGATCCATGTCACCACCTCGCACTCCCGACGAATCGGCGGCCGACGAGCACATCCTGTTCTCGGGCGGTCGAGCGGAGTTGCCCGACGGCCGTCATGCGCTCGGTTCCCGCCTCGCGAGCGAGGGCCGCGGGCCGAAAATCCTTGCGCATACTCCAACGTAGCTCGGTGCGGCACCGTGTGGGTGGGTTTCCCGCCCCGCGTGGCGGGCGATCGGATCAGGGCGGGGTGAGTGGGGAACCCTTCCGCTCCGGGGGCTGCCGTGTCAGTCGGGCACTGCCAGCGCGATGACCTGGCTGACCTGCTGTTCGGTGAAGTTGTTGTCGCTCACCAGCACCAGCGTCCGTTCACCGGAGGGCAGACGCGGACCCCAGGTCATGCCCTCGACGTTGTCGATGGCCGACAGGCCGATATCGGCGAGGTCGACGAGCAGGCGTTTGGCGACGGGCACGGCATCGTCGATGGGAGTATCGAGAATATTGGTCGCACCGGCGAGGTCGGCCTCGAAGAGCCTGATCTTGTTGCCGACACCGTCGACGTAGGCGCGCTCCAGGACCAGGAATTTCCCCGGATCCAGCGGATCGACCGCAAGGATCGAGGCGATGCCATTGCCGCCGCGACCGGGTTCGGGACTGGATTCGGCGAACACCGGCTCCATCGGATAGGCGTATTGCGCGAGCACCGGCCCGAATCGGGCCTGCACGGTGATCCGCGACAGCGCGCCGGAAGCGACGCTCGCCTCCGGACCGTCCTGGTGCAGGGGGCCCTCGACCGCCGTGACGAACAGCGAGCCGCCCGCGGCGAAGCTCGCGCCCTCCAGCACCGCGTTCGGGCGTGGGCCCGAATCGGGCAGCACCCGTTCGTTGTTCGGGATCGGCAGCTCACCGGCGAAGGTGCCGTCTGGCCGTGCGATGCGCACCGATGGATCGGGATACACCGCGCCCGAACCCTCCTGCGTCCAGAAGTAGTCACCGGACAGCGGGTCGACGCGGATCTCTTCCGGATCGACGGTCGTCGGCGGATATTCGGCACCGTCGGCGGTGCGCAGCGGATGCGTCGCGGTGAACGTCACCGGATGCACACCGCCCTCGTCGACGCCGATCCGCGCCGTATAGAACCGGGCGGGCCCGCGTTCGGAACGGTCATCGCTGATCACAACGTATTCGCCGGTGTTCGGCCGATAATCGATGCCGGACAGACCGCCCACCACCGTGCCCTGGAAATCCAGGGCGTGGGGCACGATCTGCTCACCGAGCAGCCGGACCGCGGAGCCCGGAGCCGCCGATGCGCCGGGCGCGAGCCCGAATGTCGTCGCCGCCACCGTCGCGGCCACCGCGGCCTGCCGCCGAATCATCCGTCCACGTACTGCCACGGAACCGTACGTTATCGGCCGCGGCGAACCTCCGGGTGAACTTCCGGTGCCGATGTGATCCGCCCCACCGGCCCGGTGACGGCGAAGGCCCGCCACCGTGAAATACGGTGACGGGCCTTGCCGTTCGCGATCGGACCGATCGCGGCCGTGTACTACTTACGCAGCGAGGCCGGGACCTCGAAGCGATCGCCGTAGGTCTTGGCCAGCTCGTCGGCGCGGGCCACGAAGGCCTCCTGGCCGCCCGGGTAACCGACGATGAACTGGTGCACACCACCGGTCCAGGCCGGGTAACCGATGCCGAAGATGGAGCCGATGTTGGCGTCGGCGGTGGTCTCCAGCACGCCCTCGTCGAAGCACTTCTGGGTCTCGATCGCCTCGATGAACAGCATGCGGTCGATCAGATCCTGGATCGGCACACCGAAATCGATGGTCGACTTGTAGTGCTCGGCCAGACCGCCCCACAGGCCGGTCCGCTTGCCGTTCTCGTCGTACTCGTAGAAACCGGCCTTCTCCAGGCGACCCGGACGACCCGAATTCACCATGAACTCGATGACGTCGATGGCGGGATGGCGCTGCTTGCCCATGGTGACCTCACCACGCGCGATGGCCTCTTCGGTCTCCTTGGCGATCTTCAGCATGAGCTTCATGTTCAGCTCATCCGAGAGCTGCAACGGCGCGGCCGGGTAACCGGCTTGCAGACCCGCCTGCTCGATGGTCGCGGGCGCGATGCCCTCGCCGAGCATGGCGATCGCCTCGTTGACGAAGGTGCCGATGACGCGCGAGGTGAAGAAGCCGCGGCTGTCGTTGACGACGATCGGGGTCTTCTTGATCGCGAGGGTGTAGTCGAACACCCGCGCCAGCGCCTCGGGCGAGGTCTTCTCACCCTTGATGATCTCCACCAGCGGCATCTTGTCGACCGGCGAGAAGAAGTGGATGCCGATGAAGTCCTCCTGGCGCTTCACGCCGGTCGCGAGACCGGTGATCGGCAGGGTGGAGGTGTTGGAGCCCAGCAGGGCGTCCGCGTCGACGATGTCCTCGATCTCCTGGAACACCTTGTGCTTGAGCTCGGTGTTCTCGAAGACAGCCTCGATCACGAAGTCGACACCGGCGAAATCGGCCGCATCCGCGGTCGGGGTGATCCTGGCCAGCAGCTCCTTGGACTTCTCCTCGGTGGTCCGGCCACGGGAGAGGGCCTTGGCCTCGATCTTCTCCGAGTAGTTCTTGCCGCGCTCGGCCGCCTCGATGGTGACGTCCTTGAGCACGACGTCGTATCCGGCCTTGGCCGAGACGTAGGCGATACCGGCACCCATCATGCCCGCGCCGAGCACGCCGATCTTCTTGATGTCCTTCTTCGGGACATCCTTCGGACGCGAACCGCCGTTGTTGATCGACTGGAGGTCGAAGAAGAACGCCTGGATCATGTTCTTGGCGACCGGGCCGGTCAGCAGGTTCACGAAGTAGCGCGACTCGATCAGCGAGGCGTTATCGATGTCGACCTGCGAACCCTCGACCGCGGCCGACATGATCGCGCGCGGCGCGGGCATGTTGGCGCCCTTGATCTGCTTGCGCAGGTTGGCCGGGAAGGCAGGCAGGTTCGCGGCGAAGGCCGGGCTCGACGGAGTGCCGCCGGGGATCTTGAAGCCCTTCTTGTCCCACGGCTGCACGCCACCCTCGGGGTTGGCCTTGATCCACGCCTTGGCGGCCGGGACCAGTTCCTCGACGGTGCCGACCAGCTCGTTGACCAGGCCGATCTCCTTGGCCTTCGCCGGCTTGTTGCGCTGGCCCTGCAACAGCACACCCATCAGGGCGCCTTGCAGACCGAGCATGCGCACGGTGCGGATGATGCCGCCGCCGGCGGGCAGCAGGCCGAGGGTCACCTCGGGCAGACCGATCTGCGAGCCCTTGACATCGGCCGCGATGCGGTAGTGACAGGCCAGCGCGATCTCCAGGCCACCGCCGAGCGCGGCGCCGTTGATGGCGGCGACGACCGGCTTGCCGAGCAGCTCGAGCCGACGCAGCGCGCCCTTGATCTCACCGAGCTCGTCCATCAGACGCTGCGCGTCGCCCGGACCGGTCTTCATCATGTTCTTCAGGTCGCCGCCGGCGAAGAAGGTCTTCTTGGCCGAGGTCAGCACCACACCGGTGATGTTGTCCTTCTCGGCCTCGAGCTTCGCGACCGTCTCGGACATCGACTTCTTGTACAGGTCGTTCATCGTGTTGGCGCCCTGGTTCGGGTCGTCCATCGTCAGTACGACGATGCCGTCCGAATCCTGCTCCCAACCGATCATGTTGGTCTCGCTCACAGTTTCGTTCTCCTTGTGAATGTCGGTCGGTCGGGAGGTCAGACGCGCTCGATGATGGTGGCCACGCCCATGCCGCCGCCGATGCACAGGGTGATCAGCGCGTAGCGGCCGTTACGGCGCTCCAGCTCGTCGACCATGGTGCCGGTGATCATCGCGCCGGTCGCACCGAGCGGGTGGCCCATGGCGATCGCGCCGCCGTTGACGTTCAGCTTCTCGTCCGGGACCTGGAGGTCCTTCTGGAACTTCAGCACCACCGAGGCGAAGGCCTCGTTGATCTCGACCAGGTCCATGTCCTCGATGGTCAGACCGGCCTTGGCCAGTGCCTTCTTCGCGGCCGGGGTCGGGCCGGTCAGCATGATGGTGGCGTCGGCGCCGCTGGTCGCGGTGGCGACGACGCGGGCGCGCGGGGTCAGACCCGAGGCCTTGCCCGCCTCTTCGGTGCCGATCAGCAGCACCGCGGCGCCGTCGACGATGCCGGAGCTGTTACCGCCGTGGTGGACGTGGTTGATCTTCTCCACGAAGTGGAACTTCTGGAGCGCCACCGCGTCGAAGCCGCCCATCTCGCCGAGACCGGCGAAGGAGGGGTTCAGCTTGGCCAGATCCTCGACGGTGGTGCCGGGACGCATGTGCTCGTCGTTGTCGAGGACGACGAGGCCGTTCTGGTCCTTGACCGGAACGATCGACTTGGCGAAGTAGCCGCCGGAGGTGGCCTTGGCGGCCAGCTCCTGCGAGCGCACCGCGTAGGCGTCGACGTCATCGCGGGAGAAGCCCTCGATGGTGGCGATCAGGTCGGCGGACACACCCTGCGGGACGAAGTAGGTGTCGTAGGCGGTGGCCGGGTCCATGGCCCAGGCGCCGCCGTCGGAGCCCATCGGCACCCGCGACATGGACTCGACGCCACCGGCGATCACCAGGTCGTCGAAGCCGGAGCGGACCTTCTGCGCGGCCAGGTTCACGGCCTCGAGGCCGGAGGCACAGAAGCGGTTGAGCTGGAAGCCGCCGACGGTATCGGGCAGACCGGCGGCCAGCACGGCGGTGCGGGCGATATCGGCGCCCTGGTCACCGACCGGGGAAACGACACCGAGAATCAGATCCGAGATCCGGTCTTCATCGAGGTTCGGGAAGCGGTTGCGCAGCTCCTGAACCAGACCCGTGGTGAGGTCGATCGGCTTGACCGAGTGCAGCGACCCCTTCTTGTTGCGGCCGCGCGGGGTGCGGATGGCCTCGAAAATGTAGGCCTCTGTGGTCATATCGGAGTGTTTCCTTCCTAGGGTTGCGCCCGGCCCGCTCGAGACGGGCACCGACGCGGGTAACCTCGCCGACCGGCCATGAGACCGACCGTGTATTCAGTTCGCGGTACTCCCGGTGCCAGTCGCGGATCCGCGGACCCGCCCTCACACCGCCCATGTTCGATTCGCGCTGCTCGGATGACCGCGGTGATCACTCGAACTGCCCTCTGCCCACGCCTCGCCGGTACCGCCTAACGCTGTACAAACGAGGGCGCGAAACTGCCTACGCACGACAAAGCCGCCCGTACGCCTTGGGCATACGATAGAACCTCGCCTCGTGTGAGCTCGCGGCCACCCGCACATACTACCGTCGGATGCGAACTCCGGTTAACTTAACGTCGGGTGGCCGGTGGTTGTCAACCATCCGGCCGGGTGCGATGCGCCTCACTCCAGCCGAACCGCGCCCAGTTCCGAGGCGAGCAATTGCAGGGCGACCTCATCGGGGTCCTGCCGGTCACCCGGCGCCACCGGCCGCGCCGATTCGGCCAACATCTCCTGCTCTTCCTCGGGTGTCGGCGGCGGGATGGCCGCGCCGCCGTACTCCTCCGGGCCCGGATCGTCGGGCAGATCCGGATAGTCGGGGGGCGGAATATCGTCGTCGGCTACCGCCGCGGCCTTGGCCTGGCTCGGACGGGAGAACCGTGGCGGCGTACTCGTGCGGGCAGTGGTCGACCGAGCGGGCGCGGCCATCTCGCCGACCGGTTCGGCGGGCGGCGACTGCGGGTCGGCGGCCGGGCTGGAAGATGCGGAACTCGGCCGGGAGAAACTTCTCGGCGCGGCGGGTTCGGCTGCTCCGCCCGCCGGTCCGGGTTCCTCGGCCCCGGAATCTCCCGAGCGGCGCGCTCCCCCACCACCGGATTCCCGGCCACCACGCCCCCTGGCCCCCGCACCGCCGCGCGGCGCGGTCTGCCCGGCGCCCGTTTCGAACCGCACATCGAATTCGCGTCCGAGCACCGTCCGCAACGCGGTCCGCAACGCGTCCACGCTGCGCGGTTCCGACAGTCGCCGCACCAGCGCATCATGCGGATGGACGAACACCGCGGTCTGCCCATCGACCCGAGCCGGTGCGGCCGCGGTCAACATGGCGTGCACCGCCACCGCGATCTTGCGGACCTCGGCCTTGATATCGGGCCATGCCGCCTCGACCTCGGCCAGCGGGTCGCCGGTCGCCGCGGGTGCTGCTCCAGCGGTCTCCGCCTCGGCATCAGCACGTGCCGGGGCCTGGCTACCGGCAGCAGCCTCCCGCCCCGGCTCCCCTGTTCCGGCATTCGAGCCGACAGTGGACGCGTCTGCCTGCGGAGTTGTCGGGTGCTGTGGTGCGTCATACCGGAAGCCGTCGTCGGCGCGGCCAACATCGGCCACCGCGGCGGTCTCCGCATCCGCGTCCAGGCGCCCATCGAATCGCTGGTCCGCCTGGTTCGTGGCGTCCGGATAGCCCTCGGGTTCGCCACCCTGCCGATGCGCGCGCACATCCGGGCGGCCCACTGCCTCGCCTCGGTCACCCTGCGCCGAACCAGGGTCAGCCGTCGACGCAGCGGCGCGGGCCTCACCCGGTGCGGATGCCGCGGCGACGGTGGGCGGCGCAGAGCTTCCCACGTCAGCCGGAGAGCCCCCGCGTAGGTCTTCGCTCCCCGCTCCGGCCGGAGCCTCCGGTTCGACTGTTCGCTCGGCGATAGTGCTCGACGAGTCCACAGCGCGCGGGTCACCAGCAGGTGGTGCCTGTGGCGAATCCACCGGTGCGGCCGACTGGTCGCTCGACCGCGACCGACCGTCACTCGGCTGAGGTTGCGCGCCAGCCGGATCGGAGCCGCCGGTCGGCGGCTGGTACGGGTCAGCACTCGACCGCGGATGCGAGGCAGCGGGTTGGGGCTGCTCACCAGAGGGCTCACGGTGACCGGCGGCCTGCCGGACGCGGTCGTCGGCGGACTGATCCTGCTCGGCCATCGGTTGTGGCTGCCCGTCGGCAGGCCGGCCCTGCGTGGATGTGTGCTGAGCGGGCTCGGTGGCGGACCGAGTGGGCGGCGGCGCGGGCCGATCGGGTGGGGTGGATGGCTGTTCCGACGCGGCTTGGGTCGCCGGAAGCGGCGGTTCGGGAGCGGCCTGTTCGCGGACGTGGCCGGGGGCCGGGGGCTGAGCGACGAGCGATTCGGGATCACCCTTCGCCGATCGTGATTCGCGCAGGGCGGCAAGGGCTTCGGCGCCGCGGCGGCGGTTGGGGTCGGCGGGGGCCGAGCGCGGCGGAGCATCGGCTGGGGCGGCGGTGGTGGCGCCGGACTCTCCGGCAGGTGCGGAAGGGATTGCGCCCGCGGCGAATTGACGCTCCAGGCGTTCGAGGCGCTGTAGAGCGGCCGCATCGGTCTCGGTGGCCGCGGGCAGGAGCATGCGGGCGCAGATGACCTCTAGCAGCAGCCGGGGTGCGGTGGCGCCGCGCATTTCGCCGAGGCCCGCGTGCAGGAGTTCGGCGTAGCGGGTGAGAGCGGCGGGGCCGATGCTGTCGGCCTGGACGTGCATACGTTCGAGCATGTCGCCGGGGGCGGCGACCAGTCCGCGTTCGGCGGCGTCGGGGACCGCGCGCAGCAGGATCAGATCGCGCAGGCGTTCGAGCAGGTCGACGGAGAACCGGCGCGGATCGTGCCCGGCCTCCATCACCCGGTCGATGGTGCCGAACAGCGCAGCGCCATCGGAGGTGGCGAGTGCGGCGATGGCGTCGTCGATCAACGCCACATCGGTGACGCCGAGCAGCGATACCGCACGCGGATAGGTGACACCCTCGGGCCCGGCACCGGCCAGCAGCTGGTCGAGCACGCTCAGACTGTCGCGAGGGGAACCGCCACCGGCGCGGATCACCAGCGGGTACACCGCCTCCTCGACCGGCACATGTTCCTGTTCGCAGATGCGGCCGAGCAGGCCGCGCATGGTGGCGGGCGGCAGCAACCGGAACGGATAGTGGTGGGTGCGCGAACGGATGGTCGGCAGCACCTTGTCCGGTTCGGTGGTGGCGAAGATGAAGATCAGATGGGCCGGTGGCTCCTCGACGATCTTGAGCAGCGCATTGAATCCGGCCGTGGTGACCATATGCGCCTCATCGACGATGAACACCCGGTAGCGCGATTCGGCGGGTGCGTAGAAGGCGCGATCGCGCAGCTCACGGGTGTCGTCGACACCACCGTGGCTGGCGGCATCGAGTTCGATCACGTCCAGGTTCCCCGCACCGCCGGGGGCCAGCGCCACACACGACGAGCACACACCGCACGGCCGCGACGTCGGCCCCTCCGCGCAGTTCAGCGAACGCGCCAGAATCCGCGCCGACGACGTCTTACCGCAACCGCGCGGCCCGGAGAACAGATAGGCATGACTGATCCGCCCGGTGTCGAGCGCGACGCTCAGCGGGTCGGTGACGTGCTCCTGACCCACTACCTCAGCGAACGATGCCGGTCGGTACTTCCGGTACAGAGCCACGGCCAGAGGTTACCGGCGGGCACCGACAGGTGAACACCCACGCTGGTCGGGCCCGCGACACGGATAACGAAACCGTCACCGCCGGCATACCGGCGCAACCGGCTGGCTAACCTGTCTTCGGCAACTTCGGTAGCCGATCTTCATCAGGTTGGTGACCCCGGTCGGATCATCCCGGCCGGGGCACAACCGAGCTCGACGAAATCCACGCCCGCCCCGGAGGAGCACCCGTGTCGTCGTGTGAAGACATCGCCGCCGCCTGGCTTTCCGGCACCGATCTCGCCGGAGATACCACCGCCGTGAATTTGCTCAGCCGGGCGATCAGCCCGCGCGATTTCGACCTCGAACGCGAATCGCTACCGGTGACCGCCGCCGCCGATCCGATCACCTCCGCCACCATTCTGGAGCTGCTCGAACGCGGTCAGGTGCCGACCATGGCCGCCATCCGCACGTTGACCGCCCAGAACGCGATGCGCAGGGAAGCCGAGCGGGTGGCCGGGCTCGGCAGCCGCGCGCAACGGTGGATCGATGATTTCGGCAGACTGCTCGCCACCGTCGCGGAGGCGCGTTGGCTGGCCGATGGCATCGGCCCGACCCGCCGCGATGTGCTCGGTTCGGCGCCGGTGGTCACCTTGCTCCACAGCCGGGTCGGTGCGATCGCGCCGAGCGCCGTCAAACATCTGTGGTTGATCGAACGGGCGCAGCGGGCCGGTTGGATCGCCTACAACGACGAGCCGCGATCGCTGTGCGCGGGCCGCCGATTCCATGCCGAGCGGTACGGCGACCGGGTGTCGGGGCAGTCGGTCACGATGATCGGACGGACGGTGGCCCGCCATGTCGCCAGGGCCGACGGCCGGATATGGCCGGAGCTGGCGCCGCGGATTCGGGACGGCGCGGGCATCCCGATCTTCCATGACGCCGCCGACGCCCTCGCACAACAGCGCTGGCTCACCATCGCGGGCTGGATCACCGTCGATGGCGACCGCCCACTGCCGGGGCCGCGCAGCCGCCGCGCCCTCGCAGATCGGTCCCGGCGAAACTTCCCTCTTCCGCCCTCAGGTTAACCGCGTTACGCTAACGCCACTAACTTACTGGAGGGGGCTCCTGTGCTGATCCGAATAGCGCGCCTGACCACTCGCTACCCGCGCATCGTGCTCGCGGTGGCGTTCACCCTCGCCGTGCTCTTCGGCATCGTCGGCGCCACCGCATCGGCACATATGAAATCCGGCGGATTCACCTCCGACGACGCCGAATCCACCCGCGCCGCCGAACTGCTCGCCGAGAACTTCGAGGGCGCCACCCCGAACTTCGTACTGCTGGTCAGCTCCGAGGCGGGCCTGCGCGATCCGGCCACCGCCGCCCGCGCCACCGAACTCGTCGACGCCCTGCGCGCCCGCGACGACGTCAGCGGTATCCAGTCATTCTGGACCAGTCCACCGGCCATGGCCGCCGCGCTCGGCAGCACCGACGGCAACAGCGGCCTGATCATCGCCGAACTCGACGGCGACGAAACCGATATCCAGCGGGCCGCCGGTGAACTCACCGAACAACTCACCGGCACCAGTGACGGCGTGACGGTCCGGCAGGGCGGTATCGCCGCCGTGTATCACGACGTCACCGAGCAGATCACCCATGATCTTGCGGTCGCCGAGGCGGTCGCGGTGCCGTTGTCGCTGATCGTGCTCATCCTGGTGTTCGGCAGCGTGGTCGCGGCCGCGCTGCCGGTGATGGTCGGCCTGTTCGCCATCGCCGCGACGCTGGCCATCCTGCGGATGGTCACCCTGTTCACCGATGTGTCGATCTACGCGCTGAACATGACAACGGCGCTGGGTCTCGCGCTCGCCATCGACTACAGCCTGTTCATCGTGAGCCGCTATCGCGAGGAGTTGGCGGAGGGTCTCGATCCGGTAGCCGCGACGATCCGCGCCGTACAGACCGCGGGACGCACCGTGCTGTACTCCGCGGTGACAGTCGCGTTGTCACTCGCGGTGCTGAGCGTGTTCGACCTGTACTTCCTGAAATCGTTCGCCTATGCCGGTGTGGCCGTGGTGATCGCCGCCGCCGCGGCCGCGCTGTTCGTGCTGCCCGCCGCGCTGGTGCTGATCGGGCATCGGATCAACGCACTCGATCTGCGGGCCCCGCTGCGGCGCATGTTCGGGCGCGATCCGCATCCGACCGGTCCGATGATCCCCGAGAAGACCCTCTGGTACCGCAACACCAAGCTGGTCATGCGGTTCGCGGTGCCGGTCACCGTGGTGATCGTGGCCCTGCTGCTCGCGCTCGGCTCACCGTTCCTCGGCGTGAAATTCGGTTACCCAGACGATCGGGTGATGCCCGCGAGCGCCAACAGCCGCCAGGTCGGCGATACGTTGCGCGCGGAGTTCCCGCGCGCCGATTCCGGTGCGAGCGGCACCATCGTGCTCGACGACTTCCATGATCAGAACGCCATCGGCGAATACGCCGCCCAGCTGTCGAAGGTCGACGATGTGCCCGCCGTGCTCTCCAGCGCGGGTGTGTACGTCTCGGGCAGGCGGATGGCGCCTGGCCAACCCGAGATGGCCAACGACACCGGCGCCTATCTGACGGTCGCCACCGATCTGGACCCGTTCTCTCCCGAGGGCTCCGATCAGCTGGACCAACTGCGCGCGGTGCCCGCTCCCGCACCCGTCCTGTTCACCGGTGCGGCGGCGGTCAATGCCGATTCACTCGACGCGCTCGGCGCGAAACTGCCGCTGGCCGGGCTGTTGATCGCGCTGGCGACGTTCGTGGTGCTGTTCCTGTTCACCGGCAGTGTGGTGCTGCCGGTGAAGGCGATCGTCCTGAACACGCTGTCGCTGACCGCGGCCTTCGGCGCGATGGTCTGGATCTTCCAGGAGGGGCATCTGTCCGGTCTGATCGGTTTCACCCCGGTCGGCTATCTGGTGCCGACCATGCCGATCCTGATGTTCTGCGTGGCGTTCGGTCTGTCCATGGACTACGAGGTGTTCCTGCTGTCGCGCATCCGCGAGGAATGGCTGGCCCGACGGGCGGGGCGCACCGGCAATGAACTCGCCGCGGAGGACAACACCGAAGCCGTCGCCATCGGGGTCGCGAGAACAGGGCGGATCTTCACCGCCGCCGCACTGCTGATGGCCATCGTGATCGGCGCGATGGTCACCTCCAAGGTGTCGTTCATCCAGCTCATGGGTCTCGGTTTGACCTTGACCGTGCTCGCCGACGCCACCATCATCCGCGCCCTGCTCGCGCCCGCGCTGATGCGACTGATGGGTCCGGCCAACTGGTGGGCGCCGAAACCGCTGGCGCGGCTGCACGCGAAGATCGGCCTCAGTGAGGAACCCGAACCCGAGGCCCGTGTCCCCGAACCGGCAGGGCATCGATGATCGGTGCCCGCAGACCACGCTCGCCGCGCGGCACCGGTTCCCGGCTGCGCAGCGAGATCCTCGCCGCCACCGCCGATCTGCTCAACCGCACCGGCAACGCCGACGCCGTCTCCATCCGCGCGGTCGGCAAGCTGGTCGGGGTGAGCGCACCGTCGATCTACCGGCATTTCGCCGATAAGGACGAACTCATCGATGCGGTGGTGGCGCAGGTCTTCGAGGATCTCGATACCGCTATGCGCGCCGCCGTCGACGATGACCCCGACGCGCACCCCATCGTCCGCCTGCGCGAACTCGGCATGGCCTACGTCCGCTTCGCACTGGACCATCCCGAGCAATACCGGCTGGCCACCGCGCCCGCCGAAACCCGTGGCGCGGTCGATCAGGTCCTCAGCAGCAGCGCCTTCCAGTATTTCGCCGATACCGTGCGGGAGGCGATGGATTCCGGCCTGGTCGATTCCGGCGATCCGACGCCCATCGTGCTCGAATTATGGGCCGCCGCCCACGGCATCGCCTCGCTGCTGCTGGCCAAACCCTATCTGCCATGGGGCGATCCGATGGAGGCCGCCGAACGTGTGCTCGGGGCGGCCTGCCTCGGGCATATCGTCATGAATCTCATCGGCGAGCAGCCGACACCGGAGGAAGCGGCGGTGTGGTTCGCGCGGTTGCGCGACCAGCAGCCGGAATCCTGAACCCGCCGGGGCGGTCCGCTACCGCGCGATCGGCTCAGGACACCGAATCCGACGACGCCGCCCAGGTATTGCACATCTGCACCCGGTTGTTGCGATACCCGTGCTCGTACCAGCCGCCGTAGTTCTCCGGTGAACCGTGATCGCGCATATCGCCGGAGAAATCACCGCGGTTGTAGTTGTCGCGCACCGTCTCCAGCGCGTCATCGGTGGAGATCGTGCCGACGAAGGTCGACGAGCCGATGAACATGCCACCGAAGCATTGGGCCGCCAGCTCCAGCCGCCGCGAATGTTCGAGGCCGAGCGCGGTGGTGGGGCCCGCGTCGTATTCCTCCTGGTGCGACTGCTTCAGGATGCCGGTCAGGTTCTCCACATGGTGGCCGTACTCGTGCGCGAAGACCGCCATGAAGATCACCGTGTCGTACGGGTCTTCGTTCTGCATGAAGCTGTCCAGCGGCATGTAGATGGTCTTGTTGGCGCCGCAGTAGAAGGCCGCGAAATTGCTGCCGCTGCTGGTGCACGGCGAAGTCGCCTCGGCCGCGGTCGCGGTCACGCTCAAACCGGGTGGCGAGAACGGCAGGTTCTCGTATTCGAGCAGGGCGCTCCACATCTGGCCGAGGCAGGCCGACTGCGCCTCGAAGAACGCGCGGGCCGCCGCCACGTTCGGCGCCCAGGCCGGATATCCGCAGTTGATGTTGTTCAGACCCGTATCGGCATGGTTGAACAGCGGATTGGTCGCCAACGCCGCGACAGGTTTCGGCCCAGCGGAGGTGCTGCTGGTCGTGGTGCTGCTGCGGCGGGTGGTGGTGGAACCGGACTGCGTGGTGGTGGGGCTGGCGGAATACGTCGTGGTCGGTGACGGGGAGGAACTGTAGGTGTAGCTCGGCGTGCTCGTCGGGGTGTAGGCCGAGGTGGAACTGTCCGATGAACTCGCCGCGAATCCCGCCGCGACGAGCAGGCCGACGATGATGAAGACCCCGACGACGGTGAACGCGGCCGCCAGCCCGCCGCCACCGCCGGATCGGCGCGGCGGCATCGGCCGGCCGTACGGCATGGGCGGACCGTACGGACGCATTCCGGGTGGCGGTCCGTACGGCATCGGCGGCGGAGCCGCATAGGGCGGTGGTGGGGGCAACGGCGCGCCGTACGGCGGTGGCGCACCGTACGGCGGTGGGGCGCCATACGGTGGCGGTGGCGCGTAACCAGGTGGTCGTCCGTGTGGCGGCGGGCCGTAGGGCCGACCGCCGGGCGGGCCGTATCCGGGCGGCGGGCCATAAGGTGGCTGCGTCATCTACTCATCCCTCCCCGATCACGTCGACCGTACGGCAGTCGGCGAACGGTACGGCGGTCGCGGGCACTCGGCATACCGAAACCGCCGGTCCTGCTACGCGAGTGGTACACCTCGCCGCACCCTCCCCTTACCCGGCCGCACGGACCCGGCACACACCGATGATCTCATCAACTCACCGCGTCGGCAGGTGCGGCGAACGTATTGCATTGGGCGGTGCGGTTTTCATCGATGCCGATGTTGAACCAGCGGCTGCCGTTGGCGGTGCTGCCGTGATCGCGCATATCGCCCGGCTGGTCGCCGCGGTGTTCGGCGTCGTCGCGAGCCATGCTCATCTGCGAGGAGGTCAGCGAACCGCCCTGCGAGGAGGACGACAGATACATGCCGTCGAAGCAGTTGGCCTGCAATTCGACTCGACGCGAGAGTTCCAGGCCGCGGGTGCTGCGTACACCGGAATCGATGCGTTCGCTGTTGGCGGCACGCAGGATGCCGGACATGTTCTGGATGTGATGGCCGTATTCGTGCGCGAACACCGATAGGTACACCACCCAGTTGTCGCCGAACAGATCGGTCTGCAACTGGCTGATCGGCATATAGATCGATTTGTTGGCCGGGCAGTAGAAGGCGGCGAAGTTACTTGTGGTGCCGGTGCACGGGGTGGTGATGCCGTCGGTGGAGGCGGAGACGTTGACCGTCGGGGCCTGGAAGGGCAGTCCGGCCTTCTCCAGCACCGGTTTCCACGCGGCCTCCAGGCAGCTCTCCGCGCTGTCGAAGAACGCGCGGGCGGTCTCGACCCCGGTCCCCCACGGCGCGTAATCGCAGCTCGCCGGGATCAGCGTGGCACTGGTATCGATGACCAGCGGGTTGTCGGCCGTTTGGGCCGGACCGGTTTCGCCGTTGTCGTAGGTCATCCCCGGACGCGGATCCGAGGCGTCGTGGCGGATACCGGTCTTGACCGCGGCCCGCACCAGACCGCCGACGACGACGAGCACCAGCACGATCACCACCGCGATCACCTTGCTGCCGCCGCCACCGGAACGAGGCGGCGGCGCGCCGGGTGGGCGGCCGTAGGGGACGGGCGGCGGCATCGGCGGGCGGTAACCGGGGCCGGGGTGCGGTGGCGGAAACGGGGGACGCTGGCCGTATCCCGGCGGCGGACCGTAGGCAGGTGGCTGGCCGTATCCGGGCGGCGGACCATAGCCCGGCGGCGGTCCGGGCGGCGGCCGATAGCCGGGGGGCGGACCGTATCCCGGCCGCGGTCCGTAGGGGTTCGGTTGCCCGGGCGGGATCGGGTGTCCACCGGGCGGGACCTGCCCATAGCCGTACGGTGGTTGAGTCACTCCCCCGTACCCCCTCGTCTCACATGTCGCCGACAGCCGCTGACGCAGAATAGCAAGCTGTTTAGAGTAGGCACTCATGCTGACTCTTCGGGGGGGCGCCGTCGGCGCGCTGCTTATCACCATCGTCGGATTACTCACGATGGGTTCGCTTGCGACCGCACCGGTAGCCCATGCGCAGGAACCTGTCGCCGACGGCATCACCATCGTGGCCGATCTGAAACTGAGCCGCGAAGGCGTGCTCGAGGTCAAAGAGCAGATCATCGTGCCCGAGGGCGACAAGTTCACGATGACGGTGCCGCTGCGGGTTCCGGCGGGCGAGGGCGCCGAACGCGTCTTCGAGGTCACCGATATCACCGCCGAGGGCGCGGGCACGGCGAAGGTCGAGGGCGATCTGTTCACCGTGCGCGCCGATCCCGGCCAATCGAGTTTCAGCTATTCGGTGAACAACACCGTCAGCGAACAGGAAGGCACCCAGCTGTTCCACTGGGTCGGTGTGATGAACGCCGATATCGCCTCCATCACCGCATCGCTGATCAGCCCGAGCTTCGAAATGGGCATCGTCGACTGCAAACTGGGTCCGCCCAATGCGAGCAAACCGTGCGCGGACGTGCACATCGAAGCCGACGGCGTGCTCTACCTGGAGCAGACCGATATCAGCAAGGGCGATGCCATCGACCTGACCTTGCAGATCCCGCCGGGCACCGTGCCCGCGAACGCCGAGATCCGCGAGACCGGTTCTACCGCCTTCGATATCACCGCACCGGTGCTCGCCGCGTTCGGTGTGCTGCTGCTGGCGCTCGCCGCGCTGGCGGCGTATGTGTTGCGTGCGCGCCGTCAGCAGGCCGCTGCGGGCACCGGAACCATCGATCCGGTGCTGCGCGAGGACGGCCGCGCCCAGTTCACCTCACCCGACGGCATCCTGCCCGGTGAGGCGGGCGTGCTGCTCGACGAAAGCGCCGATCCGACCGATATCGCCGCCACCGTCGTCGATCTCGCGGTGCGCCGCTACCTGTGGATCACCCCGATCAGCGATTCGGATTGGCGCATCACCAGGGTGAACCCCGCCGACGACCAGCTGCGCCCCTACGAGCGCGCCGTCTACGAGGCGCTGCTGCCCGGCGGAGCCGAGGCCGTCACGGTCGGCGAACTGCGTGCACCCGGCCGGGTTCAGGCCGGGCCGGTGCGCGAAGCCATGCTGGCCGATGCGATCGAGCGCGGCGCCTTCATCGACAAGGCCCGCCGCAAACTGCCGATCTGGCTGGGTATCGGCCTGCTGGTGATCGGTATCGGCGCCACGATCGGACTCGCGCTCGGCTCCGGCCACGCCCTCGTCGGTGTCGCCATCGCCCTTGCTGGTGTGGCCGCCCTGCTGCTGCCGCGTTTCCTGCCGACCCGCACCGCACACGGCCGCGCGCTGACCGGCCAGGTACGTGCGTTGCAGCGCGGACTCGACGCCCTGCGCCGCGATTCGATCCCACCGGCCGATCAGGAACTGGTCTTCTCCCGCGCCCTGCCCTTCACCGTCATCACCGGCCGCGCCGACAACTGGATCCGCACCTTCCGCGATCTGAACCCCAGCGCCGACCGCCAACCCGGCCTCTACTGGTTCGGCGGCTTCGAACGCGACCGCAATCTGCACCGCTTCGCCGGACACTTCCCGTTCTTCATCACGGCGGTGGAAGGTCTGTTCCCCGCTGGCGAGTGAGGCACGGTCCGCCCGGAGCCCGGCAGTCGATTCGCTGCCGGGCTCCGCTGCGTTCGGGTGGCCGACAACCCGGAATGCTCAATCGTCAGTGGACGTTTCGGCGGTGATCAGCGCGCGCAGCATCCGCCCGACCCTGGACGACGCCGCCGACCTGGTCAGGCCCGCACGTTCGACCAGATGATGACGGACCGGCCAGGCGAGGGTCGCATCGAGGAGGTCGAGCAGCGCGTCCGGATCGGCGGCGCGGGCCAGTTCGGGAGCAAAGGCGTGACCGATGCTGTCTCGCATGCGGCGGTCGGTCAACCGCATCCGTTCATCGATGGCGGGAATATTGCGCGACTCGACCAGGCCGAGCGGGCGTGGGAACCGCTGCACATCGAAGATGGCGGCGCTCTGCGTGACCATGGCGTCGATGCGCTCGGACAGCGGCTGCTGCGGATCGACCGATGTGATCAGTGTCTCCACATGCGCGGACTGTTGGTCGGTGGCGGCGGCCAGCATCTCATCGCGTTCCGGGAAGTGCACAAAGATGCTGCGCTCCGAGGTCCGCGCCCCCGCGGCGATGGCCTTGGTGGTCGGTGCGGCCACTCCGGCCTTCAACTGCTCGAGCAGGGCGTCGATGATGGCCTGACGAGTCTGCGCCGGATTACGCCGGCGCCGCGGGTTTCGATCGACCGCACTCACTCGGGCATCCCATCACATCCTCTGACGCCGTTCTATGCCGCCATCCCACGTCACCTTATTGCATAGATACTGCAATAATGGCTATTGTGCGGTAACCGGCGAACAACGTGGACCAATCGCGAGTTGCGCGGACCCAACAGCGCGAAGTTCCCGGACGAACCTGCCGGACCGCGCCGCGATCGGCGGATGGCACCCACAGCGACGCTGTGGCCCACCGCCGGTAGTCCCGCGGCTCGCCTCGACTCGAATCGGAGTGACCGACTGTGGTGAAGGACGACGACACCAGAAACACCGACGACCCGCGATCCTCCGGGCCGAGAATGTCGCGACGCGGCATCTTCGGCGCGGGTGCGGCCGCCTTGGCCGTGGTCGGCACCGGCGCCGCCCTGTCCGGCTGCGATACCTCCACCGGGGTGCACCCATCGGAGACGCCGACCGATCCCGGTGATCACATCCTCGAGATGAACCGCAAGGTACTCGATACCATGCCGTTCTCCGATACCACCGACTTCGGCGATGCCGACCGCGGTTGGATCGCCTCCTTGGAACCCGGCGTGGTGACCGACACCGAGGGGAAGGTCGTCTGGGACAACGATGTCTATGGCTTCCTGCGTGACCCCTGCCCGAAGTCGGCCAACCCGAGCCTGTGGCGGCAGGCGCAGCTCAACGCGAAGCAGGGTTTGTATGAAATGGCTCCCGGCTTCTATCAGATCCGGGGTCTCGACCTGTCGAACATGACGCTGGTCGAGGGTGAGGCCGGGGTCATCGTCATCGACCCGTTGATCTCGGCGGAAACCGCCGCCGCCGGCCTGGCGCTCTACCGCGCACACCGCGGCGACCGTCCGGTCACCGGATTGATCTACACCCATTCACATGTCGACCATTTCGGCGGCACACTCGGCGTCACGACTCGCGAAGATGTCGCCGCGGGCCGCTGCCCCGTGCTCGCCCCGATCGGATTCCTCGAACACGCTGTCGCCGAAAACATCTACGCGGGTACCGCCATGGCCCGCCGATCGGCCTATATGTACGGTGCGGCGCTGCCGCGCGGACCGAAAGGCCAGATCAGCGCCGGCCTCGGGCAGACGACCTCGACCGGAACCGTCACGCTCATCAACCCGACCATCGACATCACCGCGACCGGTCAGGAAGAAACCATCGACGGGGTACGCATGGTCTTCCAGATGACGCCCGGCACCGAAGCCCCCGCGGAGTTGAACCTCTACTTCCCGGACCGCCGGATCCTGTGTATGGCCGAGAACGCCACCCACACCATGCACAATCTGCTGACCTTGCGCGGCGCTCTCGTCCGGGATCCACATGTGTGGTCCAAGTACCTGACGGAATCGATCAACAAGTACGGCCGGCATTCGGATCTGGTGTTCTCCTCACATCACTGGCCGGTGTGGGGCACCGATCGGATCGTCGAATTCCTGTCGCTGCAACGGGATCTGTACGGCTACCTGAACGACCAGACCCTGAGATTGCTCAACCAGGGGTATGTGGGCAGCGAGATCGCCGAGATGATCGAACTGCCGCCCGCGATCACGGGAGCCTGGCATACGCACGGCTATTACGGTTCGGTCAGCCATAACGTGAAGGCCATCTATCAGCGGTATATGGGCTGGTTCGACGGTAATCCCGCACATCTGTGGGAGCATCCCCCGGTTGCCTCGGCCACCAGGCACGTCGCCGCGATGGGTGGCGCGGATGCGGTGCTGGAGAAGGCGCAGAAGGCCTACGACGAGGGCGATTTCCGCTGGGCGGTTCAGTTGATCGACTACGTGATCTTCGCTGAGCCGGAGAACACGACCGCAAAGCACCTCCAGGCGAGCGCATTCGAACAACTCGGCTACGGCGCGGAAAACGGCACCTGGCGCAACTTCTATCTGTCCGGTGCACATGAGTTGCGCCATGGACCGTTCGGTACGCCCACCCAAGCGAATTCGAGCGGCGTGCTGGCCGCGATCAGCGTGGAGCAGGCATTCGACGCAATGTCATTGCGCGTCGACGGTCCGGCTGCCTGGGACGTCCGACTGGTCAGCGATTGGCGCTTCACGGACGAGAACAATCGCCTCCACCGCGTCGACCTGCGCAATGGCGTCCTCGTCCACTACGACCGCTCCCCCGATGATGGCCTGCCCGCGCCCGATGCCACGATCACGCTGACTCGCGCCACCCTCGCGAAAACTCTGCTGTCCGGTGGCGATGTCCAGGCCGCGATCCGATCCGGTGATATCACCGTCGACGGCGACATCATGGCCCTCGGAAAAATGGCCGGCCTGTTCGACAAACCGGACCCGAACTTCGCCATCGTCACACCGTAGAACTGGCCGGCCGGTTCTACAGGGAGACATGAGACCGGTGACATGCCGAGGCGGCCGGTCTCATGTCCCCTTTCGTGCGGTCAGGTGAGGGTGGCGCGGCGGATGGCCGACAGAGGATCGGTGTAGAGGGGCGTCAGGGAGGTCACCACCGCGGCGAACTCCTGGACTTTGGGGGCGAAGCCGGTGATTCGGATGTCGGTGGGGGGCAGCACCGTTGCCTGGTTGAAGGCTCGGGACACGTTGGCAAGGGCGGGACGGTAGGCGGTGAAGGCCTGGCCGCCGAGGACCACTCGGTCGGGGTTGAGCAGATCGCGGACCAGGGCGACGGTATGGCCGAGCATGGTGGCACGTTCGGCCAGGAGATCGCGGGCGGGTTGGGAACCATCGACGGCGGCACGGTACAGGTCGGCGATGGTGGTGCCGCCGGTGCCGTTGTGCGCCGGGATGATTCCGCGACCGACGGCGCGGGCGTGCAGGGCACGATCACCGACGGTCACCTCGAAGCAACCCTTACGGCCGCAGCCGCATTCGACATCCGAACCGGTCGGCAGATGCGCAATCGAACCGGGACCATTGCTCGGTGTATGCACTCGGCCGTCCAATGTCACTGCCACACCGGCGGTTTCACGAACATAGAAGTAGAGGCTGCTGCCCTTGGCGAGCCCCGACCAGACATCGGCGGCCTCGCGTTCGACGGTGGGCAGCAACAATTCCGACGCTGCCATCGCCTCGACATGCGGCGCCACCGACACCGGCAGCTCCAGCACTTCGGCGAGCACCGCACCCAACGGGGCGCCGCGCCAGCCGAGCTTGGGATGGTCGACCACACCGGTCTGGGTGTCGACACGGCCGCCGATCGCGACCCCAGCCCACAACGGTTTACGGCGATGCCAGCGCTGGAGGAACGCGCGGGCGCTGCGAGCGACGGTGGTAACGGCGAATTCCTGGCCGGTCTGCGGGGTGGCGATGGCGAGACCGCCGAGGATGCGGCCGCGCAGATCGGCGGCGACGATCTTGGTTGCGGCCGCGCCGATGTGCACGCTGATCGTCAGATAGGCGTCGTGATCGATTTCGAACGGCACCCGCGGCCTGCCGACCGCACCGGAGGCGGTCAGGTCGGGACGCTCGCGCAGCAGTCCGGCGTTCAATAGCGCCGAGACCTGACGGTTGACCGTCGCGATGCTCAAACCTGTTGCGCGAGCGGCATTGTCACGGGATACCGGACCGCCGGTCGCGGCCCGGAGAACAGCGGCGGCCGGGTTGTCGGAGATCCGCAGTTCCGGCGCCACGACGACCGGGCGGGTATTGCGGACACGGGCGGTGGACCGAGAAACGGTACGTTCCAGGGTAGGAAGGGACATCTGTTATTCCTTGCTGAAGTCCCGTCGAACGGGACGTGCCTACACGTGTGGTGTGGCGGCAGCGCGCGAGCCGGAGAACCCGGAGAACTCGCTCAGCCGCGGCAGCAGGGACAACACAGTTCCCGCGTGAGCGGGAGCCGCAGCCCGAGTCCAGCGGTCACATAGGTGACTCGCTGAGCGGTGATGCGGCCGGTGAACATGCGATCGAAGGTAACACCGATTCGCGCGACGCACCAAGCCCCAACGCGCCGATGTGTATCCGGACACACGTGTTTGCGCAGGTAATAGCGTTGCCTGACATCTCATGAAGGCGGCTGGATCAGCGGCCGCCAGCGCAGCGACCGCCGTATCCGCTCGGGCGCCCGAAGATGTTGGCGTGCCGGGAGTCCCGATGGGCGACCGATCCACACCACCGCCTCGACGCCCGCGGCCGCACCCGCACAGACCGAAGCCCCGCCCAGCGCGATGCTGAACGGGGCTGTGATCACCGGCACACCGGATCGACCTCGCGGCCGATGCGGTCCGGGCGGGCACGGACCATGCCCACCCGGACCACCGCTGCTATTTCGCCGGTGCAGGTGCCGGGAACGGCTGGGTGATCGTCGAGACGTACTGGATCACCGCACCGATCGCCACGGGCGCGGTCACCAGCAATTGTCCGGCGACCGTACCGATCGCGCCGACGGCGAGCACACCGCCGAGGCAGCCGATGGCGGCGGCCGGAATGAACGGACCGAACAGGCCGATGATGGTGGCCGAGGCCACCGTGGCGCCCGCGATGCCGCCGAGCACGCAGCCCACCGCCGCGCCGCCGAGGCCACCGGCCAGTGTGCCGATCGACGCGCCGAGCGCGACGGTGCTGGTCAGCCTGGTCCACGCGTCCTTTTCGCGATCGTATTCGGATTTGAACGGAGCCTTGTCCTCGAATGGCAGCGCGACCGGCTTGTAAACCGCGTGCGCGACATCGAATTGCGGCGTCAAAGTCGCGGTGCGTCCCGATATATGGGCCGCGATCGGAAATTCGAATTCATCCACCCGGAAACGCAGCGGAGTTCCGGCGAGCACCGTCCCATCCGGGCCCTTGACCTTGAACGTGTCGTCCTCCACCACAAGCGATCCGGCATCGGTGGTGATGATCGACTGCGTATCGGTCGACTCTGCGGTGAAATTCACCGCACCAGTTTCGTTTTCCGGCGCGGCACCGGCTGTCCCGGCGGCCACCCCGGTGGCGACCGTCACCAAAGCCGCGACAACGGCTAGCTTCCTCATCTTCATGAAACGCAATCCCTCATCTCAATGAAACGTTCGAGGAATAGCATCGACCGAATTCCGCGCGGTGCCGAGGTTAAAATCCGCCGAGATTCGAATGCGGCCACCGCCCAGCAAAGCCGACCTCCCGGCGGCGTCCTTCCACCCCGCGGGGGCGGGGGGCCCCGGCGGCGCCCCCCCCCCCCCCGCCCCCACCCCGACCGGGGGGGGGGCGGCCACAACCGCGGGCCCGGCGTGTGCGGGCGGCTCCCGGGGGGCGGCGGGGCCCCCCGGCCCCGCCGCCCCCGCCCCGCGGGGTGGAAGGACGCCGCCGGGAGGTCGGCTTTGCTGGGCGGTGGCCGCATTCGAATC
>NZ_JARWNX010000045.1 GCF_029868385.1 Nocardia cyriacigeorgica | reverse complement strand
CCGGCGTCCACCACCCACTCCCAACTCACCCCCGACGAACAACTCGCCGCCGGCGTCACCCCCGGACTGGTCCGCCTCGCCGTCGGCATCGAAGGCATCGACGACATCCTCACCGACCTCCGCACAGGATTCACGGCGGCGGCGACGTGACCGTGAGTGCCGACCGGAGTACCACCCGTGTGACGGCGGCCGAGTTGCCGCCGCCGGACGGGCGGCTCGGTGTCATCTCCGTCGGGGATATCGCGCTGGAGAACGGCGAGACCATCCCGGACGTGCAGCTGGCCGTACAGCGTTGGGGTGAGCTGTCACCCGAACTGGACAATGTGGTGCTGGTGGAACACGCCCTCACCGGCGATTCCCATGTGGTCGGCCACCCCGACGACATCCATCCGCAGCCCGGCTGGTGGGACGGCATGGTCGGTCCCGGCGCGCCGCTGGACACCGACGAATGGTGCGTCGTCGCGACGAACGTGCTCGGCGGCTGTAAGGGCAGCACCGGGCCGTCCTCACCGGCGCCCGATGGGAAGCCGTGGGGTTCACGGTTCCCGGAGATCTCCATCCGCGACCAGGTGACCGCCGAGGCGGCGCTGCTCGACCGGCTCGGCATCACCCGCCTCGCCGCCGTGGCCGGTGGGTCGATGGGCGGTATGCGGGTCCTGGAGTGGATGGTCGGCGCACCCGAACGGGTATCGGCGGCACTGGTGCTGGCGGTGGGCGCACGCGCCACCGCCGACCAGATCGGCACCCAGACCACCCAGATCGCCGCCATCCAAGCCGATCCGGCCTGGCAGGGCGGCGATTATCACGACACCGGCCGTATTCCGACCGCGGGTATGGGCATCGCTCGGCGCATCGCCCATCTGAGCTATCGCACCGAGGGCGAACTCGATCATCGTTTCGAGAACCGCGCCCAGGGCGATGAGGATCCGTGGCGCGGTGGGCGATACGCGGTGCAGAGCTACCTCGAGTATCAGGCCGAAAAGCTGTGCAAGCGTTTCGATCCGGCCACTTATGTGCTGCTGAGCGAGGCGATGAACCGGCATGATGTCGGACGCGGTCGTGGCGGTATCGCGGCGGCGCTGGCGAGCACGCCGGTGCCGTGTGTGGTCGGCGGCGTCGACTCCGACCGGCTGTATCCGCTGCACACCCAGCGCGAGTTGGCCGAGGGGCTGCCCGGCTGTCAGGGCCTCGAGATCGTGCACTCCCGCGACGGACACGACGGCTTCCTCACCGAGGCGGCGGCGGTGTCCAAGCTGTTGATCCAGACCATGAACCTGGCCCGCAACGCGCGCTGAGTTCGGGTAGGCGCGCCGCCGAACTTTCGACGTGCGGAGACCGAGCAACGACTGCTAGCTGACGCCGAGGGTGTTGATGGTGGCGGCGATGAAGACGATCGAGCTGCCGAGCAGTGTGAGCGCGCCGACGTCGAACGGTTTGCTGCGCACCGCGAGCAGACCCACCCGCGCCGTGGGCAGGCACAGCCGGAAGGTGGCCGCGAGCAGGGTGGCGCCGCCGAAGAACAGCGCACCGCGCCGCCAGCGTTCCGAGGCCACGAACACGATCGCCACCAGCATGACCAGCGCCACGATCACCATCGGCAGATGACAGCGCAGGAATTGCGTCGCCCAACTCTCGCCGGGCCGTTGTTCGGCGGTCGGGGTGTCGGCATCGGTCACGCCCTCGATTGTTGCAGACCGGCGCGCCGCGCGAGCGCTGGACAGCGCAACACCTTTCGACCACCGAATCACATGCCCGCACCGACGGCTAGGCGACGACCGCGACCCCTTCGACTTCGATCAGATGCTCTGGCGTGAACAGCGCCGCCACACCCACCAGGGTGACCGCCGTTTCCGGGAATTCGTAATGCTCTCTGGCAGCCGCACCTCCGGCGCCGAGTTCGGCGAATTTGGACGGCTCCCAATCCACCACGTAGAACCGCACGCTGACCAGATCGGCCGCGGTCCCACCGGCGGCCTCGAGGGCCCGCCCCAAATTGATCAATGCCTGTGCTGTCTGCGCCGCCAGCCCCTCGGCGACCACCCCGGACTCGTCGACCCCGACCTGCCCGGAGATATGAATGATCGTGTTCCCGGTCGCGGCCGTGGCGTGGGCGAATCCCACCCCGGGCGGCTGCGATCCTGCGGGATTGTGCGCTGTGCTCACCATGGCTGAAAAGTAATCGATGGCACCGACAGATTCCGTCCTCCTCGATGGCCCCGGCGCGGCAGCCCGTTCACCATCACCACTACCCGACCCACCCGGCTCGGTCGTCGGTGACACCTACCCACCTGGTTGACTGGCCCGGTGTTCCGATTGATGTTTCACGAGCCGTGCATTCCGCCGAATACCGGGAATGCGATCCGGTTGGTCGCCGGGACCGGGTGTGAGCTGCATCTGGTCGAGCCGTTGGGGTTCGATCTCTCGGAGGCCAAGTTGCGGCGGGCCGGGTTGGACTACCACGATCTGGCGTCGGTGACGGTGCACGCGGATCTGGCGGCGGCGTGGGCGGCCTTGCGGCCGGAGCGAGTTTTCGCGTTCACGACGCAGGCGAGCACGTGGTTCACCGAGGTGACGTACCGGGAGGGGGATGTGCTGCTGTTCGGGACCGAACCCAGCGGGCTGCCGGAGGCGGTGCTCACCGATCCGCATATCACCGAGCAGGTGCGCATTCCGATGCTCGCGGGCCGCCGGTCGATGAATCTGTCCAATTCGGCGGCGGTCGCCGTGTACGAGGCCTGGCGCCAGCAGGGGTTCCCTGGGGCGGTCTGACGGCAGCCGTGGCGGTGCTGCGGCCTGGCACTACCGAGGCCCTGAGCGCCGCAGCTGATCGAGGCCGTCATTCGATGGCGGGCGGCGCGATGTCGTGGTCAGTCGTCGATCTCGAAACGTTTGAATCGTGACGTCGCGCCCGCGGCGAGGCGAACGGCGCTCTTGGGCACGCCATAATGCACGGCGAGCAGTTCGATGGCAGCCTTGTTCGCCTTGCCTTCGACGGCGGGCGCACGCACGTAGAGCTGTATGGTGCCGTCGTCGAGGATTTCGACCAGCGGGCCTTTACGGCTGTTCGGTTTTATCGTCGCCCGAACTGTCGTCGGCACTCGATTCTCCTGTTCCGGCAGCATCTTTCCCGGCCTCGCGCGTGGATTCGGCGGGGGCGGCGACCTTCGCGGGGGCCGGGGCGGCGGCCGGTTTCGCCGAACGCAGGCGGCGCACCAGGCGCACGATCACCCAGACCACGGCGCCGATCACCGCGGCGAAGCCGAGCCACGGGACGGCCTTGCCGAGGAAGACGACCGCGTCCTTCAGCCAGTCGACCAGCGCATCCCAGCCGGAGACGATGCCGTCCCAGAAATTGTTCGGCTCGTCGTCGGAATCGGTGTGCTTACTGTCGATCTCGACGGTCAAGGTGGACAGCGAGATCTGATCGTCGAGCAGACGTTTCTGCCCGGTGAGGCTGTCCAGTTCGGCTTGGCGACTCGACAGCGCCTGCTCGGCGGCGAGCAGATCGGCGGTGTTGGTGGCCTCGGCCATGAGGACCCGCAGCCGGTCGACCGAGGCTTGCAGGGCGCGGATACGCGCGTCCAGATCCTGCCACTGCATTGTCACATCGTCGCGGTTGGTGCTCACCTCGGTGACCTCACCGATATCGCCGAGCCCGGCGATGAAATCGTCGGTGCGCTCGGCGGGGATGCGGACCGTGAGCCGGGCGCTCGCATCGTCGTCATCAGTGCCTGGACGCTCGGTGCGGCTGTCCACCCGGCCTTGCAGAGCAGTGACCTGATCGGTCACTGTGCCCGCGGCGGCGATCGGGTCGGCGGCGGTGATCTCGATCCGACCGGTGATCACTTCCTTGCGGTTCTGATCGTCCGCACCGCCGGTGTCCTGTTCCCTGGCGGGGGCCTGTTCCCGGAATCCGGGTGTGGCCGCTGGTGCGGGCATATCGGCGGACGCCCGCCCGCCGACCGACGATTCGCCGTCGTCGTCATCATCGCCGCAGCCACCCACCAGCAGGACCAGTCCGAGCAGGGCGATCACCAACACCGCAAGCTTGCGCATGGTCGCAGCGTAGCGGCTCGTCCGGGCGGCGACAGGCTTCTCGCTCATCGGAAGTCGCGCGATTTGGCGGTGATACGCAGATCCAGCTGCTGTAGATGTTCGGCGAGCACGCTCACCGCGCCTTCCGCGTTCTGGATCCGGCCGCGAATGATCAATGCCGAAGCGCTCTGCGCGAGACGGCGATGGCGGGCCCACAGACCGACCGAGCAGACGATATTGACCATGCCGGTCTCGTCTTCCAGGTTCAGGAAGGTGACACCGGCGGCGGTGGCGGGTGCCTGCCGGTGGGTGACCGCACCGCCGACGAGCACCCGTGAACCGTCGGGAACCGACAGCAGACGATCGGCCGGAATCACCCCCATCGCGTCGAGCCGGGAGCGGAGGAATTCGGTCGGATAGCTGCCAGGAGAGATGCCGGTGGCCCACACATCGGCAGCGGCCAGCTCCAAGGCGCTCATACCGGGAAGTGCGGGGGCATCGGCGGCGGCGCTGGTACCGGGCAAACGGTCCGACCGCTCGCCCGCCGCCGCACCCGCCGCCCACAGCGCGGCGCGGCGAACACTGTTTCGCCCGCCCTTCGGCGGCTCGTTCGAAAAGCCGTGCGTGCCATCGTTCTCCGATCCCGTCTCACCGTGCTCGACGGATGTGATGCTGTCCAGGGCGCCTGCGGTGGCCAACGCTTCCGCCTGCCGGACGGTGAGTTCCACTCGTCCGGTCAGATCGAGGAACGAAGTGTAGGGGCCGGTCTCCGCACGAGCGTCGACGATCTTCGCGGCGAGTTCGTCACCGATATAGCGGACCGCGGCGAGGCCGAGCCGCACCTCGGTGCCGCGCTGTTCGAGGGTCGGTTCCGCGCGGCTGGCATTGATATCGGGGCCGTGCACGAGCACACCGTGCCTGCGGGCATCGGCGACCAGCGACTGCGGCGAATAGAACCCCATCGGCTGGGCTCGCAGCAGACCGGCGCAGAAGGCGGCCGGGTGATACAGCTTGAACCAGGCCGAATAGAACACCAGCGCCGCGAAGCTCTGCGAATGACTTTCCGGGAAACCGAAATTCGCGAAGGCGTACAGCTTCTCGTAGATACGGTCGGCGACCTCGTCGGTGATGCCGTGTTTCTCGCGCATGCCCTGGTAGAGCCTGGCCCTGAGCCGTTCCATCCGCTCTCGCGAGCGTTTCGATCCCATGGCGCGGCGCAACTCGTCGGCTTCGACAGCGGTGAATCCGGCAATATCGATGGCTATCTGCATGAGTTGTTCTTGGAACAAGGGGACGCCATAGGTGCGCTCGAGCGTCTTCTCCAGGACGGGATGATCGTGCTTCCATTTCACCTGTTCGTTACGACGCCTGATGTACGGATGCACCGAATTGCCCTGGATCGGGCCGGGTCGGATCAGCGCCACCTCGACCACCAGGTCATAGAATTTGCGTGGCTTCAGCCGAGGCAGGGTCGCCATCTGTGCTCGCGATTCCACTTGGAACACACCGACCGAATCAGCGCGGGAAAGCATCTCGTATACGGCCGAATCTTCGAGGTTCAGCCTGTGCAGTTCGACGGTGACGCCCTTGTGTTCGCGCACCAGATCCATCATGTAGTGCAGCGCGGAGAGCATGCCGAGGCCGAGCAGATCGAATTTCACCAGTCCGGCGGTAGCACAATCGTCCTTGTCCCACTGCAAGACGCTGCGGCCGGGCATCCGCGCCCATTCCACCGGGCACACATAGGCGATGGGCCGATCACAGATCACCATGCCACCGGAATGGATGCCGAGATGCCGGGGCAGGCCCTCGATATCGGCGGCCAATTCCAGTACCGGCGTGGGGATATCGGTATCGGTTTCGGCGTCCACACCGTTCCAGCGGCGCACCTGTTTGCTCCACGCGTCCTGCTGTCCGGTCGAGAAACCGAGTGCGCGGGCGGCGTCACGCACCGCCGACTTACCGCGGTAGGTGATCACATTGGCCACCTGGGCGGCGTTCTCACGGCCGTAGGTGGCATAGACGTGCTGGATCGCTTCCTCGCGGCGATCGGATTCGATATCGATATCGATATCGGGTGGGCCGTCGCGCGCCGAGGACAGGAACCGTTCGAACAGCAGCCCGTGCTTGATCGGGTCGACATTGGTGATGCCGATGGCGAAGCAGACCGCCGAATTCGCCGCCGAACCCCGGCCCTGACACAGGATGTTCTGTTTCTCGCAGAACTGGACGATGTCGTGCACCACCAGGAAGTAGCCGGGAAACTTCATCTCGGCGATCACCGCGAGTTCGTGTTCGATCTGCTGGTAAGCCTTGGGATTGCCCGCCGGCGGCCCGTAGCGCTCGAACGCGCCCTCGAGAGCGAGTTTCCGTAACCAGGAATCCTCGTCATGCCCCTCCTCCACCGGGAAAGGTGGCAGTTCCGGCTTGATCAACTTCAGATCGAAGGCGCATTCACGAGCCAGGGCAGCCGCATTGGCGACGGCCTGTGGACAGTCGGCGAACAGTCGCGCCATTTCCGCACCCGATCGCAGATGCGCCCCGCCGGTGGGCGGTAACCATCCGGCCATCTCGTCCAGACTGCGCCTGGCCCGGATCGCGGCCAGCGCCATGGCGCGGTGTCGCCCGGCCGGGGACGCGAAATGCGCACCGGTGGTGGCGACGACGGGCAGCCCGAGCCGGTCGGCCAGTGCGATGAGATGCGCGTTGCGTTCATCGTCGGAGGGGAGGCCGTGATGGGTGAGTTCGACGCTCACCCGGTGCGCGCCGAAACGTTCCATCAGATCGCGTAACGCTGCCTCCGACCGCACCAGTTCCCCGCCCGCGCGCAGATCCTGCGCCAACGCCTGGCGCAGGTGGCCCTTCCGGCATCCGGTCAGGATCTGCCAGTGCCCGCCCGCCGCCGCGGTGAGGGCGTCCAGGTCGTAGCGCAGGATGCCCTTCTCCCCCGCGGCCATATGCGCCGCCGAGATCTGCTGCGACAACCGTCGGTACCCTTCCGGTCCCCTGGCCAGCACCAGCAGATGTGCGCCCGCCGGGTCCGGTGTGCCCGTCCGCGGCGCCGAATCGGGAGCGTGCGCATGACCGCGCGGCTCTTGCGCCGGCTCGCGGCTGCCACCACCCGCTGTTTCGACCACGCCCGCACCATGATCCGCTGTATGGACCGCATGCAACGGCCTCGGTCCATCGAGGTGCGATGTGGGTCGCTGTGTGCGCGAGCGGTCTGCGGATGATGCCGGATCGGTTGCGGCGAGGGTCAATTCGGCGCCGTACACGGTGGCGATACCCCATTCACGCGCGGCTTCGAAGAAGCGGACCACCCCGTAGTAGCCGTTGTGATCGGTGATCGCGATGGCTTCCAGACCGAGCCGGACCGCTTCCTCCACCAGATCTTCCGGCTGACTCGCACCGTCGAGGAAGCTGTAAGCGGAATGCGCGTGCAGTTCGGCGTAGGGCACGACCGGCCCGAGCGGACGGTCCTCCCCACCGGTCAGATATTCGCCGCGTTTACGTGTCCATGCCGGGCTGTCGCCACCGTCACCCGGATACATCGACTCCGGATCGTGTCTGCCCGGCCGCCCGGACAGCACCCGTTCCATTTCCGACCAGCTCGGCGGCCCGTTACCCCAGCCCATGGCCTCACCTCCGCATCACCGCGCGATGATCAGCTCGCCTCGAGCTGTTCGGTGGAACCGGCGTCGAGCGCGCCGGACACATGATCGAGCCCGGTGCGGATCACCTGACCGTAGGCGTCGTTGGCGAGTACCTCGAGATGTCCCCTTGCGAGCGCCAATTGCATTCGGGCGGAGTCGAAATCGCCGACGCGGCGGTGGCTGTCGGCCAGGTTCAGATACAGCGAGGGCAGAAATCCGCGCATACCCTCATCCAGCGGACTGCCCGGCGCGAACACCGCCGCGAGCGCCCGCTGATCCCAGAGCAACGCCTCCTCGGCCGTATCCACCACATCGGCCAGATGGTGGGCGATCACGCAGCGATGCAGTGGATCACCGAACTCGCCGATCTCTTCCCACAGCCGCTGTAGCGCACGCCGCGCCGCTTCCCGATCAACGCCGCCGAGCCGCACCGCGGCATAGATATCCGCCATCCGATCGTCCGTCATGCGTCCATTATCGCACATATGTTCGATTGATTTCGAGTGTTCGAACCCGGTGCGCCGATGTTCCCCAGCTGTGACACAAAGCACTTGGCACCGAACTTACTTCGGAGTAAGTTCGGTGCCGACGGACCTGCGAAGGAGCAGCGATGACCCGAGCCGACGACGCCGAACGCGAACAGACCCGGCGCAATCAGCGCAACCGCGATCTCACCGGACGACACGTCCTGATCACCGGCGCTTCCTCCGGGATCGGGCGGGCGGCGGCACTGGCCGTCGCGGACAAGGGCGCAACGGTATTCCTACTCGCCCGCCGCGCCGACGAACTCGCCACGGTGGTCGAGGAGATCCGTGCCGCAGGCGGTGCCGCGCACGGATACCAGTGCGACGTCACCGATTCCGAATCGGTGGACCAGACGGTCAACGCGATCCTCGAGGCGCACGGCCACGTGGACATGCTGGTGAACAACGCGGGCCGCTCCATCCGCCGCGCCATCCACCGTTCCACCGATCGCCTGCACGATTTCGAACGCACCATGGCGGTCAACTACTTCGGCGCCCTGCGGTTGACGCTGGCCCTGCTACCGCAGATGCGCGAGCGCAAATTCGGGCACATCGTCAATATCAGCAGCGCCGGCGTGCAGGTCGCCACACCGCGCTTCGCGGCCTATCTGGCCAGCAAGGCCGCCTTGGACAAGTTCACCGAGGTGGCCGCGGTGGAGACGCTGGCCGACGGCGTCACCTTCACCACCATCCACATGCCGCTGGTCCGCACCCCGATGATCACGCCGAGCGGTAATCAGGGCCCGGCCGAATCCCCGGAGTGGGCCGCGGCGACCATCGTGCGCGCGCTCAGCGAACGCCCCAAGCGCATCGACGTCCCGCTCGGCACGCTGGCCGAATACGGCGGCATCGTCACCCCCAAACTGCGCGACCGCATCCTGCACCGCTACTACCGCGCCCTCCCCGACTCCCCCGCCGCCCGCGGCGAACAAGACGACGACGCGGAAACCGCCGAAACCGTTGCCCCGCAACCGGAACCCCGCCCCCGCTCCGCCGCCCGCAAGGCCACCGGCGCCGCCCTGCGCCGCGCCGCCCGCTGGGTCCCCGGCACCCACTGGTGAACCGACGAGCGGTACCTGGCTGCCGAGCCACTCGGCCGTTGCCGCAGCCAGGTGCCACTCGTGACGCGCTCTAGACGAGGAACGGTAGTACGGCGGCGGAGAATTCTCGGTGGCGGTCGCGGTGGATGCTGTGGCCGCAGGTGAAGGCGGTGACCGAGCAATCGGGGATCGCGGTGCGCATGAGTTCGAGTTTGTCGGGGTCGACCATGCCGCCGGGGCCGCCGCGCAGGACCAGGGTCGGTGCGGTGATCTCGGTGAGCCGTTCCCACCACTCGGGATGCGGTTTGCGGAACTGTTCGAGCGCGGTGCGCGTCATCGATCGATCGAAGGCCAGTACCGCGCGGGGATGGCGGAGCAGGCTGGAGGTGGCGTGCCACAGCTCGGGCACGGACGGCAACCGGCGGGTCAGCGTCAGTTCCTCGGTACCCGAGCGCAACGGCAGCGGGCATTCCTCCATGACCAGGCGCCGGACCAGACCCGGTCGTTCCTGTGCGACACAGGACACCGCATAACCGCCGAGCGAATGCCCGACCAGGTCCACCCGGTCCAGTTCCAGGAAATCGCACAGCCGCAGGACGTCGTCGCCGAACTCACCGAACAGATAGGACTCGGTATGCGCGCTGCGGCCGTGTCCGCGCAGGTCGGGAATGATGACCCGGCGACCGGCGCGCACCAGTTCGCGGGCGAAGCGGTCCCAGGTATGGCCGTCGCCGCCCATGCCGTGGACGAGCACGACCGGGACATCGTCGAGCGCGATCGGCCCGGAGTCACGGTAGGCGATCCGCACATCGCCGAGCGCGACCCTGGCCGTCGTCAGATCCACGATTGTCGAGGGTACCGATGGCAGCGGGTGAAGAGTCGATGATCTGCCACACACTGCCGCAGCCGCGCACGCGGAAAAGTGGTGGACCGGCCGGTGGGGCCGGCGAAATACTGCGCGCATGCCTTCCTTCGCGGATTTCGATCGTCGTCACTACCCCACCGTCGATGTCGCCTCGGGGTACGACGGGTGGGCGCCCACCTACGAGGACACCGTCCTCGACCTGATGGATCTCGCGCTACTGGACCGGCTACGCCGCCCCGACTGGCGACGAATCCGCCGGGCCGCCGACCTCGGCTGCGGCACCGGCCGCACCGCGCAGTGGCTGCGCGGCCACGGTACAGCCCATATCGATGGCGTCGACCTGAGCGCCGGGATGCTCGAGCGGGCGCGCGAGCGCGGCGCCCACACGACGCTCACCCAGGCCGATGTGCGGACGACCGGATTGCCCACCGGGGCCTACGACCTGGTGATCGCCTGTTTGATCGATGAACATCTGCCCGCCCTCGAACCGTTCTACGCGGAGGCAAGGCGGCTGACCGCACCGGGCGGGAGCTGCGTCACGGTGAGCTACCACCCGCAGTTCATGATGTTCACCGGGATGCCGACCCATTACACGCCCCGCGCGGGCGAGCCGGTGGCGATCGACACCCATCTGCATCTGTTCAGCGAGCGGATGACGGCCGCACTGGAGGCCGGATTCGTCCTCACCGAGGTCGCCGAGGCCCTGGTCGACGAGGAATGGATCGCGCGCAAACCGCGCTGGGCGGAGCTGCGCGATCAGCCGTTCACTCTCGCGACGGTCTGGACCGCACCTCATTCGTAGAGCCCCTCCACATGCCAGCGCCGATCGCGGGTGATCAGCAGCAGGGTGTGCGGGCCGGGCAGCTCCACCTGGACCCGGGCGGCCGGTACGCCCTCCGTGGTCCACCAGAGTTCATCGATCGGCCACGGACCCGCCCAGGTGGTCAGCTCCCAGCGTTTGCTGCCCCAGCGCAGCCGGGTGGGGGTGGCGTCGAACAGACCGCGTTCGGTGACATGGACCCGGACGCCGTCGGCGGACTCGAGTTCCACCCTCGGTTGGTCGATCATGAGCACCGCTGGCGCCGGCTGGGGCAGGCGGCCGGGCCAGGGCAGTGCGGGATCGGTCGCGGGTGTCCGTTCGTCGCCGAGTGCGACCATGGTGATCCGCTCGGCCGGTCCGCGCCCACCGCTGAGCACGCCGACCTGCACCGCGGCGCCACCGAGCAGACCCTGCACCCGTACCAGGGCACGCATGGCCCGCGCGTCGGTACCGCCCGCATCACCCCACAACCCCAATTGCATCGCGGCCGCCGGGACGATCTCGACCGGTTCCAGGCGCAGCAAGGTGATCGGCGCGGTCGGTCCGGGCGCGCCGGTGGCACGGTGGGTGAGCCAGCCGTCCAACTGCCAGCGCACCCGATCGGCGACACCGTCCGCGGTCAGCGGCTCCGCACAACGCCAGATCCGGGTGAGCCGTTCACCGGCGGCGGTTTCGGCGTGCACCGCGAGCCGGGTGCACGCCACCGCCGCATCGGAGAGCGCGGCATACGCCTTGGTGGCGAGCAGCCGACCGGCGAAGGCCGCGGCATCCACACGGTCGATCGGCGGATCGCAGCGCAACTCCACCGTCAGATCACGCGGCGGACGACGTGTGGACGGCGGCCGTTCGGGCAGGGCGCGGGCGCAGCGATGTGCCGCGATCGCATCGGCGCCGAACCGGGAGGCGACCTGCGCCGGGGTCAGCGCGGCGAAATCGCCGATGTGGCGCAACCCGAGCCGGTGCAGCAGATCCACCAGCTCGGCCCGTTCGGGGGCGGCCAGCGCCGATTCGACGGCGAGTTCGCCGATCCGCAGCGGCGCGAGGAATGCGGGGCCGGTTCCCGGCGCGACGATGGCGCCGCGGCGGGCGGCGAGCACCGCGGTGGACAGTTCGTCGGCGATCCCGATCTGTGCTTCCACACCGGCCGCGGCGACGACGTCGACCAGCTGGATCGCCGCGGCCTCCTCCGAGCCGAAGAACCGCGCCGCGCCGCGCACACCGAGCACCAGCAGCCCGGGGCGTAACACTTCGACTCCGGGCACCGTGGCCTCGACGGCCGCCGCCACCGGTTCGAACAGGCGGGCGTCGCGGTCGGGATCGGCCGGTGCGATGAACAATTCGGGGCAGCGCGCCTGCGCCTCACGCCGCCGCAGTCCGCGCCGCACCCCTTCGGCTCTGGCGATCGCCGAACACGCCACCACCTTGTTCGCCGCCACGACGGCCACCGGCCGGTGGGCTGGCACCTTCCCCAGTGCCGCCGCCGCGACCGCGGGCCAATCCGGGCACCACACCGCGAGTATCCGAGCGGGCCGGGTCATGGCGGACCGCCGGGTACGCCCCGATCCGATGCCGTGCGCCCGTGTACGTCGGGTGATCCGGTGCGGCACACGCCATTCGATCGGTCCGCGGCTCTCGCGCCCACCATCCGCGGAAGCCGGTGGAGGTTCCCCGCGGAGATGGCTCCGCGGCGGCGCCTGGTGACCGGTGCGGCAGCCACGCCGGAGAGGACGGAGTGTTCTCGGTCTGCGCCGGATCGATCCCGCCCGCGCCCGCCGCCTCGATCAGCGGCAGACCTGCGGTGAACCGCACGCATTCGGGCTGCCGCGCGTTCACGATACGGCGTCACGTGCATCATTCATCGATCCTGTTGCGGCCGAGTCCGTTTCGCGGGAGACCCATTCGGTTCGGCCGTCGCGCGAGCGCAGCGTGAGCAGGCCGGTGCGCGGCGTCGACGCCCCACGACCGGTCACCTCGACCTCGAGGGATATCGAATCCAGCCGCCCACGGCCGCGGCCGAGCCCGGTGTAACCGGCCACCCTGGCGCCGAGGCGCAGCGCCGGGGCGGGCCAGCGACCGCCTGTGACGATCAGGACGGCGCCCCGGTTGCGGACGCGGGCGGCGATCACCCCCGCTCTCGCGGGCGCGACGGCGACGCCGCCGAGATCGAGCAGTACGAGATCGAGCCCGTCGAGCAACACCGCGGCCACCTCCAACCGGTCGGCGCCGGGATCGGCCACGACGGCCAGGCGCTCCAGCCGCGCCCCCATCTCCGCGGCGGCGAGCAGACCGAGCCGCGGCATCCCCACCACCGCGGCGTGCCCACCGCCCGAGGTGACCGCGGCCAGCACACCGGCGAGCAGCGACCCGCCGCCCGCATACGCCACCACCGAACCCTTGACCAGACCGCCGTCGGGCAGGAGCGCGCCGAGGGCGGCCGGAACGGGCAGCGTCTCCCGGCGCGCCCCCTCCGAGGTGGGCAGTCGCGCGACCACGGATTCGCCCCGCCCCGGCACCGCCGCCATCTTGCGCCGGAGTTCCGCGAGTTCCTGCGGCGTCGCGCGCTGCGTCGCCCGCGAATCCGAACCCATCACCTCACCTACCTCCACGGAGGGACTCCCGCTCCGGCCGCGATCACCGGAGCCCGACCGATGGCCATCGGCACGAACCGACGGTCATCGCGACACCGACGCCCGCCGCCCTCGACCGCCACGAGCACACCGCGCACCGCAGGAACCCGACGGCCCAGCACCGATCCAGCTATCGATCTGTTATCGAATATACGTTCGATAGACCATCGGCGGAAACCCACCCCCGCAATCCGTCGAACGGCACCGGCGGCTACCACCCGGCCGCCGCCGTGACCACCGTCACGACCGTGAACTACCGGCCCGAATCCGGCCAGCTACCACGGAATTCGGCTAGTCTCGGCACCATGATCGATCGTCCACGTCCCACTGTCGGCCCGGATTATCTGGTGGCCGGTCGCTACCGCTTGCAGTCGAAGCTCGGCGGCGGCGGTATGGGTGCGGTCTGGCTCGCGACCGACCGGCTGCTCAACCGCGAGGTCGCCATCAAGCAGGTGTTGACCACCGCCGGGCTCGACGAGGACGAGGCGAACCGGATCCGCGAGCAGATCATCCATGAGGGTCGGGTCGCGGCCAAGCTCTCCCATGAACACGCCATTGCGGTCTACGACGTGGTGCTCGAGGCCGGTGAGCCCTGGTTGGTGATGGAGCATCTGCCGTCACGCAATGTGGCCAAGGCGCTCGGGCTGGTCGATACGCTGCCGCCGATCGAGGTGGCGCAGATCGGCGCGCAGGTCGCCGACGCACTGGCCGCCGCGCATGCCGTCGGCATCGTGCACCGCGATATCAAACCGGGCAATATCCTCGTCGCCGACCGTGGCCCCGGCGTCGGGATGGCCAAGCTCAGCGATTTCGGCATCTCTCGCGGTGCGGGTGAGTCCGCCGACGAACCGGACGGCGTCATCACCGGCACCCCGGCCTATCTGCCGCCCGAGGTGGCCCGTGGCGCGCGACCGACCGAGGCCAGCGATGTGTTCTCCCTCGGCGCCACGCTCTACACCGCCGTCGAGGGCCAACCGCCATTCGGTTTCGACGACGACAGCGGTGCGGTGGTCGAACGCGCGGCCATGGCGCAGATCATTCCGCCCAGCCGCAGCGGTGTGCTCACCCAGGCGCTGCTGCACATGATGGAACCGGCGCCGCAGCGTCGCCCGACCATGGCCGAGGCCAGGGACGAAATCCTCACCGCCGCTTTCGGCCCCGGCACCGGGCCCTACATCATCGGTGCCCCGGTGCGCACCGAGGACGGCACCATCCCGGCATGGGCGGCCCGCAATTCGGCATCGGGTCTGCGCAGCCCGCTGTCGACGCCACTGCCCCGCCGCACCCAGCCCACGCAGGCACCGGTGGCGCCCGCCCCCGCGCCACAGCGCGCCGCCCTGCCGCAGTCGAGCAACGCACCGCTGGCCATCGCCGTCGGACTACTGATCGGCCTGGTCATCATCATCGCGGTCATCGTCGCGGTGATGTAAGTCGCGATGACGTGAGTCGCGGTTGCGTAAAGACCCCCACCCCACCGAAACCGCACCGATACAACGGCTGGTCACACCTCAATTTTCGAGCGAAGCGAGACCGAGCCCCAAAGTTCGCGGCCCGTCTC
>NZ_JARWNX010000044.1 GCF_029868385.1 Nocardia cyriacigeorgica | reverse complement strand
GATCGACCCGCAAACGGGTAGAGCAATGACACTGCCGCGGAAAACATGCTGGGCATTCACACCATCCGGGCCCACCGGCCCGCACCCACCACATCACACCCACAGCAGATGGTTCGCTGATGACACCAAAACACCACCCCGAACAACCCCGAGACCCAATTTAGCACCATCGAGACAGCCGAAATCGGTTCTTCCACAAAAAGATTGGAGTTCAACTACGAAATATTCAACCGTTGAATATTCCACCGGAGTCGATGAAAGCCCCCGTATGAGTGTGAATCGACGGCTGCCCGTTCAGGCTTCCGGCGGAAGGATCGGCGGGGCGAACACGTCCTCCAGCGGTGTCGGCCCGGTGTAGCGGCGGCAATTGCAGCCCAACCACTCTCGCATCCCGTGCATTCCGCGCCGGGAGATCTCGGCATGGCACTTTCCGGTCTCGCGATCGTGTAGCGCCAGATCGTGCCCGCAACCGCAGCGCGGGCGAATCTGCTTGCATCTGGTGTCCATGAACATCGCACTATGGACCGCTGCCGGGTTGCTGGCCGCCATCGCCTCGACCGGCGGCGCCACCAAGGTCTTCCTGCCCAAAGCCGAGCTCGACGAACTCGGCGCGAAATCGGGAGGGGGATGGACCGAGCACGCCGGTGCCGGATTCGACAGGACCTCGGCATACTCGAACTCCTCGCCACGGCGGGCCTCATCCTGCCCGCCGTGCTCGATATCGCGCCGGTAATGGTGCCGGTGACCGCCGTCTGCTGGATTCTGCTGATGCTCGGCGCGATGGCCACCCACGCCCGATGGCGGGCGACGGTCATGCCACCCGCCTGGCAGACTAGCCAGGCCCGCATATCGGGTGCCGAATCAGGTTTCGGCAGAGTCCAGAAGAGTTCATCGGCCTGAGGGGCCGGGGCGTAGTCGCGTTTGCCGCCGCGACTACGCGGGTGGACACAGTGGTCCGAGTGTTGTTCGCCTTCGCGTCGGTGCTGCCGGGGTGCGCAGTCACTCGGTCGACGAGATCGGCCGGGTCTGCCGCGGGGCGGCCCACGCACGGTCACCGGGGTCCGCTCGTGTGAATTCGTCACTCGCGGCTCGAGGTGATGCCGGGTGGGGGCGCGGGCTTCGACCAGGTCTCGGTCGGCAGCAGATTCGCGGTCAGAGCGTCCGCGGCCATCCTGGCGACGAGGTGGGCGAGTTCGGTCGCGTGTGCGGGGTCCTCGTCGAGCACGATCAGCCAGGCGTACAGCGGGCCCAGTAATAACGCCTGGACGACCGCCACGTCGGGCCGACGGGTCAGTTCGCCGCGGGCGATCGCGCGGTCGAGCAGGGTGCCGATCACGCGGCGTTCCACGGTCAGGAATGTCGACGCGAAGCGGTTGCGCAGTTCGGGATCGGCGCGGACATCGGCGAGCAGGCCGCTCAGGGTGTCTGCGCTCGAACCGCTGACCTGCTCGCCGATCCGTTCGGTCAGCTCGCTCAGATCGCCTTGCAGACTCCCGGTATCGGCGGGCGCGGCTTCTTCCACGCCGTGCAGCAGGACCGAGAAGGTCATCTCCTGTTTGGTGGCGTAGCGACGGTAGATCGCGGCCTTGCTGACCCCGGCATGCGCCGCGACCGCATCGACGGTCAAGCCCGCGTAGCCGTGCTCGCTGATCACGGCCATCACCGCGGCCGCGATCGCCGTATCCACCCGTTGCTCACGGGGCCGCCCACCCGTCTGCTTCGCGGTACCCATGGGCTCAGCATACGAAACTGTCAGTTTCGATAGCAACAGTCCCGTAGGCAGGCGCGCGCCGACTACCATGAGCGCAGCACGGAGGAGGGAGTTTTCATGACGGTGCTGAAGCCGGTCGGCATTTTCCGGGAGATGTACAGCGGGGGCCACGACGAGCTGCCATCGCTGTTCGGATCGTTCACTCAGCGCACCATCGAGGATCGCGCCCAGATCCTGGACTACCTACGCGCCGCACCACCCGTCCTCGACGTACTCGACGTCGAACGCGACCTCGTCGACAACACCAAGAACATCACCAGCGCCGGGTCCCTGATCTCCGACGGCATCTGGATCTGGCGAGTCGACTCCATCCACTACCTGTCCCGCTACGCCATCGACATCCCCGACGAATTCCTCCGCCACGTCCGCGCGCTCGACTACCGCCCGCCCGCCGCGGTCCCGTACACCGAGGAATTCGACGCGGCGATGATGAGCTACTTCTGACGGTCTCCGGCCCGTACCCAAGGCCAGGTCATCAACGCCCACACCGCGAGCAGTACCGCCGCGACGGTCCCCAGATACCACGGCCACGGCCCGAGCACATCGAGCAGCGACGGGGTGGATGGCTTGCGGTTGACGAATCCGTAATTGGTGTCCGCGAGCGAATTGACCACGAAGGTGATCGCCACCCACACCACCGTCGCCGCCACCGCGAACCGGTAGCTGCCCCAATCCGGGCGCATACCCACACCCCACGTCAGATAGATCGCCGCCCAGACGACCAGCAGGTGGATGGCCCAGAAACCCAGGAACTCGTAATGCGGAAAGTCCTGACTCTCCAACGCCGGTGACACCAGCGCCTGCGTGCTCAAGGTCAGGCACCAGTAATAGGTCAGCGCATACGCCCACCGCTGCTGCGTCATCAGCGCGAACCCGGCGACCATCGTCGCCAGATCCGTCAATCGCAGCGGAACCGACTGCCCGATCGTCGGCGGAAACATCGTGGACAGCAGTATCACCAGATACACCCCGAGCGTCACAGCCCCGAATCCACGACTGAATCCGCTTGGCGCACCACCCTTCCCCTCCCTCCGCCCCACCAGAACCACCACCACCGCCCCCACCAGAAACACGGCGAGCACAACCCAATGCGACACCCCGTACGCGGAGAACTCCCTGGCCACCGGTGGGTTCACACCATCCAGGGTAATGGTGGATCGCGTCGCGGTGGGCGGGGTGCGCACCACCGGCGAGCCCATCGAGCCCCAGGAACCGCGGCGATATCGCTGACGTTCGGTAGGCCACTTCGCACGGCGAGATCGCGATATCCGGCGGAATCATTCCGGCCGCTACTCTATTCCTAGACGCCTTCTGACTTCCTTGGCGTGAGGGAGGTAATCGGCCAGATCCTTCAACCACTCGGTGAATGTCATGCCGCTGTCACGCGGATCGTGGGTTTCCTTATAGATCCAGAAATGCGGATCAGGTCTTGTCAGATCTTCCGGACGGAAGTAGTAGAACATATAGCCCTGGTGGGTTTGGAAGATGAACGACCCTTCGAATGGGGTGAAATCCTGGTTGTCGTCGACAACGATTTCGCGGGCGAGATCCTTGGCTTCGAGTAGCCATTCATAGTCCCATTCTCCTGATCGTGCGAGCCAGTATGGATTCTTCCCGCTGAACCTCAGAAACTCGCGGTAGGAATCCGGGATCGCCATCACTCCCTGCGCGTTCATGAGTGCTGTTATTTCTGTATCAGTGCACCTCTTGGCGACTGTGAGATCCATATGTCCTCATGGGATGTCCTCATGGGTGAGATTTGTTTGCGCGGTGGAAAGTGTGAGTTTCGAATTGAGAATGCCCCCTTGTCGAGCGTTCTCCACGATACTTGGTGGCGAGATGTCTATTTCAGTCGATTTGAATTCCGTTCTCGTCCCAATTATGTACGGTATGTAGCCTGCCGAAATCGTCGAAATGTTTCTCCGTTGCCAACTGTCCGTTCTCGTGCCACCTTCGGAATATTCCGTACTCCAACCCGTGACGTATCTGCCCCTCCATCCTCAGTTGACCATTTGGCCACCATTCCCGTGTAGCCCCGTGTGCGATCCCGTCTACATAGAATTCTTGAGACAGTAATTGATCTCCGATCGATTCCACAGCCTCACCGGTGAACGGCTCTCCATCGTATAAGAGTCGGAGATCATCGCCCGAATCGGTCTCGTCGAGGTTGAGATCAATTCGTTTCATATCAATCGGGTAGCGGTGCATGGTCCGGGTATTTCGGTCCGGGCTCCGGGATCCACTGGCGCGACCGGACCGAAATAGTAGCCGCACGTGCCCGTCGAATCGAACGTGAGGACACCGGCCGACCACATCAGGTCGGGAACTCGCCGAGCCACTTGCGCTCGAGGAGGGCGTTGGGGAGGTAGTCGGACTCGACGTCGATGGAGAGTCCCGCGTCGTAGGCGAGGCATGTAATGGCGAGCGGGCCGAGGGCCAGGTAGCCTACGTTGCTCATTTCCCGCTTCTCGTTGGCAGTCCAGTATTTCTTGTGCAGGCGCACTGCCTCGGCGAGGGCCTGATTGAAGTCATCTTGATTCCGGCGGAGGAACTGATGAAACAGTTCGATCGGCTGGTACAGGATGTAATTCAATAGATCGCGTGGCGCGATGGTGGCTGCCGATGGATCCGATTTCTCGATGGTTCTGGTCAGCTTCTCAACGAGGCCGTCGCGTTCCAGCCAGTAAGTTTGCAGGGTGTCGACCCAGTCATAGATGTATTCGTCGTACTCCGCACCGGACGCTCGGAGCAGCTCGATCGGGATATTGCAGAGTTCGCTCATGCGTTTCTGATCGCGGCACACGATGGCAAGCCAGAATGCAAAGAGCCAATTTCCCGCGCTGGTCGCAGAGTTCGGACCCGTACCTGGAAAAACTCGTTGTTCATGGTCGATGAAGCATTGTGTGGGAGTGCCTTTGGGTGTGTTTGCGGCAGTGAACAGAGCGGCCGCGATCTGTAGGGCACTGACGACCGCTTGCCAAGTCTCGATTTTCGAGCCCCGGGGGTCGATTGCTAGTTGTGCGTAGAGATTCGTCTGTGCGGTAGCGAGTATGAGATCGAACTGGGGTGGCCTCCCGTTGTCCAACCAGGACATTGTTTTCTCGAGCTGCTGCTCGTAAAATTCAGCATATTCCCGATCGTCGGTTCCCGGAGAGTAATGCCGTTCGATGCTGATCAAGTCTGAACCTCACTGTTGTCGATGTTGAACCGAGAAAGCGAGTATCCGTTGTATTCGCCTTCATTGCGATTTCCCTTGACAAGTATATAGTCGACGCGACCGGCCGCGAGAGCTTCCCTCAGCTCTATCGCCAGCGCTCTCTCCGTCGGGTTGGTCTTACCGCGCTCCTCCATCTGCTTTATGATGTCCTCGAAATATTCTCGTGTCCCCTGAGATGCGCGCCGACCATCAGCGATGTTACGGGCACCTAATTCGGTGTCGACGCTACTCTTTGCCTCGACAACGACGTACCGGCCGTCCTCGGTCAGCCATACCTGATCGAACTGGTCATTCCCGTTCTTGGGTCCGTCGAGCGGCTGGGGCGTTGCATTGGGATAGTGCTCAGGTATGACGTGATGTGCTGCGATGGACTCGCCGTATGCCTCCGAAGCATGGCCCATCTCAGTATGTTTGGGCGAATGGTCCGCTTCAGCGAGCCGGACCGCTTCCTGATTTTCTGGAGTGTCATCTGTCTTCAGTCGTTCCCGAAGTTCCTTCAGTTTTCGTTCGGCAGCCTGGTCTTCGTCGATGGCCTCTCGGCGCGTTTGGGCGGCCTCGTCCAGACGTTTCAGCGCTTCCGGCGTGGCGGTGTCCCGGCCGTAGGGGACAGACTCGACCAGCTGTCGCTCTTCGCCTGCTTGGACTTCCTGATGGGGATCCGGAAGGAGGTGGTACCGCGGCGGAATCGGTGGCGGGGCGTCGGATGCCGCAATCAACCGCCCGGTATCGCGGTCGCGGACGAGTTGGGGTGGAACTTGGCCCGATTCGTCAGCTTGATCGATCGAGTGCCGGTAGATGATCCCCCTGCGGTCGACGCGGTAGTACCTGTCGAAGTACCCGGGCTCTTCGTTTGCGCGCCTGACTTGTTCGCGCATGATTCTTCGCGCCTCTTCGCCGTCGGAGGCCGGTGATGGGTCGGCGGCCATGTAGTCCACGGGCTGGTCTGGGTCTGACGGCGGTGTGGCGGTGGGCTCATGGCGGGTGGGGGTGGGGGTTTCGCCGGTGGGGGAGGTGGGGTGGTGGGTTACCCATTGGCCACCGTTGCGGATGTGGGCGGGGGAGTCGGGTTTGTTGGGGACGCCTACCGCGTCGGTCGCGACGGTTACGGGGGCGTTCAGGCGGTTGGCCAGGTCTTGGGCGAGGGTGGGGTTGTTGGCCAGGTGGCATCCGGCGATTCGGACGGGGGTGCCGGGGGTGTAGTTGGGGTTGTCCCGGATGGCCTGGGCTATCTGGTCGGCGGTGAGTCCGGGGTCGCCGTTGCGGTCGGCGTGCATGATGACGTCGAAATCGCCCTCGTTGCGGAGGTTTTCGCGGACGCGGTGGGTGGTGGGGTCGTCGCCGATGCTGGTGCTGTGGGGAGTGTGGTCGATGTTGTCGGGGAGACGGGTGTCTCGGGGTTCGTCGGGTTCGGTGGAGTCGGCCCGGTTCGGGTCGGATGGTTGGTTCGGGTCCGTTGGCTTGGTTGGGGGTGTGGAGGTGTTGTCGGTCGGGCGGGTTGAGATGGGCGCGGTGGGGTGCGTTGTGGAGGGGTCGGCCGATCGGGGCGAGGTGGCGTTGGGGGCGTTGTTGGGTTGGGTGTGGTTCGGGGTGGACCACGGGGAGGAGTTGGGGTCGCCGCCGCCCATACGGTTGAGGCGGTCCAGCCATTCCTTGGCAGTGCGCTTGGGGGTGTCGAAGGCTGGGGTGTAGTTGGAGGCCGGGTTCTGGTTCGGAACGGCGTGCTGGTTCGGGCGGCCCGAGTGTGGGGGCTGGCTCGGTGGGCGTTGGCCGGGATTCGGGGCATTGTTCGGGCGGCCGTTGGGGGAGCCGCCGCCGGGTTGGCCGGGGCTCGGGTAGTTGGCGTGGCCGGGGTGCTGGGTGGCGCCCTGGTTGCGGTAGGGGGCGTGCGCTGGCGGCTCCGACATCGGGGCGCGGGTGTCTGGGAAGTGCGCGGGGCGATCGGGGGTGTAGCTGTTGGGCGTTCCCGGGGGCGGGTTGTACGAGTTCGGCGATGTATTCGGGTTTGCCTGATCGGGGTAGCTGGGTGTGCCGGGGTGAGCCTGCGGGTGCGTGCGGGTGTTCGGGTGGCCTGGGGCTATCGGGCGATCCGGGGTGGGGTGCGCCGGGTTGTTGGCGAGTTGAGCGCGCTCGGCTTGGATTTCGGCTTCGGTCGGCTGGTAGCGGCCGATGTGCGGGTTGTACTGGCCCGCGTAGAAGGGGTCTCGGGCGATGGGGCGGCCGTCGTTGTAATGGGCGACGTATTTGTGGATGGCCGGGTTGTGGCCGGGGCGGTTCGGCGGCGGCGAATCCGGTTTGCGGGCAGCAGGATTTGTCGCGCGGTCGGCCGGAGTGTCCGTGTTCTGGTCGGCCGGGTTCGGCGGGTTGGGATTCGGGTTGCCGGGGCGGTCGGCTGGGTTCCCGGTCGGTGCGCTGCTCCGGCGCTCAGGGCCTGATGACGCGGTGGGCTGGGTGTTGCTGGGGTGAGGTCGGTCGGCGGGGCTTTCCGTGGGTGTGTTCCGGCGATCGGGGCTGGTCTGCGGATTCGGGTTTGTGTCGCCGAGGTGGGGCTGGTCGGTGTGCGTGTTGTTCCGGCGTGGCTGGCTGCGGGGCGCGTTACCACTGCCGGGGCGGTCGGTTGGGGCTGCGGTCGGCGCGGTGTCCGGGCGTGGGGGTACGGATGTCGGGTTGGGTTGCGTTGCCGGACGCGGCGTTTGGCCCTGCGGGGTGGGTTGCGCCGCTTGGGCGGGCGCGGATGCGGGGTCCGTGGGTGTGGTGGACCGCGGCGCATCGGCAGATTGGGTCGGGGGTGTGAACGTTGTGGGCGGTGGGGCGGTTGCCGTAGCCGCGGACGCTGCTGTGGTGGAGCTGTCTGCGGGGTTCGACGGATCTGTCGACGGGTTGCCAGTGCTCGCCGGTGAAGGCTGGCCGTCGATCGGGTTTGCCGACGTTGGGCGCGAGGAAGCGTTCGGCTCGACAGAGTTGGCTGGTGTGTTCGCGCCCGTCGAGCTGGCAGGATTGCCCGTTGCCAGAGCGGGGTTGTCCGGTGAGTTCGGCTGTGCCGGAGGTGTGCTCGGGCTCGGCTGGGAGGGCGCCTGGGGGACGTTCGCGTTGTCGGGTGGGGTCGAGGCCGACGGAGTGTGTTGGGGTGCAGTCGGATTCGACGTCGTCTGGGCGCCGCTGGTGGTCTGAGTTGCGGTGTTGTCCCGCGGTGGTGCGGTGGGGCCGGGCGGGTTATCGGGCGAGTTGGCGGCCTGCGGGGTGTGCGGTGCGGTTGGTGAGGTGGGGGTGCCGGATGCGCTCGGGGTCGAGGGCATGCCGGAAGACGGTGGCATGCCGGAGGACGGCGGTGCGCCGGTGGTGGGCGGTGTGCCGGTCGCGGGCTGGCCGGTGGAAGCGCTGTCCGGCGCTGGGGAGGTGGGGTTTTGGGTGCCGGGGGTGGTGTCCTGCGCGGGGAGGTCGAGGGGGTTGGTGGCCGAGCTGGTCGGGTTGTCGGCCTGGGTGGGCAGGTCCAGCGATGGCTCTTGGCTCGATGACGCGGGCGGGGTTTGGTTGCCCTGGTCCGGGAGGTCCAGCGAGTTGGTGTCGGGCGCGGTGGGGGCGGGTTGGTCGGGGAGATCCAGGGAGTTCGGGGGTTGTGTGCCGGTGGGAGTGCTGGTGGTGTCCTGGTCGGGTAGGTCGAGGGAGTTCGGGGGCTGAGCTGGTTGGGAGGGCTGGGTGTCTTGAGTGGGAAGGTCCAGGGAACTCGGGTTGGTGGGGTTGTTGTCAGGCTGGCGCGGGTCGTCGTTGCTGTCGCCGCCTCCGGTGGAGGGTGAGGATGGTGGGTTGTTCGGGGGTGGACTGTTGTCGCCGGTTCCGGTGCCGGTGGCGTCGGTGTCGCGGGTGCCGTTGTCGGGAGTGTTCGCGCCGGAGTTGTTGTCGCTGTTGGTGTTGCCGCCTTCGTTCGCGGTGATCGGGTCTCCGGCCTGGTTGCCCTGGTCTCCACCGGTTCCCCGGTCGGCAGGAGAAGGGCGGTCGGGCTGGCTATTGCTGCTGGAGTTGTGGTCGACGGTGGGGTCGCCGGGTTCAGTGCTGGTGGGGGACGTTTGAGTGGGTTGTTGTGGGGTCCGGTCGTTGCCGCTGGAGATGTTGTCGGGGTCTCCGGCGCTGGAGGTCTGGGTGGGTTGGTTCGGGGAGGTGGTGTTGTTGCCTTGGTCGCCGGTGGAGGCGGGCTGGGTGTGGGTGGGTGGTTCGTTGCCGTTGCCGTTGCCGTTGCCGTTGCAGTTGCAGGAGTCGTTTTTGGTGTTGTCTTTTGCGGGGGGGTGTTGTACCGGTAGAGCTCGTGCCGCCAGGTTCCTCTGTTCGGGCGAACTCCAGAAGGTTGAATATGAACACCCTTGACTTCGTCGACGATAAGTCGCTGCGCAGCGATGTACCCGAGTTCCTGCCCTGTGACACCCTCAATGTGCACGTGAAGGT
>NZ_JARWNX010000043.1 GCF_029868385.1 Nocardia cyriacigeorgica | reverse complement strand
ACCGTGACCAGGCGCGGGCACCACATAAGCCACCAACTGATCACCCAGCGACGTCGACACCACCAACGCCACCGCCTGACTCACCGACGACTGCGCCAACAACGCCGTCTCGATCTCCCCCAACTCGATCCGCTGACCACGAAACTTCACCTGGAAATCGGTACGACCCAGATAGTCGAGCACAGCATCCTCGGCGGGACCGCGCCATACCACCAGGTCACCGGTCCGGTACATGCGTTCGCCGGTACCGAACGGATTGGCCACGAACCGGTCAGCCGTCAGATCCGGCCGCCGCACATAACCACGCGCCAACTGATCACCGGCCAGATACAACTCACCGGGCACACCCGCGGGCACCGGACGCAGCCGCGCATCCAATACGTAGACCCGAGTGTTCCACTGCGGCAGCCCGATCGGCACCGATCGCTGATCGTCGGGGCCCGCCTGCCAGTAGGTCACCGAGACGGCGGCCTCGGTGGGGCCGTACAGGTTGTGCACGGCGGCATCGGTCACGGCGCCGACGGCCGCCACGGTTTCCGGCGGCAATGCCTCACCGATGACGAACAGATGCGCGAGGCTCGGGCAGGAAGCGGGCGCGGTATGCGCGGCGAACACCGTCAGCATCGACGGCACGAAATCGGTCACCGTCACCCGCTGCGCCGCAATGGTTTCCGCGACATAGGCCGGATCACGATGCCCGTCCGGCGTCGCGATGACGAGCTTCGCACCGGCGCGCAACGGCAGGAAGAAGCCCCACAGTGACACGTCGAACGTGGTCGCGGTCTTTTGCAGGTACACATCGTCGGGACCGAGTGGATACTCGGTGAGCATCCACTCGATCTGATTGTTGATGGCGGCATGCGGCACCGCCACCCCCTTCGGGCGCCCGGTGGAGCCGGAGGTGAAGATCACGTAGGCGGGATGCTCCGGGCGCACCGGGCGCAGCAACTCCGTCGACCGGATCGGTGTCGCGTCGTAGCGCTCCAGGTCGACGGCATCGATGCGCAGCACCGGCGTTCCGGCGGGCACCTCGACGGCGTCACGGGTGGTCGTGACGACCACGACCGGCCGAGCCGTGTCCAGGATGTGCGCGATCCGCTCGGCCGGATGATCGGGATCCAATGGCACATACGCACCACCGGCGGCCACAATGGCATACATCCCGACCACCAGATCCAGCGAACGCCGCACCGCCAGACCGACCAGCGACTCCGCACCCACACCCTGCGACATCAGCAACCGAGCCAACTTATTGACCCGCTCATCGAATTCGCGGTAGGTCAGCTCACTTCCCTCGTACACCAGCGCCACCGCATCGGCGTGCGCGGCGACGGCGTGCCGGTAGCCGTCCAGCAGCAGTTCGGGGGGGAGCGGATTGCGGGTGTCGTTCCACTCGTGCAGGATCCGGTCGCGCTCGACCATCGACAGCAGGTCGATATCACCGACCGTCCGGCCGGGATCATCGGCCACCGCACGCAAGGTGCGACGCAACCGGGCCGCGAACTCGGCCACCGATGCCTCGTCGAACAGATCGGTGGCATAGGTGAACATGGCCGACAGGCCACCACCGGCCATCGGGGTGACAGTCAGCTGGAGATCGAATTTCGCTACCGCACCGTCGAATTCGACAGCGGCCGCGGTGAGACCGGGCAGTTCCAGCGTGGGCGCGGTCATGTTCTGGAAGAACAGCGCCACTTGGAACAGCGGATGATGCGCCTGCGAACGCACCGGGTCCAGTGCGTCGACCAGCCGCTCGAAGGGCAGTTCGGTATGCGCGAACGCCGCGAGATCGGTGTCCTTCACTCCGGCGAGCAGTTCGGTGAAGCTCGCGTGCGGATCGACCCCGGTTCGCAACACCAGCGTGTTGACGAACATGCCGATCAGCCCGTCCAATTCGCGTTCACCGCGACCGGCCACCGGCGTGCCGATGGTGATATCGGCCGACCCGGACAACCGCGAGAGCAGCGCCGCGAAACCGGCGTGCACCACCATGAACAGCGAGGCGCCCGCATCCTGCGCGATCCGGTCGAGGCGGGTCGCGGTGGCGGCGTCGATCGCGAATGTCAGCGTGCCGCCACGCCCGGAGGACCGCGTGGGGCGCGGCCGATCGGCGGGCAGATCGATACGGTCGGGAATCCCGTCGAGAGCCGCGCGCCAGAACGAAAGCTGCTGGGCGGCGAGTGATTCGGGATCGCTGTCGTCTCCGAGCAGATCACGCTGCCACAGGGTGTAATCGGCGTATTGCACCGGCAGCGGCGTCCACTGGGGCGCCGCGCCCTCGATCCGCGCCAGATAGGCCGTCACCAGATCGGTGGCCAGCGGCGCCATCGACGCGCCGTCGGCGGCGATGTGATGCACCACGACGGCGAGCACATGATCGTCCGGGCCCAACTGTGCCACCGCGATCCGCAACGGCACCTCGGCCGCCACATCGAACCCGGCCAACGCCCGTTCGGCCAACCATTCCGGCAGCCGAGACGAGGACATGGGCTCGACCGTGAGTTCGGACAGCACCTGTTCGGCGGGCAGGATCACCTGATGCCCGGCACCGTCGGTCGCCGGATACACCGTGCGCAGGCTCTCGTGCCGGTCGAGCACATCGCCGATGGCGGCGCGCAGCGCGGCGAGGTCGAGAGCACCGGTCAGCCGCAGCGCGAAGGGAATATTGTTCGCCGCGGACGCGGTATCGAACTGATTCAGGAACCACATCCGCTGCTGGGCGGGTGAGAGCGGTATGTGCTGCGGCCGGTCCATGGGGGCGAGCGCGCGGCGACCACCGGTTCCGCCCGCGACGTCCAATCGCTCGGCCAGCGCCGCAACGGTCGGGGATTCGAAGATCACACGCGCTGCGATCTTGGCGTCGGCGGCGGCGCCGAGCCGGGCGGCGACCTGGGTGGCGATCAGCGAATTGCCACCGAGTTCGAAGAAATCGTCATCGGCACCGATCGGCGCCTCGGCACCGAGCAGTTCGGCGAAGACCTCGGCGACCAGCAGTTCGGCCCAGCCGGACGGCTCCCGGAATTGTCTGCCCTGTACCCGCGGCGTCGGCAGTGCGCGCCGATCGAGTTTGCCGACCGGGGTCAACGGGATCTCGTCGAGCACCGTGACCGAGGTCGGCACCATATGGGATGGCAGGCTCGAGCTCGCGAAATCCAGTAGCGCATCGGTATCGACGGTCGCGCCGTCGGCGGCGTGCACGAAGGCCGCGAGGATCGTCGAACCGCTGTCGAGCCGATGCCCGACCGTCACCGCGAAATCGACCGACTCGTATCTGCCGAGGACCGCGTCGATCTCACCGAGTTCGATCCGGAAGCCACGGATCTTCACCTGGAAATCATTGCGGCCCAGGTATTCCAGATCACCGTCCGAGAGGCCGCCGCTGCGCACCGAATCGTTGTTGTCCGATGCGGACATCCAGCGCACCAGGTCGCCGGTGCGATACAGCCGAGAACCATTGTCACCGAACGGATTCGCGACGAAGCGCTGTGCGGTGAGGCCGGGCCGCTCATGGTAGCCGCGCGCCAGCTGCGCACCAGTGATGTAGAGCTCGCCCGCCACCCCGGTCGGCACCGGGGTGAGGCGCTCGTCGAGCACGTATTCGGTGATCGCCCGGATGGGGCCGCCGATGGTGACCGTATCCTCGCGGCTCAGTGGCGCACTGATATTGGTCATGATGGTGGTCTCGGTGGGACCGTAACCGTTGAAGAATTCTCTGGTGCCGTCTGCGACCGGCCGCACCCAGCGCCGCACCAGATCCGGTGGGCACGCCTCACCACCGGCCACCACGACCCGCAGCTGGTCCAGCCCGGCCGGATCCACCGAGGCCAGCGCGGCCGGGGTGATGAACGCATGCGTCACACCCTCGCGGCGAAGCAGATCCGCCAGCTCGTCGCCGCCGTACACCGTCGGCGCCGCCACCACCATGGTCGCCGAACCGCCCAGTGCGAGCAGCAGCTCCAGCACCGACGCGTCGAACGACGGCGAGGCGAAATGCAGTGTGCGCGAGCCGGTGTGCACCCGATAGCGCTCACGCTGCTCATCGCAGAAGCTCGACAGACCGGCCTGGGTGACCACGACGCCCTTGGGCAGCCCGGTCGACCCGGACGTATAGATCACGTACGCGGGGTGTTCGGCCCGCAGCTGACGCACGCGGTCGGCGAAGGTGATCGGTTCCGCCGAGTACTGATCACGCAGCCTGGCAGCGGCATCGTCATCGATGACCAGCCAATCGATATGTCCCGGTAGCGTTTCCGCGACAGCACCGACGGTCAGGCCGACCGTGACGCCGGAATCCTTGACCATGTGCTGAACGCGTTCGGCGGGATAGTTCGGATCGATGGGCACGAATCCGGCGCCGGACTTCGCCACGGCCCATACCGCGACCACCGATTCGATGGAGCGGGGTATGCCGACGGCGACCAGATCCTCCGGCCCCACACCACGGTCGATCAGCAAACGCGCCAGCCTGGTGGACATTTCGTCCAGTTCGGCATAGCTGAGCTGTCCGCGCGTGGCGACGGCATCGGCGAGAACGACGGCGCGACCGCCCGGATTCGCCTCGACAGCGGCCGCCATCAGTTGTGGAAGCGTGGTTACCCTCGGCCGCCTGGTACGGGTCGGCCGTACACGAGCGGGACGAGTCATCGGCTGTAGCTCCTGCGATGCCTTTCGACACCGATCACCGAGGACCGCCGCTCATGAGTCAGTCGTCTTCCGACTGCGCGATTCATGAAAGTCTGCCCACCTAGCTATCGAACACGTCTTCGCCAGGGTTCCAGCGCCTCCACCGGTTCGCCAAACCGATGCAGTGTGGCACTTATCACAAGCCTTGCCCACCTGCATCGACCCGAGTTATCGGGGCAAGAATTCATGGGGCATTCACTGAGCGAAACGCCTGTTGGTCACTTGACCAGCCTGTTTCGGGCTCATGCGATGCGCCATCGGCGCGACCGGCAGGCGCGTCGGAACCCGCCTGCCGGTCGCCGTGGACCACTCAGTCGCGATACAGCGTCGGCAGCGCCAGCACTGTCTCGACACCCGACCAGGCCGCCGGGGCCGCGCCGTCACCATCGATCACCACGGCCCGCAGATCCTCCAGCGTCGCCGGGTCGATGACGTCCAGACCCGCACGATCGGTCAGCACATGGGTGACCCATTCGTCGGCCAGCTCATCGGTGAGCCCGCCCGCACCGGGCACCAGCACCACCGAGGCACCGACCGAACCGGCCGCGACCGCCTCGAGCACAGCGGCGAACGAACCGGAATCACCGTGGTGGAACAACCGTGATTCGAAGGTCAGCTCGGCCGCCGCAACGAACCGGGCAGCCGCGGCGGCGAGGTCGTCGTAGCTCACCGACACCGCACCGGCGTAGGCCAGATCGGAACCGCGCAGGGCCCGGGTGCGATGGGCGTAGGTGACCGGACGCGGTGATTCAGCGGCGATTTCGGCACCCACCGAGGGATCGTCGAGGACGAGCCAATCGACACCGGCGACGGCCTGCGCGCCGCCCGCGGCGATACCGACCTTCACATCGAGCCCCGCCGCCGTCGCCGCGCCGATCGCCTCGAACGGCACCACCGCGGCGCCCGCCTTGAGCACCGCCCACGCCGCGACCACCGCATCCACACCGCGATCCAGCCGTACCGCCACACCGGCGCCCGGACCGCTGCCGCGGGTGATGAGCACCCGCGCCAGCCGCGATGATCTGGCGTCGAGGTCCTGGTAGGTGAACACCTCCGAGCCGGAGACGACCGCTGGGCCGTCGGGGTCGTCCTCGACGGTGGCCGCCAGGGTCTGGCTCAGCGCGGTCCCCGCGGTCGCGACGACCTCGGTCGGCACCGGCTTGGCCACCGGCGCGGCCGTCATCCGCTCGCGCTCGGCCGCGTCGAGGATGTCGATATCGCCGATCCTGATCTGCGGATCGGCGGCCACCGCGGTGAGGATGCGCTCGAAGCGGCGGCCGAAGGCCTGCGCGGTCGACTCGTCGAACAGATCGGTCGCGTAGGTCAGGACCGTGATCAGCTCGGCCGGTGACCCGTCGGCCGCATGCCGTGGATCCACATTGACCTGGAGATCGAACTTCGCGGCGATAGCGCCCGCGTCCAGCGCGGACACCGTCAGACCGGGCAGCTCCAGGCTCGGCTGCTCGTTGTTCTGGAACGAGAGCACCGTGCCGAACAGCGGATTGTGCGCGGTCGCACGACCGGGCGCGACGACTTCGGCGACCCGCTCGAACGGGATGTCGGAGTTGGCGAAGGCCGCCAGATCGGTTTCCCTGGCCCGGTCGACCAGTTCGCCGAAGGTGCCCGACGCCTCGACCCGAGTGCGCAGGGCCAACGTATTGACGAACATGCCGACCAGATCGTCGAGCGCGCGTTCGCCGCGGCCCGCGATGGGAGTACCGACGGCCACGTCCGGGTCGCCGGACAGCCGCGACAGCAAGACCGCGAGAGCGGCGTGCACCACCATGAACAGCGTCGAATTGTGCTCACGTGCGAGCCGGGTCAGCGCCTCGTGCACCTCGGCCGAGACGGCGAATCCGGTCGACGCGCCACGCATGGACGGGATCGCCGGACGCGGACGGTCCAGCGGCAGTTCCAGTTCACCGCTCAAACCGTCGAGCTGATCGCGCCAGTACGCCAACTGCCGTGCGGCAATGGAGTTCTCGTCGGAGTCGGTGCCGATGACGGCGCGCTGCCAGATCGCAAAGTCCGCGTACTGCACCTCCAGCGGCGACCAGCGCGGCGAATTGCCGCCGATGCGCGCCAGGTAGGCGGTCATCAGATCGCGGGCCAGCGGCGCCATGGACGCACCATCGGCGGCGATATGGTGCACCACCATCGCCAGCAGATGCTCGTCGGCGCCGTTGCCGAGCAGCAGCGCGCGCACCGGAACCTGTTCGGTGACATCGAATCCGGTGGACATCAGCTCGGTGATCCGGCTGATCGGATCGGCCGTGACGACCGTCTCCAGCCCGCCGGGCATGGCCGCGCTCACCGTCAGGATCTCCTGATAGGCCACCTCGTCCGGACCGGCGGCCGCCGGATAGCGGGTGCGCAGAGTCTCGTGCCGTTCCAGCACATCGGCCACCGCATTGCGCAGGGCGGGCACATCGAGCGCGCCGGAGAGCCGGATGGCCAGCGGAATGTTGTAGGCGGGTGAGGCCGGATCGAACTGGTTGAGCACCCACATCCGCTGCTGCGCCAACGACAGCGGCGCCCGGTCGGTGCGCTCGGCCCGCTCCAGCGGCGGCCGTGCGGTGGTACCGCCGCCGACGCCCGGTTCCGCCTTCGCGGCGAGTTCGGCGACGGTCGGCGCCTCGAACAGTTCACGCACCGCGAGATCGGTATCGAGCGCCTCGTTGATCCGCGCGACCGCGCGGGTGGCCAGCAGCGAGTTACCGCCGAGGCTGAAGAAATCATCGTCGAGACCGACCTCGCCGACGCCGAGCAGTCCGGCGAACACCTCCGCCACGGCCTGCTCCACCGGTGAACCCGGCGCACGGAAGGTCGCGCCGGAGACGAACTCCGGTGCGGGCAGTGCCCGGCGATCGAGTTTGCCGTTGGGGGTCAGTGGCAGCGCGTCGAGCACCACGATGGCATCGGGAACCATATAACCGGTGAGGAATTCGCCGACCTCGGTGCGCAACGCCACCGGATCGAGTTCGGTACCGGGCGCACGATCGGCGGCGGGCACCACATAGCCGATCAGCCGGTCGCCGGTGTGCTCATCGGAGCGGACCAGCGCGACGGTCTGGCCGACGCCCGCGCATCCCAGCAGCGCCGCCTCGATCTCACCGAGTTCGATGCGGAAGCCGCGCAGCTGCACCTGCTGATCGCTACGGCCCGCATATTCGAGATTGGCGCGGCCGCCGAAACCGACCCAGCGGCCGATATCGCCGGTGCGATACATCCGCGATCCCGGCGCGCCGAACGGGTTGGCCACGAACCTGGTCGCCGCGAGCCCCGGCCGGCCGAGGTAGCCGCGCGAGAGCTGCGCGCCCGCGACGTAGATCTCCCCCGCGACGCCGACCGGCGCCGGATGCAGGCGGTCGTCGAGCACGAAGGCGTCCAGACCGGGCAGGGCCCGTCCGATAACGCTGGCCGGGTTGTCCACCAGCCGCTCGTCGACGGACAGGAACGACACATGCACCGTCGTCTCGGTGATGCCGTACATGTTCACCAGCCACGGCGAACTGTTCTCCGCGGCATCGGGCCCACCGTGACGCTCGTACCAGCGCCGCAGCTGACGCAGATCCAGCGCCTCACCACCGAAGACCACATAGCGCAGCGCGAACTTGCCCTCGTCGTCGGGATGGACGGCGCGATCGGCCTCGGCGAGCTGATAGAACGCCGACGGCGTCTGGTTCAGCACCGTCACCTGTTCGCGGATCAGCAACTCGCGGAACTGTTCCGGTGAGCGCGAGGTGAGGTAATCGACCACCACGACCGCGCCGCCGTTGGCCAGCGCGCACCACAGCTCCCACACCGAGAAGTCGAAGGCGTAGGAGTGGAACAGCGTCCACACATCGGATTCGTCGAATTCGAACTCCGACTGGGTATTGGCGAACAGCTCCACCACATTGCGGTGCGCGACGCCGACACCCTTGGGCACACCGGTGGAGCCGGAGGTGTAGATGACATAGGCCAGATTGTCCGGCCGCAGCGGTGCGATCCGATCGGCATCGGTGACGGTATCGGCGGAGAAGGGCGCGGTGTCCTCGACCAGCACCACCGGAATGTCACCGGCCGGAACCGCATCGAGTTCGGTGGCGGTGGTCAGGATGCAGGTCGGCTTCGCGTCATCGAGCATGAACTCGAGTCGCTGCGCCGGATAGGTGGTGTCGATGGGCAGATAACCCGCGCCCGCGGTGAGCACACCCAGCAGTGCGACCGGCAGTTCCTCGGTGCGCGGTAGTGCCACGGCGACAAGCGTTTCCGGGCCCGCGCCCTGCGCGATGAGCGCGCGCGCCACCCGATTGGCACGGCGCTGCAATTCGCCGAAGCCGAGGGTGGTGCCATTGAACCGGATGGCGTCGGCGTCCGGGCGCCTGCGTGCCTGCGCCTGGATGAGATCGACCAGCGTCACCTCGGGTATCGAGACGCCCGCGGTGTTCCATTCACGCAACACCAGTTCGCGTTCGCCCGGCGCCAGCACATCCACATCGCCGACCACGGTGCTCGAATCTGCGGCGGCAGCGCGCAGGATGCGGTCGAAACGATCGGCGAAATCCTGCACGGTGGCGCCGTCGAACAGATCGGTGGCATAGGTGAACGCGGCCGATATGCCCTGCGGCGCACCGTGCCGGTCGATGTTCTCCGCCAGCGCCAGCTGGAGATCGAATTTGGCCAGCGGCACCGCCAGATCCACTCCGGCGACCTTCAGACCGGGCAGTTCCAGTTCGGTCTGCGCGAGATTCTGGAAGGTCAGCATCACCTGGAACAGCGGATGCCGTGCGGCCGAACGCACCGGATCGAGCAGTTCGACCAACCGCTCGAACGGCACATCGGCATGACCGAACGCCTCGACGTCGGTGCGGCGCACCGAGGCGAGCAGCTCGTCGAAGGTCGCGCCGGGATCGACCTCACTGCGCAGCACGAGGGTATTGACGAACATACCGATCAGATCGTCGAGCGCGGCCTCACCGCGACCGGCGACAGGCGTGCCGATCGCGATATCCCGGGTGCCGGACAACCGGGCCAGCAATGCCGCCAACGCGGCGTGCACAACCATGAACAGGGTCGAATTGTGCTGCTGGGCAAGACGGGTCAGCGCCGCGTGCACCTCGGCGTCGATCTCGAAGGCCAATGTGGCGCCGCGGTTGGACGCCGCCGCCGGGCGCGGCCGGTCCGCGGGCAGATCCAGCTGTTCGGGCAGGGCCGCGAGTTCGTCGCGCCAGTAGGCGATCTGCTGGGCCAGCACCGACTCCGGGTCGTCCTCGGCGCCGAGGATCTCGCGCTGCCAGATCGCGAAATCGGCGTACTGCACCAGCAACGGCGGCCATTCCGGCGCACCGCCGTGGGTGCGATCCACATAGGCCGCCATCAGATCGCGGGTCAGCGGCCCCATCGAGAAACCGTCACCGGCGATGTGGTGAATGACGCAGATCAACACATGTTCGGTCTCGCCGAGCACCAGCAGCCGCAGCCGCACCGGCGGTGCGGCGGTGACATCGAATCCGGCGGTCACCGCGGCCGCCACCAACTCGGGCACCTGTGATTCGGTCGCGGGCTCGACCGTCAGCGGCGGCACCGCATGCGGATCACCGATCGGCAGCACCAGCTGGTAGCCCTCGCCGTCGACCTCCGGATAGCGGGTGCGCAGCACCTCGTGCCGTTCGGTCAGATCGCGCACCGCGGCACGCAACGCATCCACGTCGAGGCGACCGGACAGGCGCACGGCGACCGGGATGTTGTTGACCGCGCTGTCGGGGTCGAAGCGGTTGAGGAACCACATCCGCTGCTGGGCGTAGGACAGCGGAATCCGTTCCGGGCGGTCCGCGGCGGTCAGCGCGCGACCGGCCGCCGAACCCGAATGCTGTTCCACTCGTGCGGCCAGCGCGGCGACGGTGGTCGCCTCGAACAGCAGCTGCACCGGCACCCGCACATCGAGCGCCGAACCGATCCTGGCGGCGGCCTGCGCGGCCAGTAGCGAGTTGCCACCGAGTTCGAAGAAATCGTCGTCCGCACCGACCCGCTCGTCCTCGCCCGCCACCAGCAGCGCCGCGAAGACATCGGCGACGATCTCCTCCACCGGCGTCGACGGTGCGCGGAAGGTCCGCGCGGCGAAGACCGGTTCGGGCAGCGCGGCCCGGTCGAGCTTGCCGACCGGGGTCAGCGGAATCTCGTCGAGCACCATGATGGCGGCCGGAATCATGTATCCGGGCAGCGATTCACCGATGAAGTCGGCCAGTTCGCCGGTCTCGACGGTGGTTCCGGCGCGCGGCAGCACATACGACACCAGCGCCGTCGCGCCCGAGGGCAGTGTCTTACCGAGCGTGGCCGCGTAATCGATATCGGGATGGGCGGTGAGCGCGTTGTCGATCTCGCCCAGCTCGATACGGAATCCACGAATCTTGACCTGGAAATCGGAGCGGCCGAGATATTCGATGACACCGCCGTCGGGACCACCGGTTTCGCTGCGGCGCACCAGATCACCCGTGCGGTACAGCCGGGCGCCGGGATTGCCGGTATCGGCGCCGAAAGGACTGGCGACGAATCGCTCGGCGGTCAACCCCGGACGACCGAGGTATCCCTGTGCCAGCGCCGGACCGGCCAGGTACAGCTCGCCGATCACTCCCGCGGGCACCGGCCGCAGCCGCGAATCCAGGACGAACGCACCGACACCCGGGATGGCCGAACCGATGGTGATCGGATCGTCGACGGTCATCGGCGCGGTGCTGGTGGCCAGGATGGTGGCCTCGGTGGGGCCGTAACCGTTATAGAAGTCCTGCCCCTCGGCCCAGCGCCCCACCAGCTCGGGCCCGAACTTGTCGCCCGCGACCACGACCACCTCGAGGTCGTCGAGCCCGGCGGGATCGACCGATTCCAGTGCGCCCGGCGTGATCAGCATGTGCGTGACCTGCTCACGACGCAGCAGATCCGACAGCTCGAAACCGCCGAACACCGTCGGCGGCGCGATCACCAGCGTCGCCCCCGAGGTGAAGGCGAGCAGCAGCTCCAGCACCGACACATCGAAGTTCGGTGAGCAGACGTGCAGCACCCGCGAGTCCTCGGTCACCCCGTAGTGCTCGCGTTCGGCGGTGACCAGGCCCGCGAGGCCGGTGTGGGTGACCACGACGCCCTTGGGCCGACCGGTCGAACCGGAGGTGTAGATGACATAGGCCGGATGCCGTTCGTCCAGCGGACGCACCCGGTCGGCGTAGGAGATCGGATGGCTCGGCCGCTTCGCGATCCGCTCCGACAGCACCGGATCGTCGAGCACCACCCAGTACACACCGATGCCGAGCACCGGACGATGCGCCATGGTGGTCAGCCCGATGACGGCCCCGGAATCGGAGACGATGTGGTTGATGCGGTCGGCCGGATAACCGGGATCGACGGGCACATAGGCGGCGCCGGTCTTGGCGACGGCCCACACCGCGAGCACCGATTCCAGGCTGCGGGCGATACCGATCGCCACCACATCGCCCGGTCCGACACCGCGATCGATCAGTTCCCGCGCGACCTGCGAGGACGCCTGATCCAACTCCTGATAGGTGAGGGTGCGCTCATCGGCGGGTGCACCCGTCGGGTTGAAGCGGATCGCGACCGAGGTCGCCGCGGACTCCACCGCCGCGGTGAGCAGCTGGCCGAACAGCGGGCTGCCCGAGCGGCGGCGACGGCTACCACGAGCGGAGCGGCGGGCAGTTTCCATTCGAGTGCATTCACCTCTCGCGTCGAGCCGGAACCCGGCCCTGCCCCATGTCCAGGGCGTCGTCCGCCCGGGCCGGCGCGGTCCGGGCCATCATATAAGGGCGCGAGGTTGCGCCCGGTGCACGCAACCCATCGCCACGCCCGCTGTACGGGTTGCAGCCGTTATATCGGGGCGACGGGCCCGATGTTGCAGAACTACCCGTTCTGATGGGCCTTGTCACAGCCAGCCGCGGCGGATCGCCTGCACACCGGCCTGGAACCGGGTGCTGGCGCCGAGCCGCTCCAGCAGCCGCGCGGTCCGGCGCACGACGGTGCGCCGTGACATGCCGAGCCTGCGCGCGATGGTGTCGTCGGTGGCGCCGAGGCCCATCAACGTCAGGATGGCGCGATCGCGCTCGTCGAGGTCGGTCACGGCCGGATGCACCGAGATCGGCGCGGCCAGCGACCACAGCACATCGAAGGTCTTCACCAGCAGCTCGAGCCCCGGTGACCGGGTGATGCGCAGCCCCATCGGGTCCGAGCGGCGTTCGTCGGCGTGCAGCACCAGGCTGGCGCGTTCGTCATCGGCCACGATCAGTTTGAACGGCGGATCGGGCAGGGTGCGTGCGCTGGCACCGCGGGCATTGGTGGCCAGCGCGTGCCGCAGCCGCTCACCGTCCTGATAGATGGTGTCCTGGTAGAGGGTGCGATAGCGGATGCCATCACCGATGCGGGACTGTTTGAGTTCGAACAGCCGCCGCTCGCGTTCCACATCGCTGAGGAACGGGCCGCGTTCGATCACCTTCACCGTTTGCCGCGCGCCGACCTGCAATTCCTCGAAGTCGGCCAGCATCTCGAGCCGCTCGTACACCGGAACCACCGCACCGCTGCCGCGCGGTGAGCGGCGTACGGAGCGGAAGGTCTGGCTCAGCCGCGCGGCGGCCGCGTGCATGGTGGCGATTTCGTGTTGACGGCGCCTGGCCTCGGCTTCGGACAGCGCTTCGGGTGCGTGCGCGTCCCATACCGGGGTGCCGTCGGAATCGGTGAGCCGGACCGCGGCCTGTACATCACAGAGCCGGTCCAGCGCTTTACGCGCCTGTGCCTCGGATACGTCGAGGTGGTCGGCGATATCGGGGAGCCGGGTCCGGGGGTGGTGGACCAGCAGGGCGTACAACCGGCCGTGCAGCGATCCGGGCTCGAATATGTCGGCGAGTTCGGTCATCGGCCACACCTGGTGGTCTGCCGATGGTCCCGAGATCCGGGCGAGCGCCAATGTCTCAATTGTCCAGGAGATGTGGTCGCGGCCGGATCAGTGCGACGACGGGCCCCATTCCATGGGCACACCCTTGGAGGCCAGGTAAGGAATCGGGTCGATCTTGGCGCCGCCCTGATCCCAGATCTCCAGGTGCAGATGCGGTCCGGTGGACTGGCCGCGGTTGCCGACGGTGGCGATGACGTCACCGGCGTTCACCCGCTGACCGGCCTGTACGAACATATCGTTCACGTGGCCGTATACGGCGGTGGTTCCATCGTCCTGGAGGACGCGGACCCAGAGCCCGAAGCCCGAAGCCGGACCGGCCTCGACCACGGTTCCGCCGCTCACAGAATGGATGGGTGCGCCGAGCGCGTCGGCGAAGTCGATGCCGTAGTGCATCGCGCCCCAGCGGCTGCCGTAGGAGGAGCTGATCGCGCCCGCAACGGGGCGGACGGCGGGAGCCGGCGCCACCTGCTGTTGCAGATCCTTGAGCACCTGCTCGGCATGGGCCAGCGGGCCGGCGATCTCGGGCGGCAGACCGCCGAGGCCGAACGGGGCGGCGACCGGAGCGGCGGCGACGGGGGCGGCCGCCGGAGTGACAGCTTCCGCGATCGGCGCCGCGACGGCGGGAGCTTCGGCGGCGGTGGCCTTGGCGGCGGGTTCGGCGAAGGCGACCGGCGCGACATCGTGGTCGGCGTCGTTGTCGTTGTGCGAACCGGGCAGCAGCGGCGACGCGTAGGCAATGGCCGGCGCCACCTGGGCGGCGGTACCGATCAGCGCGCCCGCGGCGACGGCGGCGGTGGCCGCGGCCTTCACCCGCTCGACTCGACCGGCCTCGGCGCGGTGCCGCGTCGGACGACCCTCGACACCATCGCCGATGAGGCTGGAGACGGTAACGGAACTGGGGCCTACTCGGTGCTGCGGCAAAGCTTCGTCCTAGCGTCCGATGAACAATGGTCACGAATGCCGATCCCGGTGCCGACCGTTTGGTAACGATCCGCCGGAACCGAGCGAAATAACGTTTCGGCATCCGTCGTGACGGGAACTCTACCCCGTCGTGACCATTTCGCAACCTTCGGCGCCGTTTGGATCACGTCTGCGCAGATAATCGCAGGTCACGCTGTCATTACGTCGATAACGGGACGACACTCGAATCGTGATCATCGACGAAGTCAACGTTCCGATCGTGCTCGCACCCATGGCGGGCGGACCCTCCACTCCCGAACTCACTGCCGCGGTCGCCGAGGCGGGCGCCTTCGGCGTACTGGCCGCCGGCTATCTCACCGCCGCCGCCCTCGCCGAGCGCATCGCCGCCACCCGCGCGGCCACATCGGCGCCGTTCGGCGTGAATCTGTTCGTGCCCAGCGCACCGACCCCGCCCGCTGTGTTCAGCGGATACCTGGAGGAACTGCGCACCCGGTTCCCGGTGGGCGAACCGACATACGACACCGACGACTGGGACGCCAAGCTCGATCTGCTCACCGCCGATCCCGTCGCGGTCGTGACGTTCACCTTCGGCTGTCCGTCGGCGTCCGAGGTGCGCCGGCTGCACGAGGCGGGTTCGGAGGTCTGGGTGACGGTGACCTCGCCCGCCGAAGCCGCGATCGCCGTCACCGCGAGCGCCGACGTCCTCATCGCCCAGGGAGCGGAGGCGGGTGGACATCGAGCCACCTTCGTCGACCGGGTCGTCGACGACGGGGCCGACCCGCTCGGCCTGCTGACCCTGCTGCAACTGCTCACCGCGTCGACCGACCGCCCGATCGTGGCCGCGGGCGGTATCGCCACCGGCGCCGGTATCGCCGCAGTGCTTGCGGCCGGCGCCGCCGCAGCACAACTGGGCACCGCCTTCCTCGGCTGTCGGGAAGCGGGGACCAATCAGCTCCTGCGCGCTGCGATCGGCGGCGACACCCCGACCATGCTGACGCGTGCCTTCACCGGACGCCGGGCCCGCGGCCTGCGCAACCGATTCCTCACCGACCACACCGACGCTCCTGTCGCCTATCCGGAGATCCACTACGCCACAGGACCTTTGCGTGCGGCCGCCCGAACCTCCGGCGACGCCGACGCGGTGAATCTGTGGGCCGGACAAGCACATTCGCTGACCAGGCAACTACCGGCCGCAGCGCTGGTCGCCGAGCTGGCCGCGGAGGCGAAAACCGCGCTGGAATCGGCACTTTCACGACGAATCCAGTCTTGTTGACAACGACTGTCGTTTAGACTCGGGTGGCCGAACGCAGCGAACCGACAGGAGAGCGCTCATGTCCCTCGATGTCCCCACCGCACTGCTCGAACGCGCCGAACGAGGCGAGGTAGACGACGCCGAATTCGTCGAATGTGTCAAGAACTCCCTGCCCTACGCCTGGGAGGTGGTGAGCCGCGTGGCCGGTGAACTGCAATCCGGTACCGCCGAATTCGCCGACAACGAGGTTCCGCCGCCGGACGAGGTGGCCCGCGGTCAGCTGCTGCGCGCCCTGGCCTCCGACGCCATTCGCGGTGGGCTGGAACGGCATTTCGGCGTGAAGCTCGCCTTCCAGAACTGCCACCGGGTGGCGGCGTTCCCGTTATCCGCGGTCGGCGGAGATACCTACACGACCTTCATCGGGACGCGGGCCCAGCTGCTCAACCAGAGCCCGGAACTGCGTAACTGCTAGATGTCGACGCATCGGCCCCCGCTCCTGGACTCGGAGCGGGGGCCGATGCGTGTCCTGCTCAGGCGAGGGTGATCACCGTGAGGTCGCCGTCGGCGTACTGGGCGCGCAGGCGCTTCTTGTCGAACTTGCCGACACTGGTCTTGGGGACCTCGGCGATGAACGTCCAGCGTTCCGGCAGCTGCCATTTCGCGAACTTGGTCGCCAGGAACTCGCGCAGTTCCTCGGCCTGCTTCTCCGCCGCTTCCGCGCCCTCGGTGAGCACGATCGCCACCAGCGGACGCTCATCCCACTTCTCGTCCGGCACACCGATGACCGCGGCCTCGGCGACCGAGGCGTGGCCCATGACAGCGTTCTCCAGATCGACCGAGGAGATCCACTCACCGCCGGACTTGATGACATCCTTGGAGCGGTCGACCAGGGTCAGATAGCCGTTCGGGCTGATCTTGCCGACATCGCCGGTGCGCAACCAGCCGTCATCGAACTTGTCGGGATCGACCGGTGAACCGTCGGGCGAATAGTAGGAGCCGGTGATCCAGGGGCCGCGCACTTCGAGTTCGCCGAGGGATTCACCGTCATTGGGCACCACGCTGCCGTCATCGGCCACGAGGCGGGCCTGCACACCGGCCGGGAAACGGCCCTGGGTGATGCGGTAGGCCCATTCCTCCTCGCCCTCCACCCCGGCGGGCGGATGCGCGACGCTGCCCAGCGGCGAGGTCTCGGTCATGCCCCAGGCGTGCACCACCCGCACACCGTGCTGTTCCTGGAAGGCCCGCATCATCGACGGCGGGACCGCCGAACCACCAACGACCACCGAGCGCAGATGAGTGATGTCCTGCGGTGCCGCGGCCAGCCCGGCCAGGACGCCACCCCAGATGGTGGGTACGGCGGCGGCGAAGGTCGGCTTGACCGACGCCATCATCTCCAGCAGCGGACCCGGCTGGAGGAACCGGTCCGGCATCAGCAGATTCGCGCCCGCCATCAGCGCCGCGTACGGCAGACCCCAGGCATTGGCGTGGAACAGCGGCACGATCGCGAGGATGGTGTCGGTATTGAACAGCCCCATACCGTTCGGTGAGGCGACCTGGGTGGCGTGCAGCCAGTTCGAGCGGTGCGAGTAGACGACACCCTTGGGGTCGCCGGTGGTGCCGGAGGTGTAACACATCGCGGCGGCGGAGCGTTCGTCGATGACCGGGAAATCGAAGGTGTCCGACTGGGCGTCCAGCAGTTCCCGGTAGGAGTGCACCTGCACACCCTCGGGTGCGGTGAGCGTCGCGGCGTCACCATTGGCGACGATGACGTGGCGCACCGTCTTCAGCCGCGGCAGGTACTGGGCGAACATCGGGACCAGGGTGCCGTCCACGATGACGACCTGGTCCTCGGCGTGATCGGCCACGAACACCAGCTGATCCGGGAACAGCCGGATGTTGAGCGCGTGCAGTACCGCGCCCATCGCGGGGACCGCGACGTAGGCGACCAGATGCTCGTTGTTGTTCCACATGAACGTGCCGACCCGGTCGCCCTCGCCGATCCCGAGCCCGCGCAGCGCGTTCGCCAGCCGCGCCGAATCGGCGCCGACCTCGCGGTAGGTCATGGTGCGCACGCCGTCACCGGTCCAGGTGGACACGGTGGCATCACCGACGAACGTCGACGCGTAATTCAACAGCGTCGCCAGCGACAGCTGGTCGTCCTGCATGGTGCTCAACATCGAAAAGGACCCCTCACTCTCGGGCGAACGGCCACGCCCCGGCACCTCGACCAGGACATGAGCCACATCACATCGGGAGCCTACCCAAGAGTAGTCGGAGTGGGGTCGGGAACTTCGTGGCCGCGCGAACCGCTGCACCAGGGTTCCGGCCCCGGCGCGCCGACGGCACCCCCAGCATGCCGTCGGCACCGGATTCCCGTGACCGGGACCGTCACGTGTCTAGCGGGCGCGGCATGGTCGTGCCAACTCCCGTGACGAAAATAGACCCGACCGATACGTGCGCGGGGCCGCCATCGCGAGCGCCATGCCTATCTCGGCGTCGACGCCGACACCCTGAGCTGCGAATTCCCCGGAAGCCCCCGCCACACGGCTGACCCGGGGTTCACGTACATATGCACGCGCATAACGTGGGCGGCAACGGCACGAGCCGAGACGATGCGACCAGCGGGAGTTGACACCATGCCTGTGGACCGAATGCTGCCCACCGAGGAAGCCAGGGATCTGATCGAGCTGACCCGCGATCTCGCGGACAAGGTACTGCAACCGCGGGTCGTGGAATGCGAGAAGACCGAAACATTTCCCGACGGCGTCTTCCCTGCGCTCGGCGCGGCCGGTCTGCTGAGTCTGCCGTATCCGGAGGAATTCGGCGGTGGCGGCCAGCCCTACGAGGTGTATCTCCAGGTGCTCGAGGAACTCGGGGCGCGCTGGGCGGCGGTCGCGGTGGCGGTGAGCGTGCACGGTCTGTCCTGTTTTCCGCTGTTCACCTTCGGCACCGATGAGCAGAAGCAGCGCTGGCTGCCGACCATGCTCTCCGGTGAAACCATCGGCGCCTACAGCCTTTCCGAACCGCACGCCGGTTCCGACGCCGCGGCTCTGCGTTGCCGCGCCACCGCCGTCGACGACGGATACCGGATCAACGGCTCGAAGGCGTGGATCACCAACGGCGGCCGCGCCGATTTCTACACGCTGTTCGCCCGCACCGGCGAGGGTTCGCGCGGGGTCTCGTGCTTCCTGGTGCCCGACGACACCGACGGACTGAGCTTCGGCAAACCCGAGGAGAAGATGGGACTGCGCGCGGTCCCGACCACCACCGCGAGCTACGACGACGCCTTCGTACCCGCCGAACGGCTGATCGGCACCGAAGGTCAGGGCCTGACCATCGCGTTCAGCGCCCTGGACTCCGGCCGCCTCGGTATCGCCGCGGTGGCGACCGGCCTGGCCCAGCGCGCCCTCGACGACGCCGTCGCCTACGCCAAGGAACGGGAAGCGTTCGGCAAGCACATCATCGACCATCAGGGTCTCGGGTTCGTCCTCGCCGATATGGCCGCCGCCGTCGATTCGGCCCGCGCCACCTATCTCGACGCCGCCCGCCGCCGCGATGCCGGACTCCCCTATTCGCGCCAGGCCAGCGTGGCCAAGCTGGTGGCCACCGATGCCGCTATGAAGGTCACCACCGATGCGGTGCAGGTGCTCGGCGGCTACGGCTACACCCAGGATTTCCCGGTGGAGCGATACATGCGCGAGGCCAAGGTGATGCAGATCTTCGAGGGCACCAATCAGATCCAGCGGCTGGTGATCGCCCGGCAGCTCGCCGGTAAGTAGCGAGTGGCCGGAAATGTGGATTTATTGTCCGTCGATCTCTTCGGACCAGCCTGTTTCCGGCCTACTCTCGAATCATGACTTCGCCGTCGATCATCATCATCGGAGCCGGTTTCGGCGGGCTCGGTATGGCCTTGGAGCTGCGCCGCGCCGGGATCGGTGATTTCACCATCCTGGAGAAGGCCTCCGACCTCGGCGGTGTATGGCGGGAGAACACCTACCCCGGCGCCGCCTGCGATGTGCCCTCGCCGCTGTACTCCTGGTCCTTCGAACCGAAATCCGATTGGCCCCGGCGGTTTTCCGAGCAGGCCGATATCCACGCCTATATGCGCGGCGTCGCCGCCAAATACGGGCTGACCCGCCACATCCGATTCGGCGCCGAGGTCACCGACGCCGAATTCGACGAGACCACCGGGCAGTGGCAGCTCACCCTCGCCGACGGCTCGCGGCTCACCGCCGATGTGCTGATCCCCGCCGTCGGCCAACTCTCCCGCCCGGCCATGCCGAATATCGCGGGTATGGACACCTTCACCGGGCCCGCGTTCCACTCCGCCGAATGGGATCACGGCGTCGACCTGACCGGTCAGCGGGTGGCCTGCATCGGCACCGGCGCCAGCGCCATCCAGTACATTCCGCGAATCCAACCGCAGGTCGAGCAGCTGACGCTGTTCCAGCGCTCGGCGGCCTGGATCATCCCCAAACCCGATGTGGCCTACCGGCCGATTCACCACACCCTCTTCGAGCACCTGCCGCCGCTGCGGATGGCCGAACGCTTCCTCGCGTGGTCGTTCTTCGAACTGGTCGCACTGGCGATCACCGATGTGCCCGCGCTCAAGGGCCCGGTGGTGGCGATCGCCGACCGGCACCGGGCCAACCAGGTGCCCGATCCACAACTGCGCGCCAAGCTGACCCCCGATTACGCGGCGGGCTGTAAACGCGGTTTGCTGTCCAACGACTATTTCCCGGCGCTCACCGAACCGAACGTGCATGTGGAGACCACCGCCATCACCGAGATCACCCCGAAGGGCGTGCGGACCGCCGACGGCGTGGAGCACGAGGTCGATGTGATCATCTACGGCACCGGATTCAAGGGCACCGAATTCCTCGCGCCGATGAACATCTACGGCACCGGCGGCCGCAAACTCGCCGACGCCTGGGCCGATGAGGGCGCCCGCGCCTATCTCGGCGTCTCGGTTCCCGATTTCCCGAACCTGTTCATGATGTACGGCCCCAACACCAATGTCGGCTCCGGTTCCATCATCTACATGCTCGAGGCACAGGCCCGCTATATCCGCCAGATCATCGAATACCTCGGCGCCCATCCCGGCCGCAGCCTCGCCGTCCGCCCCGGCACCGAACAGGCCTGGGATGTCTGGCTCCAGCGCCGCCTGAAGGACACCCCCTGGAACTTCTGCTCCAGCTGGTACCGCAATGCCTCCGGCCGCATCACCAACAACTGGCCAGGCGCGACCCTGCTGTATCGCTGGAAGACCCGGCGTTTCGATCCAGCCGATTATCAGGAGTCCCGAGTTCCCGCGGGAAGCCGCTGACGGGGTCGGGGCCGGGCACGCGGCTATGAGCCGAAGGGCCGTGGGCACGCACCGAGGCGAGCGATTCGAGGCTCGGGCAGACGATGCCGGGGCATCGCTGAGCGGCCGATCGATCCGAGCCGGATCGGTTCGGCGATCATCGGTGGTGCGGCCAGCCGATCCGCGCGACTCGCTGCGGGCGAACATGCTCGTTCAATCGGCATACGCACCGGCGGATCCACGCTACGGCCGGTTATCGAGCTGGTTCACCCGGCGTGCGCAGCGACGCGACTGCCCCGACTGGACGATTCACTATTCAACCGGCGGGCATATGCAGATCGAGTAATTCACCGAGGTGCTTGCCGACCTGGTCCAACGGCGCGGTGGAGTTCTGCGCCATGGAGAGGATGACAGCGCCCTCGACCGCGGCGAGCATCGTGGTGGCCAGCGATTGGGCGGTCTCGGCATCGACGTCGTGCTCGGCCAGCCGCTCGGCCAGGATCTGCTCCCATTCCTGATACGTCTGCCTGGCGACTTCGGCGGCCTCCGGTGCGACGGAGCGGCCGAGCGATGCCGCGACCACCGGGCAGCCCGCGGCGTAATCGCTGGTCCGCAGCACGCCCTTCCAGCGGTCGAGGAAGGCGGCGATCCCCCGCTGCGGGCTGCTCGCGGTGAACTCGCGCAACCATCCACTCATCGCCTGCCCGGCCACCCTGGTCGATTCGGCGATCAGTTCGGCCTTTCCGCCAGGAAAGCTCAGATAGATCGAGCGGCGCGACACCCCGCTGTGCGCGAGCAGTTCGCTGAGTCCGGTACCGGCCACACCATTGCGCCGGACCAGTTCGATTGCACTGCCGATCAAGCAGTCACGTACGGCCACCCTTGCGAGTATACCGATCGTTCTACTACTGTCGCTCCCGACTAGACCAATCGGTTTACCCAGTGGATCAGGAGCCGCCATGACCGCCCTGCACGAACCCCTCGAGCTCGACTGCGGCCTCGTACTGCCGAACCGGCTGATGAAATCCGCGCTCAGCGAAGGACTCGGCACCGCGGGACTGGGGCCGGACGAGCGCATCGAACGCCTCTACACCCGCTGGGGGCGCGGCGGATTCGGGCTCGTGATCACCGGCAATGTCATGGTCGATCGGCGTCAGCTCGGCGAACCGGGCAATATCGCGATCACCGACGACCGCGATCTCGACGGCCTGGCCCGCTGGGCGAAGGCCACCAAGGACGGTGGCGCACCGATCTGGATGCAGATCAATCATCCTGGACGGCAGGCCAATCCGCTGGCGACCCGGTATCAGCCGGTGGCGCCGTCGGCGGTCGCGATGAACATTCCCGGCCTGCCCGCGCCGAGGGAACTGACCGAGGCCGAGATCGAGGACATCATCGACCGGTTCGCCACCACGGCCCGGATCGCCGAACAAGCCGGCTTCGACGGGGTGCAGATCCACGGCGCGCACGGATACCTCGTCTCCCAGTTCTTGTCGCCGCTGGTCAACCGGCGCACCGACGGCTGGGGCGGCGATCCGCGCCGCCGCATGCGCTTCCCGCTCGAACTCATCCGCCGGATCCGTTCGGCGGTATCGCCGGGTTTCGGCGTCGGGATCAAACTGAACTCCGCGGATTTCCAGCGCGGCGGGTTCACCGAGGACGAATCCCGCGCGGTGATCGAGCAGATCGCCGCGGAGCGCATCGACCTCATCGAAATCAGCGGCGGCAGTTACGAATCACCCGCCATGATGGGCCGCGCGGCGAGCACCCGGGCCAGGGAGGCGTACTTCCTGGAGTACGCGCAATCGGTACGAGAACTGGCCGCCACCGTGCCCCTCGCCGTCACCGGCGGTTTCCGCAGCCGGGCCGCGATGACCGAAGCGGTGGCGAGCGGAGCCTGCGATATCGTCGGCCTCGGCCGCCCCACCGCGGTGCACACCGCGGCCGCCGCCGCGATCCTCGACGGCACCGACCGGCTCCACACACCGACCATCCGGCTCGGCCTGCCCCGCCGCCTGACCGAGGCCGCCGGCGTGAAATCCCTCGACGGCGCACTCGACCTGCAATGGCATTCCGATCAGCTGCACCTGATCGGCGCCGGTGCCGAGCCCGATCCCACCCGATCGCCCTGGTCGACGGCGCTGACCATGGTCAAACGCAACGGTCTCGATTCGTTGCGCAGCCGCCGTTCCGCGGCGCCGGACCCGCGTCGCGACATCCGGCGCAAGTTCGTGATCGAACGCGCCGTGGGCCGCTATATCGCCAATCCGACGGTGCGGGCCCTCGGCCGGATCGGTGTCACGACCTCGGCCGCCGCCGAACTCGAGACCATCGGCCGCAAGAGCGGCCTGCCCCGCCGGGTCCCGGTATCGGCCCGCTTCGACGACACCGGAGCCTGGCTGATCTCCCAGCACGGCACCCGATCGGGTTGGGCGCTCAATGTCGGTGCCGAGCCGAATATCCGTATCCGCCAAGGCAATCGCTGGCGCACCGGTACTGCCGTCCTGCGCCCCGACGACGATGTGATCGCCCGCGCTCGCGCCTTCGCCCCACATCCGCTGCTCGCCGGACTCAGCGCCGCCACCTTCCGCGCCCTGCAAACCGACCCCATCTCGGTGCGCGTGACGTTCACCGACTGATTCGTCCGCGCCCCACCGATCTGTCCCGAGGAGCCGATCATGACTACCCCCGACCCCACCGTCACCGTCGAACGCGACGGCCACGTACTGCTCATCGGCCTCAACCGGCCCGCCAAACGCAATGCCTTCGACCTGGCAATGCTCACCGAACTGTCGCGCGCCTACGCGCTGCTGGAATCCGACGACGAATTGCGTTGCGGCGTACTGTTCGCCCACGGCGCGAACTTCACCGGCGGCCTGGATCTGGTTGACGTCGGCCCCGCCATCGCCTCCGGCCAGAGCCCGTACCCACCCGACGGCCGCGATCCGTGGCGCCTCGACGGCCCATGGACCACCCCGATCGTCGCCGCCGCCCAGGGCTGGGTGATGACCCTCGGCATCGAACTCCTACTCGCCGCCGATATCCGCGTCGCCGCCGCCGACACCCGTTTCGCCCAGCTCGAAGTCCGCCGCGGCATCTACCCGTTCGGCGGCGCGACCCTGCGTTTCCCGCGCGAGACCGGCTGGGGTAACGCCATGCGCTGGATGCTCACCGGCGACGAATTCGACGCCACCGAAGCCCACCGCATCGGCCTGATCCAAGAAGTGGTCGACGGCCACCCTCTCGACCGGGCCCGAGCAATCGCCCACACCATCGCCGACGAAGCCGCCCCGCTCGGCGTCCGCACCACCCTCGCCTCAGCGCACCGAGCCCGCACCGAAGGCGATGCATCCGCCGCCGCCCACCTGGGCCCCGACGTCACCCGCCTGTTCACCTCCGCCGACGGCATAGAAGGCATGCAATCCTTCATAGAACGCCGCAAAGCCACCTTCACCGGCCGCTAACCCACCCCCGCCGACCCGGTGAGCAACGGATTCAACACCCCCGCCAACGCACACAACACGGGCGACCCGAACGGCGGACACGGCACCGCCGAGCTCACCACCTCCCGACCAACCACTGCCTGCGCGGGCACCTTCATATCCGCCGAGGCAACCCCAACAGGCGCCAACTCCACCATCGCCACAACCGCCGAAACCACCACAGTCCTGCGCATAACCCCACCTTCCCGTAGCCCATCACCCCACCCACCGACACAAACTGTGTACCCACCCACCAACCAGGTAGACTTCCCCGAGTTCGCGCATCGGCCCCCCGGTCCGAACCAAGCCCTCGTAGCTCAGGGGATAGAGCACCGCTCTCCTAAAGCGGGTGTCGCAGGTTCGAATCCTGCCGAGGGCACGTAGAACATGGCCCACTGTAGTAGCGGTATCCCGTGACGTGCCGGGTTGCCCGGTTCGGTGTCGTGGCTCGCAGCGGGGCCTCGCCACAGGTCACGGTGAGATCAGTCGAGGTCGCCGCGCCGGGGCTCTCGTGGTGAGATCACGCCGCGCGTCGGAGGGCGGGCCAGGCCCTGATCGAGGTTGAGGCCCTCGGCCGCGAAACCGCGAACAGCACCACAACCCCATTCGCGAAAATTGCGCGGATTCGCCGCGAGGCCGCCTCGCGCGACAACGCAAGCCGCGAACGAAACGCACCCAGCGCACCCGAAAGGCCTCGACCGGCCGTGAGGCCAGCCATACCATCAGAAATGGATTTCAAAGAAGGAGAAAGAGATCCAGGTGAGGGTCGGTGTGGACGCAGTCCCGCGAGTCCGTGCTGTCCATCTCACTCCTCCTTATGGTGGCGACCAGAGTTCGTCGCGAAGTCCTGACGGTGGTAGCCGACTCGCTGACATTCGGGGAGGCAGGCATCGCGACGGCCGTGCCTGGCCGCCGCACCAAAAGTGATGATCGCGCGGAAGCTTTCGGGGGTCTGGCTGGGGACAACAAGGAGCTGGCCTTCGCTGCGATGGAGGGTGGCTTGGTGCGACATGGGGTCTCCGATTCCGATGCGGCGGACGAGGTAGTACATGGGCCGCCGATGGCTTATGGTCGTGCTCGCGTTCATGTCGAGCGCATCGAGAGAGAGGTAAGAAATGGCTGTGGCCAGCACGGAAAGGCACACCCTCATCGGTGATGTGCACCTGCTGCTCACCGACGACCAGGGGAGGATCCTGTTCGGTCGGCGAGCTGGTACCGGTTACGCCGATGGAGCGTTCCACCCGCCTTCGGGGCATCTCGAGGCCGAGGAGTCGGTGGTCGAGGCGCTGCGGCGTGAAGCCGCCGAGGAGATCGGTGTGCAGATCGCACCCGAGGACGTCGAGTTCGCGCACATCATGCACAACAGCTCGTCCGGCGGTCGCGTCGCGTTCTTCTTCCAGGTCCGGCAGTGGGAGGGCGAACCGACGAACATGGAACCCGACAAGTGCGATGCGCTGGAATGGTTCACGGCCGACGCTCTGCCAGCGGACATGATCCCCTACTGCCGGGAAGCACTGGGCCACATCTCCTCCGGCAAGTCACTGTCACTGTTCGGCTGGTGACAGGTGACGGTGGGAACCGTGACCTCTCTCTCACCGGTCCCCACCGTCGCTTGACCTCGTCAGATGAGCTGCCACTCATCGAGCGAGGCGATCAGTTCCTCGAGGCGCTGCGGGGACATACGTTTCTCCGCAGCGTCTTCGAGGGATTCCTTCATGGCCCCGTATTGCCACCAGGACTCGCCGTTCTTGGCGTCCATGACCAGGAACCGGTCCTTGATGGCAGGGCCGCGCAGCACCAGCGACACGGTGCCGGGTTCGGCGACCACGGCGTGAACAGCGCTGTGGTGCAGCGCGTAACTGGCCCCGACCCGTTCCTGGCGCACGTGCACCGCGCGCAGGCTCGAAACGTCGATCTCGGTACCGAGTTCGACGTCGCCGTAGAGCCGGTGCCGGTATTCGCCACGCAGGATGCGGCTGGCGTAGGTCCAGCGGTGGTTGTGCGGGCGATCGTGGTAGCCGGGCCCGAAGATGTGCAGGCGCAACCGGATCCCGGATTCGAGGTCGTCGTGCAGGACGATCTTGTCGAGAATGTCGTAGTGCTCGCACAGTGCGGCGAGATCGGGGTTGTCGGGCAGCGTAGTCAATTCGCGCCGCAGCAGGTACTTCTGGGCTGCGAGCAGTTCGAAGGACTTGCGGGTAGCCAACTCGACGGCCTCCACGTCGTTCCAATCGAGGCAGCGCAGCGGTTCGATGACGGTTTCCATGGTGTGCATTGAGGTCTCCTATTCGGGTTTCGCGCTGGATTTCCACAGTCGGCAGACCGGCACGATGTCGGGGTAGGCCGAGCACGACGAAGACCCCATGACCAGTTCCTCGGCCGGGCAGCCGCCCATGCACGCCGATTCCTTGCAGCCGCCGCAGGCGCTGCCGACGAGAGGTTTGGTGAACAGATCGAACTCGTTGACCTCGCTGTCGCGGTTGAGCAGCACCTGGCCGTCGCGCATCTTGGCGTAGTAGGTGTCGGTATCGAAGAGGTAGCTGCACACGTAGCAGCGGCCGTCGGGGAAGATCGAGATCCGGTCGAGGGTGCGGCCGATGCAGCCCTGGTAGCCCTCTCCGGCGTAGCGGTCCATCTGGTCGCGGCGGGCGTAGGTGGGCTGGAACCACACCCGTGACTTGTGTTCCGGCGCAACCAGTTCGAGCCTGGCGCAGAAGTTCACCCACTCCAGGGGATTCATCGCCATGTCGGCGTTGCCGTGGCCGGTGCCGATGGTGGAGAACACGTGGAACTTGACCAGGCTCGCGCCGATGCCGTCGGCGATGTCGAGCAGGCGCAGGACATCACCCTCGTTGGCTTTGTGGACCGTGCAGATGATGCGAGTGTCGAACCCGCGCTCGCACAGTTCGGCGCTGGTCTGCATCGCCTGGTCGAAGGTGCCCTCACCGCGGACCGTGTCGTGGGTGGCTGCGCTGCCGCCGTCCATGCTGACCTGGACGTAGGCGAAGTCCTCGGGGGTGAGCCGGGCGAACTTCTTGCGGGCGATGGCCTGGGCGTTGGTGGTGGTGATGACGTGGCCGTAGCCGATGGTCCTGGCCGCCCGGATGGCGTCGATGTACCAGGGGTGCAGGGTCGGCTCACCGCCGAGAATGGTGAGCTTGTCGCCGCCGAGTTGCCGCCAGGTGGCGAGGGTGTCGACGATCTGCTGCGGGGTCATCTTCAACGCCCGCTCGAGCCGTTCGCCCATGTAGCAGTGCTCGCACCGCAACTGGCACGCCTCGGTGATGTAAAGGTAGACGTTGCGGAACCGGCCGTAGGCGACCTTGTCGACACGGTGTGGTTCGCGCTGTCCGGCGTTGCGTGGCATCCGGGCGTGGCCGTAGGTGTCGGGCCGGAAAGTCGGGAGTCCAAGAGGGGTTGTGCTGGTCATGCGGTGGTGCTCCTCACTATGAGCAGGGGCTCGACGATTCGTGCGAGGGTCGCGGCGTCGTCGGCGGCGTCGACGGAGTTGGTGGGGATGCCCGCACGGTCGAACGCGGTACGCACGTCCTCGACCGTGTCGTCGTGGCGTCGGGTGCGGGCGGCGAACAGTGACGGAGCGTCGCCTCGCCGCGGGTGCAGCAGTGAGCCACAGTTCCCACAGGTCCATCCACCGAACGTCGATGCGGTCGCGGGCAGGCGCGGATCGGCGGCCGGATCGCGCTCACATCGGTGGCAGACGCGACGTGCTCGCGCCCTCTTGCGTCTGGCCGGCGCGTCGAGCACGAGCTCGACCGGCTCGACGGCACAGCCCGGTGCGAGCGCCCGCGTTATCTCGAGCAGCGCTTCGACCTGCTGGCCGGTGCCGGGATAGTTGTCCAGGAGCACCGTGTGGTTCCGGGAGTCGGTGGCCACGGTGCTCAGGTACCGACGCACCGCCAGATTGACGACGTCATCGTCGATCCAGCCGAGGTCTCGCGGACCGTGACTGGCGGTCTGCCTGACCACCTCGGGCGGCACGTGTTCGCGCAGTCTGAACACGTGCCGGTCGAGATTCTTGCCCAGCGCCAGCGTGAGCGTTGTCTTTCCGGACGCCGGTGGCCCGAGGATCGGCACCAACAGTGATAGCGCCATGTCGCCCCTTCCGCAGGATTGCTATCGGACACACCGACGATCGCCGCGTCGAGCACGAATTGGCTATACACACAACGAGTCTCGGGAATTCCGGCGTATGCAGAAGGTGCATATGGGCTGGGTAGAGCTGGTGGTACCGTCGGAAAAACCGTTGGGGACGGCCATGATCGCGGAAGCGGGGCGGATGATGCGGATAGCCGAGAACACGCGCGAATGCCCGATGTGCGGGACTCGGTTGTCCCGATTCAACACCGGCACGGCGTGCAGTAGTTGCGCGCGAGTAGAGCCCGCTGTCGGCGCACCGGTGATGCCCGCCGAGTTCTGGGCCAGCGATCACATGCGCGACGCCTTGGCCTCCTGGCACATGGGCCGGGTGATCTTCGCCTTCCGCACCCACCCCATGCACAAGTCCCCGATCACCCAACTCGACGTCGCGAACTGGCTCGACATGTCCCAGGCGACCCTGAGCCGGATCGAGCCCCGCGAAGCTCCCGAAAAGATGTCCAAGCTGGTCCAATGGGCAACAGCTCTGCACATCCCCGAGGAACTGCTGTGGTTCCGACTCCCCCGACAGAACGCGGCAACAGAGGTCGACCGTCGACAGCTGCTCGTCCTCGCGGCAGCGGCCGTCGCCTCGGCCACCACCGAGGACATCCTCCCCAGCAGCAGCCCGGCCACCGACGACTTCGACGCCTCGGTGCCCGCCATCGAAACAGCATTCTGGGCAGCAGGCAACATCGGAAGCGATCAGCCAGTCCGCGAGATCGGCGAACTCGTCGCGCTCGCCCGACGCATCACACGACTCCAAATGGCCTGTGAATACACGAAACTCGGTCCCCTGCTGGCTCCGGCGATCACCGATCTGTACCGCCAAGCCCACAGCGGAAAGCCCCGAGACCGCCGCGCCGCGTGGGATGCGTTGGCCCAGGTCGCTTCCGAGACTTCAGTGGCCCTGCGCGCACGCGGCTACTTCGCCGTCGCCTGGTCAGCCGCGCAAGCAGCTGAATCCGCTGCCAAACGGATCGACAGCCGCCAAGGCATCGCCTCGGGCGCTTACGTGCGCAGCCAGGTACTCCTCGCCCGACCCGAGTCCCTCAAGGCTGCCCTGGACTGCGCCGTACACACCGCTGCCCAGGTCGGACCCGACGCAACCACCGCCCCCGAGATACAAACGGTCGGAATGCTCCACCTCCAAGCCTCTTTGGTCACCGCCACCATGGGCGCCAGCCCCCACGATCATCTCGCCCAGGCGGCCGAGTACGCGGCTCAGCTCGACCGCGGGACCATCGACGATCCCACCACGATCGTCGGCAACGTCTCCTTCGGCTCGGCCAACGTGGCGTTGTGGAACATGACCGTGGCCATGGAAGAAGGCTCCCCGGAACGAGTGCTCGATCTCGCCCATTGCCTCGACCCTCGTTCGCTGCCGACCGTCGGCCGCGCCGCCCAGTACTTCGTAGAGGTGGGGCGTGCCGCCGCAGCCCGCGACGACCACACCATGTCCCTGGACGCGCTGCTACGGGCAGAGCGCATCGCGCCTCAACAGGTCCGCAACATGGACACGGTGCAGGAACTGGTGGGCCACATGATGATCAAAGCCGGACGCGACCTCGTCACTGGAGACCTCGGCAAACTCGCTTCCCGGGTCGGTGCTGTGGCGCTGTAGGCGAAGACGCATCACCCATCGCCTGCCATGATGGGGACATGGGTGAGCGCACAAGAGTTCTGTACGCGATCGTGACAGGAGCCGGTGGGGCCGGGGACGTCGGGGAACTGGTGACCCTCGCACAGGCAGACGGTTGGGAAGTGTGTGTTCTGGCCTCCCCCAACGGCGCCCGATTCATCGACGCCGAAGCACTCGCGGCACAGACCGGATACCCCGTCCGGTCGGAGTTCAAGGTCCCAGGCACCAAAGACCTGCTTCCGCCACCCGACGCGGTCCTCGCCGCGCCGCTGACGACAAGTTCTATGGCGAAATGGGCTGCGGGGATTGGTGATACATTGCCGCTGGCGCTGCTTGTCGAAACGGTCGGAGCCGGGCTACCAGTCGTAGCGGTTCCGCACGGACGAGCAGCCCAATTCCAGTTCCCGCCAGTCGCTGCCGCACTGTCCAACCTCACCGACTGGGGCGTGCGCTTCATCCGGGTCAACGAAGGCGAACCGGTGCCCTGGGCCGCAGCCCTGAAAAGCCTCGACTGACTCAGTCCCACCACGCCCTACAGCCTCCCATCGTTGTATAGTCGGCCCGAAGTCCCCACGCCTGAGCTGAGTTTCGGTCTCGAACTGCCGCAGCAGAACGCTGCCGGGCCCGAAGGACGCTGCCAATATAGCGAGGGATTGGGTTCGCCACTTGATGAACAAGCGTTCAACGCCCCAGGGGCTTCCAGATTCATGCGGTTCAGGGTAAACCCTGTGGCCCCTGAACTACATGTCTACGGCTATGCTGCCCCTCCCCGCGCGGCGGCCGGAGCCGACTATCTAAGTATCACAATCTCCTACGCCAAGTGTTCGGCGCAGCTCTGGGTCGTTGTCCAGGCTGTGCTGGAAACCCTCAAACGCAACAAGATCGACCGGTTTGCCGCCGAACCACCGCTCCACGAGCTCAAGGCCCTTCGGTGTCAAAGATGCGAACCGGGCTGGACGTCCTTGGAGCTGTTCTTCGTGTAGCCGAATGGGTTTCGGGCCATCTCGTCGCCCAGACGGCAGAAGCCATGCGTCCTTTCGTAGTGCGATCATCCCATCTGCAACGAGATCACCTACCGCCCAGGTCATTCCGTCGGATATCAGAGGTCGATCCCGACCCGGCGCGTACTCGAATAGCCACCGTAGTAGCCGCAGCTCCAAGTCGCTGTAACGACGTGTCATCACCCCGAGGTTGGCCTTGTACTGCTTCATCGCCAGGACATCGATCTCGCCGTGTGTCTTGCGCGCGTGACAAGTCGGGCACAGCGCGATGAGGTTGTCGAACTCGTGACGTCGTGTCTTTGCCCAGTCGACGATGTGATCGACCTCGACGGGGTACTGGCGACAAGTTGGTATGGCGCAACGATGTCCTGCCTCAACCAACACCTCACGGCGAAGCTCACTGGGAATATGCGGGCGCGTTGACGACACAGTCCGATGCTAGTTCCGACCACTGACACCTCGTCAGACCTCGCGGCGGGCGGGTGTCGGGCCGATCCCGATCACTCAGCTGATCAGAATCACCGAAACGAGGCCAGGCCCGATCCCACCTTCGATACGCCCGCCGTGGGCACAACGAAGATGGGAACGCGATAAGGTCGGCACCGACGAATGGGGATCGCTAGATCGTGTAAGAATCCGCGATGACCAGGCGTTTTCCGGTTGCCCATGTTTGTGTGTCCTGCCGAGGGCACAAATCTGCGACGGCGTTTCCGCAGTTCAGCGGCTTCGGCGCCCGTGCTCCCGCCGATCATGAAACCGCACGTCAGCGATGTCGCTCCGTCGGCCGTATCGCGGCAAGCCACCAAGATCTGGAAGGGCGGCACCGAGCGCGACGCCGCTGCCGCCAACTGGACCCGATGCTTCCGCCGGGCCGGCAAAGCTCGCCGACTACCCCTCGGCAGTCCTCGCCTCACTGGCCGGGGCGTTGTGATGTGCCGTCGAAAAGTCTGTGCGTCTCGGGGGTGCGGAGGTGAGCCGAGTCGGTCGAGGCTTCGGGTGATGCGCTGCGAGGTCTGTTCGGAAGCGAACTCCATCGCGAATACGACGATGCATTTTCCCGAAGCTCTGTGCATCATCGGCGAAGGCAAAGGCGTCACGATCGTCGCCAACCAGATTCGGGATTGCCACACCCGCCCCGACGTCGCGTACGTGCCGCTACTCGGCGCCCCGCCCATTCGCTACGGACTGCTCTGGTCCACCGACCGTGTAACCGCTCCGGTGCGGGAACTCGCCGGGGCGATGCTGCGAGAGGCGAGGCGCGACCTCGCTACCGGTGAACTGGGGCAGCTGGCGCAGCACGTCGGCATCGCGCCCGTCTGACATACGTCTCGGGCCACAGCCGGTGTGAGAAGCTTCTACAGCCAGATCGATGTCGAGAGTGCCCCAGGCATCAACTCACGCATGGACGAGGCGTTCGCCGGTCGGAGTTCAGGACTGTGGCGCCGCGGTGCCGCGTGCAGGGCATGGACCAAGCGCGGGGGCAGGACGCCAAACTCGACGGTGAGGACGATCGAGTCGGTTACCTGTAAGCGTTCCTCGAAGAGATCGGCGATCACGCGTTTGCCCTCGATACTGTTCTTGCATCGAACGGGACCGTGCGGGTTGTGGAACTGGATGAGAAGACGCGAGCCGCCTGTCGTCGTGCCGTAGACGCCCCACGCACGTCCGGTACGCCTCACAATTCAGGTTGTCGTGCTGTCGGCCCAGAATTCACGGACAGTGGGGGCCGCCGTGAACGTGAGTGCACTTCTATTGGCCCATTTCGATTCGCGGGTCGAGCCCGGCGTCTGCGTGGAGGTAGCGTCCGGGTGAGGTCCCAACCGTCCGGCGGAACGCCGCGAGGAACGCGCTCGCAGTCGTGTATCCCACGGCGTGGGCGGCCTGGGATACGGTACGACCTTCGGCGAGCAGAGGCAGGGCCGCGCGCAGCCGCATATGGGTGCGCCAACGGTCGAAGCTCATACCGGTATCGCGGACGAACAGCCTGGTCAGTGTTCGTCGACTCACTCCTATGTCGTGTGCGTGCGCTTCGAGGCCGCGGGGGTCGGCGGGGTCGGCGAGCAGCGCGTCGGCCACCGCGCGGACCCGTTCGTCGACGGGGTGTGGAACGTCGATCGGTAGGGTCGGTACGGGGTGCAGCAGGTCCAGCACGACAGCCTCGGCCCGCTGCCGTGCGCCTTCGGCCAGATCGTGGCGGGCGAGATAGGTGATCAGTTGGGCCAGCAGCGCGCCGACACCTACCGCGGTGGGCTCGGACCAGTCCAGGGAGCATGCTGCCGGATCGAGGTAGAGGCTGCACAACATCGCCTCGCGGGTGGCGCCGGTTCGGTGTACTACCCCCGCCGGTAACCACAAGGCCCGGGTCGGCGGCAGTACCCAGTACGCGTCGGCGACAGCGATGCTGAGGACTCCGCGACGCGTCCACGCCAACTGATGGTGGGTATGACTGTGGGCGGGGATCCATTCCCCCGACGTCAACGGGAATTGGCCGACGATGATCACTCCCGCACCGGACAGATCGGACCAATCGGCGGGTTCCAGCATGCCGCCAGCCTATGTCCTCAACGCGACATCATTGGGCCTCACCACGTATTGTGGCCAGCTTCGAGAGGCACATAGCGTCGTTGAGTGCTGAAAAATCTTGTGACTCATAATGGTTGGCGTACTCCCTCGATGCCGGAGCGTCTGCCGTGACACCGATGGTCGCTTCCGTAGTCCCCGGCCGACGCCGGGCAGCGCTGGTAGTGCTGTGCTTCGTGCAGTTCATGCTCGTCCTCGACGACAATGTGGTCAGCGTTGCTCTCCCCAGCCTCCGCGACGAGCTGGGCTTCACCGGCGCAGGGCTGGCCTGGGTAGTCAACGCCTACTTTCTCGCATTCGGTGGATTGTTGTTGCTGGCCGGGCGCGTGGCCGATCTGCTGGGCCGCCGCCGTGTCTTCCTGCTCGGGGTGGCGCTGTTCGGTGTGGCAAGTCTGGCGTGCGGGTTCGCCCAACAGCCATGGCAGCTCGTGCTCGGACGGTTCGTTCAGGGCACCGGCGCGGCCATGGCGAGCCCGGCCGCGCTGTCGTTGATCACTCTGCTGTTCCCTGGCACCGCGGAACGCACTCGGGCACTGGCCATCTGGGGCGCGATCGCGGCTCTTGGCGGCACCGCGGGCCTGGTGATCTCCGGCGTGCTGACCGACCTCACCTCCTGGCGCTGGATCTTTCTCATCAACCTGCCGGTGGCGGCGGTGGCGATCGTGCTGTTGCCTCGCTTGATCCCGGAAAGTCGTGCGCGCACCCGAGCACGTCTGGATATACCCGGCGCTGTTCTGGGCACCGGCGCCGTGGTCTCCCTGGTCTACGGCCTGCTCCGAGCCGGAGAAACGAGCTGGGCCGGACTCCCCGTCATCGCGGCCCTGCTGTTTGCTGCGCTCTTGGCCGCCGCATTCATCGTGGTGGAGTCGAGGGTGGCGCAGCCTTTGGTGCCGATGGCGTTCCTGGCCGACCGGACGCGTTCGGTCGCCAACGCGGCGACGTTGCTGTTTTCAGTGGCCTTTTTCGCCATGGCCTTCTTGTTGATGATCCACTTGCAGACCGTCCTCGGATACGGGCCATTGGAGGCTGGCCTGGCCTATCTGCCCTATGGCGCTGGAATTCTCGTGGGTATGCGCCTTTCCACGTACGCGATCACGAGGATCGAGATGCGGTGGGCGCTGGTCTTGTCGTTCCTGATCAGCGCGGCCGGGCTACTGATGCTGTCCGGTGTGGCGGTGGGCGATCCATACGCTACGGGTGTGCTGCCGGGCATGCTCGTCACCAGCCTGGGATGTGGGCTGAGCCTGCCGGCTCTGACGGTGGCCGCGGTCACCGGCACCACCACGGACAACGCCGGACTCGGCTCGGCGTTGTTCAGCTCGGTGCAGCAGATCGGTGGCGCAATCGGCATCGCCGTTCTGGTCACCGTGGCCGAACACCACAATGGCGCCTCGGCCGGTTCCGCCGATTCGGCGGGCTTTTCCTTCGCGCTCATGATCGCTGCCGTTGTACTCGCCCTCGGCGCTGTCCTCATAGCCGCACTGCTGCCAGCAAACCGCTCGACCCCAGCCGCCGCCTCGGACGACGACCGGATATCAGCAGCCGACCGGGCCTGACCCTCGACAGACACCGCAGAGTGTGGGTGTTCGACGCGGTAGACCGAATAATTCGGGGGATTTCGGGTGGTGATGTGTAGAAGACGATGAGCGTCGCACATCGCGACCGAGCGGGGTTACCTCCGCTGAGAATTCGCCCGAACCGCTTGGAGTGCTCCCTCACCCCGTTCACCTGGTCCCAGCGGCCCCCGTTGTGATCAGCGAGAGCAACCCGTCACGAATCTCGGTGAACCGCGCACGCACTGTTTCGGCAGCCGCTGCGATCACACCGTCAGCGGGGTAGGTCGGTGGCTCGAGCAGCAGGTGGACGACCTCGGCGAGGACGGTTTCGGGGTCGTCGATCTCGATCGGGCCGGAGCTGGGCGGGTCGGCCATGACGGTGCTGAATCCGACGAGCAAGGCGTGGATCGCGTACCGCTGCTGTGGTTCCGGGAGGTCGTCGCGCACGATTCCGTGCGCGCGCAGGGTGGTGGTGACCACGTTGGCCATCGCGCTCGGTGAGGCGTCGATGAAGCGTTGCTGGTCGGCGGGGCGGTGAACGAGCTGGCGTAGTGCGCTGTCGTCGTTGCGCACCCAGCGCAGCCATGGGTTGCCCAGTGTTGTGCGGATCAACAGCGGTGCGAGGTTGCGGGGCAGGATGGTGTGCGGGTCCTGGGCGATCTGGGCGTTGATGGTGTCGATCCAGGCCAGTACTTCGCGCGTGATCAGTCCCATGAACAGGTCTTCTTTGGTCTCCCAGTACAAGTAGACCGTGCCCTTACCGACACCTGCGGACTTGGCGATCTCGGCGATGGTCACCTTGCGGACGCCGTGTCGGAGGGCCAGTTCGCGCGCGCTGTCGAGGATTCTGGCCGCCTTGATCGAGTCGTGTTCGATCAGCTGACCCGTCATCGAGAGTCCTCCTATTCGGTCGTCGGGGCCATGATGTCACGGAGGCAGCGGATGAGCGGGCCTGCCGCAGGGGTCACCCCGCGGCAATATCGATCGTCTTCATCCGGTTGGCTTCACTGCGGTGCTCCAGTTTCGACAGCAGCCTCCTACCGAGCGAAGCCCCCGCCACCAGATTGAAGGCGGAACGAATCCGGAGTTCCCTCGCGTCGGCGGGAACGAAGAGACGACGCATGGCCATTCCGGTGCCCTGGTGGAACTCGACGAACGGGCGGAGTCGCGCCTCCCATGCCCGCAATGCGGCCGGTATGTCACCCGGGTGTCGTTCCAGCATCGTGCCGAGCAGGTCGGCACCGGACATACCGACGGCGGCGCCCATACCGGAGTAGAGCGTCAGACACCACGCGGCATCTCCGAGGAGAACCACACGGTCACGGTGCCAGGTATCCATCCGGATCTGTTCGGCGCTGTCGAACAGGTGATTCGGCGCCTGCTCGAATTGGTCGAGCAGCCAGCCGAGGGTTGCGCCGGTGGGCTCCGGCCCGAACACCTTGCGTAGCGAGTCGATCGGGGCTCGCGTGAACTCGGCGTCCACATCGTCGGTCCGGTAGGTGAACAGGACGGTCGGGGGCCGGTCGGCGAAGGGGAAGACCCAGACCGACCGTCCCTGTTCGGCCAGAACGACACCGTCCCGGCTCCGAAATCCGGGCACCGGAGCGGGCAGGGCGCATGCGGCGATCATGTAGCCGAGGCGGTGCACGCGTCCGTCGTCGGGCCCGAATGCCAAGCGGCGCACCGTCGAACGCAAGCCGTCGGCCCCGATGACGAGGTCGAACCGCTCGGTGGTCGTCGTCGCGGAGCCGCGGTCGGTGATGTCGACCTCCACACCTTCGGCATCCTCGCGCAGCGCGACGGGAACCGTCGAATAGCGGATCCGCACATCGGGGGGCACGGCGTTGAACGCGCCGTCTTCGATGTCACCGCGCACGACGAGCCGTGTCCTACCCGGCACCGCATCGGCGAAGCTCAACCCGCGCCGCCGCCGACCCGCCCGGTCGATGTTGTAGTTGGCGAGGTCCGCCGAGACACGATCCGGAAGTTCGATGCCGAGGCGTTCGGCCGCGCCGAGCCCGGTGCCGAAGAGGGCGATGAAGTAACCGCCGCGGCGGCGTTGCGCGGCCCTTTCCAGAACGGTGACATCCCAGCCCGCTCGGTGCAGCCGCAGCGCGGCGGCGATGCCGCTGATGCCGAGTCCGACTATGAGTACCCGCTGCCGCGGGGTGGCGTTCAGGTCCATGACCACAGCGTAGATACTTTTGACCAAAATGGTCATATGGTCACTCGATTGTAGCGAAGGCCACTGCGAGCAGGGGCCAGGCCGTGCTCCGAGGCGGAGTCGAGCACCGAGGAACGTAGACCTCGGATTTCTCGAAGTGGACTTCGGTGACCGGATGCGACCTCGGTTGTCGGGGCCGAAATTCATTCGCGACTACGAGATCGACGGCGTATCGGTCACCACCGGTTTCAAAGGTCCCGGCCGCGACCGCGCCGTCTACACACTCGCCCTGCGCTGATATCGGACTGGAGATCAATGGATCTTCACGCCCGGAATCCGACCTCGAACCGAAGACTTCGAGAGGGCCTATGGCGACGCGGCCGAAGTCAAGCCGGCGAAAACTCCGCTGCCACATCCAGAATCCAGGTAATTCCGAAACGGTCGCGCAGCATGCCGAACGCCGGTGCCCATTGCGCTGGGCCGAACTCCTCGATGACAGTTGCTCCGGCGGACAGGGCTTCCCACAGCGCGCGTACCTCCTCGACGGACTCACCTCGCACGGATAGGAAGAATGGCTCCTCGGTGCGGGTTGTGCCGTTCTCGCGGTGGGTGGTCGGCGCGGAGCGGTCGATCGGAGTGTCCGGACCGGGTACGTCGTAGGCCATGACGCGGAAGCCGTTCTCGGCGATGATCTGACCGAATACGACCTTGGTGGCGTCGGGTGATTCGGTGCGCATACCGAAATCGGCGTAGGTGGCGAGGGTGAGCCGGCCGCCGAAAACCGATTGGTAGAACTCCAGGGCCGCGCGGGCCTGACCGTGGAAGTTCAGGTGGGCGACTGCGTTGATCGTCATGATGATCCGTCCTCGAGAAGTAGGCCGCCGGTGATTTCCGGCGACGAGAGCAACCCTGTCAGCGGTACCGGTCAGGGAACGTCCGCTACTTGTGGCAGCCTGACCGATATGCCGACCTCCTCCTCGACGGCAACGTCGCGCCGACTGCTCGCGCTGCTGTCGTTGCTCCAGGTCCGCCGCGACTGGTCGGGCGGCGTCCTGGCCCGGCGCCTCGATGTCAGCGAACGCACGGTGCGCCGCGATATCGATCGTCTGCGCGAACTCGGCTACCCGGTCAAGACCACCAAGGGCCCCGAGGGTGGCTACCGGTTGGAGGCAGGCAGTGAGCTGCCGCCGCTGCTGTTCGACGACGACCAAGCGGTGGCACTCGCCGTAGCGTTGCGCATCGCCGCGGGGACCGGTGCGGGGATCGCGGAGGCCGCCGCACGGGCCTTGACCACCGTGCGGCAGGTGCTACCGGCGCGCCTGCGGCAACGCGTCGACGCCCTCGAGATCACCGCCGCCGATAACGTGGGCGATTCACCAGTCGACAGCCACATGCTGCTCGCGCTGAGCAGCGCCATCCGATCCCGCGAGGAACTGCGCTTCGACTACCGGTCACCGACCGGCTCCGGCACCGATCCCGGGCCGCCACGCCGGGTTCAGCCGCACCATCTGGTGGCCAGAGCCGGGCGCTGGTACCTCATCGGATGGGCTCCCGAACGCGCGGACTGGCGAATCCACCGCGCCGATCGAATGACACTGCGCATCCCCAACGGGCCACGCTTCACCCCTCGCCAACTGCCGGGTACCGATATCGCCGCGTTCCTGTCCGCCCGCTTCAAAGGCTCCGAGAGTACGAACATCTGGCCCTGCCAGGGCGAAGTGATCCTCGATCTGCCCGTCACCCGAGTCGTCCCCTTCGCCGGTGACGGTGTCGTCGAAGAACACGGACCCGACCGGACCAGACTGCTCATCGGCTCCTGGTCCTGGGCCGCGCTCGCCGCCACAGCGGCCCGTTTCGACACCGACATCGAAGTCATCGGCCCGGAACCCTTGCGCGACGCCTTCACCGACCTCTCCCGTCGGGCGCGCCGCGCCGCCGGACTCGACTGACCACCGCACATCGTCGAGAGGCCGACCGTGGCAACGGGATCGATCGCTTCCCTACGATTCGACCGCGACAACGGGCAATCCTGCTACCGACGCCGTCGCACAGAATCCTTCGGCCCCTCCGCGAACTCGTAACCCTGCGACAGAATCCGCCGCGGCGAACGCCCTACCCCTCAGAGACCGCCGCGATACCGGCGTGGACCACCCTGGCGAACATCGCCAGATCGGAGATGAGACTGTCGATATCCGCGGTATCGGCATGGTGTAGCCAGTCGGCGACCGTGTCGAACAGCCCGCCGATCGTCGATACGGCGAGCGCGCGGGTGTCGAGGGTGGTGCTCTCCGCGACGATTCCTTCACGGCGCCACAGTGATTCGAGGAACTGTGCAGCCCAGCGGCGGTTGGCCCGGCGTTGGGCCTCCACTTTCGGCGAGATGCCGCTGGCCTCGCCGAAGGTGACGGCGGCGACCCGTGGGTCGTCGACCAACGCGTGGGCAAACGCCGCGATCACGACCATTGGCGCGTCACCGCCCTCATCGACTTCCTCGAGCGCCGCGAGCACCTGGCGTTGAATGCGCTCGCTGATCGATTGCAGCAGGGCGAGATAGCACGCTTCTTTGTTCTCGAACTGCTCATAGAACGCCTTGTTACCGACGTAGGCCGTCTGGGCGATCTGTTCGATCGAGGTGCCCGCGTAACCGTCACGAGCGATCAACTCGAACGCGGCGTCGAGGAGTTGCTCGCGTCGGCGAGCGCGCCGTTGGTCGGCATCGAGACCTTGGATGCGCCGACCACGCGCGCCGATGGTCCGCGCCGAGTCGACGTCTTCGGTAGCCACCACAAGGCCCACCATACCCAGCTACGCATTACAAACAAGGACTCTTGTTCATAACAAGGGAACATGTTGTAATCGTCACATTCGATCGAAGGAGCTGCCATGCAACGACGCACGGCGATCTGTCACCACGCTGTTCGAGCATTCGTACCTGCCCTGATGGTGGCCCTGTTCAACGCCGCGGCTCCGGCTGCCGCCGACGACATCCCACTGCCGCCGCTGCCCAACGAAGCGCAGGTCTATCCGGCGGTGGTGCCGATTCCGACCCCCGACGAAGACCCCTGGTACGCCGATCCCGGGGACATCGACCGCTACGCACCCGGCGACGTCGTGCGCAGTCGAGTCGTGCAGACCTACTCGCTCGGTGTACCGGTCCCGGTACACACCACACAGTTGCTCTATCGAACGACCGATGCGCAGAACGATCCCGTCGTCACCGCGACCACTGTGCTCATGCCCGGCATCCCCTGGCTCGGCCTCGGGCCGCGACCGCTGATCTCGTATCAAGAGGCGATCGACAGCCTCGGCTCGCAATGCAACCCCTCCTACACGCTGCGGGCGGGTGTGCAGAAGGAGATCGCGATCATCGGCCAGTTCCTCACCGCCGGTGCGGCTGTCGCGGTGCCCGATTTCGACGGTAAGACCAATGCCATCATGTCGCCGAGCGAGGGCACCATGGTCCTCGACGGTCTACGCGCCGCCACACGGGCCGGGCTCGGGCTCGAGCACTCCCCCATCGGCATGTGGGGATACTCCGGCGGCGGTAACGCCACGGCGTCGGCGGCCGAGAAGCACGCCGCCTACGCTCCCGAGCTGCCGATCAAAGCCAGTGCGCAGGGCGGCATTCCGGGTGACAAGGCCGCGATCGCCCCGTATGCGATCTCCGGTGCACAGCCGCAGGCCAACTTCACCGGCTGGCTTGCGGTGCTCGGATTGGCCCGCGCCTACCCCGAATTCGATCGACTGCTGCGCGACGAACTCACCCCCGACGGCGCCCGCATCGCCGCGGACCTGAGCAACCGCTGCCTCTATACCGTTGTCGGGACGACGCTGCTGCGGCCGATGGTGAACTATCTGAAGAACCCGGACGTGCTGGCGCATCCGATCGTGCGGCAGGCGCTCACGGAAGCGAGCTTCGGGCGCCCGGAGAACACCCCGGATATGCCGATCCTGGCGTGGCATTCCACCACCGATCAGCTCCTGCCCGCCGAACTGGCCTTCGACCGGATCGCGCGCGACTACTGCGACCGCGGCGTGAACCTGCGCTATTTCCGCGTCCCCGCCTCCGAGCACCTGAGCGCCGAGATCGTTCCCGAGCTGGCGACGGTGGCGTGGGTGCTCGGTGTGATCGCCGGTGCCGATCCGGGGCCGCGGATATGTTGAGGCGGTGTCATCCGGGCCAATTTCCCGGTGCGCGGCTGACCATCACATTTATCAGCGGTGGTCCGCGGCTCGCGGTGAATATCGAGACATCCATCCCGTTGCGCATATCGGAATTCGATGCCCTGGCATGACCTGTGCCCCGAATTCGTACCGATCGCCGGCGCTGCGACCAGGGACGGAACATCTCCGGTGAAACGAGTGTTCGCGGTTCTATCGAGGGAGGCGCCCGATCTACTCACCCATTGCGCGAAATGATGTTTCGTGACCTATTCGGAGGGCAGTTAGCGTCGAATTCATGGAATGGAATTTTCGATCGGCCGAAGAGCTGGCGACCGCACTGCGTGCCGGTGAGGTGACCTCGGTGGAACTGACCGAGGAGGCGATCGCTCGGATCGAGCGCGAGGACAAGCTGATCAATGCGATCTGTGTGCCGGATTTCGACCGTGCGCGAGCCGCCGCACACCGGGCCGACCAGGCGCGCGACCGCGGCGAGGACCTGACGCTGCTCGGTATTCCGGTGACGGTCAAGGAGTCCTACGACATCGCCGGGCTGCCGACGACCTGGGGCATGCCGCAGCACGCGAACCACGTGCCGGCCGAGGACGCGGTGCAGGTGTCGCGGCTGAAGGCGGCCGGTGCGGTGGTGCTCGGTAAGACGAATGTGCCGTTGATGCTGCGAGATATCCAGAGCTTCAACGAGATCTACGGCACCACCAACAATCCGTGGGATCACGACCGCACCTCCGGTGGATCGTCCGGCGGTTCGGCGGCGGCCCTTGCGGCTGGATTCGGCGCACTGTCCATCGGCTCCGACCTCGCCGGTTCGCTGCGCACCCCCGCGCATTTCTGCGGTATCTACGCGCACAAGCCGACACTCGGGTTGGCCCCGACTCGCGGTATGGTCGCCCCGCCCGCGCCGGCTCTGCCGGTCGATCTCGATCTGGCCGTCGTCGGTCCGATGGCACGCACCGCCCGCGACCTCACGCTCCTGCTCGACATCATGGCCGGACCGGACCCGCTGACCCACGGCGTCGCCTACGACCTCGCACTGCCGCCCGCACGCCATGAGCGGCTGGCCGACTTCCGGGTCCTGATCATCGAGGACCATCCACTCATCCCGACCGGAGCAGCGGTGCGGGCGGGCGTGAACCGGGTCGCCGAGGCCCTCGTCGAGGAGGGCGCCCGCGTCGAACGGCGCAGTCCGCTACTGCCCGACCTGGCCGAAGCCGCGTCGCTCTACATGCTGTTGATGTTGTCGAACGCCGCCACGAGCCTTCCCGTCGACGTGTACGAACAGCTGCGGACCCGCGCCGCCGCCCTGAGCGCGGACGATCGGAGTCTCGATGCGGCCCGGCTGCGCGGCATGGTGCTCAGCCACCGTGACTGGGTCGAGGCGAACAACCGTCGCGAACTGCACCGCCGCAGCTGGCGGCAGCTCTTCGCCGAATTCGATGTCGTGGTGTGCCCTGTCACGCCTACCCCCGCCTACCCGCACGACCACAGCGGCGGCCTGGAGGATCGGCGCATCGACATCGACGGCGTCGAACATCCGTACTTCGACCAGCTCGTCCTGGCAGGTGTGGCGACCATGCCCGGTCTGCCCGCTACCGCCATCCCGGCGGGCCGCTCACCCGAGGGTCTACCGGTGGGGGTGCAGCTCATCGGCCCGATGTTCGAGGACCGAACCCCGCTGCGGCTGGCCGAACTGCTCGAGCAGAAGATCGGCGGCTTCCAGGCGCCGCCGCCCTACGCGGGCGGTGCGTGAGTGCGCCCGCGCCGAACATCCCCTGTGGGGAGCGCACGCACGGAAATCAGCTCAGCGTCTTCAGCGACGCCGCGTCGTAGGGCTTCAGCTCGTCCATCCGTCCGCCGAGTACCTTGGCCGCCCACTCCGGGTCCTGGAGCAGGGCACGGCCAACGGCGACCAGATCGAATTCGTCGCGTTCCAGGCGATCGAGGAGGTTGTCGAGGCTGCCGAGTTCGGCGCCCTCGCCGGTGAAGGCGCGCAGGAATTCGCCGTCGAGGCCGACCGAACCGACGGTGATGGTCGGCTTGCCGGTGAGTTTCTTGGTCCAACCCGCGAGATTCAGCTCCGAGCCGTCGAACTCCGGGAGCCAGTAGCGGCGGGTGGAGGCGTGGAAGGCGTCGACACCGGCCGCGGCCAGCGGGGCCAGGATCGCCTCCAGCTCCTGCGGGGTCTCGGCGAGTCGAGCGTCGTAGGCCTCTTGCTTCCACTGCGAGTAGCGGAAGAGCACCGGGAAATCGGGCGACACGACGGCCCGCACCGCGGCCACGATCTCGGCCGCGAACCGCGTGCGGGCCACGGGATCACCGCCGTAGGCGTCGTCGCGGCGGTTCGTCCGCTCCCACAGGAACTGGTCGAGCAGATAGCCGTGGGCGCCGTGGAGTTCTACGCCGTCGAAGCCGATGCGCTCGGCGGCCGCGGCGGCCTCGGCGAAGGCGCCGATGACATCGTCCAGGTCGCGCCGGGTCATCGCCTTACCTGCGCCCTCGGTTCCGTCGACGCGGATACCGGACGGGCCGACGGCGGGGGCATCGGCGTAGGGCTCGTCGCCCTGATTGCGGACCATCCCGATATGCCACAGTTGCGGCACGATCGTGCCGCCCGCCGCGTGCACGTCCTCGGCGACCTTCGCCCACCCCGCCAGTTGTTGCGCACCGTGGAACCGCGGCACCCGATCACTCTGTCCGGCCGAATCGTGGCCGACGTAGGTCCCTTCGGTGACGATCAGGCCGACGCCAGCGGCGGCACGGCGCGCGTAGTACGAGCGCACATCGTCACCGGGAACGCCGCCGGGAGAGAACATGCGCGTCATCGGCGCCATCACGATGCGGTTCGGAACGGTCAAACCGTTCAGGGTGATGGGCCGTGACAGGACCTGAGCCGTGCGGGAGGCGTCGGAGGCGGTGACGGTCACTGAAATACTCCTCGTAGGTACTTGACTATGTCGATGGTTGAGAACCTCAAGCAATACCGCCACGCTAGAGGTAGATATTTGAGGTAGTCAAGTTTCTGCGGATAGGCTGGTACGCATGGCAGAGGCTCCTCGCGTCGACACGACCCAGCTCATGGAGCTGCTGTCGGTGTCGCTCGGCGCCTACTACGGAGACTTCACCGCCGCGGCAGCAAGCGAGAATCTCACCGCGAGTCAGGGCAAGACACTGACCGCGCTGCGCCGCCGCCCCTTCACCATGCGCGCCCTGGCCGGAATCCTCGCATGTGACGCGTCGAACGTGACCGGCATCATCAACCGGCTGGAGAAGCGCGGACTCGTCCGCCGCGAGCCCAGTGCCTCCGACCGCCGCGTCACCAACCTCGTCATCACCCCCGAGGGCGAACGTGTCACCGACGCGATCCGCACGAAGATGCACGCCACCCACGACGGCCTGGACAGGCTCAGCGACCACGAACGCGATTGCCTGTACGAGCTGCTGGAACGGGTTTTCACCACCCGACTCACCACCGCGCCGACACAACCCTGACCGCACCCGCCATCGGCGCGCATCACCACCGAGCCCGAATCTGTTTCACGACACCTGAATTCGCCATCTCGCGCCGATGCGTGTCCACGATCGAACCCGCCCCAGCGCAGTCAGCGAGAAAGCCCGGAGCGCAACACCGTCCACACCGGCACAGCGAGCTTGATCGGTGATATGTCGAGGGCGAATGCCCGGCGGGTTCGGCTGACCTAGCATTTCCATGGTGGGACTGCTCTTCCGAACGCGCGCCTCGGATTCACCGTGGATCGAATCCGTGTGGACGTGTCGTAGTGAGCAGGTCTCGACGATGACCTCCGTTGCCACCGAGACCTGGGGGCTGGTGTTCTGGGAGCAGGAGGGGCGTACGCAGGCGGCGATCACCGGGCCGGAGACGCGGACCGGGACGGTACCGGTGCCCGAGGGAGCGGATTTCGTGGGTATCCAGTTCGCGGTCGGCACATCGCTGCGGATGGCGGCGACGCCGTCGCTGGTGGACGGCGGGATCGCGTTACCCGATGTGCGCGGGCGGCGGTTCTGGCTCGACGGCGCCCACCGGGAGATACCGCGGCTCGATGATGCCGAGGCGCTCGTCGAGCGGCTCGTCCGCGAGGGGGCCGTGGTGCGTGACCCCGTGGTCGCGGCGGCACTGCAAGGCCTGCCGCCGGCGGTGGGCGAGCGGACGCTCGAGCGTCGATTCCGGGCGGCGACGGGGCTCACCCATGGTGCGGTGCGGCAGATCGGGCGGGCGCGCACGGCCGCGTTCCTGCTGTCCACGGGTGAGGCGCCCGCTGATGTCATCGACAAGCTGGGCTATTACGACGAACCGCATCTGGCCCGTGCGCTACGCCGGTTCGTCGGCCGGACGGCCGGGCAGCTGCGCGCCGACGAGGGCGGCGCGATCGCGCTGGATACGCCTCAGTGCGCGACCTCGTAGACGAGTTTGGCCACACCGTTGGAGTAGGTCGCCGACTCCCGCAGCCGCAGCTGCTGCTTATCCCGATCCGACCGGGCGAACAGGCTCTTGCCCGCGCCGAGCAGCACCGGGAACATCAGCAGGTTGTACCGGTCGATCAGATCGGCATCGGCGAGGCGCCGGGCCAGTTCGGCGCTGCCGTGGATGAAGATGGCGCCGCCGTCGGTCTGCTTCAGCTTCGCGACATCGTCGTCGGATCGCAGGATGGTGGTCGGGCCCCATCCGTCGATCAGCGCGTCGTCGGTCAGGGTGGAGGAGACGACGAACTTGGGCAGGTCCTTGTAGGCGAGGTGATCCTCGGAATCGCGCCAGATCGGGGCGAACGCCTCATAGCTGCGGCGGCCGAACAGCAGCGCCGTCGTATCGGCGAGTTCCTCGCCCTTGAGCGAGTAGGCCTCCGGCACGAACTCGGTCTCCATCACCCAGCCGCCGCTGCGATGGCCCTCGGCGGTGCCGCCGGGTGAGTCCACGACGCCGTCCAGCGACATGAAACCGGTGTAGACGAGTTCGCGAGTCATCAATTCCTCCTGAGTAGGTGCGTCGGCGTTGTGCCTGCGCCCAGCCTAGGAAATGGCCGCCGCGGCTGTCTTGGACGAAACCGACACCCATCGATCCCCCGGCATCGCCGGTCCGCCGGACGAACCCTGTGCCATCCGGACCTGCTCCACCACGGCCCATTAGGCTGACGAGGAATGTCCGGCGAGTGGGAAGCATCTGAATGAGCACCTATCCGGGCGGGTGGCCGCCGCCGCAGAAGACGGGATCGAACCGGCGACTTCTGGTCATCCTGACGCCCATCATGGTGTTGGTGCTGGTCGTTGTGGCGATCGGTATCGGATTGCTGGCTCGCGGCCTGGTGACGACGACGATCGAAGGTCAGGCCGTGGCGGCGGTCGAGGGCTCCACGCCCGAGAACGTCCTGGCCGACGGTGCGGTGCGCGTCGGCGATGCGGACGCGCCGGTGACCGTCCGGGTCGTGATGGACCTGCAATGCCCCGCCTGCAAGGCATTCGAAGAGGCCAACGGGACGGTGCTGGAAGACGCGGTGCGCGACGGCACCGCCGCGGTCGAATACAGCGTCATCAGCTTCCTCGACCGCGCCAGCGATACCGAGTACTCCTCGCGGGCGGGCAACGCCTCGTTCTGCGTCGCGAACGCCGGCCTCGACGATTACCAGTCCTGGTTGTCGGAAATGTTCGCCCGCCAACCCTCCGAGGGCGGCGACGGCCTGCCCGACAGCGAACTGATCGAGATCGCCGAATCGGCCGGTTATACCGATTCCGCTGTGGCCGAATGCATTACCAACCGCGAATACGACGGCTACCTGCGCGTGAAGACCGACGAGGTGCTCAACTCCGGCCTCACCGGCACTCCCACCGTCTATGTCGACGGTGAGCAGATCACCGATCCGCAAGCCATCATGGGGCAGGACGGTCTCGCGCCCGTGATCGCGGGCGCGCGATGAGCTGATCTACGCACCCACCGGCACCAGATCCGCGTCCGGTTTCAGGACGGGTTCACCACATTGGTGTTCTGGGCCGAACACACCCACCATGCGCCATCTCGGCGAACAAGCACCCAGGTGCCGCGATTGGTGAGGGAGAACTCGGGCGTGTTCAGGGTTTGTTCAAGGTTGACGATCGCGTGGTCGGTGGTGAGGAAGCGGACGGCGATGATGTCGTACCGTGCCTGCGCTGCCGTGGATTTGCCGAGCACGGCGCGATGGTAGGTGTGGAGTTCGTTCCAACCGCGGAAGATTCGTCCGGCGGGATTGATGAACATGATGTCTTCGGTGAAGACATCATCGAAAGCGGCGGCGTCCCCGGCGCTCAATGCCGCTTCCAGGTGCCGGAACAGTCCCTCGATCTCGGCGATATCGGTCGACTCCGATTCGTCTGCCGAGGACGAAGGCCGGGCGATTGATCTACTGGATACGGTGTCGTCCATCGGTCCGATGCTATGCGCGTTGCGCCTGGCGTGCGAGTCCATGGCTCTGGCGTCAGCCATCGACCATTCGGGTCGAGCTGATCGCAATGCTGTTGCGGGGCGGGCGTGAGCGGTTCGATCGATTCACTATGAGTTCCGCCGCGTCGCCGATCACCACCCTCTCGTTCCTGACACCGGGCAACTATCCCGACGACGACCCGGCCGCCGGGCTCGAGGACACGCTGCAACTGTTCGAATTCGGTGAACGCCTCGGGTTCGATGGCGCCTGGATCCGGCAACGGCATCTCGAACACGGTGTCGGTTCAGCGGCGGTGTTCCTGGCCGCCGCGGGTCAGCGCACCAGCCGGATCGAGTTGGGGACAGCGGTGATTCCGATCGGGTACGAGAGCCCGTTCCGGCTGGCCGAGGATCTGTCGATGGCCGATGTGCTCTCCGGCGGGCGGCTCCAGCCCGGTTTCAGTGCTGGCACGCCACCGCATGCCGAATTGCTCGGACATCTGGTCTTCGATGGCGACTGGCGAAGCTATGACCTGTCCTACGGCCGGATCGCCCGGCTCATCGACAATCTGCGCGGCGACTATCTCGGCGGTCCGGATACGGTGATCCATTCCCCCGGCAACACCCAGCGGCCCCGGTTGCAACCGCACAACCCCGGCCTGATCGACCGGCTCTGGTACGGCGGCGGCAGCGTTCGCTCGACACGATGGGCGGGCGAGAACGGGCTGAATCTGCTGGCCGGAAATGTTGCGACCGGGGAATACAGCGACGATTTCGGTATCACCCAGTCGCGACTGATCGAGGAGTACCGTCGCCGCATCGACCCGCTACGTCCGGGTCGGGTGGCGGTGGGGCGGGTGATCGTCCCACTCGACAGTGCCGACCGCGCGACCAGACAGCGCTACCGGCAGTACGCCGCGAGCAGACATGAACGCACCCTGTCACCGCAGGGCGAACGCCGCATCCTGTTCGCCCAGGACCTCGTCGGCACCGCCGCGGAAATTCTCGATCGACTGCACGCCGATCCCGTACTCGCGCACACTGCCGAATTACGTCTGGAACTGCCCTACGAGTTCCATCGCGCCGATTATGAGCAGATCCTGCACGACACCGTCGAACTGATCGCACCGGCATTGGGTTGGAAATCCGCGACGAGCGAGCAGCCGGACGCCGCCGCCGGTCGACCACGGCCGCGGTGATGATCGTCCCGATTCCACTGCGGAACCCGCACGGGCAGCAGCTGGGTCTTCTGCACGCCAGATGGACGGAGAGGCCCGCATAATGCCTCGGCCCGGAACACATGGTTCCGGGCCGTAATGGACGGTGCAGGTCAGGGCTTCGTCGGTCGGTCGAGGAATGCGGTGACCATCGGCACGAGAAGCTCGGGCCGGTGGACGACGGTGACGTGGGAGGCGCCGGGGATCACGGCCAGTTCGGAATCGGGCAGGCCCGCCGGAGTGTCACCCATGATGCCGCCGCCGTGCAGGCGGAACATCTCGACGGCGTGCTCGGGGCGCACGATATCGGAGTCGCCGATGATGGTCAGGGTCGGCGACGTCATAGCCGTCACGGCATCGGCCGGGAAGGTCGGTGCGTTGGCGTCCATCTCCTTCACCTTGGCGACCAGAGTCGGAAAATCTTCCGGACGTGGCGCATTCGCCAGATAATCCTCGTGAAACGGTGAACCGTGCAGCATTTCGGGCTGGATCTGGGTGATGCCGTCGAGCACACCGGGGTGCAATCCCTCGGGCGAGAGACCCACCGAGAGCAGCACCGATTTGCGGACCATATCGCTGTGGCGCAGCCCGATGTCGAGGGCGACACCCGCCCCCATGCTGTAGCCGAAGATATCGGCCTTCTCGACGCCGATCTGCTTCAACAGCGCGACGGTGTCATCGGCCATGTGCTCGGTACGCAGCGGCCGGTCGATATCGGCGGTGCGTCCGTGCGCCTGCTGTTCGATCGCGATGACCTGGCGGTCCTTCGACAGTTGCGGGATCAGATCACCGAAGTCGGTACCGATACCGGACAGCGCGCCGTGCAGCAGCACCAGCGGCGGCGCGTCATCGGACTGTCCGTGCACCTCGTAGTACATATCGAGGCCGTTCACCTGGATGTGCCTACCGGGCTCGGGGGTCGAGGATTCGGCGTCGTCACCGCATCCGGTCAGCAATCCGGTGGCGGCGATGGCGAGGGCGGCCAGGGCGGGCTTGATCATGACGGTCTCTTCTCTGTGTCGCGCTACGGGCGGTGATCGCGAGGCCGCGGTCCTCGCTCGTTCAGCCATAGAGACGGGCACCGAGCCGAGAATTCATCGCCGATCGCTCGAGGGGTATTCGGAATACCCGCCATTCACGCCGGGTTGGCATGCACAACCGAGATCATCGACGAGACAGTGGAGAACTATGAGCGACTTCAATACCGATGTGATCCGGCAGTTCCGCGCCAATGGCGGACGGGTCGGCGGAATATTCGAAGGCCGCACCAACATGGTGCTGATCACCACGACAGGCGCCAAGTCGGGGCGGCAGATCACCACTCCCCTGGTCTACGTACCCGACGACGACCGCATCGTGCTGATCGCCTCCAACGGTGGCGCCGACCGGCACCCGGCCTGGTATCACAATTTGAAGGCGAACCCGACCGTCACGGTCGAACTCGGCACCGAATCCTATGAGGCGACCGCCGAAGTCCTCACCGGCACCGAGGCCGACGACCTGTTCGACCGGATGGTCGCGATAGCACCCGACTTCGCCGAATATCGCGCGAAGACCTCACGGCGCATTCCGGTCGTCGCGGTCAACCGTGCCTGATACCGGCGGGCCGTACGGGGCCGCTGCCGTACCGCGCCGACCGCTGAACCAGCAGGCGACGCGGTACCGGACGGTCAGCGGTCGGCGGCGATGAGGTCAGCGGCCTTTTCGCCGATGACCACCGCGGGGGCGTGGGTGTGGCCGCGGATGATGGTCGGCATCACCGACGCGTCGGCCACGCGCAGGCCCTCGACGCCGCGGACCTTCAGCTCGGGCGTGACCACGCTGGCCGGGTCGCTGCCCATCCGGCAGGTGCTGGTCGGGTGGTAGAGGGTGTGCGAATGCCAGGTGAGGGCGTCTTCGAGCGTGTGCTCCAGCGTCGGCTGTTCCCGCTTGGGTTGCAGGAACCGGCCGATCCGGGAGCCGAGCGGCTCGGAGGTGGCGATGCGGTGTGCCATATGCAGTCCGGTGAGCATGGCGGCGCGGTCGACGCCGTCGCTGTCGGACAGATACTTCGGATCGATGACCGGCTTGGCCGTGGGATCGGCGGATGCCAGCGTCACCGTCCCGCGGCTGCGGGGCTGGAGCAGGATGGGGCCGAGCCCGATGCCGTGGCCGGGCGCCACGCCGATACCTTCGTCGTAGAACGGGGCGGCGCCGAAGATGATCTCCAGATCCGGCAACTCCAGATCCGGCCTGCTGCGCACGAAGCCGTATGCCTCGCCCACATTCGAGGTGAGCATGCCGCGGCGCCGGGCGAGGTAGTCGATCAATTGCAGCGGCTTCTCCGCATCGAACAGGGTGCCGGAGTCGACGGCGAAACCGATCAGCGAGACCAGATGGTCGGTGAGGTTGCGGCCGACGTTCGGCAGTTCGTGCACCACCGGAATGCCGTGCGCGCGAAGTTGTTCGGGGTCACCGATACCGGACAGTTGCAGCAGCTGCGGACTGTTGATCGCACCGCCGCACAGCACCACTTCCTGCTGCGCGCGAACCGTCCGGGTCCGACCGTTCTCGACATATTCGACACCGACGGCGCGCGTACCCTCGAACAGCACCCTGGTCGCCTGAGCGCCGGTGATCACGGTCAGATTCGGGCGCTTACGGGCGGGCTTCAAATACGCGTCGGCGGTGCTCCATCGCGCCCCGCGCTGCTGACACACCATGGTCTGGGTGAAACCCTCGGGCTGCGGGAGATTGGCCCGCTCACGCTTGAAACCCGCCTGCTCGACGGCGGCGAGGAAATCGGAGGTCCAGCGGTTGGGGCTGCGCTGACGCGAGACGTGCAGCGGTCCGCTACGACCCTCATCCGATTCCTGCGCGCCCTCCACCGCCTCGATGCGCTTGAAGTACTCGACCACATTCGCGAACGACCAGCCCGCACCCGCGGCTCGAGCCCATTCGGCGTAATCGGCGGCATAGCCGCGAACCCACATCATGGCGTTCATCGAGGACGATCCGCCGAGCATCTTGCCGCGCGGCCAGAAGATCTGGCGGCCGCCGAGTTCGGGCTGCGGGGTGGTCAAATAGTTCCAGTCCAGGTCGGTCTGGAACAGCTTGGAGAACGCGGCCGGAATGTGGACGGCCTGGTTCTTGTCCTCCGGCCCGGCCTCCAGGGCGATGACCGTATTCGACGAGCGCTCGCTGAGCCGTGCGGCGACCACCGCGCCCGACGAGCCGGTGCCGACGACGATGTAGTCGGCAATGGTGTTGGTGCTCATAGGATTTCTCCAGTCGGAAGTGGATGGCTCAGCCGCGTAGCGCGGAGGCGAAGATCATCGGCAGGCGCGTCCAGCCGGGGTCGGCGGCGAATCCGGTGAGCAATTCGCCGGTGCTCGCTGCGGTGCGGTTGCCGACGAACCACGGCGGCTTCGGCGACATCGCGAACTCGCCGTGCAGCAGCGACCGCGGCGCCGGACGGAACGGGCCGCGCACCACCGTGCGCTCGACGCGGTCGATCAGCCATGCGTTGTGCACCACACCGATACCGCTCTGCACATCGGCGAGGGTATGGCCGGGGAAGGCGCCCCAGGACGCGGTCGGCGTGAGATAGCCGACGCCGGTCCACGCGTTGATCGCGATCGTGCCGTAGCGCAGATCCTCGATCAGCTCGTCGAACGCCTCGCCGAGTTCGGTGATGGTGGCGGGCTGGGCGATGACGTTCACCCCGAGGGTTCCGGTGCAGGCCTCGTTCGCGGTGCGGGCCGCGGCGCGCGCGAACTCCGCCCCGGTGCCGGGCAACTCCACCACACCGAATACCGGCGCGAAGTACTCACCCGAGAGCAGCGGCTCCGCCGGAGAAGGCGCCAGCCCGGTGATCAGCAGGCGTTCCCCGGCCGATCCCAAGCGTTCGGCCTGCGGATACGTCGACCGCGCCTGCGCGACCCGGTCGTCGCTGCCCGGATAGTACGCGCGGCGGGCCGGCGCTTTCGCGATGGCCTCGCGCAATGCGGTGAGGAACTGCTCCTTCTGCGCCCAGTCGGAGGAGATGATCAACGCCTGAGCGGCGACGCAGTTGTAGCCGCCGTTGTGCAGCCGCTGGGTGGCCACATGCTCGGCTTGGAACGCGATATCGGCCGCACTCCACCGACCTGGCAGCACGATCGTCGGCGAGACACCGCCGAGTTCGCTGGTGACCGGTGTGGTCAGTTCGGGCGTGCCCGCCCGCTTCCGTTCGTCAGCCTCCGCGCCGGTGCCCCAGACGATCGCGTCGTGGGTCCTCGCACTGCCGGTCATATGCACATGCGCGACGAGATCGTGGGTGACCAGGTAGCCGCCGACTTCCGCGCCGCCGGTCAGTATCCGTACCGCACCCAGTTCGATCAGCGGCGCGAGGATCTTGCCGAACACCGGTAGCAGCGGATCGGTGATCGGATTGAGTTTGAGCGCCACGACCCGGTTGTGCGCGATCAGCTCGTACAGGGTGTCCAGCGGGGCGATCGAGGTGATGTTGCCAGCGCCGAGCACGGCGCCGATGCCGTTGGTGCGGCTCGGATCACGCTGGGCCAGACCGGCATTGGCCTTCGCCGCGGCATTGCTGACGCCTCGCTGGAGCCAGACCTGTGCGCTGAAACCGTTGAGCAGCAGCGCATCGAACGGGCTGGCCGGGAGAACGTCGATAGTGACGTGATCGCCCGCGGCGCCGAACGACGCCTTGTCGAGCGGGGATCTCCCCTGCTCCAGCTTGCCGAGCGTTTCCGAGAGCGCGCCGAGGCTCGCGGCCAGCACATAGGGACCCGAGAGCCACTCCTCGCCCACCAGCGGCGACGACGGGGCGAGGCCCTTGATCGCGACGGCGGCGTCCACCCAGTCGTCGGCGTGCCGGAGGGTGAGTTCGCGCATCCGGTCGAGCAGTTCGCGCCTGCCGCGCAGCGAAAGATTCGCCCACCTCTTCTCGCCCTCGGCGAGCTCGGACAAGGCGGCGTCGACGGCGGCGTGTGTCGACGGCGCCACATTGGTAACCACGTTCGATCCTCCAAGACGTCGGCGGTCCGCGCGGGTCTCCGCCGCGGACGGGATCGACCAATTGTGTGTCCTGCACCACTCTCGGGGCCATGTGCCGCCGTTGCGGACACACCAGGCCCACGTTGTGCTCGCGCACAAACCGCCGCGCTGAACTCCTCGACGGAACCGTCTTGAACATGCGTCGTGCACCCGTGCCGCCCGGAACTTCAGCGATCGACAGCGCTCGCGATTGTGCACGGCAACAATTTGATGGTGGCGCACCTCACCCTCCCCTGCCTACGCTGACAAGGTGGCCGCACCATCGCAAACAGTTCCGACGCCCACTGCCCGACCCGCCCTGGATCTGCTCGAGCGAGTCGCGACGTTGTCCGACGAGCTGGTCACCCGGATCATCGCCGCCGACCGCTCCTACGGCGAGCCCGGCCTGCTCACCGCCGAGGAACTCCGCGAGGCCTGCCTGACCAATCTGACCGCGATCATCGGCGCGCTCGGTGGTCTCGAGCCCGTACGGTTACAACCCGCGCGTGCGGTCGGACGACTCAAAGCCGAGCGGGGCGTTCCCATCGCCGCGTTGTTGCACGCGTTCCGGCTCGGCGGCCGACTGATCTGGGAGCAGCTGACCACACGGCCCCCCGAACCCGGCGATCCCGAGCTGCGCGACCTCGCCACCGCGTTATGGGAACTCATCGACACCTACTCCGACACCGCGGTCGAGGCCTACCGCGAAACGGAGATCCTGCTCGCGCACGCCGACGCACAGGCCCAGAGCCGGTTGATCCGCATGCTGTTCGACGACAATTCCGGTAATCCGGCCCGCGCGCTGACGGCATTGCGCACCCTCGGCCTGCCCGAATACGGAACCTATGCGGTGGTCTCGATCGAGACCGATGATCCCGGCGCCACCTTGCCCGGCAACCTCGTCACCGCGATGCAGGATGCCGGGGCGCGGTCGGTCTGGGATTCACAGGTCGATACCCATGCCGGACTGTTGTGCACCGGATCGTCCGCGGCGATCGACCGTGTGCTGGCGAAGCTGGCGGGCCTGGTAGGCGGACGAATCGGCGTGAGTACGAGTTTCACCAGTCCCCAGGCCATACCCGGCGCACTGGCCGAAGCCCGCCTCGCCGCCCGCAGCGCACGCACGGATTCACGCGGGGCCGTCCGATTCGGTGACGACCCGGTCGCGCATCTGCTGGTGATGCTGCCGGAGGCGAGCCGACAGGCCGCGACCCAGATCCTCGGGCCGGTGCTGCGCCTGCCCGCACCCGAACGCGACGACCTGATCGTGGCATTGCGGGCCTGGTACCAGTGCCATGGTTCGACTGCCGCGGCCGCCGAACAGCTGCATTGTCATCGCAATACCGTGCGCTACCGGCTACGCAAGATCCGCGACCTCACCGGCCGCGATACGGCCGACCCGGTCCAGTCGGCCGAACTCCATCTCGCGCTACAGGCCGTCACCCTTCTCGGGCCCGATCCCGCGCCGACCGGCGCTTCGGCATAGCAGCGCCCGAATGTCTCGTGCGACGGCAGGTGCGGCGTGAGCACTATCCGTAGTGGCAGACGTAGTGCATGGTTTCGCGCACCTCGATCTCGAAGGAGCTGTCACCGGGCACGGAGAACGATTCGCCCGCCCGGTAGACCACGGCCTCATCCGCACCGGCGAAGGTGACCGCACATTCGCCCTCGATCAACTCCATGACCTCGGGCGCGGCTGTGCCGAAGGTCAGGGTGGCCGGCTGGATGACGCCGACCGACTTGCTGGTGCCGTCGGGCAGCTCGAGGCTGTAGCTGACGCATTTACCGTCGAAGTAGACGTTGGCCTTCTTCGCGACGCTGACATTCTCGAACTTCGACATGGTCTCTTTCCCGTGGTGAGCTGGAGGGCGTCAGCCTACTTCAGGCAGCGGCCGCTCAGTCGCCCCAGCCGCCGGACGCGATGATCTCGTCCCAGGTCGGATAGGGCAGTTCCGGATGGCGCTGATGCACGATCTCCCCGGCGAGGGTGGTGGGAAAGGCTTTGCGTGGATCGGCGAGCGTCTGGGCTTCGATAACGTCGGTGAGGGCCCGAAGAGAAAGCCGCGGATGCTGTGATTGCGCACCGGCGCGGTGAGGGCGGCATCGATCAGTTGTCGCGCCGCCACCGCTATCGGCGATGACGGCAGCGCGAGCGCATCGGTGCGCGCCGCTGCCGTGGTCTCGGGCGGCGCTGCGACGCCGGTCGACCCGGCGGCGCCGAACGCGGTGCGGTGAGAGGTGTCCATGAATGCTCCGATCTCGAGAGAGGCCGTTCGGCCCATACCGACGTGTGCCCGTCCGAAGCGTGGTCGAGCAGGCACAACCTTCAGCAAGACTGAAGCATAGCGGAAGCTTCAACAAGGCTGAAAGAGGTGGCCGACGACGCATACCGCGCGCCGCCGAACCCATTCCGATAGACCGGCGCGCCAAGCGCCCTACCCGCGATATCGCATTCGCGCTGCCCAGCCAGCCGCACTCGGGGTACCTTCAGGGCCGGTCGACGCCCATGGATGCGGCCGGCGAATCGGGGAGGTAGCAGAGGTGAGCAGCACACCGGAGACGGTCATCGCCGGATACCGGATCGATCGCGTACTCGGCAGCGGCGGGATGGGCACGGTCTATCTGGCGCGCCATCCGCGAATGGACCGGCTGGTGGCGCTGAAAGTACTACCCGACCATGGTGCCGACCCGCGCACCGCCACCGGCTTCGAACGCGAGGTCGACCTCGCGGCCCGGTTGGACCATCCCAATATCGTGCCGGTGTACGACCGCAGCGCACCGGGCGCGACGCCGATGTGGGTCGCCATGAAGTTCATCGAGGGTCAGGATGCGGCAGCGCTGCTGCGCACGAATGGACCCTTGTCTGCGGCCCGCGCGGTCGCGTTGCTCAGCGATATCGCCGACGGACTCGACTACGCGCACCATGCGGGCGTGCTCCATCGAGATGTGAAGCCCGCGAACATACTCATCGAACATGCCACCGGACGGGCACTGCTCACCGACTTCGGGATCGCGCGCACCGTCGATCACACGGTCACCCGCTCGGGTCTGCTCATGACCCTCGCCTACACCGCGCCGGAACGCTTCCGGGGCGAGCAGATCGATCACCGCGCCGATGTCTACGCACTCGGATGCACACTGTACGAACTCATCATCGGCACACCGCCATTCACGCGCTCCGACCAGGCGGCGGTGGTCGCGGCGCATCTCACCGCGCAACCGCCGCGGCCCAGCGAACTGCGCCCGGACATACCGGCCGGATTCGATGAGGTCATCGCGGTCGCCCTCGCCAAGGACCCGAGTCTCCGCTACGACAGCTGCGGCGAGCTGGCGGCCGCGGCCGAACTCGAACTCGCCGAATCCGACGACAGGACAACCGAACTCGTCGACCTCCCGCCGATGGCAGCGCGAAATGTTTCGCGACGTCGGTTATTGGCCGGTGCCGCCATCGCGGTACCGGCGATCGCGGTCGCCGCCACCGCCGCGACGCTCGCCCTTCGATCCGAGGACGAGGCATCCGGCGCGGGCCCCACGCACACACCGGACCCGCAGCGACCGCTCGCCACCGAAATCACCGACCTGCCCGCGGGGAGCACGCCGGACGCGGTCGTGTTCAGCTCGAACAGCGGCAAGGTGGCCGGTGGCAGAAATATATGGAATGCGCAGGCCAGACGTGCGATCAGGGAAATATCCCGCGGACAGGTGATCCGCGCATTCGATCCAACCGGCACCATCGTGGCCGTCGAGGACCGGCACGATCTGCGACTGGTCCGCGCCGAGACCGGCGAGACGATCGGACCACCGTTCACCGGGCACACCGATATGATCGTGACCGCCGCCTTCCATCCCGATGGCGGCCGGCTCGTCTCCGGCAGCTGGGATAAAACGATCAGAATCTGGGACGTGTCCACCGGACAGCAGATCGGCCCGGCGTTGACCGACCACGGCGACTATGTGGATGCGGTGGCCATCAGCCCGAACGGCACCACCCTGGCCTCCGCGGGCTGGGACGCGACCATACGGCTCTGGGATATCGACACCGGAGCACCCATCGGACCACCGCTCACCGGCGATCAGGCCTGCCACGCGGTCGCGTTCGGCCCGGACGGCACGACGCTCGTCTCCGGTGACAGCACGGTCCGCTTCTGGAATGTGGAGCGGCACATCGAACTACCCAGCGGAAACCTGATCGAGCCGATCGCCGCCGCCGGTGTCGAATCGGTCGCCGCGAGTCCCGACGGCGCGCTCTTCGCCAGCGCGCACGCCGACGGCACGGTTCGCCTGTGGGACGCGCGAACCCGAAAATCGCTGGAGCAACCGCTCACCGTCTCGTCCGGGCGTGCGTTGTCGGTCGCCTTCAGCCCGGACGGCACGCTGCTGGCCGCCGGAGCCGAGGACAATACGATCCGACTCTGGGAGCTGGGTCCGCATCGCTGAACCGCCGCGTCGGGTCTCAGGGCACCGCCGGGGTCGCGTCGTGGGTGAAACCGCCCGCATCGTGCCGGGTGAGCGGCACCGATTGCGGATGCACCGTCAGGTGGTCGATACCGCGCCGGACATCCGCCAGCAGGAGGTCGACCATGTCGTGAGTGAAGCCGTGCCGCAGCACCGCTCGCATGATCACCTCATCGCCGCGATCGTCGGGCAACGGATACGCCGCGATGAGCCAGCCACGCGCGCGCAGCCGGTCGGAGAGTTCGTAGAGGTTGAACCCCGGATCGCCGCCGAGACGCCAGGAGACCGCGGTGATGCCGCGACCGGGATCACCGGCATGGATGAGTTCGAACGGGCCGAGTTCGGCCAGACCCTCGGCGAGATGACGTGCCACCTGGTAGATCGCCGCCTGCAACTTCGTGTAGCCGATGCGGCCGAGCCGGATGAATTCGTAGTACTGCGTGATGGCCTGACCGCCGGGCCGGGAGAAGTTCAGATTGAACGTGGCCATACTGCCGCCGAGATAGTCGACGTCGAAGATCAGTTCGTCGGGCAGATCGGCGGCTTCACGCCAGATCGCCCAGCCCACACCGAGCGGCGCCAGACCGGTCTTGTGCCCGGAGGCATTGATCGACTTCACCCGCGGCAACCGGAAATCCCACACCAACTCCGGTGCGGTGAACGGGGCGAGGAAGCCGCCACTGGCCGCGTCGACATGGATCGGGATATCGAGTCCGGTGGCGGCCTGGATATCGTCGAGCGCCTTACTGATTCCCACCACATCCTCGAACAGACCGGTGAACGTCTGCCCGAACGTGGGCACCACCATGATCGTGTTCTCATCACAGTGGGCGGCGACATCGTCGGGATGCATGGTGTATCGGTCACCGCGCAACGGGATCTGGCGGATCTCCACATCGAAATAGCGCGCGAACTTCTCCCAGCACACCTGCACCGGCCCACAGACGAAATTCGGCATCCCGGTCCCGCCGCCTCTGGCACGCCACCGGAATTTGGCCGCGAGCCCGCCGAGCATCGCCGCCTCACTCGAACCGATGGTCGACGTACCGAGGGTCGCGGCCGGATCGGGCGCGCACCACAGATCGGCCACCATCCGCACCGCACGATGCTCGAGTTCGGCGGTCTGCGGATACTCGTCCTTGTCCACGATGTTCTTATCGATCGACTCGAACATCAGCCGCCGCGCCTGATCATCGATCCACGTCGTACAGAAGGTGGCCAGATTCATCCGCGAGACACCATCGAGGGCCAACTCATCGTGCACGATCTCGTAGGCGACCTGCGGCAGCAGTTCCGGTTCGGGAAAACCGGCCTTCGGCGCGCTGCGCCCGAACGCCGGGAGCGCGAACAAGTCGTCGGCATCGCGTGAGGTAGCCATCGGACCTCCACACATCGTGTGATGTTTGAACCGCATGACCCGTGCCAGCATGCCACGAACGTGGTCCGCGCAGCGGCCGTTCCGGCACACCCGCCGGTCCGATCCCAGCCGATTCCCGGCGCACCCAGGTGGATAACCTTCCGAAAACGATCGAGGGAAAGCGACCTTCGGCCCTTGATCGCGGTGAGCGGCCGGGACAGGCTTGGCGCTGCGGCACCCAGCGGAGGTGGGCCGCAGCACCCGGTCGGATGCTCGCCCGGTCCGGCCCGAACACCGGAGGCCGAACATGTCGGAACCGATAGACAACCGCCGTGACCGATCCACGGATGTGGTCGTCGGCATCGATGGGTCGGCGGGGGCGTTGGTGGCGGTGCGGTGGGCGGCCCGGTTCGCGGCCGAGCGTGGGCGGGGGCTGCGGTTGGCGCACGGTATGGAGTTGGTCGGCACCGCGAAGCTGGTCAGCACCGCGGGTGGGGTGACCTCGTCGCTGCTCGAGGCGTTGAAGGAGAACTCACGGCATCTGCTCGACCGAGCCGAACAGGTCGCCGTCGAGGAGGCACCCGAGCTGTCGGTCACGACGCGTGTCTCGGTCGGCAGTGCGGGCGCCCTGCTCATCGAGCAGAGCGCCGAGGTGTACGTGGTGGTGCTCGGTGCCACCGGGAATGTCGGGATTCTCGGTCATATCGGATCGACGCTGCTCGCGGTGGTCTCGCGTGCGCACGGCCCGGTGATCGTCGTGCGGGCGGACGCCGCGGGTGCGGTCCGGACGACGGGCCCGGTGGTGGTCGGGGTGGACGGGAGCCCGGTCAGTGAAGCCGCGGTCGCCGCGGCCTTCGCCGAGGCGAGTGTCCGCCGCACCGATCTGGTCGCGATCCATGTGCACAACGACCGGCGGCTCGAATCCGAACAACTGCGCAGGCTACTGCCCGAAGACGAGGTCGAAACCGCAGGTCAGGAAGTGCTGGGTGAGCGGCTGGCCGGATGGCAGGAGAAGTACCCCGATGTCGCGGTGACCCGCAAGACCTATATCGACAACCCCACCGAGCGACTACGCGAATGGTCCGATACCGCCCAGTTGGTGGTGGTCGGCAGCCGCGGGCGCGGTGGATTCGCCGGTCTACTGCTCGGCTCCACATCGAACTCACTGGTTCAGCACGCCGGATGCCCCGTCATGGTCGTCCGGCCGGAGGATTCCACGGAAGGACGCGCCCGATGACCGCACCGATCAAACCCGCCGACGCCCCGATCGTGGTGGCGGTCGACGGTTCACCGCAATCCATGCACGCGGTGGCCTGGGCGGCGGCCGATGCCGCATCGCGGGGGCGGGCCCTCAGCATCGTCTCCGCACCGGAACTGCCCTCGGATATGCGGCCGAGCGTGCTGTTCTCCGCGGAGGACATCGCCGGATCACGGCACCGGGCCGAGCAGTCGCTGGCCAAGGCCGCCGAGGTCGCGGGCTCGAGCGGGGTACCCGAGATCTCGACCGAATTGGTGGAGGGCCGCATCGTCGGGTATCTGCTCGGACGTTCGGCGGATGCGGTGCTGCTGGTGGTGGGCAGCCGTGGGCTCGGCGCCTATCGGCGCAGCCTGCTCGGTTCGGTGAGCACGGCCGTGACCAGGCATGCGAACTGTCCGGTCGCGGTGATCCGCGATGTGTCGGCCACCGATGTGGTGTCCGCGGCCAAACCGGTGCTGGTCGGCGTCGACGGCACCCGCAACAGCGAACCGGCCATCGAACTCGCCTTCGACGAAGCCTCCCGCCGCAAGGTGGGGCTGACCGCCCTGCACTCCTGGACCGATGTGACCGGTATGGACATACCGATGCTCGACTGGGTGGACAGCGAGGACATCGAGGCGGCGACGCTGGCCGAATCCCTGGCCGGATACGCCGAACGCTATCCCGATGTGGAGGTGCAGCGCATCCTCGAACGCGACCGGCCCGCTCGATCGCTGGTGCGCGAATCCGAGAACGCGCAGCTTGTGATCGTCGGCAGCCACGGCAGGGGCGGCTTCACCGGCATGCTGCTCGGCTCCACCTCGGAATCGGTGCTGCATTCGGTGGAATGCCCGGTGATCGTGGTGCGCGCCTGAGGATCTCACCGACGGGACCCTCGTCTACACCGGCAACACCCTGATCACCGAGACCACATCGAGGATGAAGCGATGACCCGGAAGACCGCGAATCTGTGTTAACTTAACACGGAATGGTCATTAACTTGGCCGGTCGGCTCGGAGTCAGGAGTTGGTCATGGAGACCGCGGTCATCGTCGACGTCGTGCGTACCCCGTCGGGTAGAGGGAAGGCCGGTGGCGGGCTTTCCGATGTTCATCCGGCCACACTGCTGGCGGGTGTGCTGTCGGATCTACTCGGCCGCAATGATCTCGATCCCGGGCTGGTCGATGATGTGATCGGTGGCTGTGTCACGCAGAGTGGCGAACAGGCGTTCAATATCAGCCGGACGGCGGTGCTGGCGGCGGGGTTCCCGGAATCGGTGCCCGCGACCACCGTGGACCGGCAGTGCGGTTCGAGTCAGCAGGCGGCGCATTTCGCAGCACAGGGCGTCATATCGGGTGCCTACGATATCGCGATCGCCTGCGGTGTCGAATCGATGAGCCGGGTGCCGATGTTCTCCAACGCCGCCGGCCAGGACGCCAACCGCGGGCCCATCGCCCAGCGCTATCCGGAAGGCCTGGTACAGCAGGGCATTTCCGCCGAGCTGCTGGCCGCCCGCTGGAAGCTGGACCGGGCCCGGCTCGACGAATTCGCCGCCCGCTCACACCGATTGGCGGCCGAGACCGCGGCATCCGGCGGCTTCGACCGTGAACTGGTCACCGCGGGACGGCTGGATGCCGACGAAACCATTCGCGCCACGACGACCGTCGAGAAACTCGCCGGACTGAAACCCGCCTTCACCGATGAGACCTACCGGCAACGGTTCCCGGAGATCGAATGGTCGATCACCGCGGGCAACTCGTCGCCACTCACCGACGGCGCCTCGGCCGCGCTGATCATGAGCGAGCGGATGGCGAACAAGCTCGGCCTGCGCCCGCGGGCACGGTTCCATTCGTTCGCCGTCGTGGGCGACGATCCGCTGCTCATGCTCACCGCGGTGGTCCCGGCCACCCGCAAGGCTTTGGACCGGGCGGGGCTGAGCATCGATGACGTCGACGCCTACGAGGTCAACGAGGCCTTCGCTCCGGCGCCGCTGGTGTGGCAGCACGAACTCGGCGCCGACCCGGCCAAACTGAACCCGCGCGGCGGCGCCATCGCCCTCGGCCACCCACTCGGCGCCTCCGGCACCCGCATCCTGGCCACCATGGTCAATCATCTGGAGCAGACCGGCGGCCGCTGGGGACTGCAAACCATGTGCGAGGCAGGCGGTTTGGCGAATGCCACCATCATCGAGCGGCTGTGATCATTCGGGCCGGTAACGGGCCCTGATATGGAAACGCTCGCCCTGCGGTCCGTAGATGCTCAGGTATTCGACAGGATTGTCGTCGGCATTGCCGAACCAATGCGGTAGGTGGGTGTCGAATTCGGCGACCTCACCCGCGGTGAGCACCATGTCCCGGTCGCCGAGGATGAGGCGCAGTTTGCCGTTGAGCACGTAGAGCCAGTGGTAGCCCTCATGGGTGCGCGGATCGGGTTCCCGATCGGCGGGGCGTCCGGCGAGGATCTGCTTCCAGGCTTGCAATCCGCCGGGCTTGCGGGTCAGCGGCACGACCGTCTGGCCGTTGCGGGTGAACGGGCGCGCGTACACGCGGGGATCGCCGGTTTCCGGCGCGTTGACCAGCTCGTCCAGCGGCACCTGATGCGCCTTGGCCAGCGGCAACAGCAACTCGAGACTGGGTTTGCGCTGCCCCGATTCCAGCCGCGACAGCGTGCTGACCGGGATGCCGGTCAGTTCGGAGAGGGCCGCCAAGGTGGTGCCGCTGCGGCGACGCAACTCGCGCAGCCGCGGCCCGACCGCGTCGATCACCTCATCGAAGTCCCGATCCATACCGATATTGCAGTTCTGGCAAATTTGTTTGTCAAGTCTGCATGGTTGCTCGCATTCTGGTCCTGCCACCACCGAGGGACGGAGACACGCGATGGACCAGCAGTTCTGGGATGAGATGTACGGCAGCCGCGAGCAGTTGTTCAGCGGTCTGCCCAACGATGTGCTGGTCACCGAGGCGAGTGGACTCACACCGGGGCAGGCGCTCGACGTCGGCTGCGGTGAGGGCGCCGATGCGCGCTGGCTGGCCGAACAGGGCTGGCAGGTGACCGCGGTGGATGTCTCGCAGGTGGCGCTCGAACGTGCGGCGGCGACCAACCGCGAGGTGTCCTGGTCCCATGCCGACCTCACCACGACGCCACCACCGGCGGATTCCTTCGACCTGGTCTCCGCGCACTACTTCCCGATCGAGCTGGAACCCGAGCACGCCACGGTGCGCGGCCTGATCGATGCGGTCGCGCCCGGCGGCACGCTGCTCGTCGTCGGCCATGATCCGGCCGACTTCCCACCCGATGACGACCACGGCTTCGATCCACGCGACTACTACCTGCCCGAGCAGATCGCCGACCTGCTCGGTGACGACTGGACCGTGCTGGTGAATTCGACCCGCCCCCGTACCCGCCCCGGCCCGCCGGGAACCCATCACACCAGCGACGTCGTGCTGCGCGCCCAGCGCAAGCCCATCGGCTGACATCCCCGCCGCCGCTGGCGAGTCCTCCCCAGGTTTCCAGAGCACATTGCTATGGTCTGGGTCACATGTGCGCCGGACGCGAAAACCATGAGGCGGAGGGGTGTCGATGCGGTTGACCCGGCGGGTCCAGGGTGTGGCGGCAGCGTTCGTGATCCTGTTCACCGGCGGGGCGGCCGGAGTGGCGACCGTGACCGACCGCGAGGTCGCCTACGAGACGCCCGCACCCGCCGTCGCGCCGGACGAACTGGCACGGCAGTGGACCGACACCCATGACGGGCCGCAGCCGTATCCGGATGTGCACATCGACTGGGATGTGCCGATCACCATGAGCGACGGCGTGGTGCTCAAGGCCAATGTCTACCGGCCGATCCGCGCCGACCGGCAGGTCGAGACCGCGCCGCTGCCGACGATCGTCAACCTCACGCCGTACACGAAACTCATGACCAACCTGATCGATTCGGCCGTCTCCATGCCCGGGTTGCAACAGCTCACCATGGATCTGGTCGGCCGGATCAACCTGTCGGGCACCCCGGTCAGCGGGTTCGAGGATCTCCTGCACGCCCTCGACGGCGGCACCATCCAGACCGTACTCGGCTTGGACCGCAAGCTGATTCGCAGCGGATACACCCAGGTCGTCGCCGATGTGCGGGGCACGGGATTCTCCCAGGGCACCTGGAACACCCTCGGCGAGCGCGAACAACTCGACACCCGTGAGGTGATCGACTGGGCGGCCGCCCAACCCTGGTCCAACGGCCGGATCGCGATGAGCGGCGGTTCCTACTCGGGTATCAACCAGTTGCGCGCGGCCGAGAATCCGCCGCATGCACTGCGCGCGATTTTTCCGGTGGAGCCGGGCAGCGACCTCATGCGTGATGTGGTGGCTCCCGGCGGCGGTATCGGCACCACCTTCCTGCCGATGTGGCTGAACTCGGTGAACAATGCGAAACTGCTGCCCGATATCGGCTCGATGCTCGACGGCACCTTCGACTGGCGCTGGTTCAACGACCGCAGACGCGATCCGCTCACCAATGTCGATCTGCTCGCCCAGGCCCTGCTCACACCGTCACTGCACAATGTTCCGCCCGCGCTGTCGGCCGCACTGGATGAGAACAGCGCGTTCCGCGAAGGCATCCTCGGCCACCCCGACCGGGTCGGTGTGCCCGCCTTCGTCTACGGCGGCTGGCACGACATCTTCGCCAACAGCGCCACCGCCCTCTACAACGCCATACCGCTGCCCGCGGACCGGAAGAAGCTGGTCGTCGGCGATACCTATCATGCGAATCCCGGTGCGGGCACCGGTGTTCCGGGCGCACCGGCCCGCCTCGACGTACTCCAGCGGGCGTGGTTCGACCACTGGCTCAAGGACATCGACAACGGCATCACCGGATTCGGACCCGTTACGGTGTGGCAGCAGGGCGGCGGCTGGGTCACCCTCGGCGAATTCCCGCAGCCCGGTATGACGCATCGCCGGGTGTATCTGTCCGGTGCGCCCAGCGGCACCACCCGCGACAGCCTGCACGACGGTTCTCTCACGGCGGCGCCCGCGGGCGAGACCACGCGCCTGACCGTCGCGCCCGGACTCACCACCGCGTGCTCGCGCGACGCCGCGCAGGGCTCGGCGGGAATGACCGCCGTGATCGATGCCTGCGCCAAGGATTCCCGGATCGCCGAACGCAACGGCCTGACCTTCACCAGCGCCGAGATCACCGAGCCGACAGTGATCTCCGGGCCGATCAACGTCCATCTCAATACCGTGCACGATGCCACCGACGGGTACTGGAACGTCACCGTCAACGATGTCGCGCCCGATGGGACCTCGACGGTGCTGTCCACCGGTCAGCTCACCTCCTCGCTGCGCGCCATCGACGACGCCAAGAGCACCCGGTCCGCCAATGGCGACCTGACCGCGCCGCACAATCCGATCACCCTGGACAGCATGCTGCCGGTGCCGCCGGGTGAGCCGATCGCATTGGATATCGCCGTCATCCCGACCCAGGCGATCATCCAGCCGGGGCATCGGCTGCGGGTGGACGTCTTCGCCGGGAACTCGCCCAAAGCCCTGGCGTTTCGGCCGATGCTCAATGCCAGCGAACTCAAACCGCAGCATCTGGTGCTCGACCCGAACGCGCCGAGCTTCGTCAACCTGCCGACCGATCGACCTGTCACCTTCGGGTAGCGGAGATTTCGTGTGACGCCACAATGTCACCGCGACCCCTCGTTCGCCGGGGCCGGAATCCGTAAGGTTTAGCCCCATGGTGTCGCCCGAAATGTCGCAACTGGTGCAGTCGGTCGTCGAGACATACCTGCTCGGTGGCACCCGGCGCTACACCCGCGACGATGTGGCCGAGCGGTCCGGTGTTGCGCCGGAGGTATCGCGGCGGCTGTGGATCGCGCTCGGTTTCCCGGCGGGCGGCGAGGAGCCCACGCTCGATTACACCGATGCCGATGTGCGCGCCGTCCGCGATTTTCGTGAGCTCGGCGTGCTGGCCTCGGCCGATATGCGGCAGCAGGCGGCGACCGCCCGCACCATGGGCCAGGCGATGGCGCGGCTCGCGGAATGGCAGGTTGATCTGGTGCTCGACGAGATCACCCGCCGGGTGGCCGCCGCCGATCCGGGCGCCGATCCGGCCGAGGTGGCCAGACAGGCCACCGAGGCGACCGTGCCGATCCTGGAAGAACTACAGGTCTACGCCTGGCGCAGGCATCTGGCCGCCGCTATGGCCCGCTCACTCGACGGTGCTGGCACGGCCGCCGATTCCACGCGGGAGCTGGCCGTCGGCTTCGCCGATATGGTCGGCTACACCCGGCTGACCAGGCATCTGCATCCGGATGAGCTGTCGACGCTGCTGGAGGCGTTCGAATCGACGACCACCGCCGCCATCACCGAGAACGGCGGCTGGGTGATCAAGAACGTGGGCGATGAGGTGATGTACGCCGCCGAGACCCCGCTGGCGGCCGCGCGCATCGCGCTGACGATTCAAGAGACCACCATGACCGTCGGCACCACGCCGGAGTTGCGCGTCGCGGTCGCCTATGGCCCGGTCCTCCAGCGATTCGGTGATCTCTACGGCTCCGTGGTGAACATTGCCGCACGGCTCACCGGCGTCGCCCGGCCCGGCACCGTTCTGATCGATGATGCGGCAGCCGACGAACTGGCCGGTGAACCCGAATTCGCCATCCGCCATCTGCGCAGTGTGCGGGTGCGTGGATTCAACCGGCTGCGGCCCCATCTGCTGCGCCGCAACAACAAGGGCCGCTGAGCACGCCCTCGTCTGCTGCCTCCGCTGGAGGAGTTGCCGCGGCACGCCAGACCCGGTCACGTTCTCGTCTAGGCTCGGCCGGTGGATATCGACTGGCCCGACCTGCGTGAACGCTGCCGCCTCGATGAGGACGAGGCGATCGTGGCGTTGAACAAACCCGCGGGCATATCGGTGACCGGGGAACGGCACGACACCGATATCGTGCAGGCCGCCGCGGCCGCGGGTGAGACGTTGTATCCGGTGCATCGCATCGACAAGGTGACCTCCGGTGTGGTGCTGCTGGCCAAGGATCTCGCCGCGCACGGCCAGTTGACCAGGCAGTTCAACAAGCAGACCGCCCGTAAGACCTACCTGGCGATAGTCGCGACACCGGCCGAGCAGCTGCCCGACACCGGCACCATCGATCTGCCGTTGAGCGTCGGCCGCAAGAACCGGGTGCGGATCGCCGCGCCACGGGAGAGCATCCGGGTCGCCGACGACCGCTGGTTCGTCGAGTCCGCCGATCTGCTCGACACCAAGAACTACCCGTCCACCACCCGTTTCGCGACCGTCCTTCGCCACGGTGCGCACACCGTCCTCGCGCTACGCCCGGTCACCGGCCGCCGTCACCAGATCCGCGTGCACCTCGCCTGGATCGGCCACGCCATCACCGGTGACCCACTGTTCGACAAATCCACCGCCCACGACCGCACCTATCTGCACTCCTGGCGGCTCGGCCTGGCCGCGGACTGGCGCACCCCACCCGAGCTGAACCTGGAGGCGCCGCCGGGCGAGTCGTTCTGGGCGCCGATCGCCTCGGCGTCCGATGATCCGGCCGAGCTGCTACAACGGGCGGCCGAACGACTGGGTGAAAGTTCAACATGACTCGCCCCACATTTTTCGGAGTTGGGCGATCGAGGTGGTGAGCCTCATGGCGACAACGATTCCGCTGGTCAACTAGCCTGATACCGGCGCTGCGGGAGGTGCGGTGCACGCTGTTTCGCAATGGAGCGATCCCCCAGAGAAAGCGGATGGGCATGATCCTGGTGGCTCAGGTCAGCGACACACATTTCGATCTCGGACCCCGCAATGTCGAACGTGCGGAGCGGGTGATGGCCTACCTCGCCGACCTACGGCGCCGACCGGACGCGATCCTGGTGACCGGCGATATCACCGATTCCGGCAAGCCCGATCAGTACGCCGAGGCGCGGATCGCGTTGCAGGCCGATATCCCCGTCTACGCGATCCCCGGCAACCATGACGACCGCGCCGCCTTCCGCGAAGTGCTGCTCGGGGAGCCGCCGTCGACGGCACCGATCAATCGCACCCACCGCGTCGGCCCGCTGACCCTGGCCCTGCTCGATTCCAGCGTGCCAGGCGAGCCGGGCGGGCGGCTCACCGACGACACCTACGACTGGTTGCGCGGGGTCCTCGCCGAGGCCCCCGTCGACGCACCGATCCTGCTGGCGCTGCATCATCCGCCCGCACACCTGTTCAGCCCGGTGGTCGACGAGATCGCGCTCGCCGAACCGGAGCGTCTGGCCGAGATCGTCGCGGGCGACGACCGCGTTCTCGGCGTGCTCACCGGCCACGCGCATTCCGCCGCGACCACCACGTTCGCGGGCAAACCGCTGCTGATCGGACCGAGCACCGCGTCGGTGCTCGGCGGTGAGTGGGAGCTGGCGCTGCCCGATCATGTGATGGACTATGCGCCGGACCCCGCGGTCGCACTGCATGTGATCGACGAGAAACACCGTCTGACAACACATTTCCGCAGCGTTCCGATGGGTGGATGGATAGGCATCGCACCGATCTGAACGGGCGAGGCTCACTCGTCATCGAAAGAAGCGGGAAGCATTATCGGCGTTCACACGTACCGCGTATCGCCACCGGCGGTAATTCGTAAAACGAATATATGACCCGAGAACGAGTCCGGTAAACGCACCGGAAATATAGTCGATACCTCCTGGCTACCGCCGCATCACCCTGGCGCAATATTCCCAATATTGGGAATTGACGCAGGAATGAGCGTTCTCTTGGAAGGTCTATCCTCGCTGCTCTAACCAAGATTCATACGTGGTTGTCCAGGAAGTACGCATGCCACCCTTTCCGCCGTCGTCGGCTCTGCACGCCCGTCAACCGATTGCCCGACTGGAATCACCACACGGATGGTTCGCAGTCGGCTGGAGCCGCGAATGTCGCCCCGGATCCGTCTTCACCACCCAGCTGAATTCCCGTGAGATCGTCGTATTCCGCACCGAATCCGGCACACTCGTCGCCGCCGATGCCTATTGCCCACATCTCGGCGCACATCTGGGGCATGGCGGAAAGGTGGTGCGGGAAGAAATCCGCTGCCCGTTCCACGGATTCCGCTTCTCGGCCACCGGCGCCTGCACGCACAACCCGTACGGCACACCACCGCCCGCCGCGCGGCTCGGCACCATCCCGGTTCTCGAACGCTACGGCGCGATCCTGGTCTATTCCGGCCCGGAGGCGACACCCGCATGGGAACCACCCGACGACGACAGCTCGCAATGGCGCGGCCTGTTGGTGGGCAGCCATCATTTCCAGGGACATCCACAGGAAGTCACCGAGAACAGTGTCGACCTGGGCCATCTGCGCATCCTGCACGCGTTCGGCGAGGTACGGGCGACCCAGCCGCTGACTGTCGACGGCCCGCTGCTGCGGGCCGGTTACGGCATCCGCCGACGGCTCATCGGCCGGATCGAGATGGACGCGACCTTCGATCTGGTCGCCGCCGGTCTCGGTGTATCGATCGTCGAACTGACGTTGCCCGCGTTCCACGTTCGGCTGCGCCTGCTCGTGCTGCCAACACTCGTCTCCGGCGGGAAGGTCGTGCTGCGGCTAGCGGTCAGCGCGCGACGCAGCCGAAAGGTGCTGAGCACGGTGCTTTCGGCCATCCTCGCCCGCGTGACCCTGGTGGCCTTCTCGCAGGAAGTGCGCAGGGATATCGACATCTGGCGGCACAAAACCTATCTCGCGCGGCCCGCGATCGCCGACGGTGACGGCCAGATCGGCCGATACCGCCAATGGGTCCGGCAGTTCTACTCGATGGATGGAGCACTGTGAACACTCGGCTCGAGCGGGTCCCGCTCCAGCGCGCTGCCCTGGCCACCGGGGCGGCGGCCGGACTTCTCATGTGGCGCGGATGGCGCGCGCACTGCCGTCCACCGGAGGTGCCGCACGGATTCCGCGCCGCACCACTGGCACGGATCGGCGCGGATGCGATCCCGATCATCGGCGTCGTCTCGCGGTTGCACAATGTGGTGACCCGGCCGGTGGAGATGGTGCACGATGCCGCCCGCGTGCACGGCAGCGTCTTCACCCTGCGCGTGCCGACCCGGTTCGATCTGACCTATCTGACCGATCGCGCGGCCTACGATCAGGTGCTCGCCCTGCCCGCCGAGCACGCCATGATGGGCCCGGTCTTCGGCAATGTCCCGACCGTCGGCTTCTGGTTCCCGCGCCGGCACAGCGATCACGATTCGCTCCAGGATCTCGCGCTCACCGGTAAGCGGATCATGGCGGGCCTGCTGGCGCCGCATCGTGTCACGACCCTTGCGCCGCTGACCGAGACGGTGATGGCAGCCCATATCGACAGTTGGGGACCAACCGTCGATATGGCCGAAGCGTTCCCGCGGGCGATCTACGAGATCTCCGGACGGTACTTCGCCGGAGATGAATTCTGGGACCGCTACGGCGCCAGGGTCACCCCGCTGATGCGGGCGATCGCCGATGGCATCGAGGTGCCGCGTGCCACGCTGGCGGTGACCCCGGCGCGGTGGTTCATGCGTGAATACCGCGCCACCAAACGGCTGGCCGCAATCCTTCGGGAAGCCGCCGAGACGATGCCGGACTGCCTGCTGTTCCGGTCGATTCGAGCGGCGGGCGTCGCCACCGGAGACGCGGCCTGGATGGCGATGTACGTGCTGTGGAACGCCGTCACCTATCCGGGCAGCTACGGGCTGTGGACGCTGCTGGATGTGGTGTCTCGTCCCCAGGTGTACCGGGCGGCCACCTCGGCCGATGATCCGGTGACCTATCTGAGCTGGTGCCTCTGGGAGACGATCCGGCTGAATCCGGTGTCGTCGCTGGTGCGCGCGTTGAGCAAGCCGTTCACCTATGAGCAGGACGGCGTGGCCTACCATCTGCCCGCCGGAACCATCGTCGGGGTCGCGCCGTCGCTGCTCAATCAGGATCCGAATGTCTGGGACCATCCCGGCCACTACCGTCCGGAACGGTTCGCCGACCTGAACAATCCGCGTCGCGCGCTGTTCGGTTCCGGCCCGTTCGGCTGCGTCGCTGGCGAATTCTCGCGTCAACTGGTGGCCGAGGTATGCGCGCAGATCCTGCGCAGCGCGGAGATCAGATTGCTCGACGGCCTACCGAACCGGCAGTGCCGGGTCCACCTGGCCTATCCGGACCGACCCATCCCCGTGGCACGTATGCCGATCGGAGCGTGATCGGATGCGCCGCACAGGTTTCGAAGTGTCGGTCGTCGTACCGGCGGAACCCGATACGGTCCGCGACTTCCTGGCCGATCTGCGTGAATCCCCCCGGATCCATCCGCTGATCGTTCGGGTGGACCCGCTTGCCGAGCGCATGCCCGGTATCGCCAGGTACCGGATACGCGACCGGATGCGCATGGGCCCGATGACCATCGCCTTCAGCTATCTGGTCGAGACCACCCGCACCCCGGAAGGCGACATCGTCTCCGACGCCTACCAATTCCCCCGCATCCACCTGCACAACGTCACCTCCTTCACCCCGGTCGACGACGGAACCCTCGTCCACGAACAGGTCACCATCACCGCACCACGGTTGCTGGTGGCGACAGTCCGCCGTGAAGGCGCCCGCGCCCACCGCACGATGATGGACAACCTGGCGGCGGAACTGGCGAATGCGGCCTGCGGACCGGAATTCGAGGACAGACCTCGCTAGTTCAGGACGCGGGTGCGTGATCTCCGGTAAGCGGCGGGGGTGGTCCCTGTCCAGCGTTTGAACGCGTAAATGAACGTCGACGCCTCCGCGTATCCCAATCGGATCGCCACGTCGCTCACCGATAGTGGTGTGGTGCTGAGCATTTCCTCGGCGAGGGCGCGGCGCATTTCGTCGAGGAGGGCGCGGTAGCTGGTGCCCGCGGCGTCGAGGTGGCGGCGCAGGGTTCGGGTGCTCATATTGAGATCTCGTGCCACCGAATCGATTCCGGGTGGGGCGGCGAGGCCGTCGGTGCCGCCGTGTGGGACCAGGCGCGACCTGACCTCGGCGGCGATGCCGGTGCGGGCGCGGCGGCGGTGTACCAGGTCACGGCATTGGGCCAGGCAGATGGCGAGAGTGTGCTCATTGGCCTGTGGCAGCGGTTGGTCGAGGGTGTGCGGATCGAGCGCGAACAGGTTGTGCGGGCGGTCGAAGCGCGGCCGGACCACCGTCACCTCGGCGATCCGGTCGGCGTAATCCGGTTCGGGAAAGGCGAACTCGGCTCTGGTCAACGGCATATGGTGGCCGAGCAGATCGCTCATCACCTGATGCATCGCGGTGACGTCGCGTTCGATGAGGAACTGACGCACGTCGGCGGGCACCGATTCGGCGTGGATCCGTGCCACGAACTCGGTGTCGAGCAGTTCGGTCACCGGTAGGCAGAAGGTGAAGCTCAGATCCAGATAGCGCAGCGCGAACGCGATGGCCTCCCCCAGCGTCGGACTGCTGATACAGGCGAAGCCGAAGATACCGAAGGTGGTGATCCGGTAGCGCTGCCCGACCTCGACCCCCAGCGCGGGCCGGTCCGGCAGCGCGCGGACCAGATTGCGGACCACCGTGAGTTCGGTGCGCGCGTCGATCTGAGCGTCGGGATCACGCAGTAGCCGCTCGGTGAGCGCGGTGCCGTCGAGCATCCGTTCCACCGCGACACCCTGCTCACCGGCATAACCGGTGAGCAGGGCGACGCTGGCCACACCGCGCGGAAAATCCCAATCGCGCACCGGACTGTCCACCATGGCAGCCAGTATGGCCGAAAGTGTCGATTACCAGGACAACTCCGCGCAACGTCGAGCGGAATCGGGTGTTTCCACCTGGAGCGTGGCGTGGCTGATGTGGAAACGCTCGGCCAGCAGATGCTGAGCCGTGCGCAGCACGTCCTCGGCGCTGGCGCCTTCGGCCGTGGTGATGTGCGCGGAGGCGACCTCCATACCGGAGGTGAGGGTCCACACGTGCAGATCGTGCACATCGGCCACCCCGTCGACGGCACCCAGTTCGGTGGCGACCTGCTCGACGTCCAACTCTTCCGGGCTGTGCTGGAACAGGATCCGCAGCGAACGCTTGGCCAGCACATAGGTCCGCGGCAGCACCCACAGGCCGATGGCCACACCGATGATCATGTCCGCGTAGCGCCAGCCGGTGGTGAGGGTGATGGCCGCCGACAGCAGCACACCGAACGAGCCGATCATGTCGGCGAACACCTCGAGGTAGGCGCCGCGCACGTTCAGGCTCTCCTTGGCGCCGCTGCGCAGCAGCAGGAAGGAAGCGATATTGGCCAGCAGACCGACCGCACCGACGATGAGCACCGGCCAGCCCGGCACCTCCGGCGGTTCACCGATGCGCGCCAGCGCCTCGTAGAGCACATAGCCCGCCACCAGGAACAACAGCACCGCATTGGCCAGCGCCGCGATCACCTCGGCGCGGTAGTAGCCGAAGGTGCGGGTATAGGTCGGCCGGCTGCGACGGGCCAGCAGGATGGCCGAGAGCGCCATCCCGATCCCCACGACATCGGTGAGCATATGCGCGGCATCCGACAGCAGCGCCAGCGATCCGGTCGCGAACGCGACGACGAACTCCACCACCATGAATCCGAGGCCGATGGCCAGCGCCAACCCCAACCGGCTCAGATACTTCCCGGACGCGCTCTCCGGCGCTATCCCATGCGAATGATCGTGTCCCACACCTGACAACATATGCGTACATGCGCATGGATGCAACATCCTCGTCTCGGGCTGGCAGACTTGTGCCGTGAGTGATGTGTCCACCGAATCGGCCGAACGCGCCGCGCGCGGCCCGCTACGGCCGATCGAGCTGGCCACCGGCGCGGTCCTCGGCGGTGTCACCGTCGGGCTGGTGACGATCGGTTCGGTGGTACCACTCGCGACCGCCTTGCAGCTGGTCGCCGCGGTGCCGATGGGCCTGCTCGCCCATCGCTACCGCTTCCGCGCCGTGGCCACCACCGCTATCGCAGCAGCCCTGGTCACCTTCGTCGCGGCCGGGTTGCTCCCAGCCATGGGCATGGCCGCCTCGGCCACCATCGGCGGCATCATCGGTGGGGTCAAACGCAGGGGTGGCGGCATCATTGCCGTCTTCGGTCTCTCGCTGATCGCCGGTCTGGCGTGGGCAGCGTTCTCCATCGGATTCCTGCTGGTGTTCTCCGCCTCGCGCAATCTGCTGTTCGACACTATCCGCAATACCTCCGAAGGTGTGAAGGACCTCGCCGGGCGGGCGCCACAGCTGGCGCCGCTGGGCGACGGCGTCGCCGAGCTGACCGATGTGGTGCTGCGCTACTGGTGGATCTACGTCGGCGGCGGCGTGCTGTTCGGCACGATGCTCACCGCCGTCATCTCCTGGTTCGTTCTGGGTTCGGTCCTGGATCGGCTGGAGTGGTTGCCGGGCAGCGACCGGCTCGACGCCCCTGTCGACGACCGCCCCGTTGCACCGCTTCCGGTGACCATGCGCGCGGCGGGATACCGGTATCCAGGCGCGGACACCGAGGCACTGACCGGGATCGATCTCACGGTCGAGGTCGGGGAGTTCGTCGCGGTCGTCGGCCACAACGGGTCCGGGAAATCCACCCTGACCCGCCTGCTCGCCGGACTGCCGCCCTCCACGGGCAGCGTCGACCGGCCCGGCTCGGCCGGACTCGGCCATCTCGGCGGCACCGCGCTGGTGCTGCAACGGCCGGAAAGCCAGACCCTCGGCGTGCTCGTCGCCGATGACGTGGTCTGGGGCCTGCCCGCCGTCCTGGCCGAACAGGTCGATGTGGACGGGCTGCTCGGCGAGGTCGGCCTCGAAGGGATGGGCGACCGCGAAACCGCCGCGTTGTCCGGTGGCCAGCAGCAGCGCCTCGCCGTCGCGGCGGCGCTGGCCCGGCGACCCGCCCTGCTCATCGCCGACGAGGCCACCTCGATGATCGACCCCGACGGCCGCCGCGAACTGGTCGCCTTGTTGGCCGCACTACCGAAACGGCACCGGATGGCGGTGGTCCTCGTGACCCACCACGAAGCCGATGCGGCCGCCGCCGACCGGGTGGTGCATCTGGCCGGAGGCCGCGCGGTGGATCGGCTGCCCGCCTGGCCGAAACCGGGCCACGATCCGCGCCGGCACCCGATGGGCGAGCCGATCATGCAGCTGCGCGATATCCGCCACACCTACCACCGGGGCACCCCGTGGCAGGCTCCGGCACTGCACGGTGTGGACCTGTCGGTCCGGCGGGGTGAGGCGCTGCTGGTCGTCGGTGGCAACGGCTCGGGTAAATCCACCCTGGCCTGGATCATGGCCGGGCTGATCAAGCCGAGCGCGGGACGGTGCGAGCTGTCCGGGAAGCCGGTGACCTCCCAGATCGGCCGGGTCGAGCTGGCCTTCCAGCATTCCCGGCTGCAATTGCAGCGCCAGACCGTCGGGGCCGAGATCGCCGACTGGGGCGGCCGGGCCACCGGGTCCGGTGCGGTCGGGCGGGCATTGGACGCGGTGGGACTCGACCGCTCACTCGCGGCCCGTTCGATCGAGGAACTCAGCGGCGGACAGGCCAAACGGGTCGTACTGGCCGCGATCGTGGCGAGCCGACCGCAGGTGGTGGTGCTGGACGAACCGCTGGCCGGGCTCGACCCGGAGGGCCGCGCCGATATCGTCGATCTACTCGCCCGGCTACGCGATTCGGGCCTGACGCTCATCGTCATCTCGCACGATGTCGACGATGTGGCCGCCATCTGCGACCGGACGGTGCATCTGCGCGCGGGCCGGATCGCCGAATCGGCGCATGCCGGTGCGGCCTCCGAGGCGGCGCCGGATCCGACGGAAACCGCGCACCCTGGCACACCATCGTTACCCGGCTCCGCGTGGCGGATCGAGCAGGGAGGTCGACCATGAGCATCGTGCTGCTGCGACAGGTCCCGGTGGCCAGCCCGATCCATCGGCTGTGGGCCGGAACCAAGATGATCGGGGTCTTCCTGATCAGCGTGCTGCTGATGTTCTGGCCGACCTGGCCGGTACTCGGCATCGTCACCGCGTTCCTGGTACTCGTCGGCCTCCTCGCCCGACTGCCGCTGGGCACCCTGCCACGGCTGCCGTGGTGGTTCTGGGGGCTGGCCGCGGTCGGCGCGCTGATCAATCTGCCGGTCGGCGGTGCCGCGGTACTGCGATTCGCCCAGGTCCTGGTGTTCAGCCTGATCCTGGTGGCCGCGTCGTTCCTCATCGCCTGGACCACCCCGATGAGTGAGATCGCACCGGCACTCGCCAAGCTCGGCGCACCGCTGCGCACGCTGCGGGTTCCGGTGGACGAATGGGCGGTGGTCGTCGCGTTGACCCTGCGCGGCCTGCCGCTGCTGATCGATGAGATCCGGGTGCTGCACGCGGCACGGCGGCTGCGCCCCAAGGACGATCTGCTGCACCGGGCCGCCGATAACGGGCTCATCGACATCCTGACCGCCGCGATGGCGGTATCCACCCGGCGCGCAGGCGAATTGGGTGAGGCGATCACCGCACGCGGCGGCACCGGACAGCTCACCGCCAACCCCGCCGCGCCGGGACGCGGCGATGCGGTCGCGCTCTTCCTCGTGGTGGCGGTATGCGTCGGTTCGGTCATGATCGACTTGCTGCTGCTGTGACACACTGGTGGTCGGATCGGCCCGGAACACGGCACCCGCGAAATCGATGGAACCGAACGCAGGCCCGCCGCGTCGAAATGGGTATACGGACCGAGTCTCGGAACAGGGGTAGGCGATGAATGACGACCGGGAAGCCATGCGCTCCCGCAACGACGCATTGCGCACGCAGGTCGGCGACATGCTCGAGACCTTCGAACGCCAGCGTCACGAACTGGCCGCCGCACAGCAGCGGATCGCCAATGCGCAGGTCACCGCGTGGTCGTCGGACAATCTCGTCCGGGTGACGAGCAATGCCGCCGGTATCCCGCTCGAGGTGCACATCGAACCCGACGCCTTCAAACGCACCAACCCGGAGCGGCTCGGCCGCTCGATCACCGAGGCCGTGCAGGCCGCCGCCCGCGAGGGCGTGCAGGTATCGCAGCAGGCATTCGCGCCGATCGAAGCCGCCGCCGACGAACTGCCCGATCTGCCCGATCTGGTACCCGGCGCCCCGAGCATCCGCGATCTGGTCGACAAGCTGATCCCGGAACCGCCCGCCGCGCAGGACGCCGCACCGCAGGCGGCGGCGCAGGCCCCGCTCGACGATGAGGACGAGGACGACTACTACCGCAACCGCAGCTACCTCGAGGGCCGCTGATGAGCACGTTGAAGGCCGATCCGGAAGCGATCAAGGCGACAGAGCCCGGGTTCCAGAGCCTGTCCACCCAGGTGGGCGATGCCCTGAGCACGCTGAAATCCGCGCTCGAGGCCGAGGGCGAATGCTGGGGCGCCGACGAGATCGGCGAGAGCTTCGCCGGAAACTACACCCCCGGCGCGGAGAAAGCGCTCAAAGCGGTGGAGATTCTCAGCACCACTTTGTCGGCCATGGGTTCGGGTGCGACCAACACTGCCACCTCGCTGGAGGGGCAAGACCAGGCGATCGCCGACGCGCTGAGCAAGGACTCGTAGCCGTACCGCTTCATCAGGTTCCCAATAGCTTTGCGCTATAACGGGCGGCAGGTTTGGTACTGACCCAAACCTTTCGGTTTACCCGCAAATCCGTCATATCAAACCAGCCTCCGGTTGTAACGTGGCGTCCAGGAGAGCTGTCCACTTGATCAAAGGTCCGTGCGCGGGGCGGGGAAGCACCACAACGCGCGGAGCGTTCGGTAGGGAACCTGATGAAGATGGGAACAACAGAATGATTTTCCGCAAAATCGCCGCGTTGGTGGTGCCGGTGGCCGCTGCCATGGTGGTCGGCGCAGGCACCACTCAGGCGCAGCCGGCCGCGGCACCCGTACCCGATATCGGGTACGAGGCGAAGCTGGTCGGCGACCGCATCATCACCACACTGACCGGGGGCACGTTCGAAGTCGCCGGTAATACGGTGAATATCAAGGACTCCGCGGGCAATACGGCGATCAGTATGCCGTTGGCGTTCCGGCAGGACGGGCTGGAATTCCCGATGCCGAACATGGTGCGTGACGAGGGACGAACGCTCGAGTTGACGGCGGTCAAGGACTACACGCGGGCTCGTCCGGTTCCGGTGACGCCGGTGGCGTCGCTGGAGGAGAACCAGCGGGCACAGGATGCGTTCCTGGCTCAGTTCGGGATCGCCACGGCCGTCGGCGGATTCGTCGGACTGGCGATCGGCGCGGCGGTCGGACTCATCGGATTCCTCGGTGGAGCCTTCGGTTTCGCAACCGTTCCGCTGGCCGCGGGTGTCGGAAGCATCATCGGCACCCTGGTTGTGGGCGGGCCCGCACTGATCATCGCGGGCATCGACCTCATCAATACGCTCAATGCCCCACCGGGCTCCACCAAGTGGATGGACGAAACCGGCAGGAACTGATCAGGCCCTCCGGATAAACCACTGGGCCGATCGCTGCAACGCGATCGGCCCAGTTCCGTTCACAGGACCCGGAATCCGCCGCCCCAGCGCCCGGCTCGTGCAATCTGAGCACGATCTCAGCAACTGCGATGCGGGCCGAGAAGCAGGCGGGCAGAGCCAGTGCCTCGCCCTCGGCGCACCGGATTCCGGCGGTACGCCGGGCTGCTTCAGCCCTGTTTGCGCACCGCGTTCTTCGCGGCTTCCTGCGCGGTGTCGACCTTGTCGGCGAATTTGCCGCCGGTCTTCTGGTCGACGATGTCTCCGGCCTTGTCGATGACGGTGTCGACCTTGTCGGCGTTCTTCGCCGCCAGGTCCATCGCCTTACCGGCCAGGTTCTTGAAATCCACGTGCACTCCCTCGGTGTCGAGCCGCGTTCGAATCGCGATCACCATACCCGCGCTCACGGCGCCCGCTCGGGTACGGCAGAAGCGATTTGATCACATTCGAGGCCGGGTTGCTCAGTTGTTGCCCTGTCGATTCGACGTGATCGGACAACCCTGGCGCGGCCGTCGCCTCGCCTCCTGCCGTGCACTCTCAGTTCGTGCGCCCCAACCAGGCCGGATGCCAGAGTCGCCCGCTGTCGGTCCAATTCATGAAACGCACGGTGCCGGTGAGTTCCGGGGTCACCCAGGTGGCGTCCTTGGTCTCCTCGCGCGACATCTCGTTGACGAAGGGGCTGGTCTTGCGACGGTGTCGATGCAGTCTCGCCGACAGCGTGCGCATCTCCTCCTCGCTGAAGCCGGTACCGACCCGGCCCACGTAGATCAGTGTGCCGTTGTCGGGGATGCCGACCAGCAGTGAGGAGAACTGCCGGGCCGCGCTGCCCCGCCAGCCGCCGACGAGTACTTCCTGGGTGCGCCAATTGCGTTGTTTCACCCAGGAATGGCCGCGTTTGCCCGGCAGATAGACCGAATCCCTTCGCTTGGCCACCACGCCCTCGGTGCCCTCGGCACGGCTGGCCTCCAGCGCGTCGGCACCGGTGCCCGGCAGTTGCGGTGGCACCGACAGGGCGGGCACGGCGGCGGCCAGCGCCTCGAGCACCTGCCGCCGATCGCTGTAGCGTTTGCGTAGCAGCGAGGTGCCGTCGAGGTAGAGCAGATCGAAGGCGACCAGATCGGCGCGGCGGGTATCGGCCTGTAGCAGGGCGAGATTGGCGATGCCGTCCGCGTCGAACACGACCGCCTCACCGTCGAGTACCACCCGATGCTCGGAAAGTTCTGCGGCGAGCGCGGCGATCTTCGGGTAGCGGTCGGTGACGATATTGCCCGCGCGGCTACGCAATGTGGCCGTGCCGTGGTCGAATTCGACAATCAGCCGGTAGCCGTCCCATTTCGTCTCGAAGACCCACTCGTTGGGATCCAGACCGGTCACCTCACCGGAGGTGGCGAGCATGGGTGATAGGCCGCGGGGTAGGTCGGCGGTCGATCTCTCGGCGATGCCTGCTGCCCGCGCAGTTCGGTCCGCAGTCGCCTTCGACCCGGCGGTGGACGGACCTGCGGCCGGTCCGTCCTCCGAACGCCGAGTCCCCGCCTTCCCGTCACCTTCCCCCGGCTGTTCCCGCATCAGATGCATCAACCAGTTCTTGCCGCCGGTGCGGATGAGCGCATACCGGCCGTGCAACCGCTCACCGCGCAGCACGACGATCACTTCGTCCTCGCGCCACTTCTCGGCCTCGTAGGTGCCCGTATCCCAGATCGTCATCTCCCCGCCGCCGTATTCGCCTTTGGGGATGGTGCCGTGGAAATCCAGGTACTCCATCGGGTGGTCCTCGGTGTGCACGGCGAGGCGGTTGTCCTTGGTGTTCGTCGGCGGGCCCTTCGGCACTGCCCAGGACACCAGCACGCCATCACGTTCGAGCCGCACATCCCAATGCAACCGGCGCGCATGATGTTCCTGGATGACATACCGATTTCCCGGCCCTGGGCTCGGCGGCTGCGCGGGAACGGGCTCGGGTGTCCGCGATGGGTCACGCATGGACCGATAGGTGCTCAGTGCATCCGGACGCGCCGAACCCTGCTGTTCCAGTGGCGGATCGAGTTCGGCCAGCAGATCGCCATCGGCCCGGTACCGGGCCAGCACCTCATCGAATCTCAACTGCCGCAGCGAATCCCGATCCTCGATCTCGGCCCAGGTGCGCGGCGCGGCCACATTGGGTTGGGCGCGTCCGCGCATGGAGTACGGCGCGATGGTGGTCTTGGCCGGGTTGTTCTGGCTCCAGTCCAGGAAGACCTTGTCTGTGCGTACCTTCTTCGCCATGGTCGCCGTGACCAGTTCCGGATGCATTTTCTCCAGATTGGTGGCGACCTGTTTGGCCACCGTGGACGCACCACCGGGGCTGAGCGCGCGATCGAGCGGCACATACAGGTGAATACCCTTGCTACCGCTGGTGACCGGGAACGCGCGCAGTCCGATATCGGCGACCATATCGCGCACCGCGAGCGCCACCGTCGCGCATTCGGCCAGTCCGGCACCGGGTCCGGGGTCGAGGTCGAAGACCAATCTGGTGGCCGGGCCCATCTCGTCGCCGTCGAAACGCCATTGCGGCACATGGACTTCCAGTGAGGCCTGCTGGCCGAGCCAGGCCAGACCGGCCTCGGAATCGATCAACGGATAGCTCACGGTGCGGTCGGAATGGCGGATCAACCGCCGCACCAGCCAGCCGGGAGCGTGGGCGGCCAGATTCTTCTCGAAGAACGAGGACTCGGCGACGCCGTTGGGCCACCGTTTCCGGGTGACCGGCCGCCCGGCCATATGCGGAAGCATGGCGGGGGCTATCGCGGCGTAATAGGCGATGACCTCGCCTTTGGTGGTCCCGGTCTCCGGGTAGAGCACCTTGTCGAGGTTGCTCAGTTCCAGCTCGATATCGGGCTGCCCCGCCGCGCCGCGGAAGCTGCGGCGCAACCCGTGGTCCGCGACCCGGCGACGGGAACCGGCGTTCATCCGGTTCCCGCCGCGCGTGGCCTGCGGACGGTCACTGCCCTGTGGGCGGTCTCGGCTGCGAGGGCAGGTCAGGCCTGCGGGCCCGGCTGTCCGCCCGGCTGCTGACCCTGCTGGCCCGGCTGCTCCGGCGGTACGGCCTTCTTGGCCGCCTCCTTGCCCTTCTCGATCTTGTCGGAGTACTTGCCCTTCGTCTTCTGATCGATGAAGTCGCCACCCTTGTCGATGGCTTGGTTGATCTTGTCCGAATTCTTGGCAGCGGCCTCCTGGCCCTTGCCGACCAGGCCCTTCAAGGTGTCGATCAGACTCATATGCCTTACGTCCTTCCCTGTGCCTTCGATGAGGTGTTCACCCGATATCTTTCCACCACAACTGCCCGGACGGCAGGTCATCGGGATCCAGACGCTCACCCGGCCGCGGAACCGCCACCGTGGTGCCCGCCGCGCGCGCCGCCGCCACCATCCGCTGTACCGGCTCCGACCACCCGTGGAAGGCCAGATTGAACGTCGCCCAGTGGATCGGCACCAGCAGACCGTGGCCGGGATCACCGACGCACAGATCGGCGTGCGCGCGCACCGCCTCTTCCGGGTTCATGTGCACATCGGTCCAGCGCTCGTCGTAGGCGCCGATCGGCAGCAGCGTCAGATCGAACGGGCCGAGCGTCGTGCCCGCATCGGCGAAGGCCTTGGTGTATCCGGTGTCGCCGCCGAAGTAGGCGCGCCGGGTGGGGCCCGCCAGCGACCACGACGCCCACAGCGTGGTGTTGCGGATGAGGCCGCGACCAGAGAAATGCCTGGCCTCCACGCAGGTGATCGTCAGATCCGTGCCGTCGCGGTCCCGACCGAGAGCGGACAGGGAAATCGAACCGCCCCAGTCCAATTCGACGATCCGATGATCGGGCACACCCCAGTGCCGCAGATGCGCGCCGATACCGACGGGCACCACGAACGGCGCGCTCTGTGCCGCCACCAACGCACGCACGGTGGCGGCGTCGAGGTGGTCGTAATGATCATGGGAGATGATCACCGCGTCCACCGGCGGCAACTCCGACAGCGGCGCGGGCACCGGATGCATCCGCGCGGGGCCGACCAGTGGTGAGGGTGAGACCCGCTCGCTCCACACCGGGTCGGTGAGTACGCGGTAGCCGTCGACCTCGATCAACGCGGTCGCATGCCCGAACCAGGTGACGGCGAGATCGGACGCCTCCGCGGGCAGCCGCGGTGTCACCAACGGCACCGGCCTGGCCGGGCGCCCGGCATGGCGTTTGGTCAGGAACGAATGCAGCAGCGAGGGTGCCGCGCCCGGCGCGATCTGGCTGCTGGGTTCGGTGTTGTGGAACTGCCGGTTGCGGTAGCTGGTGGCGCCGGTCGCGTACGGCTGGATCGCCGAGATCGACGCGCCCATCGCCGAGGGCAGACCCCACAGTGCCCGCGCCACCCAGGTGATGCCGAGCGCACCGGCGGCTCCGGTGACGATCCGTCGCATCCGCATCATCGCCCCATGAATTTCGCCGCGCGCTTCTCTTGTCTGGCCAGGCGGCCCTCTTGGGCATCGGCGCTGGTCCAGGCCGCTTCCAGGGCTTCACGCTGCTGGGCATTGTCCGGGTCGCGGGTGCCGTCATCGTTGAGCACCAGTTTGAGATGACGCAGCGACAGCGGCGCGAGTTCGGCGATCGACTTGGCCCAGGCCTGCGCATCGGCGAGGGTGCCGAGCCGGTTGGCGAAACCGAAACCGTAGGCGTCCTCGGCCGAGATCGGCTCCGCGCCCAGCAGCATGGTGCGGGCGGGGCCACCGCCGATCAGCGAGACCAGCCGCCGCGCGGTCCACCGGTCGACGGTGATGCCGAGCTTGGCGGCGGGAATCGCGATATAGGAGTCGGGGGCGAGTACCCGCAGGTCCGACGCCAGGGCCAGCTGCACGCCCGCACCGAGCGCGGCGCCGTTGATCGCCGAGATCACCGGGATCGGCGCCGACTCGATGGTGTGCAGCATCTCCAGCAGGCGGTCGAGGAAATCCTCGGAGTACACCCCGCCGAGATCGGCGCCCGCGCTGAAGATCGGCCCTCGGCCGGTGAGCACGATGACGCGGGCCTGCTCGGCGGCATCGAGCACCGCATCACGCAGCTGCGTGACCAGCTCGATGTTCAGGGCATTGCGACGGTCCTCGCGCTGTAGCTCGATGGTGACGACATCACCATCACGGCTGACACCGAGCATGCTTCCTCCCCAGCTGAACGAAATCCGACTGTTGAGTTCATGCTGCCACAGGAGCTGACACAGACCGGCGACGGCGCGAATGTGCGCGGTCACAGTCGTCGGCGCCGGGGTCCGCTCTCGCGTGTCCGAACCGGATGCCGGGATGCGCATAGCATCGGAGACTGTGCTGTCCGATCCGATGCCCGATTCCATCTCGATAGATTCCGGCTCGTCCCATATGAGCTATCCGATTCTGGTGATCGGTGCGGGCCAGGCCGGGTTGTCCGCGGGCTATCACCTGCGCAGGCGCGGTCTGGTGCCCGAACGGGATTTCCTGATCGTCGATCACGCGCCCGGTCCCGGTGGCGCGTGGCAGTTCCGCTGGCCCTCGCTCACGCTCACCACGGTGAACCGAGTGCACGATCTGCCGGGAATGTCGTTCGCGGAGACGCTGCCACCCGGTTCGGAATCGGCGCCCGCGGCGACAGCGGTCCCGCACTATTACGAACTCTACGAAAAGCACTTCGACCTGCGGGTACAGCGGCAGGTGAAGGTCAAGGTCGTCTGCGATGGTCATAACGGGCAGACCGACGGCAGCGGGCCCGACCACGCAGAGCCGACGGATTCGAGCGGCCCCCGACCCGCGCGCGACGGACTACTGCATGTCGAGACCGATTCGGCGGGCACGATCCGGGTCCGCGGTCTGATCAACGGCACCGGCACCTGGGAGCATCCGTTCATTCCGCGTTACCGGGGCGCGGAGACCTTCGCCGGGCGTCAACTGCACACCCGTGACTATCACTCCGCCGCCGAGTTCGCGGGCGAGCATGTGGTGATCGTGGGCGGCGGTATCTCGGCCGTGCAGCTACTCGACGAGATCTCCCAGGTCACCACGACCACCTGGGTGACGCGGACCGAGCCGCGGTTTCGTGAGACACCGTTCCGCGAGGACGAGGGCAGGCAGGCGGTCGCGATCGTCGAGGACCGGGTCCGGCGCGGACTGCCGCCCGGTTCGGTGGTCTCGGTGACGGGTCTGCCGCTCGACGACCGGCTCCGCGCCGCCCGAGACCGCGGCGCCCTGCACCGCCTGCCGATGTTCGATCACATCGAACCCGAGGGCGTGCGCTGGGCCGATGGCACCTTCCAGCCCGCGCAGGTGATCCTGTGGGCGACCGGATTCCGCAGCGCGCTCGACCACCTCGCGCCGCTGCGGTTACGCGGGCCCGGCGGCGGCATCACCATGACCGGCCGTCTGGCGACGCAGGTCGCCGTCGATCCGCGCATCCACCTCATCGGGTACGGGCCATCGGCCAGCACCATCGGCGCCAACCGGGCCGGACGGGCCGCGGCGGCCGAACTCACCGCATACCTGGGTGTGGGCAACCGCTGACGACGGCCGGGCGTCAGTCCAGACCGGCGGCGAACGTCGAGGGGTCGGGGCCGACGCGGCCGCCGTCGTCGAGTTCGGTGATCGCGGCCATCTGCTCGCCGGACAGTTCGAATCCGAAGACGTCGAAATTCGACTCGATCCGCGACGGCGTGACCGACTTCGGGATGACGATATTGCCGAGCTGGAGATGCCAGCGAATGATCACCTGGGCTGGCGTGCGGCCCACCGCGGCGGCGACCTCGGTGATCACCGGATTGTCGAGTAGCGTGCCCTGGCCGAGCGGGCTCCACGCCTCGGTGGCGATCGCATGTTCGGCGTGGTATTCGCGCAGCTCACGCTGGGCCAGTCGGGGATGGAGTTCGATCTGGTTGACCGCGGGGATCTCGCCGGTCTCCCCGATCAGCCGCTCCAGATCCTGGACCCGGAAGTTCGACACTCCGATCGAGCGCACCCGCCCATCGGCCTTGAGCGCCTGGAACGCCTTGTAGGTGTCGACGAAGCGATCCGCGGACGGCGCGGGCCAGTGGATCAGGTACAGGTCGAGATAATCCAGGCCGAGCCGCTCCAGGCTCGCATCGAAGGCGCGCAGCGTGGAGTCGTAGCCCTGTTCGGAGTTCCACAGTTTGGTCGTGACGTAGACCTCGTCACGTGGGAGGCCGAACTGGCGGATCGCCCGGCCGGTCCCCTCCTCGTTGCCATAGATGGCCGCGGTGTCGATACTGCGGTATCCGGCCTGTAAAGCGGCCGTGACCACGGGAAAGACATCGTCGTCCGGAACTTGGAACACCCCGAACCCGAGCTGCGGGATCACGTTCCCGTCGTTCAGCACGATCGAGGGAATGGCGCAGGTCTCGCTTCTGAAGGTCACCATTCCGAAGGTAGAAGCGCCGGGCCGCATGGTCAACGAGCAGCCGGTACGTGTCGTTGTGTGGGTCCGGGAGCCGAGGGGTGCACAGCGGGGTCGGTCTCACCGGCCCATCCGGCGTGCCGACACCGGTCGAGCGCGGTTCCGCGGCCGGATCCGCGAATCGAGACCTCGGATCACTCGGTGCCGTCGGGCACTCCGAGACGGCGGTAGCGGAGGTGTCGAGCGGCGCGCAGATCGGCCATGGGTGTGGCGTGCAAGGCAGCCAGTTCACCGGCGATGGCGGCGACCATGCGGCGGGCGAAGTCGATGGGTTCGTCTGCGGCGTCGGGATTTTCGGTGACGATGCGGTCGACGATCCCGGCCGCGAGCAGATCGGTGGAGCCGATGCCTTGTGCGCGAGCGAGTTCCGGCGCGTGGTCGGTATCGCGGTAGACGATCTCACTCGCCCCCTCCGGCGGCAACGGTGCGAGCCAGCCGTGGGTCGCGGCCAGTACGCGGTCGGCCGGGAGCAGGGCGAGCGCTCCGCCGCCGGTGCCCTGGCCGAGCAGCACCGAGACGGTCGGGGTGTCCAGGGTGACGAGATCCGCTATGCAGCGGGCGATTTCGGGTGCGAGCCCACGCTCCTCCGCCTCCTTCGACAAGGCCGCGCCAACCGTGTCGATCACCAGCACCAGCGGCAACCGCAGTTCCTGGGCGAGCTGCATACTGCGCCGCGCCTCCCGCAAGGCGGCCGGGCCCATGGTGTTCTCTCCCACCGGACCCGAACGGTCGTGGCCGAACACCACACACGGGTAGCCGCGCAAGCGCGCCAATGCCAGGACCACGGTCCGATCGGTCTCGCCCTGACCGGTACCGCTGAGCGGAACCCGTTGCGTCACATGCCGTAACAGCTCGCGCAGGCCGGGACGGTCCGGGCGGCGTGATGCGAGCACCGATTCCCACGCCGGATCGTCGCCGGGCGAGTCCCGGCCACCGGCAATCCGCTCGGTGCCGTGATCGGTCCGGGAAACACGGTCGACGTGCACGGAGGCCGATTCGGCAGCGACGCCTGTCGAAACCTGTCCGGTATCCCGCGAACCCCGCTCGACACTGCCGAACGTTCGCGTCTTGCCGCCGACCGCATCCACGTCGGGAACCCCGCTGAGCACGCTCAGTGCCCGATGCGCGATGCGGCGGAACACCTGGAGCCCGATCACACCGTCGATGACGCCGTGCCGATACAGGTTCTCCGCGGTCTGCACACCGGGCGGGAAGGGGCGGTGGTAGAGCGCCTGATACACCCGCGGGCCGAGGAAGCCGATCATCGCGCCGGGTTGGGCGAAGGTCATATGGCCGAGCGAACCCCAGGATGCGAACACTCCGCCCATGGTGGGATCGCGCAGGTAGACCAGATACGGATGGCCTGCCGATTTGTGTGCGGCGACCGCACCGGCGATCTTGACCATCTGCACGAAGGCGACGGTGCCCTCCTGCATCCGGGTGCCGCCGGAGGTCGGTGAGGCGATCAGCGGCAGGCCGAGTTCGGTCGCCCGCTCCACGGCGGTGACGATCCGCTCGGCCGCCGCCACACCGATGGAGCCCGCGAGAAAATCGAACTCGCAGGCGATCACGGCCACCCGGCGGCCACGCAGCAGGCCTGCACCGGTGCGGACGGATTCATCGCTGCCCGTCCGCGCGGCGGCGGCGCGCAGCTCGTCCCGGTATTGCCCGGACATGCGCACCGGCAGCGGTGGCCGGTCCCAGCTACGGAACGAACCGGGATCGAGCAACGCCTCGAGTAGATCGGCGGCGCGGATCCTCCCCGATCCCACGCCGGCGCCGACCGCCGAACCGCTGCGCTCCTGCCCGCCGGAGCCGATCAATAGCCCTGCATCACCTTGCGCAGGGCGTATTCGGTGAGCGCGACCAATGCCTGTTTGGCGGGCTCACGACGACGGGCGTCGATGGACATGATCGGCACATCACCGGAGACGGCGAGCGCCTGCCGGATGTCCTCGATCGGGTAGCGCGGCGCATCGTCGAACTCGTTGAGCGCCACCAGGAAGGGTAGGTTGCGCGCTTCGAAATAGTCGACGGCCGCGAAGCTGTCCTCTAGCCTGCGGGTGTCGACCAGCACCACGGCGCCGATGGCGCCGCGGATCAGGTCGTCCCACATGAACCAGAACCGGTACTGGCCCGGCGTACCGAACAGGTACAGCACCAGGTCGTCCGCGAGACTGATCCGGCCGAAGTCCATGGCCACCGTGGTGGTGGACTTCATCGGAATGCCGGTCAGGTTATCGATTCCGGCACTCGCGTTGGTGACCAACGCTTCGGTGCGCAGCGGAACGATCTCCGAGACGGCGCCGACCAATGTCGTTTTACCCACACCGAAACCACCCGCGACCACGATCTTGGCCGAAGTCGGCTTGGCGGTACGGGTATCGACCTGCGCCGTCGAATCAAATACGCCGGAGTCCACTGAGAACCCTTTCGATCAGCTCGCGACGTTCATCGTCGCTGGAGTCGTCTTTCAATGTGGCGGAAACGCGAACGTGCCCCGCTTCGATGAGATCTGCCACGAGCACACGCGCCACCCCGATGGGTATACCCAATCGAGCCGCAACTTCCGCCACAGACGGCGATTCTCTGCACAACTCCACGATTGACGTTTCGATGTTGGTCAGTTCGAACTGCCGCTCCAGGGCGACCGGATGCGATGCGACGAGGGCCTCGAGCGCGAGCTCGACCGCGGGCCGCGTACGACCCGCGGTCAGCGAATACGGGCGGACGAGACTCGGCTCGCTGCTCCCCACACGATGATCTTCTATGTCCATCCCACCATCAGGAACCCATCGTGACGCGTGGAGTGGCCTGAACTGTCTGGCCAACACGCTCGACCAACAACGCCATCTCGTAGCCGACCTGACCGATATCACACGAGGTGTTGGTCAGGACCGCCAGATACGAACCGTCGCCGACAGCCATGAGCAGTAGGTAGCCGTGTTCCATCTCGACCACCGACTGCAAGACGGTGCCGCCTTCGAACAGGTTCGACACACCCACCGAGAGGCTGGCGAGCCCGGCGGTGACGGCCGATAGCTGTTCGGCACGATCGACCGGGAGCTGTGCGCTCGCGGCCATCAGCAGACCGTCGGCCGAGACCAGCACGGCATGGGCTACGCCAGGAACCTCGTTGGCGAAGTTCGAAACCAGCCAATCCAGCTGACGGTTCGTACCACTACCACCTAGATCGGGGTTCATCGGTCTCCTTTGTCTCCGGTTAGGTTCATTGCCTTCATTGCGCGGCCATCCCGGACGCCCTGCTGGTGACGACTCAAGCTGGACCGGATCGTTTCGGGATCGCGACTCGGTGCCCGATCCACGGCGCCGCTGACGGCGCCGGGCACGAGTCGTCCGCCCGGATTACGCTGTGGCAGACCGGCTGCCGTTGTGGTTGTGGGCTTGGCTTCGCTGGCCCGTTGAGCGGCCTGCCAGCCTTCATCACCGGGTGATTCGAAGGAGGCGGCGGCTTGGGATCGGTCCGCGTTCGGATCCGACAGCCAGGCCGACATCATCTCGGCGAAGATCGGCGTTCCGCCCATCACCGGATCGCTGCTCTCCTCGGCAGGCTGCAACCGGGTCTGGAAGAACGAGGCCGTCCGCTCCGGGTTGGAGCGGTAGCTGTGCCTGCCGCGATCGCGACCCGCGTCACCGGGACCGGTCGACTCCACCCGGTCACCGTTGGCGGCGCTGTCCCGCTGCGGCAGTGCGACACCAGGCGCGTTCTCGACCCGCTGCGGCAGGCCGTTGCCCGGCTGACGCTGCGGCAGGCCACCGGGACCGGACGGGCGCTGGGGCAGATCGGTCTGACGCTGGGGTAGTTCGGTCGAACGCTGGGGTAGATCCATCTGACGCTGGGGTAGCTCCGTGTGACGCTGGGTGACATCCGGGCGGCGCGGCGGCAGCCCCGGCTGCGCGTTGCCATTGGCCAGACCGGAGACGGCCTGGATCTCACCGGACTGCGCCGTCGCGGGCTGACGCTGCGGCAGACCGGATTGTCCGGGCTCCCGCTGCGGAAGACCACCCGGACCCGCTTCGCGCGCCGGACCAGTCTGGCCGGGTTCCCGCTGCGGCAGACCACCGGCAGACGGCTCACGCTGCGGCAATCCACCGGCGGTGGGCTCACGCTGCGGCAACCCGCTGGGGCCCGCGTCACGCTGCGGCAGACCACCCGCGCTGGGCTCACGCTGCGGCAAGCCGCTCGGACCAGCTTCACGCTGCGGCAACCCGCTGGGGCCCGCGTCACGCTGCGGCAGACCACCGGCGGACGGCTCACGCTGGGGCAGGCCACTCGGACCGGCCTCACGCGGGCCGAGACCACTCTGGCCCGGTTCACGCTGCGGCAATCCGCCCGGTCCGGCCTGACCCGGCTGGCGCTGCGGCAGACCGCCCGCACCACGCTGCGGCAGGCTGCCGTTCGCGTCACGCTGGGGCGCGCCACCGGGCTCACGCTGGGGCAGACCACCGGTCGGCTGCGGCACACCGTTGGAACCCGGCTGACGCTGTGGCAGACCACTGTTCGGATCGCGCGGCGGCGGGGTGGCGGCGGGCCGTTCGGCCTGCGGACCACCGGGACGCGGCGGTACCGGACCGCCGGGGACGACATTGCGCTTGGGCAGACTGGCTGCGGCGAGCTTGCCGCGCTGCGGGCCATTGCCCTGCTGACCTGGTGCGGGCCGCAGCGTCGCACCCGACTGCTCGGCCTCACCACGCAGACCCGACGCCATCGCCGAACCGGGCTGCCGCTGCGGCAACCCACCACCCGGAGTGGCGGGCGCACCCGCCGCGTTCGCCGCGGCCGCGCGCTCGTCGGCACCGGCCGCGATCGGGCCGCTCACGCCGGGATCGACGGTGACCATCATGTTGCCGCCCGGAGTGCGGCTGACCGAGCGCATCTGCATCGACGAGGGCGCCGACGGACGCTGCGGTTCACCGGCCGGAGCCGGGGACGGCTGCGGAACCAGCGGACCGGAACCGCTCTTGTCGGCCACGATCAAGCCGACGGGCACATGCACGGTGACGGTGACGCCCGGATCACGCGCGGTATCGAACGTCGGGCGCAGCCGCACGGTGAGTCCGTGCCGCTCGGCCAACCGGCCGACCACGAACAGACCCATGTGGCGGGCGGTGTCCGGGCCGGGTTCGGCGGTTGTCTCCAGCCTGCGGTTGATCTCGGCCATCTCGGTCGGCGGCATACCGATACCGCGGTCGGCGACCTCGATCAGCAGGCCCTGGTCGTGCGCCTGGGCGAAGGTGAACTTCACATCCGTTTCCGGCGGCGAGGCGCGCAGCGCGTTGTCGAGCAGCTCGGCGAACAGATGCGCGAGGTCGGAGGCCGACGGCTCTTTCAGCGAACCGCGCGGGGTGGCGCCGAGCTTGACCCGCTCGTAGTCCTCGACCTCGGAGATCGCGGCACGCAGCACGTCGGCGATCTCGACCTGCGCGGATTTGGTGCGACGTTGTTTGGTACCGGCCAGAATCAGCAGGTTGTCGCCGTTTCGGCGCATACGGGCGGCGAGATGGTCCAGCCGGAAGAGGTTCTCCAGCAGACGCGGGTCCTTCTCGTCGTACTCCATCGCCTCGATCAGCGTGAGCTGATGGTCGACCAGCGACTTGGAGCGGCGAGCCAGGGTCTCGAACATGTCGTTGACCTGGGTACGCATCTGCGCCTGATCACTGGCCAGGCGCAACGCCTGACCGTGGATGTCGTCGACGGCGCGGGCCAGCTGACCGATCTCCTCCTCGGAGCGGATCGGCATGGGCTCCAGCGGCACCTGTTCGGGCGAGGCGCCGTTACGCAGCTGGGCCACCTCATGCGGCAGATCGCTCTCGGCGACGCGCAGCGCGGCCAGGCGCAGCCGGTGCAGCGGCACGATCATCGACCGCGCGACGAACACCGCGAGCAGCAGCGCGGCGAGGATGGTCAGCAGCACCACGATGCTGTACATGATGGCGTCGGCGCGCGCGGCGTCGGCGAGGTCGCGCACACCGCCGACGATGTCGTCGGTGGAGAAGGCCACCAGTGCTTCGGTGGTGTCGAGGCTGGACAGGATCGACTGGCGGGCCTCACCGAGCGGCAGCTGCCCGGACTGGGCCTGCGGCCCGGTGAGCATGCCCTCACGGGCCTCGATGCCGCGACGCAGATCGTTGATATTGCGGTCGTCGGCAGGGAATCGTTCGGCGAGCAGACCGAGCAGCGCCCGTTCGGTGTTGGTGGCGACCAGATAGGTCTGCGTCCCCTCCTCACGGTCTTGCAGATACACGGCGAGACCGACGACCTCACCGAGCATGGTTGAGCGCATGTTCAGCGCGTCGACCAGGCGCAACTTCGCCGCGTCGATCTGCGGATCGCTGACCTGCGCCACGATCTGTTCGACGGCCTCGACACCGTTGCTGCGGTATCGGTCGATCTGATCACGCGCCTCGAGCGGCGTCAGTGAGGTCGGGGCCAGCCCCTGGGCGCGCACCTGCTTGGCCTGATCGAGCATCTCTTGCAGCGGCTGCTGCGCACTCGGCAGGTCGGCGAGTTCGCCGATGACCTGCTCGGTATCGGTGATGGCCTTGTCGAGGTCGACCAGGTTCTCCTCGGTGACCAGCGATCGGCCTCCGATGTTGATCACCTGGGAACCGGCGACCGTCGAGGTCGCGGCGCTCAGACCGGTGACGACCGGGATGACCTCTACGTTGTCGGCGGCCGAAGCCAGCCGGTTGGCCTCGCTCCACTCGGATGAAATCTTGGACACGCCGAGTCCGACCGCGACCGCCAGCGGCACGGCGAGCACCGCCGTAACCTTCCAGCGCAGGTCCCAGTTGCTGAGCGCCCAGCGCTTTCTGCCGGACCTAGCGGCGTCACGCATCTCCCACTCACTTTCCAAACTGGCCCCAGCCACGCGCCATCAGCGCCAACCTCCACAATCGCATGCTGGCTCGACAGACAGTGCTGGCCGAGAACTGCGGCTGGCCGAGAAATTGCGTCTACGACGGACCGAATAAGTGACATCAGATTCTAACGGATCAATAACTTCTTGGTTTACCCCGCATCGGCACGCAGCCAGTGACCAGCCCGTTCCAGGCAAAACCAAAGGTCGCGGCACCCACCCGGGCGTCGCGTGAAGTCTGCCACAATCGTGCTGATCTATCGAGGCGGGCATCGAAGCGAGGCTAGGGAGCACGGGTTGAACGCGAGGAACGAGTACCGACCGGTCTACCAGACCAGCCTCGTCGATCCCGCCGAGTTCTGGGCCCATGCTGCCACCGCCATCGACTGGGAGGTACCCCCCGATCAGGTGATCGACACCACGGCCCGACCTGCGGCACGCTGGTTTCCGGACGCCCGGCTCAACACCTCGTTCAACGCGCTCGACCGGCACGTGCGTGAGCTGCCCGAAGGCGCCGAGGGCACGGGCGGCCGCGCCGATCAACCCGCACTCATATACGACTCGGCTATGACCGGCGCCAGAGGGGTTTACAGCTACGCCGAACTGCTGACCGAGGTGTCACGGTTCGCGGGCGCGATGTCACGGCTCGGTGTCGCCAAGGGTGACCGGGTCGTGATCTACCTGCCGATGATCCCCGAGGCCGTTATCGCGATGCTGGCCTGCGCGCGGATCGGCGCGGTGCATTCGGTGGTGTTCGGCGGGTTCGCCGCGCCCGAACTGGCGGCCAGGATCGATGACGCCGAGCCGGTGCTGATCATCACCGCCTCCGGCGGGCTGGAGCCGGGCCGGCGGATCGAGTACCCACCGATCGTCATGCAGGCCCTCGACCTGGCGCAGACCACCGCGCCGCGCAATGTCATCGTCCGGCAGCGGGCCGCGTTCCCGACGATCCCCTTCCCCGAGCCGCAACCCGCCACCGAATCGCTGCCGAGTTCGGCCGATACCGTCGCCGCCCGCTGGCTCGACTGGGAGGACGCCGTCCGCGACGCCCCACTCGCCGATCCGGTGACGGTGGCCGCGACCGATCCGCTCTACATCCTCTACACCTCCGGCACCACCGGTAGGCCGAAGGGCGTGGTCCGCGACAACGGCGGGCACGCGGTGGCGCTGAGCTGGTCGATGCGCAATATCTACGATGTCAGTCCCGGCCAGGTGATGTGGGCAGCTTCGGATGTGGGCTGGGTCGTCGGCCACTCCTACATCGTCTACGCGCCGCTGCTGGTCGGCGCCACCACACTGCTGTACGAGGGCAAACCGATCGGTACCCCGGACGCGGGCGCCTACTGGCGTGTGGTTGCCGAATACGGGGTGCACGTGTTGTTCACCGCGCCGACCGCGCTGCGTGCCATCCGCCGCGCCGATCCGAACGCCACATTGGCCCACACCCACGACCTGTCCTCGCTGCGGGCGATGTTCTGCGCGGGCGAGCGGCTCGATCCGACGACCTACGAATGGGCCGTGCACACTTTGCTGGCCGAACGTCCGGACTGCCCCGTGGTCGACCACTGGTGGCAGACCGAGACCGGCTGGCCGATCTGCGCCAATCCGCTGGGGTTGCAACAGCTGCCGATCAAACCGGGATCGGCGTCGGTGCCGGTGCCGGGCTATCGGCTGCGGGTGCTCGATTCCTCCGGTAATCCGGTCGCGGCGAATGTCGAGGGCAATATCGTCATCGGGTTGCCGTTGCCGCCGGGTGCGCTCAGTGGACTGTGGCAGGACGACGAGCGGTACAAACGCTCCTATCTGTCGGCCTATCCCGGCCACTATCTGACCGGTGACTCCGGTTATTTCGACGACGACGGCTATCTGTTCGTCCTCGGCCGCAGCGACGATGTGATCAATATGGCCGGGCACCGGCTGTCGGCGGGCAGTATCGAGGCCGCTATCGCGGGTCATGAGGCGGTCGCCGAATGCGCGGTGATCGGCCTGCCCGATGAACTCAAGGGGCAGCGCCCGATCGCATACGTGGTGCTCAAAACCGGGGTCGAGGTGGACAATGAGCAGTTGCGCGAGGAGCTGATCCAGCGCGTGCGCACCCAGATCGGCGCGATCGCCACCCTGCACGACGCGGTGGTGGTGGCGGGCCTGCCCAAGACCCGTTCGGGCAAGATCCTGCGCAAGACCATCCGCCATATCACCGCCGGCGAGGAATACGAGGTCCCGTCCACCATCGAGGATCCCTCGGTGTTGATCGCCCTGGAAGATCAGATCCTGGCCGCACAACCGGAGCTGTTCACCAGCCGCCCGCCCGATGGCGAGGGCAACGGGAACGGCAATTCCGGCGAGGTCGTATCGGATTCGGATCCGGTCGCGCCGTAGTTCATCCGCACCGTCGGCAGCTCCGCATGCGTCCTCAGAGTTTTCACAGGAGCGGCTCACACGCATGCCAGCACGGGGCAATAGCGTCGAGGCGTCCGTCATCGATCTTGTAGGAGGCAGCACTATGAACCGTTTTCGTGGCAGGGCCACCCTCGCGGCACTCACCGTGGCCGGGGCCGCCACCGTGACCGCGTTCCTCAGCCCGGCCGTCGCGTCCGCCGGACCGATGGAGCTGGCCGCGCCGCTGCTCGAGTCCGACTGTTCGTTCGCACAGGTCGATGCCGCGCTGCACGATCAGGCCCCGCAGCTGGCGGCGATGCTGGATGCGAACCCGGAGGTCAAGGCGGAACTGCAAGCCAAGTTCGAACAGCCGGTCGAACAGCGGCGCGCCGAACTCCAGCGCTATATCGACGAGAACCCCGAAGCCGCGCAGCAGGCCGAGAACGATCCCCGCGCCTCGGGTCTGAGCCAGACCATTCAGAAAGTGGCCGACACCTGCCGCAACTACTGAATGACCGCTGACGCTCGCCGGTCGGTGCCGGATGGTGGTGCCGATATCGCGACGCACCGCGGCAGGTCCGCGACCGGGCCGCACCGGGAAACGGCGGCACAATGAACGACGTGACCAGCGAGCGAAACGTGAACCCGACCGTCCTCGTCGTCGACGACGACGAGGACGTGCTCGCCTCGGTGGAGCGCGGGCTGCGCCTGTCCGGCTTCCGGGTCCTGGTGGCCCGCGACGGTGGCGCGGCCCTGCGCTCGGTCAACGAGCACTCCCCCGACGCCATCGTGCTGGATATGAATATGCCCGTGCTCGACGGCGCCGGTGTGGTGACGGCGCTGCGGGCCATGGGCAACGAGGTCCCGATCTGTGTGCTCAGCGCCCGCAGTTCGGTCGACGACCGGATCGCCGGACTGGAATCCGGCGCCGACGACTATCTGGTGAAGCCGTTCGTCCTGGCCGAACTGGTGGCGCGGATCAAGGCGCTGCTGCGCCGGCGGTCCGATACGCCGGCGCCGACCACGCCCGGCGCGGTCACCGTCGGACCGCTCGAGGTGGACGTGGCCGGATACCGGGCCCTGCTCGACGGCCGCGAAATCGACCTGACCAAGCGGGAATTCGAACTGCTGTCCACGCTGGCCCGCAATGCGGGGGTGGTGTTGAGCCGGGAGCGGCTGCTGGAACTGGTGTGGGGCTACGATTTCGCCGCCGACACCAATGTGGTGGACGTGTTCGTGGGTTATCTGCGGCGCAAACTGGAAGTCGAGGGCACGCCGCGGTTGCTGCACACGATCCGCGGGGTCGGGTTCGTCTTGCGGGCGCCGAAATGATGTGGCACATATGACCACCGGCCGCGCGCGGCGGCGCACCTATTCGCTGCGCACCAGGGTCGCCGGTGCGGCGGTCGCGGGCGCGATCCTGGTCATCACCATTCTCAGCGTCATCACCTTGCAGGCGATCGAACGGGTCAATGTCGAGCAGACCGATCAGCAGCTCACCCTCGCGTCCAGGCTGGTGCTCATCGATCCGGTGATCGCCGTCGGACTCGTCAACCTCATCGGCCCCAACGAGGACATGGCCCTCACCGTGCGCGATGACGGCGCCTTGACCGCGACCACCGCGATCGAACTCCCCGATCTGCCGACCGGGTCCCGCACTGTCACCGTGGACGGTGCGTCCTATCGTGTGCTCACCACGACCGAGAATCAGCAACCCGGCCGAACGGTCTCGATGGGCATCCCCAATGCCGACGCGGCCCGCGCCACCGCCGAACAGCAGCGCTGGGTGCTCGGTGGTGGGCTGGTCGCCATCGCCGCGGCGGCCTGGCTCGGCTGGCTGTTCGGTGGGCGCGCCGTACGGCCGATCGTTGATCTGACCCGTCAGGTGGGGGCGCGCAGCGGCTATCGCGATCCCGCACATCCACCACAGCCGGTGGACGGCTCCGGTGTACTGGAGGCCGAGAAACTCGCCGACGCGGTGAACACCATGCTGTCGCGGGTCGATCAGGCCCAGGGCGAAACCGCCGCCGCATTGGAGACCGCCCGCGATTTCGCCGCGGTCTCCGCGCACGAACTGCGCACTCCGCTGACCGCGATGCGCACCGACCTCGAGGTCCTGCGCACCCTCGACCTGGACGAGGCCCAGCGCACGGAAATCCTCGACGATCTGCACCGCAGCCAGGGCCGGGTGGAGGCCACGCTGTCCGCGCTGGAACGCCTCGCCTCCGGCGACCTCACCCATGAACGCGACCATGTCGACACCGATGTGGGCGACCTGTGCGATCAGGCCGCCCACGACGCCATGCGCCACTTCCCCGACTTCACCGTCCGCATCGACACCGACGCCGAACTCGTCACCCGCGGGCTGCCCGCCGGGTTACGCCTCGCCGTCGACAATGCCCTGGCCAACTCGGTCAAACACGGTGGCGCCACCGAAGCACTGGTCTCCGCGCACCGAGCACCGAACGGCCATATCGTCGTCTCCATCGACGACAACGGCCGCGGCATCCCACCCGAGGAGCGCCAGGCGGTCTTCGACCGCTTCTACCGCGGAAGCCAAGCCACCAAGGGCGGTTCCGGACTCGGTCTCGCATTGGTCGCCCAGCAGGCGCAGCTACATGGTGGACAGGCCTATTTCGATGACGGGACGCTCGGCGGAATCCGCCTGGTCCTCGACCTGCCCGCACGACCGGCACCGGCGATCTGACCGCCGGGATCTACCGGCGACCACCGATCGCTGTCCTTACCGAAACCTCAGAGAATTACCAACAGCGGCAACATAACGCGGATCTACTGTCGTCGCAGTGATCGGAAAACGGGCCCGCTGGGCACTTCTCGCTGCTGTCATCGTCGGGGTCGGGGCGGTCGGTGGGTTCGCCGCTTGCGGGCGTTCCTCTGCTGCGCCGAGCGGAATCGCGTTGGTGAACGTCGATTCCGGACCGACCGGTGAGCGGGTGGTCGAGGCCGTGCAGCAGGCCGGTGGTTATGAATGGGCGGTGGTGGCGCCCGAGGCGGTCGAGAGCGACGACTACGCGGCCGTCATCACACTGCCCGCCGATCTGACCGAATCCATGGGCACGCTGGCCGGGCCGCAACCGCGGCGGGCGCAGGTCACGGTGGCGACGCATTCGGACGCGGACGCCGAGCTGGTGAACGGGGCCGTGGCCACGGTGACTCAGCACATCGGCGCCGCGGGTGTGGACGCGGCGCTATCGGCCACCGCCGCGGCCAGATCGGAGATGACGAGTGTGCAGTTCACCGCCCAGTTGCTCAATGCGGGGGTGAACGCGGCGGCAGCGGGCGCCGATCAGTTCACGGCGGGCGCCGATCAGCTGCTCGGCTTCCTGGATATGGCCAAAGACGGTTCCGCACAGTTGACTTCGGCGATCGAACTGCTGAACACCACCGTCGACGGGGCCGCCGCACAGGCCGAACAACTCGCCACCGCATTGGATTCGACCGGACTGACCATCGCGCAGGTGCAGCAGTCGGCGAACACGATGACTTCGGGACTCGATCAGATCCTTCCGCTGCTGCGCGGCCTGCCGTTCGCCGACGATCCGCAGGTGGCCGATGTCATCGGCAAATTGCAGGGGCTGCGCGATGTCTCCGGTCAGGTCGGTTCTCAGCTCACCGGGCTCGGCACGCTGGTCGGCGGCGCGACGGACCCGAACACCGACCTCGGCACCCTGCTGCGCACCGTGGTGGCCCGGCTGACCGGCGCGAGCGACCAATTGACCAAAGGCGCCCAGCTCGCCGAATCCCTGCCCCGGCACGCCGATGAGGGCGGCACCCAACTGCTGGCCGCCATCGGCATGATCGAGACCGGCATCGGTCAGCTCCAGGGGCTCACCACCACCCTGAACGAGCGGACCGGTAAGGCCATCGCCACGCTGCCCCCACGCAGTTCCAGCCAGCAATCCGCGGTGGCGCTCGCACTCACCGACCCGGTCGAGATCGTCCACGAGTGAGGGGCGCCGCGACCGGCCGCACCTAGCCGAGCACCGCGACCCGTGCGGCCTCGAGCGCGGTGACGCCGTCATCGGCCAGGAAATGCCCCGCACCGGGGACCACGACCGATTCGACACCGAGCCGGGCGGCCAGCCGGTCCGTATGCGCCGTCGGCACGATCTCGTCGTCGTCGGAACGGATGACCGTCACCGCGCCGATCGAGGATCGCACACCTTCCACCGCGCATCCGCCCTCGATGAACTCGTCCAACTCGGGCAAGACGGGCAGGGGTTCGAGAAAGCCGCTCACCAGCACCAATCGTCGGAGCGACCATGGATGCGGCAGACCGGCGAGATGCCGCAGCACGGTCAACGCGCCGAGACTGTGCGCGACGATCGCGGTCGCGGCATCGGGGGTGCCCACCGTGCGCTCGATGACGGACGCCCATCGGGTTCGGTCCGGCGCATCGGCTTCCGGGAGCATGGGGACCTCGGCGGCGATGCCGGACGACCCGAGCGCGTGTGCCAACCAGCCGAACCAATGGTCGTCGGGCGTCGCGCCGTAGCCATGCACGATCACGGCACGTCGGAGGGCGGGCACCACCGGAATGTCACGCAGCTCTGTCATGTTCGTGACGGTAGGGCTTCACGTCAGCGTGAAGGTCAAGCTGGAGGAGGAACATGCTGATCGGCGAGCTGTCGCGACGCTGTGGTGTCAGCACCCGCGCATTGCGGCACTACGAGGAGGCCGGACTGCTTGTCCCGAACCGGGACGGCAACGGCTACCGGCGATACGGCGCGGACGCCGCGGATACCGTCGAACGGATCCGGCGGATGATCGCCGCCGGACTCGGCACGACCACGATCCGCCGCTACCTGGAGTGCGTCCGGACCGGTGCGCACGGCATAGAGCTACAGATGTGCCCGGCCTTGCGCGCCGAACTCGATGCCATCGGCGAACGCCTCGATCGGCAGGCCACCGAACTCGACCACAAGCGGAGAAAGCTGGCCGAACTGGCCGACAGCGCCGGATAGTGCGAAACGAACGAAGGCCCGCTCCTCGGAGGAGAAGCGGGCCTTGTCGTATCCGTCGGTCCTACTGCGCGGCGAGCAGGTCGATCACGAAGACCAGGGTCTTACCGGAGAGCTTGTGGCCCGCACCGGCGGGACCGTAGGCCAGCTCCGGCGGGATGGTGAGCTGGCGACGACCGCCGACCTTCATTCCGGGGATGCCGTCCTGCCAGCCCTGGATCAGGCCGCGCAGCGGAAAGGTGAGGGATTCGCCGCGGTTCCACGACGAATCGAACTCCTCGCCGGTGTCGAATTCGACGCCCACGTAGTGCACCTCGACGGTGCCACCGGGCACCGCCTCCGCACCGTCACCCACGGTGATGTCCTTGATGACCAGTTCGGTGGGCGCGGGCCCCGCCTGGAATTCGATCTCCGGCTTGCTCATTCGCATATCCCCTTCGATATGTGGGTTCTCTTCGTCGGATCTAGCGGTTGGTGATCTCGTGGTAATCGCGGGCGCCGTACCCGGTGTAGATCTGGCGCGGACGGCCGATCTTCAGCGGTTCGCTGTGCATCTCCCGCCAGTGCGCGATCCAGCCGGGCAGCCGGCCCATGGCGAACAGCACGGTGAACATGCGGGTCGGGAAACCCATGGCCTTGTAGATGACGCCGGTGTAGAAGTCGACGTTCGGGTACAGGCGACGCTCGACGAAGTAGTCGTCGGTGAGGGCGGCCTCTTCCAGCGCCTTGGCGATATCGAACAGCTCGTCGTCACCGCCGAGCTTGGCCAGGATGGCGTCGGCGTGCTTCTTGGCGATGGCGGCGCGCGGATCGTAGTTGCGGTAGACGCGGTGCCCGAAGCCCATGAGCTTCACGCCGTCTTCCTTGTTCTTGACCTTGCGGATGAATTCCTTGACGTCGCCGCCCTGCGCCTTGATGTCGTCGAGCATCTCCAGCACGGCCTGGTTGGCGCCGCCGTGCAGCGGGCCCCACAGCGCGTTGATGCCACCGGAGACGGAGGTGAACAGGTTGGCGTCGGAGGAGCCCACCAGACGCACGGTCGAGGTGGAGCAGTTCTGCTCGTGATCGGCGTGCAGGATCAGCAGCATGTCGAGCGCGGCGGCGATCTCCGGGTCGACCTCATAGGGCTCGGCCGGGAACCCGAAGGTCATCCGCAGGAAGTTCTCCACCAGGCTCAGCGAGTTGTCCGGGTAGAGGAACGGCTGACCGACCGACTTCTTGTACGAGTACGCCGCGATGGTCGGCAGCTTGGCCAGCAGGCGGATGGTGGACAGCTCGACCTGCTCGGGGTCGCGCGGGTCCAGCGAATCCTGGTAGTAGGCCGACAGGGCGTTGACCGCCGAGGAGAGCACGGGCATCGGGTGCGCGTTGCGCGGGAAGCCGTCGAAGAACCGCTTGAGGTCCTCGTGCAGCAGGGTGTGGCGGCGGATCTTGTCGGTGAACGATTCGAGCTGGGCCTGCGTCGGTAGCTCGCCGTAGATGAGTAGGTAGCTCACCTCGATGAAGGTCGAACGCTCGGCCAGCTGGTCGATCGGGTACCCGCGGTAGCGCAGGATGCCCGCTTCACCGTCGATGTAGGTGATCGCCGACTTGGTGGAGGCGGTGTTGACGAAGCCGGGGTCGTAGGTCGTATATCCCGTGCTCGCCAGCAGCTTGCCCAGATCGATGCCGTCATTGCCCTCGGAGGCATCGGCGATCGTCATCGGGTATTCGCCACCGGGGTACGTCAGAACCGGCTTGGCGTCGTTGATGTGATTCTCGGGCACGGAAGGATCCCTCTCAGGCTATGACCGTCGGCACCGGGTGCGGTCGGCACGGCGGTGCGCTTGACCATGACGCTAGTCGCTGCGTCGCCGGGCCCGGTCGGGAGGGTGCCCACGGCACGATCTCACAAACGTTCGCGCCGAAGGTGAGGTCGCGCGCTCATACGACCGCCGGTTCGGCCTCTGACCGGCCGACGCGGTACCGGACGAAGGCCGGAAAGGCCAGTGCCGCGAGCACTACACCGACCACCACCAGGATTCCGCCGCCGGCCGCCGCGACGGCGGTACCCAGGCTCGCCGCGGCAAAACCGTGCGCAACATCACCGATCCGCGGGCCACCGGCCACCACCACGATGAATACGCCTTGCAGCCTGCCACGCATTTCGTCGGTTGCCACGGTCTGCAACATCGTCATCCGCAGGGCGGCCGAGACCATGTCCACCGCACCGCCGAAGGCCGAACAGGCCAGCGCGATCCACAGACCCACCGTGACGCTGAGCCCGTGCCCGGTACAGCCGACCGCTGCGCCGAATCCGACCATGGCCAGACCCCACAGCACGATGCAGACGACCACCGCGAGCCCCTGCCGTCGCACCCGCGGTATCCAGCCGGAGAACACCCCGCCGAGCACGGCGCCCGCCGACATGGACGCGAACAGCAGGCCGAGTGCCACCCCGCCGGTGACGGGATCGCCGAACGTCTCGTGCGCGATCTGCGGGAACAGTGCCCGCGCCATGCCGAACACCATGGCGATGATGTCGACGGCGAAGGAGGCGAGCAGTATCCGCTGGGTGGCCAGATAGGCGAACCCATCGACGACCGTGCGCAGGCCCGCGCGGCGCACCGAACCGGTGGGCGGCAGCGAGGGCAGCCGCCATACCGCCCACAGTGTGACCAGCAGGGCGATGGCGTCGATCAGATACAGCGTGGACAGCCCGATCAGCGGGATGAGCGCGCCCGCGAGCACCGGTCCGGCGATGGCGCCGAACTGGGTGACCGTCATGGACAGCGAATTGGCCGCGGCGAGCTGACTTTCCGGCAGCAGCCGGGGAATGGTCGCGCTGCGGGTGGGCTGATTCACCGCGAAGAAGGCCTGCTGCACGGCGAACAGACCGAGCACCACCCAAACGTTGGCGAATCCCGCGGCGGCTTGGAACCAGAAGGCGAGCGCGGTGAGCCCGGTACCGGCATTGGTGATGAGCATCAGCGTGCGCCGGTCCATCACATCGGCGAGCGCGCCGCCCCACAGGCCGAACACGATCAGCGGGACCAGCCCGAACAGCCCGGCCAGACCGACGTAGCCGGAACTGCCGGTGAGCTGGAAGATCTGGGTCGGCACCGCGACCACCGACAGTTGCGCTCCGATGGTGGTGACGACACCGGAGGTCCACAGTCGGCGATAGTTCGGATCGCGCAGCGGCCTGGTGTCGGCGAGCAGTCTCACCAGGCGCAGATTATTCGAGTGCGGCTCGATTGATCCAGGCCTTATTCATCACATCATCGGACGCATTACTTCTCGGCCATGCGACCGGCGATATCGCGAATCCGGGTCGGCCGAATCAGGGTTGCAGGCGCTGGACCGTCATCCGGTCACCGTCGACGTCCACCCGAATGCGATTGTGCAGCCGCCCCTGTCGCCCCTGCCAGAACTCCACCTCATCGGGTCGCAGCAGATAGCCGCCCCAGTGTGGTGGCACCGGGATCGCGTCCACGCCGGCGAACCGCGCGGTGGTCTCGGCCAGTGCGCGATCGAGTTCGGCCCGTGAAGCGATGGGCCTGGATTGATGCGAGGCCCATGCACTCAGCTGCGAATCACGTGGGCGCGAGCGCCAATACACGCCGGTGGTCTCGTCCGAGACCCGCTGCACCGGGCCGCGCAGATGCACCTGCCTGCCGAGTGCGGGCCAGACGAAGGTGGCCGCCGCGAACGGCACCGCCGCCAGCTGGGTGCCTTTGGCGGAGTCGTAATTCGTGTAGAAGGTCACGCCTTCGGGGGACAGCCCCTTGCACAGCACGGTGCGCGCGACCGGACGCGGTGTGCCGTCGGCGGCCAGCGCGACGGTGGCGAGGACCATGGCGTTCGGTTCGGCGATGCCCACCGCGGTGGCCTGTTCGATCCAATGCCGCAGTAGCGGCTCCCAGCCGCCGGCCAGCCAGGTCTCGTCGAGATCGGAATCGCGTGCGCCGGTACCCGGCGCGCCTTCGCTGTCGAACGGGCCGCCGCCGTACTCGACGCGCATGGCGGCGAGATCCGGGTAGGAATTGTCCAGGTCACGCATGGGGCAGACGTTACTCCGCAGTAGCAAGGGGCTAAGGTTTTGGTGATCGGCATGTGCCGCGATCGCCGTGCACCGCGAGCCATGCGACCCGACGTGCGAGGAGAGTCACCACATGACTACCAGCCCTGCGGTTCCCCCGGACTTCGTCAGCGGCCTCGAGGGTGTCGTCGCATTCACCACCGATATCGCCGAACCCGACAAAGACGGCGGCGCTCTCCGATACCGCGGGGTGGATATCGAAGATCTGGTCGCCAATCGGGTGACCTTCGGCGACGCCTGGGCGCTGCTGGTCGACGGTGAGTTCGGTCACGGCCTGCCGCCCGCCGAACCGTTCCCGCTGCCGGTGCACACCGGTGACGTCCGGGTCGACGTACAGGCCGGCCTGGCCATGCTCGCCCCGATCTGGGGCTACGAGCCGCTGCTCGACATCGATGACGCGACCGCACGGGAGAACCTGGCGCGCGCCTCGGTGATGGCGCTGTCCTATGTCGCGCAGTCCGCGCGCGGTATCTATCAGCCCGCGGTCCCGCAGCAGAAGATCGACGAGTGCACCACCGTCACCGAGCGGTTCATGACCCGCTGGAAGGGCGACCCGGACCCGCGGCACACCGAGGCCATCGACGCCTACTGGGTCTCGGCCGCCGAACACGGGATGAACGCCTCGACCTTCACCGCCCGGGTGATCGCCTCCACCGGCGCGGATGTGGCCGCCGCGCTGTCGGGCGCGATCGGCGCCATGTCGGGACCGCTGCACGGCGGGGCCCCGGCGCGCGTGCTGCCGATGATCGAAGAGGTCGAGCGCACCGGCGATGCCCGCGCACTGGTCAAAGGCATCCTCGACCGCAAAGAGAAGCTGATGGGCTTCGGACACCGGGTGTACCGGGCCGAGGACCCGCGCGCCAGGGTGCTGCGCAGTACCGCGCAGCGGCTGGCCGCGCCGCGCTTCGAGGTCGCCGCCGCGCTGGAGCAGGCCGCGCTGGCCGAACTGCGTGAGCGTCGCCCCGACCGCGCCATCGAGACCAATGTCGAGTTCTGGGCAGCGGTCATCCTCGATTTCGCCGAGGTGCCGGCCCATATGATGCCCGCCATGTTCACCTGCGGCCGGACCGCCGGCTGGTGCGCGCACATCCTCGAACAGAAGCGGCTCGGCAAGCTGGTGCGTCCGGCCGCCATCTACACCGGTCCCGGCCCACGTAAGCCCGATGAGGTCGCGGGCTGGGCGGCCATCGCGCACAGCTGATTCCGCCCGTTCACGGGCGGGTACCGCTGCCCCCACGCCGCGTATCGCCGTCTCGGCGGTGCGCATCCGGCTACCGCTCCCCCAGCGAGGCGGCCCAGTCGACGGCGACCGATTCACCGCGGTCGACGGTGAAGAACGCCACCTCGAGCCGGTTACCGAGGTCGATGAGCCCGATCGCGGCCAGCGGCACCGGCTGCACCAGCCGAACGCGCCACGGCGCCGGTTCGTCCCACGCGTGGACCTCGAGGTCGAGCCGAAGCACCGGATCGTCGCGTCCGGAGTAATCGGCCGCCATCGGTGTCGCGGCCAGTACCGTCGCCTCGGCGCGGCGGCCGTCGGACAGGATCTTGGCGATGCCGACCCGACCCGGATCGGCGTCGTTCGAGACGTGCAGGACCACCCGCTCGCGATCACCCGGATCGACCCGGCAGAAGATCACGTCACCCGGACGCATCCGGTCCAGGTCCGCCTCACGCACGCGCTGGCGCACTCTGGTCTCGTAGGGCAACTCCCCGTCGAGCTGCACCCGCACCCAGAACACGTGCCCGGCCTCCCTGCGGCGCGGTCGCACACCAAGCACGGTGGCCGTGCCGTGCGTACCGCGCAGCAACAGCTCACGCCGCGCCGACCCGGTCAGCACGCCCGACTGCGCGCCGATCCGCCACGGCAGCCGCGGCCGCAGACTCGACAGCGCCAGACCGGCGCCGAGCAGCCACAGCCCGATTCCCGAACGCCTGGCACCCGCACCCGCCGTGACGTCCCCGCGCGCCCTGCCCCGCCGAACCCGCCGCACCACCCGGGACGAACGCCGACCCTGCGCTCCGCGCGATCGCCGCGCGGAGTTTGCCGACAGCATGCTCATGAGGGTTCAGGTTAGCCGGAGTGTGGTACACAACACAGCGATACCGCGACTACGCTGTTCGCCATGACCAGTGCGTTCCCGACCATTCCCGACGACCTCAAGCCCGCCGACGGACGTTTCGGCTGCGGCCCCTCCAAGGTGCGACCGGAGCAGTTGCGGTCCCTGGTCGAGGTGGGCGCCTCGGTGTTCGGAACCAGCCATCGGCAGAAGCCGGTCAAGGATGTCGTCGCGCGGGTGCGCTCGGGTCTGCGCGAGCTGTTCTCGCTGCCCGACGGCTACGAGGTCGTGCTCGGCAACGGTGGCACCACCGCGTTCTGGGACGCCGCGGCCTTCGGCCTGATCCGGGAGCGTTCGCTGCATCTGACCAATGGTGAGTTCAGCTCCAAGTTCGCCTCGGTGGCCAAGAACAACCCCTTCATCGGCGACCCGATCGTCGTCTCGGCCGATCCGGGCAGCGCGCCCGAGCCGGTGTCGGACCCGTCGGTCGATCTGATCGGCTGGGCGCACAACGAGACCTCCACCGGTGTGTCCATCCCGGTGCAGCGTCCGGCCGGTTCGGACAACGCGCTGATCGCCATCGACGCCACCTCGGGCGCGGGCGGTCTGCCGGTGAACATCACCGATGCCGATGTCTACTACTTCGCGCCGCAGAAGTGCTTCGCCGCCGACGGTGGTCTGTGGATCGCGCTGATGAGCCCGGCCGCACTGGCTCGGGTGGAGGAGATCAAGTCCTCCGGTCGCTGGACCCCCGACTTCCTGTCGCTGCCGATCGCGATCGACAACAGCACCAAGGACCAGACCTACAACACGCCGGCGCTGGCCACCCTGTTGCTGTTCGCCGACCAGATCGAATGGCTCAACGGCAACGGCGGCCTGGACTGGGCGGTCAAGCGGACCCTCGATTCGTCCTCGCGTCTGTACTCGTGGGCCGAGTCGAGCGAATTCGCCACCCCGTACGTCACCGATCCGGCGCACCGCTCGCAGGTCGTCGGCACCATCGACTTCGCCGATTCGGTCGACGCCGCCGCGGTGGCCAAGGTGCTGCGCGCCAATGGCATCGTCGATACCGAGCCCTACCGCAAGCTCGGCCGTAACCAGCTGCGGATCGGCATGTTCCCTGCCATTGATCCCGAGGACGTCACCCAGCTGACCAAGGCCGTCGACTGGGTAGTGGAAAAGCTGGGCTGAACCACCCGAAACCAGCGAGAACCCGCCGCGCCGACCGCGTGGCGGGTTCTCTTTTTGTCAAGCGGGGCAAACTGGTTGGTTCGCAACGGAATAGAGCAGATTAGCCGTGCGCGGTGCGTTAGGGGTAGATTTCGATGCCGCGTGTCTTGCGGCGGGATTTACAGAAGTGCACTACTGTTCCAGAACGTGGGCGGTGTCGCGAGCCGACGCGATAAGGAGGTAACGGTGCGTGAACTTCGAGTGATCGGCGTGACGCCCGATTCCGCCCATATCGTCTGTGTGGACACCGAAAGCGGCCAGAAATTCCGGCTTCCCGCCGATGACAAACTGCGTGCCGCCGCCCGCGGAGACCTTGCCCGATTCGGCCAGATCGAGATCGAAATGGAAGCGACTATGCGACCACGCGATATCCAGGCCCGTATCCGCGCCGGTGCCTCCGTAGCCCAGGTCACCGATGAATCCGGCATGCCGGCCAGCCGGGTCGAACGTTTCGCCTATCCGGTTCTGCTGGAGCGGGCCCGCGCCGCCGAACTGGCGCAGAAGGCCCATCCGGTGCGGCCCGATGGTCCCGCGGTGGAAATCCTCATCGATGTGGTCACCGCCGCGTTCACCGCGCGCGGGCACACTTTGGAAAACGCCGAATGGGATGCCTGGAAAGACGAGAAGGGTTTCTGGGTCGCCCAGCTCCAGTGGCAGAACGGACGTTCGGAGATCGCCGCGCATTGGCGGTACCAGCCGGACGCGCACGGCGGAACGGTCTCCCCGCTCGATGATCCGGCCGCCGATCTGATCGATCCCGATTTCGGGCGCGCGCTGCGTGGTCTGGCCACGATCCTGCCGGAGGAGCCGCAGGCACCCGCCCCGGTGGAGCCGCCCGCCGAACCGAGGCAGCAGCCGCGCGAAACCGCCGCCCTCCCGCAGAATCAGCCCGCGCTCGAAGAGTTCTACGAGCAGCGCGCGGTCGCGGCGGGCGGCACGACCGCACTGCCCGCGGCCGGGACGTCGGGTGCGATTCCGGCGGCCGGTGGTTCGGCCACCGGCGCTACGGCAGCGAGCCCGAAGGCGCCGACGGCAGGTGGTCGCGCCGATACCGCGCACACCGAGCCCGCCGCACGCACCGACACCGGCGCGCCTGCCGAGTCCGACAGTCGCGTCGAGACCGTCGACCGCACCGCACCGGAGGCGGTCGAGGTGCCCGCCGCGGCAACGGAACCGGACGCGCCCGAGACCAAGAACACCGCCGAAGAGGCCAAGGCGGGCGCCGCCAAGACGGCCAAGCCCGCCCGGACCAAGCGCGGCAAGGCGCCCATGCCGTCGTGGGAAGACGTGTTGCTCGGAGTTCGCAGCTCCGGTCACTGAACCCGCGTCGACGAGGTCGTAACGGGCAAATCCGCATCATGATGCGGCGGGGGCGAGTAGATTTTTCGGTGTGTCGTCGGCTGCGGTCGACATAGGGCCGTGCACGGAACGCCTTACGCGCACCGTGCATTGCCCGAAGTTCGCGGAGCTCTTTCGTGCAACTCGGGAGGTGCCGAAAATGCTGTCCAAGGCTTCGTCTGTCTGGTACGTCGACGCACCCGATCCGGCGGCGGTGCTGCGCGAGGATCACGCATCCGATCCCGACGCCGCGCGAGCGCTGGCCGAACAGCTGCACCCCGACAGTGACGTGGTGCCGATCATGGTCGGCACGCTCGGCGGCTGTGCCGGACCCGACGCCGACGAGGTGTACATCGGCTGCTATCCCGGTGTCACCGTGGTGTGTTCGCCGCAGATGGCGCGGGTACGGCCGACCGCGCTGCCCACGCCGCTGATCCGGCCGCTGGCCTCCGAGCACACCTATCTGATCGCCTTCGACACCGCGCACCGCTGGGGTTCGTTCGCGCATTGGGAGCGCGGTGAATTCCGCCGCTCGTTCAGCGCCAACCGGGTGCACATCCTCGAAGACGAAGGCCTGCCGCTGGTGTGGGAGCGTTCCTACTGGGCGGGTGAACATCCGATCCGTTTACAGGTGGGCGATATGCCCGACCCGCAGATTCTGCCGTTCGATCCCCCCGATTTCGCGGACGCGGCCAATAACGAATGGCTCGGCTTCCATTACCGCGCACCGGCGGGCGACGGCGCACTACTGCCGGGCGATATCTCGGTGTGCGGTTTCACGCTGTATCCGAAAGGCCAGGCGCCCGATCCGGTGGCGCGCACCGGCGAGAATCAGCCACATATCGCGAACGGCAAACCACGCCGCGGTCTGCTGTCGTGGCTGCGGCGCGGTGATCCGGTGGGCTGAGCTGACACCGCTCAGCGGTGCGGGTGAATCGGTTGGCACCGCAACCGACCCTGCTAGCCGCCGAGCAATAGCCCCAGCCACGCCAGCACGACACCGATCACGCCGCCCGCGAGAACCCAGCGGGTGACCGGCGCGGTACGCCAGCGCCATGCGGTGGGTGCGACCCCGCCGACCGCGACCAGATTGACCGCCACCGACAGCAGCGGATGGACCTCGGCGAGCGCGGCGCCGAAGGCGTAGACCGCGACCGTGGTCAACACCGCGACCAGCACCGTCACCGTGATGCCCGCCGACCACGGGGTGGGGTCCTGGCTGTCGTGGTACGGGTCGTAGGGGTTGTTCGACAGATCGCTCATGTCGTCCTCACCCGTTCATAGAACGCCATCGCGGCCGCGGTCGCCACATTCAGCGAATCGGTGCCGGGGCTCATCGGGATGCGCGCGCGGACGTCGGTGGCCGCCATGGCCTCTTCGGTCAGCCCGGGGCCCTCCGCGCCGAGCAGCAGCGCCACCCGATCACCGGTCATGGCCGTCGCCAGGTTCATCGCCGCGGGATTCGGGGTCAACGCGATGATCTGAAACCCCGCGCGGCGCAGGATGTCCAGGCCGTCGGGCCAGCCGGGAACACGCGCGAACGGCACCCGGAGCACATGCCCCATCGAGACCCGCACCGCCCGCCGATACAGCGGGTCGGCGCAACGTTCACCGAACAGGATGGCGTCGGCGCCGAGACCGGCCGCATTGCGGAACATGGAGCCGAGGTTCTCGTGGTCGTTCACGCCCTCCAGGACGGCGACGGTGCGCGCACCGTCGATGACCTCGTCGAGGGTGCGTTCGGGCGGACGGTGCGCGACGGCGAGCACCCCGCGGTTGAGGTGGAATCCGACCACTTCGGCCATCACCTCGGCCGAGGCCCGGTAGTAGGGCGCGTCGATCTCCGCGAGGTCGGCGGCCAGTTCCTCGCAGCGCTTCGCCGTCCCGAGCAGTGCGTGCGGGCGGAAGGGCGACTCCAGCATCCGCCGCACGACCACCACACCTTCGGCGATCACCAGCCCCTTGCCGCCGGGACGGTCCGGCCTGCGATCGACCGACTTCAGATCCCGGAAGTCGTCGACCCGGGGATCGCTCACCTCGTCGATATCCACAACCACCGCCACAGCCGACATCCTGCCAATCCCGCGCCACCGCGCCCGACCCGGCCGGAAATTCGGGTGCGCGCACAGCGCGGGAGTGCCATCGTTTCGACTATGGCCATCCAGGACGCAGTCGTGATCCGGTCGGCGGAGCCCGCCGACACCGCCGCCATCCAACTCCTCCTCGAGGCGAGTTTCGCCACCCGGGTCTCCCCGGAGGAGGTCGAGCAGCTGCCGCGGCTGTTCCCGCTGGATCAGGCGCTGGTCGCCGAGGCGGGCGGTCGGGTCGTCGGGCACACCCAGGCCACCACGATGACGCTCACCGTGCCGGGCGGCCGCGAGGTCGCGGCGACCGGTATCGCGGGCGTCGCGGTGGCGCCCACCCATCGGCGCCGCGGCATCCTGCGCGCGATGTACACCGAACAGCATCGTCGGACCGAGGCCGCCGGACTGCCGCTGACCATGTTCACCGCCAGCGAGGGCGGGATCTACGGACGCTTCGGCTACGGGCCCGCCGTGGTCGAGCGGAGCATCCGGGTGGACCGGCGGGCCGCGGCCCTGCTGCCGTCGACGCCGGATCCCGGTGGCGTCGAATTGGTGGCGCTCGCCGCCGCGCAGCAGCCGATCCGGGCCGTCTACGACCGCTGGCGCCGCATCGTGCCCGGTGCGCAGATGCGTCCCGATGCCGCCTGGGCGTTGCGCTTCGGCGATCCCGAACGTTTCCGTGGCGGCGGGACCGACCTGTTCGCCCTGGTACATCCCGACGGTTACGCGCTGTACCGCTACCGCCACGGCGCCGACGGTTCGGTGGCCGATGTGGTCGAACTACGCGCGGTGACCACCGATGCGCACATCGCGCTGTGGCGCGCCCTGCTCGGTCTGGATCTGGTGGACCGGATCGAAGCCGCCGTCACCGACGGCGATCCGCTCGAGTATCTGCTCACCGATCCCCGGCTGGTCCGCACCACCGGCCGCTGCGACGGCGTGTGGTTGCGGCTCATGGACGTTCCCGCAGCCCTGTCGGCGCGCACCTATCAGGGCGATGTGGACGTGGTGCTCGCGGTGCACGATCCCTTCCGCGACGCGGGCGGCACCTTCGCGCTGCGGGTCCGCGACGGTATCGCCGAATGCGCGCCGACCGACCGGGACGCCGAACTGGAACTCGGCATCGATGTGCTCGGCAGCCTGTACCTGGGTGCGCATCCGGCCGGTGGGTTCGCCGCGGCGAACCGGCTGCGCACCAAGGATTCCGGGTTGATGCGTGCGGTCGAGCAGGCCTTCGCCGCCGAACGCGCGGCCGAACTCGGCTGGTCGTTCTGACACCGAGCACGCCCGGCCACTGCCAAGGAGTACGCCAGGGCGAGGAATGGATGCGAACCACGCCCGGACCTGGCATGCTCGAGTCATGCAGGTGATCCGGCTCATCCTCAATATCCTCTGGCTGCTCTTCGCCGGATTCTGGATGGCGCTGGGCTACCTGGTGGCGGCGGTGATCTGCTTCATCCTCATCATCACCATCCCGTTCGGCGTCGCCGCCCTGCGCAATGCCGCCTATGTGCTGTGGCCGTTCGGCCGCACCACTGTCGACAAGCCGGGCGCCGGTGCGGGCTCGCTGATCGGCAACATCATCTGGTTCGTGGTCGCGGGCTGGTGGCTGGCCCTGGGACACCTGCTCACCAGCATCCCGCTGTTCCTCTCGATCATCGGCATCCCGTTCGGATGGGCCAATCTGAAGCTGATCCCGCTGGCGCTGTTCCCGCTGGGCAAGGACATCGTGGATTCGGATCAGGCGTTCGCCCCGAACTACCGCTACTCATCCTGAACGGCTGCCGCGGCCGCCGAGTCGCGTGCCAGCATCGGACCGCATGGCCGCAGTGAATGCGGAGGTGGGACGTTATTCGGATTCGGCGACGATCTGCTTCATGATCGTGACCGCCCGCGCCAGCACATCCAGCTGATCCGGCGTCAGGCTGGAGAGCTGATCGGTCATCCAGGCCTCACGGGCGCTGGCCTCATCGGCGATCAACGCGCGACCCTTCGCCGAGAGCGACACGATGATCTGACGACCATCGGTGGGATGCGGATCACGCGCCACCAGACCGATATCGGTGAGCGAGGCGATGACCCTGGTCATCGACGGTGGCTGCACCCGCTCCTTGGCGGCGAGGGCGCCGGGAGTCATGGCGCCGTCGCGGTGCAGGGTGGCCAGCACCGAGAGCTGGGTCAGCGAGATCTGCGAATCGGTTCGCCGCCCACGCAGATGCCGCGTCAAACGTACGACCGCCAGCGACAGCTCACCCGCGAGCTCCCGAACATCCGATGGCGTTGTCACAGTTGAGCACGATACGGGACCGTGCCCCGACTGCACGCATGTTCGCCGGCTACCCGTATCTCCCATTCGCTGCCGGTATGCGCAGGCCGACAACTCCCGGCGCGGGACGGGTCCACTAATCTGGGCACCGTGCCCCAGCAGGTTCCGCAGATCCCGCAGCGACTGACCGACCCACGGCCGGTCCTCGCGGTCGGCAGCGCGCTGTGGGCGCTGGCCACGGTGGTGGTGTGGCTGAGTGGCGACCGCTGGGAATGGGCGCGACCGGTCTGCCTGATGGGGCTTGCGGTCGGCTTGCTCGGGTACACGATCTTCTTCGTTCAGCGTCGCGGTGCGCGGCGGGGGGACAAGGGCGCACAGACCGGGCTCTGAGCCGTCAGGCGATATCGAACTCGTCGCTGGTCCCGACGATCGGCGTCAGCGAGCCGTCCGCACCCAGCCGGTCGGCGAAATGTTGGAAGCGGTAGCGACCGGGCGTCGCATCGCCAGGGATGTCCCAGGTGAATCGGGCCACCGAGACTCCGGGGCCGGGTGAACTCCAATGGAACCGCACCGCCCATTCGCCCTCGTTGGCCACCCGCTCCCAACGCCCGGAACCGGTGCGCCGCTGCACCTCGAGGAAGGTGCCGTTGCGCCGCGGGTTGTGTTTCGGATGCGCCGAGACGAACTCGACCTCGGCACGGGTTCCCGGTGCACAAGCGGGCGCCGGTTGTACGAGCACATCGCCGAAACCGCGGCCCTGCGGTGCGGCGTCCGGGCCGGGCACCGGCACGAGGTTGGGTTGTAATGCGGAGACGTCACGCGGGGCCGGACCACGCGCGATCGGCTGACGGGCGGCGAACGCCGTTGCCAGCCGGGTGAATTCCTGCTGGTAGGCGCATAACGTGTAGCGGCCGTAGAGGGTCGAGGCGCCCTCGTACTGCTGCACGTCGTATTCCTCCGGCGTGGTCACGTACTGGTGATAGGCATTGGCGTACCCCTGCATCAGCACCTGCTCCACATCCACACCGAGCGCCGCCGCGACGGCCCGGCGCACCCGCAGACCGGAGACGATGGTGAACTCGCCACCCGCCGCGGCCAGATACAACTCACCGATGCGGACCAGCTGAATCGGCAGCACATTCGGCACCCACGGCACCGGCGGCAACAGCCCGAGCGGTGCGGCGATCGCCTTGGGCGCCTGTGCGTCGGCGAGCCAGGCGGGCGCGGCGGCACCCGGATCACCGAGCGCGGACAGGAACGGATTGGTGACGCCCTCCGGGATCGGTCCGCCCGGCAGACCGGGCCCGTCCTCGACACTTCCGGCGACGAGGGACACACCCGCCGCGGCAGGCGCGGTGCGGCGCGGCAGACCGTCGGGGGTGAACCGGCCGTCGACGCCGATATCGGCCAGATCGATGTAGCACAGCATCGCGTCGACCGGACCGCTGATCGATTCGGCCGTCGACAATGCCGATTTCGCGGCGCGATACTGCCGATCGCCGATGATGCGGGTGTTGTCGAATTCGTCATCGGTCGGGCCGGAACCGGGCCGCAGATTCAGATTCGGTGACATATCACCGGAATTGGTCTGCGCGAAGGCCGCGATGAAATCGGCACGCCCGTCCAGATATCGCACGCCGTGTTCGGTGTGTTCGAAGCTGAACGCCGCGTAGCCCTTGTTATCGGAACTGATCAACCGGTTCTCGTTGGTCATCGAGGTGTTGTGGGTGGCGAACCAGGTGATGGCGCCGATCTCGCGTCCACCCTTGCGCAACGACAGCACCGTCACCGCGGGGTCGATGGCGTCCGGGAAGTACTGTCGATCGGCTTCGGGGTTGCGGTCGAACGCGATTCGGGACCGATTGACGCTGGCATCACGCAATTGCGCACGGCCGAGCGCGAGCGAGCCCGGTCCCAGATCGGCGTGCGCGGCGGCGACGGCCTCGACGATGCCCTGCACCTCGGCGTCGTAGACCTGCTGCTGGAAACCGAGAATGGCCAGGTTGTAGGCGTAGTCGTGGGCCGAGCCGCCGCAGGTGGCATGGGAATGCGTCGAGGTGAGCAGCACGTTCTGCTCGGTGTACAGATCGCCGAAACGTTCGGCCAGTGCGAGCATGACGCCGCGGTGCACGGATTGGAAGATCATGCCGTTCTCGGCGACGACGTAGGCGATGCGCCGGCCACCGGCGGCGATGATGAACGCCCTCGCACGCGGGCGCAGATGAATGCCCGCGGTGGTCTGTTCCTGCTGGGAGTAGCCCATCATCCCGCATTCGGCGGCCGGGCCGGTGATATCGGAGAGACCCGCGCCGATCTCGTAGGCACCGGGCGAGGCCTGCGCGGCGGCGCCGAGCACCGCCGACAGACCGGGCGCCATCACCGCGGCGAGCGCGGCCGAGCCGACCGCCGTCCCGGCGAGCATCGTTCTGCGCGTTACCGACATCACAGACTCCCTTCGATCAGATGGCAGCGAACCACACATCTGGACACGCGTCCAGTACGAATTTTTCGGGTCTGCGAATTGACTGTTCGCGCCGTGAGCGCTTAACTCGCTCAGGTGTCCTCCCGATTGAGCGTCGAAGAACGACGGGCCCACCTTATCGAGGCCGCGATCGGCCTTGCCGAGAAAAAGGGTGTAGCGGGCGTGACAACGCGCGATGTCGCACAAGCGGCAGGCGTGTCACTCGGTGTGGTGCATTACTGTTTCGAAAACAAGGACGCGCTGATGACCGAGCTGGTCAAAGCGCTATCGATGGAATTGCGCGATTCCGTCGACGCCAATGAAACGGTATGGCAGGACGCCGGAACCGGAAAAGCGGCACTGCAATCTCTGGTGCGCGCGGGTCTGGAACTCATGTGGCTCAACATCGAAGCCACACCGGAACGTCAGCTGCTCACCTACGAGACCACCACCTACGCATTGCGCGAAGGCGAGCAGACTCCGGCGAAACTGGCGATCGCGCGGGAACAGTACGCATTCAACGACTCCACCGTCGCCGATATCCTCGACCATGCCCGCGATGCGACATCGACGCAATGGTCGGTGCCGGTGCAGACCCTGTCGCGGTTCACCCTCAGCGTGATCGATGGGATCGTGCTGCGCTGGTTGGTGGACAACGACAGCGAGAGTGTGCGCACCCAGCTGGACGTGCTCAGCGAGATGGTCAGCACCTACGCGAATTAACGCCGGCCCGATCAGTCGCGGGCCTGCGGGTTTCGGATATGGGTCGTCTCGCCCTCGCGCCACCACGGCACCGAGACCGTCCGCTGCACCGCGCCCGTCAACCGGACAAGCAGTTCGTCGTGCAGCACCAGATCACCGCCATCGGGCAGCCGGAACAGTTGGCGCAGGACCACACCCATCGGTTCGGTCGCCCAGGTACTCGGGCGACCGGTGCTGATCACTTCGGCGGTGACGACTTCGGAGACGAGTGGAAGATCCAGCAGCGTCGCCAATGCGGGAGCCGTTTCGATCGCACCCGCCACCAGCCGTTCCGGCGGAATCGCCAGCCCGAACCACGGCTGATCCAGGACCATGGCCTCGGCCGGATCGACCGTCGCGCCGGATAGCGCGCGCACCAGCTCGGGGAGGGCGAGATCGGCCAGGTCGAGATGTTCCTCGGCGGCAGCGAGCCGGGCATGGGTGCGCGCCACCACGTCCGGTGTGGGTGTGCGCGCCGGGTCGGCGAGCGCCGCCAGCAGGGCCTCGGCCAGATCCGGTGTGATCGCCGTGGGATCGGCGAGGACGGGACGCAACACATCGAGTTCGGCCCGCAATAGCCCTGGGGCGGCGAATTCGGTTAGCAGACCGTCGAATTCGGACTCACTCGGATGCCGCAACACGCCGAGCGGTGTGCCGTCGATGCGAGCGAACCTGCGCAACCACCAGGCGGTGTAGCCGTTCGGGTCCGCCAGCAGCGGCCGGGTCCGCGCACCGGTGACCAGCTGACACAGGGCCTGCGGCCAGGCGGTGTCATCGATCAGGTCGAGATCGCGGACGGCGATCAACTCGGCCGGATCCTCCGACAGCCCCGCCCACCAGGCCTCTTCGTCCGGGAGGTCGTGATCGGGGCCGGTCGGATCGGTCTCGGTGACGATCGCGAAATCCCAACCGACGCCCACCGCCCGCAGGGCCTCCGCACCGTAGCGGTCGACGAGCGCTCCGTCGACCGTGCCGAACGGCGAATCCGCCACCAGCACATCGCGCAGCGGCGCACCGGGCAGCAGCAGCTCATCGGCGGGCAGCGATTCGCCCGTGTCATCGGCCAATTCGAGCAGACCGAGCCATGCGGGCAGGGCGGCGGGATCGGCGTGGGCGGCCAGCCTGAGCACCGCATCGGCGATCTCCGGGTTGCCCGGATCGTCCTCGAGTTCAGCGCGCAGGCCCGGGTCCGACAGCAGATCCGACACATTCGCCTGCCGCGCTCCGAGCCGCGACAGCAGCGGATGGGCCGCGTCCGGATGGATCAGCCGCGCCCAGCGCACCGGAATCGGCACCTGTAGTTCGTCATCGAGGACGGCCGTGCGCGGACCGGTGACCAGGCGTCCGTCGGCGAGCGGCACCGCGAGCGCGCCCAGCTCCTCCACCGCGAGCGGATCGGTGACATACGGTTCCAGCGCCGTGTACAGCTCGCGCCACCACATCGGCGAACGGTCCAGTCCGGCCGACAGTTCGGCCAGCCGCGCCAATCCGATGCGATGCACATCCAGCACCGACAGCGCCTCCGCGTACGGACCACCCGACAGTGCGGGGACGACCAGCGGACCGAGCACATCGGCCAGCAGGGCGGCCAATTCGGCACTCAGGCCGGGGAAGACGCTCGCCCGGGTCGGCAGTGCGACAACGTCGTCGGGCGGTCGGGCAGCGGATGTATCGAGCGGGTTCGCGACGGGGTGTTGCTCGCGCGGCATCTCATCCGAAGCGACATGCCGGGCTGCGGAGTCGTCGTAGCCTCCGGGTTGTATCGCGCCGGGTAGATCGTCGGTCACCGGTGCGTCGAGGTGAGCTTCCGGCTGAATCCGTGACCCCGCGACCTCCGCTGGATTCGGGACGACCGGCAGCCAGGAATGGGTCTGTAGTTCGCGGATGATCGCTTCGCGGAGCAGCCCGTCGGCCTCGCTGCGCGCGAAACCCGGAACCGGGACGAGGGTGAGGCGATCCCGCGGCGGTAAGGCACGCGCGAAATCAGCGTAGCCCGAAACCAACTCGGTCAGGGGCGCGCCCGGAAGCAGGCGACGCCGATCCGGCTGCATCGGGACATCGGCGATGAGCAGAACCGGCAGCGACAGTTCCTCGTCGGAGCGGGTCGGCGCGCGCAACACATCCGCCCCGGCGGGTACCGGCCTGCCGTCCCGGATCGGCAGCAGCCATCTGGCGCGGGCCGTGCGGTACTGCCACCAACTCCGGTCGAGATCGGGGCCGGTGATCCGCAACTCCTCCGGACCGGCCGGGGACGAGGTGCTTGCGGCACTGGTGAATTCATCGTCGCCGACCCGAATGGCGCGCAGTGCGGGCAGTTCGAGCAGGAGGTCGACGACCTCGCTTCGCATCGCAGCGAGCAATGCCTCGGAATCGACGTCGTCGCGCAATCGCAGCACGACCTCGGTATCGAAGCCGATGGCCGGTGCCGTAGTACTCGGCCATACCAACCGAAGGGCGGGCGGATCCATCCGATTCCCGGCGGTATGGCGGGGTGCGGCCGGACGGCCACGCTCTGCGGGCACCGCGCGGTCATCCTCGGCACGCACCGAACGCGTACTCGCCGATCGGGGGGAGCCGTCGCGCCCAGACGATTCCGTAGCGGACGCTGGCCGATCGTCGCCGGATCCGGGCTCGCGCAATGGCGTTCGAGCATCGATCGTCCGAGTATCCACGTCGGCGCCCTCGGGACTGCCCGGCACATGGATGTGATTGCGACGCAGCGCTTCGCGAGTCTCGGCGCGGGAGAACCGCAGCGATCCCGTCGTGGAACGGAGTTCGATCTCCTCGCTGACCGTCAGCACCGCGGTGAAACCGACACCGAAGCGTCCGACCGTGGCGGCGGGATCGGACTTACCCGACGCGCGCAACGCCGTCAGCGCGTGCACACCGGAAAGATCCAACGGCGCACCGGTATTCGATACGTGCAGCGCGCGGCCATCCAGCCACACCGCAAGCCGCCCCGGCACACCGGCCTTCGCCGCGGCATCGGCGGCGTTCTGCGCCAGCTCGGTCAGCAGCCGATCCCGATACCCGGCGCGCACCAGATCGGCCTCGGTGGCCGCGTCCTCACGCAGCCGCGTCGGCGAATCCCGCCACGCGGCGAGGACACCCGAGCGCAGGGCCGCCGTATCGAACGGATCGCCCGACGCGCTCAGCTCTGTACCGATGGCCCGGACTCCGACCGGGTGTCCGGCTCAGCCGCCGACCGGATCGGCTCGTCACCCGGTGTCACCGAGCTGATTTCGGGCTGCGCAACGTCCGCGGCGGCTTGGTCCTGCGCGTCCGCAGATTCGGCCAGCGCGGAATCGGCGATATCGGAACCGGCGATCGCATCGACGTGCTCGATGACGACGTCAGCGGCCGCAGAACCCACCGGCGCGTCCACATCCACCACTTCGGCATCCGCACCAGCGGCCACCTGGGCGGTATCGTCGGCGACCGTCTTCGATCCCCGACGCGATTCCACCGCGACGATATCGAACGCCGCATCGTCGTACGCCTCGTACAACGGCGAACCCGCCCCCGTGGGAACGGTGACGTCGGAGTGCGCACCACATCCGTATTCGGTGTGCACGACATGACCGTCGGCGGCCATGGCGTTACCGCATACGCCGAACGCGGCCCGCAGGGCGCCGGACAGCGGAAGGTAGAAACCGCAGCGGCCGCAGGTTGACGGCGCGGCCTTGGCCATCTCGGTATCGGGACCGAACTCGGTGTACCAGCGCTGGGCGGCCTCCTCGCGACCTTCGAGGCTGAGCACCTGGGTGCGGCCGAGCCCCACCTGGTAGGCGACGTCGTCGACCTCGGGATCGCCGGTGGCGGTGTAGCCGGGGACCAGGCGTGGATCGCCCGGCGGCGGGGCCAGCAGATCGCCGGGGGCCAGATCGCCGGGCCGGACGCGCTGATCCCACGGCACGAATTCGGGCGCGATCAACGCGTCCGGTCCGGGCAGCAGCGCCGACTCGCTCACGGTCGGATGGTCCGCGCCCGGCGGCGCCGCCACCACGACCGCCCACTGCCAGCCGCGATAGCCCGGCAGCGTGGCCTCGAAACGGTGCGTCGCGGCGGTGTCGTCGTCCTCGGCGGACACACCAAGATGCGTACCGACCCCGGATGGCTCCAGCTCGAGGAGCGCACGACGGGCAAGCTCGACGGCGTCGGCCAGGATCGGCCGCACGCCGGAGTCCGAAACAGAAACTGCGCTCACGGCCTACATTTTGCCGTATGGAGACCGATCGGCGTTCGCTGGCCGTCGCTGCCCTGCTCTGCCTGCTCACCGCGACGGGCTGCGCGGGCCCCGACGACCCGGCCGATCACGCCCCACACCTGGTCGTGGAGGTCGTCGGCACCGCACCGCACGATACGAATGCCTTCACCCAGGGCCTCCAGATCACCGGCGATGTGCTCTACGAGAGCACCGGCATGCCGGGCGCGTCGGGTGTGCGGGCCACCGATCGCGCCACCGGCGCCGAAATCGCGGCGGCACGGCTCCCACAGCCACTGTTCGGCGAGGGCATCGCCACGGCGGGCGATACGCTCTGGCAGCTCACCTGGAAAGACGGCATCGCCTTTGCTCGCGATCCGGCCACCCTCGCCGAGCGCGGTCAGGTCACCTACGAGGGCGAGGGTTGGGGTCTGTGCGCCCAGGACACCCGACTGGTGATGAGTGATGGTTCGGCCACGCTGACCTTCCGCGATCCGGACACCTTCGCGCCCACCGGCTCGGTCGAGCTGAAAGGTCGTGACTCCGCACGTCTGAACGAGCTGGACTGCGCGGCCGACGGGTCGGTCTACGCCAACAACTGGCCCAGCGAGGAGATCCTGCGCATCGACCCCGACACCGGTGCGATTCTCGCGGTCATCGACGCCTCCGGCCTGCTCACGGCGCGCGAACGCGCGGGCGCCGACGTCCTCAACGGCATCGCCCAGATCCCGGGCACCGACCGCTTCCTGCTCACCGGCAAGTACTGGCCCACCCTCTTCGAGGTGCGTTTCGTGCCCGCGCGATAGGCGAACCACAGCACTTTCGGCGGAATCGACGGAGAGTGCGTGAACCCCACACGCGGTTGTGCGCCAGAATTGAGGTTGTGACGACTCCCAGCGATCCCCCCGGTCCCGATCGCGGTCGGTGGGACGGCGAAGAGTACCCACCGAACGAGCGACACCCCGGCTTCGACCGGTACCCGCCGCCCAACGCGCCCCGACGACGTCGCCCGCTGCCGCCACTACCACCGGATCATCCCGGCACCGCCCCGCCTCCGACCCGCCCGATCACCGAAGTGGGCCGCGAGGCCGAGCGCGAATCGGGCCGTGGATTCACCCGGTCTATGCGCAAGGGCGGCGCCGAACAGCCACGTCGAGTCGACGACCGCCGCGAGGAACAGGCACCGGCCGACGACACCGGACGGGTCGACGACCGACGTATGCCACGCAAACTCACCGTCACCCGAGTCGCGGCGTTGCGCGGTAAGGAACTCACCGAGAAGGGTTTCGCCACCTTCCAGCGCGCGGCCAAGGCCGACGGCGCCGACAAATCCGGGCTGACCGCGCTGACCTACGCGACCATGACGAACTTCGCGCTGGACGCCGCGATCGCCGTCGCACTGGCCAATACGCTGTTCTTCGCCAGCGCCACCGCCGAGAGCAAGACCAAGGTGGCGCTGTATCTGCTGATCACCATCGCACCGTTCGCGGTGATCGCGCCGTTGATCGGCCCCATGCTCGACCGGTTGCAGCGCGGACGCAGGCTCGCGCTCGCCTCCTCGTTCGCGGTGCGCGCGGTGCTGGCGGTGGTGCTCATCATCGACTTCGACACCTGGGCGCTGTATCCGCTCGCGCTGTGCATGATGGTGCTGAGCAAATCGTTCGCCGTACTCAAGAGCGCGGTGACGCCACGGGTACTACCGCCGGGGATAGATCTCGTCCGCACCAATTCACGGCTGACGGTGTTCGGCCTGGTCGGCGGCACGATCGGCGCCGGGGCGATCGCCGCTGCGGCCGCCGCGGCCTTCGGTTCGACCGGTGCGCTGGTGCTCGCGGTCGGCATCGCCTGCGCGGGCACCTATCTGAGCCTGCACATTCCGCGCTGGGTCGAGATCACCGAGGGTGAGGTACCCGCCACCCTCAGCTACCACGGCGACGATCCCGAGACCGAGGTCATCCCCTCCGGCAAGAAGTCCGCGGTGCCCGCGCGTAAACGCCGCCAGCCGCTCGGGCGCTCGGTGGTGACCGGCCTGTGGGGCAACAGCACCATCCGGGTGCTGACCGGATTCCTCACCTTCTATGTGGCATTCGTCGCGAAGGCGACCGAACATCGTCCGATGCAGCAGGCGGCCATGCTCGGTGCGGTCGGCGCGGCCGCCGCGATCGGCAACTTCGCCGGTAATGCCAGCGGCGCCCGGATCAAACTGGGTAGGCCGTCGTTGATCGTGGTCAACTGCACCGCCGCCTGTGCGCTGGTCGCGCTGTTCGCGATCTTCGCCGACAACCTGCTCGGTGCGGCGCTGGCGGCGCTGGTCGCCTCGGCTGCCAGCGCCCTGGCCAAGGTGTCGCTGGACGCCTCGATCCAAGACGATCTGCCGCCGGAGTCGATCGCATCCGGTTTCGGGCGCTCGGAGACCGTATTGCAGCTGAGCTGGGTGGCGGGCGGTGCGGCCGGTGTGCTGCTGCCGACCGACTACTGGAAGGGTTTCGCGGTGGTGTCGGTGATCCTGGTGGCCGGACTGGTTCAGACTGTGGTGAGTTATCGCGGCCATTCGCTGCTGCCCGGTCTGGGCGGCAACCGGCCGCAGCACGCCGAACAGGTGGTGCCGGCACCGTCATCGGACACCACCGCCCGTAAGTCCGGCACCGCCCGGCGCCCCGGCGCGACCGCCGATATCGAACGAGGGGATCCCATCTGGTGAGCACACTCAACGCCCGCACCATCGTCGCGCTGTTCACCGCAGGCGTGCTGGTGCTGTCCACGGCCTTCGTCGGCGTGCTGACGGTGCTGGTCCGCAATGCCGACGAGCACGACCCGGAGATCACCGCCTATGCGCACGGGCGCACGGTCACCGTCGCGCCGTTCATGTACTGCACGGTGCGGATGGAGGATTGCCGCTACGGCCAGACCGTCGCCCTCGAGGTGCCGCCCGGCTATCCGCTACAGCTGTCGCTGCCCAGCGAGATCGCCGATGCCCCCTGGCTGATCCAGCAGGTGTACGCGCTGCCCTCCGGTGAGGAGATCGCCAAGGTGAGCAGGCACACCGATTTCCCGGAGGGGGTGCGCGCCATCACCGTCGAATCGCAGCCGGAACCGGATCTGCGTCTGGTGGGTGTGGAGATGCAGCTGCCGATCCTGGCCCGCGACGAGACGGGCGCGGAGTTCTATGTGCCGCACGCCGCCTGGTCGATCAGCACCGCCGAGTAGTCCGCAGGTCACCGCACAACGGTCGTAGGCATCGAGTGATGCCTACGACCGTTGGTGTTTCGGAGTGTTCGGCGCCGCTCAGTGATCGAGTTCACGGGCGACGGCCCGCACGACCTCGGAAATCCGCTGCGCGGTCTTGCGGTCGGGGTACTTGCCCTTGCGCAGATCCGGCTGCACCGTGGCCTCGAGCAAGGTGATCATGTCCTCGACCATGCCGTGCAGCTCATCGGGCGAATGCCTGCGCGCGGCGGGCTCTTTACGCCCCGCGCGCTCCTGACCCTGACGCACCGACGGCGGCGCCTCGAGCAGCTTCAGGCTCAGCGCCTGCGGACCGCGACGGCCGGCGGCCATCCCGAACTCCACGCGCTGTCCCGGCTTGAGCGTTTCGATGCCCTGCGGGAGCGCAGACGAGCGGACGTAGACGTCCTCACCCTCGTCCTGGGAAAGGAAGCCGAAGCCCTTGTCGACGTCGTACCACTTCACCCTGCCGGTCGGCACTGCGCTCACCCGTTCATCATTCGAAACCCGGACCCTTGCGGTCCGGGTGGATCCGTATGCGAAGCACCTGCGCGGCGGCGCCGCGATCAGGTCTTGCCCTTGTGCGAAAGAACGCGCCCCACAGGTATGCAGGACGCGCATTGCCGTCGAGTCTACCCCGGTGCCCACCGCTCGGGCACATCAGTTTTACGGTGCAGCTGTGACGAACACTCCCCCGCAACCGCCTTCGGGCGGAGCGCCACGCCGTTCCGGCGACTGGTTGCTACAGCTCGCGCTCGGCGCCTTCGGGGTCGGACTGCTGGCGATCGTCGCCATTTTCCTGACGCCGATCCTCACCGACGGGAAGCCGGGACTGTGGCTGTATCTGTTGGCGATGCTCGCGCCGATCGGCTTCGTGCTCGCGCTGGTGTTCACGCTGCGCTCCGGGCGACGAGCCAAGTGACTCCAACCGGTTACCCCGGCCGTTCGTTACCGAAGCCACCATGTGATCCTCATCACATAACAGCCAGATAACAGAACGTTCTTGCAGCCGCCCCGGCCATCCCGCACCGCGCCTAGCTGCACAGAGAGGTCTATGCCCGGCCGAGACCACTCCGAGACTCCCCCGTACACGCCGGTTACCAAATAGTGATTTTTCGCGGGGTTCGTCGTACCGTCTTACCCAGCCGGGACACCCGGCAACCAAACCACCGGCCCGCCGCACCGAACCTCACCCCGCGGGTACCGGACCCCCGACGGCCTTGAGGGGTGAGGGCGGGACGGACGACCTCTCAGTCCGAGCCCGAGCGACAACCTCGCAGGTGCGTACGAGAGGAAGACGAACCCGATATGAGTGGACGCCATCGCAAGCCAACCTCCACCGGGCGCACCGTGGCCAAGGTCGCCGTCACCGGCGCCATCATGGGCACCGCAGGTGTGGCCCTCGCCGGAAACGCCAGCGCGGCACCCGACTCCGACTGGGATCGACTCGCGCAGTGTGAGGCCGGGGGTAACTGGGCGATCAATACCGGCAACGGTTACCAGGGCGGACTCCAGTTCTCCCCGAGCACCTGGAACGCGCACGGTGGTGGCGAGTACGCCGCGACCGCGAACCAGGCCAGCCGGGAACAGCAGATCGCGGTCGCCGAGAAGGTGCTCGCCTCCCAGGGCTGGGGCGCGTGGCCGTCCTGCTCGGCCTCGCTCGGCCTGAGCAGTGCACCCACCCCGCGTTCGGCCCCCGCCGAGGCCGAGAGCCCGCGCTGGCAGCCCTCCGCGCCGCAGCAGCAGGCCGCCACCGACAGCAGCCAGCAGGTGTTCGACGCCGTCGATCGCGCCATCGCGGTGGTGCAGGCGCAGGGCGTGAATGTTCCGCAGCAGGCGCTGGACGTGTTCAATGCCGCCAAGTCCAACGGCACCAAGCTGGATCCGGCCGTCGTGAACTTCTTCGAGGCGAACCAGGGTCTGCTCCCCTCCTGACCCGAGACTTCACATACCGACTGTGGCCCCGCATCCGATCGGATGCGGGGCCACAGTCGTTTTCAGATGTGATGTGGAGCGCGTTCAGATGCGATGCGGGATGTGTCGCGTCCCGGACACGAATACTCTTCGGCCCCACCTACACCGAAACCGCCCGCGGGCATGAGCCAGCGCGAGCGGAGGGTGTGGGCATCGCCGAATGCGATGAACTACCGATCGGCGGCCGCGGTTCGCGACGGCCGGGGTGGGTGGCTCAGCGGTTGATGACGGTGTGCGGGTGGACGTAGGGCAGCTGATCGGCGGCCACCGGGAACTCGGTGTCCTCGCCGAACGGCGACAGATTGCCCGAGCGCGAGGACGACAGTTCGGTCACCGCATGCTCACCGTCGGCCACCTGCGGCCAGCCGTTGTCGACATAGGGCTTCTTCGATTTGTTCACCACCCGCCCATTCTGGCATGTGGTGTGTGCCAACCGGCAGATGGTCGGCGTGAATCCGCGGTGCGGGCGTCGACGCCTCCTGCTCGGGCAGCGCCGGACCGCACATCGTAGGCTGAATCCGATGACCGGTACCGACTCCCTGGCCGACTGGCTCGGCTCCCGCGGCGATGCCGAGCTGGTCGCGCTGCTCGAGCTGCGGCCCGATCTGGCGGTGCCGCTGCCGTCCTCGATGACGGTGCTCGCCGCCCGCGCCGAACAACGCGCCTCGGTGCTGCGCGCCGCCGACGAACTCGACACCCTCGAATTCGCCATCGTGGAAACCCTCGCCGTGCGTGCGGCGTCGGCGCAGGAGCCGTTGACCCGCCGCGAGTTGAAGAAGGAGCTGCGCGATCGCGTGAAGGCCGCCCCGGTCGACGCCGCGGTGAAGCGTTTGACCGACCGGGCGCTGGTCTGGCTCGACGGTGATGCGCTGCGGCTGGTTCCGGCTGCCGCGGAGGCGCTTCCATGGCCGCTGGGCAGCACCACCGAGCTGCCGGACACGCTGACCGAACCGGAGGTGACGGCCGCACTGGCCGAGATCTCGCCCACCGAACGGGCTTTGCTGGACAAACTGGCGGCGACCGGTCCGCGGGGGCGCACCAAGGACGCCGCCCCCGGCACCCCGGCCGATCGGCCGGTGCAGCAACTGTTGAGTCGGCAGCTGCTGCGCCCGCTGGACGAGGAGACCGTCGAACTACCGCTCACCGTGGCCCAGGTGCTGCGCGGTGAACCCGTCACCGATCCGCATACGCTCACCCCGCCGCGACCGGCCACCACCGAACACACGGCCGCCGAGGTGAACGCGGTGGCCGCGGGTGAGGTCGGTGAACTGCTGCGCCACTGCGCGAGTGTGCTGGAGGTTCTCGGTCAGGCGCCCGCGCCCGCGCTGCGGGCCGGTGGGCTCGGGGTGCGGGAGACGCGCCGGATCGCCAAGCACGCGGGCACCGATGAACAGCGCACCGGTCTGCTGATCGAACTGCTGGCCGGAGCCAAACTGATCGACCGCGGCCTGCCCGACCCGCCGCCGGATGTCGACGGCACCGACGACTTCTGGGCACCGACCCCCGCCGCCGACTCCTGGCTGGAAGCGCCACTGGCCCGGCGCTGGGTGACACTGGCGCAGGCCTGGCTCGAATCGGATCGGGTGCCGTGGATGATCGGCATGCGCGACGCCAATGACAAACCCCTTGCCGCCCTCGCGCATGAACTGCGCTCCCCGCACGCCGTCCGCGACCGGCAGGCGATGCTGCGAGTGCTGGCCGAACAGTCGGCGGGCACCGCGCTGGAACCGGCCGACGCCGCGCGGCTGCTCGCCTGGCGGGCCCCGCGCTGGCGCAGGCATTTCCGGGTCGAAGCGCTGAGGCGCACCTACGCGGAAGCCGCGGCGCTCGGCGTCATCGGCCGTGGTGCGCTGAGCGCTCCTGGACGGGCGCTGTTGGGCGAGGAGTCCGCCGCTATCGCCGAGGCCGAAGCCGCGATGGAGCAGGCCCTGCCGGATCCGGTGGATCATGTGCTGGTGCAGGCCGATCTGACGGTCATCGCGCCCGGTCCGCTGACCGCGGAGTTGCAGAGCCGGATCGCGCTCGTCGCCGATGTCGAATCGGCGGGCGCGGCCACCGTCTACCGGATCGGTGAGACCTCGGTGCGGCGCGCCCTCGACGCCGGGCTCACCGCCGCCGAACTGCATGCGCTGTTCGCCCGGCATTCGCGCACGCCGATACCGCAGGCGCTGACCTATCTGATCGATGATGTGGCGCGGCGGCACGGACAGCTGCGGGCCGGAATGGCGCAATCGTTTGTGCGCAGTGACGATCCCGCGCTGTTGACCCAGGTACTCAACGCCCCGGTGGCCGCCGAACTCGCGCTGCGCGCGATCGCGCCGACGGTGGCGATCTCGCAGGCACCGCTCGGCGAGCTGCTCGACCGGTTGCGCGCGGCGGGTTTCGCACCGGCCGGGGAGGATTCGGCAGGCGTGATCGTCGATCTGCGGCGACGGGGCGCCCGGATCGCGGTGCGCCCGAATGCCAGGCACGCGTATCGTCCGGTGCCGCCGAGCACCGAACAACTGGAATTACTGGTCCGGGAACTGCGGGCCGGTGAGCGCGCGGCCAGCGCCAAATCGGCGCAGGCGGTGCGCACCGACGGCACAAGGACCGGAACCGCCGCGACGCTCGCGCTGCTGCAATTGGCGGCGCGCGGGCGCCGGGCGGTGAACATCGGTTATGTCGACGCGCAGGGCACGGCCATCCAACGGGTGGTGGAACCGCTGCGGATCGGCAACGGTCAACTCGATGCGGTGGATCCGGTGACCGGCGCGGTCCGGCACTTCACACTGCACCGGATCGCGTCGGTCGCCCTACTGGAATAGCTTCGGTCCTGCCGGAGCAGGCGCCGATCAGGCCTTGGGATCGCCGAGGCAGAACGTGGTCTTGGGATCGGCCACGGTGATGAACTTGTTGGCCTCGGCACCGCACAGCAGTTCGTCGGCCTCACCGTCGATCCGCTGGATCACGCGGAAGCTGGCATCGGTGGAGGCGCAGTCGGCGAAGCTGTAACCGGAGAGCATGCTGTCGGCGTAGCAGCTGTCCTGCTTGAAATTGGGCGCGAGGCACAGGAACGCGGTGGTCCCGCCGTTGAGGGTCTCCTCATAGGAGGTGTAATCCTCGGCGCATTCGGTTTTGGTCTCGTGGGTCTGGACCACCTTGTAGACGGCCTTCTCCGATGAGCAGTCGACCGGTTCGGTCTCGGAGTCGACCGCCGAGCTGCTGATGACGTTGATGCAATCGCCGACCTCGGACTTCGCCGTATCGGACTTGCCCGCGTCGTCGAGCATCGAACATCCGGTCACCGCAACCGCCAGCGCGACCGCTGCGACGAAGGCGAGCATGATGCGCGCCAGCAGCCGCGTTCCTGGGAACTTCACGTGAAAACCTCTCTCACCGAAGCGTTCACTGGATCATGAACGCGCGGGTGAGGATACCCGCACGATCATCGCGGCCGCATCTGGTCGGAGTGCGGAGCCGATGGTCAGTAGATGCTGGACATGCCGAGCAACGACAGCGCGAGAATGCTCGGGAGCAGTCGACCGAGCATCTGGAAACCGAAATAGTTCACAATGGTGCCTTCCACATTTCGTCCACATGATGGACGTACGTCCAGTCCGAGCACTCTGGCGGTGCCGGCCGGCGCGTTGTTACGCCCCATGAGTATGGCCGCCACCGGCCGTCACCGCGACCCCTACGTTCAGCGCCCTGACCTGAATATTCCTGCCCGGCAGTGACTCCGGTCACATATGGCGTCTATGCGACGTTCACGCCGCGAGGTCGCCGGGGAACAGGTACTCATCCGACGGCCGGGCGGCCTGATCGAGCCATGCTGTGAAGAACCCGGTCAGATCGGCGCCGGACTTCGACTGGATGAAATCACGGAACTGCGGCATCGAGGCATTGCCGTAGGCATTGGCGGTGACGAACTCGCGGATCGCGGCGAAGAAGACTTCATCGCCGAGTTGTTTACGCAAGGCGTGCAGGAACAGCGGGCCCCGGTAGTAGACGGAGGTGAATTCGTTTCCGGCGCCGGGGTTTTGCAGCGGGACATCCCAGAACTCCGGCATCGTCTCCGCTTCCCGAATCGTGTTGCGGTACATCGCGTCGACGTCGGCGCCCGCCGTCCGCTCCGGCCACAGATAATCGGCGGTGTAGCTGGCGAAGCATTCGTTCAGGCAGATATCGGCCCAGCTGTACACCGACACCGAATCACCCCACCACTGATGCGCGATCTCGTGCACCACGGTCGGCAGATCGACCCACGGCGCATAGATCGGCCGGGTCTGGGTTTCCAGGGCGAAGGACAGGTCGGCGTCGACGTAGATCCCACCCGCGGTGTCGAACGGATATGGGCCGTAGAGAGATTCGGTGAAATCGAGGATCTCCGGCAGGCGCCGCTCGTGCTCGATATTGCGGGTCGCGCCGGGGGCGAAAGCGCTCAGCAATGGTGTGCCGTCGGCGCGGCGCTGTTCGAGATAGGTGAACTTGTCGATGGCGATGGTGGTCAGGTAGCCGAGGATGGGTGCGCGCGATTCCCAACTCACCGTCCGGGAACCGTCGCGCACCTCGTTCCTGGTGCGCACCCCGTTGGAGACCACTTCCCATTCGGCGGGCACGGTGGCGTGCAGGGTGAAGGTGGCCTTATCGCGCGGGGTGTCGTTGAGCGGGTACCAGGTGGTGGCCGAATGCGGTTCACCGGCGACGAACGCGCCGCCACTCGGGGCGAAGGTCCAACCCTCACCCTCGGCGTCCACCGCAGGACCCGCGTAATCGACCGTGACGGTGAACGGCAATCCCGGCAGCAGCGGTAGCAGCGGCCGCACGGTCAGTTCGTGCTCACCGTTGCGGTCGAACGTCGCGGGCATATTGTTCACCGCGACCCGCTGCACCGGCGGACCGGCGAAATCCAGGTTGAACGAGGTGAGCGCCTGGGTGGCGGTGGCGTCGATCCTGGTGGAACCGGTCAGCTGCCGGGCCACGGGCTCATAGCCGATGCCGACCTCGTAGTGGCGCACGTCGTATCCGCCGTTGCCGTCGAGCGGATAGTACGGATCGCCGAGTCCCGGCGCACCGGCCAGCGGATCGTTCGCCGACTGCGCGCTCGCCGGACCGGACAGTCCGAGCAGCAGCGCGGCCGCCACCGCGACGATCGACGCGCCGGACAACCTCATACGAACCCACACCCCTCGTTCGATACCGCATCGTCGGGCACGGTGCACCGGCCCCGATGGATGGTAGTCGCCCCCGACGGCCTTTCCGCGCACCGCCGCCGACGCGCCGGTCCGGCGGCCATCACCCGGCCCGTATTCCGCGCGACCCTCAGGAGCCGAGATCGTCGGGGAGATGCTGGGGGTCGAGCAGCAATCGCTTGGCGGAGGTGCGGCGCACCTTCTCGGCGAGGGCGAGATTGTCCGACAGCAGCCGCCACTCCACCTCGCTGATGGCCGCGCGGGCCCGTTCGATGACATTGCCGTCCCTCGTGCCCCAGGCGATGGGCATGGCGTCGACACTCTGCCGCAGCTCACCGACCGCGCGGGAAGCGTGATCGCCGCGCACCACGACCGAGGGCACCCGCTCCCCCGCTCTGGCCTCATGTCCGGGTAGCGCCCGCACCTTGCGCACCACCAGCGCGTAACGCGCCTCGGTGCCCTCGGGGCGGCCGAGGTTCACCAGCGCGAGCAGCAGCACCGTCCCGCTCGGATACGCATGCGAGACGACGGCGGGAACCAGTTCGCCCTCGGCGTAGAGCCGGTCGATGCGTGAGCGGCGCGGTGCCCACAGCGCCACCCAGAGCGCGGTCACCGCACCCAGCGCGGAGGCCACGGCCAACAGATAGGACCAGGGGTGGTTCAACCACACCAGATAGGCGGTCACGGCCGCCGCGACCACGGCGGCGATCACCGCGCTGATCCGCAACCGACGCAGATCGGCGACAACTTCGTTGACCGCATGGGCATGGTTGCGGTCCACCACGAATTCGAAGCGTCGCACGTCTTATTCCTAGCACACGTTGTGGAGGTGTCGCCTCCACTTATCCGATGGCCGGTCCCAGCAAGTCGTCAGCATCTGTTATGCGATAGGCATACCCCTGTTCGGCCAGGAAACGCTGGCGATGGGCCGCGTACTCCGCGTCGAGCGTGTCGCGGGCGACCACCGAATAGAAGTGCGCCTGACCCCCGTCCTGCTTCGGACGCAACAACCGGCCGAGCCGCTGCGCCTCCTCCTGCCTCGACCCGAACGTACCCGAAACCTGGACTGCGACCGACGCTTCGGGCAGGTCGATGGAGAAGTTCGCGACCTTGCTCACCACGAGTACGGGCACCTCGCCGCGCCGGAAGGCGTCGAAAAGCGCTTCGCGCTCTTTGGTTTTCGTCGACCCCTGGATGACCGGCGCGTCCAGCGCCGCACCAAGCTCCTCCAACTGCTCGAGATAGGCGCCGATCACCAGGGTGGGCGCGTCGGCATGTTCGGCCAGGATGGATTCGACGACGGCGATCTTGGTGTGCGCGGTGGAGCACAGCTTGTAGCGCTCCTCCGGCTCGGCGGTGGCATAGGACATCCGTTCGGCATCGGTGAGCGTCACCCGCACCTCGACGCAGTCGGCGGGCGCGATCCAGCCCTGCGCCTCGATGTCCTTCCACGGCGCGTCATAGCGTTTCGGCCCGATCAGCGAGAACACATCGCCCTCGCGGCCGTCCTCGCGCACCAGGGTGGCGGTGAGGCCGAGCCGACGCCGGGACTGGAGATCGGCCGTCATCCGGAATACCGGCGCGGGCAGCAGATGGACCTCGTCGTAGATGACCAGCCCCCAGTCACGGCTGTCGAACAGCTCGAGATGCTTGTATTCGCCCTTGGTGCGGCGGGTGATCACCTGATAGGTGGCGATGGTGACCGGACGGATCTCCTTGCGCTCACCGGAGTATTCACCGATCTCGTCCTCGGTGAGCGACGTGCGGGCCAGCAGTTCACGCCGCCACTGCCGTCCGGCGACGGTATTGGTGACCAGGATCAGGGTCGTCGCCTTGGCTCGCGCCATGGCGGCAGCGCCGACCATCGTCTTGCCCGCACCACACGGCAGCACCACCACACCCGAACCACCCGCCCAGAACGAATCGGCGGCCATCTCCTGATAGTCGCGCAACTGCCAGGCGCCGCCGGTGTAGTCGAGTTCGATCGGATGCGCCTCACCGTCGACGTATCCGGCCAGGTCCTCGGCGGGCCAGCCGATCTTCAGCAACATCTGTTTGATGTGGCCGCGCTCGGACGGATGCACGATCACGGTGTCGTCGTCGAGCCGCTCACCGAGCATCGGGGCGATCTTCTTGTGCCGCAGCACCTCCTCGAGCACCGCGCGATCCAGGCTCACCAGGGTGAGCCCGTGCGCCGGATGCTTCACCAGCTGCAACCTGCCGTAGCGGGCCATGGTGTCGACGACGTCGACCAGCAGCGGCTGCGGCACGGCGTAGCGGGAGAAACCGATCAGCGCGTCCACCACCTGCTCGGCGTCGTGGCCCGCCGCACGGGCGTTCCACAATGCCAGCGGCGTTATCCGGTAGGTGTGCACATGCTCCGGCGCGCGCTCGAGTTCGGCGAACGGCGCGATGGCCTGCCGCGCCGCGTCGGCCGATTCGTGATCGACCTCGAGCAGCAGCGTCTTGTCACTCTGAACGATTAGTGGACCTTCAGCCACCGGTGCCTCCTGTGCAGTGCTCCCACCCATTGTTCCCGAACCCACCGACACCCACCCGCGACGACGGTACTCCCCTGCGCACCGATGGTGACGGGTCCACCGGTGCCGAACTGGACCGAGACGAACCGACCCGGCGCGCGCGAGGATCATCGGCATGATCGAGATGGCGGCAATGATGGGCGTGGCGGCGGCAGCGCTCGGCATGGTGCTCACCCCAGGACCCAACATGATGTATCTGGTGTCACGGACCGTGTCACAGGGACGCCGCGCGGGCCTGGTGTCGCTGACCGGCGTCGCGGCCGGGTTCGGGGTGTATCTACTGGCCGCGGTCGCGGGGATCACGGCGGTGTTCGCGGTGGTCCCCGGGCTGTACACCGCGTTGAAGCTGGCCGGTGCCGCCTATCTGCTCTGGCTGGCCTGGCAGGCGCTGCGGCCGGGTGGGGTGTCGGTATTCACGCCCGCGCAGCTGCCCGCGGACCCGACCCGGCGACTGTTCACGATGGGTCTGGTCACCAATCTGCTGAATCCGAAGATCGCCATCATGTACATGGCGCTGATCCCGCAGTTCGTCCATCCCGGCCCCGCGCCGGTGTGGTTGCAGAGCCTGTGCCTCGGCGCGGTCCAGATCACCGTCGCGCTGACCGTGAACGCCCTCATCGTGCTGGCCGCCGGGCAGGTCGCCGCGTTCTTCACTGCCCGCCCGATCTGGCTGCGGGCACAGCGCTACTTCATGGGAACCGCACTGGGCGGTATCGCCGTCGTCGTGGCCACCGATCGCGCCCGACCGGTGCCCGCCTGAGCCGGGTCCGCACGGCTCAGGCGATCGGCGCTCCGGCGCGCAGGCGCCGTATCCCTTCGTCCAGGGTCTCGCCTCGCTTGCAGAAGGTGAAGCGCACCAGATGGTTCCACTCGTCGGGATGGTCGGTGAAAACACTGACCGGAACCGCGGCCACGCCGAGGCGCGTCGGCAGTTCACGGCAGAAGGCGAGGCCGTCGGTGGCGCCGAGCGGACGGATATCGGCGCAGACGAAATAGCCACCCGCACTGGAGTGGACCGCGAAGCCGGTATCGGCGAGCGCCGCCGACAGACGCAGACGACGGTCCGACAGCGAGTCGCGCAGTGCGGCGACCCAGTCCAGCTCCTCGGTCAGCGCATGGGCCACCGCGGGTTGGAACGGGCCACCGGCGACGAAGGTCATGAACTGTTTGGCGGCGAGCACGCCGTCGATCAATTCCGGTGCGGCGCATACCCATCCGGTCTTCCAGCCGGTGACGCTGAACGTCTTCGCCGCACTCGACACCACCAGCGTCCGTTCGGCCATACCGGGCAGCGTTGCGAGGCTGATGTGCTCGGCACCGTCGAAGACCAGATGCTCGTAGACCTCGTCGGTGAGCACCAACAGGTCGTGTGCACAGGCTATTTCGGCGATCGCGGTGAGGTCGGCGCGGTCGAGCACGGTGCCGGTAGGGTTGTGCGGCGAGTTGACCATGATCATCCGGGTGGCGGGTGTGATCGCGGCGCGCAGGCTGTCCACGTCGAGGACGAAACGGGCGCCGTCGGCGACGAGCCGCGCGGTGCGCCGCCGCGCACCGGCCAATGCGACGGCGGCGGCGTAGGAGTCGTAGTACGGCTCGATGAGCACCACCTCCTGCCCCGGTTCGACCAGTCCGAGCACAGCGGCGCTGATCGCCTCGGTGGCGCCGACGGTCACCAGAACCTGGGTGTCCGGATCGTATTCGGTGCCGTAGCGCCGGGCCCGATCGGCGGCGACAGCATGACGCAGGACCGGCATACCGCGTCCCGGCGGGTACTGGTTGAGCCCGTCGGCGATGGCGCGGCGGGCCACCTCGAGCATGCCCGCCGGGCCGTCGGAGTCGGGGAAGCCCTGCCCCAGGTTGATGGCATCGTGCCGGACCGCGAGTTCGGTCATCTCGGCGAAGATGGTGGCGCCGAAGGGCCGCAGGCGGGCGACGGTCTGTGGCTGCTGGCGCATAGCAGCGAGCCTAGTGGGCGCACGCGCAGGCCTTCGGCCCTCTCCTCGCCGCCATCGAACGGCGCGACGCGTATCCGCGATAGCCATGGAATCGCTATCGTTGCCACCAGATAGCGAACAGCTATGTTTCACATTCGCTTTCCAGCTTTCACCTGCATGGTTGTGCGTTTTCCCATAGGCAGCTAGCCTCGCCGTGTTCTATTTCACAGCCCGCCTCGGCGGGTATCTCGAAAGGGGCGCCTATGGCCTCATACCTCGACCTGATATCGAATCCGGCCGCGTCGGAGGTCGCCGGATTCCTCTTGGGTCAGCTTCGCGATGTAGCCCATGACCTGATCGCAGGCTTCGGTTCCTCGACCCCGGACTGGGGTCTCGGATCGTCGACCGGCGACCACAGCACCGGTTCCTCGACCGGCGACTGGTTCACCGGTTCGGCCACGCCGTAGCGCATCACCCCGTCGGGCCGGGATGCGCGGCCCGGCCCGACGGCGCTCGCCCTCCCGATCCGTTCAGTCGATCCGGATACCGGTGTGCTTGGCCGGATTGGCGATATCGTAAGTGCCCCAGACCAACCCGTCGCGCACCGCGAATCCCACCACCCGCCGCGGTATCCCGGGAGCACGATCGTCGGCCGCCCGCTCGGCCACCAGCGCACCCCACTGACCGTTGACCGATACGATCTCCATACTGCGCACCATCTCCGCGCCCTCGATGCCGTACTTGCGCAGCAACCCGACGAAGAACCTGGCGATCCGATCCGCACCGTGCAGCACATTGACGGCGGTGGAGGTGGTGCCATCGGCATCGCCGATCATCACCGCGTCCGGATGCAGCGCCGCGGTCACCGCCTGCACATCCCCCGTCGTCAATGCCGCGAGCAGCCGCTGCACCGCCGCGACATGATCGTCGTCGGCGACCGGCTCCGGCGCCCGCGACACCGCTTTGCGCGCCCGGACCGCGAGCTGACGGGCCGCCTCGGGGGTGACCTCCAGAATCTCGGCGATCTCATCGAACGGCACCGCGAGACCGTCGTGCAGCACGAAGGCCACCCGCTGCGGCGGGGTCAGCGAATCGAGCACGACCATGGCGGCGAACCGGAATTCCTGTCGGCGCACCACCGCGTCCAGCGGATCGGGGGCACTCGACGAGCCGAGCCCGGTCACCACCGGCTCCGGCAACCACTGCCCCACATAGCTTTCCCGCCGCACGGCCGCACTGCGCAACCGATCCAGGCAGATCCGGCTCACCACGGTGGTCAGCCACGCCCGCAGATCCTCGATCTCGGACTGCCTGGCCCCGGCCAGCCGCAGCCAGCTCTCCTGCACCGCGTCCTCGGCGTCGGCCACACTCCCGGTCAGGCGGTAGCCGACCGACAGCAGATGCGACCGATGCGATTCGAACAAGTCAGCAAGCAATGCGGCTACCACCGGTCGAAGTGTACGGACCCCCGACCACCCGCCCGCGCCGCCCTCGGCACCGGAAAACCCGATGAACCGACCGCCGGGTCCGTGCCACCATGTGGCGATGGAGGACCGCACACTCACCGACGGGACAGTCTGGTTGTCGCGGCCGCGCGCCACCGATATCGACACGATCGTCGCGCGCTGCCAGGAGCCGTCCATCGGCGAATGGGTGACGATCCCGCTGCCGTACGGACGCGCCGACGCGGAGGCCTTCCTCACCGAGATATCGGAACCCGGCTGGGCCGACCGCAGCCCGACCTGGGCGATCCGCCCGGCCGATGACGGACCCGTGCTCGGCATGATCGGGCTCGGAGCGCGTGATGAGACGGCGGCCGAGATCGGCTTCTGGCTCGGATCGGATTTCCGCGGCAGGGGCATCATGTCGCGGGCGGTGCGACTGGTCTGCGATTTCGGTTTCGATCCCGACGGCCTGGCCCTGATCAGGATCGGCTGGCGCGCCTTCGTCGGCAACTACGCCTCGGCCGCGGTGGTGCGCCGCAACGGGTTCCACTATGAGGGCACCGACAGGTTGGGGGGCCTTCAGCGTGGCGTCCGGCGCGACAGCTGGCTGGGTGCGCGGCTGGTCACCGACCGGCCCGGCCCGGTACCCGACTGGCCCGCGCATACCTTCGCCGGCGCGGACGGATCGGCCGGGCCGAACGGATAGGGCCACCCCGAACGCCCGCGAGTTCGGACGACAGCGCGTAGTTTCGCCAGATATGGCCCATGATGCGCGGTTCCTGTGGTTTCGCCGAATCATCGATCCAGCACCCGGCGACCGACTGCTCGAAATCGGGCCGGGATCCAGCGATTCGCTGGCGGTCCTGGCCGAATCGCTCGACACCGGCTGCATCATCGGGATCGACCGCTCCGCCACCGCTGTCGAACGCGCCGCGAAACGGCATGCGGCGCTGATCGAATCCGGCCGAGTCCGCGTCCGGCAACTCGCACTGGAGGAGCTCACCCGCGAACGAACCGCGGAACTCGCACCAGCGGGCTTCGACAAGATCCTTGCCGTCAACGTGAATGCGTTCTGGACCCGCAACCCCACCGCCGAACTCGCGGTCCTGCGGGAAGCCCTCGCGCCGGGTGCGGCGCTGTACCTGTTCTACGGCTACGGCGAACCCGGTGAGCGCACCTCGACAGCACCGACGACCACTCCGCGCAACCTCATCGACCATCTGACCGGGGCGGGTTTCGACGTCGGCACGGTCACCTCCGGCGACCTGCTCGGCGTCATCGCCACGCCCCGGTAGATCCATTCGTCTCCGACAAGGCGTCGAGTCTTCAGCGCTCGCGGCGCCTGGTCACCGCATCGGCCAGCCGGTCGAGCTGAGCGGCGGTGGTGTTCCAGTCGATGCAGGCGTCGGTGATGGACTGGCCGTAGGTCAGATCCTCGGCGTGACCGAGGGTCAGATCCTGGCGCCCGGCTTCGATGAAGCTCTCCAGCATCACACCGACGACGCCCTGCTCGCCCGCGGCCAACCGCTCGGCGATATCGGTGACCACATCGACCTGCTTGTTGTGGTCCTTGTTGCTGTTTCCGTGGCTGGCGTCGATCACGATGCGCTTGGGCAGCGACGCCTTCTCCAGCCGCAGGCAAGCCTCGGCCACCGAGGCGGCGTCGTAGTTCGGGCCGGTGCTGCCGCCGCGCAGGATCACATGGCAGTCCGGGTTGCCGGCGGTGCGGATCAGCGCGGAACGACCGTCGAGATCGGTGCCGGGGAACACATGGCTGGCCGCGGCGGCGCGCACACCGTCGACGGCGACCTGCACGTCACCATCGGTGCCGTTCTTGATCCCGACCGGCATGGACAGCGCGCTGCTCAGCTGCCGATGCACCTGGCTCGCGGCGGTGCGGGCGCCGATCGCACCGTAGGACACCAGGTCCGCGATGTACTGCGGGGTGATCGGATCGAGGAATTCACACGCCACCGGCAGACCGACCGCGGTGATGTCGGTGAGCAGTTTGCGGCCGAGACCGAGTCCGGTGTTGACGTCGAAACTGCCGTCCAGATGCGGATCGTTGATCAGACCCTTCCACCCGAGCGTGGTGCGCGGCTTCTCGAAGTACACCCGCATCACCACATGCAGCCGGTCGTCGAGTTCGGCGGCCTTGGCGGCCAGGCGACGCGCGTAGTCGAGGGCGGCGGCCGGATCGTGCACCGAGCACGGGCCGACGATCACCATCAGGCGATCGTCGGCGCCGTTGAGCACGTCGACGGTGGCCTTACGACCCGCGCGCACGGTGTCGGCGAGTTCATCGGTGATGGCGTGCACCAGGCGAACTTCCGCCGGCGAACGCAGCGGGCTGACGCTGAGGGTGCGTTGATCGTCGAGATCGGAATGCCGTGAATCGACGTCTACTGCGGTTGTCATCGTGGGTGTCGTTCCTTTTCTTCAGGCCGACCCACGGACATGAACCCCGTCGAGCCGGTCGTCATCCGGCTCGGGGTGGGAATCTGGTCAGCGCGCGTGGTTGCCGCAGACCGACCCACCCAGGGCCGGCTTGCTAAACCAGAAATACACGCGCTGCACGCAGCTGACAGTACCAGCCGATGAACAGTCGGTGCCCGCTCACCCGGTGTCGGATAGCGCACACCGACGCCGCACCGGTACTCAGCTCAGCGAACCCGGCACATAACCACCGGCCGGTGTGTGGGCGATGACGTTCATCCGGTTCCACGCATTGATGGCGGCGATAGCGGCGATGAGGCCGCCGATCTGATCGTCGTCGTAGTACTTGCGCACCAGCTCCCACGTCTGGTCGCTGACACCACCGCCGTCGGCGATGCGGGTGGCCTCCTCGGCGAGCGCGAGGGCGGCGCGTTCCTCATCGGTGAACACGGTGGCTTCGCGCCAAGCGGCGACCAGGTTGATCCGTACCTGGTCCTCGCCCGCGTGTGCGGCGTCCTTGGTGTGCATGTCGACGCAGAAGGCGCACCCGTTGATCTGGCTCACGCGGATCTTGACCAGTTCGAAGGTGGCCGGTGCCAGACCCGAGTCCTCGACGACCCGATTGGCGGTCACCAGACGCTTGCCGAAGCTCGCGGTGATCGAGTTGGCGTAGAGGTTCAGCCGAGGTTCCATGATCCTGCCCTTTCACTGGGTTGGTTTCATGGAGAAGACGACGCGGCGCGGACCGCTGTGACATCAGGCGCCGGTGCGCTGGATCACACCGAGAAATCGTAGGTGACGCCGGTCAACCGTTCGGACAGTTCCCACAGGCCGCGGGCGGTCTCCGCATCCTTGGAGCGCTTGCTCGACCCCGCACGACCCGGATGTCCGCGCATTCCGCGCCAACCGGTGGGGCCGTAGTAGGCGCCCGGTTCCACGTCGGCGGTGGCGGCGTAGAGCTCCGGCAGCGCGCCCATCTCGGCGCTCTGCGCGAACAGCCGGTTGCCGAGCGACATCACCGCGTCCTGGATGGATTCGGTATGCGATTGGAGTTCGGTGGAGGCGTATCCGGGATGGGCGGCCAGCGAGAGCGTGGACCATCCGGCGGCGGTCAGCCTGCGCTGTAGTTCGTAGGCGAACATCAGATTCGCGAGTTTGGCTTGCCCGTATGCCTGCCAGCGGCGGTATCTGCGGTGCTGCCAGTTGAGGTCGTCGAGGTCGATGACGCCTATCGTGTGCAGATCGCTCGATACCGTCACGACGCGGTCGGCGATGCGACCGAGCAGCAGCCCGGTGAGCGCGAAATGGCCGAGATGGTTCGTTCCGATCTGTCTTTCGAAACCGTCGGCGGTGCGGCCGTAGGGCACGCCCATCACACCGGCGTTGTTGATGAGCACGTCGACGCGGTCGATCGAGGCGGCGAACTCCCGGACCGAGGACAGATCGGCGAGATCGAGCCTGCGTACCTCGGCCTGTGCGCCGATCTCGTCGGCCACGGCCTGCCCCTTGCGCACATCGCGGCAGGCCAGCACCACCCGCGCACCGGCTCCGCCCAGCGCCCGCGCGGCCACCGCGCCGAGTCCGCTGTTGGCGCCGGTGACGATGAAGGTCCGGCCGTGCTGATCGGGAATGTCGGAGACGCTCCAGCCACTCATGCGGCGAGTCTAGTTGCCGCCGACCGCGCGGGAGGGCCCGACGGAAACGAAGTCACGAGTCCGTCACCACCGCAACCAGCGACTGATAGGGTTGCCTTACCTACATAACTGAAACCAGATTCGCGCACACATTCTCCTGATCACCGCCGATTCCGCATGTGAGGCAGACGTGAGTTCCACATCCACCACATCGGGCACGCACCGCGACGGCTACGTGCCCTTTTCCGATGCCGACGCCGAGCAGTACCGCGCCGCTGGCTACTGGTCGGGACGCAGTCTCGGCGATCTGCTCCGCGACACCGCCCGCACACATCCCGCCAGAACGGCGCTGATCGGTGACCGGACCTTCACCTACGCCGAATTGGACGCCGAAGCCGACCGGATGGCCCACGGCCTGCTCGCCCTCGGCCTCACACCGGGCGACCGGGTGGTGGTCCAGCTCCCCAATGTCGCCGAATTCCTGACCGTGCTGTTCGGCGTGCTGCGCGCCGGAATCATTCCGGTGCTCACCCTGCCCGCGCACCGCCGCGCCGAGATCGAGCATCTGGCCGCCCTGTCCGGTGCGGTCGCGTACGTGATCACCGCGCAGGCGGGCGATTTCGATTATCGCGAGCTGGCGGGCACCGTCCGCGCGAATGTGCCGAGCCTGCGGCATGTGCTGGTGCTTGGCGATCCCGGCGAGTTCACCGCACTCGATTCGATTCCGGCGCAGGGTGATATGCGGGCCGCGAGCGGGGCCACCCTGCCCGAGGTGGATCCGGCCGATATCGCGCTGATGCTGGTCTCCGGCGGCACCACCGGTCTGCCCAAACTGATCGCGCGCACCCACGATGATTACGTCTACAACGCCACCGCGAGCGCACAGGTCTGCGAACTCACCGCCGATGACGTCTATCTGGCGACATTGCCCGCCGCACACAACTTCCCGCTGGCCTGCCCCGGCATTCTCGGCACCGTCGGGGTCGGCGGGACCGTGGCCTTCGTCTCCGATCCGAGCCCGGAGAACGCCTTCGCCATCATCGAGAACCACCGGGTGACGGTCACCGCGGTGGTACCTCCGCTGGCCCAACTGTGGTGCGCGGCGGTGGAATGGGAAGAGGCCGATCTGAGTTCGCTGCGCCTGTTGCAGGTGGGCGGCGCGAAGCTGGCCGAGGTCAATGCCCGCGAGGTGGAGCCCGCGCTCGGGGTGAAGTTGCAGCAGGTGTTCGGCATGGCCGAAGGGCTGCTCAACTACACCAGGCTCGACGATTCCGATGAGCTGATCTGCACCACCCAGGGCCGACCGCTGTCGGACGCCGATATCGTGCGTGTCGTCGATGCCGAGGGCAACGAGGTGGCGCCGGGCGTCGAGGGCGAGCTGCTCACCAAGGGCCCCTACACGATTCGCGGCTATTACCGCGCACCCGAACACAATGCCCGCGCCTTCACCCCCGACGGTTTCTACCGCAGCGGTGATCTGGTGCGCAGGCTGCCGAGCGGGCATCTGATGGTCTCCGGCCGGATCAAGGATGTGATCAACCGCGGCGGCGAGAACATCTCCTGCGATGAACTCGAGGAGCATCTGCTCGCCCATCCGGCCGTCCGGCATGCGGCCGCCGTCGGGCTGCCCGATCCGAGCCTCGGTGAGAAGGTGTGCGCGGTACTGGTCGTCAGCGGCGAGATGCCGACGCTGGTGGAGATCAAGACCTTCCTCACCGATCGCGGCCTTGCCACCTACAAGCTCCCCGATGTGCTGCGTCAGGCCGAGAGCCTGCCGATCACGGCCGTCGGCAAGATCGACAAGAAGGCGTTGCAGGCCGAGGGCTGATCCGGTCGGTGGTGGCGGTTCGCGCCGCCACCACCGACGGCGCCGATCGACAGCGAAGGCCGTGGGATCGTGTCATGCACGACCACACGGCCTTCGGCGGATTCCGGCCCCTACGCCTTGACGACGTACGGCGCGATACTGCCCAGCTTCTCGCAGGTCTCCTCGAACTCACGCTCCGGCGTCGACTGGCCGACGACCCCGGCTCCCGCGCGCAGCCATGCGCCCTCGGTGGTCTGATACACCGCACGCAACACCAGACTGGCCTCCAGCGCACCGGTGGGCGAGACCGTCACCACCGCGCCCGAGTACAGTCCGCGCGGATCGTGGTCGAGCCGGAAGATCGAGTCGACGCCCGCCCGCTTGGGGATGCCGGAGGCGGTCACCGACGGGAACAGCACCTCGAGCGCATCCCAGCTGGACCGGTCGGCGGCCAGTCGGCCACGCACGGTCGAGGCCAGATGCTGGACACTGCCGCGTTCGCGCACCGCCATGAAGTCCGAGACCGCGGGCGTGCCGGGATCGGCGACCGCGGCGATCTCGGCGAAGGAGGTCTGCACCGAGATCGCGTGTTCGACGATCTCTTTGGGGTCGGCGAGCAGATCGGCGCGCGCGGCCAGGTCGATCTCGTCACCGAGGCCGAAGGCCCTGGTACCGGCCAGCGGTTCGGTGGTGACCACCCGATTGTCGTCGACGGAGGCGACGAGTTCCGGGCTGAAACCCGCGGCCTCGAGCCCGCCGAGCCGCAGCAGGAACGAACGCGCCGGGGTGTTGTTGGCCCGGCCGAGCCGGTAGGTGGCCGGAATATCGACGGCGAAGGGCAGATCGACCTTCCTGGACAGGATGACCTTCTGGTACCGCCCCGATCGGATCTCGCCGATCGCCTCGGCCACCCGCCCCTGATAGCCGGTGGGATCGATGCGGATATCAGCAGGATGCGGTACCGGCAGCTCCAGCCCCTGCGATCCGGCGATCAGCTCGTGGATCACGTCGATCTCGTCGTCGGTGGCACCGCTGATGCGTACACCGGCCTCGCTGACGCTCACCTCGATGCGCGGAATCATCAGGTGCACGAGGGAGGTTCGCGGGGTCAGGTGATCGGTGGCGCCGAGCGACCAGGCGCAGAATTCGAAGCCGAGCCAGCCGTAGGCGTTGCGACCGGCCAGCGGCAGGGTGGCCAGCGCCCGGTCGACGACGGCAGCCGGGCTGCCGTCCCACACGGTCGCGGTGGTCTCACCGTTCCAGGTGACCCGCAACTCCTCGACATCCAATTCGATGCCGCCGATCGGGTCAGCGGCGAACACCCAATCGCCGGGGCGTTCGTACATGACGTACTCGCCGAACCGCTCATCGGCCGCCAGGCGAGACATCGCTGCCGCCGGATCGGTCACATACTCAACGCGCGAGCGTTCGTCCGTGGTCGACAACGATCCTCCAAGAAAACTAGCTGACCCTACTTCAGTAGGTAAGGTTAGCATTACCTACAGCAAACCGAACTGTGCCCGATGCCATAGCCGAGAAGCGACTCTCGGCCCGTAGTTCCTGCGCGGATCCCGCTGGCGGGCTTGAATAGAGGGATCGTCGTTTCTGCGGAGGGACCACTCATGATCGATCGCGGCGGCGCACCGGCCCGCAGCTCCGGTGAGCCGAGCACCGGCTCGGTGGTCGCGCTGGTAGAGGCGGCCTCACGGGTCGAACGCGAGCTTATCGGCACCTGGCTGGCCGAAGGTGGTCTCGCCGCGGAGGTCGGTACCGATGCCCCGGTCACCCAGATCGACCTGGATGCCGACGCCATCGCCGACCGGTTGACCGGACGCACCGACGATCCGCTGGTGGTTCCGGTCCGGGTGCTGTGGCTGCCACCCGAACGCGAGGGCGTGCGCCGCACCACCTTCGCCGATCTGGTGATGCTGAGCAATCCACGCAAACCGCACCGGCTGGCCCAGCGCCGACTGGTGCGCCGCGAACCGGACCGGCACGTCGTGCTCACCGGACGTCCGGCGCGGCTCAGCGAACTGCGTGCCAACAACCCGGAGGCCTCGGCCCTGCATATCGCGGGCACCACCGAGCCGTTCGCGCGCGCGATCCTGCGGGCGGGCGTCGTCGCGCTCGAACGGGCCGAACGTTCGGTCATCGGCGATCGCTACAAGGTGCCGCGGCTGGTGGCCGAGGAGATCCTCGACTCCCCCGAGTTCCTGCGCCGTCTCGACCTCATCGCCGATCGCATCGGCGCGAGCAGGCACGAGGTGTACCGGCGGGCCGAGAAGGCGCTGCGGGAACTGGTCGCCGCGCAGAGCAGGCTGGTCTCGGATCTGTTCACCCAGGCCATGCGGCCCGTACACGCCTCGACCTGGAAGGTCGACTGCGATGAATCCGGGCTGGACGCCCTGCGCGATCTCAATCGCCGCTATCCGCTGGTGTTCCTGCCCTCGCACCGCTCCTACGTCGACGCCTTCGTCCTCGGTGATGTGCTCGCCCGCAACGATTTCCCGCCCAATCATGTGATCGGTGGCGCCAACCTGCGGTTCTGGCCGATGGGCCCGATCGCCCGGCGCACCGGAACCGTGTTCATCCGGCGCAGCTTCGGCGACGACGAGGTCTACAAGGCCGTCGTCGAAGAGTATTTCGGCTATCTGCTGGCCAAACGCTTCAACCTGGAGTGGTATTTCGAGGGCGGACGCACCCGCACCGGAAAACTTCGCCCACCGCGCTACGGCTTGTTGAACTACCTGGCCGCGGCGGTGCGCTGGAACCGGATCGACGATGTGATGCTGGTGCCGGTGTCGATCACCTACGAGCGGCTCAACGAACTCGGCGCCATCGCCAGCGAACAGTCCGGCGGTAAGAAGAAACCCGAGGGCCTGGCCTGGATGGCCAGATATGTGCGCAGCCAGCAGCATTCGGCCGGGCACGTCTATGTCCGGTTCGGTGCTCCGCTCTCGGCGCGGGAACGGCTGGCCGCCCACGGTGATCCGCTCACCGCGCCGCCGCTGTCGATTCCGCTGCATCGCGCCGACGGCACCGCGGCACCGGTCGTCGATACCGGCGACGAGGTGGGCGAGCTGGAACGCAAGGCGGTGCAGCGGCTGGCCTTCGAGGTGGCCGTCGGGATCAACGAGGTCACCCCGATCACCGTCAACGCGCTGGCCACCCTCGCGCTGCTCGGCGTGCACGAACGCGCGCTCACCCTGCGCGAGGTCTGCGATCTGCTTGCCCCGGTCGTCGACTACATCGAACGCCGCGATCTGCCGCGCGGCGAGGTGGCGGCGCTGCGCGATGAGCAGAGCCTGGCGGTGGTGCTGGAGCAGTTGTCGCTGGCCAAGGTCGTCACCGTGTATCGAGGCGGCCTCGAACCGGTCTATTCGATCGAATCGGGGGCGCATCTCGAGGCAGCGTTCTATCGCAACAGCGCCGTGCACTGGTTCGTCAACCGGGCGATCGTCGAGCTGTCCATCCTCGCCGCGGTCGATACCGCGACCCAGGATCTGGACGACGGCATCGACACCGACCCGCTGCGCACCGGATGGGAAGAGGCGTTCCGGCTGCGCGATCTGCTGAAATTCGAGTTCTTCTTCCCCGAGCGCGGTGAATTCTCCGAGCAGTTGACCGCCGAGATGCTGCTGATCGATCCGGGTTGGAATCACCGGACCCGAGACACCCTGAGCGTGGAGATCCTGGCCCAGCTCACCGCCTCCGGTTTCATGATGGCCCACCGCGTGCTGCGTTCGTTCTTCGACGCCCAACTGGTGGTGGCCGAACGTCTGGCCGACCGAGGCGGTGCGGCCATCGCGGACCGCAAACAATTCATCGATGAATGCGTCGCGGTGGGCAAACAGATGCTGTTGCAGCAACGGCTGCACAGCACGGAATCGGTATCGACCGAATTGTTCACCAGCGCACTCAAACTGGCCACCAATTACGATCTGGTGGATCCGGCCGAATCCGAGCCCGCCGAACTAGCCGCACGCCGTGCCGAATTCGCTGAACGGCTGCGTGTCATCGGTACACGGATCTCCCGCGCCGCCGCCCTCGATCCGTCCAACCTCCCGGCTTCGGAGCGATAGTGGGCGACGACAAGACAGGCGCGGTGGACATGGGTGCGGCGTATTCGGATATCGACTCGATCATCGCCGCGATCCGATCGGGTCCGCAGGGGCCCGGGGTCGCGGCGGTCTTCGAACTCGGCGGCGTCGTGGTCGACGGTTTCGCGGCGCCGCCCGCGCGTCGCCGCCCATTCGGCCGCCGTGACCGCGACGAGCAGGTGGCCGGGCTGCTGCTGGACGGTATCCGGGCCCATCCGGACGACAGGGCGTACGGCCGGTTCCTACATTCGGCGACCACGGTTCTCGCCGGACGCACCGAGGCCGACATCGCCGAGATCGGCACACGCCTGTTCAAGCACACCGTGTACGGCCGCATCCATCCCGAGGCATGGCGGCTGATCCGCACTCACCGAGCGGCCGGGCACACGGTCGTCCTGGTCTCCTCGGCGACCCGTTACGTACTCGCGCCGGTGGCGGCGGCGCTCGGCATCGAGCACATGCTGTACACCCGGATGGCCGCCGACGCGGGTGTACTGACCGGCTATCCGGAGGGCCCGACCCTGTGGCGTTCGGGAAAGGCCGATGCCGTCCGGGAGTTCGCGGCGGCCTCCGGGATCGATCTCGACGCCAGCTACGCCTATGCCGCGAGCGCCGTCGATCTGGCGACCCTGTCGGCGGTGCGGTTCCCGGTCGCGGTGAACCCGGATTCCGAGCTGGCGGTCACCTGCGCGGAACAGGACTGGCCCGCGTCGACCTTCCGCCCGCGCCAGCCTGCGCGGGCGGCCGATATCGGGCGGACCGTCGCCGGATTCGCCGGGCTCATCGCCGGGGCGATCATCGGTGTGCTGAGCAAGTCCTATACGCGCGCACGCAGGCCGATGGCCGATGCCCTGATGAAATTCGGCACCGGCGCCACACTGCGGGCCACCGGTGTGCGGCTGCGGGTCACCGGCGCCCATAACGCCCGCGCGCCGCGGCCTGCGGTTTTTGTATTCAACCATCAGAGCCAATACGACGTGATCATCGTTCCCGCGGTGCTCGGCGGCGGGGTCACCGGGATCGGTAAGAAGGAGCTGACCAAGAATCCGGTGTTCGGACCGCTGATGCGGTTCGTCGGGGTCACCTTCATCGATCGTGCCGATACCGCGCGCGCCAAGGCGTCGCTGGAACCGGTGGTGCGCACCCTGCGCGAGGGCCTGTCCATCGCCGTGGCGCCGGAGGGCACCCGTTCCTATACGCCGGAGGTCGGCCCGTTCAAGAAGGGCGCCTTCCATATCGCGATCCAGGCGGGTGTGCCGGTGATTCCGGTGGTGATCCGCAATGCGGGTGAGATCTCCTGGCGCGATTCGATGGTCGTCCGGCCGGGCGTGGTCGAGGTGGCGGTGCTCGACCCGATCGATGTCGGCGGGTGGGATCCGGCGAATATGCACGACCAGGTGGAGCGGGTGCGGCAGCTGTTCATCGATACGCTGCTCGACTGGCCGGAGTAGGCGGTCCGCGTCCTCGGTCGCAGACGTGCCGTCAGCCGTGTCGGAGTGTGATCAGACCGCGCGGCCGAAGAGCAGCTTCCACGGCATGAGGGCCGATTCCAGCTGCACCTTGAGGCTCATCTTGGAGGCGCCGAGGGTGCGTTCCTCGAAGCGGATGGGCACTTCGGCGATGGAGATGCCTTTTTTGACGGTGCGGTAGTTCATCTCGACCTGGAACGAGTAGCCGTTACTGCGGATCGAGGCGACGTCGATGGCGCGCAGGGTGTCGGCTTTCCAGGCTTTGAAGCCCGCGGTGGCGTCTTTGACGCCGAGGCGCAGGATCAGGTTCACGTAGAAGTTGGCCCAGGCCGACAGCGCCTTGCGGTACCACTTCCATTCGGCGGCGGTGGAGCCGCCGGGCACATAACGGGAGCCGAGGACGACGCCCGCGTCGGTGCCGGTCAGTTTCTCCAGCATGGCCGGGATGACTTCGGCGGGGTGTGACAGGTCGGCGTCCATCTGGATCACCACGTCGGCGCCGTCGTCGAGGGCGCGGGTGATTCCGGCGATGTAGGCGCGGCCGAGGCCGTCTTTTTCGGTGCGGTGCAGCACGCTCACGACGTTGGGCAGTTCGGCGGCGAGTTTGTCGGCGACTTCACCGGTGCCGTCCGGTGAGTTGTCGTCCACGACGAGCACGTGCAGGTCGGCCACCGGTAGCGCGGTCAGCCGTTCCACCGCAACAGGCAGATTTTCGCGCTCGTTGTAGGTCGGCACAACAACGGTAACCCTCAAGGGTCGCCCTCCCTGCTCACCTGGTCGCGCTCGGTGACCCGTGCGCAGGCCGCGAGCGATCGTCTGATTTCTCGTGAACGGTAGCTGATCCGCCTCCCCGCGAATTCAGCGCACCAGGGCCACACTCTGCCACCTCACGGCGCCGGACGCACATCCGGTGATCTCACGAACACCGCCGTTCGCTCGAATTCGATTGTCGCCCAGCACACAGCCCGCGCACGGCGCCGCCGCAGGCTCCCGATGCGGCGACCGCGCTCAGTTACTTCCGTCACGCCATTTCTGGTCCCGCGCATCCTCGGCGGCATTGCGTTCCCGCACGATCTCCAAGGCCCGCTCCGCCGTGGCCCGATCCGGAAACGGCCCGAGCCGATCCGCGAACCAGCACCGTTTCCCCTGTTCGGCCCGCTTGTGCTTCAGGCAGTAATACCAGGATTCAGCCATCCACCCAGCTTCCCACCAGCCTCAGCGCCCAGCACGGAAATAGCCGAACCCACCCCGTGTCCCCGCATGACCCCTGGAGCGATCATCGGCCGAAAATCATGACCACAGTAGACATACCCGACCTCGCGTGAATCGCCCGAACTGTGCGCACCCACAGAGACAAAGCCTAAGAAGCAACAACCGTCCGGGGGGACGAAGCTAAGACGCAACAACCGTCCGGGAGACCCAACCAACTGTCGGGGGGACGCAGCTAAGACCCAACAACCGTCCGGGGGGACGAAGCTGAAACGCAACCAACCGTCGGGGGGCCGGGGGGCGAAGCCCCGCCGGGCGGGGACGGGGGGTTGCACCCCCTCAAATAAAACAAACCCTCCGCCAACGCGAGCGCTTTCAGCGAGCATGACGGAGGGCGGAGGGTGGCCAGGGCCGGGATCGAACCGGCGACCTTCCGCTTTTCAGGCGGACGCTCGTACCAACTGAGCTACCTGGCCGCAGGCACCCGAACGGAATGCCATACGTGAAACGCCGGATTGCTCCGGCGTTTACTTGCGACCCTGACGGGACTCGAACCCGCGACCTCCGCCGTGACAGGGCGGCGCGCTAACCAACTGCGCCACAGGGCCTTGCACTACCTCTTACGATCCGAAGATCGTACCCCCTACGGGATTCGAACCCGCGCTACCGCCTTGAAAGGGCGGCGTCCTAGGCCGCTAGACGAAGGGGGCTCGTCCCGGATTTCTCCGGACCGGCTTTACAACGGCTGTCCGTTGGGAGCTCGCATAGCTTATGACAGAGTTGCGAGGTTTCCCAAACCGGCTGGTCAGAGCGCTAAACCGAGCTCTTCCAGCCGAGCGCCCGCGCGCCAGCCCTCGCGACGGAATCGCTCCACCCATTCCGGGGTCGACATGGACTCGATCACCACCTCGAGCGCTTCCTGGAATCGCGAACGCAGATCGACTCCGTTGCCGAACAGGTCGATGAAGTAGCGCTGACCCGCCAGCGCGGCCGCGAGGGTGCGGGCGAAGCGGTCGGGGTCGGCGTCGGCGCGTAGCTGACCCTGCTCGATGGCGCGCACGGCGAGCGAGCGGGTGGCTCGGGCGATGATCCGTCCGCCGCCGTTGGGGACGTCGCGGTAGAAGTCGGGCTCGATGATGAGCCGGAATTCGGCCTGCACGATGATGTCGTGCTCGAGCCGTAGCGCGATCTCGTCGAGCATGCCGTGCATGACGTCGAGCGGACCGAGGTCGGTGCGCGCCAGCCAGCGGTCGGCGGAGAATCGATATCGATCCAGCGCCGTGTCGAGGACGGCGCGCGCCAGATCCTCCTTGGAATCGAAATGGAAGTACATGGCGCCCTTGGTGGCTCGCGATCCTTCCAGTATGCGGTTGAGCGATGCGGCGGCGTAGCCGCTCTTACCGAACTCAACGGCGGCGGACCTGATGATCGCCGCACGTGTCCGGCGGGCCCGCTCTTGCTGCCGTGCCATCTTCGAAACGCCTCCGAAGCCTTATGGAGCCCAAGGAGTTCCACCCCGGCGGGCTCCTTCGCAGCCATGACGAGCCCGAAGGGAAACAGGCCACAGATGCGAAGTTATGAGTTTTATCAACACTTACAACAGGGTTTTCGCCCCGAATACAAACTTTTGGTACGAAAACTAGGCGAGAAACCCGAAACACACCGACTGGTATAATTTTCCCGCCCGGGTGCGCCGCAGGGGGTGCGCATCCGGGCCTTTTCGTCGTCGCGCTTTTCGTCGTCCCCGATTTGCCTCCTGCGGCGTCAACTCATGGGAAGCCCCGAATTCACCGATTCGCCACGGTACCCGCAAACGTCGCCCGACACGCGGCAAACCGTAAGAGTGAGGTTGCCGACCCGCCGAGGGCGGACCGCAGCAAACTCCACGCAACGACCAGGGTGACCCGGCGCGCACGAATCGACAAGCGACACAGTGTCGTTGGATATTCGGCTACCGTGTTCCGTACCCGGTGATCATTACACCCGCCACCGCCGCCGACATCGGCCGCCCATGACAGGCGGATATCCGAACTCATTGGTATGCAACATATTTGGATGATATCGCGCCCATCCAAAAGTCGACAAAGCTACCCACACCCCACCCCTCACGACCCCCATCACACCCGACGCGGACCGCACCACAGGTCCGACCCGCCAGCGTCACGTGACCGCCCGACCACCCACCCCCGGACTCACCACCCGCCCCGGTTACGCGAAACCGCACCAGCCCATTACACTTGCCAACCGCGCCCCTATAGCTCAGTTGGTAGAGCTACGGACTTTTAATCCGCAGGTCCCAGGTTCGAGCCCTGGTGGGGGCACCGCGCGGGCGTCCGGTGGTCACCACCGGACGCCCGACTCGTTCACGGCACGGGGTGCGGATCAAGCGTTCGGATGGGTCCGCTCGATCGTGTTCCCGGCGCGCGCCAGCACATCATCGGCCTCGAATCGGTCGGTCTGCCATGATTCCGCCGCGATGCCGACGCGGCCGCGCCATTCACGCATGACGCGATGTGCACCGCCGGTCAGGACAGCCCCACTCGCATCGCAGAGCCCTGCGGCCGGAAGTCAATACCCATCCACTCACGATAAGCGCATGTAGATCATCTCATCAGTCGACGGCGCGGCCATGGCCGACGACACCCATCGCACACACCACCACGCCCACCGCACAAGATCACCTTCGCGCTAACGCCACCGCGCCCCGCAGCGATAGTCCCCTCGCTGCTGGCCGGAGGTCATACACTCGCTAGTAGTTGCCGAGCGCCGACGACGGCGTATGACGTCCATCACCACGTAAATTCCGTGGCCCGATGCGTTTCGCATCACACCTACGGTGCCGTAAGGTATGGCCGCATCGGCAACGGTCAAACCTGAGGGGGGCGACCCGCAAGATCGCAGAGATGAAGGGCTTGATTACATGGCAAGGGATCTGACTCAACTCGAGCTGCTGACGGAGTTGGAGCCGGTTGCCGAAGAGAACGTCAACCGGCACCTTTCCCTGGCAAAGGAATGGCATCCGCACGACTACGTCCCGTGGGACGACGGCCGCAATTTCGCCGCGCTCGGCGGTATCGACTGGGACCCCGAACAGTCGAAGCTGAGTGAAGTCGCCAAGGCCGCGATGATCACCAACTTGCTCACCGAGGACAACCTGCCCTCGTACCACCGTGAGATCGCGGAGAACTTCTCCCAGGACGGGGCGTGGGGCACCTGGGTCGGTCGCTGGACCGCCGAGGAGAACCGCCACGGCATCGTCATGCGCGACTACCTCGTCGTCACCCGCGGCGTCGACCCCGTCGCGCTCGAAGAAGCACGCATGGTCCACATGACCAACGGGTTCGCCTCCCCCGCGGAGGCCGACGCCGGATTCCTGCACTCGGTCGCGTATGTGACCTTCCAGGAGCTGGCCACCCGTGTCTCGCACCGCAATACCGGCAAGGTCTGCGACGACCCGATCGCCGACCGCATGCTCCAGCGCGTGGCCGCCGACGAGAACCTGCACATGATCTTCTACCGCAACATGTGCGGTGCGGCCCTGGATCTGGCGCCCGATCAGGCGCTCGACGCAATCGCGCTGATCCTGGAGAACTTCCAGATGCCCGGCGCCGGTATGCCCAATTTCCGCCGCAACGGCGTGCTGATGGCCAAGCACGGCATCTACGATCTGCGCCAGCATCTCGAAGAGGTGGTGCAGCCGGTACTGAAGAAGTGGAACATCTTCGACCGCACCGACTTCACCGCGCGCGGCGAGGAGACCCGCGAGCGCCTCGGCAACTTCCTCGACAAGCTGGGCAAGGACGTCATCAAGTTCGAGGAACAGCGCGACCGCATGCTGGCCCGCGAGGCCGCGAAGCGCGAACGCGAGCTGGCGAGTTCCGCCGCGAGCTGACGCCGGCACACTGCGAAGACAAAGAAGCGCCGCCCCTCCGATATCGGAGGGGCGGCGCTTTCTGGTCGATGGGCGCTGCCCGCGCGGCCAGCTCGGTGGCAGTGCGTCTACTTCAGCGGCAGCGCGCCGCCGACTCCACCCACATCGGTGATCTTCCAGCCGTCGTTCTCATCGATCGTCACGCTGTAGCTCACGGTGGTCTGCGCGCCGTCCGGAGTCTGGGCGTTGGTCGAGTTCACGTTGACGAACACACTCACCTGATAGACGCCGCTGTCCTCGGACATCACCTTCGCGGTGATCGGCGACGCGGTGGAGGTCCACTTCAGCGGTATCAGGACCCGCTCCAGCAGCGGAGCGGTCGAATCCATCTTGCCCGCCAGCTGATCGGTGGTGCCCGCCTTGAGGCTGCCGACCCAGCCGTTGATGTTCTGGTAGTCGACGGTGGCCGCGCCGACCGCGTATTCGGTGGCGACCTGTTCGGCGCGGGCCTCGGCCGTCGCGCGCGCCTCGCGATCGGCGATATCGCCGCGGGTGGACAACCACAGCGCGGCGAACACCACGACGGCGATCGCCAACGCGCCGATGACGGCACCGCGGACGATGGTCGACACCTGCACCGAGACGGTGCCTGGTCGGACGGGTTCGGGTGTCGGCGCCGTGGGAGCCGGTGCGGCTTCCTTGTCGATGGTCGCGGTGGCGCCGCTTCCGGAGTGCTCGGTCATTGATCCTCTTTCGATCGCATACCGCATCGCACAAACTCCCCGGCGGCGATGCCTTGCGAACATCAGGCTAACGAATTGGTCACAAGTACCTCGAACCCAGGGTCACATACACCAGTTGACCGGCCGAGCACCGGGCACCCCGGAGTGTGAGCCGATCGTCGCGATGAGCAGTACCGCACGGATGAGACACTGGAGGGCGTGACGATGACGACGAGCGAGCAGAGCACGGCGCTGCGGATCGGGCCGTATCCGGTCGATCCGGCGGTGGTGCTCGCGCCGATGGCCGGAATCACAAATCTGGCGTTCCGCAGACTGTGCCGCGAGTTCGGCAGCCCGACCTCGATCTATGTCTGCGAGATGATCACCGCCCGCGCGGTGGTGGAACGCAATGAGAAGACCCTGCACATGATGTCGTTCGATGCCGACGAACATCCGCGATCGATGCAGCTCTACGGCGTCGATCCGGCCACACTCGGCGAGGCGGTCCGCATCATCGTCGGCGAGGGCTTGGCCGATCACATCGATCTCAACCTCGGCTGCCCGGTCCCCAAGGTGACCAGGCTCGGCGGAGGCGCCGCACTGCCGTACAAGCGGGCACTGTTCGCCCGGATCGTGCAGGCGATGGTGGCCGGAGCCGAGCCGGCGGGCGTGCCGGTGACGGTGAAGTTCCGCATCGGCATCGATGACGATCACCTGACCTATCTGGACGCGGGCCGGATCGCCGAAGCCGAGGGCGCCGCGGCGGTCGCGCTGCATGCCCGCACGGCGGCGCAGCGGTATTCCGGGGAGGCCGACTGGTCGGCGATCGCCCGGCTCAAAGAGGCTGTCACCACCATTCCGGTCCTCGGCAACGGCGATATCTTCTCCGCCGACGATGCCGTGCGGATGATGGACGAGACCGGCTGCGACGGCGTCGTCGTCGGGCGCGGATGCCTCGGTAGGCCGTGGCTGTTCGCCGAACTCCAGGCCGCGCTACGCGGCGAGCCGCTGCCCGAACCGCCGAATCTGGGCCGCGTCGGCGAGGTGCTGCATCGGCACGGCGCGCTGCTCGCCGATCACCTCGGCGAGGAAAAAGCCATGCGTGACCTGCGCAAACACATGGCCTGGTACCTGATGGGCTTCCCGGTGGGGGCGGATCTGCGGCGCTCGTTCGCGACGGTGTCGAGCCTCGTCCAGCTCGAGGACCTCATCGGCAAGCTCGATCCCAGCGCGCCGTTCCCCCGCGACGCCGAGGGTCCGCGTGGCCGCCAGGGTTCACCGGGCAAGGTCGCCCTGCCGCACGGCTGGCTCGACGATCCCGACGATCCGGCCGTTCCCGCGGGCGCCGATCTGATGCACAGCGGCGGCTGAGCGTCGGCGAAGGACCGCGGCCGGGCAACTGTTCAGCATTCGCTTCGGCATATGACATTTCGATAGAGCGGGCTTCGCGCCGGGTGGCCGACCGTGGCGGAATCGTTATCATTGCGGAATCACTTCGGTCGACCGGCCGCGGTGGCGACAACGCCGTGCCCGGTCGATCAGCGGTCAGACTGGATACAACAGTCCGGCCGGGCAATGCGGCAGAACGAAAAGCGAGGTTCGTTGGTGGGTGACGATCGGCACGGGCATTCGCCACGGCCCGGAGGTCGCGCCCCGTGGGAGCGGTATCCCGCGGCGGGTTCCCCCGAACGAGATGGCGTCGACGCGCCGCGTAGATCCCGCCATGCCGACGTCACCCCTGACGTCGAATCCACCTCGATCTCGGTCCAGGATCTGGTCAACCGGGTCGACAACGAACGCACCGGCAGGCGAAGGGCCGCCGAACCCGCTCCCGGGCGCGGTCAAGAACCCCAGGGGCGGCCCGCATCCGGGCGCCAGTCGCAATCCCCGCAGCGACGGCCCGACACCGCCGCGCGACAGCCGATCGCGCCGGAACAGCGACCCGTGCCCGGCGCACGGCAGTCCCGGCCACCGCAGCCACCCGCCGCGCTCGATCAGCACCGCACACCACCGAATCAGCGGCCGTCGGCCCCCGTCCCGCCCGACGATGGCAGGCGGCCCGCGCCGCGCCGCGGCGAACCCACCCAGCGCCGAGCGGTGGATCCCACTCTCGCCGACGCCCCGTACCCGACTGCCGAGGCACCGCCGCGCGGTAGGGAAACCGGTGCGCTGCGGCGTCAGCCCGACCCAGGAGTCGGCGGCCCGACCCGCCCGGACCCGAAACGCCGACAGCCCGCCGCGACCGCGGCCGATTCGGCGGCGCCGAAGTCCGGCCCTGGCCGCGCCCGGCAATCGAACAGCACACCGCGCGGCGCCGGGAAGACGGGCGCCTCGCCGGTCGTCCAGGACATCGCCGGAACGGCCGAGGTGGCGAACCGACGCGGTGAGCCAGAACCTCCCGAGGTCGTCACCGATGTCATTCCGCCCGTCGACGACGCCAAACGCCCCGGCCGGGCACGATCCACGACCGGTTCCTGGCCGACCACCGAAAGCGCCGCGACGCCGGAAGCCGTCGGTTCGCCGCGGCGGACCCGGCTGGCCGAGAGCAAGCTGCGCAAACATCGCCGTGCACGTCTGGCCGGACGGGTCACGCTCGCCGTCTTCGCCGCCGTTGCGCTCCTGATCACCGGCGGCGGCTGGACCTATCTTCGCGCCGGGGAGAACGGCCTCAATCAGGTCTCCGCCCTCGGCGACAACTCCGAAGACGTCATCGACGGCAATGCGCAGCTCGGCGATGAGAATTACCTCATCGTCGGCACCGATACCCGCGCCGGCGCGAACGGGGAACTCGGCGCCGGAACCATCGAAGACGCCGAAGGCGCCCGCGCCGACACTGTGCTGCTGGTGCATGTTCCGAAGAACCGCCAGCGCGTGGTCATGGTGTCCTTCCCTCGCGACCTGGACGTGACCCGACCCAAATGCGACGGTTGGGACAATGCCAACAACAGCTACACCGAGGAGTCCTACCCCTCGGAGATGGGCGGCAAGCTCAACGCGGTGTACGCGCTCGGCGGACCGCGCTGCCTGGTGGCGACCATCCAGCGGTTGACCGGTAGCACCATCAATCACTTCATCGGTATCGATTTCGCCGGTTTCGAGGCGATGGTCGACGAGGTGGGCGGCGTCCAGGTCTGCACGACCGAACCGCTCATCGACGACGAGCTGGGCACCGTGCTGGAGAAGGCGGGCAAGCAGACCATCAACGGTGCGACCGCGCTCAACTACGTGCGCGCCCGCAAGGTCTACGGCGAGATCCGCGGCGATTACGACCGCATCAACCGTCAGCAGAAGTTCCTGGCCTCCCTGCTGCGCACCGCCCTGTCGAGCAAGGTCCTGCTCGATCTCGGCAAACTCAACGGCTTCGTCAAGGCCTTCTCCGCCGCCACCTTCGTCGACAAGGTCAAACCGGACGATCTGCTCACCCTCGGCCGCTCGCTGGCCGGCGTCGACGCCGGTGCGGTCACCTTCCTCACCATCCCGACCGCTGGCACCACCGCCTACGGCAACGAGATCCCGCGCGAATCCGATATCAAGGCCATCTACAAGGCGATTCGCGACGATCAGCCACTGCCGGGCGAGAAGCCGGGTGCGACCGCACCGCCGCCCTCCCCGGCACCCGCCGCGCCGGAGCCGCCCGCCTATGTGGCCGTCGACCCGAGCACCGTCTCGTTGCTGGTGTCCAACGGTTCCGGGATCAGTGGTCAGGCCAGCACGGTGGCCAACAAACTGAACAACGTCGGCTTCCCGATCTACAACACCGGCAACTACACGGCCGGTATCTCGGACACCACGATCGTGCGGTACACGGCGGGCTATGAGGCCGAAGCCGCCACGGTGGCCAGCGCGATCCCCGGTGCGAGCATGGCGGCATCCGACGCGGAGGATCTCGGCGGCATCATCGAGGTCGTCCTCGGCTCCGACTACCAGGGCGTCGTCAACGAGCCGACGGCCGTGGGCGAGGCGATCACCGACGTCCCTGCCGCACCGGCCGCCACCGGCGAGGTCGTGCTGCCGGATGACCTCGAGCACATCAACGCCGCCGACGACATCTGCTCCTGACCTCGCCCCGGCATTTCACCCGCTGTTCGTGACTTGGACAGCGGCGCGAACTAGTGTCAGTTTTCATGCGTGTCATCTACAACGAGCAAATGGCCGGTCTCGCTCAGCTGTTGGGCGAGATGGCCGGTCTCGCGGGTTCGGCCATGGAACGGGCCACCCAATCGCTGCTCCAGGCCGATCTGTCATTGGCCGAACAGGTGATCAGTGAGTACGACCGGATCTCGGAGATGATCTCCGATGTCGAAGAACGGACGTTCGCGCTGCTCGCGTTGCAGGCACCGGTCGCGGGGGATCTGCGGCAGGTGGTGAGCGCCATCCAGATCGTCAACGACGTCAACCGGATGGGTGCGCTGGCCCTGCACGTCGCCAAGGTGACCCGCAGGCGGCACCCGAACCACGCGGTTCCCGAATCGGTCAACGGCTACTTCGCCGAGATGGGCCGGATCGCGGTCAGCATGGGTGAGAGCGCCAAAGAGGTGCTCGAGACCCGCGACCCGGAACGCGCGGCCCAGCTCAACCAGGAAGACGAGGCGATGGACGATCTGCATCGCCACCTGTTCACCCTGCTGATGGACCGCGATTGGAAGTACGGCGTCGCCGCGGCCGTCGATGTCACGCTGCTCGGCCGCTACTACGAGCGCTTCGCCGACCACGCCGTCGAAATCGGCCGCCGGGTGGTGTTCCTCGTCACCGGCGAGCTGCCATCGGACGACGACGCCGAGGTGTAACGGACATACGGAAAAGGCCCGCGGATCACGCGGGCCTTTTCCGTATTCAGGGAGCCGGGTCGTCCCGGCTCCCACACATCACCCGAAGCGACCGGAGATGTAGTCCTCGGTCTGCTTCTGCGACGGGTTGGAGAAGATCTTCTCGGTGTCGTCGATCTCGATCAGTTTGCCCGGTTTGCCCTGGGCTTCGAGATTGAAGAATCCGGTCTGGTCACTCACACGCGCGGCCTGCTGCATGTTGTGGGTGACGATGACGATGGTGAATTCCTTCTTGAGCTCGGTGATCAGATCCTCGATCGCCAGGGTGGAGATCGGGTCGAGCGCCGAACAGGGTTCGTCCATCAGCAGCACATCCGGGGAGACCGCGATGGCGCGCGCGATGCACAGGCGCTGCTGCTGACCACCGGACAGGCCGCCGCCCGGCTTGTCGAGCCGGTCCTTGACCTCGTTCCACAGGTTCGCCCCGCGCAGCGAGCGCTCGGCGACCTCGTCGAGTTCCTTCTTGCTGCGCACGCCCTGCAACTTCAGTCCGGCCACCACATTGTCGCGAATCGACATGGTGGGGAACGGGTTCGGACGCTGGAAGACCATGCCGATGGTGCGGCGCACACCGACCGGGTCGATCTGCGAGCCGTAGATGTCCTCACCGTCGAGCATCACCGCGCCCTCGACGCGGGCGCTCGGAGTGACCTCGTGCATCCGGTTGAGCGAACGCAGCACGGTGGACTTACCGCAACCCGACGGACCGATGAAGGCGGTGACGCTGCGGGGCAGCACGGTCAGCGATACGTCGGCCACGGCGTGGAATTTGCCGTAGAAGATGTTCAGGTCTTTGATATCGATCCGCTTGGCCATCGTGGTTATCCGTTCGCTTCTATCGGTTCCGCGTGAGCAGTTTGTTGACCGCGGCGGCGGCCAGATACAGCAGCGCGATCATCAAGATCAGGGTCAGCGCCGCGCCCCACACCCGAAGTCGGCCCGCCGGCTCCGGGTTCGCCAGCTCTTGGTAGATCAGCAGCGGCAGCGAGGCCATATTGCCGTCGAAGACATTGAAATTGATCGACTTGCTGTAGCCGACCAGCACCAGCACCGGCGCGGTCTCACCCATGACGCGGGCGAGTGCGAGCAGGATGCCGCTGATCATGCCGGGCAGTGCGGTCGGGATGACGATGCGCAGGATGGTCTTCCACTTCGGCACGCCGAGCGCGTAGGAAGCTTCACGCAGTTCGTCGGGGACGAGTTTGAGCATTTCCTCGGTGCTGCGCACCACCACCGGCAGCATCAGCAGCACGAGCGCCAGCGAGACCGCGAACGCGCTCTGCGGGAAGCCCATGGTCGCGATCCACAGCGCGAAGATGAACAGCGCGGCGACGATCGAGGGAACACCCGCGAGGATGTCGACCATGAAGGTGGTCACCTTGGCCAACCGGCCGCGCCCGTATTCGACCAGGTAGATCGCGGCCATGATGCCCAGCGGCACCGCGATCACCGCGGCGACGGCCGATTGGACGATGGTGCCGTAGATCGCGTGGTACACACCGCCCGCGGTCTGATCGGGCAGCACGCCCTTCTGCGAATTGAACCACCAGTCGGCGGAAATGATCGCCTCGAAGCCTTTGCTGACCACCATCCACAGCACCCACACCAGCGGGATCAGCGCGATGCCGAACGACAGCGTGATCAGGCCGGTGGCGAGGTTGTTGCGGATCCGGCGGCCGGTGCTCACATGCCGGAAGGTCGGTGCCTTGACCGGTTTGTCGAGGGTCGTCGTCGTAGTCATCACTGGTTGACCTTTCCGCCGGACGCCAGCCGGGCCAGCGCGTTGACCACGAAGGTCAGGGCGAACAGCACGAAGCCCGCGGCGATATAGGCGCCGGTGGGCAGCGCGGAGCTGAACTCGGCGGCCGATGCGGCGATCCGCGAGGCGAAGGTGTAGCCGCCGTCGAACAGCGACCAGCTGCCCGCCTGCGCGGCGGTGCGCAGCACGATGAGCACCGCGATGGTCTCACCGAGCGCGCGCCCGAGACCGAGCATGGATCCGGCGATGACGCCGCTGCGGCCGTAGGGCAGCACCGTCATCCGCACCACTTCCCATTTGGTCGCGCCGAGCGCCTGCGCGGCCTCGATATGCGAGACCGGGGTCAGCGCGAACACTTCACGGGAGACCGAGGTGATGATCGGCAGGATCATCACCGCGAGAATCACACCGGCGGTGAAGATCGTGCCGCCACCGGAGATCGACACGTTGCCGTCGGCGAACAGGAAGAACCAGCCGAGGTTCTCGTTCAGGGAACGCTGCACCGGCTCGATCTGCGGCGCGAGCACCAGGAAGCCCCAGAGACCGAAGACGATCGAGGGCACCGCGGCCAGCAGATCGATCAGCATCGCGAACGGCTTGGCCATCCGGTTCGGTGCATAGTGGGTCAGGAACAGGGCGATGCCGACACCGATCGGCACCGCGACCACCAGCGCGAAGATCGAGCTGAGCACCGTGACCATGAACAGGTCGCTGATACCGAACCGCAGATGGTCGGCATCGGTGGTGGAGAACTCGGAGCTGGTGAAGAAGTTGGCCTCATTGGCCATGACCGAGGGAACCGCGCGAATCAATAGGAACAGCGCGATCAACGCGATGGCGCCGACGATCGTCGCGCCTGCTGCCGTGGCCAGCGACCGGAAGATCGTCTCGGTCCGCTGACTGTTGGGCTGTCGTCCCTTGACAGAGGGTGTCTCGGGCTTCGGTTCGCTCGACATAGGCGCAGTTTCTCCAGCCGCCTGCCGGTTCGTCGTCTTCGACGAACCGGCGGGGGCCACCTCAGGGTGCACGGTCATGGCTGGCAGACGATCAGGAGATGGCGTTGATCGCGGCGGTCAGCCGAGTCTTGAACTGGTCCGGGATCGGGATGTAGCCATTGTCGGCCAGACCTTCCTGGCCGTTGGTGACGGCCGACGTGAGGAACGCCTTGACGGCGGTGGCCGTATCGGCGTTCGGGTACTTGGAGCACACGATCTCGTAGGTCGCCATCACGATCGGGTAGGCCCCGGCCTGGGTCGGCTTGTAGAACGAGGAGGTGTCGAGAGCCAGGTCGTTGCCTTCGCCCTTGATCTTCACACCGTCGATCGCCTTACCGGCCGATTCCACCGACAGGGTCACCGGCTCGGGGCCCGCCGAGGTGATGATCTGGGCGATCGACAGGTTCTGCGCCTTGGCGAAGGCCCATTCGTTGTAGGTGATGGAGTTCTTGGTGTTGCCCACCGCGGCCGAGGTGCCCTCGTTGCCCTTGGCGCCCTCGCCGACACCACCGGCGAAGACCTTGCCGGCGCCCTTGCCCCAGGCGCCGTCGGAGGCGGCGTCGAGGTAGAGCTGGAAGTTGTCGGTGGTGCCGGACTCATCGCTGCGGAAGATCACCGCGATGGGCTGGGCGGGCAGCGCGGCGTTCGGGTTCAGCGCCTTGATCTCGGGGGCGTCCCAGGTCTTGACGGTGCCGTTGAAGATCTTGGCGGCGGTCGGGCCGTCGAGCACGAGGTCGGTGACGCCGTCGACGTTGTAGGTGATGGCGATGGGGCCGAAGACGGTCGGCAGGTTCCACGCGGGCGAGGCGCAGCGCTGCTCGGCCTTGGCGGGCTCGTCCTTCTTCGCGCTCAGCGGCGAGTCGGAGCCGCCGAAATCGGTCTGGCCGCCGATGAACTCGCTGACACCGGCACCGGAGCCACTCGAGGTGTAGTTGAGGGTCTGTCCTTCGCAGTTGGCCTCATAGGCCGTGGTGAAGCGCTCCATGGCGTTCTTCTGCGAGGACGCCCCGCTGGCCTTCAGCGCTTCCTTGCCACCGCAGGCGACGTTGGTGTTCGCCGCGGTGCCGGTGGCCGAGGTGTTGTCATCGCTGCCGCAACCGGCGAGCGTCATGGCACCGGCGGCCAGCACACCGACGAGTGCGCTGCTGCGCTTGAACTTCACAATTCCTCCGCATGTGGCGTAGCTACTCGCCCGGCCCCTCACCGGTCCGGGCGGGTGATGTGGTGCGGTTCGCGGGGAACTTGCGCACCAGGCAGCGCGTGCTGCCCACAGGTAACGTAGTTTCGCCCGGTGGACAGTTGGACCAGGCTGGGTGAACGGAAGGTGAACAGCCTGACGATATCCGCGCCTACCGCTGTGACATTTGCCCCACATTTACTCGAACTCCCCGAATCGTCTGATTACCGTTCAGTTGGGTGAGGCGCCGGTGTCCGGTTCGCCCGATTATCGACCGACGCTCCCGGCGGCGCTGTAGGCGGCGTCCACATGGGCGACCGCGAAGCCGAGCCGGGTGTAGGTGCGCACCGCCGATTCGTTGTCGGCCTCGGTGTACAGCAGCACCGCACTCAACCCGCGGTCGCGTAGGTAGTGCAGTCCCGCCAGGGTGAGCAGTCTGCCGAGACCGCGCCCCTGGGCCGCCGGATCGATCCCGACCACATACACCTCACCCAGCGGCGGATCGAGTTCGGCGTGCACCTTGGTCCAGTGAAATCCCAGCAGCCGCCCTGGATCGGCGGCGTCGACCGCGAGGAACAGTCCCTTCGGGTCGAACCATGACTCGTCGCGCCGTACCGCGATATCGCGTTCGGTCCAGCCGCCCTGCTCGGGATGCCAGGCGAAGGCGGCATTGTTGACCCGCAATATCTCGGCGTCGTCGTGCGGACCGGCGTAGGTGCGCAGCACGATCCCGTCGGGCACCGCCAGTTCGGGTAGCTCCTCGGTAGCCAGATCGCGGCGCATCTGCCAGAGTTCCCGCGCGATGCTCAGCCCGAGCCGCGCCGACACCGCACGCGCGGCGGGCAGGTTTCCGTGGGCCCACACCCGCGTCCCGGCACCGCCCGCGGCGAGCGCTTCGGCCACGAGGGCGGCGCCGTAGCCGTTGCCGCGCACCGCGGGATCGACCACGACCTCCGCCATCGCCGGATGCTCGCCCCGCGCGGGCGCGAGATTCGCGTAACCGATCACCGCGCCCTCGCGCAGCCCCAGCAGATGGCGGGCCGCGGCGGGCTCGCGTAGCGACAGCACGGCCTGTTCGGAGACGGCAGCCACCCCGTCGGCCTCGGCGGCGCGGTCCAGCGTCGTGCGCACCTGTTCGGCGGCCTCGGTGTCGAGTCGATCGCTCCAGCGCATCGTCATGTCGCTCATTCGCATACCACCCATCCAACTCTGTCGTCGGAAATCCGTGCCGTGCTGCCTGTCAATTTAGTGGCAAAACGGACATTTCCCACCGCTGGTGAGCGGGCCGTTATCTAACGTGCCGCTATTTAGCGGTGCCGTTGATCGGCGTGAGCGGAGTGTCGTCGGAACCATCGGGTTCCTCCTCGGGGAGGTTCGGCGGCTCCCCCTTGGCGTTCGAACGCGCCGGGCGCACCGCCTTGTAACCCACATTGCGGACGGTGCCGATCAGCGATTCGTATTCGCTGCCGAGCTTGGCGCGCAACCGTCGCACATGCACGTCGACGGTCCTCGTGCCGCCGAAGAAGTCGTAACCCCACACCTCTTGCAGCAGCTGGGCTCGGGTGAACACCCGACCGGCATGCTGCGCGAGGTACTTCAGCAGCTCGAATTCTTTATAGGTGAGATCGAGCGGACGGCCACGCAACCGGGCCGTATAGGTCCCCTCATCGATCACCAGCTCGCCGAGGGTGATCTTGCCGGTACTCTCCGGGCTGGCGACGCCACCGTTGCGGCCGACCAGCAGCCGCAGGCGCGCGTCCAGTTCGGCCGGGCCGGTACCCGGCAGCAGGATGTCGTCCAATCCCCAGTCGGCATTCACGGCGACCAGGCCGCCCTCGGTGAGCACGGCCACCACCGGCACCGATGATCCGGTGCTGCCGAGCAGTCGGCACAGCCCGCGCGCGGCAGCGAGATCGGTGCGCGCGTCCACCAGGGCGACATCCGCGGTACCGGCCTCGAGCAGTGAGGCCACCTCCGTCGGCGCGGGTCGCACGGTATGTGCGAGCAGCGCGAGCGAGGGCAGCACCGACTCCGGGTTGGGGTCGGATGTGAGCAGGAGCAGCTCCACAAGCACTCCTCCCATTTCGTAGCCACGCGAAAGCCCGGCATCGTCGCCGCGTGCCACGTCGCTGGTCACAGGTGATCGGATGCAAGATTAGCGCGTATGACCGGATGAGCTTGCCATCCGGGTGAGCGGCCCGGTTACTGTTCATCACATGCGCAAGCTGATTATCGGGCTGCTGTGTCTCGCGGGACTGGCGGTGGTCATCGATTTCGGCGCCGCCGCGTATTCGGAGTACCGCGTCTCCCGGTCCCTGCGTGAAGGCGCCGATCTGAGCGCCGATCCGGAGGTGACCTTCCACGGTTTCCCGTTCCTGCGGCAGGCGTTCGACGGCCGCTACGACAACATCGCGATCACCGCACGCAGTATGCGGCCGGACATCCCGGGTGAGATCGCCGTCGAGGCGACCCTCACCGGTATGCGGCTGCCGCTCGGCGATCTGGTCGACGGCCAGGTCCGCAGTGTGCCGGTGGACCGGGTCGATGTGCGCATGCGGGTGGAACCGGTGGAACTCGGCAGACTGTTCGGCATCCCCGACCTGCAAGTTCATTCGCGTCCGGCGGACAAATCCGACGGCACCGGCGGATCGGGCGGCACCGGGATGACCACCGCGGGCGCCCTCGTGCTCACCGGAACCCTGCCCAAGGCGCCGACCGGTCAGTTCGGCGCGAAGATCGCCGGTGAGCGGGTGAGCGTGCAGGCCGATCTGCTGCTGGACGGCGACCAGATCCGGGTCATCGCCACCGGTTTCTACCGTGGTCCCGACGACACCTCCAGCGTCGTCGTCCCCGAGGCCGACGCTCCGGCCGTACTGGCCCGATTCACCCGTACCATCGATACGAAGGAACTTCCGTTCGGCATCCGGCCCACCGAGGTGTTCGCGCTCGGCGGCCAGATCGTCGTCGAGGGCAGGGGTGAGAACGTGACGATCGACCTCGACAGATTGCGGCGACAATGATCGAAATCACAATTCTGGTGGTGATGCTGCTGGCCGGTATCGCCATCGGGCTGTATCTGCGCGGCCGGGAGGGCACCGTCCGCCCGGCCACCCTCGACAGCGGCAACGATGAGCGGGCCGAACTGCTCGCCGCCGCTGGCGTCACCGGGTCGGGTCCCGCCGTACTGCATTTCTCGGCCGAATGGTGTGGCCCGTGCAGTGCCGTGCGCCGCGTAGTCGCCGGTGTCACCGAGGATTTGGCCGATTCACCGCAGCCGCCGCGCGATATCGAGGTCGATATCGACGCCGACCCCACCCTGGCCAAGGCGCTCAATGTGATGTCGTTGCCGACCACGTTCGTCTTCGACGCCGAGGGCCGCGAGCGCTTCCGCATCTCCGGCGTCCCCCAGGTCGGCGATCTGCGCAGTGCGCTCACCCCGCTGACCGTCTGAAACCGGCCGTCTACCTGGCCTGACATGTTCTCGATCAACCCGGGGTCCAATTCTCCCCGGGAATTGGGTAAACTGCCTTCCGTGCAATCCCACCGCGAGCTGATGCTCACCCGACGCCGCACAGTTGATCTGTGTCGGCTCGGTGGTTGTTGCTGCCTGTGCCGCTGATCGGTCGGCCCGCTCAGATTTCCTGACGCCGACCAGCGTTCGCCGCGCGAGAGATCCCTTCGATCCCCCGGCGAATTGGCAAATTTCCCGCCGAACAGCACATCGAGCGCAGGAGTACCTCCGATGTCCACCGATTCCATTGAAACTTCCGGAACCAGGTCGATCCCGGCCGGGCACGTCGACGTGCGCGGACCGCGTTTCGTCGCCTGGGTCACCACCGCCGTCCTGGTCACGGTCCTGGTCGCCGCCGCCTTCTCCCCCGTGATCGCCGCGGTGCTCATCGCGGTACAGGCGGTCGTCTTCGGGCTCGGCGCCGCCAACGGACCGAAACGGCACCCGTACGGCCGCATCTACGCGAACCTCATCGCCCCGCGCACCGGCCCGGCCACTGCATCCGATACGGCGCTCGCGGGTCCCTCCGTGGTTACGCAAGCTGCCTCCTCCGGGCCCGTCGCTCCCGCCGGGACCGAACCCGAAGCGCCGCTGCGGTTCGCCCAACTACTCGGCCTGGCCTTCGCGGCCGTGAGCCTGCTGGGCTTCGTGCTCGGCGCCCCCGTCGTCGGCGCGATCTTCGCCGGCTTCGCCCTGTTCGCGGCGTTCCTGAACGCGGCGTTCGGGATCTGCTTGGGCTGCCGGATCTATCCGCTGGTAGCTCGTCTGCGCCGGGCCCCGAGCCCGGCACCGAACTGACCCTGCAAGTCACCACCGAAAGGAACACTATGGCCCGCTCCGATGTCCTGGTCTCCGTTGACTGGGCCGAAGAGAACCTCAAGACCCCCGGCGTCGTCTTCGTCGAGGTCGACGAGGACACCTCCGCCTACGACGGCGGCCACATCGAGGGTGCCGTCCGGCTCGATTGGAAGAAGGACCTGCAGGATCAGGTTCGTCGTGATTTCGTGAACCAGGAGCAGTTCTCCGATCTGCTCTCGGCGCGCGGTATCGCCAACGACGACGAAGTCGTGCTCTACGGCGGCAACAACAACTGGTTCGCCGCCTACGCCTACTGGTACTTCAAGCTGTACGGCCACAACAACGTCAAGCTGCTCGACGGTGGTCGTAAGAAGTGGGAGCTCGACGGCCGTCCGCTGTCCACCGAGGCGGTCAGCCGCCCGGCCACCCAGTACAAGGCCTCGGCCCCCGACGTGTCGATCCGCGCGTTCCGTGACGAGGTCATCGCGGCCATCGGCGCCAAGAACCTGGTCGACGTGCGGTCCCCCGACGAGTTCTCCGGCAAGATCCTGGCTCCCGCGCACCTGCCGCAGGAGCAGAGCCAGCGTCCCGGCCACATCCCCGGCGCCATCAACGTGCCGTGGAGCAAGGCCGCGAACGAGGACGGCACCTTCAAGTCCGACGACGAACTGACCGCGATCTACGCCGAGGCCGGTCTCGACGGCTCCAAGGACACCATCGCCTACTGCCGCATCGGTGAGCGTTCCTCGCACACCTGGTTCGTGCTCCAGGAGCTGCTCGGCCACCAGAACGTCAAGAACTACGACGGCAGCTGGACCGAATACGGTTCGCTCGTCGGCGCACCGATCGAGTTGGGAGCGTAATAACCATGTGTGCAGCACCTACCCAGGGTCAGGCCATTCCCGCAGGGGTCGACGTGGAGAAGGAAACGGTCATCACCGGCCGTGTCCTCGGCACCGACGGCCAGCCGGTGGGCGGCGCCTTCGTGCGTCTGCTCGACGGCAACGGTGATTTCACCGCCGAGGTCGTGGCATCGGGAACCGGTGACTTCCGGTTCTTCGCCGCGCCGGGCGCGTGGACCGTGCGTGCGCTGAGCTCGGCGGGCAACGGCTCGGCCGAGGTCCGCCCCGACGGCGCGGGCATCCACAGCGTGGACGTCGCGGTCGCGAAGTAATATCGCAGCGGATACGGCCCCGTGGTCTCCTGTTACGGAGACCACGGGGCCGTTCACGTATCTGCCGGGCGGTTTCGCTGTCGCCGGAGGATAGTTCGCCCGAGTCACGGTGCCGTACGCGAATGCACTGCCGTACGCAGGCGCACAGGCTGTTCACAGCGTCACGACCCCCGTACGCAGAGCCGCAGGATTGTTCGCAGAGTCACCGGGGCCGTGTGCCTCGCGCCGCGCGGTAATAGCTAGACTCCAGATGTGGTCCTCTTCTTCGAGATTCTGCTGGTGGCCGTGTCCATCCTCATCGGGTGGTTCGGCCTGTACGTCTTCTACCGGCTGTTCACCGAGTCATGAGCGTCAGCGGCCAGAGGCGGCAGCGCAGCGTAACCACGCAGGCCGCCGCTCATGACTTCATGGGCTCAGTGTCATGAGCGATCTCGCGAGCGAAGGTTCCGATCCGGCCGAGCGAGCGAGTGAGAACATGAATGGCAACGCTCCGGCCGAGCGACCGGAGCGGCGCAGCGGTGATCAAGCCGTGGCCGACGCCGTCGAGCGGGCGAAATCGACCGGCGCCCGCAATATTCCGGTGCTGCCGGATCTGCCGCTGCCCGAGGACACCGCGAATCTGCGCCTCGGGCCGGACCTGAGTTCGGCCATGCTCGCGCTGCTGCCGATGGTCGGCGTCTGGCGCGGTGAGGGTGAGGGCAACGATCCCGAGCGCGGAGATTACCGGTTCGGGCAGCAGATCATCGTCTCCCATGACGGTGGCGACTTCCTGGCCTGGGATTCGCGTTCCTGGGTGATCGAATCCGATGGCAGTTACGGCGGCCCCGATCTGCGTGAGACCGGGTTCTGGCGGGTCGGCACCGATGCCGATGACGAGGTCATCGAGCTGTTGTTGACGCACAGTTCCGGCATCGTCGAGCTGTTCTACGGTGAGGCGCTCACCCAGTCGTCCTGGGAGCTGGCCACCGATGTGGTGATCCGCAGTCAGTCCGGTGTGGTCGTCGGCGGAGCCAAACGGCTGTACGGGATCGTCGAGGGTGGGGATCTGGCCTACGTCGAGGAGCGGGTCGTGGCGGACGGGCCGTTGGCGCCTCGGCTGTCGGCGCGGTTGCAGCGCTATATCGGCTGAGCGGTTTCGACCGAGCGCGGTATCCGGTTTTCGGGTGCCGCGCTTTTCTGTACTTCCCCGGATTTCTGTACTTCCCCCGGATATGGAACGACCCCCGAGTCGTACCGGTGTGCTGTGCACAGCGGTCCCGATCGGACAGGATCGGGGACTCGGGGGCCGGGTGACTGCCTTGGATTCACTATCAGCGCCCTCGCCGACGGGAATCCGTACAGCGGTGACGCCTAGCTGGCAGCCACCTCACGCGTCCAAGAGTCAAACATTCTTCAGACCACCTCCTTCCTTGTGTACTGACGAATCTAGCCACGCGTCATGAGGTCGGCAACGGAATTTCGCGCGCGGCGCAACCGGTGCCGTCACTACCGTGGGCAACCGCGCTGACCTGGCCCGATGCGTCGACGTGCAGAACCAGATCGGCCCGATGGTCCGAGGGGAGCTGATGTGTGACGACCACCACAGTCCGGTCGGAGTCGACCAGGCCGCTGTTCTCGTCGAGCAGGGCACGCAGCAGGTCCCTGCCCGGCTCGGCTTCCAGGTGCTCGGTGGGTTCGTCGAGCAGCAGGACCCGGGCCGGTGAGATCAGCGCCCGCGCGAGCAGGATCCGGCGGCGCTGACCACCCGAGACCGCTGCCGCACCACCTACCAGATCGGTGTGGATGCCGTCCGGCAGGGAATCGAGCCACGGCCCCGCGCCCACCGCGCGCAGCGCCCGCTCGCCCTCCTCGGCCGTGAGATCACCGCGCGCGACTCGCAGGTTCTCCAGGACGCTTGTGCCGAACAGATGGGCGTCCTCGGCGAAGAAGGTGACGCCAGGGACCGGGGTATCGAACAAGCCCGCCCATGCCATCAGCAGAGTGGTCTTGCCCGCACCGCTGGGACCGGTGATCGCGATGCGCCGGGCGTCGGGGCGCTGCGGGTAGGTGCGCAGCGAACCACGCGGATTCGGCTCGGTGTCCGCGGCCGCTTCGAGTCGGCGCAGGGCCGCGCGGGCGGTGGTGAGGGTCTGGGCGGCGGCCGGGAGCGAGCCGACCGCTTCGAAGGCCGACAGCGGCAGCAGGACCAGGATGGTGAGCGCCATCGGCGTCATGGTGCCGGGATCGCCGCCGTTCGGGCCATAGACGGTGATGCCGATGAGCAGTGCTCCGAGCACGCTGGCGCCGATGGACAGTGGAGTGGCGGCGGCCGCCCAGGCGCTGCGGGAGGCGGCGGCGTCCTCGGCGGCGACGGCACGCGTACTCGCGGCCGATGCGGCGGCCATGGCGTCGTCCAGGCGGCCCGCGACGCGGAGTTCGGCCGCATGGTCGAGGACGGTGAGCGCCCGCGCGGTGAACTCGGCGCGATCGGCACGCACCGCCCGTTCCGCGTCGGCCGCCGCCCGCGCGGACAACCAGGGTGCCAGCACACCCGAAACGACCAGGGCCACAGCCAGAATCGCGGCCGCACCGACGGAGATCAGCCCGAGTAGCACCACAGCCGCCACCGACAGCACAAGAGCCACCGCGATCGGCACGAACGAGCGCACCACCACCGCGCCCAGATCGTCTATATCGCTGCCTACCCGCACCAGCAGGTCCCCGCGGCGCAGATGGGTGGCCGACCGATCCGACGACGCGTTTCCCGACGCCTGCTCGGCCGGGGCTTCCGTCGATCCGACGCCGTCCCTCCCAGTCGTGCGCGCGGGAGTCTCGGATGCCGAACTCCGGCGCGGTATCCACAGATCCGACCGCGCCAGCACCCGATAGGTCGCTGTCCGCGCACTCGTCATCGCCCGCAACGCCACATCGTGGGTCGCGAGCCGCTCCAGATACCGGCACAGCCCGCGCGAAATACCGAGCGCGCGCACCGCGACCACCGCAACGGTCAGATCCAGCACCGGCGGCATCTGCCAGGCCCGCGCGATCAACCACGCCGCCAGCGCGGCCAGCGCCAGCCCACTGCCCAGTGCGAGCACACCCCACCCGACCGCGACAGCCACCCGCCACGGCGACAACCGCAGCATCGACCACATGCCACGCACGTCACGCCCGAGTTCACGCATGATCGCGCCCCTCCTCGCGCACCGCCGCAGGCCCACTGCTCCGGCACGGCTGCGCCAGTGATACTGGCCGGATCCGCGACGCGAGGGTCATGGCGACACCTCCGCCGCTCGCCTGGTGGCCGATACCTCGATCACGTTGTCGGCTATCGCGAGCAGGGGTGGGCGGTGGGCGATGATGACGACCGTCGCACCGGCGCGCGCACGGGCGGTGAGGACGGCCAGCACGGTGGCCTCGGTCTCGGCGTCGAGGTGCGCGGTGGGTTCGTCGAGCAGCAGGATGGGGCGGTCGGCGGCCAGGACGCGGGTGAGCGCCAGACGTTGCCGCTGGCCGAGGGACAGGCCCGCGCCGCCCGCGCCGACCCTGGTGTCCCAGCGGTCAGGGAGTTCGTTCAGCACCGTGTCGAAACCGGTTGCCGTGCAGGCGGCCTCGAGCTCGTCGAGCACGCGCGCCGCCCCGGCACGGGTGGGTTCGGCGACGCGTGCGCCGAGCAGTTCCAGATTCTCCCGCAACGTGCCCGGCACCAGCACCGGACGTTGCGGCAGCCACGCCACCCGAGCCCACCACTGCGCCGGGTCGAGCGCCGCGACATCGATTCCGTCGACCGCGACCACACCACGATCCGGCACGATCAACCCCAGAACCGCTTGCAGCACCGTCGATTTCCCAGACCCGTTGGGCCCGGTCAGCACCGACACCGCACCCGGTCGCAGCACCGCCGACAACCCATCCGGCGCCATACCCTCGCGTGCGCGCACCGCGAGATCACACAGCTCGATGCGCCCTGCCGCAGGCAAATGGGTCCGCCCGCCTACAACACCGACTTCCACCCCGCGACGAACCATCCTGTCCGCCTGATCCCCGCCGCGCCCTGATTCCGCGACAGACTCGCCGCCAGCGCCCCCACTCCTATCCTGCTCGCGACCGTTGCGCACCCTGGCGCCGTGTCCACCGCCATCCTGCGCCCGGCCCAGGTCTCCGCGGCTATCGCGCTCGCCGCCATCGTACTTGCGGCCCACATGCCCACCACCGTCGCTGTCATACTCGCGGACGTCCTGCTCGCGGCTGTCGTGCTCGCTCGCATCATGGAGCCGAATCGCGGACGAGCGTTCGCCTCCACCGAGCCCACTGTCCCCGCAGCGGCGACCCCCGGAACCACCGATCGCGGGCGAAGCCGAGTGCGCCGCCCCAGGTGAACTCCGGCCGGGTTCGGCCAGATCAGGCCCGGTAGCCGAATCGTTCCTCAGCCGAGAATCCGACGAATCCGAGTCCGCACCGGGCGGTTCGAGGACAGCGAATGCCTTGTCCGCCGCCGCCATTCCGTCCTGCGCGGCATGGAACCGCTCCCCCACCGTGCGCAGCGGCAGATACACCTCCGGTGCCAGTACCAGCGCGACGATGCCCGCGTACAGGCTCATTTCGCCGAAGACCAGGCGCAGGCCGATGGAGACCGCGATCAGTGCGACCGACAGGGTCGCCAGCATCTCGAGCACCATCGAGGACAGGAAGGCGATCCGCAGTGCGGACATGGTGCGGCGGCGCAGATCATCGCCCAGTTCCTGCACCCGGCCCGCCATGGTGCGCGAGGATGCTCCGGGCTCGCTCGACGACGCGGCGGCCGCGGGCGCCCCGCTCTCACGCCCCAGCGCGCGCAGTGTCGGCATGCCGGCGAACAGATCGAGCAATTGGTCCGACAGTCGGGTGGTGGCGTCGAGGGTGGCGCGGGCGCGGCCTTCGGTGAGCAGGCCGATGAGGATCATGAAGATCGGGATCAGCGGCAGCGTGATCACCACGATGATGCCGGAGGTCGGGTCGTGCACCGCGATGACGGCCAGCACCACCGGCGGCACCAGCACCGCGAGGATCAGCGCGGGCAGATAGCCGACCAGATAGCCGCGCAGCCCGGACAATCCGGTGCCGACGATCACCGCCAGCTCGGTTCTGCGGGATTCCAGTTCCCGTGGCGGCAACTGCGCTCCGGCCTCGAGCACCGACTGTTCGAGTTCGGCGACCACGGAGGCGCCCGCGCGATGGGCCACCCTGGCCTGCGCCCAGGTGACCACCACACGCGCGCCGACGGCCAGGGCGAGCACGCTCAGCTCGACGCTCCACCTGCCGATATCCCGCGCGCCGGGATCGGTGATCACACCGGCGAGCACTCGTCCGATCATCACCGCGGCGACCACGATGGCGATGGTCGTCAGGACCGACAGCCCCACGCTCAGCGCCAGATAGCGGCGCGCCGAACGCGCGTACCGCCACAGGCGCGGGTCGATGGGCGGGCGGCGGGCCATCTCCTACTCCTCGACGGGTTGGCGCGACAGCCCGATACCGGGCGGAATGTGTTCGACGGTGATCCGCTTGCGGAACACCCAGTACGTCCAGCCCTGGTAGAGGAGCACCACGGGCGTCACGATGACCGCGGCCCAGCTCATCACCTTCAGCGTGTACGGCGTCGAGGAGGCGTTGTCCACGTTCAGGCTGAACGCGGCGTCCAGCGTCGAGGGCAGTACATCCGGGAACAGCGATCCGAACAGCAACGCCGAGGCGGCCATCACCGCAAGGGCGGTACCGGTGAACGCCCAGCCGTCGCGGTGGGCGAAGCAGGCGGCCGCGGCGACGATCAGACCGAACACCGCGAGGCCCAGCGGAATCCAGGTCCAGCCGGTGCCGTAGGCGAGCTGGGTCCACAGTCCGAATCCGCCGACGACCAACGCGGTCGGCGCCAGCAGCAGCCGCGCCGTGCGCACCGCGTCGTCGCGGACCTCACCGCCGGTCTTCAGGCTAAGGAACACTGCGCCGTGCAGGGCGAACAGCAGACCGGTCGTCAGCGCGCCGAGCAGCGCGTACGGGCTGAGCAGGTCGAGGAACGAGCCGGTCATCTGATGGTCGGCGTCCAGCGGAACCCCGCGCACGATATTGGCGAACACCCAGCCCCAGGCCAGCGCCGGAATCCAGGAACCGATACCGATGCCGAGATCGCAGCGGGCCCGCCAGACCGGATCATCGATCTTGCCGCGGTATTCGATGGCGCAGATCCGCAGGATCAACGCGACGAGCAATAGCAGCAGCGGGAAGTAGAACCCGGAGAACAGGCTGGCGTACCACTCGGGAAATGCGGCGAACATGGCGCCGCCCGCGGTGATCAGCCATACCTCGTTACCGTCCCAGACCGGGCCGATGGTGTTGAGCACGACGCGGCGGCGGGTGTCGGAGCCCTTGCCGAGCACCGGCATCAGCATGCCGACACCGAAGTCGAAACCCTCGAGCACGAAGTACCCGGTGAACAGCACGCCGATCAGAACGAACCAGAACTCTTGCAGATTCATCGTCGGCTCCTAGTAGGCGAACGAAAGCTGTTCGACAGCGGGCTCTTCGGTACGCGGCCCGCCGGTGTCGTCCGGACCGCCCTTCGTCGGCGCCGGCGCAGCCGGTTTGTCCGGCCCCTCGATGATGTAGCGCCGCTGTAGGTAGAACCACACCACCGCCAGCAGCCCGTACAGGATCGTGAAGGTGATCAGCGAGACCCACACCGTCGTCGCGGAGTGGTTGGATACGCCGTCCTGCACCAACAGCCGCAGGTTCGGATCACCGGTCGGATTCGGTACGACCACCCAGGGCTGACGTCCCATCTCGGTGAACACCCAGCCCGCGCTGTTGGCCAGGAACGGGGTGGGGATGGCGAGCAGGCTCAGCCAGGAGAACCAGCGTTGATCGGGCACCCGCCCACGCCGCGTCACCCACAATCCGGCGAACACCAGCAGCGCCGAACCACCGGCCAGACCGATCATGGCGCGGAAGGACCAGTAGGTGACGAACAGGTTGGGCCGGTAGTCGCCGACGCCGTACTTCTCGTTGTAGGCCTCTTGCAGGTCGACGACGCCGTCGAGGGTGACGCCGGTGAACTTGCCCTCGGCCAGCCACGGCAGCACGTACGGCACCTCGATGACGTGGGTGACGCTGTCACAGTTGTTGTGCGTGCCGACGGTCAGCACCGAGAAGTCGGGGTCGGTTTCGGTGTGGCACAACGATTCCGCCGAGGCCATCTTCATCGGCTGCTGTTCGAACATCAGCTTGCCCTGGACGTCGCCGGTGTAGATCAGCGCGACCCCGGACAGCACGATCACCAGTAGCGAGACCCGTGCCGCCGGTCGCCACATGGTCCTGGCATCGGCGAGTTTCTTCTCGTCGCCGCTGCGCGCGTTGCGCACCATCCACCAGCCGCAGACGCCAGCGACGAAGGTGGCGGCGGTCAGGAACGAACCGGCGACGACGTGCGGGAACGCCGCGAGCGCCGTGTTGTTGGTGAGCAGTTCGACAATGCTGGTCAGTTCCGCGCGCCCGGTCTCCGGGTTGTAGCGGGCGCCGACCGGATGCTGCATGAACGAGTTGGCGGCGATGATGAAATACGCCGAGGCGTTGACGCCGATGGCGACCATCCAGATGGTGGCCAGATGCAATAGTTTCGGTAGCCGGGACCAGCCGAAGATCCAGAGTCCGATGAAGGTGGACTCCATGAAGAAGGCGACAAGGCCCTCCAGTGCCAGCGGTGCGCCGAAGACGTCGCCGACGAAGCGGGAGTATTCGCTCCAGTTCATGCCGAACTGGAATTCCTGCACGATGCCGGTGGCCACGCCGAGGGCGAAGTTGATCAGGAACAGCTTCCCGAAGAACTTGGTGAGCCGATACCAGTGCTCCTTGCCGGTGATCACCCACGCGGTCTGCATACCCGCGATGAGCGGCGCTAGACCGATGGTGAGCGGTACGAACAGGAAGTGGTAGACGGTCGTGATGCCGAACTGCCACCGCGAGACGTCCAAGGCACTCACATCGACCTCCTGGGCGATCTACGACGTGTCGTAGTAAAGATTACGCGGCAGGTCACCCCGGTCAACGTGTCGAGCGACACGACACGCCGACCGTTCCCAGGGAGAAGAGGTCAGTGCGAGCCGATCACCAATCGCCGATCGCGCCCGCGCGTTCGACGCCGCGCTCCACCAGCTCGACGATCTCACCGGCGTGGTCCGGCGCCGACATGCGAAGCCCGTCCAGCGAATTCACCCGCGCCGCCAATGTGATGCTCGACAGCATCCAGATGCTGTCGCAGGTCAGCAGGTCCGCGGTGTACAGCGATTCGTAGCGGCAGTCGTACCCGGCCTTCTGCGCCTCCGCGTAGAACGCGCGCTGGGTGACGCCAGGCAGCACCCCGTTCTTCGCGGGCGGGGTGATCAACTGCTTGTCGCGCACGATCACCACGGTGGACCGCGGACCTTCGAGCACCCGGTTCTCGGTGCTGGTGAAGATCACATCGTCGGCGCCCATCCGCGCGGCGAAACGCAGGGCGGCCATATTCGTCGCGTAGGACAGGGTTTTCGCGCCGAGCAGCTGCCACGGCGCCGCCTGGGCGAGGTCGATCGAGATACCGCGCGCCAGCGTCACCACCGACACGCCTTCGGTCCTGGCCTTCGCCACCCGTTCCGGCACCCCGACCACCAGCACGAACGAGGTCGGCACCGGCACGGTTTCCGACAGCTCGCCCGAGGTCACCGAGGCCTTCATGCTGTTGAGATCGGCATCGCGGCCGCGGGTCAGCACCAGCCGCATCAACCCTTCCCGCTCGGAGCCCCACTCCTTGGCCGCCGTCTCGACCGCCTCGCGCCAGCGACCGAGTTCGGGCTCGGGCAGGTCGAGTGCCTGAGCCGAGCGGCGCAGCCGGGCCAGATGGAATTCGAGGGCGCAGGCCGCGCCGTCACGTATCAAAATCGTCTCGAAAACGCCATCACCACGCAATGCGCCGATATCGTCGGCAAACAGCAACGGCGCGTCCGCATCTCGGACCTCGCCGTCGAGTGTTACAAGAACTCGATCCACCATGCGAAGAAGCGTAGGCCAATAGGCCGCGCTACGACGGGCTACGGCCGCACGACCATGTCCTGGTTCTCCGGCGCGGGTCCATCGGGCCGCCCAGAGCCGTCCCTCGGCGACGCCGTCGACCGCCCGACGCGGTGAAAGTCCCGGGGCGCTTCGGGCACGTCCCACGGCACGCGCCTACAGTGGGTTGCGTGTCCGTGGTCGCCGCACCCAGCCCTGTCCTCGCTGTTCCGGGAGCCGTCGCGGGAGCGCCGGGAACTCCCGACGCCGCTGTCGCGTGGCATTACGGTGACCCTTTCGGTGAACAACGCGCCGCCACGCAGCGCGTGGCGATCGTGGACCGATCGCACCGCTTCGTACTCGCCATCACCGGCGCCGAGCGGCTCAGCTGGCTGCACACCATCACCAGCCAGCATGTGGCGAATCTGGCCGACGGTCACTCCGCCGAGAGCCTGGACCTCGACCTCAACGGCCGCGTGCAGCATCATTTCGTACTCACCGACCTCGACGGCACGGTCTGGATCGACACCGAGGCCGAGCGCGGCCCCGCCCTGCTCGACTTCCTCACCAAGATGGTGTTCTGGGCCGATGCGAAACCACGCGAGGCCACCGATCACGCGGTCCTGAGCCTGCTCGGCCCGCACGCCGGAACACTGATCGAGGCGCTGGGCATCGAAGCCCTGCCCGAGGTCTACGCCGCCGTACCGCTGCCCGGCGGCGGCTTCCTGCGCCGCATGCCGTGGCCGACGGCCGACTCCTTCGATCTGATCGTCCCCCGCGAGCGGCTCACCGCCTGGTGGACCACCCTCACCGAGGCGGGCGCCACACCGGCCGGTATGTGGGCCTTCGAGGCGTTGCGGGTGGCCGCACTGCGCCCGCGGATCGGGATCGACACCGACGAGCGCACCATCCCGCACGAGGCCCGCTGGATCGGCGATGTGACCGAACACGGCGCCGTGCATCTGGACAAGGGCTGCTACCGCGGGCAGGAAACCGTCGCGCGGGTGCACAACCTGGGCAAGCCGCCCCGGCAGCTGGTGCTGCTGCATCTGGACGGTTCGGCCGACGACCGCCCCACCACGGGCGAGGCGGTGACCGCGGGCGGCCGATCGGTCGGCCGGATCGGCACCGTCATCGACCACTTCGAATACGGCCCCATCGCCCTCGCGCTGGTCAAGCGGGCCGTCCCGGTCGACGCGAAGCTCGAGGCGGGCCCGACGGCCGCGGCCATCGACCCGGATTCGGTCGTGGTCGACGACACGCCCCAGGCGGGCCGCGTAGCGGTCGATCGGCTCCGTGGCCGCTGATGGGCTCGCCCATGCGCACCGGTGACACCGGGCGGGTCCTCGCGGTGTGCGTACTGCACGCCGAACTCGAGGTACCGGGCCGGGTGGGCCGCACCGCCATCGACAAGCGTCCGGTCGCCGATCGGGTAATGGTGCGCGCGCTCGGCCTGGCCGGCGATCATGTCTGCGATACCGTCAACCACGGCGGTGTCCATCAGGCCGTCTACGCCTACGCCGACGAAGACGCCGCCGACTGGGCCGCCGAACTCGATCGGGACCTGCCCGCTGGTTGGTTCGGCGAGAATCTGCGGATCTCCGGCCTGCCGGTCAGCGATGCGGTGCTTGGCGCCCGCTGGGCGATCGGCGAGACCCTGCTCGAAGTCAGCGCACCGCGTGTGCCGTGCGCGACCTTCCAGCACTGGAGCGGGGAACAGCAGTGGGTCAAGCGATTCGCCCTACGCGCCAACACCGGCACCTACCTGCGGGTTCTCACCGAAGGCACGATCGGCGCCGGCGATACGGTCGATGTGGTGCACGTACCCGACCACGGCATCACCGTCCGTGACGTGTTCACCGGCGACGATCCCACCCGTCTGGAACTGCTGCTGGCCGCCGAGCCGACCATCTCCGACGACATCCGCATGCAGATCGACCGGCACACCCGTCGCCGCGTCAATGCCGAACGCGCGCAGCGACGACGCGACGACGACGACCCGCTGAAGGCAGGAGCGCGAGTGTGAGCGTGGAATTGGTCGAGGTGGTCCGTTCCGGATTCCGGGAATGCGTGCACCGCGGATCGGTGGTCGTCCTCGGCGCCGACGGCGATCCCACCTGCGCGCTCGGCGAGGTGCACGTGCCGATCTATCCGCGCTCGACCAATAAGCCGATGCAGGCGGTCACCCTGCTGCGCAATGGATTCGATCCGGTCGACGATGCCGAACTGGCCATCGCCACGGCCTCGCATTTCGGCGAACCCGACCATATCGACCTGGTGCGGCGGCTGCTGGACCGCTTCGGTTTCGACGAGTCGGCCCTCGAATGCCCACCCGATCTGCCGATGGACGAACGCGCCCGCGCCATGGTGCTGTGCCACGACCGGCCACCGAGCCGGATCTATATGAACTGTTCGGGCAAACATGCGGCGATGCTGGCCACCTGTGCGATCAACGGCTGGCCGACCACCGGATATCTCGACAGCGCCCATCCGCTCCAGCAGGCGGTCATCTCGACCGTCATCGAGCTGACCGGCGAACCCGAAACCGATCTGGGCATCGACGGCTGCGGCCTGCCCATCATCCCGGTCTCGCTGATCAATCTGGCCCGCGCGTTCGCCGCGATGGCGACCGCCGAACCGGGCACCCCAGGACGCCGGGTCGCCGACGCCATCCGCACCCATCCGCGAGTGATTTCGGGCACCAATGGCCCCGATCTGCTGGCCATGAGCGCCACTCCCGGCCTGGTGTGCAAGATCGGCGCCGACGGGGTGCACGCGGGTGCGCTACCCGACGGAACGGCGTTCGCCTACAAGATCGATGACGGCGCCGACCGGGCCCGGATGCCGCTGACGCTGGCGATTCTGCAACGGATGGGCATCCAGTGGTCGGATGCGCTTGCCGAGCTGGCGGCACCTGCGGTGCTCGGTGGTGGTGCGCGGGTCGGCGTCGTCCGCGCGATCCCCGGCGTGCTGTAGTCAGGCGAGCATCGGGCAAACGGCCTCGGTTCGGTAGCTGTTCCCCCACTCCTGGAAGCGCGACCGCGTGACACGCGCTAGAGTGTCTGTCAGGAAGAGTATTAATTCGAACGGGGCCGCCACCAATCCCCAGGCCGCCCCGCTGTGACGCGAGGGGGTCAGCCATGGGCCGTGGCCGGGCTAAGGCAAAGCAGACCAAGGTTGCACGCGAGCTGAAGTACAGCTCGCCGTCGACCGACTTCGCGAGCCTTCAGCGCGAGCTGTCGGGTAGCGAGCTCTCGGGTAGCCCCCACTCTCAGCGGAGTGGTGTGCTGTCCGATGAGCACGATGCCGATGATCCGTTGTCCCGTTGGAACAACGAGGACGACGACTACGACGACTGGCGACGCTGACACGGTGGCAACGCATGACGGGGGAGGCCGACGGCCTCCCCTTCCGTCGTTGCCATCCGGTCGCATCGCCCGCCGCTGAGGTTCGCCGGACGTCAGGTCTCGACTGCACCGTCGAGACCTGATCGAAAGCTCGGTTCGAGCACTCACCGCGTTCTCTCGACGCCTTCGGCACTATCGGCACCCGTCATTCGTATCGGGGCCACCGAATCCGCCTCGACAGCCGCCACTCCCCTCGCGTTCCGTCGTCGGCACCAACCGCCCCGTTGGCGTCCGCGGTACTCGCCGTCACCGTGCGAACTCCCCGAAAGACGCGAAAACCGGCCGACCCGAAGGCCGACCGGCTGCGACGCGTGAACCGAATCAGAAGCGCGGGTGATCGCCCACCAGGACCGCACGCGGTGCGCCCGCATCCTTGGCCTTGGTCACCGTGCCGAGGGTCCAGCATTCGATATGCCGTGCGGTCAGCACCGCCAGCGCGCGATCGACGTCTTCCGGCGCCACCACGGCCACCATGCCGACGCCCATATTGAACGTCTTCTCCATCTCCGGCCGCTCCACCCGTCCGCGCTGGGCGATCATCTTGAACACCGGCGCCGGATTCCAGGTGCCGCGGTCGATCTCGGCGACCAGACCCGCGGGCAGCACCCTGGCCAGGTTCGCGGCCAGCCCGCCGCCGGTGACATGGGCGAAGGTGCGCACATCGGTCTCGGCGATCAGGGCGAGGCAGTCCTTGGCGTAGATGCGGGTCGGCTCGAGCAGCTCCTCACCGAGGGTGCGGCCGAACTCCTCGACATGCCCCGTCAGCGACATGCGGTCGATATCGAGCAGCACCTTCCTGGCCAGGCTGTACCCGTTGGAGTGCAGGCCGGAGGAGCCCATGGCGATCACCACGTCACCCGGCCGCACCCGGTCGGGGCCGAGCACCGCATCGGCTTCGACCACGCCGACACCGGTCGCGGACAGATCGTAATCGTCGGGGTCCATCAGGCCGGGGTGTTCGGCCGTCTCGCCGCCGAGCAGGGCGCAACCAGCGCGCACGCACCCGTCGGCGATACCGGAGACCAGCTCGGCGACCCGCTCCGGGACGACCTTGCCCACGGCGATGTAGTCCTGCAAGAACAGCGGCTCGGCGCCACAGACGACCAGATCGTCGACGACCATGGCGACCAGGTCCAGCCCCACGGTGTCGTGCTTGTCCATCGCCTGCGCGACGGCGATCTTGGTGCCGACGCCGTCGGTGGAGGCGGCGAGCAGCGGCTCCCGGTAACCACCCTTCAGCGCGAACAGCCCGGCGAAACCGCCGAGGCCACCCTGGACCTCGGGGCGGCTGGCCTTGCGTGCCAATGGTGCGAACAACTCGACTGCGCGGTCTCCGGCCTCGATGTCGACACCGGCCGCGGCATACGAGGCTCCGGCACCACTGGGGGTCTGTTCACTCATTTTCGGTGATAGCTCCAAACCGAATCGGCGGATAGATTGCCTGATCACGCTACCGTCGCGCGTCGGCGCGTCGAGTTCAGGGCCTGCTCAACGCGCTCGCGTTGGCGTTCTGGCCCAGCAGCGCGGTCTCGGACTGGCCGTTGAGCATGCCTTCGAGCACGTTCTTCCCGATCGCAACCTCGGTGGGCAGCGGGATCGGGTACTCGCCGTCGAAACAGGCGCAGCACAACCGAGTACGTGGCTGTTCGGTGGCGGCGATCATGCCCTCGGTGGAGATGTAGCCGAGGCTGTCGGCGCCGATGGAGCGACGCACGTTCTCCACCATATCGTCGTAGCTGTCGTCGGAACCGGTGCCATTGGCGATGAGTTCGGCCCGCGAGGCGAAGTCGATACCGTAGAAGCAGGGCCATTTCACCGGTGGTGAGGCGATCCGCACGTGAATCTCCAGCGCACCGGCTTCCCGCAGCATCCTGATCAGCGCCCGCTGGGTATTACCGCGCACGATGGAATCGTCGACGACGATGAGGCGCTTACCGCGGATCACCTCGCGCAGCGGATTCAGCTTGAGCCGGATACCGAGCTGTCGGATGGTCTGGCTCGGCTGGATGAAGGTGCGGCCCACATAGGCGTTCTTCATCAGACCCTGCCCGTACGGCACGCCGGAGCCCTGCGCGTAGCCGACCGCGGCCGGGGTGCCCGATTCGGGCACCGGGATCACCAGATCGGCCTCGACCGGATGCTCGCCCGCCAGCCTGCGACCGATCTCGACCCTGGTCGCGTGCACCGAACGCCCGGAGATGGTGCTGTCGGGGCGGGCCAGGTAGACGTATTCGAAGACGCAGCCCTTGGGTTCGGGCGTGGCGAAACGCAGCGAACGCACACCGTCGGCGTCGATGGCCAGCAACTCGCCCGGTTCGATCTCGCGGACGAAGGAGGCGCCGACGATATCGAGCGCGGAGGTCTCACTGGCGACCACCCAGCCGCGGTCGAGCCTGCCCAGGCACAGCGGACGCACACCGTGCGGATCGCGGGCCGCGTACAGGGTGTGCTCATCCATGAAGGTGAGGCAGAAGGCGCCCTTCAGGGTGGGCAGCAGTTTCATCGCGGCCTGCTCGATGCTGGAATCGGCGGCGGCATGGGCCAGCAGCGCCGTCATCACATCGGAGTCGGAGGTGGCGGCGACCGGACCGGGACGGCCACCGCGTGGCGCGGCGCCGAGGACTCCGAGTTCCCTTGCCCGATCGGCCAATTCGGCCGTGTTCACCAGGTTTCCGTTGTGGCCGAGCGCCAAACCGGAACCGACCGCGGTGGTGCGGAAGATCGGCTGGGCGTTCTCCCAGGTGGTCGCGCCGGTGGTGGAGTAGCGACAGTGCCCGACGGCGACATGGCCAGGCATCGCGGCCAGGGTCTGCTCGTCGAACACCTGGCTGACCAGGCCGAGATCCTTGAAGACCAGTACCTGCGAACCGTCGGCGACCGCAATGCCCGCGGCCTCCTGGCCACGGTGTTGCAGCGCATACAGGCCGTAATACGTGAGTTTGGCCACGTCTTCGCCGGGCGCCCAGACTCCGAAGACGCCACACTCCTCGCGTGGTGGATTCTCGTCCTGATCCGCGGGGGCGGGATTGCTGACAACCGGCAGGTCGGCGTTGGTCACCGTGTGCTCCCTGTTCGGGCGGGCTGGGGGCACCGTCATTCTACGGGTGAAACCACGCCCACGATCACCACCGCCCCTGGAAGGTCGCCCCGGATGCGCCTGTCATCGGGGCGCGCACGGCCGGAGTGGATACCGAAGCGTGGGCAAACTCGCAGTTGACCGGTGCGGCGGAGCGCCGTATCCGCGGCCCTTCCGGCTGTTACCGTGCGATCCGTGACGACTACGGACAGTGCAGCGGCGAAGGGGTCGGATCGCCGTCTCGGGGTGCGCATACTACTGCCGATCGGCGTATTGACCCTGCTCACAGCGTTGCTCGGGGTGATGTACCTCGACTACGTCGCCGATCCGGAAGGCAATCTGCACGACTTCCCCATCGCGCTGGTGAACCAGGATGTCGGTGACGTCACAGGGCCGCCCGATGCGCAGCAACAGGTGAACTACGGCAAACAGATCGCCGACGCGCTCCAGCAGGGCATGCCAGCGGACAAGATCGACCTGCGGGTGGTCGGCATCAGCGAGTCCGAGCGGATGATGCAGCAGGGGCAGGTCTACGGGGCGATCGTCATCCCCAGTGACTTCAGTAAGCGACTCGGCATTCTCGGCGTCGGCAGCGTCATCCCCGGCGATATCGAGCGTCCGATCATCACCCTGCAAACCAACCCGCGAATGGGCGCGTTCGGCACCCAGATCGTGTTGCGGGTCGGCGATCAGGCGCTGCACCAGGTACGTCAGCAGGTCGGTCAGCAGCTCACCGACCAGGTGAACGCGCAGCTCGCGCCGGAGCCGGGCGCACCGCCGAGCCCGGAGCCGAGCGGTGCGGCGCGGGTGGCGCTGGAAGATCCGGTGCAGATCGTCGTCCAGCAGTACCGTCCGCTGCCCGACGGCACCGGCCAGGGCCTGACCGCGTTCTTCTACGCACTGTTGATTCTGCTGGCGGGCGTGGTCGGCGCGATGATCATCCACACGATGATCGACGCCGCCCTCGGCTTCGTACCCACCGAATACGGCCCCTGGTACGTGCATTTCCCGCCGACGCCGATCTCCCGGTTCAACACCCTGCTCATCAAATGGGGTGTGATGGTGATCGCCGCCAATATCGTCTCGGGTGTCTATCTGGGTGTGGCGAAGATCCTCGGCATGCCGATCGACCATCCGCTCGGCCTGTACCTCTACAGCGCGCTGGCATTGACCGCGGTCGGCATCACCGGCCTGTCCATCCTGGCGGCCATCGGCACCGCGGGCCTGCTGGTGAACCTGATCCTGTTCATCGTCCTCGGCCTGCCCTCCTCCGGCGGCACCGTCCCGATCGAGGCGACGCCCAAGTACTTCCACTGGCTGGCCGCCTGGGAGCCGATGCATCAGGTGTTCCTCGCCGTCCGCTCCATCCTGTACTTCGACGGCAGCTTCGCCGCGGGCCTGAGCCGCGGCGTATGGATGGCTCTGCTCGGCCTCGCCATCGCCTTGGTACTGGGCACGGTGATCACGCGGTACTACGACTACAAGGGGTTGCATCGGGGGAATCGCGTCGCGGTTGCAGCGGGTGCGGCGGCCGGTACGGGCGTCGCTGCTGGCGCGACGGCCGTCGGCGACGAGCCCGTCGACCACGAACCCGGCGGCGACAAGTCCGCCGGCGACGAGTCCACAGTTGCCGACGCCAGCACTGCCGAGCCCTCCCCTATCGACGCGAAATCCGACGCAGCGACCCCCGGCGCATCGGACGATGCCGCCGACAAGCCCGCGTCCGGCAGCGCCGATTCGGATTAGACCGCACGGTGTGGGGCTGTCAGCACGTGCGCGACCTCACGTCTGTCGTGCAGGTGCGGATCGAGTCGGTGGGCCGCAGTATGGTCGGCCCGTGGTGCGATATGCGGTGGTGAAACCGGGAGAGATGCGGGCCGCGGTCACGGCGGTGCGCCGGTGGCTGCTCGATGACACGGCGACCGCGCCGACCCGCGCCGAGTTGGGCGCGGCCGTACGGATGACGGCCCGCACGCTGGCCGAAACCGCGCCGGGACATTCGGTCGAGGTACGGGTACCGCCGTTCGTGGCCGTGCAGTGCATCGAAGGGCCGCGCCATACGCGCGGAACCCCGCCCAATGTGGTCGAAACCGACCCACGCACCTGGCTGCTGCTCGCCACCGGCCTGTTGGATTTCACCGCCGCGCGGGATGCGGGTGAGCTGACCGCGTCGGGCAGCCGCGCCGATGAGGTGTCACGGTGGCTGCCGCTCATGCGATTGGACGCAGACTCCACCGGATAGGCGCGACCGGCAGCGGTATCCGAGTGGGGCAAAGAGCGGTCGATGGGCGAGTCGCTGACCGCGCGGTCCGAGTAGATCAGTCCCTCACCGCGAGCGGGCAGCGAATCGAGCGATCAGCACGCCTCCCGCATTGATCGCCCAGTGCAGCAGCGCCGGCGCGGCGGCGCTGCCGGTGTGGCGGCCGAGCAGGCCGAAGAGCGCACCGGCGGCGGTGGTCGTCGCGACTGTCACCGCCACGTTCTCCCCCGCGCTGCGGGCGGGCGCGATATGCCACAGTCCGAAGGTGGCGGCGCCGAGCAACGTGCCGACGCGGGCACCGAAAGCGTTGTCCAGCAAGGGGTCGAGAGTGGCGCGGAAGATGAGTTCCTCGCTGTAGACGGTGCCGATCGGAATGTGCACACCGATCCATTCGGCCGTCGATACTTCGGGTGCCCGGTCGGGGCGATCGGCCAGCCCGCGACGCACGGCCGGGATGGCCGCCGCGGCACCGTAACCGGCCGCGACGAGGGCAGCGCAGCCGAGGCCGTAACGCCACCCCCGCGCCGAGGACCAATTCGGGCGAGCGCCGAATGCCGCCGCGTAACCGGTGGCGACGCTCGCGTTGACGACCGTCCGCACCCGCATATCCGCGGGCAGACGCGGTACCACCGTATTGCTCCACAGCAGCGGCAGCCCCACCGCCAGCGCGATGCGGGCACTCATTTGATCTGCCGCTCGTACGCCTCGGAGATCTCGATCTCGTGCCGGATCCGTTCGGCCAGCTCGGGATTCCAGCCGGACGGCGCCCCGATGGCGGCCCAGCCGTCGAGCACCAGGCTGCCGTAACGATGCCCGTGCCCGTCGGTGACGCCCTGCGCATTGGTGAGATCGGCGGTGACCTGCCAGAACGTGACGAACGGCGCCCACCGCATCCGCCCGGACACATCCGCTCCACGCGGCTCGGACAGCCAATCCGGTTGCGAGAAGATCAGATCCGCCGACCACCAGACGATGGGATCGGACGGGTGTTGCAGATAGGCGATGCGCGGCGCGCGCCATTCCGGCCCCGGTCGGGTGAAATCGGCGGCCTCGGCGGCGAACCGGACCACCAGCCCGTCCGCGTACACCGGCTCCACCTCACGCGAGCCCGGGTCGCGACGCGCGACGAACTGCTGCCACAGCCGATTCGAGTTCGGCGGGCCCACCCAGAGCGCGCCGTCGACCTTCTCGCGCAGATCGGCCAGGCCCTCGAAGGCTTCCTCCGAACCCTGCGACCCGAGGCTTTCGCCGTAGACGAACAGTTTCGGCCGCTGGTCCTCCGGCCGCGCGGACCAGTGCCGATAGACCGCGTCGAACACATCGCGCCCGGCCGCGGCCGCTTTCCCCTTGTCCGCGAGGAACGACAGCACACTGGGCAGATACGAGTACTGGGTGGCGACGATGGCGGTATCGCCGCCGTACATGTACTCGATCGCGCCCGCCGCCATCGAATTCACCCAGCCGGTGCCGGTCGTGGTGGTCACCACGATCACCTGCCGGTCGAACGCGCCCGCACGTTCGAGTTCGGCGACCGCGAGTTCGGCCTGGGTTTCGCCGTTCTCGGCGGATTCGAGCCCGACGTAGGCCCGGATCGGTTCCTTGGCCGGAGCCCCGGTGACCGCGGTGATCCTGGCGGCGTCGGGCCCGTGTGAGACGAACCAGCGGCCCTCGAAACCCAGGGTGTCCCATTTCGCCAGCGACATCGGGCTGCCCGACTTCTCCGGTAGCTGCGGTTGCACCGCATACTCGGAGGTGTGGTCGTTGCGCACGCTGAACGCCGAATTCGCGACCGCGAAGAACGCCTGCGTGGCCACACCGTTGAACAGGGTGACCGCCAGCAGCACCAGCACCAGGAATCCCGCCGCGGGCGCCAGTTCACGCGGTACCTTCACCCAGCGGTTGAGCTGACGAGCCAGGAACAGGATCAGCTCACGCACGGTCCGATATACCGCGACGACCAGTACGCCGATTGCGAGGCTGAGCAGCCCGGTACGCAGATAGGCGGGCGTGGTGGTGCCCTCCATCCCCATCAGCGCGGTGATCTCGCGCTGCCAGCGCGCCGACTGCACCAGCATGTACGCGGCGGTGACGGCGGAGGTGAACAGGACCGCCGATTTCACCCCGTAACGCACCCAGGTGGGCGGTGCCGGGATCATGGTCAGCCGGGGGCGCACCCACAGCCGGAAGAGCCATTCCAACAGGCATCCGACGCCGTAGCCGATGGCGGCGTTGATACCGCTGATCAGGCCCTGGAACATCCAGTCGCGCGGTACCAGCGATGGGGTGACCGACAGCGCGAAGAACACCGTGGCGATCACCAGCCCGACGTAGTTCAGGTCGATGATCTGCTCGGCACGGTGCACCGCCGCGACGCCGCGCGTGCGCAGCTTCGTGAGGGTGGACGCCGTTTCGAGCACCAGGACAGTATGGCGGCACGCTACGACAATGCAGGAATGTTGCCCCACCAACGGCGCGGCAACTACCCACCGCGCTCGAGTAGTTGTACCCGGTTGCCGCGGCCGTCGGCGCCGCACACTCGATAACCATGAGCACACCAAACGCACAGCCGAAAACCACCTCGGCCTACATCGCCCAGGCCGCGATCGCGTTCGGCATCAGTTTGTTCGGGGCGGGCGTCGGAATCTTCTATCTGCCGTTGGATCCGTGGCAGCGCGGATTCCTCGGCATGACCGTTCTGTTCCTGGTGACCAGCAGCTTCACCCTGGCCAAGGTCGTCAGGGACAAGCACGAGTCGGATTCCATCCGCGGACGCATCGACGAAGCTCGGATGGAGAAGCTGATCGCCGAGCACGATCCGTTCAAGTCGGTCGCCTGAACCGGTCGAGGCCGAACCGGCAACGGGGCGTCACCACATGGGCGGCAGATCCGATCGGTGCCCACACAAGCGTTCACCCCGTCCGGGCCCGGCAGTACGAGGGGTCCCGGTCGGGACGGGGTGAACGTCGTATCGTTTTCGGTCCCAGCGGGACTCGATCAGACCTCCGCGCCGAACAACTTCGGCAGGGTGCCCTCATGCGCTTCGCGCAGTTCGGCCAGCGGCACCGAGAACTGTCCCTGCACCTCGATCGAATCGGCGCCCTGATCGACCACGCCGATGCGCACCCACGGCAGTTCGCGTGCGGTGCACATACGGGTGAACCTGGTCTCCTCCGAACGCGGCACGGCCACCAGTACCCGGCCCGCCGATTCGGAGAACAGCGCGACGAACGGGTCCGCGTCCTCGGGCAGCAGGATGCGGCAACCGGTCTCACCGGCCAGCGCTGCCTCGACCACCGCCTGGGCGAGTCCGCCCTCGGAAAGGTCGTGAGCGGCGCTGATCATGCCATCCCGTGAACCGGCCGTCAGCACCTCCGACAGCAGCCGTTCCCTGGCGAAATCGACCTTCGGCGGGACGCCGCCGAGATGGTCGTGGGCCACCTGCGACCAGATCGAACCACCGAACTCGTCGCGGGTGTCGCCGAGCAGGATCAGCGTTTCACCGGGTTCGAGGCCGAGTCCGGTCGGGATCCGGCGGTGCACATCGTCGATGACGCCGAGCACACCGACCACCGGCGTCGGCAGGATCGCGTCCTGGCCGGTCTGGTTGTAGAAGCTGACATTGCCGCCGGTGACCGGGATGCCCAGTTCCACACAGCCGTCGGCCAGACCGTGCACCGCCTGCTGGAACTGCCACATCACACCCGGGTCCTCCGGCGAACCGAAGTTCAGGCAGTTGGTGACGGCCTTCGGGGTGGCGCCGGTGGTGGCGACATTGCGGTAGGCCTCGGCCAATGCGAGCTGGGCGCCGGTGTAGGGGTCCAGTTTGGTGTAGCGACCGGAGGCGTCGGTGGCCAGCGCGATACCGCGGCCGGTCTCCTCATCGATCCGGATGACGCCCGCGTCGGCGTGTTCGGCGAGCACGGTGTTGCCGCGCACGTAGCGGTCGTACTGCTCGGTGATCCACTTGCGGCTGCACAGCTGCGGGCTCGACACCATGTGCAGCAGGGTCGCGCGCAGTTCGTCGGCGGTCTTCGGCCGGGTGAGGGTGTCGGGGGTGTCGGCGATCAGCGCGTCCTGGGTGTCCGGGCGCTGCACCGGACGCTCGTAGACCGGGCCCTCGTGGGCGACGGTGCGCGGCGGCACATCGACGACGGTCTCCCCGTTCCAGCTGACGACCAGCCGCTCACCATCGGTGACCTCGCCGATCACCGTGGCCAGCACATCCCATTTGCGGCAGACGGCCATGAACGCGTCCACGTTCTCCGGCGTCACCACCGCGCACATGCGCTCCTGGGATTCGCTGGACAGCACCTCGGCCGGGGTCATATCGGCGGCGCGCAGCGGCACCTTGTCCAGCTCGATGTGCATGCCACCATCACCGGCGGCGGCCAGTTCCGAGGTGGCGCAGGACAGTCCAGCACCGCCGAGATCCTGGATGCCGACGACCAACCTGGCCGCGTACAGCTCCAGACAGCACTCGATGAGCACCTTCTCGGTGAACGGGTCGCCCACCTGCACGCTCGGCAGCTTCTTGCGGCCGGCGCCGGATTCGTCGCCGGAGAAGGTGTCCGAGGCCAGCACAGACACGCCGCCGATGCCGTCGAGGCCGGTCCGCGCGCCGAACAGGATGATCTTGTTGCCGGTGCCGGAGGCGAAGGCCAGATGCAGGTCCTCGACCCGCATCACGCCCGCGCACAGCGCGTTCACCAGCGGGTTGCCCTGATACGAGGCGTCGAAGACGGTCTCGCCGCCGATATTCGGCAGCCCGAGCGAATTGCCGTAGCCGCCCACGCCGCGCACCACACCGTCGACCACCCGACGGGTATCGGCGGCGTCCGCGGCGCCGAAGCGCAGCTGGTCCATCACCGCGATCGGGCGCGCGCCCATCGCCATGATGTCGCGCACGATACCGCCGACGCCGGTCGCGGCGCCCTGGTACGGCTCCACATAGGACGGGTGATTGTGGCTTTCCACCTTGAAGGTGACCGCCCAGCCGTCGCCGACATCGACCACGCCCGCGTTCTCGCCGATACCGGCGAGCATGGAGGCGCGCATCTCCTCGGTGGTGGTCTGGCCGAAGTAGCGCAGATGCACCTTCGACGATTTGTACGAGCAGTGCTCGCTCCACATCACGGAGTACATCGCCAGTTCGGCGTCGGTCGGCCTGCGACCGAGGATCTCCTTGATCCGGGCGTATTCGTCATCCTTGAGCCCGAGCTCGAGATACGGCTGCGGAGTGTCCGGAGTGGCTGCTGCGGTTGCGACCGTGTCGACCTGCGGAGTCACGGGATTACCAGGGTCCTTTCGGCCAGGCATGCGGAGACAATCCAGACAGACTCGAACGAACACAGCTGCGCCGCGCCGAGTTGCCGAATTGCCGCGAGATACGCCTGCGAGTCTACTGCCGGGGCAAACGCGACTATTGCCGGGGCAAACCCGCCCGGCCCCGGGGCATAGGGGTACCCGCTAATCTGTCCCGGTGAACGATCGATCGGGGGTTGCGGAACCGGCCGAGCAGCCCGTCACCACGGCTGGCGCGCGCCCCGGCTCGAACGGCCCGGCCGCACCACCGGCCCCGTGGACTCGGCGTCAGAAGCGCTGGCTGGCCGCCGCGTTCGCGCTGTTCGCGGTGTATGGGGTCATCGCCCTGCTGGTCCACTGGTGGGACGGCTACATCGATCTCCAGGTCTACCGCAACGGCGCCCGGGTCTGGCTCGACGGCGGCGATCTGTACGGCCCGATGCCCAAGGTATTCGGCATCGGACTGCCGTTCACCTATCCACCGCTGGCCGCGCTGTTCTTCGCTCCGCTCGCGCTCATGCCGCTGGGCGTGGCCGAGATCGTGGTGCTTGCCACGTCGGTGCTGAGCCTCGGCATCACCCTGTGGTTGGTGCTGGCGCGGATCCGGCCCGAGCTGGACCGGATGACCGCGCTGACGGTCGTCATCGCCGCGGTCGCGCTGGCGGGATTCTTCGAGCCGGTCCGCCAGACCTACTCCTTCGGTCAGGTGAACCTGGTCCTGATGGCCGTGGTGGCCCTTGACTGCCTGGTGCGCAAGCCCTTCTGGCCGCGCGGCATGCTCATCGGCATCGCGGTGTCGATCAAGCTGATCCCGGCCGGGTATCTGCTGTACTTCCTGTTGCGCAAGGACTGGAAAGCGGCGGGCACGCTGGTCGTTTCCGCCATCGGTGCGGTGGGTCTCGGATTCCTGATCTTCCCGAGCGATTCGGTGGAGTACTGGTTCCACACTCTCGCCGATACCGGTCGCATCGGCCCGCCCTACTACGCGGGCAATCAATCGTTGAAGGGGTTCGCGTTCCGGCTCGGTGTCTCCGATTCCGCGGCGACGGTGATCTGGATCTCGTTGTCGCTGGTGGCGATCGGTCTCGCGGCGCTGTGGATGCGCAGGCTCATCCGGGCCGATGCATCGGTGGCCGCGCTCATGGTGAACGCGGCCGCCATCCTGCTGGTCTCGCCGGTGTCGTGGTCGCATCACTGGGTGTGGGTCGCGCCCGCCCTGCTGCTGACCGCCGACGCCATCGCCCGCGGCCGACGCAATCCGCTACTGATCGGCGCGGTGGCCGCGATGACGGTGATGTTCCTGCTCGGCCCGCACTGGCTGCTGCCCCATGAGGCCGATCGCGAACTCGGCTGGGCCTGGTGGCAGCAGATCATCGGCAGCAGCTATGTGATCACCACCTTCGCGGTGTTCGTGATCGCGGTGCTGACCTACCGTCCCGCGGTCTCCGGGGTCAAGAAGGCGGCCAGCGCCGCGGCGTAGGCCCCCACATCGGCGGCGCCCATCAATTCGCGGGCCGAATGCATCGCCAACTGCGGTGCGCCGACGTCGACGGTGGGCATACCGGTGCGCGCGGCCGTCATCGGGCCGATGGTGGAGCCGCACGGCAGGTCCGCGCGGTGCACATAACGTTGCAGCGGCACCCCGGCCTGATCGCAGGCCAGTGCGAACGCGCCGGCGCCGGTGGCGTCGGTGGCATAGCGCAGGTTCTGGTTCACCTTGAGCACCGGGCCGCCGTTGATCTCGATCCGGTGGGCGGGTTCGTGCCGTTCGGGGTAGTTCGGGTGGGTGGCGTGTGCCATATCGCCCGAGGCGCAGATCGAACCGGCCAGTGCCGCCAGGTATTCGGCGCGGCCGCCGCCGCGGGTCAGCACGATCCGTTCCAGCACGGTCGCCAACAGATCCGACTGTGCGCCGCGATCGGATTGGCTGCCCACCTCTTCGTGATCGAACATGGCCAGCACCGGTACCGCGGCGCCAGGGGTGTCGACAGCGGCGAGGAATGCGCGCAGACCCGCGTAGCAGGTGCCTTGATTGTCCAGGCGGGGCGCGCTGACCAGATCACGGTCGCGGCCGACCAATCGGCTCGGGTCCAGATCGTGGGCCATCAGTTCCCAGCCGAGTACGGTCGCCGGGTCGAGTCCGGCGTGCTCGGCGACATAGGCGATAAACGAACGTGGTTCCGCGCCGACGCCCCAGATCGCGTTCACGTGCCGCTGCGGGTCGAGCGTCACCCCGCGCCGGTCCTCGGACAGGTGGATCGCCAGCTGCGGCACCCGCAGGATCGGCTCATTGATGCGAACCAGCCGCTCACCGACGGTGTTGCCCTCGCGCACGCTCAACCGGCCGGACAGGCCCAGCTCACGATCGAGCCAGGAATTCAGCCAGGCGCCGCCGTACGGTTCGAGACCGACCAGCTGCCAGCCCGCCGCGCTCAGATCCGGGTGCTGTTTGACCCGCAGATTCGGGCTGTCGGTATGTGCGCCGACCACCCGGAACGGCGCCGCGGCCGCGGGCTCCTGATCGGCCCACGCCACCAGCGACCCGCCGCGCACCACGTAATGCCTACCGCGCCCACCCGACGGCCAGGCCGCCGATTCGTCGAGCCGGGTGAAGCCGTGCTCATCGAGATCCTGTGCGACGGTGTGGCACACATGGAACGGCGACGGCGATTCATCGATGAAGGCACACAGCCCGGCGGCCGAGGCCGCGGTGGAGGAAACCGGCATACCGCGATCCTATGCGCAGTGTCCGCGGCGCTCCGGCGATAGACGATCGTGGCTGCGATGGCCCCGAAAGCTGTTCGCCCACCTCTGCGCGACGACAAGGCAGTCGTCGCGCAGCGGTGGGCGGAAGAACTCGATCGAGGCGCGCGTTCGGCGGAGCGCCGCCGAAATCAGGCGCTGACGAGGGTGTCCAGCACCGAGAGGAACAGCCCGAGGCCGTCGTCGCTCGGGCCGGTGAGCGGCTCGGTGGCGTGTTCGGGATGCGGCATCAGGCCGACGACGCGGCGGTTGGCCGAGGTGATGCCCGCGATACCGCGCTGGGAGCCGTTCGGGTTGTCGCCCGCGTAGCGGAACACCACTCGACCCTCGCCCTCCAGCTCGTCGAGTACGGCCTCGGACGCCTGGAAGCGGCCCTCACCGGACTTCAACGGCACCAGGATCTGGGCGTCCGGCTCGTAGCGGGAGGTCCAGGCGGTGTCCACGGCCTCCACGCGCAGCCATTCGTCACGGCAGATGAAGTGCAGGCCCTCGTTGCGGGTGAGCGCACCCGGCAGCAGGCCGGCCTCGCACAGCACCTGGAAGCCGTTGCAGATGCCGAGCACCGGCATACCGCCTTCCGCGGCGCGCACGACCTCGCCCATGACCGGCGCGAACCGGGCGATGGCGCCGGCGCGCAGGTAGTCGCCGTAGGAGAAGCCGCCGGGCACGATGACGGCGTCGACCTGTTTCAGATCGGCGTCGGCATGCCACAGATCGACCGCTTCGGCGCCGGCCAGGCGAACCGCGCGGGCGGCGTCCACATCATCGAGCGTGCCGGGAAAGGTGATGACCCCGATCCGGGCAGTCATGAGACGCGGACCACCTTCCACTCCTCGATGACGGTGTTGGCCAGCAACGATTCCGCGATCTGCGCGAGTTCGTCGTCGCTGACGTCATCGCCGACCTCGAGTTCGAATCGTTTGCCCTGCCGGACGTCCGAGACTCCCTGGAATCCCAGGCGCGGAAGTGCACCGACGATGGCCTGACCCTGCGGATCCAGGATCTCGGCCTTCGGCATCACCTCGACAACGACTCGTGCCACGCGTTGCTCCTCGAGTGGTGGTGGGGGTTACCTGAACAGCGTAGTTGTAGGGCGCGACCGGCGCGGTGGCGGGTTGGCTGTGCGCGGCCCACTGTGCCGAGGCCCACAGCGGGCCTAATGTGGCCGTATGCGCATAGCCCACTTCGGTCACTCCTGCATTCTCGTGGAACTGCACGGCAGAAAGATCCTGTTCGATCCGGGCACGTTCGCTCACGGCTTCGAAGGCATCACCGGCCTCGACGCGATCGCCGTCACCCATCAGCATCCCGATCACATCGACCCGAACCGGATCGAGGCGCTGGTCGACGCGAACCCGAATGCCCGCCTGTTCAGCGATCCGCAGACCGCCCAGCAGCGCGGCGGACGCTGGGAGGCGGTGCACGCGGGCAATGTCATCGACCTCGACGGGGTGCGGATCACCGGCGGCGGCGGACGTCACGCCGTCATCCATCCCGATATCCCCGTCATCGACAACACCGTCTTCCAGCTCGGCACCCCCGACGATCCGGCCCAGCTGGTCCACCCCGGCGACTCCCTCTGGGTTCCGCCCAACCCCGTCGGTGTCCTCGCCATCCCCGCCGTGGCCCCCTGGATGCGCATCAGCGAAGCCGTCGACTATCTCCGCTCGGTGGCGCCCCGCACCGCCATCCCCATCCACTTCGGCATCATCGCCCCCGAAGCCCAGGGCATCTACTTCGGCCGCCTCGCCGAAATGGGCCCGGCCGGAACCGAATTCCGCGTCATCGAACCGGAGGATTCGGCCGACCTATGATTCCCGTACGAACCTCGACCCATGAGCATCGGCACCGTCACCGAATGGCACAACGACGAAGGCTGGGGTGTCATCGACTCCCCCGACACCCCCGGCGGCTGCTGGGCGCACTACAGCCACCTCTGGGCGGGCGAACTCCCGCGTCTGCGGCCGGGTGAATCCATGACGGTCAGCGGCGGTTTCCGGGAGGTGTTCGTCGGTGAAACCGTCGACTTCGACTGGGAGCCCGCCCAACAGGACGGATACGACTTCCGGGCCACCGATATCCGGCCGCGCCGAGACCACCCCCGCTGGACGGTGAAGATCCATCCACCCGCGTAATACGTGATTGGTCGCCGCCGTGCCGCCATCCGCTCCCCGGCAGCGGCTCCTCGCCCAGTTGGGGTTATGAGGCAACAGGTTTCGACCGCTTGCCTCGTCCGACCCATTCGGCAAGTAGGCCGGGCTCATACTGTGATCGTTTGGTCGGCAGCCGAACCATCCAGCTCCTCGACCGAGAGTGAACAGTTCGCGCCATGTGTACGGCTATTTCGAGTACGTCGACAAGAACAGTGCCTCGGCGAGCGCCAGATGTTCGATCTCGGTGGGGTCGACGCTTTCGTTGGGGGCGTGGATCAGGCACTGCGGTTCCTCGACGCCGAGCAGCATGATCTCGGCGTCGGGGTAGGTGTCGGCGAAGACGTTGCACAGCGGGATGGAGCCGCCCTGACCCTGGGTGGTGGCGGCGCGGCCGTAGGCGGTGGCGAGGGCCGATTCCATGGCGGCGCGGGCGGGGCCACCGCTGCCGGAACGGAAGGGAGCGCCGGTGGATTCCAGCTCGATGGCGATCTTGGCCTGCCAGGGGGTGTGGGCTTTCAGGTGCGCGACCAGCGCCTGATGCGCCTTCTCCGGGTCGGTGCCCGGCGGGATGCGCAGGTTGAGGCGGGCGCGGGCGATCGGCTGGACCGCGGCGGAGGAACCGACCACATCGGGTGCGTCGATGCCGAGCACGGTGAGTGCGGGGCGGGCCCACAACATATCGGCGACGGTGCCGTCGCCGAGCAGCCCGACCCCGGAGAGCAGCCCGGCGTCGGTGCGGAACTGATCCTCGGGGTACTGCACGCCGGCCCAGGTCTCGTTGTTCGCCAGACCGTCGACGGTGGTGTTGCCGTGCTCGTCGCGCAGTGAATCCAGCAGTTTGATCGTCGCCGCGAGCGCATCGGGTGCTGGCCCGCCGAACATGCCCGAATGCACCGGCCCGGCAAGGGTTTCCACGGTTACCACCACATTGACGTTGCCGCGCAAGGTCTCGGTGAAGGTCGGCACACCCACCGCGAAGTTCCCGCTGTCGCACACCAGGATCGCGTCCGACCGCAGCAGATCGGGGTTCGCTTCGACGAAGCGCTCCAACCCGCCGGTCCCCTGCTCCTCCGACCCCTCGGCGACCAGCGTGACCCCCACCGGCAGATCGGTGCCAAGCGCCCGCAGCGCGGTCAGATGCATGACGATATTGCCCTTGCAGTCGGCGGCGCCGCGCCCGTACCAGCGGCCGTCCTTTTCGGTGAGTTCCCACACGGGGGTTCGCCAGGCCGCGTCGTCGAGCGGCGGTTGCACGTCGTAATGGCAGTACAGCAGTACCGTCGGCGCGCCGGGCGGTGCGGGGCGTGAGGCGATGACGGCCTTACTGCCGTCGGGTGTTTCGTGCAGACCGACCCTGGTGAGACCGACCGCGGCGAACGCGTCGGCCACCCAGTGCGCAGCGCGTTCGCATTCCTCGGGCGGGAACTGGCGCGGATCGGCCACCGACTTCAGCGCGACCAGTTGCGCGAGATCGGCCCGCGCCTGCGGCATCTGCTCGGCGACCCGTTTACGCAGGTCGGTTACGCGTGCGTCCTCGGAGGTCATGGCACCTTCACTTCGTCGTATCGTCGAACTTCATATCCCCCACCTGATTCAGATAATCACCGAGCCGCTCCGGGCAATAGGTGGCGATCGCCAGCTCCACCGCGCGCACCATATCGGTCGGGCCGATCACCGGACGCTGCCCCGGCCCGCCGGCCCCGGTGGTGATGGACTGCTGATAGCGGGCCTTGATCAGCGCCGAGGACGGGTCCTGACAGACGAGCCCGCCATCGCGGCCAAGGGAGTTCGCGATGATCTGCGGATCGGGCGCGGGCAGGCCCGCCGCGACCAGCTGATCGTGCAGTTGCTCGGCCAGCACATCGGCCTGATGGTCGTCGCGGATGCGGTCGAACTGCGCGAGACCGAAAAGTGCGAACGTACACAGCAGCACGATCGTGGTGATGTAGATGATGCGCCGCTTGCGATCGGGCGCGTCGCCCGTCGTCATGCCGCCACCTCCGGCGCCGCGATCTTCCAGCTCTCCTGCCGGAATCGGTAGAACAGATAGGGAATCAGCAGGCCGACCACACCGAGCCCGCCACCCACGATCAGTACATAGACGAGGGTGTTGCCGCCGCCGAACTGCGAGGGCGGCACGAATCCGATGACGAACGCCGCCACCGACGACATCGCACCGAGCACGCACAGACCGATCAGCGCCGGCGCCCGATATCCACGCGGATGATCGGGTTGATTGCGGCGCAACCGAACCGCCGCCGCGAACATCAGCACGTACATGATCAGATACACCTGCGTGGTGATCACCGACAGAATCCAGTAGGCGCTGGAGACATTCGGGATGAACGCGTACAGCAACGCGATCAATGTGGTGAACACACCCTGCGCGACCAGCATGTTCTGTTGTACGCCATGGGCGTTCGTCTTGGTGAGGACCGGCGGCAGGTAGCCCTCGGAGCGCCCGATCAGCAGCAGACCTTTCGACGGACCGGCAAGCCAGGTGAGCATGCCGCCCAATGCCGCGGCGACCAATGCGATACCGACGATCGGGGTCAGGAAGTCGATCCCGAAGTGCCCGAAGAATCCGTCGAAGGCCTGCATCACACCGGCGGTCAGGCTCAGGTTCGCCGCGGGCACCACCCAGCTGATCGCCAGCGCGGGCAGGATGAAGATCAGCAGGACCAGACCGGCGGCCATGAACATCGCCCTGGGGAATTCGCGGCCCGGATTACGCAGGCTGGACACGTGCACCGCGTTCATTTCCATCCCGGCGTAGCTGAGGAAGTTGTTCACGATCAGCACCAGACTGGCCAGACCCGCCCAGGCCGGTAACAGATGGTCGCCGTCCATCGGCGCGGCGGACGGATTGCCCTGCGCCAGGAACACCAGCCCCAACAGCACGAGCACGGTTCCGGGGATCAACGTGCCGATCACCAGACCCATACTCGACAGGCCCGCCACCGTCTTGGTGCCCTGCGAGGAGATGTAGACCCCCGCCCAGTAGACGGTGATGATGACGATCGCGACATACACACCGTTGGCGGCGAGCGAGGGATGGATAATGTAAGCGAAAGTGCTTGCCACATAGGCCAACAGGCTCGGGTAGTAGAAGATCGTCATCGCGAACTGACACCACACCGCGAGGAATCCGAGCGGCTTCGACAGACCCTCACCCACCCACCGGTAGACCCCGCCCTGCCACCCCGACGCCAATTCGGCCGCAACCAACGAGGTCGGCAGCAGGAACAGCAGCGCCGGAACGAGATAGAGGAATACGCACGCCAAGCCGTAGACGGCCATGGTCGGCGCGGACCGCAGGCTGGCCACCGAACTGGTGGTCATCAACGCCAACGTCACCCAGGAGATGTATTTGGTGGCGGTGGCGCCCGTTGTGGTCGCGGTCATCGCTCCCTCCTGCCCGCTCGGTCCTGCCCGATCCAGCAATCCAGAAGCGGCCGACATCACGCCGCCGTGACCACTGTGGCATGAAACCGTGAGGCCATCGGGTGAATTCGAGCTATTGACGCGCAACCATCACCCAAATCGTGACAACGCGGGCAGACGCCGCCGCCCCTCGATCGCCGAACCGGGGCGGCGACGCCTCATGCCGCCCGCGCCGCGGTGAACGGTTCCCAGCGATACACCTCGCTGACCGCACCGTGATAGAGGGCGAGGTCGACGGCGTCGAGGACGGCCTGCCGCGGACCGGAACGATCGAGCTGGGCGCCCGAGATGGCCAGACGCAGCACACCGCCGCGCCGCGCCGTGCGGGCCGCACCCATCACCAGTGCGCGACACCACCACGGCTCGGCCCGGAAACCCTCGCCGATCCCGTACACCCTGGACTTCTGCGCGATATCGCGTTCCAGATCGAGCATGCTGGTCAAGCCGAGCGCGAGCCGGAAACCCGCCTGCGGCAGGGCCGCGAGCGCACCCGCCGACGCGTCCCAGCGCGGTGCGGCGAACAACCGGGTCCGCAGCCCGGTCTGCTCGAGCACCCGGTCGGCGGCGGTCAACCGCAGCAACGCCTCATGCTTGGGCAGGGTCGCGAACTCCGCGCGCCTGCGCTTGGTGGCGGCCTGGTCGTAGCCGTGCAGGACGATGGCATCGCCCCCGGCCCGCCGACCACGCAACCAGGACTGCGTGGCCGGATCGTTCACCAGCCGGTATTTGCCCTTCAACCGTGGCGCCACCAGCAGCGACAGCCGCACGTCACGCCGATCCATTTCCGCGGCGAACTCGATCGCCGCGTCCCTGGTGGTATCCCGAATCCCGGAAACCGACACGATCAGCTCAGCGTTCATGAACCAACGGTGGCAGCGGAAGATGTATTCGGCGTGCAGCGCGAATGACGGCGTGAAGAACAACCGTGGCCGTCACCAGCGGTTCCAGTGCAGCACCTGCTCGCGCGGCACCCGGACCGCTGGCTTGAAATCGGTGCCGATGGTGTAGGCCAGCGGAATGAACGCCGCGAGCATCACCTCGTCGTACGGTACGCCGAGCACCGCCGCGAGTTCCCGCTCCAGCGGCCCCTGCGCGCTGGTCCACACGGTGCCGAGCCCACGAGCGCGGGCGGCGAGCATGAAGCTCCACACCGCGGGCAGGATCGAGCCCCAGGTACCGGCCTGGGTTTGCACCGGCGCGTTGTCGGTACGGCCCTCCACACCTGGAATCACCAGCGCCGGAACGCGATGGATGTTGTCGGCCAGATAGGTGAGGCCGCCGAAGATCCGATGCATCGAACCCGGTGCGATATGCATGCGGCGCAGGTCGTCGCGGGTCAACGGCTGCTCGGCCGCGGCGGCCAGCGATCGCCGGAAGATATCGCCCACCACGCGGCGCTGCCGCGGATCGGTGACGACGAGGAAATGCCAGCGCTGCCGGTTGCGCCCGGTCGGCGCCTGGGTCGCCAGATCGATACATTCCTCGATCAGCTGTCGCGGCACCGGCCGATCGAAATCGAGGCGTTTGCGCACCGCCCTCGTGGTGGACAGCAGTTCGTCCGGGGTCAGCTCCAAAGTCACCGCGCACTCCTCAGCATTCGACGCGACAGTGCCAGAACTGTCTCACCACAGATAATCTCTAGTCAAATCATCTGTGCACAGACGAATGTTAGACTCGCGGAAACCGACGACGGGGAACCATGACCGACACCAAGCCGACCTACTTTCCGCAGCTCGCCGCCGAGCGCCTCGATATCGCACTGTGCCGCGCCTCGGCCGCGGTGGCCCGCGCCGGTGACGAACACGCGACCGAACACGGCCTCGGTGTCGGTGAACATCTCGTGCTGAAAATGCTGGCCGAGACGGGCGCCTGCGCACAGCAGACCTTGAGCGCGGAACTGCGCATCGACCGCAGTGTCATGGTGAACATCTGCGACGGCCTGGAGCGGTCCGGATATGTTCGCCGCGAACGCAATCCACGCGATCGCCGCTCCTATGCCGTCACCCTCACCGAGACCGGCCGCGACCGCCTGCGCACCGCCGAGACGGCGATCCCGGGCCACCTGGATCGCACCTTCGCCGCCCTCACACTCGATGAGCGCAAACAGCTGACCGCGCTGCTCACCAAGGTGCTCGGGCTGTGACCCGGGCTGAAACCGCTGTTCAGGCGTCGGCCAGGCCGACGGTGTCGAGCACCCAGGCGTACTCGAACGCCACTTCCTTCCACTTCTCGTAGCGACCGCTGACACCACCGTGCCCGGCGCTCATCTCGGTCTTGAGCAGCAGCGGGGCATCGCCGGTCTTGGTGGCGCGCAGCTTGGCCACCCATTTGGCGGGCTCGACGTAGAGCACGCGGGTGTCGTTGATGCTGGTGATTGCCAGGATGGCCGGATAGTCCTTGGCCTCGACGTTCTCATAGGGCGAATAGGACTTCATGTAGTCGTAGACGTCCTTGTCGGCCAGCGGATTACCCCATTCGTCCCATTCGATGACGGTCAACGGCAGCGACGGATCGAGGATGGAGGTGAGCGGGTCGACGAACGGCACATTGGCGAGAATGCCCGCGAACAGCTCCGGCGCCAGATTCGCCACCGCACCCACCAGCAGACCACCGGCGCTGCCGCCGTCGGCGACCATGCGGTCGGCGGCGGTGGTGCCGTTATCGATGAGATGCCGGGCGCAGGACACGAAATCGGTGAAGGTGTTCTTCTTGGTGAGCGTCTTACCGTTCTCGTACCAGAGCCTGCCCATCTCACCGCCGCCACGCACATGCGCGACCGCGAAGACCATGCCCCGATCCAGCAGCGACAACCGCGATACCGAGAACGACGGGTCCATGCTGGCCTCATACGAGCCGTACCCGTACAGCAGCAGCGGCTTCGGCGTCGCGGTGTCGAGATCCTTGCGCTTGATCACCGAGATCGGGATGCGGGTGCCGTCCTCGGCGACGGCCCAGTCCCGGTGCTGCTCGTATTCGTTCGGGTCGTAGCCGCCGAGCACCGGCTGCTCCTTGCGCAGCAGCAGATCACCGGTGGCGGGCACATAGTCGAACACCTGCATGGGCGTGATGAACGAGGTGACGCCCAGCCGCAGCGTCGGCTGGGTCCATTCCGGGCTGGCGCCGACACCGGCGGCGAACAGTTCCAACCCGAAGTCGAGTTCGCGCAGTTCGCCGTAGCCGTCGGGGCCGAGCGGCCAGACAGCCACGCGGGTCAGCGCCTCGCGCCGGTAGCTGAGCACCAGATGTCCGGCGAAGGCGTCGACGTCTTCGAGCCGCACATCGTCGCGGTGATCGATGAGCACGGTCATATTCGCCGGATCGGCCACCGGGGCCTCGGCGAGGACGAAGTTCTCCGCTTTACCACCCGCGCCCGGCTTGCCCTCGGCGATGACATCGTTGTGCAGGATCAGGAAACGATCCTCGCCCGCCACCACGGCATGTTCGGCCGAGTACTCGACGCCCTCACGGCGCGGCAGCAGCACCCGGAACTCGCCCTCCGGGTCGTCCGACTCCAGCACCCAGCCTTCGGTGGTGATCTTGGAGCCGACCCAGATCATCAGGTACTTCTCCGAGCGGGTCGCGCCGACGCTCACCCAATAACGCTCGTCGGGCTCGTGGAAGACCTTCACATCGGCGTCGGTGGCGGTGCCGAGACGGTGACGCCAGACGGTGTCGGGACGCCAGGATTCGTCGACGGTCTGATAGAAGACGTGCGTCCCGTCCAGCGACCAGGTGGCGCCCGGCGCGGTGCGCGCGATCTCGTCACCGAGCAGTTCGCCGGTGCGCAGATCCTTGATCCGCAGTGTGTAGCGTTCATCGCCCGCGGTGTCGACCGAGTAGGCGAGCAGATTGCCGTCGTAGCTGAGGGAGAACGCGCCGAGGGCGAAGAAATCATGGCCTTCGGCGAGAGCATTGCTGTCCAGCAGGACCTGTTCACCCTGGATCTCGGTGTCGACGTCCAACTGCGGCGGAGTCCAGGCGTCGATACCAGTCGCTGTGGCATCGATCGGGCAGCGGCAGTGCACGCCGTACTGTTTGCCCTCGAAGCTGCGCGAGTAGTACCAGTAGTCGCCGACCCGAGTCGGCACCGACAGGTCGGTCTCCAGGGTCCGGGCCTTGATCTCGTCGAAGATCTTGTCCCGCAGCGGGCGCAGATGTGCGGTCTGCGATTCGGTGTAGGCGTTCTCCGCCTCCAGATAGGCGATGACCTCCGGGCTCTCCTTGTCCCGCAGCCACTCGTATTCATCGACGAAGACGTCGTCGTGGTGCACCCGCTCGATGGGCACCGTCTTGGCGATCGGCGCCGTCACCGCCAGGTCATCGGTTGTCGATCCGCTACCACTGTCGAGAGCCATGGACACCACCGTAGCCCGTGGCTCGGACTACCCCGCGCCGATGGCCGCTCCGATCGTCGGCCAGGAGGCTTTCAGCATGTCGCCCCAGTACGACCAGGAGTGGGTGCCGACGGGGCTGTAGTCGATGCGGGCCGGGATGCCCGCGGCGCGCAACCGCTGTTCGAAGGCCACGGTGCAGAGATTGACGCCGAGTTCGACCGGGCCGCCGAGGAAGATGTTCTCCGCCAGCTGCGGCTTGATCTCGGCTTCGTGCGGGCCGGGGATACCGGTGCCGGTGGACAGGAACAGGGTTTTACCGCGCAGCCGTTCCAACATCAGCGCGGGATCGTGTTCGGCCCAGGCGGGGCTGCCGGGCGAGCCCCACATGTTGAGCGGATTGCCGCCGCGGTTGGCGATCGAGAACATCACCGCGCCCTGCGCCATGGCGGTGTCGGGGCAGGCGCTGTAACCGGCGACGGCGCGGTACAGCGCGGGGTGGCGGGCAGCCAGGATGTAGGCGGCGTTACCGCCCATGGACAGACCGCCGATGCCGTTGACCCCATTGCCGTTGAACTGGGCGTCGATGATCGGCGGCAGCTCCTGGGTCAGGAAGGTCTCCCATTTGTACCGGCCGAAGCGGGGATCGTCGTGCTGCCAATCGGTGTAGTAGCTGGCCTGACCGCCGATCGGCAGGACGACATTGACGTTGCGGCCCTGGAAGAAGCGCTCGGCGTCGGTCGCGTTGGTCCAGGTGCTCTGGCCGACGCCGGGATCGAGACCGTCGAGCAGGTAGTACGCCGGACGCGAACCGCCGCCCGCCGGGTGCAGGACCTGCACCTGGATGGTGCGACCCATGGCGGCGGATTCCACGAACACCGCCGAGCGGGTGGGGCCGAGCTGCTCGACGCCGACCAGGCGGGCCGCCGACGCGGGTGCGGGCTCGACCACAGCCGGGCCGATCAGTGCCGCCGCGAACGCCAGCACCACGGCAGCAATTCTTGCTCTACGCACGTCCCCTCCTGCATCAGCGCATGACAATGACCACTCAACCTAACCCAGAGCCGAGTCATCGGCAGGCATTTGCGGATTCGGCGTTTCAGCAGCAAACTGCCCGGTCCGTAACTGCATTCACGCCTGTCACACGGGAGGCGGGATCAGCGACCCAGCGCGCCCCTGATGGACCCGGCCAGATAATCCAGATCCGCCCGATGCGGTGTGGTCGGCCGCGCCTTCAGCCCGAACCCGTCGCCCACCGTGCGCGGAATGACATGCAGATGCACATGGAATACCTCCTGACCTGCGGTCACACCGTCGGCCAAGAAGAAGTTCACGCCCTCGCACCCCACCTCGCTGTCCCGTAACGCGGCGGCGAGTTTCTGCCCGACTTGGAACAACTTGCCGCCGATCTCGGGATCGAGTTCGGCCAGGCTGCGCGCCACCACCTTGGGTACGACCAGCAGATGCCCCGGCGTCAGCGGGCGGATATCCATGAACGCGATGACGTCGTCGTCCTCGTAGACGCGGCTGGCCGGTTCCTTCCCGGCGATGATGTCGGCGAAGATCGTATAGGGATTCACCCGCCCACTATCGCCGTCCGTCCGCGTCGAAATCCACCGCACGGGTCGGACGGTCCGTACCCGGCTGAATGTCCGGACGCCGCGCGGGGAGTTCCGATCAGAGAATCGGCGACGGCGTGTAGCGAGCGGCGTCCGGATACTCCGCGACCAGCTTGTCGACCTGCGCCACCACATCACCGACCTGCGCGCCGGCGGCGCCGATGAATGCCGACTTGTCCGCCAGCGCCGCCTCGAGCGCGGCGCGGTCCAGCGGCAATCGGGAATCGGCGGCCAAGCGGTCGAGCAGATCGGGTTCACGCCCCTGCTCACGCATCGCCAGCGCGACGGCCACCGCATGCTCCTTGATGACCTCGTGCGCGGTCTCCCGGCCGACGCCGGTGCGCACGGCCGCCATCAGAATGCGGGTGGTGGCCAGGAACGGCAGATAGCGGTCCAGCTCACGGGAGATGACGGCCGGGTAGGCGCCGAATTCGGCCAGCACCGTCAGGAAGGTCTCCATCATGCCGTCGATGGCGAAGAAGGCGTCCGGCAATGCGACGCGACGCACCACCGAGCAGAACACGTCACCCTCGTTCCACTGCGCGCCCGCCAGCTCCGCGGCCATCGACGCATAACCGCGCAACACCACCTGCAAGCCGTTGACGCGCTCACACGAGCGGGTGTTCATTTTGTGCGGCATGGCCGAGGAGCCCACCTGGCCGGGCTGGAAACCCTCGGTGACCAGCTCGTGGCCCGCCATCAGTCGGATGGTGTGCGCGAACGACGACGGCCCGGCGCCCACCTGAACCAACGCCGAGAGCACATCGTGATCCAGTGAGCGCGGATACACCTGGCCGACACTGGTCAGCACATCGGCGAAGCCGAGATGCCGCGCCACCTGCTGCTCGAGGGTGGCCAGTTTGGCGGAATCGCCGCCGAGCAGGTCGAGCATGTCCTGCGCGGTGCCCATCGGACCCTTGATACCGCGCAGCGGGTAGCGAGCGATCAGTTCACGCAGCCGGGTCAGCGCGATGAGCAGTTCATCGGCGGCGGAGGCGAAACGCTTACCGAGGGTGGTGGCCTGGGCCGCCACATTGTGCGAACGGCCGGCCATTACCAGCACCTGGTACTCGGCGGCGCGTTCGGCCAGCCGCGCGGCGATCGCGACACCGTGCGCATGCACATGCTCGAGCGAGAGCCGGATCTGCAACTGCTCGACGTTCTCGGTGAGGTCGCGGCTGGTCATGCCCTTGTGCACGTGCTCATTCCCGGCGAGGGCGTTGAACTCCTCGATCCTGGCCTTCACATCGTGGCGGGTGACGCGCTCACGTTCGGCGATCGACGCCAGGTTCACCTGGTCGATGACGCGCTCGTAATCGGCGACGACACCGTCGGGCACATCGACGCCGAGTTCGGCCTGCGCCCGCAGCACCTCCAGCCACAGCCGCCGCTCGAGCACGATCTTGTTCTCGGGGGACCACAGATGCACCAGCTCGGGGCTGGCGTAGCGGGTGGCTAGGACGTTCGGGACGAGGCTCACGTCCGGTCAGTCTAGTGCTCGGAACCTGTCGACCTGCTGCGGCGTCGCGGGAGCGACGATGTCGATCACTTCGAGCAGTGCGCCGCGAGCCATCCGACGCGGCTGCGGATCACGTTCGGTGAGCGCCGCGACCACCGCGCCGTCGACCACGGCGACCAGTCTGCGCAGCTGCTCCTGCCGCACCACCCGATCGGAGCGGCGTAGGACATCGGCCAGCAGATCGTCGAGCTGGGCGCGTAGCCGCTGTTGCACTTCACGTAACTCGGGGTGGCGAGCGGAGGCGACGGTGCGCTCGTAGCGGGCGATCAACTGCCCGCGCGCGTCCTCGTCCAAGCCGTCGGCGCCGATCAGCAGATCGAGTACCAACTCGACGGTGGCCTCGGCGCCGCGGCGACGGTGACTCACCTCGCCGATCCGGCGGCGCATGGCCTCCAGCTCCGCGTTACCGCTGAATTCGACCGCCCGCGCGATCAGATCCTCCAGCGATTCGAAGTAGTACGTCGTGGATGCCAGCGGTAACTCGGCCCGTGTCGCGACGGAGCGGTGTCTCACCGCATCGAACCCACCTTCGAGTAGGAGCTCGGCAGCAGCCGCTACCAGAGCTTGGCGACGCCGTTCGCCTTTCGGGGTCGTCGCGGTTATCACCGTGCCATCGTGCCAGTCATCATCAGTTCATCCGTGCGGAATCGGAAGGAATTAGCAGCCACCGATGTTTTTACCGCATCCGCGCGGCGATGGTGTCGTACTGTGCAAAGTTGTTGCCGGACACTACGTTCGACCACCCGGATAGTGCTCAGCGGCCCAGAAAACCCGCCAGACGCACCAGGGCGGCTTCGATATCGGCGGTCGCGCCCGCGAACGAGAAGCGCACCGTGTGGTTTCCGGCGACGGTGTCGAAATCCAATCCCGGCGCCAACGCCACCCCGGTGTGCTCGAGCACCTCGGCGCACCAGGCCCGCGAATCATCGGTGAGATGGGCGATATCGGCGTAGGCGTAGAAGGCGCCGTCGGCCGGTGCCAGATCGGTGATGCCCAGTTCGGCGAGGCCATCGAGCAGCAGTTTCCGGTTGGTGGCGTAGCGGCGCACATGGCCGTCGAGTTCGGCCTTGGCCTCCGCACCGAACGCGTGCAGTGCGGCGTACTGCGAGATGGCGGGCGGGCAGACGGTCATATTCGAGGCCAGCCGCTGCAACGCGGGCCGCAGGCCGGTGGGCGCGAGCATCCAGCCGAGCCGCCAGCCGGTCATGGAGAAGTACTTCGACACCGAACCGATCACCACCGCCTCCCGTGAGGTCTCCCAGGCCGAGGCGGTGCGCTCACCACCGTAGGTGATGCCGTGATAGATCTCGTCGGAGATCAGCAGGGTGCCGTTGGCCTCGCACCAGCGGGCGAGGGCGGCGAGTTCGTCGGGATCGATCATGGTGCCGGTCGGATTGGCCGGACTGGCCACCACCAGGCCCCTCGGCGGTTGTGGCAGGGCATCGAGCATGGCGACCGTCGGCTGGAAGCGGGTCTCGGCGCCGCAGTCGAGTTCCACCACTCGGCAGCCGAGGGCGGTCAGGGTATTGCGGTAGGCCGGATAGCCGGGGCGGGCGACCACCACGGTGTCGCCGGGGTCGAAGGCGGCGAGGAAGATGAGCGTGAACGCGCCGGAGGAACCGGTCGTCACCACCACGTCGTCGGGGTCGACCGGGTAGCCGTAGGTGGCGTGATGATGTTCGGCGATCGCCGCACGCAACGGCAGGATGCCGAAAGTCTCGGTGTAGCCGAGCAATTCGGCGTCGATCGCGGCCCTGGTCGCGCGCAGCACCGGAGCGGGCGCCGGAGTCGACGGTTGCCCGGCCGCCAGCACCAGGACATCGCCGTGCGTTCTGGCCCGTTCCGCTGCGGCTTTCCAGACATCCATCACGTAGAAAGGTGGAATGGTCGACCGCCGAGATTCTGTGAACACCCGACAGACGGTAGAGCACACGCTCACCGCCCTCGGGCGCTATGGTCGCACCTGATGCTCGAGAAGACCCCCCGGTCGACACTCGACCAGGACTCCGCCGCCGAGCCCGCCACCGACGGCCGCCCGGCCGAGAGCGCCGGGCTCGACGAGCAACGCCACACCGACACCCATGGCCGTCTGAAGGACGTGAGCATGGTGGGCGGAGTCGTACTCGCCCCGGACTGGCGCACGCGTGATACCGCGCAGCGGCGCGGGCCGTATGCGTTGATCGCTGCTCGGCTCGCGCGGTTACGTGCCCGGGCAGGTAATCGTCCCACCCGCGACGACGTGCGGGCGATGCTCGCCAAGCGGCCGACCGGTGACGAAATGCGCGCCACCCTGCGCAAGCATCGGGTGCTGATCGGCGGGGTCACCGTCGTCGCGCTGTTCGCGGCCGCCGACTCCACCTTCACCGGCATGGTCACCGATAGCGGTCCCGCTCCGGGACAGGTGCAGCGGATCGCGGTGGCCTATCCCTGGCAGATGCAGACCACCACGCCGTCGGTTCGACGCTATCTGGACGCCGTCGACCAGGGCGAACGTCTACGCGAACAGGCCGTGGTGGCCGCCGCCGCCCGCGCCACGCTCGAACGTGCGCGCAATGAGGCGGCGGCTGCGGCGGCGGGTGAACGTCAGCCGTGGATGGGCGCACCGCCACCACCGGCCATCACGATGATCCCCGGTGCGGTCCTACCCGGCGGCATCGCGCCGGGCGCCGGTGGCTACGTGCTGCCCGCGATCGGCATGTTCACCTCCGGGTTCGGGCAGCGCTGGGGCACCTTCCACAACGGCATCGACGTGGCAGGACCGATCGGCACCCCGATCTACGCGGTAGCCAACGGCACCGTCATCGACGCGGGCCCGGCGCAGGGGTTCGGCCTGTGGGTCCGCATCCGCCACGACGACGGCAGCATCTCCGTCTACGGCCACATGTACGACTTCTTCGTCTCCGTCGGCGAACGCGTCCCCGCCGGGATGCAGATCGCCCGCATGGGCAACCGCGGCGATTCCACCGGCCCCCACCTGCACTTCGAGGTGATCGTCGGCGGTCAGCACGTCGACCCGCAACGCTGGTTGGCCCTGCACGGGCTCACTTACAGCTGAACGGTGCGCCCACCTGCGCGTCGATGCGCTCCTCGAGCATGACGGCCACCCGGAAGCCCGAGGCAGGCATTCGTGCGTAGCGGAGCGACGGCACGCCCGGCGCACTACACGCTGATGCGGTCCTCGACGGCGGCCAGGCCGATATCGGTCCGGTAGTGGCTGCCGGGGAGCTTGATGCCCGCGATCCGGTCGTAGGCGGCGGTGCGGGCGGCGGCGAGGTCGGGGCCGGTGCCGACCACGCTGAGCACACGCCCACCGGCCGAGATCAGCGCACCGTCCTCGCGCTGGGCGGTACCGGCGTGCAGCACCGTGGCCGCGTCGTCGGCCGAACCCTCGCCCGCGCCGGTGATGACATCGCCGAGGCGGGGGCGGCCGGGGTAGTTCTCGGCGGCGACCACCACGGTGATCGCCGACCCGTCGCGCCAGCGCGGCGGCTGTACCTGGGACAGGGTGCCGGTGGCGGTGGCGTAGAGCAGCTCACCCAGCGGGCTGTCCAGCAGGGCGAGCACGGCCTGGGTTTCCGGATCTCCGAAGCGGCAGTTGAACTCGACCACGGCCGGGCCGTCCGCCCCGATCGCGAGCCCGGCGTAGAGCAGACCGGAGAATCCGCTGCCGCGGCGCACCAACTCCGCGGCGACCGGCTCGACCACATCGGTGACGATCGCGCGCGCCGTCTCCTCGGGCAGCCAGGGCAGCGGGGTGTAGGCACCCATCCCGCCGGTATTGGGTCCGGTATCGCCGTCACCGACCCGCTTATGGTCCTGCGCGGGCAGCAGCGGCACCACCGTCTCTCCGTCGACCAGGCAGAACAGCGACACCTCTGGACCGTCCAGGAACGACTCCAGCAGCACCGGATGTCCCTGTTCCAGCAGTTCGGCGCCGTGATCGCGGGCGGCGGAGCGGTCGGCTGTCACCACGACGCCCTTACCCGCGGCCAGACCGTCGTCCTTGACCACCCAGGTGGGGCCGAAGCGGTCCAGCGCGGCATCCAGCTCGGCCGGAGTGTCGACGACCTCGCTGTGCGCCGTGCGCACACCGGCCGCGGCCATCACATCCTTGGCGAACGCCTTCGAGCCCTCGATCCGTGCAGCGGCGGCCGACGGTCCGAAACAGGCGATGCCGGCGGCGCGCACCGCGTCGGCGACACCGAGCACCAGCGGCACCTCGGGGCCGATCACCACCAGGTCGACGGCGAGTTCGGTGGCCAGCGCAACCACGGCCTCGGCCGAACTCGGATCGACCGGACGGATCTGCGCATGCTGCGCGATGCCCGCATTGCCCGGTGCGGCCACCACGGCCTGCACCTCGGGGTCGCGACGCAGAGCGAGGACGAGGGCATGTTCACGGGCTCCGGAACCGATGACGAGTACGCGCACGGCAGACAGCTTATAGGTGCATCGCTCCCGCTCCGCGTGTCAGGTTCACCGCTCGCGGCGCCCGGCCCGCCCGCACGCGAACACCCGTTCGCCCAGGCTGGCGGCTGTCTCGCCGCCGACGCCGCCCGTCCGCGCCGATGCCGTGGATGATGGTTGGGGACAATCGAAGTGGGGGGCGCTCCCCACCCGAGCACGCGGAGGATGTGCGGGCCATGGGTCTGATGGACGGAATCATGGGTAATGCCGGGCGAATCGATCCCGGCCAGGCCCAGCAGGAATACGCCAAACTCCTCGGCAACGGCGAGCAGATCTATGCCGCCTATCTACTCGTTCGCGATGCCATCCTGTTCACCAACCGCAGGCTGATCCTGGTCGACAAACAGGGCGTATCCGGTCGCAAGGTGAGCTATCACAGCATCCCGTACCGCTCGATCACGCATTTCTCGGTGGAGACCGCGGGCACCTTCGACCTCGACGCCGAACTCGCCATCTGGATCGGCGGCAACACCACACCGTTGCAGAAGAAGTTCAACCGACAGGTCGACATCTACGAGGTGCAGGGAATGCTCTCCCATTTCGTCGCCGTGTAGCCGCGGTGGTCGTGGGTGATCGGGCCCGCGACCGGTGGGCGTAACCTGCGATCATGGCTTCTGTTTTCAGTGCGATCATCGCTGGTCAGCTCCCCGGTCGATTCGTATGGGAGGACGACGAATTCGTCGGTTTCCTCACCATCGCACCGGTCACCCAGGGCCACACCCTCGTGGTTCCGCGCGCGGAGATCGACCAGTGGCAGGACCTCGATCCCGCGACCTTCGCCCGGCTCACCGGCGTCGCCCAGACGATCGGCAAGGCCGTGCGCGCCGCCTGGGACGCCCCGCGCGCCGGTCTGCTGATCGCGGGCCTCGAGGTCCCGCACCTGCACGTGCACGTCTTCCCCGCCTTCACCATGGGCAACTTCGACATCTCCGGCGCCGACCCCAACCCCTCCCCCGAATCCCTCGACGAAGCCCAGGCCAAGATCAAGCAGGCCCTGCGCGACCTCGGCCACAGCGCCAACGTCCCCGACTGAGGCGTTTCGGTGTGGGGAGCCCTCGTCCGCCCCCACACCGCAGTGCCAATCACCCGATGCACGAACCAACTCGTCTCGGTAGTGAACCGATGCGCACACGCTCGTCGTAGATCCTCACGCTGTCGCACTGATGGCGACGGCATTCCGGCCGCGGACCCTGCGGCAAGGCGAAGAGGAGCGCACCATGACGACTGTCCATCCGGCACCGACCGAGACCGCCACCGAAGAATTCGCCGCCAGAATGGTCGGCGTCCTCAATGACGGTTGCACCGCGATGATGACCAGCATCGGCCATCAGACCGGGCTGTTCGACGCCATGTCCACCTTGCCGGGCCCGGTGACCTGCGCCGAACTCTCCGCGGCCGCGGGCCTGAACGAACGGTACGTGCGCGAATGGCTCGGTGCGATGACCGTCGCGGACATCGTCGAATTCGACCCGGCCGCACAGACATACCAGCTGCCCGCCGCACACGCTGCGGCCCTGACCCGGGCGGCAGGCCCGCATAATCTCGCCCGGTTCATGCAGGTCGTGTCGATGCTGGGTGAGGTGGAGCCCGCCATCGCCGAATGTTTCCGGATCGGCGGCGGACTGTCCTACGACAACTATCCTCGCTTCCATCAGTTCATGGCCGAGTTCAGCGCGGGCACGCTCGACGCCGCCCTGCTGGACCGCATCCTGCCGATGGTGCCCGGATTGACGGAGAGGTTGCGCGACGGTATCGACCTCGCCGATATCGGCTGCGGCCGCGGTCATGCGATCAACCTGATGGCGCAAGCCTTTCCGGCGAGCCGTTTCACCGGCTACGACTTCTCGGTCGAAGCGATCGATGCGGCACGGGCGGAGGCCGCCCAGCTCGGATCGACCAACGCCACCTTCGAAGTACTCGACGTGACCGACCTCGCCCACACCACCGCCTACGACGCGATCACCGTCTTCGACGCCATCCACGACCAGGCGCATCCGGCCACCGTGCTGGCGAATATCGCAGCAGCTCTTCGCGATAACGGCGTCTTCCTCATGGTCGACATCCAGGCCTCCAGCCACCTGGAGGACAATTCCAACCTGCCCTTCGGCCCCTTCCTCTACACCGTCTCCACCATGCATTGCATGACGGTTTCCCTCGGCCTGGACGGTGACGGACTCGGAACGGTCTGGGGTGAACAAAAGGCGCTGTCGATGCTGGCCGATGCCGGTTTCACCGACGTGGAGATCCACCACGAGGACGCGGATCCGCTGAACAGCTACTACGTGGCCAAGAAGGGGTGAGCGGGACACACGCCTTGGCAGGAGCCACAGCCCCCGGTCGGTGGATTGCCGTAGCTCCTGCCGAGTTCGCGTGACAGCTCCGCTGACACAAACCCGACGGCACCTCCACCATGTTCGAACTGGACGACTCACCGACGATGCGCGGTGATCGGCGGTATCGCCGGAAGGCAAGGACCCGAACTCTCATCGCCAAAAAAACGGTGCGGGCAAAGACAATCCCGCCTTCCTATAGATCGACCATCGGAGAGCGCTCCTCATCAGAATTCAATGAAGCTGCCGAAGCGATTCCAGTCGTTGGGATTCAATCTTTTTCATCGGCGGACGACTCGGCGCTGTTGGCGGTTCAGGATTCAAACCGAGAGCCCGCGCAGCCGTGATCGAGTAGATCTGGTCGCGAAGCTCGGTATCGACCACCTTATCGATCAGGGATGTGGCGCGCTCGAAGGCACGGTCGCTTCGGATATCCTGGTGCACGAGATCAGCGCGCCGAGTAACGTGTCGCCGCGCCATGTATGCCTGATGCACGAAGACGCCACCGCATACCGAGATGGTCAGACCCGCCGCACTCGAAAGCACGGACATGTAATCGACACCCGAGTCGGCGGGACGAAAAATGGCAAGCCCGACGCCACCTAGCATGATCAACGCACCGAGGGCTGTAAAGAGCATACTCAGGACGAAGGTGGTATTCGCCTGTGACAAAGCCTGGTTCATGAACTCCAACAGGAATGTCTCGCGCCGATCAGCAGCTGAGGGCGCGTCCGGAACGATCCGCACGGTCGGTGAGTTCTGGAAGATGTTGACGTTGGCATTGCGGCCCGAGACATTGACCCGTTCGGCACCGATGCGACCCGACCTCAGTCGCGCATACGCCTGTTCCCAGCCTTCGCGTTCGTACCCGACCCCGAGCGCATCCAGGATCTTCATGTAGTTCGCGTACGCCGGAAGGGAGTCCGTCGCGTTGAAGCAGCTCTTCAGGACCGCCTTCGGTAGCCCGGTCTCGGTGCTCAGCTGGGAGAATGTGTATCCACGCAGCGCACGCGCGACGCGCAAGGCCGCCGCTAGTTCGGCCACCGTCCCGATCTGGTCGAGTTCTGGGATAACAAGCGATGCACCATGTTCCGAGTCGCCCACTCCAACCCCTTCACAGTTGGTCGATGACCCAGTATGCCGTGATTTCGCGCACGTTTGGTGCCAGATCCGCCGACGAGCACCGGCGAAATCCGATCGTGACGTCGACCCACTCACGAACAGGCCCCTACCTGGAAATCCTCAGGTAAGGGCCTTGCGGTTGGAGCCCCCTGTCGGGATTGAACCGACGACCTTCGCTTTACAAGAGCGGTGCTCTACCACTGAGCTAAGGAGGCGGAAAGCGGAGCAATCATAACCGGGCGTGCGCACCGCGTGACACCGGCTTCCCGGTGCCAGGCGGTGCGCAGTCCAGTCGAGAGTGTCCCGGCGCAGTATCCAGCGCGTCAGGACTGGGCGCCCTGCCGGGCCGCATCGTCGGCGGCCATCGCGTCGCGCAGGCTCTTGGGACGCATATCGGTCCAGTTCTTCTCGACGTACTCGACGCAGGCGGCGCGGCTGTCCTCGCCGAACACCACGCGCCATCCGGCCGGGACCTCCGCGAAGGCGGGCCACAGGGAGTGCTGTTCCTCGTCGTTGACCAGAACGAAGAAGCGGCCGTCTTCGTCGTCGAAGGGATTGGTGCTCATTTCACCTCACTGGATACTGGCGCTGTGTACGGGATCGCTGCTGAGTCGACCGGCGCCGGTTACGCGAACCGCGGGCGTCGGAAAACCCCGAGCGTTGTGTCGACCCTAGCAAGGGATACGTTACGGCCGGGCGGTTACCTGGGGCCGTGTGCTCAGGGTATCGAATCGGGGCCCGGGCGGGCGGGCTCGGCCACCGCACTACCGGCTGGTCAGGCGGCGAAGAAGTCCAGCAGGATCTTGTTCACCGCTTCGGGGCGCTCCAGATAGCCGTAGTGCCCAGCATCGGGAATCTCCTGGTAGCGGGCGCCCGGGATGGCCTCGGCGACCTCGCGCGACAGGTACGGCGGGATCATCCGGTCATCGGCGAATCCGACCGCCAGGCACGGCACTGTGATGGCGCGATAGGCCTGGACCCGATCGAAATCGTGATCCATCCGCCGCTGGGCGCGGATACCGGGGGTCACCGGACCGCCGGTGAACTCGAACAGGTCCAGCCAGTCCCGTGCCGCATTGGCGTCGGCCATGGTGGCGGGCGACAGGTTCATCACTGCGGTCACCGCCGCCTCGTACTTGGGCGGCAGCGAGATGGCGCTGGCGTCCAGGTCGTGCTCGCCGAGCGACAGCGTCTTCTGGAACTGGTCCAGGCGCCCGTGTCCGGCGAGGAACACCGCCTTGCGCACCAGCTCGGGACGGGCCAGCGCCAGTTCCTGGGCCACCCGCGCGCCCATCGAGGTGCCGACGACCAGGGCCGGACCCTCGTCGAGCAGTTCGATCAGGCCAGCGGTATCGGCGACCAGCTGGTCGATGGTCATACCGTCGGCCGCCTCGAAGGTGGGCGCGATACCGCGGTTGTCGAAGGTGCACACGCGGTAGCCCGCGGCGACGAGAGCGGGCACCTGATGCAGCTCCCACACCCGCCCCGGGCTGCCGGTGCCCATGATCATCACCACCAGCGGACCGGCGCCCTTGGTATCCGTGCCCTTGGCTCGGTCGCCCTTGACCTGGTAGTTGAGTGAAATTCCGTTCACCGTGGCCAGCGGCATCCGCATACCCTTTCGTAAAGTTGGTGCTGCCTGCCCACGGTATCGGTACCGCGAGCACCGGTACACCGGGTGGGCTCCGGCACCGGGTAGATCCGGGCCGCGCGCCAGATACCATTGACTATTCGCACGTACGAGCGCAATTTTGCCGGGAGGACTGAAGATGGCCGCGAAGAGCAGCGCGAACGGAATCGCCGACGAGGACCTGGAGCCGCTGGCCGACGAAACCGCTCGTCAGGCCCAGCGCGTCGTCGCCGCCTACGCGGCCGACGCCGACGAATGCCGGATGCTGCTGTCGATGCTCGGCATCGGCCCGGGCACCAGGGGCGAATAGCAGCTCTACCCGGATCGGCGGCCGCCAATGGCGACGTCCGGCGATCCACCCACAACTGAACCGGGAACAGCGATGCGCAGCGTGGCGTGAGCGACGGCCCGAAGGCGGCAGCCGACGAGTGACGGGCAGTCGCGAACGCCGCCCTCAGACAAGGATGCGTGAGTGGACCAGATGACCGACCAGCCGTCCGACGATTACGACTCCAACTCCGACTCCGCCGAATCGGACCTGTCCGGGCCGCTCGCTGCCGCGCCCAACGGTTCCGGTCCACTCGACACCGAGGTGGCCGAACCCGAACCGGTCGAGGCGCAGCCGATCGGCGCGGGTGGCGGCAACTCCGGGTTCGTGGTGGTCGCCAATCGGCTCCCGGTGGACCTGGAGAAGCTCCCCGACGGCAGCAGCCGCTGGAAGCGCAGTCCCGGCGGGCTGGTCACCGCATTGGAACCGGTCCTGCGCAGCAACAAGGGCGCGTGGGTCGGCTGGGCCGGTGTCCCCGACGTCGATGTCGATCCGATCATCGAAGACGGCCTTGAGCTGCATCCGGTGCCGTTGACGGCGCAGGAGGTCGAGGACTACTACGAGGGCTTCTCCAACGGCACGCTGTGGCCGCTCTACCACGACGTGATCGTGCGCCCGGTCTACGACCGCAGATGGTGGGCCGCCTACGTACAGGTGAACCGGCGGTTCGCCGAAGCCACCGCGAAGGTCGCCGCCGAAGGCGCCACGGTGTGGGTGCAGGACTATCAGCTCCAGCTGGTGCCGAAGATGCTTCGCATGCTGCGCCCCGATCTGACCATCGGTTTCTTCCTGCACATCCCGTTCCCGCCGGTGGAACTGTTCATGCAGATGCCGTGGCGCACCGAGATCGTCGAGGGCCTGCTCGGCGCCGATCTGATCGGTTTCCATCTGCCCGGCGGTGCGCAGAACTTCTTGTATCTGGCCCGCAGGCTGGCCGGTCAGCCCACCTCACGCGGCACCGTCGGGGTGCGGTCGAAGCTGGGCGTCGTGCAGGTGGGGTTCCGCAATGTGCGCGTCGGCGCGTTCCCGATCTCCATTGCCTCCGCCGAACTCGACGAGCATTCACGACGCCGCTCTGTCCGTGAACGCGCCGCCAAGATCCGCGCCGAACTGGGCAATCCGAAGAACATCCTGCTCGGCGTGGACCGGCTCGATTACACCAAGGGCATCGATATCCGGCTCAACGCGCTGGAGGAACTGCTGCTCGAAGGCCGGATCGATCCGGCCGACACGGTGATGGTGCAGCTGGCGACGCCGAGCCGGGAGCGGGTGCAGAGCTACATCAAGATGCGCGGCGATATCGAACGTCAGGTGGGCCGGATCAACGGCGAGTTCGCCAGGGTCGGCTACCCGGTGGTGCACTATCTGCACCGTCCCATCCCGCGTGAGGAACTGATCGCGTTCTTCGTGGCCGCCGACGCCATGCTGGTGACGCCGCTGCGCGATGGGATGAACCTGGTGGCCAAGGAGTACGTGGCCTGCCACAGCGGCCTGAACGGGTCCCTGGTGCTGAGTGAATTCACCGGTGCGGCAGCGGAATTGCGGCAGGCCTACCTGTGCAATCCGCATGATCTGGATTCGGTGAAGGATGCGATCGCCTCGGCGCTCACCGACGACCGCGATACCAGACGCCGCCGCATGCGGTCGCTGCGCCGGCAGGTCCTGACCCATGATGTGGACCGCTGGGCGCGCGCCTTCCTCGACGCCCTCGCCCACGACCAGGTCGCCGGGAGCGCCCTGCTCCCCGATGAGGACATGTACTCCGAACCGCACCGCTGACCGCGCGTTCACAGCAACCACACAGCGAGTCCGCAGCCGAAACCCAGCGGTGGAGGCGACGATGGAGCGATGACCGGTACGCCGCAACAGGCACCCGAGGCGCGGGTGCTGGTGGTCGACGATGAGCCGATGATCGTCGAGCTGCTCGCCGTGAGTCTGCGCTTCCAGGGCTTCGAGGTCGCCACCGCCGCCGATGGCGCCCAGGCGCTCGACGTGGCGCGCACCTTCCGGCCGCAGGCGCTCATCGTCGACGTGATGATGCCGGGCATGGATGGCTTCGGCCTGCTGACCCGCCTGCGCGCCGACGGCATCGACGCGCCGGTGCTGTTCCTCACCGCCCGCGACGACGTGCACGACAAGGTGACCGGACTGACCCTCGGCGCCGACGACTACGTCACCAAACCGTTCAGCCTGGAAGAAGTGGTGGCGCGGCTGCGGGTGGTCCTGCGCCGCGCGGGCCGGGCGGGCCCCGAGCCCGAACGCACCCGGCTGCGCTTCGCCGATATCGAACTCGACGACGACACCCACGAGGTGTGGAAGGCGGGCGAGCCGGTGGCGTTGTCGCCCACCGAATTCACGCTGCTGCGGTACTTCCTGGTGAACGCGGGCACGGTGCTCAGCAAACCGCGCATCCTGGATCATGTGTGGCGCTACGACTTCGGTGGCGAGGTGGGCGTGGTGGAGACCTATGTCTCGTATCTGCGCAAGAAGGTCGACACCGGTGAGCGGCGGCTCATCCACACCTTGCGCGGCGTGGGTTATGTTCTGCGCGAACCCGATAGCGGGCGGCGGTGAAGGATCGGATCGCGGCCGAGGCCGCGGCGATTCCCCTGCGGGTGACCCTGGTCCTGGCGCTGGTCGTGCTCGCGGCGGCGGGTCTGCTCGCCTCCGGTGTGGCGGTGACGTCCTCCCTGCGCACCGTACTGGTCGACCGGCTGGATCAGCAGCTCGACGAAGCCGCGCACACCTGGGCCAACCCCAACCGGCCCGTCCTGCCGCGACCCCCGGACCCGTCCGAAGCCGATCAACCACCCGTGCGCTTCTACGCGCGGCTGTCCGATTCCTCCGGTCGGGTCGTGAATATCGACGACAACGAGGCGGGCGCGCCCGATGTGCCCGCCGATCCCGGTACCGGCCCGTTCACCACCGGTTCCGTCGACGGCTCCTCGAACTGGCGTGTGCTCTATACCGAGCGACCGCAGGGCAGCAGCCTCGTCGCGCTGCGGATGGATGAGACCGAGGCCATCATCGAACGGCTCATCGTGCTGGAACTGGTGATCGGCGCGCTGGTGCTGGCGGCGATCGCGGTGGCCGCCTATTTCGTCATCCGGCGCAGTCTGCGGCGGCTGGTCGAAGTGGAAGAGATCGCGGCCGAGATCGCGGCGGGCGATCTGCATCGGCGAGTCCCGGTGCGCGGCACCGATACCGAGGTCGACAGTCTGGCCGCATCGCTCAACGCCATGCTCACCCAGATCCAGACCGGCTTCGCCGCGACCGAGGCCTCCGAGGAAGCGGCCCGCCGCTCGGAAGCCAATATGCGCCGCTTCGTCGCCGACGCCAGCCATGAATTGCGCACCCCGCTCACCACCATCCGCGGTTTCGCCGAGCTGTACCGGCAGGGCGCCGTCACCGACGCGGGCTTGTTCATGGAGCGGATCGAAAGCGAATCGAACCGGATGAGCGTGCTCGTCGCCGATCTGCTCATGCTGGCCCGCCTCGACGCCCAGCGCCCGCTCGAACGAGATCCCGTCGATCTGCTCGCCCTCGCCAGCGATGCCGTGCACAGCGCACGCGCCACCTCCGCCGCCCGCCACCCGCAGTCCCCGCCGCGCCACATCGACCTCGAGGCCCGCCCCGGAACCGGCACCTACGAGATACCCGGCGACGACACCCGGCTCCGCCAAGTCTTGGCCAACCTGCTGAACAACGCGCTCGTCCACACCCCACCCGATGCCGCCATCACTGTCGCACTGACACCGCTGGCCGACGAGGTCCTGCTCGAGGTCTCCGATACCGGCCCCGGCCTCCCCGCCGAAGAAGCCGCCCGCATCTTCGAACGCTTCTACCGCACCGACACCTCCCGCAGCCGCGACAGCGGCGGCACCGGCCTCGGCCTGTCCATCGTCCAAGCGCTCGTCACCGCCCACGGCGGAACCGTGGACGTACACAGCACCGTGGGTTCAGGCACCACTTTCACCGTCCACCTACCCCGCGAACACCCCCGCCCCGAACCCATCGAGCCGCCCCAGGCCTGATGAACACCAGGTCGCGGCAAGCCGAGATCCCGGACTTCTGATCCGCGCTGAGAGTCACGTTCGGGCGCGCAATATCGGTACACCGTCGCCGTGTAGACGGTCGAGGGCGGGGGTGCGGCCGGAGAGGGCGAGCAGGAGCGCTTCGGCCGGCCCGCTGATGATCGGGCCGCTGCCGTGGGTCCAGTCGAGGTCGGTTGCTTCGAATCGCAGCCCCTCGAGCGTGTTCTCCACAGGCGCCTCCTCGCATCCACGACGGCGACGAACGCCGCATTCGCGGCGCCCGAGGCGTCGCGATCAGATCGGGGTTACCGATGCGACCAGCCAGCGGTCATCGGACTTGTCCAATTCGACGCGCACCCGGCTACCGGAGGTGGTGCCGTCCGGCCGGTCCTTACTGGTGGCGAGCTGGTTGAGGTACAGCATGACCACCGCGTGGGCGCGGTCGGCGGAGATCACGCCACTGGCCTGGGTGGTGGCGGCCACGGTGAGCTGTTGGTCCTTGGCGCCGGGGACGATGGCCTTCTCGATCAGCGTCAGGTAGTCCTTGCGGAACGGCTCGGCGAGGTTGTCGGCGGCCTTCGGGAGTTCGGTCTCGACCGTCGCGTGATCGTAGGTGAACATCGCCGCGACGGTCCGGCTCGCGGCGTCGACCGCGGCGGCCCGCGAATCCTCGGACCGCTGATCGTCCCAGTAGCGATACCCGTTGATGCCGAGGATGATCGCGGACGCGGCCACCACCACCGCCGTCACACCGAGCAGGACCTTGGTACGCAAACGCAATTCGCTCATGCCACGAACTCCACATCAGAGACGGTCATACCCGCGTCGGTATCGGTGACGGTGACCCGGAACCTGTAGTACCGCTGCTGCGGACCGTCCTTGCCCGCATTGATCACGGTCTGTTTGGCGGCGATGAGCACGCGAGCGGAATCGTCGTCCTCGCTCTCCAGCGCGGCCTCGACGACCTCGCCGGTGGACTGCACCTTCGCCTGTTTGACGACTTCGGTGAACGGGTCGACCCGCCCGTTGAACTCTTCCTTGAACTCACCGGAAGCCATGGTGAGGATGCGGTCGATGTCCTCTTTGGCGGTGTCGGCGCGGATGGTGGTCAGGTTCAGCACCGTCTGCCGGGCGGTCTGCACGTACTCGGCGCGGCGGGCGTCGCGTTCATCGGCCGAGCGCACCGCGAACACCGAGATCACCGCACCGGCGACCAGCGCGAGGGCGACGATGGTCGATGCCGCGACGGCCAGCATGCGAACCGCCGAACGCCGGGAACTCTTACTGTCGGTATCGGTCTCCGCGTCCTCGTCCGCGGCGGCCTGTGCGGGCTTCTTCCGGAAGAAACCGGAACGGCCCGCATCGTCAGCGGAGCCGGAATCGTCGGCCGCCTTGTCCGAAGCGGCCGAGCCCGCAGTGAGTTTCACGGTGTCCGCGTCCGGCTGCCCGGTATCCGCGTCGAGCTGCACAGTGTCAGCTCCCCGCCGAGCCGTATCGGCATCAGCGGCCGCAAGCTTCACCTTCTCCGCGTCCCGCTTCGGGGAACCGCTGCCCTCCTCGACGGTGTCGGCATCGGCGGTGAGCTTCACCGTATCCGCCTCCGATACCACCGACCCCATCCCGATGTCCGCCTTGTCCGTTTTCCGACCCCGAACACGGGCAGAGCCCGGTACGGCGGTACCGGGCTCGACCGCATCGCTGCGGTCCGGGTCGACGGCCGAGGTCGACGAGGCCGCGATGGCCTCGTTCTGCACCTCGTCGACCGGCGGGCCTGCCGAACGGCTCGCGCGCCGACGAGTCCGGCTCTGATTCACATCGCTCATCGTTGCTGCTCCTCGAACATCGCTTGCCAACTCGCCGGAACCGTTCCCGATCCGCCGGGTTCGATATTTCCCTGTCGATAGGTGCGCCCGTCAGGGCCGATATAGACGCCCGTCGCCGGATCGTACGACCTGGCCGCCGCGGGTGTGGCCGCACCCGACGAACCGGCGGGCGCTGTCGGCGCCGAGCCAGGAATCAACGGCGCGGACGCCGGTGCCACCGGCTGCGGCGGACCGAACGGCGGGTTGTTGCCTTCGGCAACGTAGCCGGTGCGGCACAGCTCCGGCGAGGGGGCCCGCCGACCGGGGAACTCCGCGCACGGGGTGTTGCGGATACCGCGCACCGCGACCGGTGAGTCCTGCGGGACCTTGCAATACAGGCCCGACGGTGTGTCGACCGGTGTGAAATCGCTCGGCGCGCGGCGCTGATCCGGCGGCAGGAATCCGGTGGTGCACGGCGGTGGATCGTTGAGGGTGGTCATGAAATCGACCAGCGCGCCGTATTCCAGCGGCCCACGGATCGAGGTCAGCAGGGCGGCGACCAGCGGCGGGTAGACGACCAGGATCTGCTCGACGCCCGCGTGGTAGGTCACCGCGACCTCGCCGAGGCTGACCAGATTGGCCAGCAGCAGCGGCAGCGTCGGGCGGAGGGAGTCGAACTGGTTGGTCACCCGTTCCAGGGCGGCCGGTCCGTCCCGCAGGATATTGCGCAGCGCCGGATCGTGTTCGCGCAGTTGGTCGGTCACCGTGGCGAGATCGGCGGGCCAGGACCGGATCGCGTCCTCTGATCGCACCTGGGTGTCGAGCAACGGCCCGATCTGCTCGATCAGCTGCTTCGTCGGCTCGGCACTGTCCTTCGCCTCCTGCACGAGCAGCGCGGCCGAGTCGATGAACCGCTGAAGGTCCGGGCCCGCACCGTTGAACGCGCGGAACGCCTCATCGATCACCTGGCGCAGCCTGGTATCGGCGACGCTGGACAGCAGCCGGTCGGTCTGATCGAGCAGCGCGCCGACATCCTGGGGCAGCTGGGTCCGCTCCACCGGAATCACGCTGCCGTCGTAGAGGTTTCCGTCGCCGGAATTCTCACCGGGCACCAGATCGACGTACTGTTCGCCGATCGCCGACACACTGCGCACCCAGGCCTCGGAATCGCCTGGGATCTTGTAGTCGCTGTCGATCGACAGATCCGCCTCCACCCCTTCGGGCGTCAGCCGGACCTCGGTCACCTTGCCGACGTTCGTACCGCGGAAGGCCACATTCGCCTGCTGGTACAGCCCGCCGGTCGCCGCGAGTTGCACGGTGACCTCATAGCGGCCGATGCCGAGCATCGCGGGCACGCCGATGTAGGTGCCGCCCATGACGACGAGGCCGATCACCGTGAGGACGGAGAAGATCGCCAGCTGGATCTTGACGAATTTGGTGAGCGTCACCGACCCTCCCCTTCCGGTGCGGGCGCGCCGGGCAGCGGCACGGTCAGCCCGGGAATGGCAGGTAGGCCCGGAATCGGTGGCAGCCCGGGAATGGTCGGCGCGGGTCCGCTGGATTGTCCGGGCGGCTGCATCGGCGTCGTCAGCGGATTGCCCTGCTGCCCAGCGGTTTCCGGTGCAAACGTGCCGAGCACACCCTCCACGCCACCGAAACGTCCACCGAGCGGGGTGCCGGTGAGGAAGTTCGAATCCAGCCGCTGACCGGTCAGATCGACCGTCATGAACAGGTTGAGATAGTCGCCCTTGATCGCATTGCCGAGGTTCTTCATCGGGAACGGGAAGGTGAGCGCGATCTTCAACGCTTCGGTGAGGTTGTTACCGGTATCGGCCAGTGTTTGCAGCACCGGGCCCAGCGCGGCCAGGTTCGCTGTCAGGTTGTCACCGGCATTGTCGATGATCCGCTGGGTGACATCGCTGAGGTCACCCAGGGCGGTGAGCGTGCCGGTGATGTTCTCCCTACGATCGGCCAGCACCGTCAGCGCGGGATGGATCTGTTCGATCGCCTCCGCCACCAGATCGCGCTGCTGGTTCAGCTGACCACCGAGCCGATCCAGTCCGGTCATCGCGGCGATGATGTCGTTGGTCTGCGCTTGCAGGTTGGTGGTGAGTTCGTTGAGCTGGGGCAGCAGATCGCGAATGGCGTCCTCGTTGCCGACGAAGGCCGCGTTCAGCTCGCGAGTAATGGTCTCGAGCTGGGAGATTCCGCCGCCGTTGAGCACCACCGACAGCGAGGACAGCACCTGTTCGGTGGTCGGATAGGCACCCGCCCGATCCAATGGGATGACGTCACCATCGCTCAACTTCCCCTGCGGCGCCACATTCTCCGGCGCTGCCAGCTCCACATGGTTGCTGCCGAGCAGACTGGTCTGCCCGATCTTGGCGACCGCGTTCGCGGGCAGGACCACATCGGGGTTCAGCGATACGGTGACCAGCGCGTGCCAGCCCTCGACGTCGATGCCCGTCACGGTCCCAACCGCCACATCGTCCACGCGGACCGGCGAATTGCGGGTCAGCGTGGTGACATTCGGCATCTGGATACGCACCTCGTACGCGCCCTCACCGGTGCCCTCGGTACCTGGCATCGGCAGCGAGTTCAGGCCGTCCCACTGACATCCGGTGATACCGAGCGCCATCGTGAGCCCGACCGCGACGGCCGCGGTGCGTCGCACGGCCGCACCGCGCGCCACTGGCGCGGTACCGCGCGTCATCGCCGATCGCTTGCGCATCATCGCCCTCCTCCCGGCACCGGTGGCGCGGGCAATCCAGGAATGGCCAGTCCGGCGATACCGTTCGGCACCGTCACCGGCGCCGCGGCCCGCGCCGGAGCGGGGCCCTGGGTCTGCTGGGTGCCCGCCAGTGACTCCGGGCTGAATACCAGCTGATCGGGGAAGGCCGTGACGCCCGTCGCCGGATTGGTCAGCAGCGGCGGATAGTTCATCGCGAGCGATTTCAGCACCGGCGCGAGGAATTCCGCGCACAGCGCCGCACTCTGATCGGAGTTGTATCCATCGCGGGCCTGCACCGATCCACACAGGAAGCTCAGCGGATCGGCGGTGTTGTTCAAGGCGATCGCGCCGGTCAGCGTGCCCTGTGCGGGCTTGTAGATCTGATAGAAGTTCACCAGCGCGGTCGGACCGGAGTGCAGCACCTGTTCGAGTTCGGGGCGCTTGTCGACCAGGATCTGCGTCGCATCGGCCAGTTTCTGCACGCTCTCGGTGAGTTCGGCACCGCTGCTGTCGAGGAAACGCTTCACGTCGGCGACGGCGATATCCAGATTGTCCAGGCCGGTGCCGAGTTCCTCGGACACACCCGCGAGCACCGACGATACCGAGGCGAGCCGGCCGCCGAACTGCACGATCTGCTCATTGCTCGCCGACAGCACCTCCACGAAATGTTGCAAGTTGCGGATGGTGCCGAAGAGGTCGGTGCGTCCGTCCGAGAGTGTGGTCAACGTGGCCGACAGCTCACGCAACGTCTCCCGGAACCGGTCACCGTTGCCGTCGAGGTTGTCCGCGGCGGTATCGACGAACCGGCCGAAGGAGCCCTGCTGGTCCTCGCCGACCGGGCCGAGAGCCGTTGCCAGCTTCGACAACTCGGCCTTGATGTCGTCCCATTCCACCGGCACCGCGGTGCGCTCGATACCGATCGTCGCGCCGTCCTCCAGCTTCGGGCCCTCGGTGTAGGCGGGTGCGACCTGGATGAACCGCGCCGACACCAGCGACGGCGAGATGATCACCGCTCGCGCGTCGGCGGGCAGATCGATGCCGCGATCGATGGTCATCTTCACCTCGACCTGATCGGCGCCCGGCTCGATCGAGTCGATCCTGCCCACCTTGACGCCGAGCACCCGCACATCGTCACCGGCGTAGAGGCCGCTGGTGGAGGTGAAATAGGCGGTGATGCGGGTTTTACCGATCCGGTCGAGCGCGGTGTATCCGGCGAACACGACGAGCGCGGCGACCAGCACCGCGACCACGATGAACACCCACCGCGGCAGACTGCGAATTCTCGATGTCATCGCGGCGGCTCCTGAATGGCGGGTCCGATGGACGGCATCGGATCGAAGTATCCCCGTAGCGACTCCGGCAGATTCTGCGGCCACACCAGCGAATCCACCAGGATCTGCAAACCGGGACTGGTCGCATTGACCACATACGCCTGGAAGTACGGACCGCTGCCGACCTGCTCACCGAGCGCCGCGGCGAACGGGCCGAGACCGTCGAGCGCCTGGTTGATGTTGTCGCGGTTGCGTTGCAGCAGATCCAGCACCGAATTCAGCTGGTCGAGCGCGGGTTGCAGCTGCGCCTCGTTATCGGCGACCAGACCCGACAGCTGCTGGGCCAGCCCGTTGACGTAGACGATCAGCTGACTGATGGCGGTGCGCCGCCGGTCCAACTCACCGAGCAGGTCGTTGCCGTCCAGCAGCAGGGCGTTGATCTGGTTCGCCCGGTCGGACAGGATCTTGGTGACGTTCTGGGCTCGGGTCAGCAGATCCGACAGCGCCTGATCACGAGTATTGATGGTGCGCGACAACGCGGTGATGCCGTCGAGTGCGTTGCGCAACGGCTCCGGGGTATCGGCGAAGGTTGCCGACAGCGTGTCGAGGGTCCGGTCGACCTGGTCCATATCCAGCCCGCCGACGGTGTCGGCGAGATCGCCGAGCGCCTCGTTCAGCGAGTACGGCGAGGTGGTGCGCTCCAGCGGAATGGTGTCGTCGACGCGCAACGCGCCCGGCCCCTGCGGGGTGACCTCGAGCGATTTGCGGCCGAGAACGGTGTTGGTCTTGATCGCGGCGGCGGTCTTGTCGCCGAGCACGATCGATTCGTTCAGCGTGAACGTGACCAGCACCTTCGCGCCGTCGAGTTCGACGTCTTCCACCTGCCCGGACTTCACACCCGCCACCTGCACGTCGTCACCGGGAACGAGACCGCCCGCGTCGGCGAAGAACGCGGTGAACGTCGCGCCGGAGCGGATGAACGGCAACCGGTCGAACTGGAGCGCCGACAAAGCGACGGTCACTGCGAGCACCAGGCCGACCACACCGATAGTGGTGGCGGGCGTACGCCTTTCGCTCATTCGCTTGCACACCTTCCAGTAGTCTGCCCGCCGGGCATGACCACCTCCATCGGCTTACCGTCCGGACCGTCGATCAGGATGTTCGTCTCGCAGACGTAGAGCTGGAGGAACGAACCGTAGGCACCGATGCGGATCAGCTGCTTATAGGTATCGGGCAGCCGCTCCAGCACCCACTGCACGGTGTCGGAACCCTGGTTGATGTTCGTGGCGAGCCGCCCGGTCTGCTCGATGGTGTTCTTCAGATCGGGGCGCGCCTGCGCGAGCAGATCGGTGAGATCACCGGTGGCGCCCGCGATCCGGGGCAGGGCGGCGCCGATCGGATCGCGGTCGGCGGCCAGCCCGCTGACCAGCCGCTGCAATTCGTTGATCGTGGTGGTGAACTGTTCGTCACGATCGTCGATGGTGGCGAGGACGGCATTGAGGTTGTCGATCACGCTGCCGATCAGCGCATCCCGATCGGCCAGCGTCTTGGCGAAGGAACCACCGCTGTTGAGCAGCGACACCAGCGTTCCGCCCTGCCCCTGGAACACCTGGAGCAGCGCGTTGGTCAGATCGTTGACCTGCGCCGGATCCAGTCCGCGCAGCAAAGGTTTGAATCCGCCGAGCAGCAGGTCCAGATCGAGCGCGGGCGCGGTCTGCTCCAAGCCGATGGTCCCGCCCTTGGGCAGCACATCGGCCGAACCCGGGCCCTCCAGCAGTTCGAGATAGCGGTCGCCGACCAGATTCTCGTATCGGATGGTCGCGCGGGTGCTGGTGTACAGCTTGAACTTTCGGTCGACATCGAATTCGACATGGGCCATATGGTCCTTGCCGACCTCCACCGACGACACCGAGCCCACCGGAACACCGGCGATGCGGACCTTGTCGCCGGGCAGCATGCCCGAGGCGCTGGTGAACACGGCGTGATAGCCGTTCTCCCTGGCGAAGCGCACTTCGCTGAACACGATCACCAGTCCGGCGAAGATCAGTGTCATCACCAGGGTGAAGATGCCGAGCTTGACTCTTGTCGCGGTGTTGTTCACGGCTGGCTCACCCCCGGAAGACCGGCGAACAGAATCCTGAAAACGCTGGGCGCGTTGATCGTCAGCTGGGTCGACGGCGCGTACGGCGCGCCTTCGGAGGTATCGGTGACGACATAGTCGGCATGGCTTCCCGGCGCCCGGTCGACCGTGCCCGCACATTGCGGTCCACCCGTGGCGTTCACCTTCGGCAGATCCTCCGGGAAGGTGTAGGCGGGATGGCCGTACATGAAGCTGGCGTTCAGCGCGACGCCCGGCTGCATACCACCGAAGACCGCCTCACCCAATGGCAGCGCCTTGCCGAGACCCTGGATCAGGCAGGACAGCGCGGGCCGGTAGTCGTAGAGCAGTTCGCTTGTCGGCCGCAGCAGATCCAGTGCGGTGACCAGTGACTGCTCGTTCTCGCGCAGCACCGAACCGGTGGTGTCGGCCAGGCCGGTCAGATTCGCCAGCAGCGCGTCCACGCCCGCGGTCTCGTCGACGATGGTGCCGCTGGTGACGATGGCATTGTCGACGGTGCGCAGCAGGTCGCCGACGGTATCGGCGTAGATATCGGTCACCTGTGCGGTGGCGGCCAGACCCTGTTGCAGCGTGGGCAGACTCGGGTTGATGTCGCGCAGATAGGCCTCGCTGTTCACCAGCAGATCACCGAGCTTCTCGCCGCGGCCTTGCAGCGCGGTACCGAGCGCGGCCAGGGTGGCGTTCAGCTTTTCCGGTTCCACCTGGGCCAGCACATCGGACAGATGCTGGAACAGCGTATTGAATTCGACGGTCACCTGGCTCGCGGCCACCGTGGCGCCGGGTTGCAGCGAATCCGGCGACGGATCCTCCGGGACAACGAAGTTCACGTACTTGGCGCCGAACACCGTGGTCGACCGGATGTCCACACCCGCATTGGCGGGCACCAGCTTCAGCTGATCCGGGTTCAGCGCCAGATTGATCATCGCGCCGTCGTCGGTGAGGTCGATATCGGAGACGCGGCCGATCTCCACACCGCGCACCTTGACCTTCGCGTCCGGGTCGAGCACCAGGCCGCTGCGTGGCGCCTGCACGGCCACCCGCACGGTGTCGGTGAAACCGCCGACGAACATGACCATCGAGACCACCACGATCGTCACCAGGAACAGCACCAGCCCGAGACCGGCCAGTTTCAGCCCGAGCGGGCCGCGCAACCGCGCCGCCAGACCCGAGGGCCGTCCCGATTGTTTCGTGTTCACCATGCCGCCGCTATCCGGAGAGGTTGAAGTTGCCGGAGGTGCCGTAGATGGCCAGCGAGACCAGCAGCGTCACCGTGACCACCGCGACCAGGGAGGCCCGCACCGCATTCCCGACGGCGATGCCGACGCCCACCGGGCCGCCCGCGGCATGGAAGCCGTAGTAGGTGTGGATCATCATCACGGCCACCGCCATGAGGATCGCCTGTACGAACGACCAGAGGATGTCGCTGGGGATCAGGAAGGTGGAGAAGTAATGGTCGTAGACGCCCGCCGATTGCCCGTAGATGACCACGGTGGCGAACCGGCTGGCGACGAACGAGGCGATGACGGCCAGCGAGTACAGCGGCACGATCGCGATCATGCCCGCGAGCACCCTGGTGCCCACCAGGTACGGCACCGGCCGGATACCCATGGATTCGAGCGCGTCGATCTCCTCGGCCACCCGCATCGCGCCCAGCTGCGCGGTGGAACCCGCGCCGATGGTGGCGGCGAGGCCGATACCGGAGATCACCGGCGCCGCGATGCGCACATTGATGAAGGCCGCGAAGAAGCCGGTCAACGCCTCGACGCCGATATTGCCGAGTGAGCTGTAACCCTGCACGGCGATGGTGCCGCCGGTGAACAGCGTGAGGAAGCCGACGATCACCACGGTGCCGCCGATGACGGCCAGCGCGCCGGTACCCATGCTGATCTCGGCGATGAGCCGGATGGTCTCGGTGCGGTAGTGCACGAGCGCTTTCGGCATGGCGCCGATCGCCCGCGCGTAGAACACGGCCTGTTTGCCGAGTTCGTCCATGGAGTTCGACATCCGGCGCACCCGCCGCACGGTGCGGGGGAACTTGGATTGGATCACGAAGGCCATCGGGTCACCGCACCGAGAACTTGATGCCGACCGCCGTGACGACGACGTTGACCACGAACAGCGCCATGAAGGCGAAGACGACGGTCTGGTTCACCGCATCACCGACACTCTTGGGTCCGCCTTTGACATTGAGGCCCAGATAGCAGGCGACCAGGCCCGCGATGAGCCCGAACAGACCCGCCTTGACCTCGGAGATCACCAGTTCGGGCAGATTGGTCAGCAGGGTGATCCCGTTGACGAAGGCGCCGGGGTTCACATCCTGCAACAGCACCGAGAACAGGAACCCGCCGAGGATGCCGATGGTGCACACCAGGCCGTTGAGCAGCAGCGCGACGAACATCGAGGCGAGCACGCGTGGCACGACCAGTCGTTGGACCGGGTCGATGCCGAGTACGCGCATCGCGTCGATCTCCTCACGAATGGTGCGTGCGCCCAGGTCCGCGCAGATGGCGGTGGCACCGGCGCCCGCAACGATGAGCACCGTGACGATGGGGCCGACCTGGGTCACCGCACCGAAGGCCGCGCCCGCGCCGCTGAGGTCGGCCGCGCCGATCTCGCGCAGCAGGATGTTCAGCGTGAAGCTGACCAGCACCGTGAACGGGATGGCGACCAGCAGGGTCGGCACGATCGAGACTCGCGCGATGAACCAGGACTGATCGACGAACTCTCGTGCCTGGAACGGCCTGCGAACGCTCGCACGCGCCACCTCCGCCGTGAGGTCGAAGAACCCGCCGACCGCCCGCAGTGGCACGGCAAGGACCTCGTTCATCGGCGATCCTCCTTGCCCTACTACTTGTCCCGCTGACGGACACGACGGTCGTAACCGTCCCGCATCCGGGGATAAGTAGAACATGTTCACTAGATTCCGGTTGGCTTTTGGCCGCATTTGAACTGCTATTTCGTTCCAATCTCAGACAGTAAGATTGAAACCTGGTTCATACGTGTTGAGCATCACGGTTGTGAGCCCTGGCACATACGATCCCCATGTCTACCAACTGCTGGACGACCGATCAACTCTTGGACGGTCGTTCAGAAAACATTCGAGCCGGTCGACGGACTATCGGGCTGGTCAGCCCAGTTCGTGTAGTGACGTTGCAGAGAACGTACGACTTTCCGGCCGCTGGGCGAAGTACCCGCCCAGCGTGGCGGCCAGATCGCCGGTCGACCACTGCTCCCCCGGTGCGTCGAAGCGCTGTTCGACCACCGGTGCGGCCATGAGCGCGACCATCGGGCCGTACACCACGAACACCTGGCCGTTGACCGATTCGGCCGCGGGCGAGGACAGATAGGCGACCAACCGGGCGACGTGATCGGGCGAGAGCGGATCGACCACACCCTCGGGCGCCTCACTGAACACCGCCTCGGTCATCGCGGTACGAGCCCGCGGGCAGATCGCATTGGCCCGCACGCCGTAGCGGGACAGACCACGCGCCGCCGACAATGTCAGCGCGGTGATGCCCGCCTTCGCGGCGCCGTAGTTCGACTGCCCTTCCGGACCGAGCAGACCCGCCTCCGACGAGGTGTTGACGATACGGCCGTACACCGGCCCGCCGTTCTCCTTGGACTTACCGCGCCAGTACGCGCCCGCATTGCGGCACAGCAGAAAGTGCCCGCGCAGGTGGACGGCGATCACCGCGTCCCAGTCCTCGTCGGACATATTGAACAGCATCCGGTCACGGGTGATACCGGCATTGTTGACCACGATGTCCAGCCCGCCGAACGCTTCGGTGGCGGTTCGGATCAGCTCATCGGCGGTCGACCGTTCGGCGACGCTGCCCGCGACGAACTCCGCCTTCGCGCCGAGCGCGCGGATCTCGGCCATGGTCTGATCCACGGCTTCCGAGTCGGACAGATCATTGACGACGACCGAGGCACCGGCACCGGCGAGGGCCAGCGCCTCGGCGCGGCCGAGACCGGCACCCGCCCCGGTCACGATCGCAACACGTCCGGCGAGGCTCACATCGTTATCGTTCACCGGGCCGACTTTAGAACGTGTTCCAATCCACGGCAAGGGTCGATCACAACAATTTCAGCGCCGCTTTCGGACATTGCGCGACCGCATCCTCCACCTCGGCGACACGATCGTCGGGCACTTCACCCTCGGCAATGTGCAGCACATCCTCATCATCGAGTTCGAACACGTCGGGGGCGATTCCGACACAGATTCCGTTCGCTTCGCACTGGTCGAGATCAACACTGACCTTCATCAGAACTCCTTCACCGCGGCTGTCGCCGAAGAGTAACAAGCCGATGTGGCCGCGCGGGCCGACATCGAGTGGATCCACTATCAATACTGGAACATGTTTCAGTCGATATGCAATGATCGGAACGCCGGTTTCCATCCGCGTGTCCCTATTCGATGAACGAAGGCCCGAGGTAACGCCCATGCGCATCGCCTACACGCCGCAGCAGCAACAGCTACGAGCGGAGCTGCGCGACTACTTCGCCAAGCTGATCACCCCCGAACGTCGCGTCGCGCTCAGCGCGCAGACCGGCGAATACGGGCAGGGCAACGTCTACCGCGAGGTCGTACAGGAGATGGGCCGCGACGGCTGGCTCGCCCTCGGCTGGCCCAAGGAGTTCGGCGGCCAGGATCGGCCCATGCTCGATCAGCTGATCTTCACCGACGAGGCCGCCATCGCGGGCGCGCCGGTGCCGTTCCTGACCATCAACTCGGTCGCGCCGACGATCATGCACTACGGCAGCGAGGAACAGAAGAAGTTCTTCCTGCCCAAGATCGCGGCCGGTGAACTACATTTCGCCATCGGTTACTCCGAACCGGGAGCGGGCACCGACCTGGCGTCGCTGCGCACCACCGCGGTACGCGACGGCGACGACTACGTCATCAACGGCCAGAAGATGTGGACCAGCCTCATCGCCTACGCCGACTACGTCTGGCTGGCCTGCCGCACCGATCCGACGGCCAAGAAGCACAAGGGCATCAGCATGCTGATCGTGCCGACCGATGCCGAAGGTTTCTCCTGGACGCCGGTGCACACCATGGCCGGGCCCGATACCAGCGCCACCTACTACCAGGACGTGCGCGTACCGGCGACCTCACTGGTCGGCAAGGAACACGGCGGTTGGCCGCTGGTCACCAACCAGCTCAACCACGAGCGGGTCGCGCTCACCTCGTCGGCGCCGCTCGCGCTGGCACTGCGCCAGACCGTCGAATGGGCGCGCGAGACCACCTCCTCCGACGGCACACGGGTGATCGATCGGGAATGGGTGCGGCTGAATCTGGCCCGGGTGCACGCCAAGGTGGAATATCTGAAGCTGCTGAACTGGGAGATCGCCAGCCGCGCCGACGCCGGTGGCGATGCCGCGCCGCGGCCATGGGATGCCTCGGCCTGCAAGGTGTACGGCACCGAGCTGGCCACCGAGGCCTACCGGTTGCTGATGGAGGTGCTCGGACCGCAGGCGTATCTGCGCCAGGACTCCCCCGGATCGGTACTGCGCGGACGGTTGGAGCGGATGCACCGGGCCGCGCTGATCCTCACCTTCGGTGGCGGCACCAACGAGGTCCAGCGCGACATCATCGCCATGACCGCGCTGAAGCAACCCGCCGCCGCCCGCTGAGACCGGACTTCGAAAGTAGGTATTCACCATGGATTTCACTCCTACCGAGGCCCAGGGCGATCTGGCCCGGTTGACCGGCGAGGTCTGCGCCAAACTGGTCACCGACGATCGGCTGCGCGAACTCGATACCGCCGCGGTGCGCTTCGACGAACCACTGTGGCAGTCGCTGGCCGAGACCGGCGTGCTCGCCGCGGCACTTCCGGAAGCGGTCGGCGGCAACGGTTTCGGTGTGCTGGAGCAGACCGCCGTTCTGCGCGAACTCGGCCGGTATGTGGCGGCCGTGCCGTATCTGTCCTCGATCGTGCTCGGGGCCGGTGCCCTGGCCCGCTATGGCAGCGCCGAACAGCGGGAACTGGCCCGGCGGGCGGGCGCGGGCGAGGTGATCCTCACCGCCGCCCTGACCGAGGAGCACAATTGGGACACCGGGAAGCCGGTCACCACCGCGGCCGAGGCCGCCGAGGGCTGGCAGGTCACCGGTGTGAAGACCACCGTTCCCGTCGCCGATCGCGCGCACCGGATCCTGGTGCCCGCCACCGTATCCGGACAGACCGCGGTATTCCTGGTCGACCCATCGCATTCCTCGGTGCAGGCGACCGCCCAGCAGGTGGTCGACCGCAGCGCGGAATTCATCGTCGAATTCGCCGCGACCCCGGCCGAGCTGCTCGGTACCGTCGAAACCGGCGCCGAGATCCTCGATTGGCTGTTACTGCGAGCCTGGCTCGGAGTGAGCGCGCAGCAGCTCGGCACCCTGGAACGCGCACTGGAGCTGGTGGCCGACTATGCCCGCGAGCGCGAACAGTTCGGTAAGGCCATCGGCAGCTTCCAGGCCGTGGCCCAGCGCCTCGCCGACGCCTACATCGACGTCGGCGGCCTGCGCCTGACCGTCACCCAGGCCGCCTGGCAACTGTCCGAAGACCTCCCCGCCGCCCCCGCCGTGCACACCGCCAAGTTCTGGGCCGCCGAAGCAGGCCACCGCGTGGCCCACACCGTCGTCCACGTGCACGGCGGCGTCGGCATCGACCGCGACCACATCGTGCAGAACTACTTCACCGCCGCCAAGCACAACGAGTTCGCGCTCGGTCCGGCGCCGGATCATCTGCTGCCACTGGCGGAACATCTGGCCGAATCGGCCTGACCCCGGAACACGATCGGCCCGCCGGATGTCATCCGGCGGGCCGACCTCGTTCATTCAGCTCACACCCGGAGCCGTGAACTTCATGAGTTCACCGGCAATCCCGGGAACATCCAGCAAGCCCTGGCATACCTCGAGCACGAATCGCTCTGCCGCGTCCACGTCGAACCGGACATCCAATGGATGGCCGTTCAGATGCAGAAAAACCCACGCCGCGTACCAAGCCAACCGCTTGTTACCGTCTACCAGCCCATGGTTTCGCGCGATCGACTCCATCAGAGCAGCGGCCTTGTGCCATACATCCGGGTAGGCATCCTGACCGAAAACGCTCGCCTGTGGACGGGCAAGAGCCGACTGCAACAGCCCATAGTCGCGGACCTCCGGCGTTCCGAGGCGCTCGGCGAGATTCAGCAGCTCGACCAACGTGAGGTGCTGCATCAGGCCAGTCTCCGATTCAGCTCCTCACTGGCGCGTAGGACATGATCGGCGGCCTCGTTGAACAACCGCGCGTGCTCGTTGATGGCCTTGATCACCGCATCGTGCGCGAACTGCTGCATGCTCCGCCCCTCCTCATCGGCTCGCGCACGCAGCGCCGCCAACTCTTCTTCGGTAAACCTGACATTCAGTCCCGCCACGCCATCGATGGTACCGCGCGGTACCAATCCGTACCATGGATAACGAAGACCAAGGCCGCCGCGGGGTTCGCGACGGCCCTGAATGGTGGATGTGACTACTTGCCGCTCGCCTCGGCGTGCTCGTCGGCGGGGCGGTCTTCGGTCTGCGCCTTGGCCCAGCGGTAGTCGGGCTTGCCCGCGGGGGAACGCTTGATCTCGTCGACGAACCAGAGGCTGCGGGGCAGCTTGTAGGACGAGACTTCCTTGGTCAGGATCGGGCGCAGTTCGTCGAGGGTGGGGCGCTTGTCGCCGCGACACTGGACCACCGCGGCCACCCGCTGGCCCCAGCGCTCGTCGGGTACGCCGACGACCAGCGCGTCGAAGATCTCCGGATGGGTCTTGAGAGCTCCCTCGACCTCTTCGGGATAGATCTTCTCGCCACCGCTGTTGATGCACACCGAACCGCGGCCGAGCATGGTGACCGTGCCGTCCTCCTCGACGCGGGCGAAATCACCCGGAATCGAGTATCGGACCCCGTTGAACTCTTTGAAGGTCGCCGCCGTCTTGACCGGGTCGCCGTAGTAGCCGAGCGGGATATGACCCTTGCGGGCGATCAGGCCGACCTGGCCGGAACCCGGCACGACCGGATTGCCGTCGTCGTCGAGCACCTCGGTGGAGGCGTCGATCTTCACTCGCGGTCCACCGGTGTGCGTCGCGCCCTTGGCCGCGATGGACAAACCACCGAACCCGGTTTCCGAGGAGCCGATCGAATCGGTGATGACGGTGGTCTGCAACAGCTCCAGGTACTGATCCTTGAGCGTCGGCGAGAACAGGGCCGCACTGCTGGCCATCGCCCACAGGTTCGAATGCTGGTAGGGCGCACCGGTTTCCGGGTTACCTTCGCGCAGCGCGTCCAGCATGGGGCGGGCCATCGCATCGCCGGTGATGAAGATCATGTTCACGCCGTGCCGGTCGATCGCCTGCCAGACGCTGTGCCCGCTGAACTCCGGCAGCATGACGGTCTTACCGCCGTCGAACAGACCGTGGAAGGTCGCGGCCTGCGAGCCGCCGTGGATCATCGGCGGGATCGGGTAGCGCACCAGCGGCGCGCCACTCGCGCCCGCTTTGGCTTGCTGCCATTCGTCTTCGATCTTCTCGCCGGTACCGAAGTTGGTGCCACCGCCGAGCACTCGCCACCAGTCCTCCTGGCGCCACATCACGCCCTTGGGCATACCGGTGGTGCCGCCGGTGTAGAGCATGAAGATGTCGTCGGGGGAACGTTCACCGAAGTCACGCTCGCCCGATGATCCGGCGAGGGCGGTTTCGTAATCGACCGAATCCACTGCGGTGGGCACCTGCCCGGCGGTATCGTCGTCGACCACGATCACGGTCGTCAACTTCGGCACACTCGGCCGTACGGCGGTCACTTTGTCGCTGTAGCGGCGCTCGTGAATCAACGCGACCATATCCGAATTATCGAAGATGTATTGCAACTCGTTCTCGACGTAACGGAAGTTGACGTTGACCATCACGGCGCGCGCCTTGAACACCGCGACCATCGCCTCGACGGCCTCGATGGTGTTGCGCGAGTAGATGCCTACCTTGTCGCCCGGCTGGACGCCCTGTTCTTGCAGGTAGTGGGCTAGCTTGTTGGTCCGCTCCTCCAACTGGGCATAGGTGACCTCACGAACGTCGTCGACCAGTGCGACGCGATCGGGCATGAGGTCGATGGTGTGCTCGATGAGGTCCGCTATGTTGTAGCTCACAAACCTAAAAATAGAACGTGTTACTGTTCCTGACAAGGGTGCTTTTACACCACGTCCTCGAGCCAGGAGATTTCCGCGATGCCGCACTGCCTCGTCGAGAAACGCGACCACGTTCTCATCGTCACCATGAACCGCCCCGAGGCCCGCAACGCCCTCTCCGGCGAGATGATGGCGATCATGCGCGATGCCTGGGATCAGGTGGACAACGATCCCGACATCCGGGTCGCGATTCTGACCGGCGCGGGCGGCGCCTTCTGCGCCGGTGCGGATCTGAAGGCGATGACCTCGCAGCACCCCGGCGACTCGTTCTCCGGCGGCGGTTGGGATCTGTCCAGGATCGAGGCGCTGCTCAAGGGCCGCAGACTCACCAAACCGCTGATCGCGGCGATCGAGGGGCCCGCCATCGCCGGTGGCACCGAGATCTTGCAGGGCACCGATATCCGGGTCGCGGGCGAGAGCGCGAAGTTCGGTGTGTCCGAGGCGCGTTGGGGCCTGTTCCCACTCGGCGGTTCGGCGGTGCGCCTGGTACGCCAGATCCCCTACACCGTCGCCGCCGACATTCTGCTCACCGGCAGGCATGTCACCGCCGCCGAAGCCAAGGAGATCGGGCTGATCGGCCATGTGGTGCCCGATGGCACCGCACTGGACAAGGCGCTGGAGCTGGCCGACAAGATCGCGGCCAACGGACCGCTGGCGGTGCAAGCGATCCTGCGCACCATCCGCGAAACCGAATGCCTGCCGGAGGAAGACGCTTTCAAGATCGACGCCGAACTCGGTATGGCGGTGTTCACCTCGGCCGATGCCAAGGAGGGCCCGAAGGCCTTCGCCGAGAAGCGCACGCCGACCTTCACGGGCAACTGAACTGTTCCGAAACCTCGAACGTCCCCGGCGGGCTCGACGCGCCGGGGACGTTCGGCATCCAGGGTCAGTTGGCGCCCGGGTAGTCCATCCAGAACGGCTCCCACTGGTGGCCGTCGGGGTCGAGGAAGGTGCGTCCGTGCATGCCGACCTCGGCCTCCTGGGAGCGCTTTTCCTCGTTGACCTCTTCCCGCCCGCCCGCGGCCAGCGCCGCCTCGGTGAGCTGGTCCACCTCCTGTGCACTGCCGAGCGAGAGCGCGTAACCAGCGGCGGTGGTCGCCGCGGTGTCGGCGATCGGGCGCTTCGCGAAGGTGGCGAAGTACTCCCTGGTCAGCAGCATCAGGCAGATGTTGTCGTCGATAACGATGCAGGAGGCGTTCTCATCGGTGAAGTCCTGGTTGACCTTCCAGCCGAGTGCCTCGTAGAAATTCTTCGACCGCGCCAGGTCGGTCACGGGGAGATTGACGAAGATCATCTTGGTGCTCATTTTTTCGGCCTCTCGGTCGTCGTGTGCTCGCTTCACCCATAGAGACGGGGCCCGTCGCGGAAACTCATCGCCGCCGCCGAAACCCGATATCCGTTACTGGCGGTACTGGTGCGCTTGCTGGGGCCGAGGTGGTGTTTACCTCGGCAAACGATCGCCCGGATGTCTGTTTGTTGTCGGTGGCATGTGCCACAGTGACATCCATGAGCGAGTCGTCGGGCACAGCCACCGCCGAAGTCATGGATTCTTTCGAGGTGCACCGCCGCGAGCTGTGCGCCTACGCCTACCGCATGCTCGGTTCCTCCTTCGAGGCCGAGGACGCGGTGCAGGAGACCTTCACCCGCGCCTGGAAGGCCTACGACGGGTTCGAGGGGCGGGCCAGCCTGCGTTCCTGGTTGTACCGGATCGCCACCAACGTCTGCCTGGACATGCTCGACGGTCCGCAGCGCCGGGCGCGGCCGATGGACATGTCGGGCCCGTCGAGCCCGGATTCACCGCTCACCGCGCCGCAGCCGGATTACGTCTGGGTCGAGCCCATCCCCAACGCCCTTGCCTTCGGGGCCGATCCGGCCGAGCACGCCAGCGCCAAGGACACCCTGCGGCTGGCCTTCGTCGCGGCCTGTCAGCATCTGCCCGCCACCCAGCGCGCCATCCTGATCATGCGCGAGGTGCTGCGTTTCTCCGCCAGCGAGACGGCCGAGGCGCTCACCATGTCACCGGCCTCGGTCAACAGCGCTTTGCAGCGCGCCCGCGCCACCATGTCCAAGGTGCAGCCCGCGGTTACCGACACCTACGACGAGACCGACGACGGACAGCGCAAACTGATCGACGATTTCGTCAAGGCGTTCGAGACCTACGATATGGACACCCTCACCACCCTGCTGAAAACCGATGTGGCGCTGTCCATGCCGCCGCTCGAGTTCTGGGTCTCCGGTCCGGCCAATGTCGCGGAGTTCATGCTCGGCCACGGCGTGGCCTGCCGGGATTCGCGCCTGGTCCGGCTCGAGGGCGCCAACGGTCTGCCCGCCTTCGGCCACTACAAGCCGAGCGACCGGCCGGGCGTGTGGGTGCCCTGGTCGATCACCGTCCTGGAATTCACCGACGGCGAGATCTCCGGGCTCAACTTCTTCCTCGACACCGAGAAACTGTTCCCACTGTTCGGCCTGGAGCCGGAGTTGCGCGAAGCCGCCTGAGCCGGTAGCCGGGTATCAGATCCGAGTGGCGGTCCGGGTCACCGGACCGATGGATGCCCGCCGCACCGAGACACGCCAGCGATTCGAATCCCTCGATCTCACCGGCGGAGAACCGGACCGCGGCGGGCAGTCCCGCAGGCGTCACGTAGGGCGCGATACCGCTCGGTACCGTCGTGGGCGGGTTCGTCGCCGGAGTGTGGTCGGCGCAGACCGCTTTGTGGGTCGGCGTCGTGGTGATGGCCGTCCCGGTCGGGATGCTGCTGCGGTCACCGCTTCGCATATGTCCGACACTGCCGTCCGATTGGTCGACGGCTGGCGCCGCCCACTCGTGGCAGGTGCGGGCGGCGGCAACCGCCCGCATTCTGCAACATGTTCTATGAGCCGATGAGGGGTGTCAGGCGCCGCAGCTGATCGAGATCGCTCACCGAGACGAGCATCATCGTGACGCCCGCCGCCTCCCAGACGCCGATCTGCTTACGCACCTCGTCCTCGTTGCCGATGATCGTGGTGTCGAGCACCATCTCGTCGGGGACCACGGCTGCCGCCTCGGCCTTGCGGCCCGCCTGGAAGAGTTTGCCGATCTCCTCGACCTCGCGCTCGTAGCCCATCCGCCGATAGACCTGGGCGTGGAAGTTGAGTTCGGGGGCGCCCATGCCGCCGATGTAGAGCGACATCACCCAGCGCAGTCGTTCGATCTCGGCCGCCGGATCGTCGGTGATGATCACCTGGGCGCTGGCGGCGATTTCGAAGGTCTCGCGGGTACGGCGGGCGCCGGGCCGGGCAAAGCCTTCATCGAGCCATTCGTTGTACATCCCGGCCAGCCGGGGCGCGTAGTAGATGGCCAGCCAGCCGTCGGCGATCTCGGCGGTCAGCGCGACATTCTTCGGCCCCTCCGCGCCCAGCCAGATCGGCAGATCCGCACGTAGCGGATGCACGATCGGCTTGAGCGGTTTACCGAGCCCGGTCGCTCCGGGACCGGCGTAGGGCAGCGTGTAATGCGGCCCGTCGCTGACGACGGGCGCCTCACGCGCGAGCACCTTGCGGATGATGTCGACGTACTCCCTGGTGCGCTGCAACGGTTTGGCGAACGGCTGCCCGTACCACCCCTCCACCACCTGCGGTCCGGAGACGCCGAGCCCGAGGATGGCGCGGCCCCCGCTGAGGTGATCGAGCGTCAGCGCATGCATCGCGGTCGCGGCGGGGGTGCGCGCCGACAACTGCGCGACGGAGGTACCCAGCCGCACCCGGCTGGTCGACGACCCCCACCAGGCCAGCGGGCCGAACGCATCCGATCCCCACGACTCGGCCGCGAACACCGCGTCGAAACCGGCCTCCTCGGCGGCGACCACCAACTCACCGGTCTGCTGCGGCGGCGCCGCACCCCAGTATCCGAGCTGCAATCCGAACCGCATATCGGTCCCCTTTCCGGTCGACTGCTTGCCAGCAGAATAAGAACCTGTTCTACTCGATATCGTGACTCAGGGGAATACTGCACCCACGGCAATCACGCAGGATCGCCCGCCCGGACTGGAACCGAGCGACGTACTCAGCGCGCCGCTGCGAATGACATTCGACTACACCCGCTCGGTGGGACCGATCATCGGACGGTTCCTGACCGGGCTGCGCGAGCGCCGCATCGTCGGCGTGCGTGGTTCGGACGGCCGGGTGCTGGTTCCGCCGTCCGAATACGATCCGGTGACCTCCGATCCGCTCGGCGAGTTCGTCGATGTGGCCGATGTCGGCACCGTCGCCTCCTGGACCTGGGTGCGTGACCCGCTGCCGGGTCAGCCCTTCGATCGTCCGTTCGCCTACGCGCTGATCGAGCTCGACGGTGCCGACACCGCGCTGCTGCACGCGGTGGACGTGGCGAGCCCGGACCAGATCAGCACCGGTATGCGGGTGCGCGCCCGCTGGGCCACCGAGACCACCGGCACCATTCACGACATCGCCTGCTTCGAACCCGGCGAAACCTCCACCGCCGGTGCGCAAACCCCGGCGTCGGATACCGAACCGGTCACCATGCTCGTGACGCCGGTGGATATGAGCTACAAGCACACGGCCTCCCCGCAGGAGACGGTGTATCTGCGTGGGCTCAAAGAAGGCAAGCTCATCGGCGGTCGCACCCACGCCGGGGACAAGGTCTATTTCCCACCGCGTGGCGCCAACCCGACCACCGGCAAGCCGACCGACGACATGGTCGAACTGGCCGATACCGGCACGGTCACCACGTTCTGCATCGTCAATGTGCCGTTCCTCGGCCAGCGGATCACACCGCCCTACGTGGCCGCCTACGTGCTGCTCGACGGCGCCGATATTCCCGTGCTGCACCTGGTGCTCGGATGTGCGGCCGAACAGGTGCGGATGGGTATGCGGGTGCGCGCGGTGTGGAAACCGCGCGAAGAGTGGGGTTACGGCCTGGAGAACGTCGACCACTTCGAGCCCTCCGGCGAGCCGGACGCCGATTACGAAACCTACAAGCATCACCTGTGAGAGGGCTCCCGAGTGACCATCACCGAGCGTACGACCGATAACGCCACCGACATCGCCGTCGTCGGCTTCGCGCACGCGCCCCATGTGCGGGAGACCTTCGGCACCACCAATGGCGTGGAAATGCTTGGACCATGCTTCCAGCAGATCTACGACCAGCTCGGCATCAGCAAGACCGATATCGATTTCTGGTGCTCCGGCTCCTCCGATTACCTTGCCGGACGGGCCTTCTCGTTCATCTCCGCGGTCGATTCGATCGGCGCGGTTCCACCGATCAACGAATCGCATGTCGAGATGGACGCGGCCTGGGCGCTGTACGAGGCGTGGGTGAAGCTGCGTTCCGGCCAGGCCCGCACCGCGCTGGTGTACGGCTTCGGCAAGTCCTCCGCGGGCACCCTGCGCCAGATCCTGTCGATGCAGCTGGACCCGTATCTGGTGACACCGCTGTGGCCGGATGCGCTGTCCATCGCGGGTTTGCAGGCCAGAGCGGGCCTGGACGCGGGACGCTGGAGTGAGCGGGACATGGCCGCGGTCTCCCGTGCGCACCGCGCCGGGGGCGCCTCGATCGATGAGCTGCTCGCGGCGCCGTATATCGCCGACCCATTGCGTGAGCACGATGTCGCACCGATCACCGACGGCGCGGCCGCGATCGTGCTCGCGGTGGGCGACCGCGCCCGCGAGCTGTGCGAACGCCCGGCCTGGATCACCGGGATGGCGCACCGCATCGACTCGTCGGTGCTCGGCGGCCGTGATCTGACCGTCTCGCCCACGACGCAGGCCGCCGCCCATGCGGTGACCGGCGGCGATACCAGCGGTTTCGATATCGCCGAGCTGCACGCTCCGTTCAGCCATCAGGAATTGATCCTGGCCGAGGCGATCGGTCTGGACAAGCACACCCGGGTCAATCCCTCCGGTGGCGCGCTGGCCGGAAATCCCATGTTCGCGGCCGGGCTCGAACGCATCGGTTATGCGGCGAAGGAAATCATGGCCGGCACCGCCGAGCGCGCGCTGGCGCACGCCACCAGCGGTCCCGCGCTGCAACAAAACCTTGTGACCGTTCTGGATTCGGAGGCTGGCCGATGAGTTTCCCGGCTGCGGTGCTCGGCACCGGACAAACCCATCACGTGACAAAACGCAGCGACGTGTCGATGGCGGGCATGTGCCGTGAAGCCATCGATCGCGCGCTGGCCGACGCGGGTGTGACCATGGCAGATATCGACGCGGTCGTGGTCGGCAAGGCGCCGGACATGTTCGAGGGCGTGATGATGCCCGAGCTGTACCTCGCCGACGCCCTCGGTGCGCCGGGCAAACCGCTGCTGCGGGTGCACACCGCGGGCTCGGTGGGCGGCTCGACCGGTGTCGTCGCCGCCAACCTGGTGCAGGGTGGTGTACACGAGCGGGTGCTCGCGGTGGCGTGGGAGAAGCAGTCGGAGTCGAATGCCATGTGGGCGTTGTCGATTCCGGTGCCGTTCACCATGCCGGTCGGCGCGGGCGCGGGCGGCTATTTCGCACCGCATGTGCGCTCATACATCCGTCGCTCCAACGCGCCGGGCCATATCGGTGCGATGGTTGCGGCCAAGGATCGGCGCAATGGCGCCAAGAACCCCTACGCCCATCTGAAGCAGCCGGATATCACCATGGAATCGGTGCTGGCCTCGCAGATGCTGTGGGATCCGATCCGCTTCGACGAGACCTGCCCCTCCTCCGACGGCGCCTGCGCGGTCGTCATCGGCGGCGAGAGTTCGGCCGCCGCGGTGGAAGCGGCGGGCAAGAAGGTGGCCTGGGTGCACGCGACCGCCATGCGGACCGAGCCCACCACCTTCGCCGGACGCGACCAGGTCAATCCGCAGGCCGGGCGCGATGCGGCGGCCGCACTGTGGAAGCAGGCCGGTATCACCGATCCGCTCAGTGAGATCGATGCCGCCGAGATCTACGTCCCGTTCTCCTGGTTCGAGCCGATGTGGCTGGAGAATCTCGGCTTCGCCGCACCCGGCGACGGCTGGAAGCTCACCGATAAGGGCGAAACCGAGATCGGTGGCACGCTGCCGGTGAATCCGTCGGGTGGGGTGTTGTCGTCCAATCCGATCGGCGCCTCCGGCATGATCCGTTTCGCCGAGGCAGCCAAGCAGGTGATGGGCCGGGCCGGGGCCTACCAGGTGGACAATGCCCGTAAAGCACTCGGTCACGCCTATGGCGGTGGGTCACAGTACTTCTCGATGTGGGTAGTCGGATCGGAGCGTCCGGAATGAAATTCACCCTCGGTATCGCGCTGAGCCCACTCGAGCAGTTGCCCGAGCTGGCCCGGACCGCGGAAGAATGCGGTTTCTCCTCGATCGCACTGCCCGATTCGCTGTTCTATATGAAGTCGGCGGCGGCGAAATACCCCTACACCCCCGACGGCAGCCGCTTCTGGGGCCCGGAAACACCGTGGGTCGATCCGCTGATCGCCGCGACCGCCATGGCCGCTGTCACCAGCCGCATCCGCTTCTACACCAATGTCCTCAAGCTCGGCTCCCGCAATCCGTTGCTGCTGGCCCGGCAGGTGGGTTCGGTGGCCAATATGTCGGGCAACCGATTCGGGTTCGGCGTCGGCATCGGCTGGGCGCCGGAGGAATTCGAGTGGTGCGGTGTGCCTTTCGCGCGCCGCGGCGCTCGGGTGGACGAGATGATCGAGGTCATCAAGCTGGTACTGAACGGCGGTATGGTCGAATATCACGGCGAGTTCTTCGATTTCGATCCTTTGCAGATGAGCCCGGCGCCCACCGAGCCGGTGCCGTTCTACATCGGCGGCCACACCGATGCGGCTTTGCGCCGGGCGGCCAGGGTCGGCGACGGCTGGACCTCGGCCATGATGAAGTTCGACGAACTGCGCGAAACCATCGACACCCTGGGACGGTTGCGTGCGGAGTGCGACCGCGCCGAGGAACCGTTCGAGATCCAAGCGGTCTGCATCGACAAGTTCGGCCGATCCGGCTATCAGGATCTGGCCGACGCCGGTGTGACCGATGCGATCGTGGTGCCGTGGCTGCTGGAAGGCATCGGATTCGATGGCGAGCTGGCCGCCAAACAGGAATCGCTGCGCAAGTTCGCCGCGGCGAATATCGACGATCCGATTCGCTGAGTCCGACCGGAAGGGCAACTATGACCGTCGACTCCTCCCCCATCACCGACCATCCGGCGCGCGCCGCGGGACTCGCCTCGCAGACGGCGGTGCGGGCACGTGACAAAGAAGCCTGGCTGGATCTGTTCGCGGCCGATGGCATCGTCGAGGATCCGATCGGCCCGTCGGGATTCGATCCGCAGGGCCTCGGCCACCGGGGTCGCGACGCCATCGCGGCCTTTTGGGACAAGGCGATCGCGGCGACCGAGTCGATCGAGTTCCTGTTCGACGATTCCTTCGCCTGCGGTTCGGAAGTCGCGTTCACCGGAACCATTCGTAGTACGGTCGGCGGACACGTGATCGATGCCGAAGGCGTGTTCACCTACCGGGTCGACGAGGCGGGCAAGATCGCCGCGCTGCGCGCGTTCTGGGAGGTCGACCGGGCCATGGCGACCGCGCGCCCGGTCGGCTGACCCGGTACCGCGCCTTCCACCGAACAAACGGCGATGCCCTCGATCCGCGGATCGAGGGCATCGCCGTTCGGCGGGCGGACCGCGTCAGCCAGCGGCGTCGCCGGTGACCGGGCAGGTCCGATAGTCGACCGGGAATTCCTTGATGCCGTTGAGCCACCCCGAACGCAGCCGCTTCGCATCGCCGAGCTTGCTGATATCGGGCAGATGATCGGCGATCGCGTTGAAGATCAGGTCGACTTCGAGGCGGGCCAGGTTCGCGCCGACGCAGAAGTGCGCGCCGGTGCCGCCGAAGGACAGATGCGGATTGTCGGCCCGCATGATGTCGAACTTCTCCGGGTTCTCGAAGACGTCCTCGTCGAAGTTGGCCGAGCGGTACAGCATGACCACCCGCTGCCCCTTCTTGATCTGCACCCCGCCGAGTTCCACATCCTCCAGTGCGGTGCGCTGGAAGGAGGTCACCGGCGTGGCCCAGCGGATGATCTCATCGGCGGCGGTGGCCGGACGCTCCTTCTTGAACAGCTCCCACTGATCGGGGTGGTCAAGGAACGCCATCATGCCGTGGGTGATGGCATTGCGGGTGGTCTCGTTGCCCGCCACCGCGAGCATGATCACGAAGAATCCGAATTCCTCCTCCGAGAGCTTGTCGCCATCGATATCGGCCTCGATCAATGTGGTGACGATGTCATCGGCCGGACACTTCTTGCGGTCGGCGGCCATCTGGTAGGCGTATCCGAGGATTTCCGCGGAGGCCACCACCGGATCGGCATCGCTGTCGGGATCGTCGTAAGAGGTCATCTCGTTCGACCAGTGGAAGACCCGCATGCGGTCTTCCTGCGGGACGCCGATGAGTTCGGCGATGGCCTGCAACGGAAGTTCGCACGCGATCTGGGTGACGAAGTCGCCCGAACCGGATTCCGCGGCCGTCTTCACAATGGCCTCGGCGCGCGCCGACAGCTCGGCCCGCAAGCCGTTGATCGCACGCGGGGTGAATCCACGCGAGATGATCTTGCGCAGTTTGGTGTGCTCGGGTGCGTCCTTGTTGATCAGAACGAACCGCTGCAACTCGATCTGCTCGCGGGTGATGTCGTCGTTGAATCGCGGAATCGCGGTGTTCTCATAGGTGGAGAACACCTCGCTGCGCCGGGAGACCTCCTTGACCTCGGCATGCTTGCTGACGACCCAGAAGCCGTCGTCATGAAACCCGCCGACCTCCGGTGGCTGCGGATTCCACCAGATCGGGGCGGCCCGACGTAGCTCGGCGAACTCCTCGACCGGAATACGGTGGGCATAGATTTCGGGATCGGTGACATCGAATCCGTCCGGCACATCGGGCCGGACCGTCCGAGGGGCTACCACCAGTTGCCTCCTTCGCGATACCGCGACCGCGGACACCACGGACCAGTGAATCCAATCGACCACGGAACTGGAACACGTTCTACAATTATTGAAGCACAGGCGGGAAAACTAGGAAAGAAACCGGACAGATCCGCCCGTGACAAGTGTCAGGAACACGTTTCATTTCTGTCCTCGAGGAAAGGTTGGAGATGGGTACACCCGTCATCGTCGAAGCCGCCCGCACCCCGATCGGCAAGCGCCGCGGCTGGCTGTCCGGCCTACATGCCGCCGAACTCATCGGCCTCGCCCAGCGCGGGCTGCTCGAACGCGCACATCTCGACCCCGCCCTCGTCGAACAGGTCATCGGCGGTTGCGTCACCCAGGCGGGCGAACAGTCCAACAACGTCACCCGGGTGGGCTGGCTGCATGCCGGGCTCCCCTGGCAGGTCGGCTGCACCACCATCGACGCCCAGTGCGGTTCGGCGCAGCAGGCCAACCACCTGATCGCCGGTCTCATCGCCACCGATGCCATCGAGATCGGCATGGCGTGCGGCGTCGAGGCCATGAGCCGGGTTCCGCTCGGCGCCAACGTCGGCGAGAACGCGGGGCCGCGCAGGCCCGCCGCATGGGATATCGACCTGCCCAACCAGTTCGAGGCCGCCGAACGAATCGCCAAGCGGCGCGGCATCACCCGCGACGACATCGACGCACTGGGCGTGCGCTCGCAGCGACTGGCCGCACAGGCATGGGCCGAGGGTCGCTTCGACCGCGAGGTGCTCACCGTGACCGCGCCGGTCGCCGATAAGGAAGGCAACCTCACCGGCGAGAAGATGGATGTCACCCGCGATCAGGGTCTGCGGGAGACCACGACGGAGAGCCTGGCCGGCCTGAAGCCGGTCCTCGAGGGAGGTATCCACACCGCCGGTACGTCCTCGCAGATCTCCGACGGCGCCGCAGCAGTCCTGCTGATGGATGAAAAGGCCGCGCGCCGTGAAGGTTTGACGCCGCGTGCGCGGATCGTCACCCAGTGCCTGGTCGGCTCGGAACCCGAATTCCATCTCGACGGTCCCGTGCAGGCCACCACCCGACTGCTGGAGCGCTCGGGCATGAGCATCGGCGATATCGATCTGTTCGAGATCAACGAGGCATTCGCCTCGGTGCCGCTGTCGTGGGCGGCGGTGCACAAGCCCGATATGGACCGGGTGAACGTCAACGGTGGCGCCATCGCACTCGGCCATCCGGTGGGCTCCACCGGATCCCGCCTCATCACAACGGCTTTGCACGAGCTGGAGCGCTCCGATCGCAGCATCGCAATGGTGCTCATGTGTGCCGGTGGCGCACTCGCGACAGGCACGATCATCGAGCGACTGTAAGCCTTTCAACCAATTCCCCCGTGCAAGTTGAACGTTCATCTCGGAGGCGGCAAAACGTGTCGTACGCCACACAAACTTCGGTACAGACGACTAGATGAAGTGTCAGCTATCTTGCGGCTACCGCCGGTCCGACCGGGAAGAACCCCGCGACGGGCTAGAACTTGCTGGCCGGACGGCTCCACAAGAGCCGTTGGTGTAACCCGCAAACGCCACGCTCGGAGCCTCTGCACTGGATACCGACCTGGAAGCTTCAAGGAAATTCGGAATCAGGCGTAGGTTTTCAGTTACTGAGCCGCTAATATCAATGATACGTATCCGAGATAACGACTGTTAGTACAGCGAAGGGAATTGGGCGGCTCACAATGGCTGATTTCGCGGCGCGGCTGAACAAGCTGTTCGAAACCGTGCATCCCCCGGGGCGTAAGCCGCACACGAACGCGGAGGTCGCAGCTGCGCTGACGGCCTCAGGGCATCCGATCTCCAAACCGTATCTGTCACAGTTGCGGTCCGGGCAGCGGACCAATCCGTCGGATGAGACGGTGGCCGCATTGGCGAAGTTCTTCAAGGTCAAGCCGGACTACTTCTTCAACGACATCTACGCCGCCAAGATCGATCACGACCTGGAACTGCTGTCGCAGTTGCAGGGTTACGGACTGCGTCGGCTGTCGAGCCGGGCATTCGATCTGTCCGAAGAATCCCAGAATCTACTGACGTCCATGGCGGAGAAACTCCGGGCGAGCGAAGGTCTGCCCGAAGTTCCTCCGGACGGGACCGAATAGACTCGCACATAAGGCAACACAGTGCGACCGATCGGTCGCACTGTGTTGCCTTATGTGATCGGCGCCACTCCGCAGCGAATCCGCCTGAAGACGTCCGAAAACCGCTGTCCCGGAGCGTGAGCCGCGCCAGGGCAGCGGAATCGACCCGTCGGGTTCAGCGCTGTGCCTCGGCCGGTTTCCGCTGCTGCTCGCGTGCGGTGGTATCGAAAGCCTGCGCGATCGCATTGACCCAGCCGCGCGGGCTCACCCCCTCGGGCGGTGCGATCCAGCGCGCATCGACCACCACATCACCGAGCGGATGACGTGCCCACCGGGCCACCCGATCGGCACGCAGGGTCACCGAGTCCGGCGGTTCACCGGCCGAGACGATCTCCACACCGCCACCGGACTGGAGGTAGAGCGCATCCATGATCTGCGCGACCCGGTCGGAAGCCTTCAACTGCGTTGACGTTCCGCCCTGCTCATGCGCGACCACCTCGGGGAAGCGCTTCACCAGTACACGGTGCAGCAGCTCGATACGTCGCAGCAGCAGCCGCGCACGCACCCACAGTTCGATCACGATCCACACGGCGCCGAACGCGATCAACAGGCTCGCGATCTGCCACACCGGCCAACCCCAGTCCGCCACACCGGGTTCCGCGCGCGGAGCATCGATGGCGGTGCGACGGGTCTCCAATGCGGCCATCACCGCGACCACCGCGGTGCCCGTGGTGTAGATCGCGATACCGCGCCCGAGCGCGGTCCAGTCCAGGTTGCGCAGACCGGTGACGACGATGAACAGCCCACCGAGCGCGACGATCACCCAACCGACGATATGCGTCCACGCCAGCGCCGTCGCCGCGGCGACGGCACCCACCGCATAGATCGCCAGCGCGATCTGGCGCAGATTACTGCGCGAGACCACCGGCCACGCCGCCGAGGCGACCACCGACGTCGCCGTGGTGAACAGCAGCCAGGCCGCGACGACGACGCCATCGGAGAGCATCCCGGAGCGCAGACCGTCCGGTAGCAGGTTGTCGACCGCGAGCCCCACATCGGGAATCGCGACGGTGGCGGCCATCGCGACCGCGGACACCGCGATCACGATGGCGACACGGGCGGTCGTCGCGGGCTTGACCAGCACGCGCCCCACCCGCGCACCGGCTGCCACCCAGACCAGCATGGCCGTCAACCAGAAGGTCATCCAAGAGCCTCATCGAATCGAAGGACCGAGACGCCCGCGCCCCGGTTGTTGAATACGCGCAGCCGCGTCATCAGCATCGCGGCGAAGGTCTCGGCCTCCCATTCGGCCTGTTCGTCCTCACCGTCGTCGACGATCTGCTGATGAGCGCGCTGGCTCAGCATGTAGGCGATCAGATCGTCACTGGCTTCCAGCGTCACCTCCGGCGCTGGCGCACCCTCGTGGTCGAACACGATGTGCCCCAGCTCATGTGCGAGGGTGTGTTCGCGACTCGGCAGTGCCGTTGCCAGCACGATCACATCTTTGTCCGGGTAGAAGCGGCGCTGACCGCAGACGCCGGGGCCGAGATCGGCATCGGCGATCTCGATCATGCGTTTGCGTTCGGCGGCGATGGCGAGCACCACCTCGTCGAGGGTGGTGGCGTCGAAATCGGCCGCCACCGCGCATACCGCGTCCACCGCCGCGGCAACCCGGCGGTAGGAACGCGAACCACTCTGGGCCTTACTCTGTGTCATCGCCGATCACGCACCCGTTCCGAAGAATTCGGCGCGCGCGGCATCGATCCGCGCCTGCGCCGCCGACGCACTCTGGAAGCTCACCGCACCGGAACCGGCTCCGGCCAGGGTGAGTGCGATCAGACCACCGATCACCGTCAACATCTTCGGTGCGGGCAGACCGTCATCGGAGCTGGTATTGCGCACATCGGGGTCCGCTGGCGCGGCCATCGCGGGCGGTGCCGCCGGAGCCGGGGCCGCGGGAGCCGGTGCTGCGGGCGCGGGCGCTACCGGGGCCGCAGCGGGCCCGGGCGGTGCGATCACCGGCACGACCGGAACCGGCGGAACGACCGGCGCGATCACCGGCGGCGCGGGCACGGGCACCGGCGGAATGGCCAGCGGGGGCAGGGCCGGGGCCGGCGGAACCGGCGGGATGGGCAGCAGCAACAACAGCAGCGGGGAGGCTGAACCGACGGCGGCCGAGCCGACGGCCGCCGAACCCACCGCGGCCGAACCCGTTGCGGCCGAACCGATTCCCGCAGACCCGAGAGCAGCCGAACCGACAGCCGCCGAACCGGTACCGAGGGCGCCGACACCGGCCGAACCAACCGCTGCCGAACCCGTGCCCAGCGCTGCCGAACCGGTGCCGAGTGCCGCCGAGCCGGTGCCGAGCGCGCCTACTCCAGCGGAACCCACTGCGGCCGAACCGGTTCCGAGCGCACCGATACCCGCCGATCCCACTGCCGCTGAACCGGTTCCGAGTGTTGCGCCCAGCCCGGCCGAACCGGTACTGAGAATCACGCCGAGGGCCGAGGATCCGGTCCCGAGGGCCGCGCCGAGTCCGGCCGACCCGGCCGCCGAGCCAGCGGCCGCCGAGCCCGCCGCAGCCGATCCCGCTCCGGCCGAGCCCGTGCCCGGTCCTGCGATGTCGGTCGGTTCGATGCCCGCGTCGACCGGGGTGCGCTGACCCGGGATGGTGAGCGGCTGCCATTCGTCGGCGTCGTCTTTGACAGGGGTAGCGCTGTTCGTCGCGTTCGTGCCTTGGCCGGGGTTGGAGTTGGCGCCGGGGTTCACGCCTGGCGCGGGGTTCACGCCAGGGCCGGGATTCACGCCGGGACCGGAGTTCGCACCGGGGGCAGTACCCACATTCGTGGTCGGGCGGCTACTCGCGTCGGTGCCGTTGCCCGAGTTCGCGGCAGAGCCGCTACCCCCGTCAACACCGTTACCCGAGTTCGCGGCAGGGCCACTGCCCGTACTCACTCCGGGAGCAGGACCCGCACTCGGGCCGGGATTCGCGCCGGGATCGCCGTTTACGTTCACGCGGGGTGCGCTACCCGCGTGTGCGCCGGAACCACCTCCCGAGTCCGCTCCCGCACCATGACCCGCGTTCGCGCCGAGGCGATCGCCCGTGTTTCCACCACCGCTGCCCGAATTCGGCAGGATGCCGTTACCCGGATTCGGAGCGCTGTTGCCACCCTGTCCGGCGCTACTGTCCGGCTGGGCCTCGGCCGCCACCGGCCCGAGTAGCCCGAGGCACCCGACGGCCCCCGCTACCGCGAGCACACGCGTAATGCGACCAATGGCCATGCGACGGCCTTCCCCTCATAGAGACTGCGCAGATCTTCGCCCGGCCACACGCACACCCCGGACTTCAACGACGGTTGCCCATAGTAAACCGTGGGCTCCCGGTGGCGCAGCCGTACCGCCCGCACACAGGCGCCGATAGACGGCACATTCCGTTCGCCTGGACGGCGTAAACCGCGTCTGCCGAGGCCGGAGGCTCGCCGCGAGCACCGGGCCGCGAAGGACCTGACGGTCGGTTTGCTGACACCCTCGATTCGATCCCCTTCGAGGCAAGGTTGTGCAGTCGGTCACAGCACCTCGAAAACCGCTCAGAGAGCGGTGCCCGACCGGCGACGAGTACCAGCGATGAGTCCGATGATCTGATCGGCCGGGCGGCGCTGAGGAATTCCTTCGGCGCCCGAACGGACCGGCGTCGACCGCGGTCACGAACGGCACCAGCGCCGCGAACACCCGCAAAACGGCGTGAAGAAGCGGTGCGCGAGAGGTGCAGGATCGACGAACCCCGCCTCAGTGCAGGTGAGCGGCCGAGGCGGGGTCCGTGAAAGTGGTTACGCCCCGTAGACCGGTTCGGGGTCGTTGGCCTTGGCGAGCAGGTCGGCGACGACCGGGCCCAGTTCGGCCGGATCCCAGCGGGCGCCCCGGTCGACGGGGATGCCGTGGCGCCAGCCTTCGGCGACGGCGATCTTGCCGCCTTCGACCTCGAACATACGTCCGGTCACACCGGCGGATTCGGCACTGCCGAGCCAGACCACCAACGGGGAGACGTTCTCCGGGGCCATGGCGTCGAAGCCTTCTTCGGGCGCCGCCATATCGTCGGCGAAGACGGTCTCGGTCATCCGGGTGCGGGCGGCGGGGGCGATCGCATTGACCGTGACGCCGTAGCGGGCGAATTCGGCCGATGCGGTGAGGGTCAGGCCCGCGATACCGGCCTTGGCGGCGCCGTAGTTGCCCTGGCCGACGCTGCCCTGGAGACCGGCGCCGGAGCTGGTGTTGATGATGCGGGCATCCACCGGTCGACCGTCCTTGGACTCACCGCGCCAGTATTCGATGGCGTGGCGCATGGTGGCGAAATGGCCCTTGAGGTGCACGCGGACGACGGCGTCCCATTCGTCTTCGGACAGGTTCACCAGCATCCGGTCGCGCACGAATCCGGCATTGTTGACCAGCACGTCGAGTCCGCCGAAGGTGTCGACGGCCTGGCGGATGAGTCGGCGCGCACCTTCCCAGTCGGCGATATCGTCGCCATTGGCCACGGCCTCGCCACCGGCCGCGCGGATCTCGGCGACGACCTGTTCGGCCGGGGTCTCGCCGGTGTCGGTTCCGTTGAGCGCGGAGCCGAGGTCGTTGACGACCACCTTCGCGCCCGCCGCGGCGAACGCCAGCGCGTGCGCCCGGCCGATGCCCCGGCCCGCGCCGGTGATGATCACGGTACGTCCGGCGCAGATCCCATCGGTTTCCATGGTGTTCCTATCGTTCTGGTGGGTGGGTGATCGGCCCGCTTCCGAGGTGGAGCGCGGAATGATCGGTCAGGGCTTCGGTGCACCGTTGGGTGTGGCCGCGTTCGCGGCATCGAGGAACGCCGGGCGCTCACCTCCGCCGTGCACCTCGAGCGTCGCCCCGCTGACGTACGCGGCCAGTGGTGAGGCGAGGAAGGCGACGCAGCGGCCGACGTCCTCGGGCCGGGCCAGTCGGCCCAGCGGGATCGTCGCGCCGACCGCGGCCACTCCGTCGGCGTCGCCGTAGTGCAGCTGGCTCAGCTCGGTCTCCACCGGGCCGACGACCAGCGAGTTCACCCGAACTTTCGGCGCCCACTCCACGGCGAGCGAGGCGGTGAGACTGTCGACGCCCGCTTTGGCCGCACCGTAGGCAGCGGTGCCCGGCGAGGCGCGGTGCGCGCTGACGCTGGAGATATTGACGATGGTTCCGCCGTCCGGCTGTGCCTGCATCACCGCATTGGCGAGCTGCGAAACCAGCAGCGGGGCCAGCAGATTCAGTTCGATGATCTTGGCGTGGAAATTCTTGCTCGCATCGGCGGCCAGGGCGAAGGGCGCGCCGCCCGCATTGTTCACCAGATGGTCGAGCCGTCCGTGCCGAGCGATGACGGTGTCGATCATCTCGCGTACCGCGTCACCATCACGTACATCGCAGGGCAGGAATTCGGCCTGCCGCCCCTCGTACTCCACCGGGGCCTCACCGGGGCGGCGAGCGCAGGTCAGCACGGTCGCCCCGGCGGCGAGCAGGGCTCGGCTCACGCCCGCGCCGACGCCGCGAACGCCGCCGGTTACCAGAACGACGCGTCCGGACAGATCGATTTCGAGTGCCACCGTGCTAACCTACCAAGCAATTGCTTGCTTAGCCAAGGTTCGCTCACGATGGGAACTGCGATGGGGATCAACCGTCACACCGAATCAACCGGCATCACCGTCATCACGGTCGACTATCCGCCGGTCAACGCCATACCGTCGGACGGCTGGTTCGCCCTCGCCGATGCGCTGCGCGAGGCAGGCCGCGACCAGGACACCAAGGTGGTGGTGCTGCGCGCGGAGGGCCGCGGATTCAACGCGGGCGTCGATATCAAGGAGATGAACCAGGACACCGGGCACACCGCGCTGATCCGCGCCAACCACGGCTGCTTCGAAGCGTTCGCCGCCGTCTACGACTGCCAGGTGCCGGTGATCTCCGCGGTGAACGGCTTCTGCCTCGGCGGCGGTATCGGCCTGGTCGGCAACTCCGATATCGTCGTGGCCTCCGACGACGCCACCTTCGGACTGCCCGAGGTCGACCGCGGCGCGCTCGGCGCCGCCACGCACCTGGCGCGGTTGATCCCCCAGCACCTGATGCGGGCGATGTTCTACACGGCAGGCACCCTCACCGCGCAGCAGCTCCATCACTACGGTTCCGTGCTCCAGGTCGTGCCGCGCGCCGAACTCGACGCCGCCGCGCTGGAGGTCGCCAAGAACATCGCCGACAAGGACGGCCGGGTCATCCGTGCCGCCAAGCGCGCGCTCAACGGCATCGACGTGCAGGACGTGCATCGCTCCTACCGCTATGAGCAGGGTTTCACCATGGAACTCAACCTCGCCGGTGTGGCCGATGAGATCCGGGCGCGCTTCGACGACGACCTGGCCGCGCAGAAGAAAGGGAAATAGAGACTCATGCGCGACAAGCAAATGACGCTCGACGAGATCGTCGGCGAACTGCGCAGCGGTATGACCATCGGCCTCGGCGGCTGGGGTTCGCGACGCAAGCCGATGGCCCTGGTCCGGGCGCTGCTGCGTTCGGATGTCACCGATCTGACCGTGGTCACCTACGGCGGGCCCGATCTGGGTCTGCTGTGCTCGGCGGGCAAGGTGCGCAAGGCCTACTACGGATTCGTCTCGCTGGACTCCGCACCGTTCTACGACCCGTGGTTCGCCAAGGCGCGCACCGAGGGGGCGATCACCGTGCGCGAGATGGACGAGGGCATGGTGAAATGCGGTCTGCAAGCCGCCGCCGCCCGCCTGCCCTTCCTACCCATTCGGGCCGGATTGGGTTCGGCCGTGGTCGATTTCTGGGAGGGCGAGCTGAAGACGGTGCAATCGCCGTACCCGACCGATGGCAAGACCGAAACCCTCATCGCCATGCCCGCGTTGAACCTGGACGCCGCCTTCGTCCATCTGGATCTGGGCGATAAGCACGGCAATGCCGCCTACACCGGTGTCGACCCCTACTTCGACGACCTCTACTGCCTGTCGGCCGAGCGCCGCTACCTGTCGGTGGATCGCCTGGTCGAAACCGAGGAACTGGTGAAAGCCGTTCCGCAGCAGTCGATCATCCTCAACCGCATGATGGTCGACGGTGTGGTCGAATCCGCCGGTGGCGCGCATTTCACCTTCTCCGGCAGCTACGGCCGCGACGAGAAGTTCCAGCGTCACTATGTGGAGGCCGCCACAACGCCCGAATCGTGGGCCGAGTTCAAGGCGCGCTATCTGGATGTGTCCGAGGACGAATACCAGGCCGCCGTCCGCGCTTTCGCCGAGGAGCAGAAGTAATGAGCAGTACCGCATCGCAGAGCGATTCCGTGAGGGGTGGCGGCCGGGAGACGGGTGGGCCCTCAACCATCACTCGGGCCGAGGTCTGCGTCGTCGCCGCGGCCGAGATCTTCCGTGGCGCGGGCGAGATCATGGCAAGCCCCATGTCCACCGTCACCACCATCGGCGCCCGGCTGGCGCGGCTGACCTTCGCACCGGACCTGCTGCTGTCCGATGGTGAGGCGCTGTTGTTCGCCGAGGTCCCGGCCATCGGCGGTAAGGCTCCCATCGAGGGCTGGATTCCGTTCTCCAGGGTGTTCGATGTGGTCGCGTCCGGTCGCCGCCATGTCGTCATGGGCGCGAATCAGCTGGACCGGTACGGCAATCAGAACCTGTCCGCGTTCGGTCCGCTCCAGCAGCCGACCCGGCAGATGTTCGGTGTGCGCGGCGCTCCGGGCAATACGATCAACCACGCCACCAGCTACTTCGTGCCGAGGCACAACAAGCGGGTGTTCTGCGAGAGTGTCGATGTGGTGTCCGGAATCGGTTACGACAAGATCGATCCCGAGAATCCGGCCTACCGGTTCCATCATCTGCACCGTGTGGTGAGCAACCTCGGCGTCTTCGACTTCGGTGGGCCCGGCCATACGATGCGCGCGCTGTCGCTGCATCCGGGTGTGGCCGCCGATGAGGTCGCCGAGAACACCTCGTTCGAGATCGCCGAGTTGGGCGAGGCGCCGGAGACCCGGCTGCCCACCGAGGAAGAGCTGCGGATCATCCGCACCGTCCTCGACCCGAAGGGATTCCGCGACAAGGAGGTGCAATGAGCACAGCAGCACAGAACGCTTCCGGACAGGGTGATCGGCCCCGGCTGCGGACGCCGCTGACCGAACTGGTCGGCATCGAGCATCCGATCGTGCAGACCGGTATGGGCTGGGTGGCCGGGCCGCGGTTGGTCGCGGCCACCGCGGAGGCGGGTGGACTCGGCATTCTCGCCTCGGCCACCATGACCTACGACGAACTCGAGGCCGCGATCGCCAAGACCAAATCGCATACCTCCAAGCCGTTCGGTGTGAACATCCGCGCCGATGCCTCCGATGCCGGTGAGCGCATCGATCTGCTGATCCGGGAGAAGGTGGCGGTCGCGTCGTTCGCGCTGGCACCCAAGCAGGATCTGATCGCGAAGCTGAAAGACGCCGGTGTCGTGGTGGTTCCGTCGATCGGCGCGGCCAAGCATGCGGTGAAGGTGGCGTCCTGGGGCGCGGACGCGGTGATCGTGCAGGGCGGTGAGGGCGGCGGTCATACCGGTCCGGTGGCGACCACGCTGCTGCTGCCGTCGGTGCTCGACGCGGTCGACATTCCGGTGGTCGCGGCCGGTGGCTTCTTCGACGGTCGCGGTCTGGCCGCCGCGCTCGCCTACGGTGCCGCCGGTATCGCCATGGGTACCCGCTTCCTGCTGACGCAGGAGAGCCAGGTGCCCGATGCCGTGAAACAGGAGTACCTGAACCGGCATCTCCAGGACACGGTGGTGTCGCTCAAGGTCGACGGTATGCCGCACCGCGTGTTGAACACCGAACTGGTGCAGCGCCTGGAACATTCGGGCAATTGGCGCGGTCTCACCGCTGCCGTCTCCAATGCCGCCAAGTTCAAGAGCATGACCGGTATGAAATGGTCGACCATGGTCCGCGACGGCCTCGCCATGCGCAAGGCCAAGGACCTCACCTGGTCGCAGGTCATCATGGCCGCGAACACCCCGATGCTGCTGAAAGCGGGCCTCGTCGAGGGCAATACCGAGGCAGGCGTGCTCGCCGCGGGCCAGGTCACCGGCATCATCGATGACCTGCCCACCTGTCAGGAACTCATCGACCGCATCGTGCGCGATGCGGTCGCGCGGATCGACACGATCGCCGCGCTCACCGACGACGCCGCGGCGATCCCCGGCGCGTCCAAGTAACCGACTCCGCTCGGTCACCGATCAGGCGGCCTCCCTTCCCGGGGAGGCCGCCTGACTTCGCTTCCGAGGCCTCGCGGCCGAATTCCGCAACTCCCGCAACGCTGGATCCGATAGTCGATTCGCACGGGCCACTCCCCGCCGATCCGGGTCGAGAACGTACGCCCGACGCCCATTTACGAACTGCCGCAACGTCCCCGACGGCCACCCGGCGTGACAAATTGCCACACGGTCAGGCAGTTCCAGCCGCGCTTCCGGAACTCGTACGCGCTAGCCAAGCATCCCGAACGATGGTGTCGACCGCGAAGCGCAGGCCACCTTCCCGTGAGTGGAGGCGAAAATTGGTTGAGAGATTTTTGTTGCGGACGTATACCGAAACTATGAGTATCGGAATTGTGGGTTTGGTGCGGGGGATGTACATGGGTGAGTGGGCGGAGCGGGTGGGGTTGGAGGTGGGGGCGATATGTGATCGGGATGTCGAGCAGGTGGCGGCTGCGCGGGTGAAGTTTCCGTCGGCTCGGGTGAGTGGGGATTGGGTCGAGTTGCTCGATGCTGGGCTGGATGGGGTGATCATTGCCAATGATTTCGATGGGCATGCGGAGTTGGCCATCGCGTTTTTGGATCGCGGGGTGCATGTGCTGTCGGAGACGGCGGCCTGTGCTTCCGAGGAGGAGGGGCGCGAGCTGATCGCTGCGGCGGAGCGGTCGACGGCGACCTACTCGTTCGCCGAGAACTATGTCTTCCATCCGCATACGCGGCTGCTGCGGGAGTCGGTCGATTCGGGTGAGCTCGGCGCGCTCGCGATGGTGGAGGCCGATTATCTGCACAGCCTGTCGCCGCAGGACACCGCGGGGCTCATCGGCGATCCGGCACACTGGCGTGGTCGCATCGCGCCGACCGCGTACTGCACGCACACCGTGTCTCCACTGCTGAATCTCACCGGCGCATGGCCGGTCCAGGTCAGCGCCTTCGCCGTCGGTCCAGGCGACGATCGGCCCGCCGCCGTGGCGATGGCCATCCGGCTCTCCGACGGCACGCTGGCCCTGGCCCGCCACGGTTTCCTCGCCGGAGAGGTCGACAGCCATTGGAGCTGGATATCGGTGCGCGGCGCCGACGGACTCGCCGAATCGGGCCGCGCCACCGGCGACAGCGCCTGGTCGGTGCGGGTGCGCAAGGAAGGCTGGGCGCAACCGGACGGGCAGACGCGGGAGGAGGTCCGCGCCCCGCACCCCTATCTGGTGCACGACGAGCCGATCGATCCGATGGCCGAGGGCACGGTGGCGGTGCTGGAGGGATTCCGCGCCACCATCGAGAACGGGGCGCCCCCGTTGATTCCGGTGCGGCCCGCGGTCGCGGCCTCACTGGTCGGCGTGGCGGGTGCGGAATCGCTGGCGCAGGGTTCGGCGCCTGTTCCCGTACCGGATGTGTCGGCCTAGACCCGGCCGGAAATAGCCGACCGAAACCGCACCCGGTTCGGATCACGGTCAGCAGAACCATTGTCCGTGGTAGGCCCGTTTCTTACCTTGGCGAAGTAGGCATTTCGCGCATCCACAGGAACGGGAAACGATGGCATCGAACCCTCTGCATCTCGGCGTCGCGCTGGACGGGGCGGGTTGGCATCCGGCCGCATGGCGGGAGCCGAACTCGCGTCCGGCGGAATTGTTCGCTCCCGGCTACTGGGTGGACCTGGCCCGCACCGCCGAGCGGGGGTTGCTCGATTTCCTCACCATCGATGACAGCCTCACCCTGCCGGGCGAACGCCACGAGTTCGGCGATCGGGTGGACCGGGTGCGGGCCAGACTGGACGCGCATCTGATCGCCGCGCGGCTCGCCCCGGTGACGAAACATATCGGGCTCATCCCGACCGTGACGACAACGCACACCGAGCCCTTCCACGTCTCGAAGGCCCTGGCCACCCTGGACTACACCTCGCGCGGACGGGCCGGATGGCAGGTGAAGGTATCCGGTTCCGCGACCGAAGCCCAGCATTTCGGCCGTCGCGAGATCCGCACACTCACCGCCGATGAACTCGCGCGGGTGCGCAGCGGAGACCCGCTGCCCGATGCCATCGCGGAGTTGTTCGACGAGGCGGGCGACGCGGTGGAAGTGGTGCGCAGGCTGTGGGACAGCTGGGAGGACGACGCCGAGATCCGCGATATCCCCAATCGGCGCTTCATCGACCGCGACAAACTGCACTACATCGACTTCGAAGGCCGATTCTTCCGGGTCCGCGGCCCGTCCATCACGCCGCGGCCACCGCAGGGGCAGCCGGTGGTGACCGCGCTCGCGCATCATCCGACGGTCTACGAATTCGCCGCGTGCGCAGCCGATCTGGTGTTCGTGACACCGGACATCGACAACGGTCCGGCGCCCGTACTCGCCGAAGTCGGCGCGGCCGCGGCGAATAGGACGGAAGCGCCGCTGCGCGTATACGCCGACCTGGTCGTCTTCCTCGATTCGGCCGAAGAGACCGGCGCCGCGAGAATGGCGCGGCTCAACGAGCTGTCCGGCAACGAATTCACCTCCGATGCCGCGATATTCACCGGTAGCGCCGATCAGCTGGCCGACCTGCTGGCGCAGTGGAGCGCGCAGGGCATCGACGGATTCCGCCTGCGACCGGGCGTGGCGGTCGACGATCTGAACGCCATCGCCGATCACCTCGTCCCGGCACTGCGAACGCGGGGACTCGCGCGCACCGAGTACCCCGACGGTTCGCTGCGCGCGCTGCTCGGATTGTCCACAACCGTCCCCAACCGCTACGCCACCGCCTGAACGAGGTCACCATGAGCACTCCACGCAAGCAGGTCATCCTCGGCGCCTACCTCGGTGGCGTCAACCATCACACCTCGTGGTGGCATCCCGAGGCGGGCAGCCAGATCGATTTCGATTCCTTCGAGCACACCGCACGCACCGCCGAACGCGGCAAGTTCGACTTCTTCTTCCTCGCCGAAGGGCTGGCGCTGCGCGAGCGGGCGGGCAAGATCTTCGATCAGGACATCATCGGCAGGCCCGACACCTTCACCGTGCTCGCCTCACTCGCGGCGGTCACCGAACATCTCGGTCTCGCGGGCACCATCAACACCACGTTCAACGAACCGTATGAACTGGCAAGGCAATTCGCAACGCTCGACCATCTGTCCGGCGGCAGGGCCGCATGGAATGTGGTCACCTCGTTCGACTCGTTCACCGGGCAGAACTTCCGGCGCGGCGGCTATCTGGACCGCGCCGATCGGTATGCGCGCGCGGAGGAAACGGTCGCGGCGGTGCGGGCGCTGTGGGATTCGTGGGATGCGGGCGATATCGTCGCCGATCGGGAATCCGGGCGTTTCCTTGCTCGTCCGGACGCGGGTGCGTTCGCCATCGCGAGCAGCCAGTTCGATATCTCCGGCCGGTTCACCGTGCCGCGCAGCCCGCAGGGCAGGCCGGTGACGCTCCAGGCCGGTGTCTCACCGCAGGGCCGCGATTTCGCCGCCGCCAATGCCGACGCCATCTTCTCCCCCTACGGCAAACTGCCCGAGGCCGCCGATTTCTACCGCGACGTCAAGGCCCGCGCGGTGGCGGCTGGCCGCGCACCCGATGACATCAAGATCCTGCCGTCGGCGAGTTTCGTGCTCGGCGACACCGAGGCCGAAGCGCAGGAGAAGTTCCACGCCATCCGCAATGAGCAGGTCACCGGGCAGACCGCGCTGATGCTGCTGGAGCAGATCTGGAACCGTGACCTGTCCGCCTACGACCCCGAGGGGCCGGTGCCGGATATCGACCCGGCCCCGGAGGCGCCGCCGATCATCCAGGGCAAGGCGTTCGTCCACCAGGATCGCTTCGCGACCGTCGCCAAACTGCGCGCGGTGGCGGAGGAGAAGAAGCTGACGTTGCGTGAGGTGGTGATCGATCAGTTCGAACGCGGCCCACTCGTCGGCACACCGGCCCAGATCGCCGAGCGGATCGACAGTTTCGTCCAGAACGATGGTTCCGACGGTTTCATCCTCGGCTCCCACCTGGTGCCCTCGGGTCTCGACGAATTCGTCGACCGGGTCGTTCCCCTGCTCCAGGACCGTGGCGCCCTACGCACCGAATACAGCGGCACCACATTGCGCGACAATCTGGGCCTGCCGAACCTGCACTCGACCAGCAAGGTCTCCGCGGGCGCGTGAACGGTCGCGGGGAGCACGGACGACGATCCGTGCTCCCCGCTCCAGGCTCCGGCAGACTCGATAGCGAACACCGCCCGACCTGGAGAAGCATCCAGCGTGGACCGTCGAACGGCCTGCCGCAGAACGATTACCGATCGTGGCCGTCGCCGCTGCGCTCTGCGCCGATCCGGGCCGCAGCGCGCCCAGGAAAGCCGGTCCCGCCGGGCACGGCGAGCGCCCTGGCTATCCCGCGCCGGTGCCGGCCTTCGTGAGCCCCTCGGCCGCCCGGCCGATCACATCGTCGAGCACCTCGCGGGAACGCAGGAGGTCGGTGATGGTGCGGTCGATGCGAGCGCGTTCGATTTCCAGTTCAGCGACCAGGTCCGGGGTGGCGCGTTCATTGGCGCGACCGTCGGCATCACGCATACAGGGCAGGATCTGGAAGATCTTCTTGCTGGACAGGCCCGCCGCGTACAGTTCCTGGATGTGGATGACCCGATCCACCGCCGTCTCCGGGTAATCGCGGTGGCCGCCGCGCGTTCGGCCCGAGACGAGCAGACCCTGCTCCTCGTAGTAGCGCAACGAGCGTTCGCTGACGCCGGTGCGCTTCGCCAGTTCACCGATTCGCATCTGTGACCTCGCCTTTTCACGTTCGACTTGAATCTCACATTGATGTGAAGTTTTATCGTACCCGCATGACGAACACAGCCCGCCCCAACAGCCTCTTCGATTCCGCTGCACTCGGTGCGCTCGAACTCCCGAATCGACTGGTGATGGCACCGATGTCGCGACAGCGCGCCGACGCCGACGGCACCCCGAACGAACTCATGGCCACCTATTACGGGCAGCGCGCGAGCGCGGGGCTGATCGTCGCCGAGGCCGCCACGCCGAATCTCATCGGCAAGACCTTCGCCGGAATCCCGGCCATCTACACCCACGCCCATATCGCGGGGTGGCGGCAGATCACCGACGCGGTGCGTACGCGAGGCGGACGGATGTTCCTGCAAGTGCAGCACGGCGGGCGGATCGGCCATCCCGACAACACCGGCCTCACCCCCATCGCGCCGTCACCACTACCGCTACCCGGCACCGTCCACACCGCCGATGGGTCACGCGATGCGGTGGTGCCCCGGCAGATGACGGTCGAGGAGATCCGCGCGACCATCGACGATTTCGCGACCGCCGCGCGCAATGCCGTCGCCGCCGGATTCGACGGGGTCGAAGTGCACAGCGCGAACGGCTTCCTGCTGCATCAGTTCCTGTCCGACAACACCAACCACCGCACCGATGAGTACGGCGGGTCGATCGCCAACCGCATCCGGTTCACCGTCGAGGTGGTCGAAGCGGTGGTCGCCGCGATCGGACCGGAGCGGGTCGGTGTGCGCATTGCTCCCGGCGTCACCGCCAACGGCATCGCCGAAAGCGATACCGCCGAGCTGTATCCCGAGTTGCTCGCCGCCCTCGGCGGCCGCGACCTCGCCTATCTGCACGTCGTCTTCGCCGACCCCGATTCGCCGGTGTTCCAGCGCATCAGGGCCGACTGGGCGGGCACCCTCATCGCCAACCCCTACCTCGGCTGGGGTGAACCGCTACCCGAAGACGGCGGCCGCGCCAAGGCCGACGAGCTGCTCGCGGCCGGTGCCGATCTGATCTCCTTGGGCCGCCCTTTCCTCGCCAACCCTGACCTCGTCACCCGCCTGCGCACCGGAGCGCCGATCAACCCGGTCCGGGACGAGCACTTCTACGGTGGCGACGGTGTGGGTTACACCGATTACCCGGTACTCGAACCGGCGACGGTCTGAACACCCATGGCACGCCCTGCCCTGCCCGCGACTCGCTGTGGCCGGGCAGCGCGCGACCGGGAGTCGGGGCGGCCCGCGACACTCGGTGCACTCAATCCGGCAGTGCCGGTAGTTCGAGGTTCTCGCGGAAGGTTCCGCCCACGTAGTCGGTGCCGAGGATGCCGCGGCGGCGGAGTTCGGGGAGCAGTCCGTTGGTGAGGAAATCGCCGGTGCGGGGGTCGGTGAGGCCGCCAAGGGCGAGCACGTCGAGCACTCCGGCGTCGTAGCGTTCTTGGATGGCGTCGGCGAGCTGTTCCGGGGTGCCCGCGGCGGCCCAGTGGCCGGTGTCCTTGGCGGCGACGATCAGTTCGCGCAGGGTGCGGCCGGAGGCGGCGAGCCGGGTGAAGATCTCGACCCGGCCGCGGCGGCGGTTCACCGATTCGAGTTCCGGGAGCAGCGATTCCGGGAGCGGTTTGTCGAGCGGCAGGTCGGTGAGGTCGACACCGCCGCCGAGCATATCGGCGAGCTGATGGCGTCCGGCCTCGAAATCGGTGGCTTCCGCGCGTTCGCGCACCAGCCGCGCCGCCTCGGCCTCGGTGGCGCCGAAGGTGGCGTGCAGGGAGCTGAAGATCAGTGGCAGACCGGCGGGGCGGCCGAGTTCGGCGGCACGGGCGCGGATGCGTTTGGTGTAGGTGACGGCATCTTCGAAGGTCGCCAGGGAGGTGAAGACGACCTCGGCGAACCGGGCACCCAGCTCGATACCACCCGCGGACTGCCCGGCCTGGAACTGCACCGGCCTGCGCTGCGGCAGCGGTGGAATGTTCAGCGGCCCTTTGACGGTGAAGTAGCGGCCCGCGTAATCGATCGGGTGGACCAGCGTGGGATCGAGTTCCGCACCGCCGCGGCCGTCGGGTGTGAGCGCACCCGGCCGCCAGGAATCGAACAGCGCATTGACCACCTCGAGCGATTCGGCGGCACGGGCATACCGTTCCTCCGGGCTGGGCAGCTCCTGATCGCCGTAGTTCTCCTCCCCGATCGAGGAGGTCACCGCGTTCCAGGCCGCGCGCCCGTTGCTCACATGATCGAGGGTGCCGAACAGCCGGGCGAGGTTGTAGGGGTGGTGGAAGGTCGTGGTGACGGTCGCGATCAGCCCGACATCCGAGGTGACCGCGCTCAGGGCCGCCAGATAGATCAACGGCTCCTGCGCGCCGATCGCCCCCTGCCCGCCGAAGCTGAGCAGATCGGCCGCGAACAGCGCGTCGAACTTGTGCGCCTCGGCGAGTTTCGCGACCTCGACCGCCGCCGCGAGCGTCGAACGGCCGGGGTCCACCGCCGCCGCGTAGACGTCTTCGCCGCCACTCACGCCGGTCACGGTCTTCAAGGGCCGACGTCGCCCGCTGTGTTGTCCCACCCGGTGACGGTAGGTCGATCCCGGCCTGGGACAACAGGTTTACGGTCCGGCCGATTCCAATCGGATCAGCGATCCAAACGCTCGATGATGGTCACGTTGGCGGTTCCACCACCCTCGCAGATGGTGAGCAGCCCGTAGCGCCCGTTGATCCGCTCCAGCTCGTTGAGCAGGGTGGCGAACAGTTTCGCGCCCGTCGCGCCGAGCGGATGGCCGAGTGCGATGGCGCCGCCGTTGACGTTGACCTTCTCCGGGTCGGCGCCGGTCTCCTTCAACCAGGCCAGCACCACCGGCGCGAAGGCCTCGTTGATCTCGACCACGTCGATATCGTCGATGGTCAGCCCGGCCTTCTCCAACGCCCACTTGGTGGCGGGGATCGGCGCGCTGAGCATGAAGATCGGGTCGGCGCCGCGGGCGCTGACGTGATGGATGCGCGCACGCGGGGTGAGGCCGTATTCCTGTACCGCCCATTCCGAGGCGAGCAGGGTGGCGCTGGCGCCGTCGGAGATCTGCGAGGCGACGGCCGCGGTGAGCGGGCTGCCCTCGGCCAGCGCGGGCAGCGAGGCCATCTTCTCCAGACTGGTCTCGCGCGGCCCCTGATCGATCCAGAAATCACCCACCGGCACGATCTCGCGATCGAAGCGGCCGTCCTTGATGGCCTGGCGGGCGCGTTCATGGCTGCGCAGCGCCCAGCGCTCCATGTCCTCGCGGCTGATGCCCCATTTCTCGGCGATCAGCTGCGCGCCGTGGAACTGTGAGACCTCGCCGGTGCCGTAGCGGTGGTCCCAGCCCTGCGCGCCGACGAACGGCGATTCGTAGCCGTACTCCTTGCCCGCGAGCATGGCCGCCGAGATCGGGATGGCGCTCATGTTCTGCACCCCACCGGCGACGATCACCTCGGCGGTGCCGCTCATGATGGCCTGCGCGCCGAAGTTGATGGCCTGCTGGCTGGAACCGCACTGACGGTCGACGGTGACGCCGGGAACTTCCTCCGGATATCCGGCCACCAGCCAGGCGGTGCGGCCGATATTGCCCGCCTGCGGGCCGATGTTGTCGACACAACCGACGATGACGTCATCGACGACGCCGGGATCGATCGGGTTGCGGTCGAGCAGACCACGCAGCGCCGCGGCGCCGAGATCGGCCGGATGCACACCGGCCAGCGCGCCACCGCGCTTGCCGACCGGGGTGCGTACCGCGTCGATCACGTACGCCTCGCGCACCGGGGTGTACGGGCGACGCGAACCGGAAGGTGTTGACATGTTCAGACTCCTACGTGGTGTGCCCGGGCACGGTCAGCCCGTCGAGCACGATGGTCAGATATTGCTTGGCGAGGTTGTCCACGGTGACCGGGCCGCCCGGCTGGTACCAGCGCACGGCGACCCACACGGTGTCGCGCAGGAATCGGTAGGCCAGTTCGATATCGAGTTCGGCCCGGAAGCTGCCGTCGCGGACGCCGTTGGTCAGCACCTGATGCCAGAGGGCGCGGAACTCTTTGTTGTATTCATCGATGTAGGTGAAGCGGTCGACGCCGCGCAGCCGTTTGGCTTCGGCCTGGTAGATGGCGACCGCGGCATGTGAGCGGTCGAACGATTCGTAGGAGGCCAGGACCAGGGCCTCCAGGGTGTCGCGGGAACTCAGCCCCGACGCGACGATTTCGCGGTAGCGACCGAACAGGTCGTCGAGGAAGCCGCGCAGGATTTCGTCGACCATCGATTCCTTGGAATCGAAATGGTGATACAGGCTGCCCGATAGGATTCCGGCCGCATCCGCGATATCGCGCACGGTGGTGGCGCGCAGACCCCGCTCGGCGAACAGATCGGCCGCCAATCCGAGCAGTTCGTTGCGCCGGGCTGATTTGGAGGGGTCTGGTGCGGTCACCCGGCCATGATACAACCAAGCGTTTGCTTGGGGAAGTTAGCGGGCGGAATATCGCAGGGGCGAGGACATCGACAGATCGGCCAGCAGCCGATCACAGATGACGATCGGCGAGATCCCGGCGCGCATCATGCGCATCACCAAGGCCAGTCTGCGTTCACAGCTGTCCCATTCGACGGTCAGGGGTTTGCGGCCGGGACCTGCGTCGACGGTCGCCATGACCCGCGGCGGGCCATAGCGGGTCGGTTCCTCGATCAACTTCAACACCATCCCCCGCTGCCAGGCCTGATAGGTGTCCATATCAGCGCCGACCACCAGTTTGTCGGTGGCGGCGCACAGGCCTTGGGCGATCTCGTCGGAGAAGGTGACGCGGTCGAAACGGAATTTGCGTGACCGGCGCACCACGTCGAGCAGATCGGCGCGCACCTCGTAGAGCCGTTCGATCTGGTGAGTTCTGTGCTGTTCGTCCGCACCGTTCCCGCCGCTGCCCGCTCCGATGCGTCGCGCACGCGCACGCTCGCGCGCCATATCGGCGCGCAGGGCGCCGCGCGGATCGCGGGCGATATCGTTCTCGTCGACGGCGAAGGATTCGAGAATGCGCACCGCTCGCGCGGCGACAGCCGGTCGGCGCTGACGATCCAGCAGCTCGGCGCCGAAGGTCAACGCGGCCAGGACCAGGCTCTCCTGTCTGCGCCTCGCGAGCACGACATCCCGCACCAACTCGAGTTCGAGTTGTTCGCGTGTGGGCTGTTCTCGGGCAAATCGGCGGTCCTGGCCCATAGCCATCGCCCCTCCGGGTGTGCGATCCCGACCTCCACCAGCATCGCACAAGCGGCCGAATGAGACCCGTCCTTTTCGGCCAGCACACCAGCATTCCCACGCTATGCCTGATTTCGCACGGTCCGGGTAACTCACCGGGCACGGGCCCGACCCGACCACACCCCACCGACACTCGCCAGCGCTACCGATCCCACACCTGAGTCCGGCCGAGAAACGCGGAGAGGCGGGACAGCCCGTTCAGGCGCGCTGGCTGCTGATGGAGACGATCTCCCCGGTCAGGTACGTGGTGTAGTCGCTGGCCAGCATGGCGATCGTGGCCGCGACCTCCCACGGTTCGGCGGCCCGACCGAAGGCCTCGCCCTCGGAGAGCCGGTCGAGCAGTTCGGTGGAGCTGACCTTGTCCAGGAACGCGTGCCTGGCGATGCTCGGCGCGACGGCATTGATCCGCACCCCAAGCTCGGCGGCCTCGATGGCGCTGCACCTGGTCAACGCCATCACGCCCGCCTTGGCGGCGGCGTAATGGGCCTGTCCGTACTGGGCGCGCCAGCCGAGCACGCTGGCGTTGTTGACCACGACACCGCCGTGGCCCGCCGCGCGGAAATAGGCGAGTTCGGCGCGGGTGCAACGGAAGGTGCCGTTGAGGGTCACGTCGAGCACCCGGTTCCACTGTTCGTCGGTCATATCGACCACCGGCGTCTCACCGCCGAGGCCCGCGTTGTTGACGAAGATATCGACCCGGCCCAAGGCTGCGGCGGCGCCGCGCACCAGTTCATCGACCTGTTCTGTGCTGCACACATCGCAGACGATGGCCTCGATCTTGCGATCGGGGAATTCGGCGCTCAACTCGGCGCGGGTCTCCCCCAGCCTGCGTTCATGCCAGTCCGAGACGACGACGTCGGCGCCCTCCGACAGCAGTCTGCGCGCGGTCGCCGAACCGATACCGGTGCCAGCGGCGGCGGTGACCACCGCTTTCCGATCGGTCAGCAGACCGTGTCCGGCCACCGCGGCGGGCGCGACCGACAACGAAACGCCATTGCTTTCACTCATGACGGACGAGCCTCCCGCGGCAGGCCGAGCACACGCTCGGAGATGATGTTGCGCTGCACTTCGTTCGAACCTCCGTAGATGGTGTCGGCGCGGGTGAACAGATACAACCGCTGCCATTCGTCGAGATCGGCATCGGCGGCCACCAGACCGGCGGCACCGCGTACGGCCATGGCGAGTTCGCCGAGCCCGCGATGCCAGTTGGCCCACAGCAGTTTCGCCACCGACGCCTGGCCGCCGTCGTCATCGGCGCCCGCGTTCGCCATGGTCCGCATGGCGTGGGCACGCAGTACGCGCAACCCGACCCAGGCGCGGTCGATCTGATCGGCGACCAGCGGGTCGTCAAGGGCGCCGGTCGCATGAGCCAGTTCCTCGACTCCGGCGAGTTCGCGCTCGAAACGGATCTGCTGGCCGAGGGTGGAGATGCCGCGTTCGAAGGTGAGCGTGCCCATGGCGATGCGCCAACCGTCACCGGGTTCGCCGACCACCAGATCGGCGGTGGTGCGGGCGTCGTCGAAGAAGACCTCGTTGAATTCGGAGGTGCCGGTGAGCTGATTGATCGGACGCACGGTGACGCCCGGTTGATCCATCGGAACCAGCAGATAGGACAGGCCCTTGTGCCGTTTGGAGCCGGGCTCGGTGCGCGCGACCACGAAACACCAGTCGGCCACATGCGCCAGCGAGGTCCAGATCTTCTGACCGTTGATCGACCATTCGTCGCCGTCGAGCCGGGCCGAGGTGGTGACGGCGGCCAGATCGGAGCCCGCGCCGGGTTCGGAATAGCCCTGACACCACAGTTCACCGACCGTGCGGATGCCGGGCAGGAAGCGCTGCTTTTGTGCTTCGGTGCCGAAGGCGAGCACGGTGGGCCCGAGCAGTTCCTCACCGACATGCGAGACCCGCGCGGGTGCATCGGCCTTGGCGTATTCCTCATGGAAGATGATCTGCTGCCGCACGCTGGCCTCGCGGCCGCCGTATTCCTTCGGCCAGCCCAGGCACGTCCACCCGGACGCGGCCAGATGGCGATCCCAGGCCAGCCGTTCGTCGAACGCTTCGTGCTCGCGGCCGGGCCCGCCGAGGCCGCGCAGGTGCCGGAACTCACCGTTGAGGTTCTCGTTCAGCCATGCCCGGATCTCGGCGCGGAAGGCGGCATCGTCGCCGGTGACGGCCGATATCGCCGAAGTCGGCCCGCCGTCGCGGCCGGTGTCGGATTCTGAGGTCTGGATCGCACCCACGCCGGTAGGATAACCTACCAAGCACTTGCTTTGTAAGACTCCGGTCTTACCGACCGCACCGACGGTGAGGACAACCCGTGACAACCCCTGCACAGACCACTCCGATGGCGCTGCACGACGCCGCGCACACCTTCGGCACCGCACCGGCCGTTGCCGACGGCGAAACCCGCCTGGACTGGACACAGCTGCTGGAAGCGGTGCAGGACGTGGCGCGGGCGCTCATCGCACGCGGGGTCGAACGCGGCGACCGGATCGCGATGTGGGCGCCGAACACCCATCACTGGATCACCGCCGCACTCGCCGCGCACTACTGCGGCGCGGCGCTTGTCCCGCTCAACACCCGCTACACCGCCGACGAGGCGGCCGATGTGTTGCGGCGGGTGGACGCCGAGGCGTTGTTCATCTCCGGGCCGTTTCTGCGGCGCGAGCGGCTCACCGAACTGCTTGCCGCCGCGCCCGACCTCGAGATCCCGACGATCGTGGTCATCCCGGTCGAGGCGCCGACGACGGTCGAGTCGTCGTCGGCCGCAGCGGATCCGCGCGTGCTGGAATGGTCGGAACTGCCGCGGGTCGCCGAAGCGGCGACCCGTGAACAAGCCCGCGAGCGGGCGGAATCGGTGACCCCGGACGACGTCGCCGACATCCTGTTCACCTCGGGCACCACCGGACGCAGCAAGGGCACGCTGGTCGCGCATCGGCAGGCGCTGTCGGTGGTGCGCGCATGGGTCGACTGCGCGACGCTGAACAGCTCGGACCGGTACCTGATCGTCAACCCGTTCTTCCACAACTTCGGTTACAAGGCGGGCATCCTCGCCTGCCTCGTCGCGGGCGCGACGATCGTGCCGCAGGTGGTGTTCGACGTGCCACGGACCATGCGGATGATCGGCGAGGAGCAGATCACCGTGCTGCCAGGACCGCCGACGATCTACCAGACCATCCTCGAATTCCCCGACCGGCAGCAGTACGACCTGAGTTCGCTGCGCGTCGCGGTCACCGGTGCGGCGACGGTGCCGGTGGTGCTGATCGAACGGATGCGTTCCGAACTCGCCTTCGATGTGGTCATCACCGCATACGGGCTGTCGGAATCGGCGGGCTTCGGCACCATGTGCCGCGCCGAGGACGATGCCGAGACCATCGCCAACACCTGCGGTCGACCCATCGCCGGATACGAGTTGCGCATCGACACCACCGGCGAGGTGCTGTTGCGCGGACCCAACGTCATGCTCGGCTACCTCGACGATCCCGTGGCCACCGCCGAGACCATCGATGGCGACGGTTGGCTGCACACCGGCGATATCGGCACCGTCGACGAACGCGGCTATCTGAAGATCACCGACCGACTCAAGGACATGTACATCAGCGGCGGATTCAACGTCTATCCGGCCGAGGTCGAACAGGCCATCGCCCGGCTCGACGGCGTCGCCGAATCCGCCGTCATCGGAGTGCCCGACACCCGTATGGGCGAGGTCGGCAAGGCCTATGTCGTGCGCAGGCCGGGATCAACGCTCACCGAGGAGCAGGTGATCGCCCACGCCACCACCGTGCTGGCCAATTTCAAGGTGCCGCGCGTCGTCGAATTCCGCGACCAGCTGCCCTACAGCGCCGCCGGAAAGGTGCTCAAACGTCAACTACGTGAGGAGAAGTCGTAAATGCCTGCCGAGGAAGCAGCGGTGCCGTTCGAACCGGACGTGGTGACCTATGAGCGCCGCGGCGCGGTCGCGGTCGTCACCATGAACCGCCCGGATTACCGCAATGCCCAGAATTCGGTGATGACCTACGCGCTCGATGCCGCGTTCGAGCGGGCGGTGCAGGATCCGGAGGTCGGGGTGATCGTGCTGGCCGGTAACGGTAAGCATTTCAGCGCCGGACACGATATCGGCACGCCCGGCCGCGACCATCACGTGCGCTACCCGAACAAGGCCGCCCTGTGGTGGGACCATGTGGATCGGGCGGGCGGCGATCAGCGGTTCGCACGTGAACTCGAGGTGTATCTCGGGATGTGCCGTCGCTGGCGCGAGATCCCCAAGCCGACCATCGCCATGGTGCAGGGCGCCTGCATCGCGGGCGGTCTCATGCTGGCCTGGGTGTGCGATCTCATCGTCGCCTCCGAGGATTCGTTCTTCTCCGATCCTGTTGTCCGAATGGGTATTCCGGGTGTCGAGTACTTCGCGCATCCGTGGGTGCTCGGCCCGCGGGCGGCCAAGGAGTTCCTGTTCACCGGTGATCGGTTCAGTGCCGAGCAGGCCAAGGAGTGGGGCATGGTGAACCGGGTGGTACCGCGCGAGGAGCTGGCGGCCGAGACCTTCGCGCTGGCCGACAAGATCGCGACCATGCCGCAGTTCGGCCTCGCACTCACCAAGAAGGCCGTCAACCAGGCCGAGGATCTGATGGGTATGCGCGCGGGCATGGATTCGGTCTTCGGCCTGCACCATTTCGCACACGCCCACAATGCCGAGGTCGGTGCGGATTCCCTCGGCGGTATGAACGCCAAAACGATGAAGGCCACGGCGAGTACGGCACAGTCCGGCGCCGCGCAGAACGGGGCGATGTAAGTGGATCTGGATCTGGATCAAGCCACCCGCGACTTCCAGCTGGAGGTCCGCGATTTCCTGGCCGCCAACAAACCGGCCGGGCCGTTGCCCTCGATGGACACCAAGGCCGGGTTCGAGGCACATCGGGAGTGGGAGCACACCCTCGCCGAGGCCAGGTACTCGGTGGTGTCGTGGCCGGAAGAGTTCGGCGGACGCGATGCGTCACTGCTGGAATGGGTGCTGTTCGAGCAGGAGTACTACGCGGCGGCCGCGCCCGGCCGGGTGAGCCAGAACGGCATCTTCCTGCTGGCACCCACCCTGTTCGAACACGGCACACCCGAACAGCTGGCGCGGATCATGCCGCGCATGGCCCGCGGCGACGATATCTGGGCGCAGGCCTGGTCGGAGCCGGAGGCGGGCAGCGATCTGGCCGGTATCCGCTCCACCGCGCGCCGCACCGACGGCGGCTGGCTGCTGAGCGGACAGAAGACGTGGAGTTCGCGGGCGGCCTACGCGGATCGGGCCTTCGGTCTGTTCCGCAGCGACCCGGAGGCCGAACGGCATCGCGGACTCACCTATGTGATGTTCGCGCTCGACGCCGACGGCGTGACGGTGCGCCCGATCCCGCAGCTCGACGGTGAGCCCGGTTTCGCGGAGATCTTCCTCGACGAGGTGTTCGTCCCGGACTCCGACGTCATCGGTGCGCCCAACGAGGGCTGGCGGGTCGCCATGAGCACCTCGAGCAATGAACGCGGACTCTCACTGCGCAGCCCCGGCCGCTTCAGCGCCACCGCACAACGGCTGATCGACCTGTGGGCGAACACCGAGGACACGGGCACCGCCGCACGCGACGCCGTGGTGGATGCCTGGATCGGCAGCGAGGCCTACCGGCTGCATACCTTCGGCACCGTCACCCGGTTGAACGAGGGCGGCAAGCTCGGCGCGGAATCCTCGATCACCAAGGTGTTCTGGTCCGAACTCGATATCGCCATGCACGAATCGGCGCTCGATCTGCTCGGCGACACCGCCGAACAGGCCGGGCCGTGGACCGACGGCTACCTGTTCTCGCTATCGGGCCCGATCTACGCCGGTACCAACGAGATCCAACGCAATATCATCGCCGAGCGGCTCCTCGGCCTACCGAGAGGAGGCGGCCGATGAGGTTCGCGCTCAGCCCGGAACACGTCGACTTCGCCGCCAGTGTGCGCAAGCTGCTCGACGCCGGTAAGACACCCGCCGCCGTCCGCGCCTGGTCCGCCGGTGAGCACGCCGCCGGGCGCACGCTGCTCGAACAGCTGGCCGGTGCGGGGGTCTTCGGGCTCGCCGTCGCCGAAGAGTACGACGGGATCGGCGCCGAACCGATCGATCTGGTGGTGGCGTTCGGTGAAGTGGGGCGCGCGGCGGTTCCCGGTCCGGTGGTGGAGTCGGCGGCCGCGATTCCCGCACTGCTGCAAGCGCTTACCGGTACAGGTGCCGGGGCTGCTGCGGACGGTGCCGCGACCATTGCGGACGGGACCGGGGACGCTGCGGGCGGCGCAGCGGACACGGCGAGCGGCGCAGGGGACACTGGGAGCGGCACCGAGGACACTGCGGGCGGCGCAGGGACGACTGCGGACGGTGCCGGAACCACTGCGAGCGGCGCCGGAACGACTGCGAGCGGCGCCGCTGAGCGTCCGTCGGTTGCCGCCACGAGCGAGGACGGCGCGTCGATCGCTCCGAATGCCGACGATGTCGCGGACCATTCCTCGACTGCGTCCACCGCTGCTAACGCATCTGCCGTCGCGACGCAGTGGCTGCCGCAGATCGCGGCGGGTGCTGCGCTCGGCACCATTGCCTTCGCAGCCCCGGGACGGACCGCACTCGCACTGGACGCCGATATCGCCGACCTCGTGCTGATCGCGGACGGCGACCGCCTGCTCACCGGCAAGGTCGACGAACAGGTGCGCTCGGTCGATCCGGCGCGGCGGCTGTTCACCGTCGTGCCGGATGAGCTGATTGCCGCCGGTGAACCGGTGACCGAGGCCATCGCCGCCGGGTTCGACGCCGGTGCCCTGGCCTGCGCCGCGCAACTGCTCGGCGCCGGTCGCGGCCTGCTCGACGCGGCGACCGAATATGCCAAGCAGCGCAAGCAGTTCGGCCGCCCCATCGGCGAGTTCCAGGCCGTGAAGCAGAAGCTGGCCGATGTGCTCATCGCCCTCGACCTGGCCGAACCGCTGTTGCACCGCGCCGCCTTGACCGCCGGTGGTCCCGACCGAGCCCGCGACGTCTCCGCCGCCCTCGTGGCCTGCGGTGACGCCGCCCACCTGGCCGCACGCACCGGCCTCCAGGTGCACGGCGCGATCGGCTACACCGCCGAATACGATCTGTCGCTGCTGCTCACCAAGGTCACCGCCCTGCGCTCGGCCTGGGGCACACCCGACTTCCATCGGGCGCGAATCGCCGAGGCGCTGCGCGCCCGTACCGTCCGGAACGGAGAGATCGCGTGATCACCGAGGAGCAGCAGGAACTCGTCGCCGCAGTGCGCGGAGCCGTCGCCCGCAGCGGCGGACCGGCGGTCGACCGGGGCGCGTTGGAAAGCGAACTCGGCTACGACGCCGCGCTGTGGCGGACGCTGTGCGAGCAGGTCGGGGTGGCGGCGTTGGCCATCCCCGAGGAGTACGGCGGGTTCGGGGCAAGTCTGGTCGAATCTCTGCTGGTGGTCGGAGAATTGGGCCGCTCGCTGGCCGGTGTGCCGATGCTCGGTTCAGCGGTGCTCGGCGCACAGGCGGTGCTGTTGTCCGGGGACTCGGAGGCTTGTGACCGGCTGCTTCCCGAAGTGGCCGAAGGTGTCAGGACGATCGCCCTCTGCTGGGCCGGACCGGGCGGCTGGGACGGTTTCGGGGTGCGCGCGGAGAGGGAAACCCTCAACGGCACAGCGCACTACGTCCTCGACGCCGTCGACGCCGAGACGTTGATCGTCGTCACCGCGACCGGTCTGTTCGAGGTCGATCCGTCCGCATCGGGCGTCGAACGCCGCGCATCCGCCACCATGGACCCCACCCGCAAGCTCGGTGAGATCACCTTCACCGACGTCACCGGACGCAAGCTCGGCACCGCCGATCCGGCACCGATCATCGCCCGACTCCGCGAAATCGCTTGGGCGGCACTGGCTGCCGAACAGGTCGGCGCGGCGGAACAATGCCTGGAGATGACGGTCGAATACGCCAAATCCCGAGTGCAGTTCGGCAGACCGATCGGCAGCTTCCAGGCGCTCAAACACCGCATGGCCGATATGTACGTCCTGGTCGAATCCGCCAAGTCCACCTCCTACGCCGCGACCATCGCCGTCGGCACCGAAAGCCCGTCCTCCGCCGAAGACGTCTGGGTAGCCCGCCGCCACTGCTCGCAGGCCTACTCGACCGTGGCCGCCGAAATGATCCAGCTCCACGGTGGCATCGCCATCACCTGGGAACACGACGCCCACCTGCACTTCAAGCGCGCTCACGGAGATGCGCTGCTGTTCGGGACGCCGCACCGCCCACTAGGCCGCTCGGCCTGACGATGCGGTCGGTCCGTCGATCACAATCGGCGGACCGACCTACCGCCTCAATGACGCCACCCGAGGCGCAAGATCATCGAGCAGCCAGCCGCTGATTGGCGAGCTGGTTGAGCGACACCTTCATCTCGGCCGCCTCGCGGACGAGCCGGGCATGCAGCTCACGCGAGGTGACTCAATTCACCACAGATAAATAGTTAGCTTATGTAATAATATCGGGGTGCAGCAGAGCAACGTCACGTCCGCGGAGGACATCGTCGTCGATCTCGTGGTCAACGCCGCTCGGCTGACTCGGCTGGCCGGGGTGATCAGTGGTGATGAACTCCCACCGCGCGCGGAGTTGCGGGCACTGTCGGTGCTCGACGAGCACGGTGAACTACGGGTCAGCGAATTCGCCCGCATCGATCGATGTTCTCAACCGGCGGCAACGGCGCTGATCGGCAGGCTGGTCGCGGACGGATACGCCACCCGGCACAAAGACCCGGACGATGCCAGGGCGGTTGTCGTCGCCCTCACCCCGGCCGGACGAAACCGGCTGGTCGAATCGCGCCGCGCCTTCGGCACCGCGCTCGCCGCGCGCCTGCCCGGCTACGACACCGACCGGCTGATCCGGCTCGACGCCGAGCTCACCGAATTGCTGGATGCGCTCAGGACGAACGACGCGCGCCTCCGGCACCAACCGAGGTAACGCATCGCCATGAGCGGGCCACCACCCGGAAGGCCCGCTCATGACAGAAAGAGCACAGATGACAACCATGGCCAGGACGACGACCGCCGCGTCCGCAACATCAGAGCAGACCAAACAACCCAAGGCGGTCTGGGCCGTCGCCTTCGCGAGCGTCATCGCGTTCATGGGCATCGGACTCGTCGACCCGATTCTCAAACCGATCGGTGAGCAACTCAACGCCTCGCCGTCGCAGGTATCGCTGCTGTTCACCAGCTACATGCTGGTCACCGGCGTGGCGATGCTGATCACGGGTGTGGTGTCGAGCCGGTTCGGTGCGAAGAAGACGCTGCTGGCCGGTCTGGCGATCATCGTGGTGTTCGCGGCGTTGGCCGGTATGTCGAACACCGTCGAGCAGATCGTCGGCTTCCGCGCGGGCTGGGGCCTCGGCAATGCCCTGTTCATCGCGACGGCGCTGGCCACTATCGTCGGCGCGGCCAGCGGTGGTGTCGCTCGCGCCATCATCCTGTACGAAGCGGCACTCGGTATCGGCATCGCGACCGGCCCACTGGTCGGCGGTGTGCTTGGCGGAATCAGCTGGCGGGGACCGTTCTTCGGTGTTTCCGTGCTGATGGCCATCGCGTTCATCTGCCTCGTGGTCCTGCTGCCCGAAACCCCGAAACCCGCCAAGCCGACCTCCATCACCGCACCGTTCAAGGCGCTGCGCCACCGCGGCCTGCTGGTGGTCAGCCTGACCGCGCTGTTCTACAACTTCGGCTTCTTCACCCTGCTCGCCTACACCCCGTTCCCGCTGGATATGGGCACCTACGCGATCGGCTTCATCTTCTTCGGCTGGGGCCTGATGCTCGCGGTGGCGTCGGTGTACTTCGCCCCCGCCCTCCAGCGCCGCTTCGGCACCCTGCCGATGATGGGCCTCGCCCTCGCCCTGTTCGCCGCCGACCTCGCCATGATGGCCGCGTTCGCAGAGAACAAGACCGTGCTGATCGTCGGCGTGGTGATCGCGGGCCTGTTCCTCGGCGTGAACAACACCCTCATCACCGAGGCCGTGATGATCTCCGCCCCCGTCGAACGTTCGACCGCTTCCGCCGCCTACAGCTTCGTCCGCTTCGCCGGCGGCGCCGCAGCCCCTTGGCTGGCAGGCAAACTCGGCGAACACAACACCGCCCTCCCCTTCTGGGTAGGCGCAGCCTGCACCGCCGTCGCCGTACTCGTCCTACTCGGCGGACGCACCGCCCTGGCTCATATCGACGATCACGATCCCGAGCCGCACAGCATCGAGGAAGCGCAAGCGATCACTGTGGGTGACTGAGGCTCCTCGTTCGATCAACAGGCCCCGCCACCCGGCGGGGCCTGTTCGTTTCCACCAGCGATCCTCACCAACCGCGCCCGGAGCGATTCGCCGTCTCACCCATGCTCGTCTCGACGCCAGTCCTGCAATAGCTCATCGAGGGTGCGGCGTTCGCTGGGCATCCCGTACGCATCCAGCGTCGACCAGGTGCCGTCATCCCACTGCACCCACCCTCGCGGTTCCTCTTCGGAGGTGGTCACCGCATGTGCCGCTCGGCGCGCTGGTCCGGGGTGATCGCGCCGACCGCGACGAGGGTTCGGTACGCATCGCGCTTGTGCGGGCAGCTATCGATGCTGCACCTTCGATGCGCCTGCATCACGGTGTGCGCCATCCGCGCCGACATACGCGGGGCACGCTCCGTGATCGGAGGTTCATCCTCGCCGAATGTGTACGGAAGTATGTAAACAAGGCCGAGCAGTAGCACGGCGATCGAACCGGCCACGGCGAACGCGGCGATGTAGTCCGACATCGAATCCCCTGTGTTGTTGTTGGTTTGGGTCCCACCCGGCGCCGAGGAAGGGGCCGACACCCGGCGCCGGGCTTGGCTGTGACGCTAATTACGGTCGCCCCCAGACCGGGTACCACAAGACGTATTACTTTCCGGCGCGATTCCCGGTACCGTCGGTTGGACGAGGGCACTGAGAGGGACGGTCAATATGGAAGAGGAAACCATCGGCGATCGCATCCGCCGATTCCGCGGAAAAGCCCTGACTCAACGTGAGCTCGCCGAGCGGTCGACTGTGAGTCTCGCGTTGATCCGTGCGCTCGAGCAGGGCGCCAGGACCGGAGCGAGTATCGCGTCGCTCCAGAAGATCGCCCGCGCCCTCGACGTCGATATCGCCGACCTCGTCGGCAAGCGATACGGCATTCCGAACTCGGATCCTGATGCGGGTGTCGTCGCGATCCGCCGGGCCCTGACCTCGGTCGATGACCTGATCGATGGTGCCGACGCCGAACGCGCCGTCTCCCTGGATGAAGCCCGCCGCGCAGTCGACTACGCCTGGGGTGCGTATTGGAACGGCCGATACGAAGTGCTGACATCTGTCTTGCCACCCGGCATCGGACAGCTGCGGGCAACAGCACACGCGGCGCAGGCGGCCGAGCTCCCGACCGCTCATGAACTGCTTGCCCGTATGTACTGGGTGACCGGCTGCACTCTGGTCCACATGGGTCAAACCGATCCCGCGTTCATGGCGATCCGGCACGCTCTCGACGCGGCTCACAAAGGCAACGATCCGCTACTCGCCGCGACGCTGCGCGGATCGGTGGCATGGCAGCTGCTGGTGCAGGGCCGCTACGAGGAGTCACACGCTGTCGCACTCAAGGCTGCCGCAGGCGTCGAGCCGACCGGCGACGTAGCGAACCCGCACCTGTCCGTTTACGGGTCGCTGGTCCTACAGGGCGCCACCGCCGCAGGCCGCGATCAACGCACCGGTGAGGCACTCACCCTGGCCGACGCCGCTGGCGAGATCGCCGGGAGGATGGACGGAGACCGCAAGGACTACGAAACCAACTTCGGCCCCTCGCAAGTGATCATGCAAACCGTCGACATCAATGTTTCCAGCGAGCGGTACCCGGAAGCACTGACCGCCGCGAAAGAGATGCCGAACCACGCCGCCGGGCTCACCCAGGTCTCCCAAGCCCGTCATCTACTCGACAAGGCCGCAGCGCTGGCCCGGACCGGTCAGCGAGAGCGGGCACTCGACATGCTGCTCACCGCCGAGCGGGTCGGCGGCCAGGAATGGGTGCGGTATCAGACATTGCTGCGACAGATCGTCGGCGAACTACTCGACCACGACCGGCAAGCACCTTTGCGAGCATTCGCCGATCGCGTCGGCATTCGTGGATAGCCCGATCGCTGTCGTTGTCATCATCGAATTCCGTTGATCCCCTTCGCAACTATCGGAGACAAGAACTCGACCCGGAAGTCTGCGATGAACTCACTCCGCCGCTCGAGGAACCTCCGCGTGTGCGGCTGACGCTCATGCTCGTCGAACGCATCACGATCGCGGTACAGCTCGTAGAAGACCCGCGATAGCGGCTCGCCCTCGACGGCGTGCGTGGCGTAGACCAGCGTTCCCGGTTCGTGCTCGATGATTTCCCGCACGGTCTCCGCAACCAGCTGATCGAAGGCATCGGCCTTGTCCGCGTCCCGGAGTTCGAATTTCACGACGAGTGCAAACACCTGCTCACTGTAGTGTGCGAATCTCGACGCCCAACTATTTACGACCACCCCTACCTGCGCGGATCCCGCTGGGCGTAACGTCGGGAGGTATGACCGAAGCGCAGCGGGGACAGGTCAGGGTCGAGCCGTGTCAGAAGCGGGTGCGGGCGTATTTCGGGGGGAAGCTCGTTGCCGATACCACTCGACCGGCCTTGGTCTGGGAGATCCCCTACTACCCCACGTACTACATCCCGGTTGCCGATCTGCGCGCGAAACTCGAGCCCAATGGCAGTGTGCGCGAGTCCATCCACCGTGGTGAGGGCACCGGGTACGACCTTGTTGTCGACGGTGCCATCATGCCCGGTGCTGCGGTGCGCTATCTGGAGGCGCCCGAGTTGAGTGAGCTGGTGCGGCTGGATTGGAATGCGATGGACGAGTGGTTCGAGGAGGACGAGCCGATCTACGTGCATCCGCGCGATCCGTACTCGCGGGTCGACATCCTCAACAGCTCCCGGAATGTGCGCGTCGAACTCGACGGCGTCACTGTCGCCGATTCGAATGCGCCGCGCATTCTGTTCGAAACCGGCTTGCCCGCACGGTATTACCTGCCGCTGACCGATGTTCGGATGGATCTGTTGCATCCCTCCGCCACGCACAGCAGTTGCCCGTACAAAGGCAATGCCGACTACTGGAATATCCGGATCGGCGAGACCGAGCATGCCGACCTGGCGTGGATCTACCGCACGCCGGTCGCGGAGAGCCAGAAGATCGCGGGCCTGGCCTGCTTCTACAACGAGAAGGTCGATATCTACATCGACGGTGAACTACAGGAGCGTCCGCAGACGCCGTTCAGTTGATGCCGGTGACGGCGGTTTGTGCCCGCCTGAACGGTCCCGCTCGGTGACGGACGAGCAGCAGGTCTCCCCGCCGGGCGCCCCGCGCACAACGCCAGCAAGAACCGGATAGCCCGTCGGCGAGTCCGAACGCGCCGGGCACTCGACGATCACGACGTCCGGCGGTAACCGAACAGCCTGATACCTGCCGATCAGTCCGCGCTGACAACACTCAGCGGTAACCGGACAACCCGTCGGCGAGTTCGTCCGCATCCTCGTCGCGGTAGGCGGCGAGTGCCTGCTGGAGCGCGAAAGTGGCTCGGATGGTGGATATCCGGTCGGGCAGGGTGGCGTCGACCGGGTCGGCGCGAGTGAGAAGCGCCTCGAGTAGCTCATCGCCGAATCCCGCGGCGAGCGCGGCGTAATCCTCGGCGGGATCACCGAGGCTCACATCGTCCCAATCTACGACACCGCGCAGTGTCGGTCCGTCCTCGGTTGTCTCCCATAGAAGGTTCTCGCCACCGAGGTCACCGTGGACGACGGCGTCGGCGGGCGTGGCCAGCTGATCGAGCGCCGATAGTTCGCGCTCCGCGTGAGCTCGGCCCGGCCCGCTCATCAGCGGATACAGCTCGGCGCGCACATCAGCGGCGAATTCCATCCACCGCGTGGCGGCCGCAACCGGCAGCTCCGCCCGTATCGCGGTGTCGGCACCGGCGGCAGCCAAACCCGCGAGCAGGTCATGGCATTGGCGCGCAACGGCTTCGACCGACCCACCCAGTGACTCCGGGTCCAGCGGTACGCCCGGAATCCGCGTCAGCACCAGATAGGGCAGACGACCCTCGCCCCCGACCGCCAGCGGTTGTGGAACCGCGACGCCGAGCCCGAGCCTGCCGAGCGTCCGCAATCGAGCCGCACGGCCCGGCAACCGCTCCCCTGCCGCCGGGGTGCGCGGCAGGCACACGACGGCGTCCGCACCGAGCACCACATGATGGAATTGCCCCTCGCGCACTTCTAGTTCCGCGATCCGCTCGCCGGGCAGCAGCTCCCGCAACAAGTCGTCGTACTCGGTGAACCGGACATCTGCCGGGCGAACATCCACGCCTCGTTCATACCGCACATCGAGCAGCCGCTGCTCCCCCGGGGCGAGGAATCGAACTTCCTCGCCCCGCCCTCATCGCCGACCACTACTCGGCGACGTCGACCACCCCTTCGTCGACCGCCCATTTGATGGTCCGATCGAGGTCCGCGCACGATTCGGGTCGTCCCGGTTCGGCGCCCTGCTCGGCGAGCCTGGCATAGACCGGGCAGCGGGCGGCGGGGTTACCGGTCCACTGGATCGAGGTCTGATGCGAACTGCTCTTGCGCACCAGCACCTCGCTCTGACAGCTCAGGCACCGCAGTGGAGTCAACCCCTCATCGAGGTACCTGGCCTTGTCGACGACCGTTTGGGCAGCAACCGCCGCACGCCGAGCGGGCTGATCGGCGAAATCGGGTGCTTTCGCCCACGTCGCGGTCATCACACACCAGCCTCCGTGGCAGCCGAATCGGCCTCGGCCGCCTCGGCCTCACGTTTGCGGCGCAGATTCTCGGCGACCTCCGCCTCCCATGCCTCATTGGCCTTGGTGGTGTCCACCTCGAACTCGAAGCGCTGAGTCATCTTCTCGGTCACATCGGCGACGTCGACGTAGAACTGGTCGTACCAGCGACGCAGCTGGTAGACCGGGCCGTCTTCCTCGCACAGCAGCGGATTGTCGACCTTGGACTTGTGCTTCCAGATCTCCACGTCCTGCAAGAAACCGTCACCGAAGAAGGTGGTCATACTCTTGGCGAGCTTCGCCGCCGTGGCGTCGTCGAGACCCTTGGGCTTCTCGACGCTGAGCCCCCACTGCAACACGAAAGAGTCCTGGTCGACCGGATAATGGCAGTTGATCAGGTTGACCGTGATCTCATATCCGCCATAGATGTTGACCAGCGGGTTGATCATATAGGACGGGCCGAAGTACGACGCCTCCGACTTCAACAGGTTGTCGCCGCCGTACTTGGCCGCGATTCCCACATCCGGGCGGCCCTTGGTCTCCAGGAACTGCGTCGCGACGTGACCTTCGAAAACGTTCTTGAAGTAGGTCGGGAAGGCGAAATGGATGTAGAAGAAGTGCGCCATATCGACCACGTTGTCGATGATCTCGCGGCAGTTCGCGCCCTCGATCAGCAGCGAGTTCCAGGTCCACTCGGTCCAGTCGTTGTTGAGTTCCTCGACCGGATTGCCGTCGGCGTCGGTGTAGGGGCCCTTGATGTAGGGGATCGTGATCTCGGGCGGCGGCGGGTTGCCCTCATGGTCATGCCAGACGAACAGCTGACCGTTGCGCTCGAGGGTGGTCCACTTCCTGGTCCGCGCCAGCGGCGGGACACGGCGCGCGTACGGGATCGACGTGCATTTGCCGCTCGCACCCCAGCGCCAGTCATGGAAGGGGCAGGCGATGTCGTCGCCCTTGACCTCGCCCATGCTCAGGTCGCCGCCCATATGCCGACAGTAGGCATCGAGCACCCGCAATTCGCCCGCCGTATCGGCCCAGACCACGAGTTTGGTGCCGAACGCGTTGACCGAATGCGGTTTGCCGTCGCGGTAGGTCTCGGCCAGACCCAGACAATGCCATCCCCGCGCATAGCGGGTGGGTGCCGAGCCGACATCCAGCTCTCGAACCTTCGCACCGCTGCGCGGCGCTGGATCTGCGGACTCCCGGGGCCCTCCGTGGTTACGCACGCTGCCGCCTCCAGGCCCGTCGCTCGCCCGCGCTGGGGTAACTGCCATCGCGAATCCTCCTCCTTCTGTACTAGAACACGTTACAAAAATGTCGCGTTCCACGCCAGCGATAGCCCTTACTTCCTGCACATGCCGTGTCGAACCCGGCAATGAACACCTGTTCTCGACATAAATAAGAACGTGTTCTAGTCTCAAAGACAAATGAGTACCGGTTACCAACCAAGGCAGGAGCAGGTCCGGAAATGACGCAAGAAGTGACCGAACGGGTCGAAGCGCTGTTGCCGATGCTGCGCGAACGCGCACAAGAGGCCGAGGACCTGCGGCGCATCCCCGACGAAACCATGAAGGCGCTCCAGGAGACCGGCTTCTTCAAGCTGCTCCAGCCCAAGCAGTGGGGTGGGCTCGCTGCCGATCCGGTGATCTTCTACGACACCGTCCGCAAGCTCGCCAGCGCGTGCGGTTCCACCGGCTGGGTGGCGGGCATCATCGGCGTGCACAACTGGCACCTCGCGCTGTTCTCCCAGCAGGCGCAGGAAGAAGTGTGGGGTGCGGACACCGATGTCCGCATCTCCTCGTCCTATGCGCCGATGGGTGCGGGCACCGTCGTCGAGGGCGGCTACCGGGTCAGCGGCTCATGGGCGTGGTCCTCGGGCTCCGACCACGCCGACTGGACCTTCGTCGGCGGGCCGGTGATCAAGGACGGCCGCCCGGTCGACTTCGGCAGCTTCCTGATTCCCCGCTCCGAATACCGCATCGATGACGTGTGGAACGTCGTCGGTCTGCGCGGCACCGGCTCCAACACCCTGGTGGTCGAGGACGTGTTCGTGCCGCGGCACCGGTTCCTCAGCTACAAGACGATGAACGATCTGGCCTCGCCCGGTCTGGAGCGCAACACCGACCCGGTGTACAAGATGCCGTGGGGCACCATCCATCCCACCACCATCTCCGCCCCGATCGTCGGCATGGCCTACGGCGCCTACGCCGCCCATGTCGAGCATCAGGGCAAGCGGGTGCGCGCGGCCTACGCCGGGGAGAAGTCCAAGGAGGATCCGTTCACCAAGATCCGCATCGCCGAGGCCTCCAGCGATATCGACGCCGCCTGGCGTCAGCTGGCGGGCAATGTCGCCGATGAGTACGCGCTGCTGCTCGAGGGCAAGGAGATCCCGTTCGATCTGCGGGTGCGCGCCCGGCGCGATCAGGTCCGCGCCACCGGTAGGGCCATCGCCTCGATCGACAAACTGTTCGAAAGCTCCGGCGCCACCGCACTCGCCAACGGCACACCGCTGCAACGCTTCTGGCGCGATGCGCATGCGGGCCGAGTGCACGCCTCCAACGATCCCGAGCGGGCCTACCTGATGTACGGCGCGCATGAATTCGGCCTGCCGGTCACCGACGGGATGGTGTGACGTGACCTCGACCGCCGAGCTCACCTACGAATCCACCTCCCGGTTCGCGCAGGTGCGACCGGACCTGAAACTGCACTACCACGAGGCCGGTGTGGGAAACGGCCCCACGATCGTGCTGCTGCACGGTGGCGGGCCCGGCGCGTCCTCGTGGTCGAACTTCTCCCGCAATATCCCGGTACTGGCGCAGGACTTCCATGTCATCGCCGTCGACCAGCCCGGCTACGGCAGGTCCGATAAGCCGACCGAACATCCGCAGTACTTCGTGCACAGCTCCTCCGCGCTGAAGGATCTGCTCGACACCCTCGGCATCACCGATCGAGTACATCTGCTGGGCAATTCGCTCGGCGGCGGCACCTCGGTGCGGTTCGCGCTCGACTATCCGGACCGCGCGGGCAAACTCATCCTGATGGGTCCGGGCGGTTTGAGCACCAACCTGTTCGCACCCGACCCCACCGAGGGTGTGCGACTGCTGTCGAAATTCACCTATGAGCCGACGCGCGAGAACATCGAGGCGTTCATCAGGATCATGGTGTTCGACCAGTCGCTGGTCACCGACGAGCTGATCGATGAGCGGTTCGCCGCCGCGGGCACACCGGAGTCGCTCGCCGCGATGAAGGCGATGGGCAAGTCCTTCGCGAGTGCCGATTTCGAGAAGGGCATGCTCTGGCGTGACGCCTACAAGCTGCGTCAGCCGGTACTGCTGATCTGGGGCCGTGAGGACCGGGTCAACCCGCTCGACGGCGCGCTGGTGGCGTTGAAGCAGATCCCGCGCGCGCAGCTGCACGTCTTCGGTGGCTGCGGGCATTGGGCCCAGCTGGAGAAATTCGCCGAATTCAACCGGCTGGCCACCGATTTCTTGAACGGGGTGAAATAGCGATGGGGATTCGCGCGCTCGGCTACATGCGCATCGAGGCCACCGATATGGCGGCCTGGCGCGAATACGGCCTCAAGGTGCTCGGCATGATGGAGGCTCCCGGCCCCGATTCCGACAACCTCTACCTGCGGATGGACGATTTCCCGGCGCGCCTGGTGATCGTTCCCGGTGAGAAGGATCGGTTGCAGGTCTCCGGCTGGGAGGTCACCGACGCGCCCGCGTTGCAGGAACTCCGGGAAACCCTCGCCCGTGCCGGGGTCGCCTTCAAGGAGGCCACCAAAGAGGAACTCGCCGAACGCCGCGTCGAGAACATGATCCGGTTCGAGGACCCCTCCGGCAACACTCTCGAAGCGTTCCACGGGGCCCAGTATCTGGCGCGTCGGTTCGTCAGCCCCTACGGGCACAAGTTCGTAACCGAAGAGCAGGGCTTGGGACATGTGGTGCTGACCTGCACCGACGACGCCGCAGCGCAGGCATTCTACCAGGACGTCCTCGGGTTCCGGTTGCGTGACTCGATGCGGCTGCCCCCGCAGATGGTGGGCAGGCCCGCCGACGGCGATCCGGCGTGGCTGCGGTTCTACGGCTGCAACCCGCGCCACCATTCGCTGGCATTCCTGCCGCTGCCCAATTCGACCGGCATCGTGCATCTCATGCTCGAGGTGGAGAATTCCGACGATGTCGGGCTCTGCCTCGACCGCGCGGCACGCAAGAAGGTGAAGATGTCGGCCACCCTCGGCCGCCATATCAACGACAAGATGCTGTCGTTCTATATGAAGACCCCGGGCGGATTCGATATCGAATTCGGTTGTGAAGGCCTGGAAGTCGACGATCACGCGTGGATCGCGCGGGAATCCACCGCGGTATCGCTGTGGGGTCACGACTTCACCGTTGGGATGAAATAACGATGAGCGACGGGGTGGACGTGACCACTGAGGAGTATCCGGCCATCGACGGCCGCGCCTTCCGTAATGTGCTCGGGCAGTTCTGCACCGGCATCACCGTCATCACCACCTTCGACGGTGCGGAGGCGGAGAAGACGCCGATCGGCTTCGCCTGCCAGTCCTTCGCCGCCCTGTCGCTCGACCCGCCGCTGGTGCTGTTCTGCCCGACCAAGGGCTCGCGCTCCTGGGCCGCGATCGAACGCAACGGACGCTTCTGTGCGAACGTCCTCGCCGAGGAACAGCAGCAGCTGTGCGCCCGCTTCGGTTCCCGCGAACCCGATAAGTTCGCCGAAACCAGCTGGCACACCTCAGAACTGGAGCTACCGCTCCTCGACGACGCCCTCGCCACCATCCAGTGCTCGGTGGACCGCGTCGTCGACGGCGGCGATCACCACATCGTGATCGGCCGTGTGCTGGCCCTGTCGGAGTCGACCACCTCCGGCAGGCCGCTGTTGTTCTACCGCGGTCAGTACACGGCCATCGAACCGGACAAGACGGTACCGGCGCCGTGGCGGGCGGATCTGGAGCACTTCCTCACCACGACAACTCTCGATACCTGGTTGTAGAGCGGCATGCTCCGGCGTGGTTGGGCCGGGTTCGGGGAGTGCGCGCCTAGATTCGGCTCATGTCGACGCGGGAGTCCGAGGAGCAGCGGGTACTGGCGACGCTCGACTTCCTGAGCAGACTCGCGGTATCGCTGCTCGAAGCCGGGTTCGCGACGGGCATGATGCTGCAAACGGTGAGCGCCTGCGCTGCCGCAATGCGACTCGACGGCTGCACGGTGACGGGTATGGGGCGCATCGTCACGCTCGAATACGTCGGTGCCGACGACAAGCCGGTCACCCGGACCGTCGTCGCCGACACCCTGGACGCCTTCGACTGCGACCGGATGAAGCGGTTGAAGGACGTGGCGCGTGAGGTCGTGGTCGACGGCCTCGATGCGGGCACTGCCGCCGGGAAACTCGCCGCCGCGAATCGTGGCCCGCAACCGTGGCCGCAATGGTTCGTACCGATCGGTGGCGGACTGCTCGCGCTGTGTATCGCCGTGCAGGTCGGCGGTTCGGCAGCGGCGTCTGTCCTGGCCGGAGTGGTCTTCGTCGTGGTGAATGTGACCGGCCTCGGCCTCGGACGGCTGCTCGTTCCGAAGCTGTACGCGGTCGCGCTCCAGACGCTCCTGGCCGCGACCTTCGCGGGTGTGCTGCACGGTCTCGGCGTGCTGTCGGTGACCGAGGCGGCGGTGCTGCTCGCCACCAACGCGGTGCTACTGGTGCCGATGCCGCAGCTGGTGTCGACCGCCATCGACGCGGTGAACGCCGACAGCCTCACCGCGCTGGCGCGCGCATCGTCGGCGCTGCTCGCCATCGGCGGTATCGCACTCGGCGCGACCGGGGTTCTCGCGCTGTCGGAACGGCTGTCGATCGGCCCGCCGGTCGATCCGCAATTGCCGACGCTGCCGATCTGGCTCGGTATCGTTTTCGCGATCCTCGGGTCGCTGTGCAATGCGGTACTCAACCGGGGTGGGCGCGATCTGCTGCTACCCGCCGCCGTCGCCGGACTGCTGACGGCGGCCGTCAACCAAACGCTGTTGCACGCCGGGAATCTGTCCCCGGTGTGGTCGACTCCGCTCGCCGCCGTCGTGCTCGGCTTCGCCTCCGCCGCGGTATCCGAACGCCTGCGCCTACCCATATCGGCGCTGGCACTGGTGGGCATCACCGGTGCGCTGCTGCCTGGCCTCACCCTCTATCAGGGCCTGATCTCGGAACTGGACGGACAATCCGGCGGCGGATACTTCGGTCAGGTCTTCGCCATCCTCATCGGTATCGGCGTCGGCGTTTCCCTCGGTATCCTCATCTACCTGCTCATCAGCCGCAGGCCGCTGGTTCCGAGCGCGGAGTGACGGTGTACTGCTGATCGCTCGGATTCGACGTATCGCAGCGACCTTCCGACTCATCCGGCAACTCCGTCGGATAAGTGCTCAATTGTTGAGCACTTATCCGCGTTGAATAGATGTGCAACAGCGAAACCGACACCGGGAGACGACCATGAGCCAGATCGAAGGCACCCTCCTCACCTGCACCGACGTCGCGGAGTGGGAGGAGTGGTTGGCAGCCAATCATGATCGGGCGGACGAGGTGTGGGTGAAGATCGCCAAGAAGGGGGCGGCGGACCCCACGATCACACTCCCCGAAGCGCTCCACGGGGCGCTCTGCTACGGATGGATCGACAGCGTTCGGCGCAAGTGCGACGCCGAGCACTATGTGCAGCGATACTCGCCGCGGCGGGCGCGTAGCCCCTGGTCGCAAGTCAATGTGGCGAAGGTCGAGGCACTGCTGGCGGCGGGACGGATGCGGGCTCCCGGGCTGGCGGCGGTCGAGGCCGCGCGGGCCGATGGACGGTGGGATGCGGCGTACCTCTCGCAGCGCGAAGCGACGGTTCCGGACGATCTCGCGGCGGCGCTGGACCGGAACCCCGCCGCGCGAGCACGGTTCGACGCACTGGATCGCACCGGGCAGTACGCGCTGTTTCTGCGCTTGATGAAGGCCACGACGCAATCGCGGCGGGCGAATCAGTTGCACCGAATCATGACCGAACTCGGCGGAGATCGGTAACCCAGCACACCATCTCCGATGCGGGTCGCCGATCACCTCGGTGAGTCGAACTCCCCGGATGCCCTCGCCCCACGGCCGGTGTTCCGCAATGCGTCATCGCTGTCCGCCGACAGCAAGGTCGTGGACGCTCCGTTCCTCGACTACGTCCGCTCCACACCCGGCATACTCGTGCTGCGCCCGGAGTGACGTTCGATGTACAGCCTCGGGTGACCAGACATCAGTGGCTACCGAGATCGATCATCAGAATCTTGACGACGTGGTGCGGATCGCCCACATCACCTTCGCGGGTGTTGTTGCAGTACTGATAGTCGATGCGTCCGGCCCCGCTGATCTCGTAGTGAATCGTCCGTGAGTACCCGACCCACTTCGGGCCGTGGTTCTTACCGCGCAACACAGTCGACGATCCCACCGCAGGTGGGGATCCAGGAGTGAACGACACGTGGTCCCAGAACTGCCGTGCAGATGTCAGACCGACCCGGTCCGCAAGCCCATTCCACACATCGAGCAGTTGACGGTGCACCAGAACCCGGTAGACGGGTTTCTGAGCGGGCCTACCGCCCGGGGAGCGCGCCGCGACGAATGGCCGGTACGCACCTGGCCTCGGATCGCGGTCAGTCATCGTTGCTCAACTGCGGAGCATCCACCTCAACGTAATCGGACTCGTCGGACGAGCCGGTGAGCGCGGCACGACGCAGGGGGTCTCGCATCACCGACGCAGTTGTCACCCAGGCGTGCAACGCTTCTCGCAGTGGGCCGGGATCTTCCGATGTCAGCGTCAACACCACAGCATTTCGGATCTCCGCCAGCGCCTCTGCCCTGTCGTCCGGATCGAATTCGGACAGCCACGCCAACCCACCGAGTTCAACCGGAGTCGGTGTGTCGGTACGGGCGAGTACGGCTTCGGCCGTGAACAGCTGCTGCGTCACAGCGGACGCCTCATGCAGCGCCGCAATGCGCTGAGCTGCGAGCATGACAAGTACCGACCCATCGGTGTCACGCAGCGAAGCCGACGAGCGTTTCGCCTCGTCCAGGAACTCGCGGCGCCGCGACCCCGCAAGATCACTGACCTGGAACATCGTCATGCCATGATCCTAGCAAAATTATGGCATGACGATTCTCCAGCAGGCTCGGACATCCACCCACGTGGTACATCCGGAACACAACGGGGCCGCGAACGGAGGGGTTCGTTCGCGGCCCGTTGCGGGAAGGGATCAGGCGGTGACTGGTGCCTGTTCCCGCTGAAGTTCCAGCGCAATGTCGATGAGCTGGTCTTCCTGTCCGCCGACAAGCTTGCGCTTGCCCGCGCGGACGAGCATTTCCGCCGCCGAGACTCCGTAGCGTTCGGCCTGGCGTTCGGCGTGGCGCAGGAAACTGGAGTAGACGCCCGCGTAGCCCATCATCAGGGACTGGCGGTCGAGCAGGCATTCGGCGGGCATCGCGGGGCGGACGACGTCTTCGGCGGCGTCGGCCATGGCGAAGAAGTCGATGCCGGTCTTGATGCCGAGCTTGTCGCAGACTCCGACCAGCGCCTCCACCGGTGTATTGCCCGCGCCCGCGCCGAATCGGCGGGCGCTGCCGTCGATCTGGGTGGCGCCCGCGCGGATGGCGTAGATCGAGTTCGCGACGGCGAGGTCCATGTTCTCGTGGCCGTGGAAGCCGACCTGGGCGTCGTTGCCCAGTTCGGCGACCAGCGCGGCGACCCGGTCGGAGACCTGCTCGAGCACGAGCGCACCGGCCGAATCCACCACGTACACGCACTGGCAGCCCGCATCGGCCATGATCCTGGCCTGTGCGGCCAGCGCCTCCGGCGGCTGGGTGTGCGACATCATCAGGAAGCCGACAGTTTCCAGACCGAGTTCCCGGGCCAGACCGAAATGCTGGATGGAGACATCGGCCTCGGTGCAGTGGGTGGCGATGCGGCAGATGCTCGCGCCGTTGTCCTGGGAGATCTTGATGTCTTCCTTGACGCCGACGCCGGGCAGCATGAGCACCGCGATCTTGGCCTGCTTCGCGGTTTCGGCCGCGATGGTGATCAGTTCCTGCTCGGGGGTTTTGGAGAACCCGTAGTTGAACGAGGAACCGCCGAGACCGTCACCGTGGGTGACCTCGATGACCGGCACACCGGCGCCGTCGAGCGCGGTGACGATGTCACGCACCTCGGTCGCGGTGAACTGGTGCCGCTTGTGATGGGAACCGTCGCGCAGCGAGGTGTCGGTGACGCGAATATCGAGTTCAGCTGAAAAAGCCATGGGGAACGCTCCTTACACCCGTGCCGAGGCGATCTGCTTGGCCATGACCTCGCCGACCCTGGTGGCGGCGGCGGTCATGATGTCGAGGTTGCCCGCATAGGGCGGCAGGAAATCGCCCGCGCCTTCGACCTCGACGAAGACCGACACCTTCGCCATGCCGCCGGACACCACCGACGGCTCGTCGAACTGGGGCTCGTTGAGCAGCCGATATCCGGGCACGTACTGCTGGATGTCGGCGACCATCCGGTGGATGGAGTCGGCGATCGCGTCGGTGTCGGCGTCGTCGGGGATGGCGCAGAAGATGGTGTCGCGCATGATCATCGGCGGCTCGGCCGGGTTCAGGATGATGATGGCCTTACCGCGTTCGGCGCCACCGATGGTCTGCACGCCACGGCTGGTGGTCTTGGTGAATTCGTCGATATTGGCGCGGGTGCCGGGCCCGGCCGATACCGAGGACACCGACGCGACGATTTCGGCGTAGGGCACCGGAACCACACGCGACACGGCCGCGACGATCGGAATGGTCGCCTGACCACCACAGGTGATCATGTTGACGTTCGGCGCGTCGATATTGGCCCCGAGGTTCACCGGCGGCACCACAGCGGGCCCGACGGCGGCGGGCGTGAGGTCGACGGCGCGAATCCCCTTCTCCGCGTACTTCGGCGCCGCATCGCGGTGCACATACGCCGACGTGGCCTCGAAGACCATATCCGGCAGTTCGGATTGCCCGAGCAGCCAGTCGACACCCTCGTGCGAGGTCTCCAGACCGAGCCCGCGGGCCCGCTTCAAACCTTCGCTGTCGGGATCGATGCCGATCATCCAGCGCGGTTCGATGTGCTCGGAGCGGAGCAGTTTGTACAGCAGATCTGTGCTGATATTGCCGGACCCGACGATCGCGGCGGTGACGGTCCCTTCGGACACGGCATACCTCCTACGTGAATTGCAAACGGACAGAACCGAGTCCGGCGAACTCGGCATGGAAAGAATCTCCGGGACGCGCATCGATGGCGCGTGTGCAGGAACCGGGCAGGACCACATCGCCCGCCTTCAACCGGACCCCGAAGCTCGCGACCTTGCGGGCCAGCCACGCCACCGCGATGACCGGATCACCGAGCACCGCATCGCTGCGGCCCTCGGCGACGATCTCGTCGTTGCGGGTGAGCACGGCATCGATCGCCTTGATATCGATGTCCTTCGGCGCCACCCGCTCCTTGCCGAGTACGAAACCGGCCGAGGAGGCGTTATCGGAGATGGTGTCGGCCAGGCCGATGTTCCAGTCCTTGATCCGCGAATCGATGAGTTCGATCGACGGCGCGAAGGCGACGGTGGCGGCGAGCACGTCTTCCTCGGTGCAGTCCGCGCCGGGCAGATCGGCGCCGAGCACGAACCCGACCTCCACCTCGACCCGAGGAAACAGGTAACGATCGGCTTCGACCGGAACGTCTTCGTAGACTTCCATTTCCGCGAGCAGATGACCGTAGTCCGGTTCGTCGACACCCATCATCTGCTGCATCGCCTTCGAGGACAGGCCCACTTTGTGCCCGACCACCCTGGCGCCGCTGTCGAGCCTGCGCCGGATATTGATCAGCTGGATCTCGTAGGCGTCGACGACATCGATATCGGGATGCCTGGCGACCAGTGGATCGATGGCGACCCGGTCGCGTTCGGCGCGCTCGAGTTCGTCGGCCAGTTCGATTCGTACCGCATCGGACAGCACGTCAGTGTTCCTTTCTCTCATGAGCGGACCCCTCCGCGCTTACACTTCGCTGCCGCCCCCGAGACCGACCACTCATGAGGGGCTCCTCTCCACCGTCGCCGGATCGCGCTGGAGGCTGTGCACGCCAGCCGCCGAACGTCCCGCGCGACGTCCGGAGAACACGCAGTCGGCCAGCGACAACCCGCTGACGTAGGAGTCCGAGCAGATGCCGACGGCGGTGCGCCCCGCCGCGTACAGGCCCGGAATATCGGTTCCGTTCTGCGATTTCACCGCGCCGGTGTCTTCGTCGACGACCACACCGCCGAGAGTGAGCATCGGGCAGGGGTTGATCACGCTCGGCCGGACGGAGACATCGAGCAACCAGAACGGGCCGGTGCGCAGCGGGGTGCAGTACTCGGCCGGTTTGCCCATCGGGTCGGGTACGCCCTCGTCGATGGCGCGGTTGTAGGCGTCGACGGTCGCGCGCAGACCGCCAGGGTCGATCCTCGCCTTGGCCGCGACCTGTTCGAGCGTGGTCCCACGCTTGGCACTGCGCCGCATGGCCTCGAACTGGGCGCGCTGGAACCAGGTGCCCTGGACGCCGATCTGGTCGATGGCGGTGCGCATCATGGTGGCGTCGGCCAGCAGCCAGCCGGTACCGCTGTGCTCGGTGACCAGCGCGTGCCCGACGGCGGCGCCGTAGCGGGTTTCGTCGATGACGCGGCGGCCCTCTCCGTCGACCAGGACGGCGCCGGTGAACACACTCGGCGGCAGCAGGAACCGCCAGGCCGAGACGTTGCCCATCCGGTCGGTCGCCGCGCCGACGCTGCGCGCCAGCTCGATTCCGCTGCCATCGTCGCCGGTGGTGCCCAACGCCATCCCGCCCTTGTAGGCGGGTGCGTGCTCGGCGATCATCGCGCGATTGGCGATGAAACCGCCCGCGCTGACCACGACGCCGCGCCGCGCGAGCACCCGGATAGTGGTGCGGTAGCGCTCGTCCATCTTCGCCAGCCGCTTCTCCAGCGCCTTGCGCAGCGGCGGGTAGTAGATGCCGGGTTTGGCCGCGAGCTTCGCCATGCGGGTGTAGCGGTCCCGGATCCGGCCGGGTGCCTCACGCAGGGTTCGGCATTCGACGCCGATGACGGTGCCGGTGTCGTCGGTGATGAGTCGGGTGACCTGGGTCAGGGTCTCCACCCGGACCCCGGCCCGCGAGGTAGCCGCCGACAGCGGCCCGGACAACTGTTTGCCGGATACCCCGCGCCCGTGCACGCGATGGCCGCGCTGAGCAGCGGGGATATCGGCGAAGGCGCCGGAGATCTCACTGCCGGAGTAGTAGAGGTAGTAGTCGTCGTTCGGATACGAGGTCTTGTACGGACACAGCGACGCCTCGAACGGGACGCCGTGCCCCTTCAGCCAATCGATCATGGCGGGACTCTGGTCCACGAAGCGCCGCAGCGTCTCGGGGCGGACCGCGTCACCGACCTCGCGTTCGAGGTAGGCCAGCATCGCCTCGGGGGTATCGGCCACACCGGCCTCACGCTGCACCGATGTGCCCCCACCGGCGTAGATGATTCCGCCCGACAGCGCGGTCGCGCCGCCGCCGGTGAACCGCTCGAGGACAAGCACCTGGGCGCCGTCGCCCGCCGCTTCCAGCGCCGCGCAGGCACCCGCTGCCCCATAACCGACGACGACTACGTCGGCGGTCAGGTCCCAATCGAGGCTCATGTACTCCACTCCGGATCGACTCTAGGTCGAAACTCGGTTACAAACTGAAACGAGTTTCCTTGACGATAAGACTGCTGCGTTCTCCCATGATTCGCAAGTCATCACCGCTGATAGGGCGAAGACAATAGAAAAACAACCAACTTCTCTATAACGTGTTCTACATGACTGATCGGGAATACGATGTGGTGGTGGTCGGGAGTGGCGCCGCCGGAATGACCGCCGCTCTGACAGCTGCCCACCACGGGCTCAGCGTGGTGGTCATCGAGAAGGCCGCACACTACGGTGGATCGACCGCTCGCTCCGGTGGTGGCGTATGGGTTCCCGGCAACAAGGCACTGCTGGCCTCGGGACGTCCCGACGACCGGGAGGTCGCGCGGAAGTACCTGCACAGCATCATCGGGGACGCGGTGCCGAAGGAGCGGATCGACACCTACATCGACCGTGGGCCGGAAGCGCTGAACTTCGTGCTCGACCACACGCCGCTGAAGCTCAAATGGGTTCCCGGCTACTCCGACTACTACCCCGAGGCTCCGGGCGGTAAGGGCGACGGCCGCTCGTGCGAGCCCAAACCGTTCGACGCGATGGTCCTCGGCGAGGAACGGTTCAACCTCGAACCGCCGTACGCCAAGGCGCCGCTGAACGTCGCCGTCATGCAGGAGGACTTCGTCCGGCTCAACCTGATCAAACGCCATCCCAAGGGCATGATGCGCGCCATGCGGGTCGGCGCACGCACCTACTGGGCGAAGTTCACGCGCAAGCATCTGCTGGTCATGGGCCAGGCGATCATGGCGGCCATGCGCAAGGGGCTCATGGACGCGAACGTTCCCTTGCTGCTCAACACTCCGATGACCAAGCTCATCGTGACCGACGGCGTGGTCACCGGCGTCGAGGCGCTCGAGGACGGCAAGCCCGTCACCTTCACTGCGCGCCACGGCGTCGTCCTCGGCAGCGGTGGTTTCGAGCACAACGCCGAGATGCGCGCGAAGTATCAGCGCCAGCCCATCACCACCGAGTGGACGACGGGTGCGGCGGCCAATACCGGTGACGGCATCGTCGCGGGCATGGACGCGGGCGCCGCGATCGGCTTCATGGAAGACGCCTGGTGGGGTCCGACCGTGTTCAAGGGCGAGGGCAGGCCGTGGTTCGCCCTGGCCGAGCGCAATCTGCCCGGCTCGATCATGATCAACACCGACGGTAAGCGTTTCGGTAATGAGTCCGCTCCTTACGTCGAGGCTGTGCACACCATGTACGGCGGCGAATACGGTCAGGGTGAGGGTCCGGGCGAGAACATTCCCGCCTGGCTGGTGTTCGACCAGCGTTATCGGAACCGCTACATCTTCGCCGGGCTACAGCCTGGTCAGCGGTTCCCGTCCCGCTGGATGGAAAACGATTTCATCGTCAAGGCCGACACCCTCGAAGAACTGGCCGATAGGCTCGGCGTGCCCGCCGACAATCTCGCCGCCACCGTCACCCGGTTCAACGGTTTCGCCGAAACCGGCAAGGACGCGGACTTCGGCCGCGGCGACAGCCACTACGACCGCTACTACGGCGACCCGACCGTCAAGCCGAACCCGTGCCTGGCCGCGCTGGTCCAGGGGCCGTTCTACGCGGCCAAGATCGTGCCGGGCGATCTCGGCACCAAGGGTGGGCTCGTCGCCGATACCGCCGGGCGTGTACTGAAGGAGGACGGCACCCCGATCGGCGGTCTGTACGCCTCGGGCAACTGCTCGACACCCGTCATGGGCCACACCTACGCCGGTCCCGGCGCGACCATCGGACCCGCGATCGCGTTCGGCTATCTGGCGGTGCTGGATATCGCCGAGCGGAAGAAGGCGGAGCCGGTGGAGGCTTCGGCCGAGGTTTAGCGGTGTCGCACGCGGGTGGTCGCCGGTTGCCACTGGCGATCGACGACCACCCGCGCTCGGTCCACATCAGCGTCCACGCTCGGCGTTCGACGCTCCTCCACCGGCCGCACGCTCTGGGCCGGTATCGCCGCGACATTCTGGCGAGTCGTCATCGGCCTCGGTGCCGAATAGAGTGACCGTCCCACGAGGCGGGCGATCCGGCGCCGCGCAGGGCTCGCGATCGGCAGGATGACGAAGACGGCGGCACCGATTTGTCCACACTCATGCACAAGGAGAACTGATGCCCATCGACCCGAAGATCGCGCTCGGCGCCGAACTGCCGAGCCGGGAGTTCGCGTGGACGGCGTCCGACGTCCAGCTGTATCAGCTCGGCCTCGGCGCGGGTGCGCGCTGGACCGACGCCGCCGAACTGCGTTACCTCGACGACCGCACCCCACAGGTGCTGCCGACGTTCGCGACGGTCGCGCAGACCCTGCACGAAACCGAGCCGCCGAAGGTCAGCTTCCCCGGCATCGACATCGATCTGGCCAAGGTGGTGCACGGCTCACAGGAGATCGTGGTGCACCGGCCGATCCCCGCCTCTGGTAAGGCGACGAGCACGGGCCGGATCAGCGAGATCTGGGACAAGGGTTCGGCCGCGGTCGTGGTGCAGGAGAACACCATCACCGGCTCCGACGGCGCCCCGCTGTGGACGGCTCGCTCCTCCATCTTCGCCAAGGGCGAAGGCGGTTTCGGCGGCGAACGCGGACCGAGCACGAAGTCCGAATTACCCGACCGCGCACCAGATTTCGACGTCACCACCCCGACCCTCCCCCAGCAGGCGCTGCTCTACCGCATGCTCGGCGACCGCAACCCCCTGCACTCCGACCCCGAATTCGCCCGCGCCGCAGGCTTCCCCAACCCCATCCTGCACGGCCTGTGCACCTACGGCATCGTCTGCAAAACCGCCACCGACACCGCGCTCGACTCCGACGCCTCCCGCGTCACCGGTTTCCGGGCGCGCTTCGCCGGTGTGCTGTACCCGGGCGAAACCATCCGCACCCGGATCTGGAAGAGCGACGGTGAACTGACCATCGCGGCAAGCGTGGTGGACCGCGACGATGCCCCGGTACTCGCCGACGTCCGATTGACCTTCAGCAACTAACCAACCATCGCACCCATCGGCGTCTCGCGATCCACGCGAGGCGCCGATGGTGCGTCCACCACCCGGAATCACCGACCGTCGCGCTCCAGCCCGGCCCACACCTCGATGGGGGGTGCGTGGACCACCCCGGCGGCCGTTCAGATGCCGTCGCGACCTGCGCGCCGATAGGTGGCGTGACTTCATGACTTGACCTTGACACTGTGGCAAGGACTTGGGTGGGTCGACGAAGGAGGTGGTTGCTGTGAATACAACCAACCATGAGGTAGATGCCCGCCTCGTCGACGCTCTTGGCGGCGCCGAGGCGTCGGCCCGGCTGCGGACGGCGCTTTCGGCAGGCACGCTTGGCGATCCGCGCCTTGCCGAGACGCCGGACATGCCCCGCTCATCGCCTCGACTACGTGGCTGCTCACCCCGGGGCAGCCAATCAATGACCGATAGCAAGGAACCCCGCCCGGACAAATACGTCCACCGCCGATGTCGTGGCGGCAAACGCGAAGTCGTCCAGCGAATCACTCGGCTCGCCATCGGCGCCCTGATGGCCGGCGCCCTCCTGTCCCCCGCCGCGCTCGCACAAGCGGAGGCGCCGCGGGTCGCGATGGCCGAGGTCGCCGACACCGGCTCGGCAGGCACCGGCTCCGCAGGCGAAGCCGCATCCGCCTCGATCTCCTTCCTCATGCGGTCGGCCTGCGTGATCCTGCGGCTCGTGAAGGATCCGACGATGTGCCCGATGGTTCCCGCCCCGTTCTGAGCGCCCGAGTCCATGACCTGACATGACGCGACGACGTCGGTTGGTCCCGCCGAATTCGGCACCCGATATCCGGGATGAAAGATTCCGGAAACATGCACAAGGAGATTCATACAATGACACGAACTCTACGGTCGCCCAAAGCGATTCGTCTCGCCGTCGGCGCAGCCGCTCTCGGAGTGGTTGCGAGCGTTACCGCTGTGGTGGCACCACCCGCGTCCGCGACCGTCAAGAGCATCGGCATCCACCCGTCGGCCACTGTCGGCACCCATCAGTACGCAACGACCTGCTCCTATACCGTGGCAGTGACGGTAGACGACAACACCAAGCCGGTCTACTTCTTCGAGGAAGGCCAGGGCCCCACCGGCTTCGCCGAGGCGATGCCGTCCGGTAATGCAGCCCGGGTGACGTGGACCCCGTCCAGGACGGGCATCACCTACATCTATGCCATCCAGGCGGGGTCGACGCTTCAAGTGAAACAGGTGATCGGCGGCGTCGGCAACGGCATCAACACCGGTTCTGCCTGTATCGCAATCTGAGTCCCCACCAGAAACCGGCAGCGGGCCCGGCCGCGGTCACCACCGCGGAACTGTCGCCGGGCCCGCGCGCTACCACTCGCCCGGCGCCTGATCCGCCGGTGAACGGCTCGGGGCCGAAGCGGCCCCACGCCAACGGAGACGCGCACCATCACGGGCCGACTCCACTCGAGGACGTCTTCGCCTTGCTGCGACGTGCCGTACCTCGCGCCTGCCATTCGTGCCCGATCCACATCCAGTGGAACCGCTGCCCGGGTCGTTACGTCTAAGAAGGCGTAGGTATGTTGTGGCCGCCGGGCGGAGTGGAGGGTTCTGGGGTGGGTATCGAGATTCCCGAGGCGTTGCAGTGGGCGGCGAAGTATGTGGTGGGGGCCGGTGATTGGCCCGAGGGTGATGAGACCGCGATGCGGCGTATCGCCGACGCCTACACCACCGCAGCCACGACT
>NZ_JARWNX010000042.1 GCF_029868385.1 Nocardia cyriacigeorgica | reverse complement strand
TCAACACCGAACCCTGCGCCTGCAACACCGCCCGCGGCACAAAATTCTCCGAAGCAATCATCTCGAGCGTGTCACGCTCACGAGCCAGCTCACCCGCCATCGCGGCAGCAACCTCGGGATCGAGCTCACCGAGAGACTGAGTATTGACAGAGGAGGTCGTCTGCGTCACCCGGCCAGTCTATTGGCTCCTTCGGGTCTGTTCGGCACGGGGTCCGGTAGCACATGGCCAAGCGCTGCGCACCCTTTCCGGCGAGCCGGTTCCCCTCCGAGCGGCGGCCGATCAGGCCGGCTGCATCGCCCGCACCGCACCCGGAGTGAGCGGTTCATCCAACAACCTGCGGAACCGGTCGGCGCGCTCGTCGGCACCCGTCGCCCCGTCCAACCAGCCGCCGAGCAACCGGTAGCCCTCGACATAGGTGCTGATGTAGGCCCGCCACAGCGGTGAGGACAGGAACCGTAGCGACTGCCGGGCCCGCTCCGGGGTGATGAGATTCCAGTGCTGGAGGAATGCGGCGACCTCATCGGCGTCGCGGCCGCGATCGTGCAGCAGCAGCGCCGCGTCCTGGCGCACGCCGAGCAGCTGGGCCGAGGCCTCCGACAACCGTTCGGCGCGCTCACCGTCGAAGCGTAAGCCCAGATCGGCGTAGATCTCCTGCGCCCAGCGCCCCCAGCCCGGCCCGACGATCGACGTCAACGCCAGGTCGGCGAGACCTTCGGCCATCAGGCATTGCGGGGTGTTGACCAGGAACAAGGTCTGCTCCACCTGTCCGGCGGCGACCAGCCCGGCCTCCTTGCGGCAGTGCTCGGTGTGATGGCCCGGATAGGCCTCGTGCGCGATGAGATGCGGCAGGTTGGCCATGTGCTGGCGCAGATCGGAATTGATCGCGACCTTGGAGTGGAAATTGCCCAGGTAGTAGTTGAAACCGGACCACGGCTTATCGCCGACCACCTCATAGGTCACGTGCTCGTGGTCGGGCAGCGGGTAGCGGTCACGGACCAGTTCGCGCAGCGCACCGGAGAACGACTCGACGCAGGCGGACAACCGTTCCGGCGGGATCTCGTCGGCCTGTTTGTGCGCGGCCATCCGTTCGGCCAGCGGACCATCGCCGGCCAGCACCTCGTCCATCTTGCGGTGGGCGTCGCGGTAGTCGGCCTCGTCGCCGGGTTCGATCTCGACGTCGAAGTAGGCGCGCACCTCGTCGACGAAGCCGATGTCGTCACCGGCGAACTTGCGCCCCGAGCATTCCAACGCGCGCAGATGCACATCGAGGAACTCGGTGCGCTCCGGCGCCAACCCGGCGGCGGGCAGTTCGGCCCGCAGCGCCGCGGCCCGCTGCGCCAGTTCGCGCGGTTGCGGCGCCGGCGCGTTCTGCACTTCGCGGCGCAGTGCCGGATCCCCGGTGAACGCGTCGACGAAACCTTCTTCCAGTCGGTCGAAGGCCAGGCCGAGCCGCAGGTAATCGGTGACGAGCGGATGCGCTTCCATGGCAGCCGACGATAGCCGGTCCACCAGCGTGGCGCCGCCTGTTACCCGCCGGTAGGCCACCCCCTGTCCCGGCCCTCGGCAGCAAGGCGCAGAATTCAGCCATGCGGCCACAGATAGTCCGAATCTCACAGCGCCGGTGCGATATGTGTGCGTGTTTGCCGAAATGGAGCGTCGGGTAAGTGGCACGGATGAGCGAGCCGAGCCCGTATGTGGAATTCGATCGGAAACAGTGGCGCACACTGCGCAAATCGACTCCGCTGGTGCTCACCGAGGAAGAACTGATCGGCCTGCGCGGTCTGGGCGAACAGATCGATCTGGAAGAGGTCGCCGAGGTCTATCTTCCGCTCGCCCGTCTCATTCATCTGCAAGTCGCCGCGCGTCAGCGGTTGTTCGCCGCGACCGCGACATTCCTCGGGGAAAAGCATCCGGACCGGCAGGTGCCGTTCGTGATCGGCGTCGCCGGTAGCGTCGCGGTGGGTAAATCCACCACCGCGCGCGTGCTCCAGGCGCTGCTGGCCCGCTGGGATCACCATCCGCGGGTGGATCTGGTCACCACCGACGGGTTCCTCTACCCCACTGCCGAACTCACCCGGCGCGGCATCATGCATCGCAAGGGATTCCCGGAGAGCTACGACCGCCGCAAACTGCTGCGATTCGTCACCGAGGTGAAATCCGGTGCGCCGGAAGTGTGTGCGCCGATGTATTCGCACATCTCCTACGACATCGTGCCCGGCGAGTTCCATTGCGTGCGCCAGCCCGACATCCTCATCGTCGAGGGTCTGAATGTGCTGCAAACGGGTCCGCGGCTCATGGTGTCGGATCTGTTCGACTTCTCCATCTATGTAGACGCCCGTATCGAGGACATCGAGAACTGGTATGTCCAAAGGTTTCTCAGCCTGCGCAAAACCGGTTTCGCCGATCCGCGGGCGCATTTCCACCATTACGCCCGCTTCACCGACGAGGAGGCGACCTCGGCGGCCAAGGAGATCTGGAACTCGACCAACCGACCGAATCTGGTGGAGAACATCCTGCCCACCCGTCCGCGCGCCACACTGGTGCTGCGCAAAGACGCCGATCACGCCATCAATCGGCTGCGACTGCGGAAACTGTGAGCGCGCCGCCGATATCGCCCGCCGCGGCGAAATCGGCAGCGGGACAAGGTGTGTTCAGACGCCGAATCGGCGATGCCGCGCCGCGAAATCGCGTAGCGCGCGCAGGAAATCCACCCGCCGGAACTCCGGCCAGTACGCCTCGGTGAACCAGATCTCCGAATACGCGCTCTGCCACAGCAGGAAACCCGACAGCCGCTGTTCACCGGAGGTGCGGATGACCAGGTCGGGATCGGGCTGGCCGGAGGTGTAGAGATGCTGACCGATGGCGTTGACGGTGATCGACTGGACCAGATCCTCACCGGTCTCACCGGCCGCGATCTCCTGGCGCACCAGCGAGCGCACCGCATCGGTGATCTCCTGCCGACCGCCGTAGCCGACCGCCACGTTGACATGGACACCGTTGCGGCCGCTGGTGCGCTCCGCTGCGGTGCGCAACCGCTTGGCGATCAGCTCGGGGAAGCCGTCGAGCGAGCCGACCAGCCGCACACTCCAGTTCTGGTCCGGCGCCGACAGTTCTTCGACCACATCGGTGATGACCTCGAACAGCGTCTCCAGTTCCTCCGGATCGCGGTTCAGGTTCTCGGTGGAGAGCAGGTAGACGGTGACCATCTCGATCCCGGCGGCCTCGCACCAGCCCACCAGTTCGGCGATCTTCAGTGCGCCGACCCGATGGCCGTGGCTGACGTCGGTGAAACCGTTCTCCCGCGCCCAGCGGCGATTGCCGTCGCACATCACCGCGACATGACGGGGGTGCTGCTTACCTGCCAGCTGCTTGGCCAGCCGGGCCTCGTAGACGCGATACGGAAAGCCACGCACCCGACTCGGAAACTCCACGGCGTCCAACAGTACGCCTCGTCACGTTGTCTGCGGCAACGGCCGCTCTTCCCGGTACAGTAGCGATCGAGCCCTTAACCTACGGTTCCGTAGGTTACTCGTGAGTTAACCACAGGAGGTGGCCGTGACCGATCCGGTCCGCGTCGATCCGGCCGAACCCGTCGACGGCGTCGAGCCCGTCGAAGAGATGCTCAACCCGGCCGATGCGCTGGCGGCGCTGGTCAAACCGCGGATGCGCGGCTGGATCCATACCTGGGCGGTGGGCGTCGCGGCGATCGCGGCCATCGCGCTGGTCGCCACCGCGACGACGGTCTCGGCCACCGCGGTGTGGTCGACGCTCGTCTACGGGCTCACCGTCTGCCTGCTGTTCGGGGTCAGCGCCGTCTATCACCGGATCACCTGGTCGACGGGGCGCGCCCGGATCCGGATGAAGCGCGCCGATCATTCGATGATCTTCCTGTTCATCGCGGGCAGCTACACCCCGTTCGCGCTGCTCGGCCTGCCCGGCTCGACCGGGCGAACGCTGCTGATCGTGGTGTGGGCCGGTGCGCTCGCCGGTGTCGCGCTGAAACTGCTGTGGCCGACCGCGCCGCCCTGGGTGGGCGTGCCGTTGTATCTGCTACTCGGCTGGGCGATCGTGCCGGTGGTCGGTGAGCTCTACGACAATGTCGGCCTCGCACCGCTCATCCTGCTGTTGATCGGCGGGCTGATCTACAGCGGGGGCGCCATCCTCTACGCCACCAAATGGCCGAATCCGTGGCCGACCGTATTCGGTCATCACGAGTTCTTCCACGCCGCGACGGTGCTCGCCGCGCTGGCGCACTACGTTGCGGTTTGGCTGGTGCTGCTGCGCTGAACGGCTTCGGCGTTCTATGCTGCTCGTTCGTGTCAGTCGCTGTCGCAGTGAGCATCGTGCTGCCCGAGCGCACGTCATGATCGCCCGTTTGGTGGTCTGGGCGCTGCGGGCCCGATGGGGCCTGGCCGCCGTCGTGATCACCTGCAATCTCAGCGGTCTCGCGGTGATCATCATCCAGCTGTGGCTCGGCGGATTCTTCGACCGGCTCGGACCCGATATCCTGCGCGCGCTCGGTGTGGTCGCGATCTATCCGGCCATCGGCTTCGGCATCGGCATCGCCCTTGCCATCCGCGACCGCAGCGTCTACTTCGCCTGGCTCGACCAGACCCGCAAACCCACACCCGACGAGGCGCGACGACTGTTGCGGCTGCCCATCGCCATCACCACCCGCGCCCTCGCCTTATGGCTGCCCGGCGTGATCATCGCCGCGATCGTGCTGGCCAGGGTGACACCGCAGGACGATCTCGCGGTGATGGCCTCGATGTTCATCATCGGTGGACTGGAATCGGGCGGGCTGACCTTCCTGATCGTGGACCGGCTGATCCGGCCGACCATCCCGATCGTGGCCGGTGTGCTCGGCGCGACCATGCATTGGAGTTCCACCGTTTTCGTCCGGGTGGTGCTCACCTGGGCGGTCTCGGGCGCGATGCCGTTGTCCATGCTGATCGTGGTGCTCGCCGATCCGGTGTCGAGTGCGCCCGACCGCATCCGCACCGGAATCTATGTGGCCTGCCTCGGCATCGTGGTCGGCGCGCTCGCCACCGCGACCCTGGCCCGCGCGGTGGCCGCGCCGATGCGGCAGCTGCGGCTGGCCCTCGATCGGATCACCCACGGCGATCTCGATGTCCGGGTGCAGGTGGGCAGTGCGAGCGAGATCGGCCGGTTGGAACATTCGGTCAATCAACTCGCCGCCACCTTGCGCGAACGGACCCGGATGCGTGATGTGTTCGGCAGACATGTCGGCGATGATGTGGCCGAGCGCGCGCTGACCAGCGGTGTCGATCTGACCGGCGATGTCCGCGTGGTGTCGGCGTTGTTCGTCGATGTGACCGGTTCGGTGGAGATCTCCACCGGTCTGCCGCCGCAGGAATTCGTCGCCAAACTCAACCGGCTGCTCTCGATCGTCGTCGCGGCGACCGAGGAGAACAACGGGCTGGTCAACAAGTTCGAGGGCGATGCCGCGCTGTGCATCTTCGGCGCCCCGATCGCACTGCGCGACAATGCCACCCCCGCGCTGCGCGCCGCCCGCCGCATCCGCGATGAGGTACTCGGCACCGGTGAACTCGATATCGGTATCGGGGTGGCCCGCGGCCAGGTGTTCGCCGGTGATGTCGGCACCGATACGCGGTTGGAGTTCACCGTCATCGGCGATGCGGTCAACGAGGCCGCCCGCCTCACCACCGCCGCCAAGGCCGTCCCGCGCCGAATCCTGGTGAGCGAGTCCATCATCGATGCCGCCGCACCCCATGAACAGGCCAAATGGGTGCGCTACGGCGATCTGCCGCTGCGTGGTATCGCCGATCCGACACCTTCCTGGACCGATCTGCCGCAGGACGAATCGCCCGAGCCGGACGGCATCGAATCCGCCGCCGAATCATCTCGACCCGCTCCGACGCCCACCGGGGACTCCGGGCCGTCCGTCTGAGTTTCCGCCGGGCAAAGGCATACCGCCCGAGGCAAAAGGCGGTGCCGGGGTCTCACGTGTCGGCCGATGAGAGGAGACTTCAGGGATGAACCGAAAATCTGGTCCCCCGAGTTTGTTCAGTCACCTCGATGAAACCACCGCCAATTCCTCCTCCGACGACGGTGCGGCGAATCCTCCGGTGTTCAGCAGCGCCGGCTCGAACACGGCGGCCACCGAGGACACCGGCGCCACCGCGGGCAGTGATCACTGATCCGCGACACCATGGCACGGCCGACCGCCACGTACCGGCAGGCACGGCCCACCATCACCTGCGAGCGGGCGCGGCGCCGTCGTTCGCGGTGATCAGCGGTATACGACCGATCTTCGCGAACGACACCGGCACGTTCTATTCCCGGCGACTCAACGATTCACCGAGCGCATCGGCCGTGGTGACCGGAAGATCGCACACCGAACCACGGCAGACATAGGCGGCGGGCGCGCCACCGACCGTCGGCCGGTCGGCCAGCAGCGGCACCGAATCCGGTTGGGCCGCCAGGACTATCGCTCCACCGAGGGCCGTCGACCGGGCCACCGCCAGCAGATCGGCAGCGGCGGCGGGATCGGGGGTGGCGATGGCGATCTGGATCGGGCCCTGCAACGCGGCTTCGGCGACGGTCAACCACTGGCCTGCCGAACGGGGGGCCTTGGCGAGCACAACGGTGCCGCGAGCGAGGGTGCGGTCGGCGAGGTCGCGATACCGGACGGCGCGGTCCGGGGCGCTGGTGGCCGACGCGGTGAGCAGGGCTTCCGCCAGCGATGACGCGCCCGCCGGTGTCGCACCGTCGATCGGATCGCGGGGCCGGGCCACCAGGGTTTCGGCATCGTCGGCGGTGTCGAACCAGCTGCCGGGGGCAGCAGGATCGGCGAAATGCTCGATGGCCGCGTCCAACAATCGCTGTGCGTGCTCGAGCCATTCGATCACACCGGTGGCCTGGTGCAGTGCGAGCAGACCGGTCGCCAACCAGGCGTAATCCTCGAGCACACCGGGCGCGGCGCCCACCGTGCCACCGAGCGAGGCGCGCAGTACCCGATCGCCGACCACATGCTCGGCCAGCAGGAATCGCGCACAGCGGATCGCCGCATCGAGCCAGTCCGCGCGCGAATGCGCGGTGGCGGCCTCCGCGAGCGCGGTGATGGCCATACCGTTCCAGGCGGTGACCACCTTGTCGTCGCGATCGGGTTGGGGCCGTCGGTCGCGCTCGGTGCGCAAGACGGAACGGACCCGCTCGAATCGGGCGAGATCGTCGGGGTCGGTGTAGCGGGTGGGCACCGAGGCGCCCTGTTCGAAATTGCCCGCGGTGCTGACGCCGAAGACCTCGGCCGCCCACGCACCGTCGATCGGTCCGAGCGCGGCGACGAGTTCGGCGGGCGTCCAGACGTATGTCGCGCCCTCGACGCCGGGCTGCCCCGGTTCCAGATGGGTGTCGGCGTCGAGGGCGGAGGCGAATCCGCCGGGTTCGGTGCCGAGATCGTCGCACAGGAATTCCACGATCTCGCCGGTGATCCGGCGCGGCAGATCGTCGTCGGGCACACGTCGCGCCAGATGGGCGTAGGCGCGCAGCAGTTGGGCGTTGTCGTAGAGCATCTTCTCGAAGTGCGGCACCACCCAGGCGGCGTCGACCGAATACCGCGCGAAACCGCCGCGGATCTGGTCGTAGATACCGCCGCGGGCCATCGCCGCCGCGGTACGCCGCACCACCTCCGCGGTCGCATCGTCGCCGGTGCGTTCCCAGCTGCGCAGCAAACCCTCCAGCAAGGCCGACGGCGGAAACTTCGGCGCCCCGCCGAATCCACCGTGCTGTTGGTCCACCTCACGCAGCACCACGGCCACCGCATGATCGAGCAGTTCGGCGGTGACGGTCAGCTCACTGTCCGGCAGACCGCCCGCCTGCCCCCGCAAGGCCTCCGCGACCTGCGAGGACGCCAGATTCACCTCGTCCCGACGATTACGCCAGGTATCGGTGACCGCCTCCAGCAACTGCTGAAACGACGGCATCCCGCCCCGCGGCACCTTCGGGTAGTAGGTGCCGCAGTAGAACGGTTCCCCCGTAGGCGTGAGGAAGCAGGTCATCGGCCAGCCACCCTGACCGGTCATGGCCACGGTGGCGTTCATGTAGACGGCATCCAGATCCGGGCGTTCCTCCCGATCGACCTTGATGCAGACATAGTTGTCGTTCATCAACGCGGCCGTTGCCTCGTCCTCGAACGATTCGTGCGCCATCACATGGCACCAGTGGCAGCTCGCGTACCCGATCGACAGCAGGATCGGCACATCACGCGCGGCGGCCGCGGCCAACGCCTCGGCATCCCACTCCCGCCAATGGACCGGGTTGTCCGCGTGCTGACGTAGATACGGTGAGGTCGCGGTGGCCAAACGATTCACTTTGCCAGCCTCCCACACCTGGGGGTCCAGCACACGCTCAGCGCACATCGACACCGGGAATGCGACCACCGCGCATCAACCCATCGCACCGCGACCGTGGTATCGCGCCACACTCTATTGCAGTAACGCTGCAATAGAGTGCTAGAGTTCGGAAACCGCCCACGCAGCGGGGACCTCGGGATCCGGTGCGGCCGAGCCGACCTCCCGCGCCAGCGCGGTGTGCAGGGCCGCGGCCACCAGACCCTCGGGGTCGAGCAGCACGCGTAGCACTGGCTCAGGTTCGCTGCCACACGTTTGTCGTCCACGCCATAAGGAGTTCCATGCGGTTCCGCACCCTGTCGGCCCTCGCCGCCGCGCTGACCGCGCTCATTCCGGGAGGAATCGCGCACGCCGGTCCGTTCGACACCGGCTCGTCCGGAACTCAGCAGCACGAGACGTCGAACTGCTTCTGGTTCGGCCCGACCTTCTCGGCCACGAATCAGCAGCTCAACTACGCCTTCCCGGATTCGGGGGCACTGTACTGGGCCGCGCAGTTCGATATCCCCGAGGGCGCGACCCTCTCACTGAAGGGGCAGTACGCACACGCCCGGTATCAGTCGTTGAACTCCTACGACGTGACCACGAACTCCCCGACCGCGGCCGTCAACGATGTGTCCACGGTACCGGATTCGGGTTCGCACAATCCGTATCTGCCGGGCGCGAACCGCCTGGGCGAGACCGGCCGCGATTACACCGTGCGGGTCCTCGACAGCACCGCACCGGCCGAGCCCCAGCCCAACACCCTCTACGCCGGAGTCCCCGGCCAGCAGCGCACGACCCTCATCTATCGCCTCTACCTGCCCGACAACGGGCGGGATATCACCGGCGGTGTCGGGCTGCCCCGGCCCGAACTCCACACCGCCGACGGGCAGCTGCTGACGGGCGAACAACTCTGCCAAGCAGTGCAAGCTGTCAGCACCACACCGCGCGTGGACGTGGTCCCCGGCGATACGTACCAGGCGTTGCGCAACCAGCCCGGCAAGCCCGACACCTTCCCGGCCGACAACCCCACGGTGTGGCGCACCTTCTACAACCAGCCGTTCGGACTGACTTGCATCTACCTCGGCCAGTGCGATGGCGCTCCGGCAAGGACCGGCGGGCAGTACTCGAATATCGACAACAACTACGTGAACGCCTATGTCAGCAGGAAATTCGGTGAAGTGCTGACCTTGACGGGCACCATGCCCCGCACCCCGCGCACCCTCGACGGCCAACCAATGCTCGACGGCGGGGTCGACATGCGGTACTGGTCGCTGTGCAGCAACGAGTCCGTCGCCACCACCAGGGTCGCCGGATGCGTCTACGACGAACAGGTTCCGCTGGACGCGGCGCGCCACTACACGATCGTGGCGAGCCTGCCGTCGCAGCGACCCGCCAACGCCATCCCCGCCTGCGGTGTGGCCTGGGTGCCGCTGCCGGAGAACGGGGACGGCGCGGGACATGCCGACGACGCGTACCTGATTCTGCGCAATATGCTGCCCTCCGACGGATTCGGCCATGCCGTGCAGGACACCCACGCACCCGGTGACGAGAAGTCGGTCATGGGCGAATTCCTGCCGGAAGCCACCTATTCCAGCAAGGCGCAGTTCGAGGCCGGCGGCTGCCATCCGCTGCGGTGAGCACACCACGGAATACCAGACCGGTTCGGCCGCTTGATCATTCGCTCTCGCATCATCCTGCATTCCACCGAGACAAGGAGTTTCACCGATGACCGAACGCGTATCCGTCAGCTCGCTCTCCCGTCGTGGATTGTTCGGTACCGCGGCCGGAGTCGCGGCCACCGTCGCACTCGCCGCCTGCGGCTCGTCGAGCGAGTCGGGTTCATCCTCGACCACCACCTCCGGTGGCAGCGACCCCGCATCGATCGCCACCGACGCCTACGTCTTCGGCTATCCGTTGGTGCTGATGGATGCCACCCGCGCCACCGCCGCACCCACCAACACCCTGCTGCGCTACAACAAGACACCCAGCCCCGACGACAAGACCGTCGTCACCCCGAACGTCGACACCCTCTACAGCCAAGCCTGGCTCGACCTGCGCACCGAACCGATGGTGTTGCAGATTCCGGCCATGACCGACCGCTATTGGCTGGCCCAGATCCTCGACGCCTGGTCCAATACCGCGCACAACCCCTCCAGTGTGCGGCCGCAGATCTCCAGTGGCGACCCCTCGGGTCCGTTCACCTACGCCGTGACCGGTCCCGGTTGGTCGGGCACGCTGCCCGACGGACTGACCCGCCTGGACATGCCCACCGCAACCGCCTGGGCCATCATCCGATTCGCATTGAACGACCCGGATGACCACGGCGCGGTCACCGCCTTACAGAACCAGATCAAGCTGATGCCCCTGAGCACCTGGACCAGCGCGCCCGACACACCCACACCCACCGGCATACCCGCCGACCGCACCGCAAGCCCGACCAAACAGGTCGCCGCGATGGATGGCGCGACGTTCTTCGCCAAACTCTGCACCCTCATGGCCGCCGACGCGCCCGCACCCGCCGACGCCGACACCCTGACCCGATTCGCGACACTGGGCATCACGCCCGGCGGGTCATTGACCGGGATCGACACCGGCACCCTCGCCGCGGCCGTCCAGAGCGCCCAGCAGCAGATCAAGGACTACAAGAACCCCGACGCGAAAATCGTCAACGGCTGGACCTACGCCACCAACCTCGGCACGTACGGCACCGACTACTCCTTGCGCGCCAACACCGCCCTCACCACACTCGGCGCGAACCTACCCGACGACACGCTCTACCCGATCATGAACAACATCCCCGCCGACTCCGGCGGCCCTACCCACAGCTACCGAATTCATTTCCCCGCAGGCCAACTCCCACCCGCGGACGCCTTCTGGTCCCTCACCGCCTACACCGCCGACCACTTCCTCGTTCCCAACCCGGACAACATCTACTCCCTCGGCCACCACCCCACCGTCACCCCCAACCCCGACGGCTCGGTCGACCTCACCCTCGCACCCGCCAACCCCGGTCCCGATGTCCCCGTGGGCAATTGGCTCCCCATCCCCACCTCGGGCACCTTCAACCTCGCCCTGCGCCTGTATGCGCCCCACACCAGCGCGGCCGACGGCCATTGGCAACCGCCCGCCCTCACCGCGGCTTGACGAAGCCCACTCGGTCAACCGGACTGCCCGTCACCGGATTCGGTGGCGGGCAGGGTGACCAGCCGCGGTGCGCGATATCCCCAAGTGGGCCGCGCACCGTCGCGAGGGCCGCGTCGGGTTCCGGCTGATCGGTCGGCGTCACCTGGTATTCGGCCACATCACCGCGCGGGGATACCCGCGGTTGTCCTACCTGGGCCACGCCCCGGCCTGCCCGATAGTGCGGTGCGGTACGTGCCGACCCGCGTTTCGCTCAGCGCGGCGGCCGAGCGAAGGTAGACCGTCGACGTGTAACCCGTGAAGGCCGCGTGCCGACAGAAAGGGAACGACCAGTTTCCCCGACTCGGTGGCCGAGGAGAAGGTGCGCGGCGACGGATCGGCTGCGAAACTGGATGCGTCATCGTCCGTCGCCGCGTCCGCTGCGATCGGATGTGGTTACCGGTCAGCACACCGGCCTCACCCGATAGGCGGTCATGACGAGCAGGAGGGCGCGATGAGCCCGCGGTCGCGGATCGACCTTGCCGAAATGCGGGCGATGGTCACCAACCTGGAACAGGTGATCGACAACGCCACCCGCGCGATCGCCGACCTCAAAGCCGCCATCGCCGAGGCCGAAGCCCACCCAGCCGCCATCACCGATTCCGATCGAGCCCACCTGCCCGGCGTCGACACCGCCTCACCCGCCACCCCCGTCGCATGGCCGACACCGTGGTCCCGCCGCAGACGGCAGATACCGACAACACATCAACCCCTCCCCCAGACCCGACCGACCACCGCCGCCCAAGCCCCGCCCGCATCACCCGCCCCCTCCGCACAGCCCTCATCTCGTGCGCTGTCGGCACTGTCCGCGCCGTCCGAGCCGACCACATCGCCCGCACCGACGGCAACGCCAGCAGCGCCCCCATCGTCCGCGCCGCCAGCAGCGCCTCCACCGTCCGCGCCGCCAGCACCGTCCCCACCGTCCGCGCCGCCAGCACCGTCCCCACCGTCCGCGCCGCCAGCACCGTCCCCACCGTCCGCGCCGCCAGCACCGTCCCCATCGTCCGCGCCGCCAGCACCGTCCGCACTGCCCGCGCCGCCAGCACCGTCCCCATCGCCCACGCCGCCCATGCCACCCACACCGTCGATGCCGCCGCCGCAGTTGGAGGTGGTCGCGCGCGCGGACATCGACACCCAGCACCGACAGCACAAGCAGCGGCACGACCGGACGGAACCAGCTACACCGCAGGTGAATCCGGCCGACGCGCAACCCGAACCGGGTCTCCACCGGCACCTGCCGTCAACGGGCCGATCCACCGCCCGAGTCGAACCCGCCGCTCCCCCTGCCCAGACTTCGGCAGATCTGCGCGGCCCCGCACTCAGAGGACCGCTCGGTCCGCCCGAGTCCGGACGACCGCCCCTGCCCGGTGAGATCCGCCGCCCCGCCGCGTCCGCGATGGACCTCGGCCACCTCACCGCATACCTTCGCGAACACAGCACGGCCGCTCGCCGACCTCATGCCGACCGCAACGACGCCGCGCCCGACCTGACCGCACACCTCCACCGGCCTCCCGAAGCCGGCGGCGAATCCACGGCGGGTACCGGTCAGCCGCGGGGAGACCGCGTGCACTCGGGACCCCAACCGCTACTGAGCGCTCCTCCTGAACATCTGCTCGCGCGTGGGCCTGTCCCAGCCGATCCCGAGGCGTACGGGATCGCTGCGCAGATGGCGGCACGGCATGGGCTCGAGATCATCGGGTTCGAGGTGGCGGGGGTCGAGGCGCAGGTGGTTCGGGAGATCGCCGCGGCCGTCGACGATATGGTGGCGCGATATCCGATCGCTGTACACGGTATCGAGATCACCGACCCGAGCGGTCGAATACCCCCGCGCACCGCGCGGAGCGCATCACCCGCCATGCCTCGGCCCGCGACGATCTGGATGGTTCTCGACGGGGCCGCGATATCGACCCACCCGGCCGCCACACCCGCCCGGCGCTGGCGGCGCAAGAGTCGGGATATCGTTCGGCCGATCTATCGGGCGGTGGTGCGCGAGTACGGTTCGGCGCTGGACGCGGTGGGCGGCTTCCGTGCGCGCCAGGAGGCACAGCGCCTGCTGATCACCGAGTCCCTGCGCGGCGGCGGAGATCTCGCTTTCAGTCCGCTCAATCCGGCCCTCGCCCTGGTCGATGCGTTCACCGAGGTCGCACTCCACGGTGATCGAGCGGGCAAGCCCGCCAAGGAATTACACGACCTCCTGGTGAAGATGGCCCGGCCCGAGCCGACCGACGTACCGGCTTGACAGTGTGAGGTGTGCCGACCGCATCACGTGCGGCCACTCATCGATCTTGAATCAACCGAGCACGTCGAGGGAGGAATCGAGCGAGCCCTGCGCCCAAGCCGCGTATTCCAGCAGTGCGGAATCGTCTCCGGACGTCCGGGAGAGCAGAATTCCGGTTGGTGGCCCACTGCGAACGGCGGGTGCGGGCACGCTGATGCCGCAGGTGCCGAGATAGCTCAGCACCATGGTCGTGCGCAGGACGGCGGCGTTGGCGGCGTCGTATCGGGTCGGGTCCGCCAGTAGGTCGGCTGTGCGCGGTGGTATGTGGCGGACCGTTGGGCACAGCAGTGTGGCACCGTCCAGCTCGGCGGCGAATCCGGCGCGCAGGGCCGACATCGCGGCATAGAGCGGCCCGATGGAATCCGCTGTGCGCGCATTGCTTTCGAGCCTGCGGCGGGTCGCTGCTTCGATGGGCATCCTCGAGTCGAGGCGGTGCCGGTGCAGCCGGTAGGCCTCGGCGCCGACGATGGTCCCGTGCCCGTCGAGCAGGCGCTGGGCGGTCGAGAGCGAGGGCAGCTGACGAAACCGTACCTCGGCGCCCGCGGCCCGGAACCGGTCGACGACTGCGTCGAAGTCGTCGGCGATCTCCGGTGCGGTGTCCTCCGACCATTCGCCCACAGGCACCACGAACCGCGGCGGCGAAGTGCGCCCACCGGTTCGGGCGGGAACCAACACCCGGTCCAGCGCGATGAGATCCTCGACGGTGGTCGCGAAGACACCGACACTGTCCAATGTCTCCGACAACGGAGCGAAATCGTGCGGCCCGTACCGCCCAGTACTGGCGCGATATCCGACGACACCGCACAGCGCGGCGGGCACCCGCACCGATCCCGAGGTGTCGGTGCCGACCGCCAGCGCGACGAGGCCACGCGCCACCGCGACCGCCGACCCCGAGGAAGAACCACCCGGAACCAGCTCGGCCCCACAGGGATTGGTGGGCGTACCGAAGCTCGTATTGATCCCGAGCCCCGAGAACGCGAACTCGCTCAGGTTGGTCTTGCCGATCGTCACGAGTCCGCTGTTGTGCGCCCGGCGCACGAGATGGCTGTCCACGGCGGCGGGTTCGTCGTGCAGGTGACTGGCCGAACCGCGGGTCGTCACCGAACCCTGGACGTCGAACACGTCTTTCCAAGCGATGGGAACTCCGTCGAGCGCACTGCGCCGTGCGCCGCGCACCGCGCGACGATCGCTTGCCTCGGCTTGTAGACGCGCTCGTCGGTCGGTGACGGTGATCAGCACCGCGGCTGCCTCCGCGCGTCCGGCGCGCTCGACGGCCGCCTCGGCCAGCCGGCTCGCGGTCATCTCGCCACGAGCCAGGGCCCGCGCCATGGCGGTGGCGGTGGTCATCTCCCGAAGATCGTCGGAATGCATGGGCGAACAGTATCGCCGGATATCAGCGCACCGATATGTACAAACATCCATCGAACATATCCAAGAGTGGATATATCTCCATTTACCAGCCTGGTCCGATTCGGTTGACTGATCGGCATGACCACGTTGAGCTACCCGGCGCCGGTGACCGTACCGGCCAGGCAGGCCAGATCGGTGACCGTTCGCACCGGCGAACGAGTACGGATCACCGATATCGGTGGCGGCCAGGTGGGTGACGTCTTCGCCTACAACGCCGACGACCTCACCGAATACCACAGCGCCGCGCACACCAGAACCCACACCAGCCGACTGTTCCCCGCACTCGGCGAATCGTTCGTCACCAACCGCCGACGACCGATCCTGACCTATCTCGCCGACACCTCCCCCGGTGTGCACGACATGCTGATCGCCGCCTGCGATCCGGAACGCTATGCGGCATACGGCGACCCGGACCATGCGAGCTGTGCCGACAACCTGCGCCAGGCGATCGCCGAACTCGGACATCCGGCGCTGCCGTTCATCCCGCAGCCGATCAACGTCTTCATGCGCATCCCCGTCGACGATGCCGGGCACCTGTCCTGGCTGACGGCTCCCACCGCACCGGGGGATTCGATCATCTTCCGGGCCGAGATGGACTGCCTCGTCGTCGTCTCGTCCTGCCCGCAAGACCACAACGTCATCAACGGGTCCGGCCCCAGCCCGCTGACCCTCACCATCCTGCCCGCACTCACCGAGGAGAACTCCGATGACCAGCACTGAACTCGCCCACCCTGCCCTCGAGCCGTTCGGCATCGACGCCCTGACGCTGCGCAATCGCTACGCCGTCGCACCGATGACGCGCATCTCCGCCGAACCCGACGGCACCCCGACCGCTCAGATGGCCGAGTACTACCGCGAATACGCCGCGGGCGGATTCGGACTGATCATCACCGAGGGCGTCTACCCGGACGCCACCCACAGCCAGGGTTACTTCAATCAGCCGGGCCTGGTCACCGAGCGGCATATCGCCGGATGGCGCAAGGTGGTCGACGCCGTGCACGCGGAGAACACCCCGATCGTCGCGCAGTTGATGCACGCCGGGGCGATCTCGCAGGGCAATTCCTACGGTTTCGGCACCCTCGGGCCGTCCGCCGTCACACCGCGCGGACAGATGATGGTCGATTATGGCGGCGTGGGCGGCGCGTGGGACGCCCCGCGCGAGATGAGCGCGGCCGATATCGATGCGGCGGTCGCCGGATTCGTCGCCGCCGCCGAGAATGCCAGGGCGGCGGGCTTCGACGGAGTCGAGATCCACGGCGCCAACGGCTATCTGCTCGACCAGTTCCTCACCGACTACACCAATCAGCGCACCGACGAGTACGGCGGTTCGGTGCAGAACCGGATCCGGCTGACCGCACGGGTGCTGGCCGCGCTGCGCGAAGCGCTCGGGGACTTCCCGATCGGTGTGCGGCTGTCACAGACCAAGGTCAACGATTTCACCTACCGCTGGCCCGGCGCCGAGGCCGACGCCGAGGTGATCTTCGCGGCCGTCGCCGATGCCACCTACCTGCACATCGCCAGCGAGGGCCGCAATTTTCTGGAGACCGCGCGGTTCCCGAGCGGTTCGACCATCACCGAGTCGGCCAGAAAGATCACCGGCCGCCCGGTCATCGCCAACGGCGGTATGCACGCGCCCGGCCAGGCCGCCGACGTCCTGACCGGCGGACACGCCGATATCCTCTCGCTCGGCACGGGCGCACTGGCGAACCCGGACCTGCCACGGCGGGTGGCCGCCGGGACGCCGCTGCTCCCCTTCGATCGTGAGATGCTGCATCCCATGGCCACCCTGGACACCACCGCGGCATGGTTCGCGCGGCACGGACAATGACAGAGCGCAGCTGGACCCGCGGTGCGGCCGCGGTGGCGACGCTGACCTTCGACGTCGACGCGGAAACTCCCGTCCTCGCCGAAGGTCGGCGTTACGCCGACCATCCCATGGTGATGTCGCATCAGGCGTACGGCCCGGAGGTGGGCGTACCGCGCATCCTGGATCTGCTCGACGAAATGGACGTCCCCGCAACGTTCTTCGTACCCGGCTGGGTCGCCGAACAACGTCCGGGCCTGGCCGCCTCGATCGTCGATCGCGGACACGAGGTCGCACACCACTCCTACAGCCATCGTGCGGCCACTTCCCTGCCGCCGGGCGCCGAACGGGTGGATTTCGAACGCGCACTGGATGTCTTCGCCGCGCAGGGCATCGAGATCTCCGGGCACCGCGCCGCCATGTGGAGCGCCAGCCGCGACACTCTCGGCCTGATCGCCGAGCACGGGCTGGCCTACGACTCCTCGCTCATGGGCGACGACCGGCCCTACCTCGTCGACGATCCGCGCGCACCGGTGGTGGAACTGCCCGTGCACTGGTCGCTCGACGATTGGGAGCAGTACGCGTATCTGCCCGAACCGCGTATCGGCACCGTCATCGAGGAGCCGGAGAAGGTCGAGCGGATGTGGCGGGCCGAACTCGACGGGATGCGGCACTACGGCTGCCTGTTCAACGTGTGTATGCACCCGTTCCTCACCGGACGCCCCGGCCGGATGCTGGCACTGCGCCGCCTCATCGGCTACGCCAAGGAGTGCGGGGATGTGACCTTCGCCCGCTGCCGCGAGGTGGCGGCCTGGGCCCGCGAGGACGCGGCGACCCCGCTGCGACCACTGCCCACCTACGACGTGGATCCGGCGGTATATCCCGACTGACGCGGCCGCGGACACCCCGGCCGACGCCGCACCGGCCCGGTCACCGCATCGCAATACCAGGACCGGCGGTGTCGACGGTCGAGGCAAGAAACAGATCGACGGTATCCGCGAGTCTGCTGACGTCACGTCCGGTCAGCTCGGTGATTCGGGTCATCCGATTGCGCAGGGTGTTGACGTGCACGTGCAGGGCGGCCGCCGTCACGCCCCACTGACCGTCGTTGGCGAGAAACGTCCGCAGCGTATGTTCCAGCTCGGTGTGCGCGCGTGCGTCGTGCGCCCGGACGGAGCCGAGCACCTGATCGGAAAACCGTTGCAGCACTTGGTTGTCGAGCAGCCCGAGCAACATCCGGTGGGTTGCCACATCGGCGAAGGTCGCGACATCCGCGCCGCCCTGCGCGCGCAGCACCTGACAGACCTCCCTGGCTCGCACGAGCGGTTCGCGCAGCGCGCTCGCCTCGGCGGCGATATCACCGACCCCGATGACGATCCGCGCCGCTCGCACCCGCCTGCCGACCTCGGCAGCGAGTTGGCGGGCGAAACGCGTCAGCTCCGCCGCCGTCTCTTCCCACGGGCAGACGACCACCACATCGCGGCTACCGGCCACCGTGAACACGGGAATGCCGTGGGTGGCGAAGAACGCGCCCACCGCATCGGCGAGCTCGTCCGGCGCCACCTCCGCACCATCGGGCGTGGTGGCCGGTGCGAGCGCGAGTACCGCGAGCGGCTGGCCGGAGGGGACGCCGTAGGCGCGCAATCGCTGCCCCACCTCCTCGCTGCGCCCAGGTCCGGACAGAATCATTTCCAACAACTCCACCGCGAACCGCGCTTCGATCGCGTGCACCGCTTGCTGTTTGGTGACCTCCAGGCTGAGGAACCGCGCCGCCTGCGCGAGCGCTTCCCGATCGGCGGTGGCGAGGGCGGCGGCCGGTTCCAGGCAGTACAACCCGGCGTCGATCTCCCCCATCACACCCTCGACGAGATAGAGCGCCGAGGGCCCGGAGCCGAGCAGGTCGACCTCGATCGGCGGTGGTGTGCGGTTGAGCGCTGCGGCGGCGAGCCGGATCTGCTCATCGGTCGGCTCACAGCCGATACTGGCCAGGCAGCGGCCCTTGCGGTCGACGACCAGTAGCGGCAATTCCGTTTCACCGCGCAAGATTTCGAGCACGCCGGCGGCGCCACTGCCACGCGACAGTGCGGTGGCCAGCGCGTCGCCGCGGTGCACCGTCGCGGTCAGCTCCGCCTGTAGCACCTCGTTCTGGATCCGGGCGGCAGCGCGGGTGAGCGCGGTGAACGGCACCCCGATACACAGTTCCACCAGCGGTAGGCCGCGCGCGACGCACAGCTCGGCCAGGCCCTCGGGTATCTCGGGAGTCTGCGCGGTGAGCCCGAACACCAGCCCCGCCGCACCGGCCCGTGCCACGGCGTCGACGAACTGCTCCGTCGAAACCTGCGCCAACCACAGCCCGTTGGTCAACACCAGTTCCCCCGGACGGACATAGCGCGACGGGTCGGGAAGCTCGGTGGTGTGCAACCAGCGAACCTCCGCGCCCAGCCCCTCCACCAGTTCCGGCGTCAGCACCCGCAGCCCGAGCGCGGAATCGGCGACGAGTCGATCAATGGTCAGCACCTAGGGAAATGTACACCGGTGCTGGGTATCGACTGGATGAACGCACACCTTCTGGGCAGGCTTCCGCACGATACGGCCGGTGAAAATCCGGTTGAGCGGGCTCATACAGTGGATGAGTGATCCGTACCGCCGCCCTCGCCCACATCCGTGACCGTCGCCTCATCCAGACGCGTTCGGTGGGCAAGGAGGTCTTCTACATGGCGGGCGGGAAGATCGACCCCGGTGAGACGCCGATCGAAGCGCTGCATCGGGAGGTTCGCGAGGAACTCGGAGTCGGCGTGACCGAGGTCAGCGAACTCGGTGTCTTCCACGCCGAGGCCTACGGCCACACGCCGGGCACACGATTGCAGATGACCTGCTTCACCGCCGATCTCACCGGCGATCCGACACCCACCAGCGAGATCGCGGAGTTGCGCTACTTCACCGTCAGCGAATACGCCGCCATGCGGCACGTGGCGCCCGGATCGATGCTGGTGTTCCAGCGGCTACACGAACTCGGCGTGATCGACTGGTGAAAGCGGTTGCCGCCCACTAATACACGTGGGCAACGCTTCCGACGAATCCGCCTTCATCGTTTCGGTCTCATACACACAACGAATACATAGCACCCGAAAAACCCGGTGCGAGAAGAAAACCCGCCCGGTAGACTCCACAATGCGCCCGGCAAGAGCGCAGCGGCGCCCCCACCCCGAACTGTCAACAGTTCACCAGGGTGAAGCGATGCGCCATCACCGAACTCGATCCGGGCGTCCAAACTTCCGAGCGGAGAAATCCGAGCCGAGAAAACAAGATCGGCAGCCGGGATAGCAACCCACAGATCTGCCTCAGCCCGGCGCGGATATCGACGTCCCGGTGAGCCGACACCACGCAATCGGGCCCGGAAACCATCGTCGGTTTCCGGGCCCGATTGTGACGTTCGTCGATCTCAGCCGGTCTCGGCACGCCCGCCGGAGTCGGCGCGCCCCTCGGAATCCGCATGTTCGGCCGACTCCTCCGCTTCCGCGCGCAGTGCGACCCCGTGCTCGGTCCCCTCATCGGCTTCCTGGTCGGGCTCGGGATGTTCGGGTTCGAAATTCTCCGGCAGGTTTTTCAGGTGCTTGTTCATCGAGCGCACCAGTAGGAACGTGCCGATCAGCAGGATCAGCACGACGATGAGGCCGAATGGCGAGGCTTTGCCGAATTCGGGGCCGGTGGGTGTGCCCGGGGTTTGGGCGAGTAGAGCGAGCATCACCGGTGATTGTCCTCGATGCCGGTGAACAGGTCGTTCTCGGGTAGGGCGGTGCGCACTCGGGCCTTGGCCAATTCGAACTCTTCGGTGGGCCACAACCGCTGCTGGATTTCCAGCGGAATGGCGAAGAACGCGCCATTGGGGTCGATCTGCGTGGCGTGCGCGCGCAGGGCGTCGTCACGCTGCGGGAAATACTTCGCGCATTCGACCTGCGTGGTCACCCGCGTCATCACATCGCCGCGTTCCACGGCGTATTTGCGCATCCGGTCCAGCCATTCCCGCATGGGGAACGGTTCACCGATGCGCTCGTACTCCTCGGCGAACACTTCCAGCCGCCGAATGCTGAAGCCGTGGTCGTAGTACAGCTTCAGCGGCGTCCACGGCTCGCCCGCGTCGGGGAACCGCTCGGGATCGCCCGCCGCCTCGAACGCCGCCACCGACACCTCATGGCAGCGGATATGGTCGGGATGCGGGTAGCCGCCGGTCTCGTCGTAGGTGGTCATGACATGCGGCTTGAATTCGCGCACCACCCGCACCAGCGCCTCGGTGGCCTCCTCCAGCGGGACCAGCGCGAAGCAGCCCTCGGGCAGCGGCGGCAGCGGATCGCCCTCCGGCAGGCCCGAGTCGATGAATCCGAGCCACGTCTGGCGCACCCCGAGCGCGGCGGCCGCGGCGGCCATCTCCTCGCGGCGGATCTCATCGATGCGGTCGAGCACACCGGGGGTGTCCATGGCCGGGTTCAGGATGCTGCCGCGTTCACCGCCGGTCAGCGTGACGACCAGGACGTCGTTGCCTTCATCGGCATACCGGGCGGTTGTCGCGGCGCCCTTGCTCGATTCGTCGTCGGGGTGGGCGTGCACCGCCATGAGGCGAAGGCCACTCACTTCTCGTTCACCATCGCTCTCGCGTCGCGGGTGGGGTCGGGGCTTTCGATCCCGTCAGGGCTCCGTTACCTATAGTTCCATTTCGACCGAATCTGTTCCGACCTACCCCCCGCCGAGCGCACCGGCGTGCGCGAGAGGACACGTCATGACCGAGCCGACGCCGGACGCACCCGACACCGCGCGCGCCGCCGATACTGCCGCCCGCAATGCCGACCGCTACGGCACCCGCGCCTCCACCGGGCAACGCGCCACCCGCCGCCTGATCATGGTGATCCTCGCCGTCGTGGTGCTCGCCGCGGGCGCTGTGGTCGCCTATCTCGGCTGGTCGAAGTACGGTCCGGACGATATCCAGGCCGAACAGCTCGGCTACACCGTCATCGACGATTCGACCATCGAGATCAGGATCAAGGTGACCCGCGACGATCCGACCCGCTCCGTTGTCTGCTTCGTCCGGGCAATGGCAAGGGACAATTCCGAGGTCGGTCGCCGCGAGGTGCTGGTCCAAGGAGTCGAGCAGAGCAAGGTCGACGACTACGGCACCATCGAACTCACCACCCGGGTGCGTTCCTCGGAGCGGCCCTCATCGGGCAGCGTCTACGGCTGCACCGACAAGGTCCCGGCCTACCTGCGCGCGGGCTGAAATAACGCCGCTACGGCGCTGGCTGCACAAAAAATAAACTCCGACCTGCGCGTTTATGAAACATGCTAAAATGGCTTCACGCACGGTTCCGGGGCACGGAGCCGTGTTTGCTGCATTGGCGGCCAGCGCAGTCCCGGATCGGCGAGATTATCCGGGACCAGGTCTGTCGAGGTTCGAAGAACTTCCCAGGATCGCTCTAGCCGTCGGCTTGTGCATGCCCGAGTGCGGGTGGGTACTCGCAGTATCAGGGAATCCTGGCTCGCCGGGAACAACTACTAGGGAGTGATCGAGATGACTGAGACGCAAGTGACCTGGCTGACCCCGGAGTCGCACGACAGGCTCAAGAGCGAACTCGACGCGCTCATTGCCAACCGTCCGGTCATCGCCGCCGAGATCAACGAACGCCGCGAAGAGGGCGACCTCAAGGAGAACGGCGGGTACCACGCCGCGCGCGAGGAGCAGGGTCAGCAGGAAGCTCGCATCCGCCAGCTTCAGGAACTGCTGAACAACGCCAAGGTGGGCGTCGCGCCCACCAAGTCCGGCGTCGCTCTGCCGGGTTCGGTGGTCAAGGTCTACTACGACGGCGACGAATCCGACACCGAGACCTTCCTCATCGCGACCCGCGAAGAAGGCCTCAGCGACTCCAAACTGGAGACCTACTCCCCCAACTCCCCGCTGGGTGGTGCGCTCATCGACGCCAAGGTCGGCGAGACCCGCGAATACACCCTGCCCAACGGCAACACCATGAAGGTGACGCTGATCAGCGCGGAGCCCTACCACAGCTGATCCGGCCCCCGGCCGACATCGCCCGGCCGGGGCCACAGACACGAACGGCCGCATCCGATGTTTCGGGTGCGGCCGTTTCGTCATCTGCGGATGCTCAGCTCAGCGCCTGCTCGAGGTCGGCGAGTAGATCGCTGACATCCTCGATGCCGACCGACAGCCGCACCAGATCGGCTGGCACCTCGAGTTCGGAGCCCTCGGTGGAGGCGTGGGTCATGGCGGCCGGATGTTCGATCAGCGATTCCACCCCGCCGAGCGATTCGGCGAGGGTGAAGACCTTGGTCCGGGAGCAGAAATCGCGCGCCGCGTCCGGGCCGCCGTTCAACCGCACCGAGATCATGCCGCCGAATCGGCGCATCTGCTTATCGGCGACCGCGTGACCGGGGTGATCGTTGAGGCCCGGGTAGATGACCTGGGAGATCGCCGGATGCCGGGTGAGGAATTCGGCCAGGGTCTCGGCGTTGTCGCAGTGCCGGTCCATGCGCAGGGCCAGGGTCTTGGTGCCGCGCAGGGTGAGGAAGGCGTCGAACGGGCCGGGTACCGCACCCGCACCGTTCTGGAGGAACGCGAACGCGGCGTCGAGTTCGGCGTCGTCGGTGATCAACGCGCCACCGATGACGTCGGAGTGACCGCCGAGGTACTTGGTGGTCGAGTGCACGACGATATCGGCGCCGAGCAGCAGCGGCTGCTGGAGGTACGGGGTGGCGAAGGTGTTGTCGACGACCAGCTTGGCACCCGCCGCATGCGCCACATCGGCGAGCGCGGGGATGTCACCGATACTGAGCAGCGGGTTGGTGGGCGTCTCGATCCACACCAGTTTGGTGTTCGGGCGGATCGCGGCGCGCATCTCGTCGACGTTGAACACGTGCGCGGGCGAATGTTCGATGCCCCACTGGCTGAAGACCTTGTCGATCAGCCGGAAGGTGCCGCCGTAGGCGTCGTCGGGGATGACGATGTGGTCACCGGGGCGCAGGGTCGCGCGCAGCGCGCAGTCGGTAGCGGCCATACCGGAGGCGAAGGCCCGGCCGTAGCGGCCCGATTCCAGGGCGGCGAGGTTGGCTTCCAGCGCGGTCCTCGTCGGGTTGCCGGTGCGACCGTATTCGTAACCGTCCCGCAGGCCGCCGACGCCGTCCTGGGCGAAGGTGGAGCTCGCGTAGATGGGCACGTTCACCGCGCCGGTCTTGGGATCGGGATCGAAACCGGCATGCACGGCCCTGGTGGAGAATCCCAGCTCACTCATGTGCTTCAGCCTAAAGGCAGTGGTTTCGCGGCCGACGGGCGGTTGGCCCCTTACCCGTGTCGGGTGCGGTGCGGCCCGTTTAGTCTGTCCCCATGGTGACCGTCGAAGAACTGTTCGCGATCGATGCGCTGCTGACCGACACCGAGCGCGAGATCCGCGATACCGTCGCGTCCTTCGCCGCCGAGCGGCTGCGCCCGCATATCGCCGACTGGTTCGAGGCGGGCACCTTCCCGGCCCGCGATATCGCACCTGAACTGGGCAAACTCGGTCTGCTCGGTATGCATCTCGAGGGTTACGGCTGCGCGGGCATGTCGGCCACCACCTATGGCCTGGCCTGTCAGGAACTCGAGGCGGTCGATTCCGGGGTGCGGTCGATGGTGTCGGTGCAGGGGTCGCTGGCGATGACCGCGATCCACAAGTTCGGCTCCGAAGAACAGAAACAGCAGTGGCTACCGGAAATGGCGGCCGGACGCGCGCTCGGCTGTTTCGGATTGACCGAACCCGATTTCGGCTCCAACCCCGGCGGTATGCGCACCCGGGCCCGCCGCGACGGTGACGACTGGATCCTCAACGGCTCGAAGATGTGGATCACCAACGGCTCGGTCGCCGATGTCGCGGTGGTGTGGGCGCAAGTCGACCTGGACGGTAGGCAGGTGGTGCACGGCTTCCTCGTCCCGACGGGCACTCCCGGTTTCCACGCGCGGGAAATGCATCGCAAGCTCTCACTGCGGGCCTCGATCACCGCCGAACTCGATATCGACGAGGTGCGCCTGCCCGGTGACGCGCTACTGCCCGGCGCGCGTGGTCTGTCCGCACCGCTGGCCTGCTTGAGCGAGGCGCGGTTCGGCATCATCTTCGGCGCGCTCGGCGCGGCCCGCGACTGCCTCACCGCCACCATCGAATATGCCCGCACCCGCGAGGTTTTCGACAAACCACTGGCCGCCTATCAGCTGACCCAGGCCAAAATCGCCGATATGGCACTCGAATTCGGTAAGGGGCAGCTGCTGGCGCTGCATCTGGGCCGGTTGAAGGATCGCGAAGAGATCACGCCGGAGCAGATCAGCGCGGGCAAACTCAACAGCACCCGCGAAGCGATCGCGATTGCGCGTGAATGCCGGACGATCCTCGGCGCCAACGGGATCACCCTCGATTACCCGGTGCTGCGGCATGCCAACAACCTCGAATCGGTGCTCACCTATGAGGGGACGGCCGAGGTTCATCAGCTGGTGCTCGGTAATGCGCTGACGGGGGCCAAAGCTTTTCGGTAGGCGATCCGCCCCCACACCTCACACAAGGGGCTCCCTTTCGCGGAGAACATTGTTACCGCTCGTCATTCCGGGGCCATCTGGACGTCACCCACCGGCTCCGCGGATCGCGCAAGCTGTAGGTGCACCCGGAGACGGGTCCATCGCAGGAGGAAACGGCGGGTGCGCTGACACCGAAATGCGGAGGTGCGCAATGAACTCGCTCTCATCCGGTCCTACCGCCCACGCCACGGTCACCGGCTACCGCCAGAGTTTCCGGGCGCGCGAACGCGGAACCCTCGCCGATCCGGTCGATGCCCGCCCGCTACCCGATCAACGTGAAATCGTCGCCGCGTTCGTGGGCCGCACCGAGGAGCATCCGCTGCTCGACTGGGCGCAGGCGCTGGCCACGCTGCACCGGGAACGCCAGCGCAATCCCCTCACCACCGCCGGAATCGACTGCCGCCGACACGAGATCGTCGCCCGCATCGACGGCTGGGTGCGCACCCGCATCCCCGCCCGCTACGCCACCCGGCAACTACGCGCCGCCTCGCTCGGCGCCACCGTCGACCGCATGGCGGCAGCCCATGTCCACGCCAGCCACCTGCTGCACACCGCCGAACGCGTATCGGATGACCGGGTCCATGCTGCTTGGTACCGGTTGGCGCTGCTCGCGGATACGTGGACCGACCTGATCACCAGCGCGCCGACGCCTGGGCGGACCAGCGGGTGACCCTGGCTGACAGCCGGATAGGTCGGCTGTTGGGACGCTGCCCTTGTATCGGCAGCCCTCACCGGCAACGGCGCGTCATCGTGCGTGTTTCCCGCTATCGGGGCTTGAGCCCTTGCCGGGCGAATTCGGGGTTCGATAAGGTCACCACCAGCCGAGGGGGCGGAGAATCCGGTCCCACTGCCACGTGACCAGGATCGGGAGGAGCCGGTGATGAAGCTGGTGCAGGGGCGGTTACTGATCGCGGTCGCGGCGGTGCTGATCGCGGCGGGGTGTGGGGGGTCGACCGAGGGGGATGCGCAGCCGGTGGGGTCGGAGGGGGCGACTGCTGGTGCGGGGAGTACGAGTACTACTGAGGGCTCGATTCCGGAGAATGCGCCCAGCGGGTTCGATCCTTGTGTGGATATCTCGCAAGACGTGTTGGAATCCGAAGGGCTGCATAGTCAATCGAATTCAGATGCCCAGGGACCGAATGGCATCGAGTGGCGCGGCTGCGGGTGGGTCCAAAGCGATGGCTACGCCCCATCGATCCGCGTCACCAACATCACCGTCGACATGGTGCGCGACAACAAGAATCGGGTTGTCCGCGATGAATACAGCATCGACGGGCGCGAGGCGATCGCATCGAACACCGAGGACGAGAAGGACCCACGCTCCGTGTGCACACTGCATGTCGCGATGGAGGGTGGAAGTCTCGAATTCCTGCTGGACAATCCCTCCTCGAACAAAAAGACGGGGCATATGGATACCTGCCAATTGGCCCGAACGCTGGCCGAGAAGGTTGTCCCGCTGATCCCGCCGAACAGCTGAAGTTCACTGTCACGACGTCCGACGACACTCTGGGGGAGCTGAACGATATGAGCGGCGAAGACACATCACCGAACACTCTGGCCGGTTTGATCGCCGAAGCAAACGAGGGCCGCCTATCCGTGCGGGTGAGTCAGGACGTCCGGGTCGATGCCGAAGAGTTCGTCTACATCGATCGCGAATGCCAAGCGTTCAAAGACTTGATTCGCATTCTGCAACGTACGGCGACCGAGATCTCCGACCAGGAAGTCTGGGGACTCGGCGAGGATCAGGACCCGCTGTCATCGGCATCCGTCCTCGTCAGCCGGTTCAGGGAGAAGGCCAAAGGCTCGGACAACAGCGTTCACGAGATCCTCGAAGAGCACTACAAGATCGTCGACGAAATCCAGCAGCTGCACACAGCGATCGCCCAGCGCTACATCGACACCGATGAGACCTTCGCCGCCCGCTACCACCAGCTGACCGCCGAACTACCTCCCCCCTGCCCGATCGCCCCACCGCGCACCCAGCCCGGCGTCGTCCCGGAAGCGAGGTAGGCCGCGATGACCGAGATCCAGAACGAGCTGCCGCGGATCAAGGACGGCGAGAATCCCGACAATCTCGCTCATGCGCAGATCAATGGGGCGTTCACGCCATTGAATACCACCGAGGGGTTCAACGCGGCCAATAAGTTCACCGAGATCGAGAACAAGTGGACCGATGGGGTCCGTGTGTTCGCGGCGCGCATTCAGCGCTCGAGTTCGGCCGCGTGGGAGGGCCCGGCGGCCGAGTCGGCTCGGGCGGCGCTGTCCAATTACACGACACGGGCCCAGGATCTCTCCCCGGTGTTGCAGGCGCTGGGTAATCGTGTCTACGGCGCAGTCGATTCGATCAATGCGACCAAACGTGAACTGCCTGAGGTGATCGAGAAGGGCAAGACGTGGACGCCGACACTGTTGCCGAACACCAGCGCGATTGCCCGCACGGCGCGTGATGATGCCGAATCCACCGCACGTGAGGTCATGGGCATCCACTATGTGGACCCATTCATCAAGGCCGACAGCGAGATTCCGGTGCTGCCGAAACCGGACGATCCCACCCAACCGCTGATCCCACCGGTGCGGCCGCCCGGCGATGGCCGCATACCGGACAGTGGTGGCGAGGACACCGGCGGCGAAGACGGCGGCAACGACAACGGCGGCGGCGAGCAGGGCGGCGACGATTCGGGCGGGGGCGAGCAGGGCGGTCCCGGAAGTGCGGGCGAAGCCGAAGAGCCCGGGACCGGTATCGAAGAACCCGGCGGCGAACCGGCCGAGGAACCGCAGGAACCGGGCACCACCGCAGCGAATACCACCGACCCCTTCGGTACCCCGGTGAGCACCTTGCCCCGTACGACGGACCCGATGCCGACCTCCACCACACCCGCTGGTGTCGGCACCGCTGGCTACTCGCCTTCCGGCCTGCCGGGCGGCGGCATGCCTGGCGGATCGACAGGCAGTGGGGTCGGTGCGGGTGGGTCCGGGTCGGGCGGCTCCGGTGGCTCCGGCTCCGGTGGCTCCGGCTCCGGCGGATCCGGGTCGGGTACGGGTTCCGGAAGCGAGAAGCCTGGTGCCGGACGCAGCATTCCCGGTAACCCCGGCGCTGTGGCGGGTCAGGTCGGCGCGGCGGCGAATGCCGCTGCCAGGACAGCGGCGGCGACCGGTCGGGGCATGATGGGTATGCCGATGGGTGGGCTCGGCGCGGGCGCCGGGCGCGGCGGTTCGGCCACCGAGGACGAGCACAAGACCCCGGACTATCTGATCACCGCCGCGAACACTGATGAACTGCTGGGTGAGGTCCCCAAAACGGTGCCGGGCGGTGTCATCGGCGGCGATATCCCGACCGCACCCGCCCATCCCGAGAACGGGGACGATCGGCGGTGATCGAATGGAAATGGGACCCCGATGATTTCGCGGCCCTGTGGTACAGCGATGCGCATGATCGCTTCCCACGTCCGTTGCGATATGTGAGCCGGTTCGCCTTCCGTGGCGAGGCCGCGGCCCACCGGGAAACGATCCGCGCGGGCTACGACCGCGATGAACTCGAACGCATCCGACTCGCGTTCCATACACTCGCCGCATCCGATTTCCGCATCGAAATCCTCGGCGGCACAACGCGAACCAAACGTGGACGCGAAGGCGAATATCGCGTGGTCGGCGCGAGTACCGCGTATCAGGCGGTGATGCTGTCACAAACGGCCATCGACGGCGTCGACGGCCGGATCACCTGTCGTCTGTTCCGTCCGGAGCAGCTGCCCGCCCGACTGGCCGCGGCACTCCCGGCCTGCGCGCCGGGCAAATTCGCTCCGGCCACCTTTCACCTGGCCGATCTCGATCCGAGCCGCACACCAGGCGGCTCCAGTTTCGCCCATCGCAGCCCGCGCGAGGAATATCAACGCCTGGTGCTGCGCCCTGCCGATGGCGGCGGCAACGCGGGCCTGCTCACCGGCCCGATCCACAGCCGCCCGCAGCCGAGATACGCCACCCAGTGGTTCGATATCACCGGCGACGGCCGCTATCAGGAGCACCGCATTCGCGATCAGCTGACCGTCCGCCCCGCCACCGGCGCCACCTTCACCGAACAGTTCACCCACTGGGTCGACCGCACCCGCCGCCGCCTCCGTGAGGAAGCCGAAGAAGTGGCCTGGTAGTCCATTTCCGCGCGACCGGACTCGCATCTGCATCCGACGACAGGTGATAGCAGGTCACAGGGGTGGAACCACCATTTTTGGGGGGCCGAATCGGCTCGCGTGGATTCCAGACCTCGCGGTACTGTTCGCTGTCCCACAGACGGCGTCGCAACCCTCCCCACTTCGGGGCTCGCGCGGCTGCCGTCATCGATCGACCGAAAGAACTCTGGTGAAGCGCACACTTGCAATTGGGCTGGCTTTCGTCGCGGTAGCGGCAGTGGGTTGCGGCTCGGAGGAGTCGACCACCGCGACTTCGTCGTCCGCGTCGGCGCCGGCCGCCACCGAGGGCGGTGACGCGCAACAGATCCGCGACCTCATCGCGGCGCAGGGGCCCGCGATGGCGACCTTCGATTTCGATCGGATGGCAGAGCTGACCTGCACCCAGTACCGCGAGGAGGTCAAGAACATGCCGAACACCATGTTCCCGCCGCTCAGCTCGGCAGGAACGGCCGAGGAGTTCGCCGCAAAACCGGCCGATCAGCTGGCCGCCGCGCTGAAAGCGGAATACCCGGCCGCCTCCGATGAGAGCATCAACAACCTGGTCGACGCGTTCATCCGCTACGACGAACCGGCCTATAAGGCCGCGAACCTGGCGATCATGCGCGAAACCACCACGGTCAGCGTCGACAAGGTCGACAACATCAAGGTGACCGGAGAAAAGGCAACCGCTGACATCACCTCCACCTGGAAGAACGAAGGCGCGCAGTCGGAGACAAAGACCGACACCAATTCGTACCTCAAGGAAGACGGTAAGTGGCTGGACTGCCAGAAGCCCTCGTAACGCTTCGGCCCGCCTGGATGCCGGCTCGCCCGGCATCCAGGCGGTGATTACCTCAGCGGACGAGACCCGTAATCCCCGCCCCGGTGGCGGTGTGAAAAGTGCAGATCAGATAGCATTTTCGCTACCCTCGGGCGGCATAATGCGATAGAATTCGAACATGGGTTCGAGTGGGGGGATAGATGAGAAAGGTGCAGTAGCGGCGCTGCATACCGCTGTCACCGGCCTGCTCGACGAACCCCTGACCCCGCTGACCGATGATGGCGTGATCGATCTGATGCGAGACGTGGAGCGCTGCGCCCGAATGCTGACCATGGTGCGCCACCGGCTCCTGGTCGAAGCCTCCGACCGGTCCCTGCCCGCCCGATACGGCTCGAAATCGTTGAAACGCTTCCTGATGGAAACATTGAACCTCGCCGGCGCGGACGCAGGCGCGAGGGTCCATCAGGCACAAACAGTCGCCACTTTCCACGACATGGCCGGCGAACCGGTCGACCCCCGCCTCCCGCACACCGCCCAAGCCCTTACCGTCGGTGATATTTCCCCCGACCATGTCCGTGGTATCGCCGCAGTCATCAACCGCGTCCCGCGCGGTGCCTCCGATGATGACCGCGCTGCCGCCGAAGAAATCCTCACCGATTTCGCCCGCACCGGCTCCCCGGACGACATCGGCAAGGTCGGTGACAAAATCCTGGCCTACCTCGACCCCGACGGCCGCCTCACCACCGACAACGACCGTGCCCGCATGCGCGGCATCACCATCGGCCGCCAACGTCCCGACGGGATGAGCCCCATCCGCGGCGACATCGACCCCGTCCTGCGCGCACTCCTGGACCCGCTACTGGCCAGATACGCCCGCCCCGGCATGTGCAACCCCGACGACCCCACCAGCCCCGGAATCAACGCTGCCGCGAGTTCGGGTGCCAATCGCCCTGCCACCGAAGTTGCGAACCCGCCCGCCGAACCAGGCAGGAGGAGCGCCTGGCCGCAGAGTACGGCGACGCCGAGCGCTGACACCAACGGTCCTGCGGCCGAAGAAGCGAACCCGGTACTGGCCGAAGCCGCCACCCGCGACCACCGCTCACCCGCCCAACGCAACCATGATGCGATCAAAGCACTCCTGACATCCGGTGTCATCAGCGAACAACTCGGCACCCACCGCGGAGTCCCGGTCGCAACGATATTGACGATGTCGGTCGACGATGTGGAACGCGAAGCCGGAGTCGCCACCACCGCCACCGGCGGCACCGTCCCCCTCCGAGACGCTTTGGACATGGCCGAACGCTCACAACCGTGGCTGGCGGTCTTCGACCACGCCGGACTCCCACTACATCTGGGACGGATGAAACGGCTCGCGTCTCGCGATCAACGGCTGGCGTTGATCGCCGCTCTGAAGGGCTGCTCCCGCCCCGGATGCAATGCCCCGGCGAGCCTGTGCGCGGTCCACCACGTGCTCGACTACCGCAACAACGGCAGCACCGACATCGAGAACCTCACCCTCGCCTGCGACGCCTGCCACGCATTGATCCACGACGGACCTGGCGGCTGGAAAACCCGCATCGAAGGCCCCCGCTCCCCCTACGCCGGACGCACCGCCTGGATCGCCCCAACCCACATCGACCCACAACAAAAGCCACGCCTCAACCACCGCCACCACGCCAACGAACTACTCGCCCAAGCGTTGTCACGCATCCACCTACGCCACGAATACGACCGCGAAAAACACCGGCAGTGGCGACGCCGACAGGGAACTTCCACACCGACCGCCGCCTGATCCGTCGACACGCAATCGCGCATGTGAGATGTCCGTCGAAGGCCCACGCCGAGCTCGGATCGAGGGCCCTGAGCGCCGATGACAACGGGTCACCAGGCGGGCGCCTCACAGGAGATACAGGCGTTCCGTCGGCAACCGCCCGAGACCGCATGGGTCACCGGGGAGGATTTCGGCGGCGCCGGGGTGGTGGCGGGTTTTCCATTCGGCGATGAATCTCGAGGCGGCGGTGTGGCAGATGGCGAAATCGAAGCGCAGGCCATGTAGGTGGACGCTCAGGTGCACGTCGGGTTCGTCGGGACGTGGTGACCCGGTCGCAGACTCATCGTTGTCTCCGAGAGCATGCTCGCCGCTCGGCGCCGCGGCGGGTTCCTCGGCGTCAGGCCACTCGCCCGGCCGGCGAGACCGGTCGTTCACCGCGGGTACCCGGTGCTCGGCGTGCGCAACCAGCCGCTTCTGCCCGCGCAGGCTCGGATCGAATCGATGACCGTCAGTCCGGACGGCCGGAAAGGGCAGCGGGGCGGCTGGATCCACCGACGGAATCGGTCGCCCTGATCGGTTGGGGAAGGCAGGGCGATGGTGGCGCCGGTGCGGACGACGGAGACGTCGAGCCGGAACATTTCGGCGAAGAGTGCGGTGTCGTCGGGCAGGTCCGGGCGGATCAGAAACGTCCAGCGTCCCGAGCGCATATGCGAGATGATCGGCCCGACACCGGAAGCCGAATCATGGTCGCGGGAACGTCGTAGATCGCCGTGCACGGCCAGTCCGAGCGCCGAGGGCATCATCAACCCCCACACATGATCGGCGCGCATGACGATGCGTCCGATCTCAGGCGGGTCGATCCAAGCGGGCAGATCGCAGACACGCCGATAGAAGTGACAGCGTGAGCGCGGTGTGTCTCCGAGCGGAACATGCTCCATAGCAGCACCTTCGGGTCGCGGGTAGGATGGGTGCGCTCGGCCCGGTGTGATGACGGACACCGGATCGGGAGTCGAGGGAGGGGCGTTTCCGGAGCAACTCCCACCGAGCGCGCACACAGTTGAGCAGTACCGATACGGCTCATGAAGGCCGATCGAGCGATAACCGCGAATTGCGGGGATTCTCCAGGGTCAGGGGCAGCTTGATAGCGGTTTGCTGTCGCCATGACAGCGCCGACCATGGTTTCCGACAGCACTCGACTGCCGGACCGACAGACAGCTGAAGGGGATACGTCATGACAGAAGATGGCACCGGCCCATCACTTCCACTTCGCGAGTTGGGGAAGTACTTCCGCAACGCCCGCAGCGACGCACACCTGACTCTCGATCAGGTGGCGAGTCACATGGAATGGAGTCCGAGCAAGCTGAGCCGGTTGGAGCGAGGCCAGCCTGGGAAGCTGACCAGGCACGACATCCGAACACTGTGCGAGTTTCTAGATTTCGAGGCCGATCGGACAGCTGCCATGATCGGGCTGGCGCAACAGGGGGCAATCAAGTGCTGGTGGCATGCCTTCGGCGAACTGATCCCGGAAACCTTCAATGTGTATGTGGGCATGGAGAGTTCGGCGCGGCGTCTGGACATCTTCCGTCCCGACATCATTCCCGGACTCCTACAGACCAGCGACTACGCCCGCGTCCTCGACCGGACCTACTTCACAAGCGATTCCGCTGACGAGCAAGAGATGCGGATCGAGCTGCGAACGAAACGACAAAGGATCTTTACGCGGAAGGTCAAGCCGGTGGAGTTGGACGTGGTGTTACACGAGTCTGTGTTGCACACGATCGTCGGTGGCCCTGCGGTGATGGCTACCCAATTGCGACACCTCGCCGATGTGAGCACTAGGCCGAATGTTGCAATCCGAATCCTGCCCTATAAAGCGGGTTTTCCACTCGGCGGACCGGTCGGGCCGTATGTCGTACTCGACTTCCGCCCCAGGGTGGGAACCGACGCGGATCCGCCCGTAATTTACATCGAGAACTACACAGGCGACCTGTACCTTGAGGGAGAGCACGACATTCAGAAGTACCGCACCGCATCGGCCACTATCCGGCGCGCTGCACTGGATGTCGTATCCAGTCGGAATCTCATCCGACAGATGGCTAAGGAGTTCAAGCAGTGACTGTTGATCTATCCGGTGCCCGCTGGTTCAAGAGCAGCCGTAGTTCGATGGGCAAAGAATGCGTCGAGGTCGCCCACCTGACCCACGCCCACGTCGGCGTCCGAGACTCCAAGAACCCCACCGGCCCGGCCCTGGTATTCACCCCCACCGCCTGGGACACCTTCACCACCGCACTACAGAACGGCGGACTCACGCGATGACGGCCGACCTGTCCGGAGCACACTGGTTCAAGAGCAGCCGCAGCTCCGGCGAATCCGAATGCGTCGAAGTCGCCCACCTGACCCACGCCCACGTCGCCGTCCGAGACTCCAAAAACCCCACCGGCCCAGCCCTCGTATTCACCCCGACCGCCTGGGACACCTTCACTACTTCCATCCGACACCACCATTTCATCCACCCCGCCTGACCGGTATCGCCGAGTGGCACCTGGCTGCGGCATCGGCCGAGAGACCCCCTTCAGGTACCACTCCGCGATGCGGCGCGGTGGGGTGATGGCTTGGGCCACTGGAGGGCGTTACTGTGATCTCCGTTACGCATGGGTGGGTGAGCTGGTCGGGGGCGATTTCAGATCGTTGCAGGTCGCGAGTGATAGCGGGTCGGTACCAACCCCCGAAAAAGAATTTGAATGATTGATTTTCACAAAATCCGCTGGTAGATCAGCGTTTCCATTCTTGGGACGGATGGTTCCGCCCGCCGTAAACTCCGCGCCGTCCGGCAATACGCCGGGCATATCGCGTGAGTAAGGGATTCCTGGAATGAAGTTCGGCACCTTCGCCGCCACCGCCGTCGTCGCCGTCGCCGCCATCGGCATCTCCGCTGGCACCGCGCATTCGAAACCACCGAAGGTCAGCGAGGAACTGCGGGCACAGGGTGTGGAGCAGGGGATCGACTACACCACCACCACCGACCGCGCCGGGCGCACCATCACCACCAAGGTCGACGACGGCCGGTTCGAGGTCGTCGCCGATGAGCAGGGCGCGGGTGAGCGGGCGGTGCTGAAATCCGAGGACGGCGCTGTCGTCGCCGAAATTCCGCTGGCCTACGAGATCTCGGGCAGCCGGATGACGGTGGCGCACGAAATCGCCGATGACGGCCGTGAACTCACCCTCACCACCAAGCCGTCGGCCGAGGAGATCGGCGAGATGCGGCCGATCAGCTCCATGTCGCGCCTGGTCGCCGAACTGGAGAAGAACGTGGTCGGCGTCGTCGCCGGCGCCGTGATCGGCGGCCTGGTCGGCGCCGTGATCGGTATGGGCTTCTTCACCCTGCTCACCGGGCCGATCGGCGCGGTCGTCGGCGGGCTCGCGGGCGGCGTCATCATGGGCGGCCAGCCCTTCACCGACGCCATCCTCGCCGTCCTCAACGGCCAACCGTGACCGGGCCGATGACCGGCCAGGACAACGACCCCACACCCAACCGCAGCCGCCGCCGACTGTCCAATACCGCGCTCACCGTCGCCATCGGGGCATTCGTCACCGCGGGGATCCTGATAGTGGGCGTCACGGTGCTGGCGTCCTCGTTGGAGTCCACCGTCGCCGAGGCCACACAGGGCACCACCGCCACCAGCGCGGTCCAGCCGACACCGCCGAAAGCAGTGTCGACGCAACCTGGTCTGGCCCCGCCCGCGACCACCACAATCACGCCGTCGACCACATCGACCTCCGCCACCCCCATCGCGGCGAACAAGACCGCGAAGGAAGCGGTGCCCCTGAAGGTGGAGGTCGGCGACTGCGTCGTCCTCGATCCGGACCCGGCCAAGGTCGGCAAAACCGCCTGCGGGAGCCCCGATTCCACCTACCGGGTCGTCGACAAGGGTGGGGAGGGCGCCAGTTGCCCCGCCGATTCCGACCATTCCCACTCGGTCGACAAGACCACCCTCTGCCTGGACATCGACTGGACCGTCGGCTCCTGTATGGCACTCGAACCGGCGCCGGCCCGCATCCCCTGCACCTCCGCCGACGGCGTCAAAGTGGTTGCGGTGAAACAGAACACCACCGAAGTGGATACCTGTCCCGACGCCGATCGCGGTTTCGTCTACTCCGAACGCAAGTTCGTCGTCTGCTTCGCGGATCTATGACGCCCGGCCGGGCAATCGGCGGCAACGCTGCCCCTCGCCCGCCACCTTCCGATCCACTCGAACGGTGACGGACCGAGACGGGCACTGCCTAGGCGCATTGCAGGGGGCGGGCGTCGGCAGCCGGGACACCGTGGCGATTCACGCAATCGAGATCGGTCCCGACGTCGATCACCCGCCAGTGCTTCTGTCCGGCATGTTCGCCGTACTGGAACAGGTAGACCTCCGCCGGGGACGCACCGTCCGAGGTGCCCATCGCGGTGGCGAACAGGCCGAGGCACCGCGGTTGCTGGAGGTCGGCCAACGGGAACTGTGGCCCGCCGGTCATTCGCAGCGTGGTGATCAGGTATTCGCGGGTCACCACGGCGCAGGGATCGGCGACCGGTTCACCGGCCGACGGCCCCGGCTGCGCTGAGGACGGTCCTGGTTGCGCGGCCGGAGGTTCCGGCTGGGCAGCGGGCGGCGCGGGTGCCGCCACCGGAGGCTCGGCAGGTGCCGCCACCGGCGGTTCGGGCGCCTCGGCCGACGGCTCCGCCGCCGACCGGCCGGTGCTCGCTGTGGGCGCCGAGGTCGAGTCACGTACGGAAACCGTGCTCGATGCCGAAGAATCCGAATCGGACGCGCTCCCACCGCCACAGGCAGTGAGAACCGCCGCGGAGGCAACAACCGCAGCGAGGAGAGCAAATCGGGTCATGTTTCCTCCTGGTAGGGGCCGCCGATGGCGGGCCGCTACTGAACAATCTCGGCGGCCGAGGTTTCGTTACAGCGCGCAGCGAAACCCTGGTGGATCGCGCTCACGCACATCGGATGACGCTCTGGCACAACGAAGCTCGCGTCATCGCCGTTATGCGATCGAGACAGATCCCGTTGCTAACGACAGCCGGATGCGAAGCGACCAAGTCGGCAGGCGCCTGAAAAGGAAGCGGGATCAACGGCTCTCGGTGAGCCGCATCAGCACCACGATGAACGACGAAACAAAGCACGCGAGGTTCACCCTCGCCTGAGAGCGGCGGAAACGCCAGGAGAGGGGCACCGTAGAGGGTGCGGTGCCCCTTTGTCCTTCGGCGACCACCTGAGATCGGGCCTCATTGTTACCATGACCAGGTGTTTGTGATCCCGCGCATGCGGCTTGCGTTGTCCGCGCTGCTGGCCGTTGGGGCCGTGGCGATTTCATCGTGCGGCCAGGATGTAGCGGGCGAAGCACAGCCGATCGGCGAGGAGATCGACTCCTGCGACGCGGGAGTGGTACTCGTTCTCGATGTGTCGCTGTCGATGGAAGCCACCGATGTGGCGCCGAGTCGGCTGGCGGCGGCCACCCAAGCCGCGAAAGATTTCGCGGATGGTCTGCCGCCGCAGACGATGCTTGGGCTCGTCACGTTCGCGGGCACGGCCCAGGTGGTGACGGCACCGTCGACAGACCGGGACACCTTCAAGAACGCGCTCGATACCGTCACCCTGTATGAGCGCACCGCGACGGGTGAAGGCATATTCACGGCGCTGTCGAGCGCCGTACGACTGCCCGAGGGGCCACGCCGGATCATCTTGATCTCCGACGGCAAACAGACCGTTCCCTTCGATCTGAACGAACCCCGTGGCGCGTACACCGCCGCCACAGAGGCGAAGCGCGAGAACATCCCCGTCTCGACGATCTCACTGGGCACCGACCGCGGCGAGGTCGAGGTTCCCGGCGCCTCTCGCGTCCGCGTGCCCACCGACCCCGAATCGTTGCGCGAGATCGCACAGCTGTCCGGCGGCGACTTCCACGATGCCACGAGCCCGGAAGCCCTTACCAGGGCATTCGATGCCATGACCTGCGACTGATGGACCGCTCGTGGAGCAACCCACGAGCGGCCCGAGCACTTCCGCGCTTACTTCCCGATAGCTCCCGTGCTCAGGAAACCGAGCAGATCGTGCCGGGTGATCACACCGACGGGTTTGCCGTCCTCCACGACCATCAGCGCATCGGAATCCGACAGCGCCTTGGTGGCCGCCGAAATCGGTTCACCCGAACCGATCAGCGGGAACGACGGCGACATATGCTGCGCCACCGAATCGGTGAGATGCGCGCGGCCTTCGAAAACCGCCGAGAGCAGATCACGTTCGGAGACGCTGCCCGCGACCTCGCCCGCCATGACCGGCGGTTCGGCCCCGACCACCGGCATCTGCGAGACGCCGTACTCGCGCAGGATCTCGATGGCATCGCGCAGAGTTTCCGACGGATGGGTGTGCACCAGGTCGGGCAGGGCGCCGGACTTGCCGCGCAGTACGTCACCGACGAGGGGTTCGGCGGTGGAACCGTCGAGACGGGTGCGCAGGAACCCGTAGGAACTCATCCAATCGTCGTTGAAGATCTTGGACAGGTAGCCGCGGCCACCGTCGGGCAGCAGGACCACCACGAGCGCGTCGGGATCGCGGCGGGCGACCTCGATGGCGGCGACGACGGCCATACCGCAGGAACCGCCGACCAGCAGGCCCTCTTCACGGGCGAGGCGGCGGGTCATATCGAAGGAGTCCGCATCGGAGACGGCGATGATCTCGTCCGGGATCTCCGGGTCGTAGGCCGAGGGCCAGAAATCCTCACCGACACCCTCCACCAGATACGGGCGACCGGTGCCACCGGAATACACCGAACCCTCGGGATCGGCGCCGATGATCTGCACCTTCCCGCCCGAGACCTCTTTGAGGTAGCGGCCGGTGCCGGTGATGGTGCCGCCGGTGCCGACGCCCGCCACGAAATGGGTGATCTTGCCGTCGGTGTCACGCCAGATCTCGGGGCCGGTGGTCTCGTAGTGGCTGTCGGGACCGCCGGGGTTGGCGTACTGGTTCGGTTTCCACGCGCCGTCGATCTCGCGGACGAGGCGGTCGGAGACGCTGTAGTAGCTGTCGGGGTGGTCCGGCGGGACCGCGGTGGGGCACACCACCACCTCGGCGCCGTAGGCGCGCAGCACGTTGCGCTTGTCCTCGCTGACCTTGTCCGGGCAGACGAACACGCATTTGTAGCCGCGCTGCTGTGCGACCAGCGCCAGGCCGACGCCGGTATTACCCGAGGTCGGCTCCACAATCGTGCCGCCGGGGCGTAGCTGCCCGGATGCTTCGGCGGCCTCGATCATCTTCACCGCGATGCGGTCCTTGGAGCTGCCGCCCGGGTTCAGGTATTCGATCTTGGCGGCCACCACACCGGCGTTCGGCCCGACGACCGAGTTCAACCGGACCAGCGGGGTGTTGCCGATGAGGTCCACGACATGATCCGCGATGCGCATGACTCCATCGTTGCAGAACCGTTGCCGGTAGGTGCGGGCCGGTCACGCACACCACACCGGCGGCGGCCCGGTCGCGGCGCGGATCCTGCGGAAAGTGCCTCCGCCGCCTAATATCTGCGGCTATGAGGCTGCCGAACACTGCCAGGGTCGCCGCGGTGCTGGCCGGATCGGCGGTCGCGCTGGTCGTCGCGACCGGTGCGCCCGCTGCCGCGACGACGCACACCGTCGCGTTCCCCGATGTCCCCACCTCCGCCTACGGCGGGCTGTGCTGGACCAGCATCCACACCTGGGCCGACACCAGCCCCGACTGGCCCGGCCGCGCCGTGGTGAACGTGCGCGCGGCGCCCGTCGGCGGCATCGGACCCGGTCAGTACCCGCTGGCCCCACTGTGCGAGGTCCGCGCCACCGTGGCCTGGCGCAACACCACCACCGGCGCCACCGGCAGCTACGAGAACAATGTGGTGACCGGCATCTACGGCAGCATCCAGTACTCGCTGTTCCAGGACACCGGGCCGGGCCGGATCGAGGTCACCGTCAGCACCAACCACGCCAATATCCCGGCGCGCGGTTCCTTCGACGTCCCGGCCTGATCGCCCACATCGGCGTGCGCAGCCGGGTGCCTCGGTGCCCGCACCGGCGGCAGGCGCTCACTGCGACCGGACAGCAGGTGGGTCGGACGACACGCGGCCAGGTGGGCAACCGCGCGCGCCGAGGGCGCCGGTGGCTGCCAACGATTCCTGAGCAGAGCTGCGACAACGGCGAGAGTACGTAAAATTTCTCTTCGTGGGCGAACCTCGAATCGGATGGCGTGCGGCCGCGGTGACCGGCGCCGCGACCGTGCTCGCCGGGTCGGGTGCGGGCACGGCCTCGTGGGCGGCGTATCGGTTGCTCATGGCGCAGGCGGGCGTCGCACGCGGCGTCATCGGGCGCGACACCTCCAAACCACCGGAAGCCGACGGAATCTATCCACCGGGCAGTGAGCGGCCGCAACCGTGGCGCTTGGACCGGCACGCCGACCTGCACCTGATGATCTTCGGCGATTCCACCGCGGCGGGCGTCGGCTGCACCGCCGCCACCGAAGTACCCGGTGTGCGGATCGCCCGTGGTGTGGCCGAAACGACCGGGCAGCGCGTCCGGCTGAGCACCAAGGCCATCTCCGGCGCGACCTCCAAGGGCCTGTCCGGGCAGGTCGACGCCATGTTCGTGGCCGGGCCGCCACCGGACGCCGCGGTAATCCTGATCGGCGGCAACGACATCACCAAGAAGCATTCGGTGACCCGCTCGGCCGACCGGCTCAAACGAGCCGTGGCGCGACTGCACGAGGCGGGCGCCGTCGTGGTGGTCGGCACCTGCCCCGATCTGGGTACCGTCACCGCCATACCGCAGCCGCTGCGCAGCGTGGTGCACACCTGGAGTCAGCGGCTGGCCAGGGCCCAGACGGCCGTCACGCTCACCGCGGGCGGACATCCGGTGGCCATGGGCGATCTGCTCGGCAAGGACTTCCACGCCGCACCGGAACAGATGTTCTCCGCCGACGGCTTCCATCCCTCGGCCGCCGGATACGCCCTCGCCGCCGAGCATCTGCTGCCGGTTCTGCTACAGGCTCTCGCTGAGCGGGATCTGGCCGCACCGGGTGTTTCCCCCTCGGCGAGCGCGACGTAGATTCGAAGTGATTCGTACCCGCGAGTACCGCATGTATGGCCGTGCCCACACCTGCGTGCTCCGAGACATAAGGAGTCCTCATGCCTGAGGCCGTCATCGTTTCGTACGCCCGCTCCCCCATCGGCCGTGCAGGCAAGGGTTCTCTGGTGAGCATGCGGCCGGACGACCTCGCCACCCAGATGGTCCGCGCCGCGCTGGACAAGGTGCCCGCGCTCGACCCCACCCAGATCGACGATCTGATGCTCGGCTGCGGCCAGCCCGGCGGCGAAGCCGGTTTCAACATGGCCAAGGTGGTGGCCACCCAGCTCGGCTACGACTTCCTGCCCGGTGTGACGCTCAACCGGTACTGTTCGTCGTCGCTACAGACCACCCGCATGGCGCTGCACGCCATCAAGGCCGGTGAAGGCGATGTGTTCATCTCCGCCGGTGTCGAGACCGTCTCGCGCTTCCCGAAGGGCACCTCCGACGGCTGGCCCGACACCCACAACGAGAAGTTCGCCGAGGCCGAATCGCGCACCACCAAGCGCGCCGAAGGCGGCTCCGACGGCTGGCACGATCCGCGTGAAGGCGGCGAGCTGCCCGATGTCTACATCGCGATGGGCCAGACCGCCGAGAACGTCGCCCAGTACACCGGCATCTCGCGCGAGGACCAGGACCACTGGGGCGTGCGCTCGCAGAACCGCGCCGAAGAGGCCATCAAGGCCGGTTTCTTCGAGCGGGAGATCACCCCGGTCACCCTGCCCGACGGCACCGTCGTCTCCACCGATGACGGCCCGCGCGCCGGGACGACCTACGAGAAGATCTCGCAGCTCAAGCCGGTGTTCCGACCCGACGGCACCGTGACCGCCGGTAATGCCTGCCCGCTCAACGACGGCGCCGCCGCCCTGGTGATCATGAGCGACACCAAGGCCAAGGAACTGGGCCTGACCCCGCTGGCGCGCATCGTCTCGACCGGTGTGTCCGGTCTGTCGCCGGAGATCATGGGCCTGGGCCCGATCGAAGCGGTCCGCAAGGCGCTGAAGATCGCGGGCAAGACCATCGACGATATCGACCTGTACGAGATCAACGAGGCCTTCGCGGTGCAGGTGCTCGGTTCGGCCCGTGAGCTGAACATGGATCTGGACCGGCTCAACGTCTCCGGTGGCGCGATCGCCCTCGGCCACCCGTTCGGTATGACCGGCGCACGCATCACCGCGACGCTGATCAACAACCTCCAGACCCACGACAAGCAGTTCGGTCTGGAGACCATGTGCGTCGGCGGCGGCCAGGGCATGGCCATGGTCCTCGAGCGCCTGAGCTGATCCGCCTCTCCGGGATTTTTGGCCAGACTCAGGTGGCACGCCCGTAGCGTTGGCGGTCGGCGGTGAGGTGGTGGGTAAGGTCAGCCCGTACCCGGTGAGTTACCCGGATCTTGCGAGATCGGTAGAACGGTCCCGAATCTTTTTGTTCGGGACCGTTCTCATGTGGCTGACGGCGTTGTCAGCCCTGGTCTATGCCGACGGGGCGGTCGCCGATATCGGCGACCGCCCCGTCGGGTGGTTGTCAGCGCGGCCTCGGCCGCGCGCTTGCTAATCGTTCTGGAAGTAGCTCAGCAGGCGCAGGATCTCGACGTAGAGCCAGACCAGGGTGACGGTGAGGCCGAGGGCGACGCCCCAGGCGGCCTTCTCCGGCGCCTGGGCGCGGATCAGCTGATCGGCGGCGTCGAAGTCGAGCAGGAAGCTGAACGCGGCGATGGCGATGCAGACCAGGCTGAAGATGATGGCGATGGGGCCGCCGTCACGCAGGCCGAAGCCGCCGTCGGTGAAGAAGCTGGCGATCAGGTTGCCGACGACCAGCACCAGCACACCGATCATCGCGCCGACGATCATGCGGGTGAAGCGCGGGGTGACCCGGATGGCGCCGGTCTTGTAGACGACCAGCATGCCGGCGAACACACCGAAGGTGCCGAGCACGGCCTGACCGATCAGCGCCGAACCGCCAGCACCACCGAACGAGACGTCGGTGAACATCAGCGACAGCGCACCGAGGAACAGACCCTCGGCAACCGCGTAACCGAGCACGATGGCGGGGTTGTCCATCTTGCGGCCGAAGCTGGCGACCAGCACCAGCACCAGGCCCACCAGACCGCCGACGATCACGAACAGCGGTGCGAGACCGTTGTTCGCGCTGCTCAGGATGAAGGAGATGAGGGCCGACACCGCCAGCACACCCAGCGTGATGCCCGTTTTGGTCACCACATCGTCGATGGTCATCGACCGGGTGGCGGGCGCCTGCTGATAGGGCTGGTACTGCGGGGGCTGGCCGTACTGGTTACCGAACTGCTGGCCCAGCTGCCCCGCACCGGCCACGCCCGAACCGAAGTTGGCGTAACCGCCGCCTTCCTGTTTCGGCAAATTCTTGAAAACCGGATTGCTTGTGGCGCGCACCGCTTGTCCCTTTCTGGAGTCGTGGCCCACGTCGAGGCGTGGCCGTCGGCATCGAGTCGCTGCTCGATATCCAACTGTTGTGTCCAACGATCTTCACCGCCGCCGAGTTCCCGAACGGCGACTCGGCATTGTGATAAAGACCGACAAATCGGACTCTACCGCTACTGGGCGTCGTGCAGGCCACACACCGACCGGGTGACGGTGAATTTGCGGTTGCGTCCGATCACATCGGTACGTCCCACCATTCGCTCGACGACGCCGCGATAGTTCAGATGCGAGTTGTAGACGGTCCAGAGTTCACCGCCCGGCCGCAGTACCCGGCCGGTCTCGGCGAACATCTTGATCGCCGACCCGGTGTGCACGGCCGCGCCCACATGGAACGGCGGATTGCACAGCACCAGATCGGCGCTGTTGTCCGGTGCGGTCGACATCGCGTCATCGCGCACCACGCTCACCCGATCGGTCATCTGATTGGCGGCCACCGTGGCGACCGCGGAGGCCACGGCGGCGGCGGACTGATCGGTGCCGACCACTTCCAGCCGCGGTCGCGCCTTCGCCAGTGCGACGGCGAGGATGCCGGTCCCGCAGCCGAGATCGATGGCGTCGCGGGCGTCGGGCTTCATGGTCTTCATGTGCTGGAGCAGGAATCGGGTGCCGATATCGAGGCGGGCGCCGGAGAACGCGGCGCCGTGCGCGACGACATCGATATCGAGTTCGCCGATATGCTCGCGCACCGGAAACGGCGGATCGCCCACCGGTTTCGGACCGCTGACCAGCAGGGTGCGCGATTTCTGCCTGCCGCGGCTGGCCCGCACCTCGGTGAACGATTCGGCGAGAACGTCGTTCATCGATTTGGTCAGATACTTGTCGCGACCGCCCGCGAAGATCACCACGTCGGGGGCGGCGAAACGGGCGATGGCGTCGGCGACCTCGGACAGTCCCGCCAGCACGCGCGGCAGACGCAGCAGCACCACGCGCACGCCCTTCAACAGGTCGGCGTCGAGGGCGTGGGCGGTATAGCGGTCGGTGAAACCGACGGCGCGAGCATTGGCGGCGAGGGCGAGTTCGCCGGTGAGCAGATCCTGATGGACGCGCACGCCACGCAGATCGTGCGCGGCCGCGGCGCCGAGGGTCAGGGCGCCGTAACTGTCGCCGATAACCGCAACTTCCCCGCTATCCGCGGTGGTGAGCGCCTCCGCCGCGACATCGAGAATCAACCGGTCAGCGGCATCGACGGCATACAGGTTCGACGCCTCCACATCCGGATACCGGCGCAGCCGCCCCAGCAGATCCTCCACATTCAGCACCCGTCAAGTGTGCTAGATCGTTGCCCGATAAGCACGTCGGGCCCAGTTCGGGCGGCGCGGGTACGCGAACACCCCGCGCCGATTACCCGCTGCGAACGGGCGAACATGGGTAACATCTGCCACATGCGTAACAAGCTGGTGGTCGGCCTGGTTGCCGTCGGCGTCGTCGGATTCGCGGCGGCCTGCGGCGACAGCGATTCGACCCCGACCACCGTCGTCGACGCCCCCACCACCTCGGCCGAGGCGACCACCACCGCGGCAGCGCCCCCGGCCGCGCCGTCGGATGCCGAACCGAAACGCGCCGAGGCCTCCGGTGACGCCGCACTGACCGTCACCGATATCCGCATCGGCCATCACGACGGATTCGACCGGGTGGTCTACGAACTCGGCGGCACCGGCACACCGGGCTGGGTCGTCGAATACACCGACGCGGCGGTTCAGGACGGCAGCGGCGCCGCCATCGACGTCGCCGGGCAGTCCGTGCTGGAAGTGCGGATCACCGGGTCGGCGTACCCGTTCGACAGTGGGGTCGAGCCGTATTCGGGCCCGGACCCGGCCACCGATCCCTCGGCGCCCGGCATCGCCGGGGTCTACCGGGCGACCGTGTTCGAGGGCATCACCCAGTCGTTCATCGGCGTCAACGGTGACCGGCCCGCGTTCGCGGTGAGCACGCAGAGCGGTCCCACTCGGCTCGTCATCGATATCGCGACGTCCTAGCGAGGATCGCGACGCGCCTGGCCCCTGCGAGACGCCACGGGCCTGGGTCACGATCCCCGCGGCCATGGATGGAGTGGGTGCCGTAGGCGTCGAGGTAGTACCGGAAACGGCGCTCCCGCATCGCGACCCGTTCCACATCGCAACGCTGCAACCCGCGTCGGGGCATGCCACCCGCGTCGGGGCGTCCCGGCCGTCGGTGCATGCCCCCCCACCTCGGGGGCGTCCGGACTACAGCGCGACACCTAGCCCACAAGCCGCGCACGTACGGCCGAGGCCGTCGGGGCCTCCACAGCGCCACACCTAGCCCGCGAGGCGCGCACGTACGGCGAGGGCGGCGCAGCAGACGACGGCAAGCCCGCCGGACACGGTCGGCCAGGTGAGTTGTTCGCCCAGCAGGAGGGCCGCCCAGCCGATGGTCAGCACGGGCTGTACCAGCTGGACCTGGCTGACCTGGGCCATCGGCCCGATCGCGAGTCCTCGATACCAGGCGAAGAAGCCGAGGTACATGCTCACCACGGAGAGGTAGGCGAAGGCGGCCCATTCGGTCGCGGTGCCGCTCGGTGGCTGCTGCGCAATCGACAGTCCGGTGAGCACGATCATCAGCGGCGCGGCGAGAACCAGCGCCCAGGAGACCGTCTGCCAGGAGCCGAGTTCACGGGACAGCAGCCCGCCTTCGGCGTATCCGATCGCGGCGGCCGCGACCGCACCGAACAGCAGCAGATCCGACCAGTGCAGTGCGAGCGCTCCGCCGCTCTGCACGGCGGCGAAGACGACGGCGGCGAGCGCACCGGCACCCGCCGAGAACCAGAAGACGCGTGGTGGTCGTTCGTGGCCGCGGAGCACCACCGTGACCGCGGTCGCGGCAGGCAGCAAGGCGATGACCACCGCGCTGTGACCGGCCGGTGCGGTGGTCAGCGCGTAGGACGTCAGCAGCGGAAAGCCCATCACGACACCGCCTGCCACGATCGCGATCCGCCCCCACTGAGTGCCACGCGGCAGGCGCTGTTTGGTGATCGTCAGCGCGATGGCGGCGAGGAGAGCGGCGACCGCAGCCCGGCCCGCGCCGATGAACAGCGGCGATATTCCACCATCGGCAACGGCCACACGCGTGAACGGGACGGTGAGGGAGAAGGCGAGGACACCGAGCAGACCCCACCGGAATCCGCTCTGCGCGACGGGTAGCGGTGGGCGCGAATCGACGATAGCGCTACTCTGTACACTCATGTACAACGATAGCAGTGCGCGTATCGTCGCCGAACTCCGCGCGTGGATCGCCACGGCCGCACCGGGCGCGAAACTGCCGTCGACCCGGTCGTTGGTGGCGAAGTACGGCGCGAGCCCGGTCACGGTGCAGAAGGCGCTGCGGACGTTGACAGCGCAGGGGATGATCGAAAGTCGGCCCGGTGTAGGCACTTTCGTGCGAGCGGTGCGCGTCGCCCGGCCCAACGACTACGGCTGGCAGACGGCCGCGCTCGGATCGCCGGTCGGTCGCGCACCGCAGCTCGCCGCCGCACTACGCACCGCACCGCATGACGCGATCGCCTTGCATTCGGGATATCCCGACCGTGAACTGCTACCCGAGCGCCTGGTCCGAGCCGCCTTCTCGCGCGCCGCGCGCAGCGCCGCCACGATGTCGCGTCCGCCGGTCGCGGGACTTCCCGAACTCCAGTCCTGGTTCGTCTCCGAACTCGCCGCCGCCGCACCGGTCGGCGTCGCGACCCCCGCGCACAATGACGCCATTGTCATCCCCGGCAGTCAGAGCGGACTCAGCAGCGCCTTCCGCGCGCTGGTCGGGGCCGGACAACCGCTGCTGATCGAATCGCCCACCTACTGGGGCGCCATGCTCGCCGCCGCGCAGGCCGGTATCCAGGTCGTTCCGGTACCGAGCGGTCGCGGCGGACCCGACCCCGACGACCTCGACCGCGCCTTCCGCCGCACCGGCGCGCGCGCCTTCTACGCCCAACCGAACTTCGCCAATCCCACCGGTGCGTGCTGGCCACCGGACGTGGCCGACCGGGTGCTCGAGATCGTGCGCGGCCACGGCGCGTTCCTGATCGAGGACGATTGGGCACACGATTTCGGCATCACCGCCGCCCCGGTGCCCGTCGCCGCGCGCGATGACGCCGGACACGTCGTCTACCTGCGCTCGCTCACCAAAAGCGTGTCACCGGCGGTGCGGATCGCCGCCGTTATCGCGCGCGGACCGGCGCGTGACCGCATCCTCGCCGATACCCAGGCCGAATCGATGTATGTGAGCGCCATGTTGCAGACCGTCGCGCTCGACGTGGTCACCCAACCGGCCTGGCGCAACCATCTGCGCACACAGCGCCAGCAACTGGCCGCTCGCCGCGACCTGCTCATCGACGCCCTGGCCGAGCACGCGCCCACCGCGCACGTCACGGCGGTTCCCGAAGGCGGCCTGAACCTCTGGGTGCGACTGCCCGACGCCACCGATCTGGCCCGACTGGTCCGCGACTGCGCGGCCGACGGTGTGATCGTGGCGGCCGGTGACGAATGGTTCCCCGCCGAACCGACCGGACCGCATCTGCGGCTCAACTACTCCGGGCCGAACCCCGGCGCCTTCCCCGACGGCGCGCGGGCGATCGGGCAGGCCCTGGCGCGGCAGAGCTGACCGGGATATCGGTTCGCCAACTATCGCGCCACGCTTGGCCATCGGCGTCGACGACACAGTACGGTCAGGAGAACTTACGGTCAGATGCCTGGCAATGTCTGTCTCCGCGAAGACACGGGGCGGCCGGGCATCCGCGAGGGGAGAAAGACCGATGCGACGATTCGAACGCACGAGCCTGGCCGCTGCCTCGGTAGCGATCACCGGCGGAATCGTTCTGATCAGCGCGTGTTCGAACAGCGTCACCGGCACCGCGCAGGTCAACCAGAGCGATCTCGCCACCTATACCTCGATGGCGGCGGCCTCCTCGTCGGCGGCGGCCAAGTCGGCGGCGACGGCGGCCTGCGACGCCTTCAGCACCGCCAACGGTGATTCGATCCGCAAGTTCAACGCCTACATCGACGCCAGCAACGCCGACGCGCCCGACACCGCGACCAAGGCCGCCGATGCCGAAACCGCGCTGCGCGACGGCGCCGACGACGTCGACCGCAAGCTGGTGAAGAACCTCCCCTCGGGTGTATCCCAGGCGTTGCGCGACTACCGCGACGACAGCAAGAAGCTCGCCGACCTGCTCGAGCAGGACGCGCCGACCGACACCATGAACGACCACATCGACACGTTCAACACCACCAAGGACGCCGCGGTCGACGCCTGCGAGGACTATTAGCAAGTACCTCGCGGGGGTATCCGCACGACCGATCTCTAGACTGGGTACCGTGACCGACCAGCACCTTCCTCCACGAGCACTCGGGTACGCCCGGCTGTTCGCGCTGGTCGTGCTGCTCGGCGGGATCGTCGCGATGCACGCGGGAGTGTTCAGCATCGGGCAGGCCGGGGCGCATGCGCACGGTGCGGTGAGCACGTCATCCGGTCACGGTCACGCGCGTGCCGAGCCTTCCGGACTCACCCGGCACGAGCATCGACTCCAGCACGGCGGCACCGCCGAGCTGGATCACAACGGCAGCGTCTCCCCAGCGGCCGCCGCCGACGCGCCCGGTACCGCGGCCCGCGGTGCGCATCAACCCCGCCCCGCTACAAGCGATCTCACGGTTGAAGCCCTATCGCCCGCCGATACCGCAGGCACCGAGCCCATCCCCGCCGTTGGTACCGGGATGCGCGTCTCCGCAACCGAAATCGGCACGCACGTCTCCGCTACCGGAATCGGCACGCACGAACAGGATTGTGGCGGCGGCGGTTGTGGTGCTCAGGGCGGGATGCACGCCTGTGTCTTCATCCTGTCCATGCTCGGTCTGGTGATCGGGCTGGTGTTGTTGTTCCGGTTGGCGTTCCAGCCGCTCTACGGCTCGGGCACGCTCACCGTGCGGCGCCCGGCTCGTCGGGAGCGTCCACCGCCGTGGACGGTGCCGTCCCTGTCGGAATTGTCGATTCTGCGGGTCTGATGGGCGCTCGTGTCCTGGCCAGAAGACCACGGCACGACCCAGCCTACCCACATTCTTCCAATTCCCCAGGAGCACAACCATGTCCATCACCCGTACCCGGATCATCGTCGCCCTCGCCGCCGCCGCGGTGCTCACCGCCGCCGGATGTAGCGATGATTCCTCGACCACCTCGGGCGAGACCACCAGCGCGTCCGCGACCACCAGCGCAGCCAGCGGCACGGCGACGCGCACCGATTTCAACGATGCCGACGTCACCTTCCTCGAGATGATGTACCCGCATCACGCGCAGGCCGTGGATATGGCGCAGATGGTGCCGAGCCGCACGCAGAACCCGCAGCTGCTGGCCCTCGCCACCGCGATCGAGGCCGCGCAGGCGCCGGAGATGCAGCAGATCACCACGCTGCTGCAAAGCTTCGGGAAGCCGGTGCCCGGCGCCGACGAGCACGGTGGGCACGATATGCACGGTGAGCACGGTATGCAGATGCCGGGCATGATGACGCCCGAGCAGATGACGGCGCTGGAGAATGCCACCGGACCCGAGTTCGATCGGCAGTGGATCCAGATGATGATCGAGCACCACACCGGCGCCATCGATATGGCGAACACGGAACTGGCCGACGGCGTGAACCCCGATGCCAAGGCACTCGCGACCAGTATCGTCGCCGCCCAGCAGGCCGAGATCGACCAGATGCGCCAGATGCTCGGCCAGAACTGACGCCGGACGGTGGCGGGCGTCGGTTGCGCCCGCCACCGGGTCGCGGCTACGGGGTCTGGAAGGTGCCGAAGCCCGGTAGGAGGTTGCCGCTCGTCGCGAAGACGGTCGCGGTGACCAGGCCCGTTCCGGTGGTGACGATGACCGGCTTCGGCTTTCCCGTCGTCGAACCGGTCGTCGTCGGCAGTTCGATCGTGCCGTTGGCTCCGGTGTTCCAGTTGCGCCAGTTCACCTGCACCGACGGGGAGAACGGGATGAGCGAGAAAATGGGGTCCTCGACGGTCAGCGCGGTTTCGCCCGGTGCCCCGGTCGGGGTCGCCGACACATGGACCACACCGACCGACGGCGAGAGGTCGAAGGTGTAGTTGAACACCACCGGCACCGGGAACACCGTGGTCGGCTGGGCCACCGCGGGGCCGGAACCACCGATGACGAACCCGAGGGCCAGCGCTATCGCGGCCAGCGCACCGGCGACGGAGCGGATCACGATATGCACCAATCTCCTCCTGGGCTCGCGCGGGAATCGGCCATTCGTCCCGAGTATTGCCCCCTCGCCGCCGGAACGTGCTCGTTTTTGATCACTGGTTAGTCTCGATGAGATCTCCCCCATCGACACTCTCGCCTCGACGGCGCCGACCGCAACGCTCACGCGAAGCCATCGGACCCGACCGCATCGTTGCACCCACCTGAGCCGCGAGCGGCACCTGACCGCGGCGTTTCGCGAGTAGCCCCCACGCTGGGGTGCCACTCGACAGGCTCGGGTTACGCGTGGGCCGGGGTGGTGTCGGGCCAGGAGGGGGATCGGCCGAGTAGACGCAGGGTTCGGGCCAGGGGTGAGTCCTCGGCTGTGGTGGGCAGGTCCGGGCCGAAGGGGGCGCCGGGCTCTTCTCGGATCGAGCCGGTAGGGACCTTTTCGGCGATGTGCAGGGCCATCGCGGCCAGTTCGGGGTCGACCGCGAGCTGGTCGCCGATCGCGCGGGCGACGTCCCAGGCGTGGATCACCGAGTCGACGAGATGGAAGCCAATGGCGGTGTGGCCGGGAATGGTGACGTCGGTGATATCGGGGAGCGACCAAGGACTGTCGAGGACGTCGGCGGCGAACGCGGTGACGACCTCATCGCAGGAGGCCGCGCAATCGGCGATCGGGTCGGCGGCGAATTCTTTTCTCCACCAGTCGTACTCGCTCCCGCGACCGGCCGATGCCGCGGCGAAACCGCGATTCTGCACGGCCATGTGGTGCAGCAGATCGCGCAGATCCCATTGCGCGCACGGCGTCGGATCGGCGAGCTGTCGCGGTGTGACGCGGTCGATCACGCCGCGGCACAGTCGAACGGACTCGCGGTGCAGTTCTCGTATTTCAGTAGGCATAGGCTTATCGTATGCGATCGCTTATTATTTGCCCAGGGGTATCGTCGTCCCATGCCGGCCCGTCCCGACCTAGCAGCAATGATCGCGCCGCTCGGCCGCGCCCTGATGGCCGCCGAACGTCCCATCCTGGAATCGCACGGCCTCACCATGTGGGCCTATGCCGTGTTGCTCGGCCTCGAGGAGTCCCCGGTCCGCACCCAGTCGGCGCTGGCCCAGACCATCGGCGCCGATAAGACCCGCATCATTCCCACCCTCGATGATCTCCAGGAGCGCGGGCTGATCACCCGCACCCCCGACCCCGCCGACCGCCGGGCCCGCCTGCTGTCACTCACCCCGGCGGGCCGGGAGCTACGCGATCGCGCGCAGGCGGCGATCCAGCGACGCGAGGACGAACTCCTGTCCATCCTGTCCCCGGATCTCCGCCGCGATTTCGTCCGGGCCCTGCAACAACTCTCGGCCCATGACGGCAGCCAGGACCCGAAACCGTGATCACACCGAGCCGAAGCGCACGTCGCCACCCCCGATCCACCCGGTGTCATTCTCGAGGCTGATCACCACCCGCCGCAGATCATCCGGGCGGCCGATGTGCACGACATCCCGCGCCACCTACGTTGACCACATGGTGCAGACGGCGCAGGCGACGCTCACCCGGCGCATCGGTGACATGGACATGCTGCGTGGTTTCGCACTGTTCGGGATTCTCGTCACCAATGCCGCGGTGCTGACCATCCTGCTGTCGTTCACCGGGCCGAACTCCGATCCGGTTCCGCTGTACGACGGGACCTGGGACCGTCTCGCCTACGGAATCATCTACGGGTTGTTCCTCGGCAAGTTCTATCTGCTGTTCGCGTTCCTGTTCGGCTACTCGTTCACACTCCAGATCGCCGCCGCCGAACGCGCCGGCGCCGCACCCGTCCCGCGGCTACTCCGCCGGTGCGCCGCACTGCTGCTGATCGGTATCGCACACATCTGCCTGCTGTGGATCGGCGACATCCTCACCCTGTACGCGGTATTGGGCGTGATCCTGGTGCTGCTGCGTAAGATTCGGCCCCGCACGGCCCTCATCACGGGTGCGGTGCTGTACGTACTGTTCGCCTCGCTCGCGTTCATACCGGGCAGCGGCGGCGGCATCGGGATGCTGGGCCAGATCTTCGATCTGGAGGCCATTCGCACCGGATTCCTCGGCAGCGTTCCCGAAACCTTCGCCACCCAGCTCGAGACCGGGCCGAGATTCCTGCTGTTCACCTTCGTCGGCCAGGGATTCACCAGCATGGGCATGTTCCTGATCGGCCTGGCCGCGGGCAAGGCGCGCCTGTTCGAGGATGCGGATCGGCTGCGCCGGTGGACGCCGCGCGCCCTGCTGATCGGCGCGGCGATCGGACTGCCGATCTCGATCGCCACCGTGGTCGTGCACACGCTGTACGGGAAGGTGCCGACGTACCTGTTCGGCGCGCAGGAGCTGATCAACCCCTTCATAACCGTGTTCTATGTGGCCGCGCTCGTCTGGCTCGCCCGCTCCGGCCGCGTGCCCGCACTGCACCGGATGCAGCCCGCCGGACGCATGGCCGCCAGCAACTATCTCGGCCAATCCGTGGTGATGGCGGTCGTGTTCACCGGTTACGGATTGGCCCTCGGCGACCGCATCCCACCGTTCGCGGTACTCGCGATCGCCGTCGCCACCTACCTCGCCCAGCTGTGGGTGAGCGAACGCTGGTTGCGCGGGCATCCATACGGGCCGGTGGAGTGGGTCCTGCGTGCGGCGACCTACCGGCAGCGGCCGCCGTGGCGGAAGTCCGCCGCCGTCGTGGGCGCCACGACGGGATCAGCGGAACCCCGAAACGACTGATTACAGGCCGGCGCAACCGAGCCCGTGATTTCTCCGAGCCTGTACGAGCGGTGATCGGTCGAGCCGAAGGCGCCTTCGCCGGACTCAGTGCCGTGGATGCACCAGCGCTCGACGCGCGCCGACCGACGTCGACGCCGCGAGGGCGACCCAGACCGCCGTCGTGACGGCCACCAGCATCGCGGGCCGGTCGTTGATGATCTGCAAGAGAATCGACGCCGCGAGGATCCCCAGGGCGAGGACCGACAGCACGATGCCGACGCGAGTTACCGGTGCCATACCGACCATTGTCCAACTTCCGTTCACCCGGCTACACCCGTTCGTGGTAAACGGCACACCGCCGGACACAAATTAGAACGTGTTCTATATTCAGGGGGACTGTTCCGGCGAGCCCTCGGGAGTTCACGAGATGTACCAGTGGTCCGACGAAGACCTGATGTTCCGCGACGCCGTGCGCGGCTTCATCGACAAGGAGCTGAAACCCCACGTCGACCAGCTGGAAAGCGGTGCGCTGCCGCCGTTCGACATCATCCGCAAGCTGTACGCGACCTTCGGTCTGGACGAGATGGCCAGGGAAGGGCTCGCGAAAGCGCTCGCGAAGGAAGAGGCCGGAACCACGGGGAAGCCGGGCGGCGGGTTCAGTGGGGCGGGCAGCATGGGGGTCATCCTCAACAGCGAACTCGCCGGGGTGAGCCTCGGCATGGTCGCGTCGATGGGGGTGAGTCTCGGACTCACCGTCGGCACCATCCGCAGCCGCGGCACGCTCGCGCAGAAGAAGCGCTGGCTGCCCGAACTGGTCACCATGGAGAAAGTGGGCGCCTGGGCGATCACCGAACCCGACTCGGGCTCGGATGCGTTCGGCGGCATGAAGTCCTACGTGCGCCGCGACGGCGCGGACTACATCCTCAATGGGCAGAAGACCTTCATCACCAACGGCCCGTACGCGGACGTCACCGTCGTCTACGCCAAATTGGACGAGCAGGACGGCACCGACCGACGCGATCGGAAAGTCCTGACGTTCGTGCTCGACAAGGGCATGCCGGGCTTCACCCAGAGCCCGCCCTTCAAGAAGATGGGCATGAACTCCTCCCCCACCGGCGAACTGTTCTTCGACAACGTGCGCATCACCCCCGACCGCCTGCTCGGCGAAACCGAGAATCCGGCCAAGGGCGACGGCAAGGACAGCGCCAAGGAATCCTTCGCCGCCGAACGCATCGGCATCGCGTCGTTGGCGCTCGGCATCATCAACGAATGTCATCGGCTGTGCGTCGATTACGCGAAGTCACGCAAGCTGTGGGGCAAGGAGATCGCACAGTTCCAGCTCATCCAGCTCAAACTCGCCGAAATGGAGATCGCCCGGATCAATGTGCAGAACATGGTGTTCAACGCCATCGAACGCACCGCAGCGGGTGAAAAGGTCTCTCTCGCCGAGGCTTCGGCCATGAAGCTGTACTCCTCGCGCGCCGCCACCGAGGTCGCGATGGAAGCGGTGCAACTCTTCGGCGGCAATGGCTATATGGCCGAATACAAGGTCGAACAGCTCGCCCGCGACGCCAAATCCCTCATGATCTACGCGGGCAGCAATGAAATCCAGGTCACCCACATCGCCAAGGGACTGGTGGGGGCATAACCGACCCTGTTCGCGGCGCACACTGCCGCGGGGTGCGCAACGGGCTTAGGTTCACGGTGACAGCAACCCGCGACCATCTCCGCTGCGCCGACGACAATGATCGCCATGACTCGCACCCTGATCTCCGCGGCCGAGGCGCTACGGCAGCGCTACCGGGACCCGGAGCCCGGCACACTACCGGCCGAATGGAATCCGACGCTTCAGGTGCTGCTCGAGCATCGTTCGGTGCGACGGTATCTGCCCGACCCGGTATCGGATGACACTCTGCGCCTGCTGATCTCGGCCGCCCAGTCGGCGCCGACCTCATCGAATCTCCAGGTGTGGAGTGTGGTCGCGGTGCGCGATCCGGAACGTAAGGCGCGGCTGGCCGAGCTGGCGGGCGATCAGGCGCATATCCGGCAGGCCCCGGTCCTGCTGGTGTTCACCGCGGATTTCGCGCGGTTACGCCAGCTGGCCGCGGACTCCGGCGCACCGCTGGACGGCGCCGACTATCTGGAGTCGAGCTACGTCGCCTTCATCGACGCCGCCCTCGCCGCACAGAACGCGGTGGTCGCCGCCGAATCGCTCGGGCTCGGCACCGTCTACATCGGCGCGATCCGCAACAATCCCGAACAGGTCGCGGCCGAACTGCGTCTGCCCGAGCACGTGTTCGCGACCTTCGGCCTCGTGGTCGGCCACCCCGATCCGAGTGAGCAGGCGCAGGTGAAACCCCGGCTCCCACGCGAAGCGGTCCTGCACCAGGAGACCTACGATCTGCCGGGCCAGCGACCCCACGTCACCGAGTACGAGCGCAGGCTCACCGACTTCTACGCCGACCAGAACCTCGACCGCTCCTGGGTTCCCGCCGTGCTCGCCCGCCTCGCCTCCGCCCGCGCGCTCAACGGCCGCGACCGGCTCCGCGAATCCCTGCGCAATCACGGATTCCCGCTCCGCTGAGGCACGTTCGCATACGGCGTGCGGTGGCTCGTTCATCGCCGCCGCATGGTCGGGAACGGTCGGGCCATGAATGCGCCAGAACCGCCGTTCACGCAGGTAGCAGGCTCGTATACTGCGAAAATGCGCATCCACCGGATTGCCCTCAGCGGCGCCGTGGTCGCCGCCGCGATCGTCGCCCTCGCGCCCTCGACGTCGGCCACGCCACCCTCGGGCGTGACCGTCGAACAACTGACGCAGGTCGATGTGAGCGGATTCAACCCGTTCGCCGCGTTGCCGAGCGTCTACACCTTCCGACGCATCACCATCGCGCCCGGCGGGACTCTCGGATGGCACTACCACGACGGTAATGTCCTCGCACTGGTGACGGCCGGCGAGGTGACGCGATACGAGACGGACTGTCAGCCGATCACGTACTCCGCTGGTCAAGGACTGTCGGAGACCGTCGGCCCCGACCACGTCCATGTCGGCCGCAATCTCGGCACCGCACCGGCCGAGCTGTACGTCGCCTATCTCAACCGCGCGGGAGAACCACTTTTCGTGGACGCCCCCGCTCCCGACTGCCCGTAGCCCGCTCAGATGCCGAGGCAGGCATCCGCGCCGCCGGTCGCGAACGTTTCGGTGCTGCAATAGGCGGTCCTCGGGTAATACGGGCCCATCGTGCTGGCCGGGTCTGTACCGGAGTCCTGCGACGCCTGGATCGAATTCGGATAGAACGCCGCGCTCGGCGTCATGTTCCGCAGGAACAGCACCTTGTCCACATCGGTGCTGCCCCACGGAATCACCGTCACATTCGGTCCGAGGTTCGGCGGCAGGTCAGTGGGTGCGGCGACCACATAGGTGTAGTAGCCGGAGCTGTCGAGCGCGGTCTGGAAGTCGGCGGCGCAGGCGACGACGGGATAGGGCGAGCGCAGGTCGTTCTGGCACATCGACCAGTACCGCATCTGGCTCGGATCGGTCGGTGATTGCCCCGCCCTGGTGTCCGGGAAGGTCGGCGCCATACCGCGCACCACGAGCAGGCGGCCGGGTTGATAGCTGATGCGCGTCCCGATGTACTTGTTGTCACCGTTCGGGAAGAGCCCCGAGGTGCTCGCCGGGTTGCCGAAACTCGCCTCCGGTGTATTGCCGGGGAAGGCGCCGGAGGCCGCCGCGGCGATCGCCCGATCGAAGGCGGCCTTGGCGGCAGAGGCGATCGGGCCGGTGTAGGTGGCCGGGTCGAAGGGCTGCGCGCACGGCTGGGCGGGCACGTCGGCGCCCGCGAGCGAGAGCTTCACGTCCGGTAGCGCGACACCGCCGCTGAGCGAGGCCGGATCGTCCGGAACGTAGACGCGGACGATGACGAACCCGATCGGGGTGCTCTGTCCGCTCGGGACCGCGCGCAGCTCATTGCGGCTGTGGTCGGCCGGGCCGTTGACCAGCCTGGCGTGCCAACGCTGCTGCGACGGGGGCAGCGATGCGGCGGCGGCATCGACGAACGGGTTGGCGCTGCCCGGGTCGGCGACGATCTGGTTGTCGCGCAACGTGTCCACCGTGTCGAGGTCGGTGCCGTAGGTGTTCAGCGAGAAGTACCTGGCGGCCGGATAGGTACCGGACAATTCGATCGAGTCGCCCGGTCCGAGCGCGTACGGCATCAGCCAGTACGTCGAGTTCGCGTCCGGAAACGCCACGTTCAACACCGTGCTGTTGGACATGAACCGCCACGCGCACAGCGGCGAATCCGGCGGATCCGCCGACACCGGCGCGGCGAGCCCCACCGCCGCCAGCATCATGGCCAGCGCGCAACCGGTACGGACGATCAGAGCCACAACCGACTGCATGACGATCCCTTCCGGCTGCGCACCGGCTATCGAAGACTCCCGTGCGTCCACGTCACGGCGGCCGTCCGCCGCATCATCATCGTGCCACTTCAGAGACCTCCGGTCATCTCAGGGCGGTGCTGCTGCGGACTCGCTTCGGACGGAGACAGCCGATCACCCGGACGGCACGAACCGAGGTAGTGGTCTACCTGCGGTTGCGTAGTGCCCCCAGTGGGACTCGAACCCACACTTGGCGGATTTTAAGTCCGCTGCCTCTGCCAATTGGGCTATAGGGGCGTCGGCTCACCCTACCGACTCGTACGGGTGTACCGGAATCCCCCAGGGCTGAGAGGGGTGGTCAGGTGGTGGGGTCGGATTGGATGGTTTGGCAGGTTTCGACGAGGACGTCGGCGGCCAGGAGGCCGGAATCGTTGGCGGTTTCGCGGATTTCGGCGGACAGGGCCGGGTCGGTGGTGACGGCGCAGAGGGCTATCTGGAGGGCTTCGCCGAGCAGGGCGAGGTGGCGGGCGATGGCGAGTTCGTCGGCATCGGAGTTCACCTCGTCCAGGCCGACGGGCTGGGCGTCGGCCTGGATGCGGTAACGGCGCAGGGTGTCCTCGCCGAGGACCTTCATGAACTCGACCGACGCCGCCAGACAGCGGTTGTTCGCGACGCGATACTCCGTTCGGTCGGAGACACGCTCGATGAGCACCGCGGCGATGGTCGCGGCGGTGAACATACCGTCGCAGACCCGGGCGGGCGCCGCCTCCGGTGGGCCAGGAGGCGCATCGGCCAGACCGGTGGTCACCGCGTCTATCCAGCGGATGACCAGGTCGGTGCCGGAATGGTCGACCGTGCGGGCGGGTGGTTGCGCCCGGCGCCTGCGTCGCCACGGATTGCGCATCGTGTCACCTCTGTTCTGAGACGGACTTCCCGAGCACCGAATGCCGCTTGCTGTATGCGAAGTACACCACCAAACCGAGCCCCATCCAGACAATGAAACGCAGCCAGGTTTCCACCGACAGGTTCAGCATCAACCACAGGCAGGCGAGCACCGCCAGAATCGGCAGCAGGGGCACGAACGGCACCTTGAACCCGCGCGGCAGATCCGGGCGGGTCCGCCGCAGCACCAGCACCCCGATCGAGACCAGCACGAACGCGAACAGCGTGCCGATATTGACCATCTCCTCGAGCGTGCCGAACTCGACGAAACCGGCGAGCACCGCACACACCACACCGACGATGACGGTGATCCGCACCGGCGTGCCGCGGTTACCGGTGTGGGCGAGCCTGCGCGGCATCAGCCCGTCACGCGACATGGCGAACAGCACGCGGGTCTGACCGAGCAGCATCACCATGACGACGGTGGTGAGACCGGCGAGCGCGCCGACGGAGATGATGTTCTTCACCCAGGTGTCGCCGTGGATGGCGAAGGCCGTGGCCAATGTCGCGTCGTCACCGGCGAGATCGGTGTAGGGCACCATGCCGGTGAGCACCAGCGATACCGCCACGTAGAGCACGGTCACGATCATCAGCGAACCGAGGATGCCGCGCGGCATATCGCGCTGCGGATTCTTGGTTTCCTCCGCTGCGGTGGCGACCACGTCGAAACCGATGAACGCGAAGAACACCAGGCTCGCCGCGGCGAGCAGGCCGTACCAGCCGAAAGTGCTGTTGCCCGCGCCGGTGAGGTAGGAGAACAGCGTCTGATGGATACCTTCGCCGCCTTCACCCGGCTTGGATTCCGGGACGTAGGGGGTCAGGTTGTCGGAATCGAAGTAGGTCACGCCGATCACCAGCACCAATGCGATGACGCCGAGCTTGATGGCGACGGCCACCGCCGACACCCGCGACGACAGTTTGGTACCGATCGCGATCAAGGTGGTGAGCACCGCGATGAGCAGTACCGCACCCCAGTCGAAATCGACGGAACCGATATGCAGGATCGGTGAGCGCGAACCCATCAACTCACCCAGATACTGCGACCATCCCTTGGACACCACCGCCGCGGCGAGGGCGAATTCCAGGATGAGGTCCCAGCCGATGATCCAGGCGGCCAGCTCGCCGAAGGTGGCGTAGGAGAAGGTGTAGGCGCTACCGGCCACCGGGACGGTCGAGGCGAACTCGGCGTAGCACAGGGCGGTCAGCGCACAGGCGATAGCGGCGAAGACGAACGCCAGCGATACCGAGGGCCCCGCCACATTGCCCGCGGTGCGCGCGGTGAGGGTGAAGATGCCCGCGCCGACGACGACGGCGACACCGAAGATCGTCAGGTCCCATGCGGTGAGTTCCTTGCGGAGTTTCGAATCGGGTTCGTCGGTGTCGCGTATCGACTGTTCCACGCTCTTGGTGCGGAATATCTGGCGGCGGCTGGTCGGTATCGCCACGGCGATCTCCTTCGGGTCGAGGTCTCCAGTTGGGTGGTCAGTGGACGCCTTGCATATGTCTGCTCACCCATGGCGACAGACCGGCGACAACCAGACCGGCGAGGATCGCGACCGCGCCGATGATGCCGAAGTAGGCGAACTCGTGTTCCGGATCGTAGTAGCGAGCGAGGGTGCCCGACATCGAAGTGCCGAGACCGACAGAGAAGAAGTACAGCGCCATCATCTGCGCGCGGAACACCTCGGGCGCGAGCTGGGTGGTGACGGCCAGACCGATCGGCGAGATCAGCAGCTCCGATACCGCGAACAGGCCCATGATGAACAGCACGATCAGCGCGGGCACGGCGCGGCCGGTGGTCTGCGACATCGGCGTGAAGAGCCAGAAGGCCAGGCCCATGCCGATCACGCCGAGCGCGAACTTGCGCGGGGTGCTCGGTGCGCGGGAGCCGAGTCTGGTCCACATCAGCGCGAACAGCGGCGAGAGCACGATGATCCACACCGGCTCGACCGAGCCGATCCAGCTCGACGGGGCGGTCCAGCCGAAGATGTTCCAGTCCATCCGCTCATCGGAGTAGACCGCGAGCACGGTGAAGATCTGCTGGAACAGCGACCAGAACACCGCGTTGGCGATGAACAGCGGGATGAACGCGCGCACCCGGCTGCGTTCGACCGCGCTCACTTTGGTGTCGGTCAGCATGACCGCGAAATAGACGATGGCGGCCACGGCGATGACGCCGGTGGTGACGTCGGCGAGGTTGTCGAGGGTCACCAGACCGGTGACGGCAGCCAGCACGATGATCACCGCTGCCGCCGCGACCAGCCCGAGGATCTTGCCGATGGCGCTGCGTGGCAGCGGGTCGGGCACCTGCCTGCCCGCGGTGCCGAGATTGCGGCGGAACACCACGTACTGGGTGAGGCCGAGCGCCATCCCGATGGCCGCGGCGCCGAAGCCCGCGTGGAAACCCCATTCCCGTTGCAGGAGGCCGGTCAGCAGCGGGCCGACGAAGGCACCGAGGTTGATGCCCAGGTAGAACAGGGTGAAGCCACCGTCGGTGCGTGGATCGCCGTGCGGATACAGAGTGCCGAGCAGTGAGGAGGCGTTCGCTTTGAGCGCACCGCTGCCCAGCGCGACCAGCACGAGCCCGACGCCGACACCGGTGAGTCCGGGCAGGATGGCAAGGGCGATATGGCCCGCCATCACCACGACGCCGCCGTAGAAGACGGTGCGTTCCATGCCGAGCAGCCGGTCGGCGACCCAGCCACCGAGCACCGTGGACAGATACACCAGCCCGCCGTAGGCCCCGACGATACCGACCGCGGTGCTCTGCTCCATCCCGAGACCGCCGTCGGACACCGAGTAGTACAGGTAGTACCCGAGGATGGTGAGCATGCCGTAGAAGGAGAACCGCTCCCACATCTCGACCCCGAACAGGTTGGTCAACCCGATCGGATGGCCGAACAGCGTCCGTTCGGCGGGGTCGGTGGCTACTGCGTCGGACATGGTCAGACGATCGCACGTTCGGCGGTCGTTCACAGGCATCCACACCGAAAATGCATCGAACCGCGACGTGGACGCGCATTTTCCGCAGGTGGTCCCATCCATCGCGCGCCGGGTTCGCCCATGTTGATTAGGCTCGGCTCCGAGCACCGCACGAGTCCGGTGCGGGCGGTCCGGCAGTCGAGACGACGGAGGCGGTGCGCTGATGACGGAAGTCGAAGTGACGGTGCCGGTGCCGATCGAGCAGGCCTTCGCGGCCCTTGCCGACGGATGGCTGTACGCGAGCTGGGTGGTCGGCGCCTCGCATATCCGCATGGTCGACCGCAACTGGCCCGCCGTCGGCACCCGCATCCACCACAGCGTCGGCCTGTGGCCGCTGACCGTGCAGGATGTGACCAAGGTCAGCGCGGTCGAGCCGCCGCGCATGTTGGAGCTGGACGCGCGGCTGTGGCTGATGGGCGCGGCGTGGATCCGGTTCGAGCTCGACGAGCCGCAACCGCGGGTGACCAGGATCCGCATGTTCGAACACGCCTCCCGCGGGCCGGGAGCGTTCGTTCCCGAGTTCGCGCAGAACCTCGTGTTCACGCCACGCAACCAGGAGTCATTGGACCGCCTCGCCCATCTGATCATCGGTCGCGCCGATGATCAGACGTGAACCGTGGCAGTAGATTTCGTATCTTCCGCCGGGACAACGGTTCTGGGTAATCTCTTCCCTGAACAGCTGTTCATATTACGGGAGGGATTTCACCATGCGGTTCTCCACAGCGGCGTGCGGCGCCGGACTGACGGCCGTCGCCGCACTGGCCGTCATGTTCGCGGCACCGGTCGCGCAGGCGGCGCCACCCGGATACGTGACCTGCGGTGCAACGCCGGTCGGTTCGCGATTGGATGTCACCTGCACCAACACCGACGTCGGCGCCGGCACCGGATCACTCATCGGTCTGTGCAGCAATCTGCGCATCCTGTACGAGGCCCATTTCCGCCTCGCGGGCACCTCGACCGGAACCTTCAGCCAGGACTGCGGTCCCGGTGCGCATCCGATCTGGTGGCATACGCCCGGGATGACCGACTACCAGCGGATGTTGCAGGACACGGCCACATCCTGAACCGGGGCCACACCCCCCGTTCAGACGATCGACATCGCGATGCCGTCGAGGATGTCGTGCTCGCTGACCACCAACTCGGTGATCCCGGCGCGGCGCGACAGCTCCTCCGACAGCACTTCGGAAATGACCGCGCCACCACCGATCACATCCACCCGCCCCGGATGCATCGGACCGAGGGCGGCGCGCTGATCGTGATTCATCCCGATGAGGCGATCGCAGACGGCGCGCAACTCATCCAGTGACAGACGGGTGAGATGCACTCGCTCCGAATCGTATTCGGGCAGATCGAGGGCGACGGCGGCGATGGTGGTCATCGTGCCCGCGACACCGACCCAGGTGTGCGCCGAATCCACCGGCACATGGGTGAAGGCCTCGTCGAGCCGTTCGGCGGCGAAAGCGCGTGCGGCGGCGACCTGTTCGGCATCGGGCGGGTTGCCGGGCAGGCAGCGTTCGGTGATCCGGACACAACCGATATCGGCGGAGTAGGCGGCATGCACCCCGTCGCTGTCGCCGACCACGAGTTCGGTGGAACCGCCACCGAGATCGACGACCACGAACGGTCCCTTGTCCCCGGACAATTCGCCGACCGCACCGGAGAACGACAGCCGCGCCTCCTCGTCGCCGGTGATGACCTCGGCCTCGGCGCCCGCCACCACGGCGCCGAGTTCGGCGCGGGTCATGGCGAAGAAATCCTCGCGATTGGCGGCGTCACGGGTGGCCGAGGTGGCGACCATACGCACCCGGCTCACCTGGTGTTCGCGCATGAGCGCCACATAGTCGGCGAGAGCCAGGCGGGTGCGTTCGATGGCCTCGGGAGCGAGCCTGCCGGTGGCATCGACCCCCTGACCGAGGCGCACGATCCGCATCTCGCGGTGCACATCGGTGAGCGTGCCGTCGGGCCCGATATCGGCGATCAGCAGGCGGATCGAATTCGTGCCGCAGTCGACGGCGGCCACCCGATCATTCATGATCGCTGTCCTCGCGCTCGAAGGTCGGCCAATCGGCCGGGACCGCGATACCGCGCAACCCGTGTTCGGCTGCCAACGCCACCGACTCGTCACCCAGCGGATTGACCCCCGGACCCTTGGCCAGCGAATGCGCGATCAGCACGTGCAGGCATTTGACCCGCTCGGGCATGCCGCCGCCGGTGAAATCGGTGCCGAGCGATTCGATGGCGTCACGTTCGGCCAGATAGCTCTCGTGCGCGGCCCGGTAGGCGGCCGCAAGTTCGGGGTCGGCGCCGAGGCGTTCGGTCATCTCGCGCATCACGCCCGCCGATTCCTGCCTGCTCGCCTCCGCGGTGAGCCGTGGGTCGGTCAGGTAGTAGAGGGTCGGGAACGGGGTGCCGTCGGGCAGCCGCGGCGCCGTCTTCACCACCGCGGGCACACCGTCGGGAGTGCGGTAGGCGATGGCGAGCACCCCACGCGGGGTGCGGCCCAACTGTTCGGCGATGATCCGCAGATCCCGGTCGTCGGGTTCGGTCACCTGGGTCCTTCCGGGTTCGGCGCCGGCGCTGCCGGAGGCGGCGTGGTCACGGGCGCTGGTGCTGGGGTCGGCTGTGGTTCGGACACGCTGCGCCACAGGCCGGTATACCAGGGGTCCGGTTCCCGCGACGGTGTCGTCGGACCGGGGCGCGCGGGCGCCTCGATCCCGGGAACCTGCACGATATAGGGCGTTTCACCGGGCATGACCAGCCGCAGCCGGTCTTTGGCCTCGGACCGGATATAGGCCGGATCCTGCTGCTGGGCCCGGCGGTCCCGCAACCGCGCCAGATCCGATTCCAGCTGTCGGCGTTCCTGGGCCAGCTGCGCGGCCTCGGCACGCTGACTGAAATAGGTGCGCATCGGCACCGCGAGGGTCAACGCGAGCGCGCACACCACCATCGCCAGGATGACCGCCTTACCGGTGGACAACCCGAGGATGGTGCGTTCGGCGGAATCCTTGCCCTTGGCGCTCGCGGCCTTCTTACGGGCGCCGATCTTGCGGGGCTCGGCCTTGTCGTCGGGGCGACGGCGTGCGGTGCGGCTGGGCGCCGCGGCTCGGCCGTGCTGATCGGCGACGGGACGGGAGCGGGCGGTACGCGACGTGCGGCGGTCGCCTCGTCCGGTAGGACTGGTACCGCGCGCACGTCGCTCCGTCATCGCTCTACTGCCCCATGTTCCGCTGCTGTCAGTCCTCGAACGCGAAACGCGGGAACGCGACGTCGCCCGCGTAGCGCGCCGAATCACCGAGGGCGTCCTCGATGCGCAGCAGCTGGTTGTACTTGGCCACACGCTCGCTGCGGGCGGGCGCGCCGGTCTTGATCTGACCGCTGCCCACCGCCACCGCCAGATCGGCGATGGTGGTGTCCTCGGTCTCGCCGGAACGGTGGCTCATCATGGTCTTGTAGCCATTGCGGTGGGCGAGTTCCACGGCGTCGAGGGTCTCGGTGAGGGTGCCGATCTGGTTGACCTTCACCAGCAGCGCATTGGCGGCGCCCTTGGTGATGCCCTCTTCCAGGCGCTCCGGGTTGGTGACGAACAGGTCGTCGCCGACCAGCTGGATCTTGTCGCCGATCTGATCGGTCAGCGCGACCCAGCCGTCCCAGTCGTCCTCCGACAGCGGGTCCTCGATGGAGACCAGCGGGTAGGCGGTGAGCAGATCGGCGTAGAACTGCGCCATCTCGGCGGCGGTGCGCACACTGCCCTCGAACTTGTAACCGGCGTCGGAGTAGAACTCGGTGGCGGCCACATCCAGCGCAAGCGCCACATCACTGCCGAGCTTCAGGCCGGTCTTGGCGATCGCGGTGCTGATCAGATCCAGCGCCTCACGGGTACCGGCGACATCGGGGGCGAAACCGCCCTCGTCACCGAGGCCGGTGGCCAGGCCCTTGGACTTCAGCACCGACTTGAGCGCGTGGTAGACCTCCGCGCCCCAGCGCAGCGACTCCTTGAAGGTGGGGGCGCCGATCGGGGCGACCATGAACTCCTGGACGTCGACACCGGTATCGGCGTGCGCGCCACCATTGAGGATGTTCATCATCGGCACCGGAAGCACATGGGCGTTCGGGCCACCGAGGTAGCGGAACAGCTCCAGACCCGAGGACTCGGCGGCGGCGCGGGCCACCGACAGCGAGACACCGAGCAGGGCGTTGGCGCCGAGGCGCGATTTGTCCGGGGTGCCGTCCAGATCGAGCAGGACCTGGTCGACGGTGCGCTGTTCGACGGCGTCCAGACCGATGACGGCCGGAGCGATCTCGTCGAGCACGCCCTCGACGGCCTTCTGCACACCCTTGCCCAGGTAGCGGTCGCCACCGTCGCGCAGTTCCACCGCCTCGTGCTCACCGGTGGACGCGCCGGACGGCACGGCCGCCCTGGTCAGCGTGCCGTCGTCGAGGGCGATCTCGACCTCGACAGTGGGGTTGCCGCGCGAATCCAGGATCTCGCGAGCTCCGACCTGTTCGATGATGGCCACGAAAACGACACTCCTTCGGCTGCTGGCACGGTGGTCATGACGAGAAAAGCCGTGCGCTGCGAGCCTAACGCCCACCGGCCGCAGCGGGTAACCGGCACTCCGGGTGCGCCGCTGTTGGGCGCGATGTGGACGTGGGCATCGTCACACCCGCCTGCCCACGCTGTAGGCGGCGGCGCGGTCGCGGACGTCCATCATGTAGCTCTCGGAGCGGTTGTAGGTGAACAGTGCCTTGGACCAGCCTTCGGGCGAGGTGAGCACGCCACCGCTGTCGCACAGATAGCGGGCGGCGGTGAGGGCGGCGTCGTCGATGCTGTGCGGATCGATCACGCCGTCACCGTTGGCGTCGACGCCCCAGCGCTTCCACGTCTCGGGAATGAATTGCAGCGGACCGACGGCGCGATCGTGCACCGGATCGCCGTCGAGGGCGCCGTTGTCGGTGTCGGCGATCCGCGCGACTCCGGGTGAACCGTCCAGTGCGATGCCGATGATCGGCGGGTCGACACGACCGGTCTCGCTCACCTGCGACCCGCGGTAGGTGCCGTGTTTGCTCTCCACACTGCCGATGCCAGCCAGCGTGGTCCAGGCGATTCCGCAGTCCGGCCTTGCCCGCACCATCACCGCCGCCGCGTATCCGTACGCCTCCAGCGCGGGCACCGGGATCCGCAGCGTATCGGCCTGTTCGGCGGCCCAGCCGTTCAACTGGGCGGCGGTACGGCCGGGTGAGTCGATATCGATCAGCGGCAGCGGTGTGCCGGGGCCCGGCGGCAGCCCCTCCGGGATCGGCACCAGGTCGCGGTCGATACCGCATCCGGCGAGCACCAGCGCGGCGAGAGTTACGGCGATCGCGCCGGTCCTTGTCGAGAGCACCATTCCATCATCCAGATCGGCGGCGTCGGCAGGCCGCGACGCGTGGTGAACACCACGCTGAATTCCGCCGCTGAAACATGCGGGGCTACCGACCTCAGTGCAGGAGTTCTCGGGTGGCCGCGTGCTGCGGGGCGGCGAGGACGGTCGCGGTGGGGCCGGATTCGACCGGGTGGCCGTGCTCGAGGACGAGGATGTGCGGGCAGTGCGCGGCGGCGATGGTCAGATCGTGGGTGATCAGGATCAGCGCGGTGCCACGTTCGACGCGAATGCGGTCGAGCAGGGCCATGATGGCGGCCGCGGTGGTGTGATCGAGGGCTGCGGTGATCTCGTCGCACAGCAGGACCGCGGGGTCGGCGGCGAGGGCGCGGGCCAGTGCGACACGTTGGCGTTGACCACCGGACAGCTCATGCGGATAGCGCGCAGCCCATGCCGGGTCGAGGTCGACCGATTCCAGCAGCGCCGTGATCTGCTGGGGCAGTTCGGTTTTCGATACCTTACCGATGCGACGCAGCGGGCGGGCCAGGGTCTGCGCCACGGTGCGGCGCGGGTTGAGCGCGGATTTCGGATTCTGCGTGACCAGCTGAATGCCGTTGCCCGCATACCGAGCCCGGCGGGCCGCGCCGATCGGCAACGGTGCGCCGTGCAATTCCAGCGCACCGGTGGCATCGCGATGCAGCCCGGCCAGCACTCGCGCCAGGGTGGTCTTACCCGCACCCGATGCGCCGACCACAGCCAACGCGGATCCCTCGGCGAGTACGAAGCCGATGTCGGACAGCACTCTTCTACCGCCGATCGACGCACCGATCCCCTTCGCGCGCAGAATGTTCCGCGCGCCGATCGAGTCGGTGGCGGCGCGGATGTCGCGTGTTCCCACAGCACCCAGTTCCACCACCTGATCGGCGATCGAATGCACGGTGTCGGTGTCGTGCCCGGTGAGCACCACCGTCACCCCGGTCGCAGCGATATCCGCGATCACCTGCGCGATCTCGGCGCGGAGTGCGGCGTGCAAACCCGCGAACGGCTCGTCGAGCACGAGGATTCCGGTGCGGCGAACCAGTGCGCGCGCCAGCGCCACCCGGCGCTGCTGGCCGCCGGACAATTCCCCCGGCCGACGATGCAGATGTTCGGCCGACAACCCCACCCGCTGCACTGCCTCCACCAATGCTGCCGCGGAGGTATCGCGCGCGACTTCGGCGAGCAATGCCCGCACTCGCATGAGCGGATTCAGCGCAGAACCGGGGTCCTGCCCGACATAGGCGATCCGTTCGCGCCGGAACGCGCGCAGCTGCGCTTCCCCGAGGGCCAGCACCTCCAGCCCGGCGACAGTCAGGCGGCCATCGACCCGCGTGTCCCTGTCCGGAAGCTGCCCGAGCAGCAAGCGCAGCAGTGTGGTCTTCCCGCTCCCCGACGGCCCTGTCAGCGCGGTGACGCTGCCCGGCTCCGCCCGCAACGACACCGGGCCGAGCAGCTTCTGCCCGGTCGACCCGACGGCAACGACGGAGTCCACGACCACGGTGCTCGAAAGATCGGCGCGCTGCCCGGTGTCGGCGCCGGTGGTAGGGCTTTCGTCCGGGTCGCCGTATCGGCGTTCATCGGCTTCGCTCACATCACCGCTCGTCATCGCACCGGCGCCCATCGTGTCTGCGGCCTGCTCCCGGCGATCATGTCCGGTCTCCCCTACCGAATTCGGCCACGGCGAGATTCACACTGACCGCGACCACCGCGATCGCCGAACTCGGCGCCAGCACCGCCCACGGGTTGAGCAGCAACCCGGAGGTGTTGTCGCGGACCATGACCGCCCAGTTGGTGGCGCCGAGGGTGGTGGGCAGTTGCAGGAAGGAGGCCGTGGCGACCAGGTACACACCCGCCACGAAACGCAGACCCAGCTGGACGGCGAAGACCTCACGCAGATTCGGCATCATCTCCCGCAACACCAGATGCGGCAGGGTTTCACCGCTCGCCTCGGCGGCTTCCACATAGCCGCTGGCGGCGACTCCGGCGGCCGCGGCGGCGAACACGCGGGCGCAATAGGGTGCGCCGAACAGCAGGGCGATCACGATCAGCCCGGCCACGCCCGCCTCCGGCCAGGAGGTCAGCACCAGCAGGATGCCGAGCATGGCGGGCAGCAGGATCACGAAATCCGTGCCCACCTCGATCACCGCGCCCACGCGCGGACGCAGTGCCGCCACCGCGCCGAGCACGCTCGCCACCACCGTCACGATCACCGCGATCACCGCGGCCGTCACCAGCAGGCCCCACCCGCCATAGAGCATGCGGCTGAGCACATCCCGGCCCAGCCGATCGGTGCCGAGCAGAGCCCCCGCACCCGGACCCGCGAACGGAATGCCGACGGGCTGCTCCGCGCCCCGCGCGGCCAGGCTCGGACCGAGCACCGCCAGCACCACGACGAGCACCGCGGGCATTACCGCCATGATCCGCCGCAGGTTCCTCCGGTACCTCATATCCGCCCCCGCAACGACCACGCGCGCACCGCATCGGCCGCGGCCAGCATCAGCATGATGAGCACCCCCGCCACGGCGACGACCGCCGCCACCAGTGTGGTGTCACGATCGGCGACGGAGGCGGCGAGCAATGCCCCGAGCCCCGGATAATTGAAGATCGTCTCCACGACCAGCGCCCCACCGAGCAGCATGCCGACCGTGGTGGCGAAACTGGCCACGATGGTCGGCAGGGCGAAGGGCAATACGTGCCGGGTGAGCACGGTCCGCTCCGGAAGACCATCCAGCACAGCGGTTTCCACATGCGGCAGACCGAACGCCTCGGCGAGCGCGGCCCGCACCACCCTGGTGTTCCAGCCGATCTGCGGAATCGCCAAGGCGAGCACCGGCAACACCAGCATGTCGGGCGCGGCCGGGAAACCGGAGCGGCCGGTGATCGTCACGGCGGGCAGCCACCCGGTGGCCAGCGAGAACACCAGGATCAGCAGCGTCGCCACGACGAACTCGGGTACCGCGACGGCGGTGGTCGTCGCAGGTTGCAGGGCGCGCCCGAGCGCACCGCGGGGTCGGACCGACCACCAGGCACCCAACGCCAGCGACACGATGATGGTCAGCGCGAAGGCGATAGCCCCGAGCAGCAGCGTCTGTGGGAAGGTGCCCGCGAGCAGTTCACGCACCGACCCGCCACGCGCGGTCTGCCCGAAATCTCCGGTCAGCACATCCGCCAGCCAGTCGCCGAAGCGCAGCGCCAGCGGACGGTCCAGGCCCAGTTCCCGCTCCTTCGCCGCGACCGCCGCCTCGGTGGCGTCGCGGCCGAGCACGGCGCGCGCGGTGCTGCCCGGCAAGAGATCGACGGCCGCGAATACCGCGGCCAGCAGCACGACCAGCAGCAGGACGCGCCGGAGCAGCAATCGCGCGAACCTGGTCACGACAGCCAGGCGCGTTCCAGTTGCACCCGCGCGAAACCGCCGAGTGTGGGCAGGTCGTTGACGCGGGTCGTCGCGATATCGATACCGTCGGCCATACCCCAGACGAGGTACCCACCGCGCTCGTGCTGGATACGTTGCAGTTCCCGCGAGGCCGCCGAGGTCTCGGTGTCGTTGCGCGCGGCCAGCGCTTTCGCGGTGGTGGCATCGAAAGCCGCGTCATGGAAGGCGGTTTCGTTGCGGTTCGATCCGCTCGACATCAGGTTGTTGGCGAAGAACAGCGTGGAATCGTTGGTGCCCCACGAGATCGTGTAGAACGGCGCGAGTAACCAGGTCTGGTCGTAGAAGGTGTTCGGCTCCTGGGTCACCACCTCGACCCGCAGCCCGATATCGGCCAGCTGGGTGGCGATCACCTGCGCCGACTCCACCTCCCCCGGCGCTTCCGCCTTGGTCACCAGCGGATAGCCGCGTGCGGTGTCGAATCCGGCCTCGCGCAGTAAGGTCTTCGCCCGGTCGATATCGCGCGTTCGCTGCGCGATCGTCGTGTCGTACAACGGGTCCGCGGTGCCGAGGATGTCGTTGGCGACGGTCCCGTACCCGGAATGCACCTGATCGACCAGCGCACCCCGGTCGACGCCGAGGCGTACCGCGGTGCGCACCCGCGGATCGGCGAACGGGTCGTCGGCGGTGCGCATGGCGACACCGACGACCGTATCGTTCGGGCGGCGTACAACCTTCAGGTCACTGCGCCCGGCGGCGCTACGGCCCGCGATGGCACCCACATTGGAGGCCAGATCGATCTGATTGCCGAGCACCGCATTGCCCAGCGCCGTGACACTGTCGAACATGGTGACCTCGATGGCGTCCAGCAAGGCGGGCGTGCCGTGCCAGCGATCGTTGCGCACCAGGCGCGCGGTGCCGCCGTCGAAGGACTCCAGGCGGAACGGTCCGGTGCCGATCGGGCGGGTGAAGTCGGTGGTGTCCTTCTTGATGGTGAAGCTCATCAGGCGCACGAGCAACGGGATCTGCGAGTTGGGTTCGGGTGTCGCCAGCACGATATGGCCCGGGCCGTCGACGGTGATGTCCTGCGCCGCCGCAGGCATTTTCGACGGCCCCGCCTGTTCACGCAGCCGGCGCAGCGACCACACCACGTCCTCGGCGGTCACCGGCGACCCGTCGTGGAAGGTGGCGCCCTCGGCGAGGGTGAACCGCCAGCGCCTGCCCTCGGCGTCGGGTTCCCACGCGGTGGCCAGCCGGGCCGCCACCACCGGGCTCGCGGCCGGAACGGTGAGCGGGTCGTAGATCAGTGAGGTGATCAGAAAATCGCTGTCATTGCTCAGATTGCCGTGCGGATCGCGTTCGACACGAGCGGCCGTCCCCAACGCGCCGACGCGTAACGTCCCGCCCGGACGCGGCGGACCGGCCGACTCGGTGCTGCCGGAACACGCGGCCGCCAGCAGCACCGCCCCCACACCCACCCCTGATCGCAGGAGCTGTCGCCGGTTCAAACCCATTGCGCCGCCTTCCGTCCGGGCGCTTCCACCCGGAAGCCACTGGAGAAATGACTCAGGGAAGGCTAGCCTAATCGTGTTCTACGTCTCTCGGCAGTCGATGAGCCGAATGGGTGATACCGCCCACTAGCTGCGCCTCGACTCGGTTATGCTACATCGCTATCCAAATGCCCGACTTAGGTAAGCCTTGCTCTAGCTAGAGGGAAGCACTAGCTTCGCAATTCGAATCGTCACCATCGCTTTTCGACCCGATGCGAAGAAGGGAATACCCTGGTGAAAAGCGTTCTCTCCGAACGTAAGACGCTTCACCCCCAGATGATCGAACGACGCGAACTCCCCCCGGCCGCCGGGCAGGCGGTACGTGAGCTGGCTCGTGCGATCCACACCACACTCGGCGCCTCGGCGGGCGCCGCCGCGCGCACCCTCACCGAACCGGCGCTCATCGAGCTGGTGGAGTCCCGCGCGCACGAGTTACCCGCCGCGGTGCGCCACGCCATGCGCCCGCCCGCGACGGCGGCCGGTGCGACCGTCGTCGGCCGCCTGCCACTCGCCGACGCCGAATGCGGTCCTACCCCGCCCAGCTGGCGCGAAGCCGCACTGTGGAGCGGTGATTCGAGCGCGCGCTCGTGTTCGCTCGAATTCGATATCGTCATGCTGCTGCTGGCCAGGTCGGCCGGTGAACCATTCGGCTGGCAGGGCCAACAGGACGGCCGTCTGGTCAACAACATCGTCCCCGCGGCGGGCCATGAGCACGAACAGTCCGGCGCCAGTAGCAAAACCCTGCTCAGCCCGCATACCGAGGACGCCTTCCACCCCGGCCGCGCGCATCTGCTGATGCTGTCGTGTCTGCGCAATCCCGACCGCGTCGGCACCACCGTCTCCTCGGTGCGGCGGGTCGAGCTGAGCGCGCGGCAGCGTCGGCTGCTGAGCACGCCGGTACTGCCGATCCTGCCCGACGTCTCCTATGGCTCCGGCTACGATCGCGCGACCGCGACACCGGTGCCCACGGTGTGGTCTGCCGACGAAAACAACTGCCACACCGATGATCTGACCATGCGCTACGACCCCGCCTACACTCCCCTCGACGATGCCGACCCGGAGTTCCGCGACGCCTACGCCCACCTCACCGATGAACTCGAGCGCGTCTGCGTCACCGCCGCGCTCGAACCCGGTGAACTCCTGCTGGTGGACAACGATGTCGCCGTACACGGCCGCATCCCGTTCACCGCACGCTACGACGGCACCGACCGCTGGCTGAAACGGGTGAACATCCGGTTACCGGAACGACGCCGCCGCGACGCCGAGGCCGGAGAGAATGGGTATGGACAGCAATTGGTCCGCCCATTCCGGGCGGCCGGGCCGGAAACGGTTCCGGCGGAGGTAGAGCGGGACGGCACAGCACATGATCGAGGACCCTGTGAGCACGCGTGATCGAGCCACCCCGCTGCGGGTGCTGAGCCGAAGCGACCTCGCCGACGTACCGATCTCACCCTCGGCCGTGGTGCGTGCGGTGGAAGACGCGTATATCGCCTTCGCGGCGGGCGATTCGGACAATCCGCGCAAGTTGAGCGTCGCCAACCCGGACGGCTGGTCGGTCTCCTACGCGATGCTCGGCCGCGACGGCCGACGCCGCGTGGTCGCGATGAAGACCTCCTACAAATTCGATCCAGGCCACGATCGCAGCACCAAGCGCTACTACACCACCATCACCCTCTACGACGACACCACCGGTGCGCCGATCGCGATGATGGACTGTTCGCGAGTGGGCGCGTTGCGCACGCCAGCGGTGTCGGCGCTGCTGGTGCGCGAAACCGCGCGCCGCGACGCCGACACCGTGCTGCTCATCGGCACCGGAACCCAGGGCCGCAATGCCCTGCCGCATCTGCTGGCCGCGAATCCGGGACTGCGCAAACTCATGCTGTACGGAACACATCCCGAGGGCATCGAAGCCGTGCACCGGCAGCTGGCCGAACACCATCCGCACGCCATCCTGGACACCGTCGCCGATCCACGCGAAGCCGCCGCCGTGGCTGATATCGTGCTCGCGACGGCGGGGCCCGGCACCGAGGTCGCGCTCGAATCCGATGATCTGAAAGCGGGTTCGGTGGCGGTGCTCGTCGGCTACGGGCTCGCGCCGTCCACGCTCGTCGACGCCGATCGCGTGGTCGCCACCAGTGCCGCGCAGATGGCGGTGACCGGCACCGATATGGCAGGCCCGGATGGTGTGCTGCGCAGCGTCGACGCCGAGCTACCGCAGATCCTCAGCCGACGGGCCGTCGCCCGGCACTCGCAGGACGAGCGGATCTTCGTCTACAACAGCGGTCTGGTGCTCACCGATATCGCCGTCGCGCACGCTCTCGCCGAACGCGCCATCGCCGAAGGCCGCGGCACGGAGGTACCGCTGTGGGATTGACGGAGATCGATGATGTGGCCGCCTCGGTGGCCGTCGACGCGATGGCACCGCAGGGCGGGCTCATCGCACCCGCGCATCGCACAAACAGCAGTGCCGCAGTGGCAGTGACCGATATCCCGGTCCCCGCACCCGTGGTCGGAACCGTCGAGTGCCCAGTGGGTCCTGCCGAGCGACCCATCGGCTCGACAGCGGAAGCCAGTACCTCCGCGACCGGCGGTGCTGGGCACTCGCCGGCGGCGAACCCCGGCGACGGGGGAATCACCGCGTCGGCGCTACCGGCGCACCGTGACGAGTGGGAGCAGCGGGTCATGGCGGATCCGAACCTGCTCGGCGATATCGCTTTCGCCGTCGGCGGACCGTTCCATCTGATGTATCCGGCGCGCGTGGCCCGCAATATCCGCGATTTCCAGGACGCCTTCGCGAACGCGGGCGTCGAAGGGTTCGTGTACTTCGGCAAGAAGGCGAACAAGGCGGCATGTGTGGCGCGCGCGTGCGCGGAGCAGGGCGCCGGCGTCGACGTGGCGAGCACCGGCGAGCTGACGGCGGCACTGGCACAGGGTGTTCGCGGCGCGGAACTGATGGTGACCGGACCGGAGAAGTCCGATGAGTTGCTGTGGCTCGCGGCCAGACACGGTTCGCTGATCGCGGTGGACAGCTGCGGAGAACTCGAACGGATCGCCGCGCTCGGTCTCGCGGTGCGGGTGCTGCTCCGGGTGCTGCCGCCCGCATCGGCCAGCCGTTTCGGGATGATCGATGCCGAAATCGAGCAGGCCCTCACCACTGCCCTCACCATGCCCTCGGTCCGGTTGGAGGGCTTCAGCTTCCACCTGTCCGGCTACGATCCGGTGCCACGCGCCGAACTGGCCGCCGACCTCGTCCGACGCTGCCTGCACGCCAGAACGCTCGGCCATCCGGCGAGCACTCTCTCCATCGGCGGCGGATTCGGCGTGGACTATGTGGGATCCGAGGCATGGTCGGAGTTCACCGGCGAGGCCAGCAGGCGCTGGTTCCACACCGGTAAGAAGTTCGACAGCTACTACCCGTACCACTGTCCCGAACCGGGTCCGGCCATGCTCACCGCGATCCTCGACCGTGACGGGCTCGCCGGGCTCCTGCGCGACAACGGCATCCGGCTCGCCATCGAGCCCGGCCGGGCGCTGCTCGACCGCGCGGGCAGCACCGTCTTCCGGGTCCAGGGCAGCAAGACCCGGCTCGCCCATGGGCATCCGTATCGCATCCTGACCGTCGACGGCAGCAGCCTCAGCCTCTCCGAGCAGTGGTTCGACAGCGAATACCTGCCCGATCCGATGCTCTGGCCGCCGCGCGAGGGCACCGCGACCCCGACCGTCGTCGGCGCGGCCACCTGCCTGGAATCGGACATGCTCAGCTGGCGCCGGATTCCGCTGCCCGGCCCGGCCGATATCGGTGATCTGCTGATCTATCCGAACACCGCCGGTTATCAGATGGACTCCAACGAGTCCGCGTTCCATGAACTACCGCTTCCGCCGAAGGTGGCGCTGCACGACGCGCCCGGCGGCAGATATCGCTGGACGCTCGACGCGCGCTGATCCGCACCGCACCGACAGACCGACCCCGGCTCGATGCCGGACAGTACCGACCGAGGAGACCTCCATGCCGCTCGTCACGCGTGTGACGGACCTGATCGGCCGCACCCCGTTGTTCGAGCTGGCGGCCACCGCGAACGGCACCAGGCTGCTGCTCAAACTCGAACAGTTCAACCCGACCGGCGCCGCCAAGATCAGAATGGCGCGCGAAATGGTGCTCGATGCCGAGCGAAGAGGTTTGCTGGGCGTTGGCGGGCATATCATCGAATCGACATCCGGTAATACCGGGCTCGGCCTTGCGGTGGTTGCCGCCGAACGCGGCTACCGCTTCACCGCGGTGGTCGACCACCACGCATGTAAGGACAAACTGCGCGCGATGCGAGCAATGGGTGCGGAACTGGTGTTCGTCGCCGACGACGGCGACGACAACCTGGCCACCTCGGCACGGGAGGACCATGCCGAGGCGATGGCCGCCGCGCAGGACGACGCGTACTTCACCGAACAGCACAACAACGATGCCAACGCGGTCGGCTATTACGCGGTGGCCGAAGAGTTGCTGGAAGATGTCGAGCGCGTCGATATCCTGCTGTCCGCGGTCGGCACCGGCGGTTCGCTGTTCGGTACCGCCACCCGGCTGCGGCAACTGGGCTGCGTGCCGAGGGTGATCGGTGTCGAGCCGGTGGGCTCGATCGCCTTCGGTGGACCGGGCGGCCCGTACTGGCAGTCCGGCACCGGCACTCCGCCGGGCGCCACCATCGGCACCGCCGTCGACTATTCGCTGCTCGACGAGGGCGTCAAGGTCACCGATGTGGCGGCCTTCGCCACCGCGCGCGCCGTCGCGGCCGAACTCGGGCTGATGCTCGGCGGCTCCGCCGGTGGTTCGGTACATGCCGCACTGACCAGGCTCGAGGAATTCCCGGCCGGATCCACCGTGGTCACCATCGTCTGCGACGGCGGGGAGAAGTATCTCGACACCGTCTTCGACGACGAGTGGATGCGCGCCCGCGATCTGCTCGATCCCGAGGCCGAACACGAGGTACGCGAGATGCTCACGCGCTACACGCCCGCATCCCGCCGAGATCATCTGGTGCAGGCACGGTGAGGCGCCGCCTGGTCCACGCGACCGTCGCGACGCGACGGATGTCCACCGGATCGCGGCGCGGCGCCATCGTAGCGGCGATGGGAGTCGCTTCGGGGCCGAACCCGAACGGGGGTCGTCGGTGAACCTGTCCGACTTCCGCGCCGACGGTAAGAGGCTCACCGCCCTCGCCACGCCGATCGCGTTGACGCAGCTGGCGCAGATCGCGGTCTCCACCACCAATATCGCTCTGATGGGCAGCCTCGGCGTGCGGCAGGTCGCCGCCGGTGGTCTGGCCATCGTGCTGTTCAACCAGATCCGCACCATGTGCGTCGGGCTGATCACCGGCAGCGGCAACCAGATCGCGTCGGCGGTGAGCGCGGCGGGCAAACGCGGCGACAGCGCCGACGACGAGGTCCGCGATGTGGTGCGCTCCAGCTTCCTGATCGCCACCGTCGCCGGTCTGCTCGGCGGGGTGCTGCTGGTCGGGCTCGGCTGGGCGCTGCCATGGCTCGGCCAGGACGCCGGTGTGCTCGCCGACGCCCGCCCGATGATGGTGGCGCTGGCTCCCGGACTGCTGCCCTGCCTGTGGTTCCAGGTGCTGCGTCAATACACCGTCGGCATGCAACGCCCGCAGGCGCTGCTGAGGGTGACCCTCGGATCGGTGGCGCTGAATCTGGTGCTGGCACTTGGCCTCATGCACGGCTGGGCCGGGCTGCCCGCGCTCGGACTCACCGGCATCGGCGTGGCGACCTCGCTGGTCTTCCTGATCACCTTCGCGGTGTTCTGGGCGATGGCGCGCCGCGACGACGAACTCGGTGCGACGCTGTCGCTGCGGCCGTGGCCGGTGCGCAAGTCCACGGTCGCCGCCGAGCTGAAGCTCGGTCTGCCGATCTCGCTGACCTACGGTTCCGAGGCGGGCATGTTCTCGGTGCTCGCGCTGGTGATGGGCAGTATCGGTCCGGCGGCGCTGGCGGCGCACAATGTGGTCTACCAGATCATCTACATCGTGTTCCAGGTGGCGATCGGCCTGTCGCACGGTGCGTCCATCCTGGTCAGCCATGCGGTGGCCCGCGACGAGTTCGACCACGCGCGGGCCATGGCGTGGCTGGCGCTGCGCCACGCCGCGGTGGTCGCCGCGATCACCGGCGTCGCGTATGTGATGGTGCCGGAGCTGGTGTTGCGTCCGTTCCTCGATCCGGCCGACACCGCGACCATGGACGTGGCGAGGACACTGCTGCTGATCGGAATCGTGCTCCAGTTCTTCGACGCCGCACAGAACATCGGCACGGGGTTGCTGCGCGGGCTGAAAGCCACCAATGCGGGCTTCCGCCTATCGCTGGTCGGCTATTGGCTGGTCGGTCTGCCGACGGCGCTGCTGCTGGCATTTCCGGCCGGGCTCGGCGCCGCGGGTGTCTGGTGGGGACTCACCGCGGGCTTGGCCGCGACGGCCGTGCTCATGCTGCGGCGCTACTTCGCCCTGCTCGATACCGCGGCGCGGGAGCATCCGGGGATGCTGCCGCAGGCGTTGGAGACGCCGAGCTGATCGGTGCGCCATCGTCGGCACGCCATTGCCCACCCCGAGCCTACATATTAGGCTAGCCTCACCATACCCAGGCTGGAGAGGAGTCGCCGTGCGCGTCGTCATTCTGTTCGGATCGGAGATGGGCACGGCCGAGGCCGCCGCCGACGTCATGGCCGATGAGCTGGCCGCCCATGACGTATCGGTCTACGACATGCTCGATTTCGATGTCGACGACCTCGACGTGCGCGATTTCCACATCATCGTCTGCTCCACCTACGGCGACGGCGACCTGCCGACCGGCGCCGAACCGTTCTTCGACGCGGTCGACGCCCGCCGCCCGGACCTGACCGGTCTGCGTTTCGCGGTCTTCGGCCTCGGCGATTCCGTCTACGGCGACACCTTCAACCGTGGCGGCGAGATCGCGGCCGAGAAGCTGATCGCGTGCGGTGCGGTGCAGGTGGGTGAGCATGCCCGCCACGACGCGTCCACCGAGATCAAGCCGAGGGACATGGCCCGCGAGTGGGCACGTGCTCTCACCATCACCGAGGTGGCGGCGCTGACACCGGCCTGATCCCGGTGTTCGTGCTCGACTGCCTCGCCCATATCGTCCGGTTCGCGGCCCGATCATCTCGGGCCGCTTGTCGGGGCCTGCCCGTAAACTGGGTTCCAGTGCGGCACAGCCCCGTCGCGCGCGCGTCGATTCATGAGGTGATGAACATGGCAGCCGGAGTCAGCCCTGCGCAGCATCAGGACCCCTCGACCGATCATCCCGAGCTGGCCGTGCTGCCGGAGTGGCCGACCGAGACCATCGCCGTCCTGGTCACCACCGATCCGGCGCCGCATGCGATTCCGGTGTCCTGGCCCGTGCGCGCCGGTGACCGCACCATTCTGCTGAGCCTGAAGTTCGATCGCGGTTCGCTGGCCCGGCTACGGGAACGGCCCGACGTCGCGCTACTGATCCTCGGCGGCGGCAATGTGGCACTGTGCGCGCGCGGCACCGCGAAGGTGATCGCAGAGGAGATGCCGGAGGCCACCGATTATGTGGCGGTGCGCATCGACGTTTCCGTGATCGATGATCACCGCCAGTCGGCGTTCGCGGTGGACAAGGGAATTCAGCGCACCGTGCTCGACGACACCGAACTGCACGCACTGGAGGGCCGGGTCGCCACACTGCGGTCCTGGGCCGAGAGCCAGCACTGAACGCGGCGGCGGCATCGGCCATTCGGCCATAATCGTGAGCAAGGGCGGGGCGACAGCGCCGCGAGGAAGGGGAACATGAGCGTCACACTGGCCAAAGGCGGCAATGTCTCGCTGTCCAAGCAGGCTCCGAATCTGACCAAGGTCACGGTTGGGCTCGGCTGGGATGTGCGCACGAGCACCGGCGCCGATTACGACCTGGACGCCAGCGCGCTGGCCACCGGTCCCGACCTGAAAGTGCTGTCGGATCTGCACTTCGTCTTCTACAACAACCTGCGCTCGCCGGAGGGGTCGATCGAGCACACCGGTGACAACCTCACCGGTGCGGGCGAAGGCGACGATGAGGTGATCAATGTGGATCTCGCGGCCACGCCGCCGTCGATCACCAATATCTTCTTCCCGGTATCGATCCACGAGGCCGATGCCCGCAGGCAGTCCTTCGGCCAGGTGCGCAACGCCTATATCCGGGTCCTGGACACCAATACCGGCGCCGAACTGGCGCGCTACGACCTCAGCGAGGACGCCTCCACCGAGACCGCGATGGTCTTCGGCGAACTCTATCGCCACAACGGTGAGTGGAAGTTCCGCGCCATCGGCCAGGGCTACGCCTCCGGGCTGGCTGGTATCGCCCGCGACTACGGCGTCAACATCTGAGTCGGACATACCGAAAACGGCGGGTGCGTATGGATTTCACGCACCCGCCGTGTGCGCTACGCGCCCACCAGATCGCGGTCCGGTTCGCCGCTGTCGACGCTCTCACGAATTCCGAAGCGGGCATGCACCTTCCGCAGCGGACCCGGCACCCACCAGGTCCAGCGGCCACCGAGCTTCATGGTGGCGGGCAGCAGGAACCCGCGGATCAGGGTCGCGTCGGCCAACACGGCCAGCGGCAATCCGATACCGAACGCCTTCATGAAGGTGATATCGGAGACCAGGAAGCCGAGGAACACCACCGAGATGAGCACCGCGGCGGCCGTGACGATCCGACCGATCCGCTCCAGACCCACCGCGACGGCGGCAGTGCCGTCACCGGTGCGCTCGTACTCCTCACGGATGCGCGACAGCAGAAACACCTGATAGTCCATGGCCAGACCGAACGCGACACCGAACAGCATGATCGGCACGGTCGAGGCCAGCGTCCCGGTGACGGTGAAGCCGAGCAGATCCGACAGATGTCCGTCCTGGAAGATCCAGACCAGTGCGCCGAAGGTCGCCGTCAGACTCAGGCAGCTCAGCAGCACCGCGACCACCGGCAGGAAGACGCTGCCGGTGAGCAGGAACAACAGGATCAACATCATCGTCAACACCGTGCCGAGCGCGATCGGGAGCCGCTCCAGCAGGGCGTCGGTGGCATCGGCGCTCACCGCCGACACGCCGCCGACCAGCACCTGCGATGGCGCGTCTACCGCGCGGATGGTGCCGACCAGATCTTCGAGCACTGTCGCGTCATCGGTCGAGGGCACCACCGACAGGTACACACCGCCCTCGGCGGCGAATCGGGCGTTGCGTTCGGTCGCGGGCGCGACCAGGGCGCCATCGGCATAGCTGCCGCTGACGGTGTCGACCCGCTGCACATCCGGCAGCGCCGACAACCGCTGCGCATATTCGGTCACGCCCGAACCACCCTGCGGCAGAACCACACTCAGCGCGCTCTGCTCGCTGGTGTCGAAATCCGCGCGCACCGCCTCGGCCACCTGACGTGATGAGGACGCCTCCGGCATCGACCGCTCATCCGGGTAGCCGAGCTTCAGCCCGAGGAACGGCGCGCCGAGCAACAGCAGCACCATCGTCACCGTGACCGCCACCGTCCCCGGCCTGCGCATGACGAACATCGCCAGCCGATGCCAGCGGCCCTCGTGCAGCTGGCGGGATGCGTTGTCGCGCCGCCGGATTCGCCATTTGTCGACGCGGGTGCCGAGTATCGCCAGCAGCGCGGGCAGCACCGTGAGTGAACTCAGCGCGGCGATCAGCGCCACCGCGATACCCGCATAGCCGACCGAGCGGACGGCGAGCAGCGGGAAGAAGACCAGACCCGACAGCGCGACGGCCACGGTGACCGCCGAGAACGCGACGGTGCGTCCGGCGGAGTTCATGGTGTTGCGCAGCGCCTGCCCTGGTTCGACACCCGCCTCCAGTTCCTCGCGATACCGGCTGACGATCAACAGGCTGTAGTCGATCGCCAGGCCCAACCCGAGCAGGGTGACCACATTGATGGCCAATGCGTTCAGATCCGTCACCCCGGCCAGCAACCACATCGCGCCCATGGTGAGCAGCACCGTCACCATCGCGACCGCCAGCGGCAGCAGTGCGGCCATGACACTGCCGAAGACCAGCACCAGCGCGATCAAAGTGATCGGGAAGGCGATGGATTCACCGGTGATCGCGTCCTTCTCGGACTGCTCCACCATCTCGTGCTGGAGCATGGCGTAGCCGCCGATCCGCACATCGAGGCCGTCGTGGATGCCGGAATAGCGCGGTGCCAGATCGCTGAGCCGGTCCTCGACCGCATCGTCGTCACCGAGGATGGTGGCCACGACCAGACCGCTGGAACCGTCGGCGCTGCGCAGTGCGGGCGGTGCGCCCGAGGTCCAATAGGACGTGACACCGGTGACGTCACTCTCCCCGGTCAGCCGCTGCACGAGCGCCGTCGCGGCGGCGGCCACGCCCGCGTCGTCGACCGAACCCGGCGCGTCGATCAGCAGGACCAGGTTCGGCTGGCCCTGGCCGAACTGGTCGCGCAACACCTCGGCCGCTACCCCGGATTCGGCGCCCGGATCGTTGAATCCGCCGCCCTTCAGTTTGTCGAACAAGGTCGAACTGCCTGCTCCGGCCAGTACGAGCAGTATCGCGAAGAGAATCAGTACGGCGCGTCTGCGCCGCATGATGAGATCGATCAGTCCCGTCGGCATCGCTGCCTCCTAGTCGCGTCATCGCGGGTGGATACACGACTCGGACGAGACAGGACAGGCCGATGTGATGGGTTGGGACGCGGTTGCGGCGCAGGTCACAGTGACGGACCGGCAGCGGGCCGATCAGCGAACGGCTGGCCAGTATCGTCGCCAGGCGGCCGCGTCGAGTGGTGCGCGGGCGCCGCGATCGGCTTCGGCGGCATCTTCGGCGGCCCGGATCGCATCGGCGAAGGCGAGCGTGGCCTTGCGCAACCGCTCCTCAGCACTGTCTGGGCCACCGAGGCGCACCATGCGCAAAGCGGGCGGAATCAGGTCCTCCGGCAGCCCCGCCCGGTTGCTGCGGCCCCTGACCTTCTCAGCTAAAGCCAGCGCAGGTTGGGCCATGGCGATGCCGTCGAGGCAGGATCTGCGCGCCTTCTCCGCGGTCTTGCGCTCCTCCCATGCCTTTTCCTGGGCGGCGATCTTTTCATCCACCCCGGCATCGGGCGGCAGATCGGAGGCGCTCAGATGAGGGCTGCGGTTGACCAGCTTGGCGACCAACGCGGCGGCCACATCATCGACGGTGAACTCCCCCGCGGCCTGGGCGATGCGGGAATGGAACAGCACCTGGAGCAGCAGATCGCCGAGTTCCTCCTTGATGGTCTCGGCGTCCTCGTGCTGGATGGCGTCGAGCAGCTCATAGGTCTCCTCGAGCAGATACGGGCGCAGCGAATCATGGGTCTGCGTGGATTCCCAACCACCGAAATGCCACAGCCGATCCATCACCTCGACCGCCTCGGCCAACCCCGCCGCGAGCGTCGCGGTATCGGATTCCAGGCGCAGCGCATCAGGTAACGGCCGGGCGTCGAGTGGATTGCTCATCGGGCCACCGAGACCTCGGTGGCGACGGTGAGGTCGACCGCGCCCTTCGCCTTACCGTCCAGTGCCAGCAGCAGATCGGCCAGATATTGCAGCAGCGGCACATCACGCAACCGGTCGGCGCCCACACTGTCCTCCACCCGCGGCAGCGGCACACCGACCACACCACTCGCGGCCCGGTAGGTGGCACTCGGGTAGATCCGCTTGAGCCGCAACTGTTTGGAATCGGGCAGGTTCAGCGGCGAGATCTTCACCGTGGTTCCGGTGACCGCGATCTCGGTGACGTCGTATTCGCGGGCCAGCAACCGCAGTTTGGCCACCGATACCAGCCTGCCGACCTCCACCGGCAGCGGCCCGTACCGGTCGACCAGCTCCTCCACCACAGCCGCCAGCGCCGGATCATCCTGCGCGGCGGCCAGTTTGCGATAGGCCTCGAGTCGCAGCCGATCACTGGTGATGTAATCGGGCGGGATGTGCGCGTCCACCGGCAGATCGATGCGCACCTCCTTGGTCTCCTCGGTGGTGATCGGTTTGCCATCGGCGGCGGCGCGATAGGCCTCCACCGCCTCACCGACCAGCCGCACGTAGAGATCGAAACCGACACCCGCCACATGCCCGGACTGTTCGGCACCCAGCACATTGCCCGCGCCGCGGATCTCCAGATCCTTCATCGCCACCGCCATACCGGCACCGAGATCGGAGTTCTGCGCGATGGTGGCCAACCGGTCGTAGGCGGTCTCGGTGAGCGGCTTCTCCGGCGGATACAGGAAGTAGGCGTAACCGCGTTCACGACTGCGCCCCACCCGGCCACGCAGCTGATGCAGCTGGGACAGACCGAGCGTATCGGCGCGTTCCACGATCAGGGTATTGGCATTGGAGATGTCGAGGCCGGTCTCGATGATGGTGGTACACACCAGCACATCGAACTCACGCTGCCAGAAGCCCTGCACGGTGCTCTCCAGGGTGTCCTCGTTCATCTGGCCGTGCGCGACCACCACCCGCGCCTCCGGCACCAGATCGCGAATCCGCTTGGCGGCCTTGTCGATCGAGGACACCCGGTTGTGCACATAGAAGACCTGGCCGTCACGCAGCAGCTCACGCCGGATGGCGGCGGTGACCTGTTTATCGCTGTAGCCGCCGACATAGGTCAGCACCGGATGCCGTTCCTCCGGCGGGGTGAGGATGGTCGACATCTCCCTGATGCCCGCCAGGCTCATCTCCAGTGTGCGCGGAATCGGGGTCGCGGACATGGTCAGCACGTCGACGTGGGTGCGCAACGCCTTGATGTGCTCCTTGTGCTCCACACCGAACCGCTGTTCCTCATCGACGATGACCAGGCCCAGATCCTTCCAGCGCACCCCGGTCTGCAACAGCCGGTGCGTGCCGACCACGATGTCGACCTCACCGGCGGCCATGCCCTCGAGCACCTCGCGCGATTCGGCGGGGTCGGTGAAGCGTGACAGGCCTTTGACGGTGACCGGGAAGCCCGCGACCCGCTCGGTGAAGGTTTGCAGATGTTGCTGGGCCAGCAGTGTCGTCGGGACCAGCACGACGACCTGTTTTCCGTCCTGCACCGCCTTGAAGGCCGCGCGCACCGCGATCTCGGTCTTGCCGTAGCCGACGTCACCACAGACCACCCGGTCCATCGGGACGGCCTTCTCCATATCCGATTTCACATCGGTGATGGCGGTCATCTGATCGACGGTCTCGGTGAAGGCGAAGGCGTCCTCCATCTCCTGCTGCCACGGCGTGTCCGGGCCGAAAGCGTGGCCGGGCGCCGCCTGGCGTGCGGCGTAGAGCTGCACCAGCTCACCGGCGATCTCGCGCACCGCTTTTCGCGCCTTGCGCTTGGTGTTTGCCCAGTCCGAGCCGCCGAGTTTGGACAGGCTCGGCATCTCACCGCCGACATAGCGCGAGAGCTGGTCCAGCGATTCCATCGGGACGAACAGCCGGTCGCCGGGCTGACCGCGCTTACCCGGCGCGTATTCGATGACCAGGTATTCGCGGCGGGCGCCGCCGACGGTGCGTTCGATCATCTCGACGAACCGGCCGATGCCGTGCTGATCGTGCACCACCATATCGCCCGCGGTGAGCGCCAGCGGATCGACCTGATTGCGACGTTTGGCCGGCAGCCGTTTGCCCTCGGTGGGCGCGGTGACCCGATTGCCGGTGAGATCGGATTCGGCGACCACGACCAGGCCCGCGTCATCGAAGATGATGCCGTCGTGCAGCGAACCGCACAGCACACCGACCACACCAGCCTCGGGTTCGGCGCCCGCGTCGAGGGCCGCGGCAGGCACGTCGGCGTCGGCGAGGCGTTCCAGCACGCGCTGGGCGGTACCGTGACCGGCCACCACCACGACCGCGCGGCCACCGGTGGTGACGTGCGCGCGCAGCGAGGCGAAGATGGTGGCGACGAGTTCTTCCGAACCACGCGCGGCCGGTCCGGCCAGCACCGGAAGCACGACCTCGGCCGGATCACCCGAGGTCAGCGGGCTCAGCGTCCACCACGGCAGATCCTGTTCGGTGGCGCTGTCGTGAATCTCGGGCAGCGAACGGTACGCCGAGGCGGCGAGGTCGAGGCCGTGGCCGCCCAGCGGCGCGTCACCGCCGAACGACGCCGCGGTCCAGGACGCCTCGAGGAATTCGGCGCCGGTGCGCATCAGGTCGGCGGCGCGGGTGCGGATCTTCTCCGGATCGCACAGCAGCAGATGGGCGCCCTCGGGCAGTTCCTCGGTGAGCAAGCTCAGCTCACCCGGTTGCAGCACCGGAAGCAGCGCCTCCATGCCATCGACCGGGACGCCCTGCGACAGCTTCTCCAGCATCTCCACCAGCGCCGCGTCCGCGGAATTGGCGGCCGCCACCTCGGCGGCGCGGTCGCGGACCGTCTCGGTCAGCAACAGTTCCCGGCAGGGCGGCGCGACCACCACATCGACGCTGAGTTCGGCCAGCGAGCGCTGATCGGCGACGGAGAACGGGCGCAGCTCGCTGACCTCATCGCCCCACATCTCCACCCGGACCGGATGGTCGGCGGTCGGCGGGAAGACGTCGAGGATGCCGCCGCGCACCGCGAACTCACCGCGTTTGCCGACCATATCGACTCGGGTGTAGGCGAATTCGACCAGGCGGGTGAGCAATTCGTCGAAATCGGTCTCGGTACCGACCCGCAGCACGATCGGTTCGATCTCACCCAACCCCGACGCCATCGGCTGCATCAGCGAGCGCACGGTGGTCACCACCACACGCAACGGTTCCGGGAACACTGGATCGTCGGGATGGGCCAGCCGCCGCAGCACCGCGAGCCTGCGGCCGACGGTATCGGCGCCCGGCGAGAGCCGCTCATGCGGCAGCGTCTCCCAGGAGGGGAACTGCGCGACCGCCTCGCCGAGGATCTCCGACAGCTCGACGGTCAGATCATCGGCCTCACGCCCCGTCGCCGTCACCACGACAACAGGCTTGCTCCCCGCCACCGTCGCCGCCACGAACGCACGCACCGCCGCAGGCGCGACCAACTCCACCCGCGACGTGCCGACCAGGTCGGATACGGTCCGCAGCGCAATATCGGCGCCGGCCGCGGCGGCCAGGCCCGCCAGAGGTGGACGTGGGGCAGACATGCTCAACTCCTACAAGCGAACGGGCGAATCGACCGGCTCTGCCATTTTGCCGCTCCTTCGTCGCGGCGTGTTCGCGGCCCCCTGGTGGCTCGCTTTTCGGGGGCCGCTGCTTGCCTTCGGCGTACGCAGCGGCCCCCGAAAAGCGAGCCGGGCCGCGAACGGGCTCCTCGAGGTCGCCCCGCGGTCGGGATTCGACTGGCAGACGATCAACGGTACGCCCCCGCTAGAACCACGCGGGGTAGCCACGACCGACCGCAAGATACTGTCCAGATCCGGCCCGGCCGTGACCACAACCATGGCGTCGATGGCCCGATCCATCCGGGACGCACACCCAGCACAATGGCTGGTCAACCCCACATTTCGAGCGAAGCGAGACCGAGCACAAAGTTCGCGGCCCGTCTCGCGTCTCCGCTGCCGCGGCGCAAGCCGAAGGCAAGCAGGGGCACCGGTGACGCGAGACACCAAGGGGCCGCGAACCGCGACGCCGCAGGCGGCGCAAATCAAACACAGCGCGAACCCGCGGCGCCGCAGGCGCCGCAGGCGCCGCCAAATATTACGGCACGTAGCGGCGGAGGCGGCGGGCGGCGAATTCGCGGAAGTAGGAGAGTTTGTCCGGGGGGACGATGGCGGGGAGCAGGAAGTACCAGGCGCGTTCCATGCGGGTGGCCATCTGGTCGATGGAATCGGTGCCGACCGCGACGATGTGCACACCGGTGGTGACGCCGTTGAGCAGCAGGCCGATGGTTTCCGGATCGAGGTCGGCGATCAGGTCGCCTTGGGCGATGGCGCGTTCGGCGAGCAGCCGGTAGGTCTCGCCCCAGGATTTGGCGATGTTGTCGCCCGCGGCGCCGCGGTAGTCGCCGATCTGGTGGGTCAGTTTGAGCATCGCGCCGACCATCGGATCGTTCATCGAGAGGTCGGCCACCACGTAGGTGATGCCGATGCACGCCTCGAGCGCGGGCACCCGGGAATCGAAGAAACCCTGGCAGGAACTGACCAGGCGCTCGTTGCCCTGATCGACGACCGCGCGGGCCAGTTCTTCCTTCGAACCGAAGTGAAAGTACAAGGCGCCCTTGGTCACGTTGGATTGCGCGATGATCTCGCTCAGGCTCGCGTTCGCATAACCCAAGCGCAGAAAGACATCGGCCGCGCCCGCGAGGACGGAGTCGCGGGTGATCTCCGCGCGCGCTTGCCTAGCCATCAGATCCGCCTGTCATCCCAAAAACCAGCCATCCTGAAGTAGACCGACATCCCGAATTTGACCGACATACCGCCCGAACAGCACCCAAAGGATGGGTGAACCGTACCACCAGCGCGCCGCCCGCCAACCGATTCGAGCATGTGGTGCAAGCTCGTTCGCAATTCACCGGTTAACTCTCCCGGTCAGTTCTCGGTCCCGGCGGGCCACTCGGAACTGAGCTGCGGATGGGCCTCGAGGTGGCTGAGACCGTTCCAGCACAGGTTCACCAGATGCGCCGCGACAACCTCCTTGGAGGGGGTGCGCACATCCAGCCACCAGGTGGCCGCGGTGGAGACCATCCCGACGAGCGCCTGCGCGTAGAGGGTGGCCAGACTCGTATCGAAATCACGGCGGTCGAAATCGCCGGCGAGGATGTGCGCGACCTGGTTGACGGCCTCGTTGAGCAGGCTCGAATAGCGTCCGTCGCCGGTCTGCGGCAGTTGATCGCGGACCAGGATGCGGAAGCCGTCGGTGCGCTGTTCGATGTAGGTGAGCAGCGCCAGCGCCACCTGCTCGAGCCGCACCCGCGACCGGTTCTGGGTCAGCGAGGAGGTGATCATGTCCAGCAGCATCGACATCTCACGGTCGACGACGACGGCGTAAAGCCCCTCTTTACCGCCGAAGTGTTCGTAGACCACCGGCTTGGACACCTGGGCGCGCTGGGCGATCTCCTCGATGGATGTCGCGTCGTAGCCGCGTTCGGCGAACAATGCGCGACCGATTTCGATCAGCTGCTGGCGGCGCTGCGTACCCGTCATGCGCGGCCGTGCCGATTGCGATCCCCGGCGCGATTTGTCGGCCTGACCGCCCGCCCGTGGATTCTCGCCGGTCGTGGGTGTCTCGTGCATTGGCCTCCCTACCTACGCCGACGTAACGGTCTGGGACAACTGTTCCAGACAGCTCGGGCCGTGGCACAGCCGGGCGCGCGAATCACGCCCACGGTTCGACGGATCCGAGGTCGGCATGCGAGTATCGTTGCCGTGCCGAGGCGCACTGGCGGGCGCGTATGTGTCCCGTCGATGCGACAATCCGCCGTAGTGTAATGGCAGCACCTCTGATTTTGGTTCAGATAGTTCAGGTTCGAGTCCTGGCGGCGGAGCAGGCGAGCACAGTGCGACAGCTCGCGGGTACGGTGTCCAGCGCACAGGTGCGGTGACCGGCCGATGGCACGGTGGCCTGCTACGGATACCGTGCCGGCTCACGGGCAGTGTGAGCAGCGTGGGCCCGCACGCGTTGGACCAGCACGATGACAGGCAGCCGAGGGAGATTCATGCCACAGCAGACCGCCGTCGTCGTTCTCGCAGCCGGTGCCGGGACACGAATGCGGTCGAAGACCCCCAAGGTGTTGCATTCGCTGGCCGGCCGAAGCATGCTCGCGCACGCGCTGCATGCGGCGAACGAGATCGACCCCGCGTATCTGATCACGGTGGTCGGGCACGACCGGGAACAGGTCGGTGCCGCGGTCGCGGCGGTGGCCGCCGAACAGGCCCGCGAGATCACTCCGGCCGTGCAGGAGCAGCAGCTCGGCACCGGCCACGCGGTCCAGTGCGGACTGACCGCGCTACCCGACGACTTCACCGGTGACGTACTGGTCACCTCCGCCGATGTGCCGCTGCTCGACGGGCATACGCTCGCGGCCCTGCTCGACGAGCACCGCAGTTACGCCGATCGTCCCGCGGTGACGGTGCTGACCTTCGTCCCCGAGGACCCCAACGGCTACGGCCGGATCGTGCGCGACGCCGACGGCCAGGTCGTCGAGATCGTCGAGCACGCCGACGCCACCCCGGAGCAGGCCCATATCAACGAGGTCAACTCCGGTGTGTACGCCTTCGACGTCAGGGTGCTGCGCACCATGCTCGGCAGGCTGTCCACCGCCAACGCCCAGCACGAGCTGTACCTGACCGATGTGCTGCGGCTCGCGCACGAGGCGGGCCATCCGGTGCAGGGCGCGCGCCTGGTCGATGCGGCCAAGGTCACCGGGGTCAACGACCGGGTGCAGCTGGCCGCGGCGGCGCGCACCCTCAACCGCTATATCGTCGAGCGGCATATGCGCGCGGGCGTGACGATCGTCGATCCGGCCACCACCTGGGTGGATGCCGGGGTGCGGATCGGACGCGATGTCGTGCTGCGGCCGGGCGTGCAGCTGCTCGGCAACACCGTCGTCGGCGAGGACGCCGAGATCGGCCCGGATTCCACCCTCACCGATGTGATCGTCGGCGACGGCGCCAAGGTGGTCCGCACCCACGGTGAGGGCGCGGTGATCGGGCCCGCCGCGACCATCGGGCCGTTCAGCTTTCTGCGGCCGGGCACGGTGGTCGGCGATTCCGGCAAGCTCGGCGCCTTCGTGGAGACCAAGAACGCGAATATCGGCGCACACTCCAAGGTGCCGCATCTGACCTACGTCGGTGACGCGACCATCGGTGAGCACAGCAACATCGGCGCGTCCAGCGTTTTCGTGAACTACGACGGAGTGAACAAACATCACACCACGGTCGGTTCCCATGTGCGCACGGGCAGCGACACGATGTTCGTCGCACCCATCACCGTGGGTGACGGGGCCTATTCGGCGGCGGGTACTGTACTGCGCAGAAACGTTCCGCCGGGGGCGCTCGCCGTGTCGGGTGGACCACAGCGCAATATTGAGAACTGGGTGCAGCGGTATCGTCCCGGAACCGCTGCGGCGCGCGCGGCGGCGGAAGCCATCGCGGCAAACGAGATGTCGAGTCAGGCAATCGAGCTAAAGGATGGCAAACAGCAGTGACCGCGTCATGGATCGACAATCAGAAGAACCTGATGCTCTTCGCCGGACGTTCGCATCCTGAGCTGGCCGAACAGGTCGCCAAGGAGCTCGATGTCCACGTCACGCCCCAGACCGCGCGCGATTTCGCCAATGGCGAGATCTTCGTTCGCTTCGAGGAGTCGGTCCGTGGTTCCGACGCCTTCGTACTCCAGAGCTTCCCCGCGCCGCTGAACGAGTGGCTGATGGAACAGCTCATCATGATCGACGCGCTCAAGCGTGGTTCGGCCAAGCGGATCACCGCGATCCTGCCGTTCTACCCGTACGCGCGCCAGGACAAGAAGCACCGCGGCCGTGAGCCGATCTCGGCCCGCCTGGTCGCCGACCTGCTCAAGACCGCCGGCGCGGATCGCATCATCACCGTCGATCTGCACACCGACCAGATCCAGGGCTTCTTCGACGGCCCGGTCGACCATATGCACGCCCAGTTGCAGCTGGCCGAGTACGTCCGGGCGAACTACAGCCTCGAGCACATCACCGTCGTCTCCCCCGACTCCGGTCGCGTGCGCGTCGCCGAGAAGTGGGCCGATTCGCTCGGCGGTTCGCCGCTGGCGTTCATCCACAAGACCCGCGACCCGCTGGTGCCCAACCAGGTGAAGTCCAACCGTGTGGTCGGTGAGGTGGAGGGCCGCACCTGCATCCTGATCGACGACATGATCGACACCGGTGGCACCATCGCGGGCGCGGTCAGCGTTCTGAAGGAAGCCGGTGCCGGTGATGTGGTGATCGCCGCGACCCACGGTGTGCTGAGCGCGCCCGCCGCCGAGCGGCTGGCCGCCTGCGGCGCCAAGGAGGTCGTGGTGACCAACACGCTGCCGATCACCGAGGACAAGAAGTTCCCGCAGCTGACCGTGCTGTCCATCGCGCCGCTGCTGGCCCGCACCATCCGTGAGGTGTTCGAGAACGGCTCGGTGACGGGGCTGTTCAACGGCAACGCTTGAGTCGATGCTTGATGGCGGGCCCGGACCATTCGGTCCGGGCCCGCCATTTTTGTTGTTCCGGTTCCCGCGTTCGGCGTGCCGTTCGGCGCATACTGGCGGATATGGACCGTGACCCACTCGACGATGACATGGGGGACGACGAGCAGGCGGACGAGATCCGCGCTTACGAGGGCGCCATCGAGGATCCGCCCGATGACCTGCGGATCCGCAATCGCGCCAGCGATGACGACGGTCGCCTCGGCATCGAGGAGGAACTCGAGCAGGAGTGGACCCCGCGGCGGCGGGCCGCCGAGATCGCCGACGATGACGACCGGCCCGCGGAGGTGGCCGCGATGGAGATCGTGGAGGAACCCGACCAGTAGATCCGTTCGACCGCTCCATCGCTGTACCCGAAACGCCTTGATCGGACGAATGAGGAGAGCGCTATGAGCACGCCGCAGCATCCGCAGGACCCCGATGGTGGGGACCGACCGCAGGACGGGGAGCCCCGTGCCACGCCACCGGAACCGGAGACCCCCGAGCAGGTGACCGGTTCGGCGCCCGGTGAGGGCGCCGGGACGGAGCCGCCGTCGCTACAGAAACCCACCGGCGGTGGGGTGCCCGAGCAGGCGTGGCGCGAGGAGCCGTTGGAAAGCGGGCCGGGGCAGGCGTGGAGTGCGCAGCCGGGTGGCGTGCAGTCGACGTCCGGGCAGCCACCGGCCGGTGATCAGCCGTGGACCGGGGGTGCGCAACCCTACGGTCAGCAGTATCCGGCTGGGCAGCAGTATCCGGCTGGACAGCCGGGCGGCGAGCAGTGGGGTGGGCCGGGCGCGACACCCGGATATCCCGGCGGCGAGACCTATCCGCCCGCATCGGGGCCGGGCAGCGAGGCAGGCGGGTTCCCGTCCTATCCGCAGCAGTCCTTCCAGCCCTATGACGCCGAACCGCAGCGTTCCGGCACGCAGGTGTTCTCCATCATCGGGTTCGTCTGCGCGGGCATCTGCCTGCTGTTCTGTCCGATCCTGTTCGGACCGGCCGGCATCATCCTCGGCATCATCGGCCACAACAAGGGCGAACCGCTGGGTAAATGGGCGGCGGTCGCCGCCGGTGTGGCGATGGCCATCGGACTGGTCCTCAGCTTCGCGATCTTCAACTCCGATATCGTCCCGGAACAGGACTGATCCGGTTCGTCCCCGGCCGGCCCGGCACCGGACTGCGGCCCGCCCACGCCCCGGTGGTCTCGCCGCTCGACCGGAGCCGTTCTCAATCGCGCGTGGCCAAGACCAGGGTGAAGCGGGTGTCCGGGTCGGTCCAGGCTTTGTCGAGGGTGAATCCGGCGGCCGACAGTTCGGTGTCCAGGCCCTCGGGCCGGAACTTGGCCGAGATCTCGGTCCGCATCTGCTCGCCGCGCGCGAAGTCGACCAGAAGATCGAGGTCGGCGACGGTCACCCGCATATCCTCGGTGGCCTCGAGCCGCATCTCGATCCACTCGTTCTCAGCGTCCCACAGGGCGATATGGCGGAATTTGTCCGGCTGGAAGTCGGCCGACAGCCTGGCATTGAGGACATGCAGCACATTGCGGTTGAACTCGGCGGTCACCCCGGCGGCATCGTCGTAGGCCGGGACCAGGATCGACGGATCGACCACCAGGCCCGCACCGAGCAGCAGATGTTCGCCGGGTTCGAGGACCTCGTGGATGGCGGTCAGGAATTCGGCGCGTTCGGCCGGGACGAGATTGCCGATGGTGCCGCCGAGGAAGGCGATCATCCGGCGTCCACCCCGCGGCAGGGTGTGCAGGGTGTCGGTGAAATCGCTGACCACGCCGTGCACCGTGAGCCCAGGGAACTCCGCGGCCACCTCGGCCGCCGATGCGCGCAGCGCCGCGGACGAGACATCCTGGGGTACATAGGTTTTCAGTGGAGCCGCCGCACTCAGCGCCGAGAGCAGCAGCCGAGTCTTGGCGGCCGAGCCCGCGCCGAGTTCCACCAGTACCTCCGCCTGCGCCGCGCGGGCGATCTCGGCGACCACCCGTTCCAGCAGGGCGCGTTCGGTGCGCGTCGGGTAGTACTCGGGCAGCTGGGTGATCTGCTCGAACAGTTCACTGCCGCGGGCGTCGTAGAACCATTTGGGCGGTAGCCACTTCGGGTCGGCGGTGAGTCCGCGCCGAGCGTCCGCGCGCAGGGCGGCGGTGAGGTCGGCGTCGGTGAGATGGATTTCCAGCGTAGGTGTGGTCATTGCGGAATCCTTGTCGTCGAAGATGGGCCCGGTCGTATCGGTCACTGCCACCCCTCGGCCGGGGTGCTTTCGCTACTGCACCGGTCACGGTGGCCGGTGGCGCCACTTCGCCGTACGGCAGGTCCGATCGCGCAGCACATCTCTTCGGCGGCAGAGGCGCCGCCGCCGATGTGGGGCTCCGGCGTCGCGCGGTAGGCCGCGTCGCTCATGAGGTCGCCGCATCGGATTCACGACGGGCGAGCGGCTCGATCGTGAGCCTGCCCGGACCCGCGAACACCAGGCTGTGCTCGGGGATCGACTGCCAGCGTGGATCGGCGTCGTAGGGTTCGGAGGCGAGGACGGCGTAGTCATCGGTGACCAGCGCCGACAGCGCGTGCTCCCATGCGGTGGCCCAGAGCGCGGTGCCGTCACCGAGCAGCAGGTTGAGCCGTGCGCTCGGTGCGTGGGCGACCACGGTGGTGACGAGCAGCCGCAGCGCCTCGCCAGGAGAGGCCACCAGATCCTCGGGGGCGCCGGGGGTGAGCAGGCCGCGCAGCAGCACCCAGAGCGCGGCCGAATCGGTGGCGGATTCGGCGTCGAGCAGATCGGCGGTCTGGAACATGCGGGTCGCGCCCGCGCGGGTCGCCGCGCTGTCCAGATCGGCCAGCGACGCGGTGAGCGCCTTGCGCCAATTCGGCACCACACCGTTATGGCTGAACGCCCAGCCGTCATCGATGAACGGCGCGCAGGCCGCCCGCTCGACCGGCATCCCCACCGTCGCCGACCGCACCGCGGCAAGCACCGCCCACGATTCGATCTGCGGTAGCACCTCCGCCACGGCCGGATCGGTCCAGATCGGCGCGGCGTTGCGATAGCGGCTCGCATGAGCGGGACCGGTGCCGTCGGCGGGCCGCCACCATGCGACGCCGAATCCGTCGGCATTGATGGTGCCGCCACCGCGCATATCGCGGGGCGCCCACGCCTGGGTGCGCAGCGCGTGCGGGCCGCGAGTGAGCAGGTCGCCGACCGGTACGCGCGGGCCGACATAGGCGAGATGTCTACACATGCGCACTCCGCGATGTCGTCCGAGAGCCGATCATCGGCCCTCCCCCGGTGCGAGATCGCGGGCCAGCCGGAAGCCGGAGAAGATCTGCCGCCGGATGGGGTGGTCCCAGTTGCGGAATGTCGCGCGGCAGGCCACCGGATCGGTGCCGAACGAACCGCCGCGCAATACGCGGTAGTCGCCGCCGAAGAACACCTCGGAGTATTCGCGGTAGGGGAAGGCGCGGAAGCCCGGATAGGGCTCGAAACCGGAAGATGTCCACTCCCACACATCACCGATGAGCTGGTGCACACCGTCCGGCGACGCACCCGCCGGATAGGCGCCGACATCGGCCGGCTCCAGATGCCGCTGACCGAGATTCGCCCGGTCCGCCTCGGGTTCGGCATCACCCCACGGATAGCCGCGAGACCGGTCGGCGGCGCGATCGTGCCGCGCCGCCTTCTCCCATTCGGCCTCGGTCGGCAGGCGTTTACCCACCCAACGGGCGTAGGCCTCGGCCTCGAACCAACACACATGCACCACCGGCTGATGCAGACGCAGCGGCGTCATCACCCCGAAGACCCGCCGCCACCAGCGCCCGGCCGGATCCCGCTCCCAGAACTGCGGCGCCACCAGACCGGCCTCGACGCGATGCGCCCAGCCGCGCTCGGACCACAGTTCGGGGCGCTGGTAGCCGCCGTCGCCGATGAACGCCAGGTACTGCTCATTGGTGACGGGTGCGGCATCGATGGCGAACCCGGGCACATGCACCGGATGAGCGGGGCGTTCGTTGTCCAGCGCCCACGGGTCGGTGGAGGTGCCCATCATGAAACGACCCGCCGGGACGATCACCTCACCGCGCACCGCGGCGGTACTCGCGGGCGCGGCCGGTGCGGACAGGACCGGCGCCCCCGTACGCAACTGATGGGTGGCGAGCATGGTCTCGTCGTGCTGCTGTTCGTGCTGGGCGATCATGCCGAACGCGAACCCGCCGTCCACCAGCGGCGCACCGCGCAGAGTGCTGCGCTCCAGCACATCCCACACCTTGTCGCGGACCGTGCCGACGTAGTCGCGGGCCTGGCCCGGATTCAGCAGCGGTAGCTCCGGTCGATTCGCCCGCGCGTGTTTGAACGCGTCGTACAGCTCATCGATATCGGCGCGTACCGCTTCCCGCCCGCCGACATCGCGCACCAGCCACAGTTCTTCCTGATTGCCGATATGCGCCAGATCCCAGACCAGCGGGCTCATCAGCCGCGAATGTTGCGCGACGAGTTCGGCCTCGTCCAGGCAATCGGTCAGCGCGGCGCTGCGTGATCGCGCCCGGCCGAGCGTTTCGGCGATATGGGCGCGGAGTCGTTCGGTCTGGGAGGTGTCATCGGCGGGCACGTGGATGGTCACGATGGAACTCCGGGTCGCTCGGGGTTGATGCGGGATGCGGCTGGTCGGCGAAGTGGCGTGGTCGCGGTGCGTGGTGCCCATGGGCGCGGCGGGACGATCCGCTGCGTCGACCTGACGGCCCATCGGCGTCGACGCAGCGGTATGGCCACGAAACGAGCCCCGTCGCTGTCGAACGGGTGGCGGCCGAGGTCGTCGCACTCATGGCTCGGCACGAGCTTCATCCACTCCTGGTGGCCGTGCGCTTCGGCAGCGACGGGCGGCCGTGCCGATATCGGCCGCCGCGGCCGGGGTGGCGGCATGGGTGGCCGCCGCCTCGAGCAGGTCGACGGCGGCGGCGCGGATCTCGGGATCGGCCAGTCCGCAGCGCGCGGCGTCCAGCCAGCGGCCCACGGTGGGGCGCGCGATCGACGTCGCCTCGGCCACGGCGGCAGGGGAGGACATCAGGGCGTCGATGACGTCGATCGGGACCGTCCAGCTCGCACCGGGCTGTGCGTCGAGGTAGCGCACCTCGAGATGCCCGGACGGGCGGACCGGCGGGAACATGGTGGTCAGGTGATAGTCGAGATCGCCGCGGTCGGGCCTGCGGCCGATCTCGTCGTCCAAGGCGCCGGAGAGCCAGTCGGCGAAGGTCGCGCCGGGCGGGGCGGCCCATGCGCAATCGGTGCCGCCGGTCGCACGGCCACGGCCATTGCGTGCGCCGTCGCGGTGCACTGAGCCGCTACCGTTCGAGGAAGCGCCACGGGGCGATGAGCCGTCGCCGATTGCGAAGCCGCCGTTCGGCGCGCCACGACCGGTGGACGAGACACCACCGTTCGGCGAGAACCCGCCGGTCGGCGAGGCACGACCGGTCCGTGAGACACCACCGTTCGCAGAGGCACCACCCGTCGACGAGGCACCGTCGATCGACGAGGCACGGCCGGGCAGCGAGCCACCGTCGGTCGGCGCGGCGGCATCCACGAAACCGGGATGGCCCCACGCACCGTCACTGGTCGACGAGCCGCCCGACATGGTCGTCGCGGCGTCCGGTTCGGAGCGCACGCACAGTAACGGCGCGTCCAGCGCCCAGCGGGCGTAGCCGGCGATCGGATCTGCCCAGTCCTCGACCGGAGGGCGGGTACGGGAATGGTCGAGACGTAACCAGGTCCGCATCCGCTGGGAGGCCCACTCCCCCGCGGGCGCGCCGCGCAGCTCCGGTGAACAGGCGAAAGCGGCCAGCAGTGCGGGGCCGATGGTGTACAGCGCGGCCCAGCGGGCCGCCACTTCGGCAGGGTCGGCTCCGGCGTCGACGCTGACCTGGGTCGCCGCGGTATTGCACATCATGAGTTTGCCGAACGGGCCGATACCGGCGAGATAGCGCTCCATCGCCTGGTAGCGGGGCAATCGCAGCACACGGCGGGCGCGACGGTCGGCGTCGGCGGCCGCGGAAACGATACCGAGGCAGTGGGATTCGAGGCGGTCGCGCAGTAGGCGCGCATCGCCGGCCAGATGTTGGCCGAGCTGAGCGGCGGTGGCGTAGGGCGCGCTGGAGAGTTCGATCTGACCGCCGGGTTCGATGGTGACCCGGCTGCCGCCCGGAAGCGCGAGAGCGGGCGAATCGGGGGCGATGGACCGTGGTGCGTATGGTCCGAGGGCGTCCGCGAGCAGATCGAGTGGCGGACGCGGGGCGGCCGTTGGGCCTGACGCCGGACACTCACCGTGGATGGTGAGCCATTCGAGTTCGGCGCCGATCAAGCCCGGCGGGCCCAGTTTGAAGCAGACGCCGCCGATATAGGCCTCGGCCGCTGCCCGAGTGGACAGCGCCCGGTCCGTGGCACTCTGCCGCGCCTGCCTGCGCTCGAGTGTGACCGCCATGCTCGACCTCCAGGTGGTTCCAGTACGCGGTGGATCTGTTTCGCGATGGATCGTGCGGATATTCGGTACTGCGATATGGCGAGTTCATGTGTCGTCGTCGACGGTGGATTCCAGGGTAGCGACGGATACCGACAAGTAACCGACAAGCGGTCGAACATTCGAACCGATATCGTCGTCGATATGCTTGATGAGCAGCGGATACGTGAAGGGACCCCCGGCGTCGGCAACGGTCTGGTCTTTCTCGACAGCGCGGGATCGTCGCTGCCGCCGCGGGTGGTCACCGACACGGTGATCGCTCATCTGCGCCGGGAGGCCGAGGTCGGCGGCTATCGCGCGGCCAATGAGCGGCTCGACGATCTGGCCGCCGTCAAACAGTCGATCGCCACGCTCATCAATGCCACGCCGGGCAGTATCGCGCTCAGCGACAGCGCCACCAGGTCCTGGGCCGATTTCTTCTATTCGGTGCCGCTGCGCCCCGGTGACCGCATCCTCATCTCCGGCTCGGACTACGCCAGCAATGCCATCGCCGCCCTACAGCGCGCCCGCGCGACCGGCGCCGTGGTCGAGCACATTCCCAGCGACGCCACCGGCCAGCTCGATCTCGACGCGTTCGCCGCCCTCGTCGACGACCGTGTGAAGCTGGTATCGCTGCTGCACGCACCGACCAATGGAGGTCTGGTGAACCCGGCGGCCGAGGCCACCAGGATCGCGCACGAGGCCGGTGCGCTCGTGCTGCTCGACGCCTGCCAGTCCGCTGGGCAGATCCCACTCGACGTCGCCGAACTCGGGGTGGACGCACTGTCGGCGACCGGCCGCAAATGGCTGCGCGGCCCACGCGGCACCGGATTCCTGTACGTGCGTCCAGAATTGGCCGCATCGATGGAGCCCACCCGACTGGACCTGCACAGCGCGGAATGGACGGCGCCGGACGAGTACCGCCTGGCCCCCGACGCGAGCCGGTTCGAGTTCTGGGAGCACGATGTCGCGGCCCGGCTCGGCCTCGGCGCCGCCGTCGATTATCTGCTGGAACTCGGCCCCGACGAGGTCTACGCCGCCATCGCCGCCAGGGCCGAATACCTGCGCAAGGGCCTATCCGAGATCCCCGGCGTCACGGTCCGCGATCTCGGCCTGCGCCGCAGCGGCATCGTCTCGTTCACCCTCGACGCGGTGGCCCCCGTACAGGTGCGTGATCGGCTTGCCGCACAGGACATCACGGTCACCGTCAGCCACCGCAGCTCCACCCTGCTCGACATGTCCGCCCGCGCCCTCGCCGCCGTGGTCCGAGCCTCACCACACTGTTTCGTCGACTTCGCCGAACTGGACCGCTTCCTCACCGCAGTCGCAGCACTCTGACCCCCGACACGGATCGATCCCACCGCGAACCGATCATCCTCGGCGCCGTATCGAGGGACGGTCCACGGCTGCGCGCCGGAGCGCCGACCTACTCGGCGAACAATTCCTCCGCCGTCGTTACCACCACGGCCCGGCGGATCCAGTGAGCCAGCCGATCGGAATCCGCGCATCCGGTGATACGGGCCCGGTCCTGCTCCGATACCTCGATCCCACGCGCATCGAGCACCTCGAGCAGAGCCCGCGCCTCACCACGCTGCTCCCCGCGCAGCTGCCCGTCGGCGAAGTATTTGCGGGCATATTCGCTCTGATACCGATAGTCGTGGAGTCCGGCGGTCATCAGCGCCTCCCAAGCAGCTCGGGCAGCCTTCGGCAGCCTCGAAAGGATGAAGTCATAGTACAGCGAAGCACGGTCGACACTCATCGTGCTGAGCGCGGCGAGCAGAGCCTCGAAGACCGCACGGTTCTCGGGGTGGGTGGGGTGCGCCAGCGCGGACAACACGGCGAGTTCGGGTAGTTCGGTGGCGGTGTCGAGATCGGTGATCACCGGGACGCCGGACGGGTCCAACACCAGCGGCGACAAGCGTGCGGCCGGATGCCCATAGCCGAAGTCGATCGGCTCCGCCGCCCAACGTGCGGTGCGTCTGTCGGGACACAGCACAAGCAGCACGGTTGGGCACTTCCATCGCGCCCGCAATGCGGACACATAGACCGGCCAAGACCACAGCTTGTCCGGATCAGGGCGTAATTGGATCTCTACGACGACCGCCAGCACCGGTGAGTCCGCCCCGTGGAACACCGCAACCGAATCCGCATGGTATTCGGTGGGTGCGAGTACGGGAAGTTCACCGGATTCCGTCCGGACCTTCTCGTAATCGGGCAGTCGACAACCCAGACCGGTCAGCAGTGGAGCGATCATCTCCGGCTGGTTCCGGAACAGATCGATGATCACCTCGTGGTGCTGGGACGGCATGCGGGGAGCGTAGGCGGGCATTTCGGCGCGATCCCAATGGGTTTCGCGCGTCGCGGAGCGGCTCGCCGAGGCGCTCGGCGTGTCAGGTCGGCGCCACGCCGGCGGCGCGAGGGACCGGTCTGCGGTGGGGCGGGCTACTATCCCTGGGCCGGTCGGCGGCGGTGCCGACGGGCGGGCGGATGCGGTGCGGTGGGGACAGGGTGCGCGGGTTCGGGGCGGCCGACGATTTCCCCTCGCAGGCGCACCCTTCATTTCATGCGGGAATATGGCGCTGACCAGCGCACATACGGGAGGGGTTAACGCAGGGCCCGGAGAGCGGGATAGTTGAGTGCAGGTCGGTTGTCGGCCGGTTGGCCGGTGAGGAGCGGGCGTTGAGCAGGTTCACCGAGGAGATGTACGCGACGGCGCAGGAGACCACGCGCGGGCTGGTGACCGGGGAACCGGATGCACCACGACGGCAGACGTGGGCCGAGATCCATCGGATCGCGCGACGGATGGCGGGCGGCCTTGCCGCTGCCGGAATCGGGCACGGCGATGCCGTCGGCGTGCTGGCCGGGATGCCGGTCGATATCGCGCCCGCATGTCAGGGCGTATGGATGCGCGGCGCGTCGATCACCATGCTGCATCAGCCCACGCCACGGACAGATCTCGCGGTATGGGCCCGCGATACCGAGACGGTGCTCGGCATGATCGAAGCGCGGGCGGTGATCCTCGGCGCACCGTTCGAGGCGGCCGAGCCGCTGCTGCGTGAACGCGGTATCGCCGTGGTGCGGGTCGACCAGTTGCACGAGGGCGCCGATACCGACCCGGTTCCGACCGGCGAGTCCGATATCGCGCTGCAACAATTGACTTCGGGCTCCACCGGTTCGCCGAAGGCGGTGCGGATCACCCACGAGAACTTCTTCGTCAACGCCTACGCCATGTTCAATCGGGTGAAGTTCCAGCTCGACAATGATGTGATGGTCAGCTGGCTGCCGCTGTTCCACGATATGGGTATGGTCGGATTCCTCAGCGTCCCGATGCAATTCGGCGCCGAGGTGGTCTGCGTGACGCCGATCGACTTCCTGCAACGGCCCATCCTGTGGGCCGAGCTGATCGACCGCTATCGCGGCACCGTCACCGCGGCACCGAATTTCGCGTACTCGCTGCTGGCCCGGCGCCTGGACCAGGTCGAAGGCTCGAATCTGGATCTGAGCTGTGTCCGCTATATGTGGAACGGCGCCGAGCCGGTCGATCCGGACACCATGGACAAACTGGCGGTGGCCGGAAAACGCTTCGGCCTCAACCCGATGGCACTGACACCGGTCTACGGTATGGCCGAGACGACGCTCGCGGTCTCCATTCCCGATCCAGGGCACGGCCAGGTGCTCGATATCGTCGACGCGGATCTGCTGGAAGCTCTCGGCAAAGCCGTCCCGGTGCATGATCAGGGCTCCCATCACGGCAATATCCGCAGGCTGCCGACGCTCGGCTACCTGGTCGACGATCTGGAGGGCCGGATCGTGGACGCCGAACGTCAGCCGCTGCCCACCCGCTCGGTGGGCGTGATCGAATTGCGCGGTCCCGCCGTCACTTCCGGATATGTGACCGTCGAGGGGTTCCGTTCCGCGCAGGATGCCGACGGCTGGCTCGACACCGGTGATATCGGCTACTTCACCGAGGAGGGCATGATCGTGGTCTGCGGCCGGATCAAAGACGTCATCATCATGGCGGGCCGCAATATCTTCCCCACCGATATCGAGCGGGCCGCCATGCGCGTGGCGGGCGTGCGCCCCGGCAATGCGGTCGCGGTGCGATTGGACGCGGGCCAGAAGCGGGAGAGTTTCGCGGTGGTGGTGGAGAGCAACGACCACCACAATCCGGACGAGGTCAAACGCATCGAACGCGAGATCGTGCACGCGGTGGTCTCCGAGGTGGGCGCCCGCCCACGCACGGTCGCGGTGCTCGGCCCCGGCGCCCTGCCGAAGACCTCCTCGGGCAAGCTCCGCCGTGCCGCCACCGCGGTGCACCTGCGTTAATGCAGTTGGTTCTGCGCGGTTTCCAACCCGACCCGCAGCAGTAGCTCCACCGCATCGGCCGCCTGCTCGACCAGGACCGGCACTTCCTTGCGCTCCGGCGCGGAAAAGGGCTTGAGCACATAGTCCGCCGGATCCTGCCGACCCGGCGGGCGGCCGATGCCGATGCGGGTGCGCAGATAGTCCTTGGTGGTCAGCGCCTGAGACACCGAGCGCAGACCGTTGTGCCCGCCCTCGCCGCCACCGCGTTTGAGCTTGATCGCACCGAACGGCAGATCGAGTTCATCGTGCACGACGATCACCTCGGTCGCGGGCACGGAGAAGAAACGGGCCAGCGCGGCGACCGGGCGGCCGGACAGGTTCATATAGGTGCGCGGTTTGGCGATCAATACCTGACGACCGTCGAGCCGGGCCGTGAGCAGATCGGCGCCGGACTTCTTGTGCACGCTGAAACGGCCGCCGACGCGCTCGGCGAGCACGTCGGCGACCAGAAATCCCACATTGTGCCTGGTGCGCTCGTATTCGCTGCCCGGATTTCCGAGGCCGACGACGAGCGCGGGCGTGGAGTCGGTCATCGAGACAACCGATCCGTGATCCTTATTCGGCGCTCTCGCCCTCGGCTTCGCCTTCGCCTTCACCCTCGGTCTCGGCAGCGGCGGCCGGGGCGGCGATGACGTTGACGATCAGGGTCTCACCGTCGACGGCCAGGCTGATGCCCTCGGCCAGCTGGAGGTCGGCGGCATTGATCTGGGTACCGGCCTCGACACCCTCGACGGAGACCTCGATGGTCTCGGGGATGTTCAGCGCGTCGGCCTCGATGGAGACGGTGGTGGCGTCCTGGGTGACCAGGGTGCCGGGAGCCGCATCGCCGACGATGGTGATGGTCACGTCGGCGGTGACCTTCTCACCCTTCTTGATGACGAGCAGGTCGGCGTGCTCGATGTAGCGGCGGATCGGGTGCACGACGACCGACTTGGTCAGCGCCAGCTGCTTCTTACCGTCGATGACGAGGTTGAGCACCGCGTTGGTGCCGTGCTCACGCAGGATCGCCGCGAACGCCTTGGCGTCGAGCGCCAGGTGCTGGGGATCGGACTGGTGGCCGTACAGCACGGCGGGGACGTTGCCGTCACGACGGGTGCGGCGGGCCGCGCCCTTGCCGAACTCGGTGCGGACTGCGGCTTCGAGAAGGTTGGCGTCGGACATGACCTGATCTACTCCTACGGCTCTTCCGGGCTGGTCAACTGTGGGTGCCAGGGACGTGAGAGTCCTGGCTCGGTTGGTCTACTCGTCGGGCGAAGACAACAACGAGGACGGCCGGAAGCCGAGCCGCGTCGATCACGGTGTCGCAAAAGTCTGCGGTCACCCTCGCCGAGACAACCTGAACACCATAGCGCAAGCCCCGCCGAGCACCGGAATCGGGTGGTCAACAACCCACAACGGTCGGTAACCCACCAATTTTCGAGCGAAGCGAGACCGAGCACAGAGTTCGCGGCCCGTCTCGCGTCTCCGCGGCCGCTGGGCAAGCCGAAGGCAAGCAGCGGCAGCGGAGACGCGAGACCCAAAGGGGCCGCGAACACGCGCCGCCGCAGGCGGCGCAAATTAGACACAGTACGCTGGACCGGTTGCTATTCCTCCTCGCATCCCCGAAAGGTTGCCGCTGTTGACCGCCTCCACTGACGGCGTCTCGTCCGGTTCACGCGGGCTGCCCGCCGAGGTGTCGAGGCGGCGGACCTTCGCTGTGATCTCGCATCCGGACGCCGGTAAATCGACGCTCACCGAGGCGCTCGCACTGCACGCGCGGATGATCTCGGAAGCGGGTGCCATCCACGGTAAGGCCGGTCGCAAGTCCACGGTCTCGGACTGGATGGAGATGGAGAAGGCGCGCGGTATCTCGGTCAGCTCGACCGCGCTCCAGTTCAACTATCGCGCCGCGGGCTCCGATGTCGACCATGTGATCAATCTGGTCGACACCCCCGGCCACTCGGATTTCTCCGAGGACACCTACCGCGTCCTGACCGCCGTGGACGCCGCGGTCATGCTGATCGACGCGGCCAAGGGTCTGGAGCCGCAGACGCTGAAGTTGTTCCAGGTGTGCCGTCATCGCGGCATCCCGGTGATCACCGTGATCAACAAATGGGACCGGCCGGGCCGGGCGCCGCTGGAGTTGCTCGACGAGATCGATGAGCGCATCGGGCTGACCCCGACGCCGCTGTTCCTCCCGGTCGGCATCGCCGGTGATTTCCGCGGCCTGCTGCGCCGCGGCGTCGAGGGTGCGGCCGTCGAATACATCCATTTCACCCGCACCGCTGGCGGCGCCACCATCGCGCCGGAGGAATCGCTGAGCCCGGAATCGGCCGAGGCGCGCGAGGGCGAGGCGTGGACCACCGCCGCCGAGGAGAGCGAACTGCTCTCGGCCACCGGTCAGGACCACGATCAGGAAATGTTCCTCGCCGGGCAGACCTCACCGGTCATCTACGCCTCGGCCATGCTGAACTTCGGGGTGCGCCAGCTACTGGAGACGCTGGTGGCGCTGGCGCCCGCACCGGCCGCGCGCCGTGATGTCGAGGGCGGCGAGCGCGCAACGACCGACCCGTTCAGCGCCGTGGTGTTCAAGGTGCAGGCGGGGATGGATACCGCCCACCGCGACCGGCTGGCCTTCATGCGGATCGTGTCCGGTGAGTTCGAGCGCGGCATGGTGGTCACCCATGCCCAGACCGGACGCCCGTTCGCGACGAAGTACGCGCTCACCGTGTTCGGCCGGGAACGCGCGACCGTCGACACCGCCTATCCCGGCGATGTGGTCGGCCTGGTGAACGCGACCGCGCTGGCGCCCGGACACACGCTGTTCGTGGACAAGAAGGTGGAGTTCCCGCCCATTCCGTCCTTCGCACCGGAGCATTTCGCCGTGCTGCGGGCCCAGAGCGCGGGCAAGTACAAGCAGTTCCGCAAGGCGATCGACCAGCTCGACTCCGAGGGCGTGGTGCAGGTCCTGCGCAATGAGGCACGCGGCGACGCCTCCCCCGTGCTCGCGGCGGTCGGTCCGATGCAGTTCGAGGTGGTCACCGCCCGGATGCAGGGCGAATACAACGTCGAGACGCAGCTGGACCATCTGCCCTACACACTGGCCAGGCGCACCGACGCCGCCTCCGCCGACGAACTCGGCCGCCAGCGCGGGGTGGAGGTGTTCACCCGCAGCGATGGCGCGCTGCTCGCGTTGTTCAGCGATAAATGGCGGCTGCAATACATCGAGAAGGAGCATCCGGGGCTGACCCTGGAACCGCTCGTCGCCACCGCCGACTGAGCGGCCTGTTCAGCCCGCTTCCGGCTCGCGTTCCACCGATTCGAGCCCGGAGTCCCTGGCGATCAGCCCCCATCGGCTGGAGGTCAGCCGCAGGCTCGGCAGGTCGCTGAGCGAGAGCACCACTTCATAGGTGCGTTCGTAGCCGGTGTGCGATATCCGCCAGTGCCCGTCATCGCAGCGGGTGTAGCGGTCGGAGTAGAACGCCGCACCGCGCAGCAGCATGTTGTGTTCGGGAATGAGCACCGTATCGGCCAGGTACCAGGTGCCGGTGGCCGCATCGCCGTCGATATCTATTTCGGGGTGATCGCAGCGATGTTCGGTGATGACGTGCGGTCCGAGCGTATTGCGCATGAAGGCGATGAACGCCTCGCGGGATTCGAATTGCAGATATTCGCTGTAGGTGGCCGTCGCCTCCGCGACCATGGTGTCGGCGAACTCGTCCCATAGTTTGGTGTCGAGTGTCCGCAGATAGCGGTACTTCAACCGGCAGATCTCGGACACGTCGTCGCGCGCGCCGTTCTCGGGCGCCGGAGTCGGCCCCGGTATCCGCCCGAACAGAACCCGGCCCACCGGCTCCGGTTCTGCGCCCGACTCGGAGTCCCTACGCTCCTCGTCCTGGTCCATACCTCAACGATCCCACCAGCACACGGGCATACTACGGTATTGGGCCAGATCTGTATCAGATCGCTATCACCGGGCGAACTCGCCCACCGTGTGCGAGGCGCGATTCTCAGCCGCCGATGGTGAAACAGGTGCGGCAGAAGTCCTCGCCGAATTCGGTGAGTCGCAGACTCTTGCGCACGATCTTGGGCGCCCGACCCGCCTTCTTCAACGCCGCCTCTACCAGCGGCTGCACCTCGAGCACCATATAGCGGCTCAGCACCACCGGATCGTCGGAGGTCAGTGTCAGGCCGAGGCGGTTGAGGTTGATCAGATACGAGCGGGCCCGGTCCGGATAGCGCACGCCCGCCTGTTCCGGCACCGAGGTCAGATCACCGGAGACCAGCTCCGAGCCGATCCCGAGCGGACGGTTGGTGCGCACGTCCACCGACGGCTGTGGGCCGTTGAGCGCCATGAAGCGCAGGATGCGCGCCTCATCGGGGGCGAGTTCGTCGAGGATGCGGTCGTAGGCCGGGTGCACGTCCTCGGTGAAGTAGACATCGGCCGAACGGGCCAGCAGCGCGTCACCGCGCCTGCGCAGCTCGTCGACATTGGCCGAGCGCAGGTACGAGGCCATCGGGATGGACTGCTGCCCGGAGTTCTGCTGGGTGGGCACATAGCTGACGATCTCGCGCACCGAGCCCTCGGTGACACCGAGCGCGCTGCGCGCGATCGACCGCAGGGCGTTGCCGGTGCGTTCGGCGATCTCGGCCGAGGATTCACCGTCGAGCGCGGCCTGGGTGATCTCCCTGGTCATCTCGTAGGAGGTCTCGACCGCCCACTGACCGCCGCGCACCACGGTGCCTGCCGCCAGTCCGGCGGCGCGGAACACACCGCGGATCAGCCGGGCCTCATTGCTGATCTGCCGCTGTTCGACATCCGAGCTGCGTTCCACAGCACGGGAACCGGCCCGGGCCACGTCCTGTCCGGTCCTGTCGTCTGCCACGTCGTACTCCGATGTATCGCCAGGTGAACGAATCCGCTCACAGATTATTGCCCACCAGTCACGATCAGATGTGGTGGTGGTCATTGTCCCCACCTTCGGGTTGAACCACGACATCACAGGGGGACACTGTGGTAAACGTCTCAGACACTACCTGTGGTGCGCCGCACTCGCGCTTGGAGTCGGCGCCGCACGTCACATAGGGTCCTGCTGCCGACGGGGTGCTAATTTGAGGTGCCGGTGAGGCGGCGATCACCGGTGAATCGGCAGGAGGGTGTCGTGCTAGAGAGTGTGTTCGGGGTCCATCCCACGATCCTCCTTGAACTTCTGACGATTCCTCTTTTCACAGGCGTCATCGGCTATATCACCAACTGGACCGGTGTGCTGATGCTGTTTCGGCCGATCGCCTTCCACGGCATTCACGTTCCAGGCTTGCGCGCGCTGTATCCATTCCTGCCCAAGCGAATTCAGGTGTTGCCGCTGCTCAGCTACGACGGGCGTATGGGCTGGCAGGGCATCGTGCCCTCGCGTGCGGACAAAATGGCGAGCATCGCCGTCGACAAGGGTCTGTCGAAACTGGGCAGCGTCGCCGATTTCTATCGCGAACTCGAACCCGACGCCCTCGCCGAACATCTGGCCAGCATCGCCGACGATCAGATCCACGACATCGTCGAAGAGATCCTGCGCCGCGAACACCCGCAGCTCTGGTACAACCTGCCCACCCAGGTGCGCGATATGGTGCACGACCGGGTGCGCGCCCAGCTGCCGGAAATCCTGCGCGAACTGACCCAGGAACTCGGCGCGAACATCGATCAGCTGCTCGACGTCAAGCAAATGGTCATCCGCTATTTCCAGGCACGCCCCCAATTGCTCAACCAGTTGTTCCAGGTGCTCGGCGCCAAGGAACTGCGGTTCATGCAGAACTTCGGCTTCTACTTCGGCGCGCCGATGGGCGCGGTGCTGGTCGCGATTCTGCATCTGACCGGCTGGCCGACCCTCGCGGTACTGCCGATCGGCGGCGTGATCATCGGCTGGGTGGTGAACTGGGTCGGCATCAATATGATCTTCGCGCCCGCCGAGCCGAAATGGTGGTGCCCGTGGCGTCAGGGCCTGCTGATCAAGCGGCAGCCCGAAATCACCGCCGGCTACGCCGAATTGGTATCGGGCCAGGTGGTGACGGTCGCGAATATCGGTGACGAACTGTTGAACGGTCCGCGCTCGGATCGCACGATGCAGATGCTGGAGGACACCCTGCGCCCGGCCGCCGACCGCGCCCTCGGTCCGGCCCGCAGCGCGGTGAAGTTCGTGCTCGGCAGCCGCGAGTACAACGCCCTGCAATCGACGCTGACCACCGAGGCCATGTCCATCGCCCCGATCGCGTTCGCCGACCCGGACTTCAACATCCGCCAGGGCAGGCAGATCAACGACTACATCGCCAAACAAATGTCGGTCCTGTCCCCGACCGACTTCGTGGAAATGCTGCGATCGGCGATCAAACAGGACGAATGGTTGCTTTTCGTCCATGGCGGTGTGCTCGGGCTCTTCGCCGGATACGCTCACATCCTGATCTTCGGGACAGGAGTGGCCACTACATGGATGTAACGGACTCGGCGGAATCGGCGGCGTCTTCGGATTCCGGCGAGGACAACGAGCCGAAAGCCGCGTCCGCGGCGGCATCCACCGAGGTGGCGCGCCTGTTCGAGCACGAGCCCGTGCCGGCGGCGCGCGCCAACCCCCTCACCACCGTCCGCACCGCCACCGGCGTGGTGCGGGTGGCGTGGTCGACGGTGACGGGAGCGGCGGGCTGGGGCGTCGGCACCGTGCTCGACGTGACCGGGACGGTCGTGCGGCGCAGCGCCGCCGGCGTGCCACCGGCCGAGATCCGCGCCGAAGCCGAGGCCGAGGTGCGCCGCGCGCTGCGCCGGGCCCTCGGACTTCCCGAGACGGAGCGTCGAGGAGGTTCCGGCGGCACGCCGACGCTGCGGGAACAGGGCGCCGCACTGCTGCGATTGTCGGCGAGCACCCACACCGACGACGACGGACATCCCGCGTTCGCGAATATCCTCGCCGAGATCACCCCCGACGAGGCGCGCATTCTGCGCTATCTGCGGATGGACGGCCCGCAGCCCTCGCTCGAAGTGCACGGTGGGCGGCTCGGCAGGCTCGGCGCCGAACGGCTCGGCCTGCGCCAGGAATCGGGGCTCACCCTGCTCGGCGAGCACGCCGGTCTGCGCTTCCCCAACCGCATCCAGCATTATCTGACCAACCTGCGCCGGCTCGGGGTGATCGAACTCGCCAAGGAGCCGGTCGGCAACCCCAACCGTTATCAGCTGCTGGAGGCGCAATCACCGGTGCGTGATCTGCTGAAGCGCTCCGGGTTCGGGACCAAGGTGTCCTACCGCAGCATCATCCTCACCGGCTTCGGCGAGGAGTTCGTGCAGACCTGCCTGCCCGTCGTATTGCACGAAGGGCCCGCCGCCGAGACGAGCTGACGCGGCGGCGGTGCGGCCCAGGCGTCGCAGCGGCTCAGGCGTCGTCGGCGAGTTCCATCCAGCGTTCCTCGGCCGATTCCTTCTCCGCCAGCACCTGTTTCAGCTCCGCACCCAAGGTGAGCAGCTTGTCCGGGTCGGTGGCGGCATCGGCCAGGGCCGCGTGCAGTTTCTGCTCGCGTTCGCCGAGCTTGTCGATGGCGCGTTCCAGTTTGGCCAGTTCCTTGCGCGCGGCGCGGTAGGCGGCCGAATCGGTCACGGGGGCAGCGCCATCGGCGGGTTTGGCGCCGCCGGACGGGCGGGCCTGCCGCGCTTCGCGGCGAGTCAGGTACTCCTCGATACCGCCGGGCAGATTGGTCAGCTTGCCGTCACCGAACAGCGCCCAGGTGGAGTCACAGATGCGTTCGATGAGGTAGCGGTCGTGACTGATCACCACCAGCGTGCCCGCCCAGTTGTCGAGCAGATCCTCCAACTGCTGGAGGGTATCGATGTCGAGGTCGTTGGTCGGCTCGTCGAGCAGCAGCACATTGGGTTCCGACATCAGGATCCGGGTGAGCTGCAAACGGCGGCGCTCACCACCGGACAGATCGCCCACCGGGGTGCGCTGGCGCGCCGGGGTGAAGCCCAGCCGTTCGGCCAGTTGGCCGGCCGATATCTCCTTATCGCCCAGCATGATCCGCATCGCGATCTGCTGTACCGCCTCGAGCACGCGCATATCGGTCGGCAGATCGTCGAGTTCCTGACGCAGCCAGCCGATCTGCACGGTCTGGCCCTGGATCCGCTTACCCGCGGCAGGTTCCACGTCGCCGGCGAGGGCGCGCAGCAGGGTGGTCTTGCCCGAACCGTTCACGCCGACCAGACCGACCCGCTCGCCCGGTGCGAGCCGCCAGGTCAGATCGCGCACCAGTTCGCGTCCGTCGGGGGTGGTGAGGGTGGTGTCCTCGAGTTCGATCACCACCCGGCCGAGGCGTTTGCGGGCGAAGGCGCTCAGTGAGACGCTGTCGCGCGGCGGCGGCACATCGGCGATGAGCGCCTCGGCCGCCTCCACCCGATACCGCGGTTTGGAGGTGCGGGCCTGCGGACCGCGGCGCAGCCAGGCCAGCTCCTTGCGGGCCAGATTGCGGCGGCGCGCCTCGGAGGCGTCGGCCTGCCTGGCGCGTTCGGCGCGGGCGAAGATCCAGTCGCCGTATCCGCCCTCGTAGCTTTCCACCTTGCCGCCGACGACCTCCCAGGTCTGCGTGGCGACGGTGTCGAGGAACCAGCGATCGTGGGTGACAACGACCAGCGCGCTGCGCCGGGCCAGCAGATGATCGGCCAGCCAGCGCACGCCCTCCACATCCAGGTGGTTGGTCGGCTCGTCGAGCACCAGCAGGTCGAGATCGCGCACCAGCGCGGCGGCCAGCGCCACCCGGCGGCGTTCCCCACCGGAGAGGTTGGTGACCACCGTGTCCAGGCCGAGGTCGGCGATGCCGATGCCTTCCATCACCGAGCGGATGCGCGGATCGGCAGCCCATTCGTGTTCGGCGACCGAATCGGTCATGGCGTCGACGGCCAGTCCGGCCAGCACCACCGATCCGACGGTGGCGCCCTCGGGCAGCACACCGCGCTGGGTGACCACGGCCACACGCAACCCGCCGACCCGGCTGACCCGGCCGCTGTCGGGTTCCTCGATACCGGTCAGCACCTCGAGCAGGGTGGTCTTCCCGCCGCCGTTGAGGCCGACGACGCCGATGCGCTCGCCCGCGTGCACACCGAGTGAGACGTCATCGAGCAGCGGCTTGATCCCGAAACTCTTGCTGACCTGTTCGAGGTTGATCAGGTTGGACATGAAACCTTTCCGTGCCTTACCGGGCGTCGTGGGGCGCCGCCCTCGTCGAGGCCGGTCTTCGCACCTGCCCGGAGCAAGGGTACCGACCGGACCGTCCGCGCCACCGCCCGGTGATCGACGGCGGACATGACGCCAGGAATCCCCGATCACCAGCGGGCCTGCCCGCACCGCGCGCCCGATCGTGGCGCTCCGGACGGATCGAGGACCTCAGCCGATTCTGCCGCCGTCGCGAGTGGGCTGTGGGTGTGGGCCCTCACCGCCGACCACCCGCGCGCCGGGCACCGGGCCGGTCGCCGTGCGCACACTGCGGCTCACCCCGGCACCGGCCAGTTCCGCCGCGACGGCGACGGCGGACTCCTCCGATTCGCACAGGAACGCGCAGGTCGGCCCGGAGCCCGAGACGAGCCCGGCCAGCGCACCCGCGGTCACCCCGGCGCGCAGGGTGCGGCGCAGTTCCGGCTTCAACGACACCGCGGCGGCCTGGAGATCGTTACCGAGCAGCGGGGCAAGCTGTTTCGGATCGCCGGAGGCCAAGGCCTGCATGAGATCCTGTGGCGCGCCGAGCCGTGGCGGCTCCCCGATCTCGCGCAGCCGATCGAGTTCGGCGTACACCGCCGGGGTGGACAGACCGCCCTTGGCCAGGGCGATCACCCAGTGGAAGGTGTTGCGCGACAACACCGGAAGCAATCGCTCGCCGCGTCCGGTGCCGAGTGCGGTGCCGCCGTGCAGGGAGAACGGGACGTCGCTGCCCAGTTCGGCGGCCACGGCGGTGAGTTCCTCGCGGGACAGGCCGAGATCCCACAGCTCGTTCAGCCCGACCAGCGCGGCGGCGGCATCGGCGCTGCCACCGGCCATACCGCCCGCCACCGGAATGCCCTTACTGATCGCGATCTCCACCAGCGGCGCACGACCCGCCAGATGCGCCAGGCGCACAGCCGCCTTCCACACCAGATTGGTCCGGTCGGTCGGCACCTCGGCGGCGCCCTCGCCGGTGACCCGCACCGTCAGCGAGGCCGATGGCGCGATCTCCAGATCGTCGCTCAGCGACAACGCCTGGAAGACGGTGGTGAGATCGTGATATCCGTCGGGGCGCAGGTCACCGACTCCGAGATGGAGGTTCACCTTCGACGGCGCACGCACGATGACGGGGCTCGGCACAACGGACAGCACGGTGACCAAGCGTAATGGGTGAATACGACAGGCGCGCGTGTCGAATGCCGGGCGAGCGGCGGCTAGAGCAGCGCGCCTCCGGTGGCGTCGATCCACTGACCGGTCACCCACCTCGAATCGTGGGACGCCAGGAACGCGACGACATCGGCTACCTCCGCGGCCTGCCCGACCCGACGCAGCGGCGACAACCGCACGACTTGTTCCTGCGCGGTGGGATCGTGCAGCCAGCCCGCGTTCATCTCGGTGTCGATGACGCCCGGCGCCACCGCGTTCACCGTGATCCCGCGCGGACCGAGGTGCTTGGCCAGTGCGGCGGTGAAGGAGTCGATGGCCGCTTTGGTCATGGTGTAGGCGATGAGTTCCGGCATCGCGGCGCCGTGGGTGAGGCCGGTGGAGACATTGACGATCCGCCCGCCGTCACGTAACCGGTCGAGTCCGTGTTTGACGATGAAGAACGGCGCCTTCGTATTCACCGCGAACACCCGATCGAAGGCGGCCTCATCGGTGGCCTCGATGGGTTCCCTGATGCCATCGATGCCAGCGTTGTTGACGATGATGTCGACGCCGTCGGCGTGGGCGTCGAATGCGGCCCAGAGCCGTTCGGCGTCGCCGGGCACCCCGAGTTCGGCCTGGATCGCGAAGGCGGAACCACCCGCTGCCTCGATTGCCGCGACGGCCTGTTTCGCGGCCTGTTCGTTTCCGTTGTAGTGCACCGCGACCCGCGCGCCGTCGCGGCCGAGCCGTTCGGCGATCGCCCGTCCGATCCCACGGCTGCCGCCGGTCACCAACGCCGTTTTCCCCGCCAGTACTCCCATGGCCGGAACCTTTCTCTAGTGTTCGCTACAGAAAGGGACCGTAGCACATTATCTAGCGGCCGCTATAGAATGAATCGGTGAGCGCATCACCCAGGGGGCGCCCCCGCTCGTTCGACCGCGAAGCCGCACTGGACAAGGCGACGCGCCTGTTCTGGACCCACGGCTACGAAGCAACCTCCATCGGCGACCTGACCTCGGCCATGGGCATCGGCGCACCGAGCCTGTACGCGGCCTTCGGCGACAAGGCGACACTGTTCGCCGAAGTGGTGCGCACCTTCGGCGAGCGATACGGCTCTTTCACCACCGCCGCACTGGCCGAGGAGCGCACCGCGGCCGATATGGTGCGCCGGATACTGCGCGAGGCGGCTTCCGAGTACACCCGCGCGGATTGCCCACACGGATGCCTGGTGACGAGCGCGGGGATCAACACCACCAGCGAAGAAGTCGCCGAGCTCCTGCGCGGCATCCGCAACAGCAATATCCGCGCCTTCACCGAACGGATTCAGGCCGATATCGACGCGGGCCTGCTACCGGAAGACACGAATGCCGCCGCGTCGGCCCGATATGTCGGCGCGGTCATGTTCGGCATGTCCCAGTCGGCCAGGGACGGTGCGACCCGAGCGGAATTGGCCGCGGTGGCGGAAATCGCCGCGGCACACTGGATCAGCACCGCACCGACACTTGCGCACTAATACCCCTTAGGGGTATGTTCGTCGGTGTCGGGGATACCCCCGGACCGTATTATGGATCGCGAGCGAAGGAGTGGACATGGCCACCAGCACCTACACCGTCACCGGAATGACCTGCGGGCACTGCGTCGGTTCGGTGAAGGCCGAGATCGGCAAGATCGACGGCGTCACCAGCGTCGATGTCGATCTGGCTTCGGGCCTGGTCTCCGTCGACAGCGCGGCCCCGCTGGCCGATGCCGATGTCGCCGCCGCGGTCGACGAGGCCGGATACGCGATCGCGAGCTGATACCGGACGTTCGCCGCGATCGACGGGCGCTACTGCCGCTGTTCGTGTCGTACTCGGCACAGGACGCTCCTGAGGGGCGATCGTGACCGAGCCGACTCCGGGCAGCGGCAGTAGTGCACCCGGACCCGACCGCGATCAGCCCTGGTCGGCCAATCGAACGAAGGCCGCGGTATCGAGCGTCTCACCGCGCGCGGTCGGGTCGATACCCGCCGCCGTCAGCCGACGTTCGGCTTCCACGGGCGAACCCGCCCATCCGGACAGCGCGGCCCGCAATGTCTTCCGGCGTTGGGCGAACGCGGCGTCCACCACGGCGAACACCTTCGCGCGGTGCGCGGCGTCCATCGACCACGGCGGTTCGGCGTAGCGGTCGATGCGCACCAACCCCGATTCCACCTGCGGCACCGGCCAGAACACCTGCCGCCCCACCGCACCCGCGCGGCGGACGGCGCCGAAGAATCCCGCCTTCACGCTCGGCACCCCGTAGATACGTCCACCTGGCGTCGCCGACAGCCGGTCGGCGACCTCGGCCTGCACCATCACCAGCGAGGTGGTGATGCTCGGCAGTTCGGCCAGCAGATGCAGCAGCACCGGTACGGCCACGTTGTACGGCAGATTCGCCACCAGCGCGGTCGGCGCGGCGGGCAGGTCATCGGCGCGCACCCGTAGCGCGTCGGCCTCGACGACGGTGAGGTTCGCGCTCAGCCGCGGCGCACGGTCGGCGACGGTGACCGGAAGATGTTTCGCCAGCACCGGATCGATTTCGACCGCCACCACGGAATCGACCACATCGAGCAGCGCCAACGTCAGCGAACCGAGCCCTGGCCCGACCTCGAGCACCGTATCGTCGCGCCCCACCCCGGCCGCGGTGACGATGCGGCGCACCGTATTCGCATCGTGCACGAAGTTCTGGCCCAGCTGTTTGGTCGGCCGCACACCGAGCTGTTCGGCCAACGTCCGCACCTCGGCGGGGCCGAGCAGTGCGGCGCTACCGCGGGCGGAGACTTCGGCATCGGACACCCGATGAACCTACCAACTCCCGCGCCCGGCCCCGGCCACCCGGCCGGTCCGGGCGGACCTCGGGATCAGCGTGCGGCGATCGGTGCGAGGAAGGCGTCGATCGCCGCCCACATCTGCGGGTTCAGCTCGGTGTGCTCACCGGTGCCGAGAACGGTCCTGAAGTCGGTGCCGTTGGCCGCCAGCTGGGCGATCAGCGCCGCGTGCAGCGGCGAGGGCACCACGGTGTCGGTAACATTGATCAGCAGCAGGATCGGCGCGTCGTAGCCCGACACCGGCACCGTGAGGTACTCGGTGTAGGCGGTGCGGATGGGCTCATCCGACAGCGGGCGGGCCAGCAGATCACCGATGCCGAGGCCTTCGACCCGCTCGATGATCCGGTCCAGGCACATGGTGCCCACCTCGTCCAGCACGGCCCTGCCCAGCGGGGTCAGATAGTCGTCGACGCGCGCATCGGGCCGCGCCGCACGTAGTCCGGCCAGGATGCTGACGAAGAAGCTGATCGCGCCATCGGTACCGTCCACCGCCGGGATGACGGGACCGGCCAGCGGCAGCACCTTCTCGACATCGGATTCCGGATCGGCCGCGATGGTGCCGCGGAAATCCAGTTCCGGCGCGTAGGTGGACTGGAGGTGCCCGGCGCCCAGCGCGGCCTGTCCGCCCTGCGAGGCGCCGAACGCCACCCAGGTGCTCGACAGCTCCGGATGGGTGGCGCGGGCCGCGCGCAGCAGATCGAGAGTGGCGGTGGCTTCCGAACGCACCTCCAGGTACGGATGCGGACCGGTGTCGAAGCGGCCGAGCCCGAGGTAGTCGGGCGCGACGACGGCGAAGCCCTTGTCGACCAGGCGCCGCAACATCGTCGACTGACGGCTCTGCAAGGAGGGGAATGGTGCGGTCTCGGGCGTCGATATCCCACCGCACCCCCTACCGAGCCCGCTGGTGCCGTGGTCGTAGGCGATGATCGGCCAGCCACCGGGCGGCGGTGTGCCTTCCGGCAGGAACAGCGCGCCGCTGGCCGGGCGCGGTGTGCCGTCGGAGGCGGCCATCCAGTATTCGATGACCGAGCCGTCGGCCATTCCGTGCCATCCGGTCGGCTGCGGGATCACCGAGATCACCGAGCCCGCGGGCTCCGCCACGGCGGGCCCGCCCACTCCGGTGAGCACGGCTCCGGCCGCCACGGCAACGGCGAGCGCCGTCCGCCCGGCGATGTGCAGCAGATTCATCCATCGCTCCTCTGCCCCGACCACATGGTGACAAACCGGGACGAGTGTAGCGATGAGCGCGACGGTTTCGGCGGATATGCCGCGAGCGCCACCCTGTCGTCGAAGTGGCGCTCGCGATATCCGAACCTGTCTAACTCAGGCCCAGACGACTGGTGCAGGACGGCCAGGCGCCCCAGCCCTGCCGGGCGCGGGTGACCTCGGCGATGGCGATCTGTTCCTCGCGGGTGGCGAGGTCGGCGCGCGGTGCGTATTTGAGTCCGCCCTGGCGCTGCCAGGTGCTCTGGTCGAACTGGATGCCGCCGTAGTAGCCGTTGCCGGTGTTGATCCGCCAGTTGCCGCCCGCTTCGCATTTTGCCAGGGCGTCCCAGATGTCGCCGTTCTGAACCGGCGGCACTTCGGTGCCCGGCTTGGCGCCCTTGCGGATGGTGCGTGGCTGCGCGGGCACCTTGACGTCGGAGGAGACCATCTCGCGAGCGACTTCCTGCCCGTTGACCATGGTGACCTCGAAGGTGGCGTCGTGCACACCCGCTACACCGGGGTTCTCCACCACCGTGCGGCTCATGTTCATGTCCGGGTCTTCGATGATGTGCTCCGGCGGGGCGAGCGGCAGCGTCTCGGTCCGGGTCTCGATCTGCTTGCGGGTCACCGTGATCCGCATATCGTCGGCCGGCCGGGTGTCGGCGGCGGGTTCGACGACATCGTGGTCGCTCAGTGGAGCCCCGGCGAGGGCGAGCAGATCGCGGACGGTGGGGGCGGCCAGCCGCATCCGGTGCGGGGCGGCCTCGCCGTCGATCACCGAGACCGTCCGCGGCGTCGCGACGGTGAGCGCGGCGCCGTCGAGCGACAGCGCCTGACTGCGACCGCGTTCGACGAATGCGTCCTCGGCGATGCCGAGCTGCTCCATGGCCGCGCCCGCGGTGCGGCCGGTGGTCCAGACCAGTTCGGTCTTGCCGTCGAGGGTCAGTTCGATTTCCCTGGCCCGCTCGACGGTGATGGTTGCGCCGTCGGCGACGTCCGAATCGAGCGCGGGCGAGACCATGTCCCGCTCGGTCGGCTCGTAGCCCGCCGCCTTCAGCACTCCGCGCACATCACGCGACATGGTCGTCTGCGAGGATTTCGCGCCGTCGACGACGACGGTGACGGTTTTGCGATTCACGATCGCCATGGCAGCGCCGATGATCAGAATCATCAGCAGCGCCGCAATCGCCGCGTACAGCAGCGGCGACCGAGACGAGTTGATCCTCGCTAAAGGGGACATGGTCACAGGACGATAACGAAGACCCGCGAAACCGACAACCGCACGCCGTGGAGCAGCGGTTTTTCACATTACGTTCAGATATAGACGGCGCAGGTAGATTACAAACCCGACAACGAAAGTGACCTGAGACACATTTTTATTCGGAGCCGCAAAACGCTATTCGGCGCCGCCGGAAATGGGTTCAGATTCCGTACACGCGGCATGCGTTCGCGGTGGTGATCTCGGCCAGCTCACCCGGATCCTGACCGCGCACCTGCGCGAGCGCCCGCATCGTGTACGGCAGGCAGTACGGCTCGTTCGGCGCGCCGCGGAACGGATGCGGCGTCAGATACGGCGCATCGGTCTCCACCAGCACCAGCTCATCTGGCACCACCTTCGCCGCTTCGCGCAGCTCGTGCGCGTTCTTGAAACTGACCGTCCCGGAGAAGCTGAGCAGATACCCCTCGGCGACGCAGGCCAGCGCCATGGTCGTATCGGAGGAGAAGCAGTGGAAGATCACCGTCTCCGGCGCGCCCTCGTCCAGCAGCACGGTGAGCAGATCATGATCGGCTTCGCGGTTGTGGATCATCAGTGGTTTGCCGCTGCGTTTGGCCAGGTCGATATGCCAGCGGAAGCCTTCCACCTGGGTCTCGATATCGGCGCAGCCGTCGAGCTTGCCCGGCCAGTAGTAGTCGAGACCGGTCTCCCCGATCGCGACCACCCGCGGGTCGGCGGCGAGGCGCTCCAGCTCGGCCTTCGCCGCGTCGTCGAGGGCATTGGCACGGGTGGGATGCAACGCGACCGCGGCGAATACCCGCTCATCCCACTGCGCGGCCCGCACCGCCCACTGTGCCGCGGCGAGATCATCGGCCACGGTCACCACCCGACCGACCCCGACCGCCGCGGCTCGATCCACCACCGCCCGCACCGATTCGGCATCGCTTGCGCCGCAGGCATCCAGATGCGTGTGCGCGTCGATCAGCGGAGCCAGCGGCTCGGGCGCTGCGGGCGCGGGGCGTGCGGCGCTCATCGGCGCGCACCGCCCGTCGCGGCGTCCCGGCCGTGCACTGAGGGGATATTCACGCGAAGGTCAGATGGCACGCGCATTACAGTAGATGCACCATGACCGAGCGCAGCGAGCCTATCGAGGCACCAGCCTTCTACATCACCACGGCCATCGCGTACCCCAACGGTGCGCCGCATATCGGGCACGCCTACGAGTACATCTCGTCGGACGCCATCGCCCGCTTCAAGCGCCTCGACGGTTACGACGTGTTCTTCATGACCGGCACCGACGAGCACGGCCAGAAGATGCAGCAGGCCGCCGCCACCGAGGGCATCCCGGTGGAGGAACTGGCGGCGCGCAACTCGGATGTGTTCGAGCAGCTGGACAAGGCGCTCGACATTTCCTTCGACCGGTTCATCCGCACCACCGACGCCGATCACGAGACCGCGAGTATCGCGATCTGGGAGCGGATGCTCGAGGCGGGCGATATCTACCTCGACAACTACTCCGGCTGGTATTCGGTGCGCGACGAGGCGTTCTACACCGAGGAGGAGACCACGCTGCTCGACGACGGCAGCCGGATCTCCACCGACACCAAGACGCCGGTGGAGTGGACCGAGGAATCCAATTTCTTCTTCCGGCTGTCGAAGTATCAGGACAAGCTGCTCGAGCTGTACGAGACCCATCCCGAATTCATCGCACCGGCCACGCGGCGCAACGAGATCGTCAGCTATGTCAAGGCGGGGCTGAAGGATCTGTCGATCTCGCGCACCACCTTCGACTGGGGTGTTCCGGTGCCCGGCCATCCCGATCACGTGATGTACGTCTGGGTCGACGCGCTCACCAACTACCTCACCGGCGTCGGCTTCCCCGACACCGAATCGACTGCGTTCCAACGGTTCTGGCCCGCCGATGTGCACATCATCGGTAAGGACATCACCCGCTTCCACACCGTGTACTGGCCCGCGTTCCTCATGTCGGCCGGGGTGCCGTTGCCCAAACGCGTGTTCGTGCACGGGTTCTTGTACAACAAGGGCGAGAAGATGTCGAAGTCGGTCGGCAATGTGATCGACCCGCTCGCGCTGGTCGACACCTACGGACTCGATGCGGTCCGCTTCTTCCTGTTGCGGGAGATCTCCTACGGTCAGGACGGCAGCTACAGCCATGAGGCGATCGTCGGCCGGATCAATGCCGATCTGGCCAACGAATTCGGCAATCTGGTGCAGCGCAGCCTGACCATGGTCGCCAAGAACTGTGATGCCGCGGTCCCGACGCCGGGCGAATTCACCGACGACGACCGTGCGCTGCTCGACCGCGCCAACGGCCTGCTGCAACGCTGCCGCACCGAATTCGACACCCAGCAGCTGCATCTGGCGCTGGAAGCGATCTGGCTGACCCTCGGCGAGACCAACCGGTACTTCTCCGCGCAGGCCCCGTGGGCGCTGCGCAAATCCGGTACCGAAGCGGATCTGGCCAGAATGGCGACGGTGCTGTACGTGACGCTGGAGGTGGTGCGCATCGTCGCCATCCTGGTCCAGCCGGTGATGCCCGGTTCGGCGGCCAAGATCCTCGATCTGCTGGCCCAGCAGCACCGGACCTTCGCCGATATCGCGAGGCCGCTGGTCCCCGGGGTGGCGCTGCCCGCGCCGGAGCCGGTGTACCCGCGCTATATCGAACCGAAGGACTGAGCGCTCACCTCCAGCGCGTGAGCAGCTGATTCGCTTCGGCCGCGAGCGCGAACTGCAAATAGGGACCGAAGCTGATCCTGGCCACGCCCTGATCGGCGAACAGCACCTTATCGGCCTCGGCGGGCAGGCCGATCGCATTGACCGGCAGCGGCAGTTCGCTGGTCAAGCGGCGCATATCCGCATCCGCGTGGCGACCGACCGGGTACAGCACGTCCGCGCCCGCCTCGGCGGCCAGCCGCAGCCGCTCGATGGCGCGGTCCATCCGGTCGGCCTCCTCGCCGACCTTGCGCAGGAACAGGTCGGTGCGCGCGTTGACGACCACATGCACCCCGGCCGCGTCGGCGAACTGGCGCAGGCCGCGTACGACATCGGCGTGTTCCTCGGCGCCGCGCAGCCGTCCGCCCTCGCTGTGCACGGTGTCCTCGATATTGAGCCCGACCGCGCCCGCACCGAGCAGCCCTTCGATCAGCTGCGCGGGTTCGAGGCCGTACCCCGACTCGATGTCCACCGATACCGGCACCTCGACGGCGCCGGTCACCTGGCGGACCCGGGCCAGCAGTTCGTCGAAACTCATCCCTTCGCCGTCGGCGCGGCCAACCGAATCCGCGACCGGATGGCTGCCCATGGTCAGCCCCGCGAATCCGGCGTCGACCGCGAGATTCGCCGACCACGCATCCCATACCGTCGGCAGCACCACCGGATCACCCGGTCGATGCAACGCGAGTAGTTCCTTGGCCTTGTGTTCGAGAGAGGTCATGGCGTCGATCATGGCACCCGACCGGGCGCCGATCGCGTTTCTACGGCCCGAAGGTGAGTCCGAAATGGGCGCCGAACCGGTTGAGCGCGCCCAGCTCGCCGAATACGGCTTCCCCGTTGAGGTCCTCGTCGTGCGGGTCCACCGCATAGAAGCGTTCGGCGACGCCGGTGTGCAGCTCGGTCACCCATTCGGCGAAGATGAGCGAGGCCTCCATGTCCTCGTTGGCGCCGGGATGCACCGGCCAGATCTGGGTGACGCCATTGGATTCGAACTGCAATGTCTGGTCGAGGCCGTCACCGACCAGCCGGACGTCGGTGATCGTCACCGTGCCGCGGCTGCATTGCGCGATCGCCTCGAGTTCCTCCGCGTACCACTGCTGCCGCTCGGCGCGGGTACGTTCGCCGATGCCGCGAAAGGTCTTGTAGTCGAGGACGTACTGGATCTCCACCTCGCTGAGCAGATCGCGGACCGCGCCCTGCACGGTGTCGTCGTAGTAGTCGAGGGATTCGTCGAGGGCGTCCGCGACGGAGGTCTGCGCGAGTGTGCCCGCATCGATGAGACCGAGTTCGACCATTATCGCGACGACGTCGCCGACGGTGTATTCCGACACCGCCGCATCCTGCGTACCTTCACTATCGGTCTGCTGCACGGGCCGAAGTTACCTCCGGTTCCCCGGCCGGGTACTCCCACATCTGGGAGACCTCAGGATTCGACGGCACGACGTGCGGCGAGGACCGCATCGTAGAGTTCACGACGGGAAACGCCTGTGGTGGAAGCGATCTCGGCACAGGCGTCCTTCAGACGGACACCCTCCTCGACTCTGGCCTCCACCTCGGCGACGAGGTCGGCGGGTTCGGCGGTGCTCGGCTCGGCGCCCTCGACGACGACGGTGATCTCACCGCGCGCGCCCTCGACAGCCCATGCGGCGAGTTCGGCGAGGGTGCCCCGCACGACCTCCTCGTAGGTCTTGGTCAGTTCACGGCAGACGGCGGCGCGCCGGTCGGGACCGAGGATCTCGACGGCGTCGGCCAGACAGTCGGCGAGGCGGTGCGGCGCCTCGAAGAACACGCAGGCGCGTGGTTCGGCGATCAGGGCCCGCAACCATTCCCGACGCTGACCGGATTTGCGTGGCGGGAAGCCGTCGAAACAGAACCGCTCCACCGGCAGCCCGGACAGGGCGAGCGCCGTGGTGACCGCCGACGGACCCGGAAGACAAGTGATCGGCAACCCGCGTTCGACGCAGGCCGCGACCATCCGATATCCGGGATCGCTCACCGACGGCATACCGGCATCGGTGACCAGCAGGACGGTATTGCCGGATTCGATGTCGTCGAGGAGCGCGGGAATGCGCGCGGTCTCCACATGGTCGTAGAAGCTCACCACCCGCCCGGAGATCTCCAGGCCGAGCGCTTTGGCCAGTGCTCGGGTGCGACGGGTGTCCTCGGCGGCCACGACGTCGGCGGTGGCGAGGGCGTCGCGCAGCCGCTGTGAGGCGTCTCCGATATCGCCCATCGGCGTCGCCGCGAGCACCAGCCTGCCCGTCGGATCGGGTTCCCCGGTCACCGCAGCCCCGCCTCGATCGCCCCGCTCGTCACCAACCGCACTCTGGCAGCGTACGGGCAGCCGCGAGCGAGTCCCGCATGCGGCGGTCCGGCGCAACGGCCCGCGCCCCACGAATACGGTGCCGCAGAGCGCACAGCATACGATCGGGGCGTGACCCAGGTGACCGACCAGCGCTCCATCGCGCCCTCTCGGCCGATCCGTTCCTGGTCGAGCCCGGCGCCGCTGCGCCCCTCCCCCGATTTCGGGCCGCTCGACACCGCCCGCGGCTGGCTGGTGACGGTCTTCCTCACCGCGCTGGCGGCGGTCACCCGGTTCACCATGCTCAACTACCCGACCGATGCGGGCACCCCGGTCTTCGACGAGAAGCATTACGCACCGCAGGGCTATCAGATCCTGACCGGCGGCGGTATCGAGGACAATCCCGCCTACGGCCTGGTGGTGCATCCGCCGGTCGGCAAACAGCTCATCGCCTTCGGTGAGGCGCTGTTCGGCTACAACGGTTGGGGCTGGCGATTTTCGGCGGCGCTGGCGGGCACCGTCCTGGTGCTGCTGGTGATCAGGATCGTGCGCAGGATGACGCGCTCGACGATGATCGGCGCGATCGCGGGCCTGCTACTGATCGCCGACGGGGTCACCTTCGTCTCCTCCCGTATCGGCATGCTCGATATCTTCCTGGCCTTGTTCGTGACCGCCGCATTCGGATGTCTGATCGTCGACCGCGACCAAGTGCGTGAACGCATGGCCAAGGTCGATCTGGAGGGCCGCATCGGTGACAGTCCGCTCGGTCCACGGCTCGGCGTGCGGTGGTGGCGGTTCGGCGCCGGTGTCCTGCTCGGACTCGCCTGCGGAACCAAATGGTCGGGCCTGTACTTCATGGCCGCGTTCGGACTGCTCAGCGTGTGCTTCGACTTCGCCGCGCGCCGCGGCTACCGGGTGCGCCGGCCATGGATCGGGACCGCGCTGCGCGATATCGGGCCCGCGCTCTACGCGCTGGTCCTCGTCCCGATCGGGGTCTACCTCGCCACCTATTGGGCCTGGTTCGCCAGTGAGACCGGTTTCAGCCGCTGGGCGGTGGGCACCGAGGTCGGCACCGGCGGCTTCTTCTCCTTCGTTCCCGACGCGCTGCGCTCACTCTGGTACTACAGCGCCAAGGTGCTGACCTTCCACGAGGAGCTGACCAACTCGGCGGGCAACCATCATCCATGGGAGTCCAAACCGTGGACCTGGCCGATGGGTCTGCGGCCGATGCTCTACTACTACGCCGATACCGGCGTCACCGGCTGCGGTCAGAACCAGTGTGTGAAGGCTGTCATGCTGGTCGGCACGCCCGCCATCTGGTGGGTCGCGTTCCCGGTGCTGGCGTGGGCGCTGTGGCGCACCATCGTGCGCCGTGACTGGCGCTACGCGGCGGTGCTCACCGGCTACGTCGCCGGCCTGCTGCCCTGGTTCATCACCCTCGATCGGCAGATGTACTTCTTCTACGGCGTCGTGCTCGCGCCGTTCCTGGTGATGGCGGTGGCGCTGGTGCTCGGCGATATCCTCGGCCCGGCCCGCCGGGTACCGGTCCCACGCGGGCCGACCGGCACGTTCGTCGCGGCCCCGCCCACCGAACGCTATCGACTCGGGCTGCTCATCGTGAGCCTGTATCTGGGCCTGGTGATCGCGAACTTCATCTGGTTGTGGCCGATCCTCACGGCCATGCCGATCACGCCGGGCAACTGGCAGGACCATCTGTGGTTGCCGAGCTGGCGGTGACCGGCAGCACCCGGCACCGCCAGCCCTCCAGCACGGCTCAGCCTTCCAACGCCGCCCTCACGTAGCGCAGCGCCGCCTCGTCGTCGAGGCCGAGCCTGCGCACCGCCGCGACGTATTCGGTGGCGGCGCGGCCCGCCTGATCGCGGGTCGGGTCGCCGGAGGAGGCGATGAACGAGCCGAGCCTGCCGCGGGTTTCGAGGACGCCGTCGGCTTCGAGTTCGCGATAGGCGCGGGCGACGGTGTTCGGGGCGAGCCCGAGTTGGGCGGCCAGCGCACGCACCGTGGGGATCTTGGTGCCTGCGGTCAGCGTGCCCGCGCGCACCTGGGCGACGACGCCGAGCCGGAGCTGTTCATAGGGTGGCACGGCGGATTCGTGCGACACGGTGATTTCGAGCATGGCCCCCAGCTCACAGATCATCCCTGGACAGCGGGCACGACAGGCAGCGCGGACCGCCACGCCCCGAACCCAATTCGGATCCAGGAATGGGCAGCACCTCGATACCGGCGTCCAGCAGCCGGGCATTGGTCATTTCATTGCGTTCATAGGCCACGACGACACCCGGCCGCAAGGCGAGGGTGTTGTTGCCGTCGTCCCACTGTTCGCGTTCGGCGGTGACACCGTCGAGCCCGGTGTCGATCACCCGCAGTTTCCCGATGCCCATGGCCTCGGCCGCGGCGGGCAGGAACGGATCGGGTCCGCGCATGGCGACCCGGCCGCCGTCGCGCTCGTAATCGTCACCGCGCCGGATGGTGAACGCGGACAGGGTGTCGCGCATCGCCGAATACATCACCACCGCATCGGTGTCGACCATGGTGCACACGGTGTCCAGATGCATGGTCGCGCGGTTCTGCGCGATGGGCACCACCAGGACGGTGTGGGCGAGGTTGTCGTCGAAGAGGCTGCGCGCCAAGGCTTCCGCACCGGCGGGCGAGGTGCGTTCGCCGACACCGACGGCCAGCACGCCCGGCGCGAGCAACAGCACGTCACCGCCCTCGATGGGCGCGGTATGCGATTCGTAGGCCCGCCGCACGCCGAGGAAACGGGGATGGAAGGCGTAGACGAGATCGGTCAGCGAGGTCTCACGCATCCTGGCGGGCAAGGCCAATGCGGTGATCGCCACCCGCGGGCCGATCCAGAAGGACGAGTCGCGGGTGAACAGCAGGTTCGGCAGCGGATCGATGACGAAGTCGGCGCCGTGATGCATCCGGCGCACCAGCGAGGTGGTGTCGGCGCCGAAGGGCAGTTCGTCGAAGGTCATACCAGCCATCAGGATCTCGGCCAGCTCCCTTGCCGGGACGCCGCGCAGATGGGCGGCCAGCTCATCGGCCAGGGTGTGGCCGAGCCTGCGGGCATCGACCGCGGCGGAGATGCCCTGGATGCGGGCGGCTCCGCTGACGGCGAGCGTCTCGGCGAGCAGATCGGCCAGCAGCAGCACCTCGACACCGCGTTCGCGCAGCACCCCGGCGAAGGTGTCGTGTTCCTGCTGGGCGCGTTCGACCCATGGGATGCCGTCGAAGAGCAGTTGGTCGTTGTTGCGCGGGGTGAGCCTGCGCAGCTCGTTACCCGGCCGGTGCAGCAACACCGCGCGCAGCGTGCCGACCTCCGAGGTCACCGCGAGCCGCGGCGCGGCCGCGGGTTCGGCGCCCGGATCGGCGTCCCATCCCATACCGGGAATCGCTCCGTCGCCGGGGTTCACCGGCACCGCGTCTGGTCCCATGTTCCGACCGTAGTTCGCCCGCGCCCGCAGAGCACGGAATTGCCGCGTGTCCGCTGCTGCTCGTCGGTGTGTGTGGCGATTCGCCCGCACGCACCGGATAACCTGAAGTAGGGTTCAGGTAAAGGAGGAGTGCCGGATGACGACGACAGCAGATTGGCGAGCCAAGGAGCTGACCCCCGGTCAGCTGTCCGAGCGTAGCGGAGTAGCGGTCTCCGCGTTGCACTTCTACGAACGCGAGGGGCTCATCTCCAGCCGTCGCACCAGCGGCAACCAGCGTAGATACACCAGAGAAACGCTGCGCCGGGTCGCCTTCATCCGCATCTCACAGCGGGTCGGGATACCGCTGAGCGAAATCCGCGGCGCCCTCGACCGGCTGCCGGAAGGCCGCACCCCCACCCGACGCGACTGGGAGACCCTGTCCACCACCTGGCGCGCGGATCTCGACGAGCGCATCACTCAGCTCGAGCGGCTACGCGACAACCTCACCGGTTGCATCGGTTGCGGCTGCCTGTCACTCGGTAGCTGCAAGATCGTCAACGAGTTCGACCACCTCGGCGAGGAAGGTCCGGGCGCGCGCGTGCTCGATGTGCACCTCAACTGCCCGGACGAGGTCAGCGGCGCGCAGAATCCGGATTGTTCAGAGAGCTTCGAAGCCTGCTGAACTGCACATTGGCCAGCCGCATCAGCAGCTCGTACGGGAAGGCGAACTTCCGCTTCCACCAGTAGCCGAACCGGATGTCGAACGAGGTGTAGACGATGAACCGGTTGCGTTCGACGCCGTGCAGGATCGCCGCGGCCACCCGCTCCGGCGAGACCGCATGCTTGGTGAACCGCGAGACCAGCTTGCCGACCCGCGGATCCTCCTTGTCCACGCCGACCAGTTCGAAACTCTGCACCAGCGGTGTGTTCACCGCGCCCGGCGCCACCAGATGCACCGAGATGCCGTGCTGGGCCAGTTCGAACCGCAGCACCTCCGACAGGCCGCGCAGACCGTATTTGCTCGCGCTGTAGGCGGCGTGCCAGGGCAGCGCCAACAGCCCGGCGGCCGAGGAGACATTGACCAACGCGCCACCGCGACCGGCCCGCACCATCTCCGGCACGAACGTCTCGATCACATGGATCGGCCCCATCAGGTTGACGTCGACCATCCGCTGCCAATGCCGATGTTCGAGGCTGTCGACGGTGCCCCAGGCCGAGGTACCCGCCACGTTCATCACCACGTCCACGCTGCCGAACCGGGAGTGCACATCGGCGGCGAACGCGGCGACGGCCGTGTGGTCGGTGATATCGAGCGGCGTCGCGACCAGGACCTTTCCGCCGTCGCGTTCGATATCGGCGACGGTGGCCGCCAGACCGGCCGCATCGATATCGGTGAGCACCAGTTCGGCGCCCCGCGCACCGGCCGCGAGGGCGGTGGCCCGGCCGATCCCGCTCGCCGCGCCCGTGATCACGGTCCTGGCGCCCTGAACCGTCGTCCTCCGGCGTGCCCGCACGCGACCCATCGATCCCACTTCCGATCTTGTTCGTCCATCAGCGAATGTCAGCCGGACATTACCGATCCGCGCCGGAATCGGTAGCGGTTCGCTCAACCGCCGAGCACGGCGAGCATGCCCGCGACCGCGGCGGGCCAGGTGAACTGCTCGGCGCGGCGACGCGCGGCCTGCCGACGTCGGGCAGGCGGTAGCGCGAGCACCTCGGTGACGGCGTCGGCGAAGGCGAGCGGATCGTCATCGGCCACCGCGCCGCATTCGGCGGTGACGATATCCGCCAGCGCCGAGGACCGGCTCGCCACCACCGGCGTGCCCGCCGCCAGTGCCTCCAACGCCGCCAATCCGAAGGTCTCGTGCGGGCCGGGCGCGAGCGAGACATCGGCCGTGGCCAGGAGTTTCGCCACCATCGAGCGGTCGCTGATGAAACCGGTGAAATGCACGGCTGGCTGCCCGTCCGGCAGAGCGGGCAGCGCACGCGCGCGCCGATGCAAGGCGTCGCGGCGCGGCCCGTCGCCCGCGATGACCAACCGCGCCGCCACCCCGGACTGCCGCAGCGCCGCCACCGCCTCGATACTGCGGTCCACCCGCTTCTCCACCGAGAGCCGGCCGCAATGCACCAGCAGCGGATGGCCTGGCACACCGAGGTCGGCGCGCAGTCCGGTATCGGCCCGGCGCGGACTGAACAGGTCCAGGTCGACGCCGAGCGGGACCAGTTCGACGTTCGGCGCATCGATCCGGTGAAACTCCGCGCGCGCGAAATCCGTCGTGCAGACCACGATGTCGTATTCGGCCGCGGTGCGGCGGTTGGCCAGATCGGCGCAGCGACGGGCGAGCGCGCGCGGCATGATCTGGCCGAGCAGCCGGTCCAGGCGTTCATGCGAGATCATCACGCTCGCGACATCACGGCGGCGGGACCAGCGGCCGAAACCGCGCAAGGTCAACCGGTCCGACACCTCGAGCACATCGGGCCGCAGCCCGTCGAGCACATCGGCCACCCGGCGCGGATCGGCCGCCCGGTAGCCGCCGGTCCCCGGGATAGCCAGGGCGGGCAGGGTGATCCGTAATGCGCCGGTGGGCAGCAGCTCCTCACGGCGGCGCGGGCCCGGCACGATCAGCATCACCTCGTGACCGGCTGCCACATAGCCCTCGCCGAGGTGATGCAGTGCGGTGCGCAAACCACCCGACCGCGGACCGTAGAAGTTCGCCAGCTGCACGATGCGCACGCCGCCGATGGTGACGCGAGCCGGGTGACCGCCGGAACCGTCGCGAAGAACGGCAGGTGAACAGGGGTGAAAGAACCGGCCGACCCGCCGGTCAGCGCGCGGTCAGGTTCCGGTCGACGCGCGGCAGATCCAAATTGAGCGGAATCCGCCCCGCGGCCAGATGCTGCTCGACCTCCTCGGCGGGCATGGGCCGAGCGATCAGGAAGCCCTGCGCCCGGTAGCAGCCGAGCCCGACCAATGTGCGGGCCGCGACCGGCGTCTCGACGCCCTCACCGACGACGCCGAGTCCGAACGATCCGGCCAACCCGATGATCGACTTCACGATCGCCAGATCGTCGGTGGAGGCCCCGAGCCGCTGCACGAATCCGCGATCGATCTTCACCGCGTCCACCGGCAGTGCCTTCAGATGCGACAGCGAGCTGTAGCCGGTGCCGAAATCGTCGATGGCGATCTGCACGCCCATCCGTTTGAGCCCGCGCAGCGTCACCTGGGTGCGGGCCAGATCCTGCACCACCACATGCTCGGTGATCTCCAGGCACACCGAGCTGCCGTCGATGCCGAACATGCGCAGGATGTCTTCGATGCGCTCGACGAAATCCAGGCTCACCAGCTGCACCGGTGACACGTTGATCCGCATCACCACATTCGCGGCCAGCCCCTGCCTGCGCCATTCGGCGAACTGGGCGCAGGCCGAACGGATCACCCAGCGGCCGAGTTCACCGGCCAGATTCGTGGCTTCGGCGACGGTGACGAACGCACCCGGCGGCAGCAGTCCCCTGGTCGGATGCAGCCAGCGCACCAGCGCCTCCATGGCGACGATCCGCCCGGTGCGCAGGTCCACCTCGGGTTGGTAGTGCAGGATCAGCGATCCGTCCGATACCGCGCCGCGCAGGTTCAGCTCCACATCGTCCTGGAGTTCGAATTGCGCGCGCATGGCGTCGGTGAAGATCGCGACGCCGTTGCCGCCGCCGGATTTCGCCGACAGCAGGGCATGGTCGGCACGTCGCAGCACATCGGCCACCGTGGTCTCCCCCGGTATGCCGACCGCGACGCCGATGCTGGCGGCACGGCTGACCGATTCGCCACCGACGGTGACACGGCGCCCGATCAGCTGCTGAATACGGCCCGCCTCGTGTTCGGCGGCGACGGCGTCCATCGGTTTGGCGGGCACGATGACGAATTCGTCGCCGCCGAGGCGGGCGATCATGTCATGGGAGTCGAGGTTCTCCCGCAGCCGGGTGGACAGGCTGCGGATGAAGTTGTCGCCCGCGGTGTGGCCGAGGAAATCGTTGAGCGCCTTGAGCCGGTCCAGGTCGAGGAAGAACGCCGCCACCGGGCCGGGACTGCCCTCGGCGAGCCGGTGCTCCATGTGTTCGAGCAGGGCTCGCCGATTGGCCAGCCCAGTCAGATCGTCGTGCAGGGCGATGTAGCGCAGCCGTTCCTCGGCCACCACCCGGGCCTGGAGCTGGGCGAACAGCGCGGCGATCGCCTTGAGGACATTGAGTTCGCGGGTACTCCACTCCCGGTCGCCGATCTTGATGAACCCGAGCAGGCCGGTGGATTGACCGCGCGAGACCAGCGGTACCGCGGCCGAGGTGACATTCGGCAGCCCCGAGGCGCGCTGGATGGTCTCCTGATAGTCGGCGTCACTGCCGGTGACCAGGAACGGTTCGGTGGCGTGTTCGAGGGCGCGGAATACCGAATCGGCCTGTTCGAAATACACCACCCGCAGTGGGTCGGGGTCCGGGACGTTGGCCCGGTGCGGCCACTCCTCGACCAGCACCGTCGCCCGTCGTTCGGTATCGGTGTGCCGGACGTAGCTGAAATCGACGTCGAAGTATTCGACCAGTGTGGCCAGTACCTTCTCGGTCGCCGACACCATCGTCGTGGCGTCGACGCCCATGAGCTCCGCGGCGACCTCCGTCACCAACGAGTCGAGCGTCCGCCGAGGCACTTTGTCTCCGATCACGCTAACTGCGGGTGTCCGCGCCAGGCACCGGTCGCCGCCTGCTGCGTACACCGGCCGCGGCCGCGTAGCTCAGGCGAAGAACCAACGCCATGGTCTCATGTTCCGGCACTCCCAGTAGGTCCAGGAAACAGCCTTGAAGTGACGCTAGTGTATCCGCGTACGCGGGAGAAATCGCGTTCGAGTCGCGGTGACGTCGCGAATAGAGAAACACCGGCGACATCGGCTGCACCGCCACACCATTGCGCTGAGCCTGGATCCACACCCGCTGCACGGCACCGCCCGCGCGCACATATCCGGCCAATGACCTCTCGTCTGTGCCCGCTGGATCGGTGAAGGTGACCGCGACGACCGCCGAACTCGAGCGCACCCGATCGCGGGCGTAATCGCCCAGTGCGACCCCGGCGGACCAGCTGTGCAGTTGCGCCATCACATCGGCGCGTCGGCCGATCTGCATGGCCGCTCGCTCATCGGGCGCAAGCTCCAGGGTGCGGGCATCGATACCGGTGGTGAGGTCGTCGCCCGCCCAGCGCAGCTCCGCGAACAGCTGCTCGTGCAGCAGCGGGGTGAGGTAGCGGATGCGATCGGATTCGGCCAGCAGCGCCGCGGCGCGGTCGATGCCGTCGCGGTCGGTGACCGCGCGCAGCGTCGCGCCCTCGGCGGCGGCCGCGGCCGCCAGCTCGGCGAGGACGGCGGCGGGGAAGGGGCGCGCGTCGCCGAGGCGGCGGTTGGTTTCGCGGGTCAGCGTCAGCGGATAGTCGGCGGCGGGCGCGTCGGCGGGCCGGTCGGTGCGGCGCAGCACGGCGCTGATCGGCGCGGCCGACGGGTCGTCGGATTCGATGAGTTCGTGGGTGCCGAGCACACCGTGCGCGGCCGCGGCCACCCGTGCGTTGTACAGCGCCGCGCCCAGTGCCACCGCGCTGCCGCGGAAGCCGATGTCCATGGCGGTGGTGGCCGAGCGGTCGAGATCGATCCTGATCTCGCCACCGTCGGCGTGCAGCGTCCACGGCTGCACATTGCCGCCGGAGGGCGCCCGCTGGGCGCAGTCGAGGATGCGCCGCACCGGATCGGTGGTGGTGGCTGCGGCCTCGTCCGCGGCCTCCCAGTCCAGGTCGTCGACCGGGACCGGTTCGGCGAGACCGTCCAGATCACGTTCGAGATCGACCCTGGTGCGTCCGGAGGGCAGTTTCTGGCCGAGCCCGATGCGGCGGATCGCGGTGGTGACGCTCGCGCCGCCGAGCATCACATCACCGGCCAGCTGCGGCCAGCTGCTCAGAGTTTCGCCGACCTCGACCATGCTCGCCGCCATCCGGGACGACAGGTCGTTCGGCCCCATCAGCGCGACGACGTAGGGCGCCTTGTCGCGGGTGGACAACCCGCGCAGCTCGCTGGCCGCCACCCCGCCCAGCAGGCCGTGGAACGGGAGCCGTTCCGGTTCCAGGTCGTAGCGCTCGACGTCGAGCAGGCCGCGATCGCTGGTCTCCATGACCACCGGAATGCGGTGTCTGCGTGCGGCTTCGCGGACGACGAGTTTGATATCGAGCGAATCACACTCCTCGACGACGACCGACAGCCCGGACAGGAATTGGTCCACCGAGTCCTGGTCCACTCCGGCACGGAAGATCTCGACCGGCAGATAGGGATCGAGTTCGGCAATCCGGCGCGCGGTGACCACGGCCTTGTTCACGCCGATATCGAACAACCCGGCCGGAACCCGGTTCAGATTCGACAACTCGAGCACATCGAAATCGGCCAGCCGCAGCGATCCGCAAATACCTTCCAGCGCAATCGTGTAGGCCACCGCATGACCGACGCTCTGTCCGACCACCCCGATCGACATCTCGGATAATCGCCGCTGCTCATCGCGGGTGAGCTTATTGCGATTGCGGTCGAGCCGAATGGCGCGGAGGGTATGCGGACCGGGTAATCCGAGTACGCGCCGCCGCCACGGGTAGTACACCCAGCGATCCGATTCGCGGCCCTCCACGCGTTCGGGCGGATCGGTGAGTTCGGCGAACTCGCGGTCCAGCAAATCGCGCAGATCACCGAATTCGATATCGCTGCGGGCCCGCAGTTCGGCGAGCACCCGCATATCGCCCGGGTGTCGCGGGTCCAGTATCAACGGCCGATATTCGACCCCCCGGTCACCCTCACCGGCCATACCCGAGCCGACCCTCCGTTCTGCGTCCGTTGCCGCGCCGCACTCGGTCGAGCGCGCCGTCGGCCACACCCATATCACGCAGTTCATCGCACATCAGCAGATACTGCAACCGATCGGCGAACATCCGGTACATCCGGCTGTCCCACCAGATCGGCACGGTCTGATAGCGATCGTCGGGGTAGGGCACCGGGGGAATCAGATCGGCCGCGACGCCGCCGCTACCGCGGTGTCTACCGGTGGTGAACGAGGCGACGGTGGCGAAACCGTATCGAACACCGAGGAGGCGCGGGGTGTGCGCGATACAGCGTGAGATCGCGGCGCCGAGTTCGCGCCGGTTGGGCGCATCGCGCGCCACCCACGCCCCACGAGACTCGACGATGCCGCGCGGTAGCCGACGAGCAACCATCGCCCGCAGCTCCCGTTCACCGGGGCGGCCGGACCAGGGTGCGAGCGATCCGACATCGTCGGTGCGCAGGTACGGGCCCTGCGCGCGGACACCGGCGACGACCGCTCCCGTCCGATCGGTGGCGGCGAAGAACAGCGAGGTGGAGCGGCCGTCGGCCACCACGTCGTATTCGAGGGCGGACTGGACACGGAAGTGCCGGTAAACATCCAGCGCACCGTGGAGATATCGATCCCACAGTTCCGGGTCTGCGTCCGGGGTGGTCGCGGTGACGTCGCATCCGGAGACTATGTCGTGAAATCGCAGCGTCGCGGTGCTGCAAGTTTCAACCAGGTCGACGGCGATCGTTTCGACAGCCATGACGTTCCTACTCTTGTTGCTGCGTGCGCACACACAGTGATCGAACCCATCCGACAGACTCACCCGGCGCCCCGAACGCGAGTGAGTACGTCATGGGCAGTATGGGTCATCGGAGCCAGAATTGACTAGATATCTGGTTAATCTTCCGAAAACCAATTTTCGGTCGGGAAAAACCCGCAGGTCAGGCCGGTCACGTCCAGGTACCGAGGGAGAAAGCAAACCGGTTGGTATGCGTCCAGCTAACTGGCAGCAAGCTATACCAGAATGGAGATGAACAGTTCCACCGAATGCGGGCCGTGCCAGATCTCGATTTCTTCACGGTAGGCACGGGTGATCTCGGCCGATGCCGTCGCGTCGTCGACCTGGGCCCAGGCATCTTCCACCGGATCGTGGTAATCGCCATTGGGCACGAACCGCGCGTACACCCCTTTGGGAACGCGGACCAGCACGTCGCCGACCTGCGCCGCCTCGGCGGACGGATACTCGAACCCGACCAGCGCGTTGTAGGTCTCGGTCGGATCCGGCACGTACACGGTGAACATCGGGCCATCGGCCGCCGCGGTCCCGGCGGCCCGATCACGCAGCCGATCCTTGAGGAACTCGATCAGCTCGCTGTTGCTCACCTTGAAGCTCGGGCGCACCCGCGGCACCACCAGACCGCCGTAGATCGCCTCGCTGCGGACGACGATGGAGTAGCTCATCGTGGATCGACCGCCAGGTAGAGATCGATCTTGTACGCATGCGGATAACACTCGAAATCGCCGGTGAAGGTGCGTTTGATCTGCTTGTGTTCCTCGGCGTAGGCGATCTGGGTCCACAGGCCCGTCATGATCTGCGGGAACTCACCCATCGAGGAGAACCGCGCATAGGTGCCGCGCGGCAGTCTGGCCACCAGATGGCCGCGGGTGACCTGATCGAACGACGAGCACTGATATCCGACGATCTGGGTGTTGTAGGTGCCGAGTTCGCCGGAATAGTCGGTGTAGGCGCTGGCCAGCGGGCCGCCGAGATCATGGTGCAGCACCGCGGCCCATGCGGCTTCCAGATCCTGATCCCGCAGTTCCCGCAGCGCACGCTTGGGGCTGCGCACCGGGAGCCCGGCAACCCACGTCTCGTCCCGCTCGACGATTTCAAACTGCATGGAAAGACTCTTTCGAGATGAATCCGGGGCAAGGTCCGCATCCGGTCGGCCAGAAACGCCATGCTACCAATCGCACCGCGCGGCGCCCCGACAAGATCGACTCGCGACGATCCCGCTGAACTGGACATTTGCACAGGAAACCGCCGCCGATGTGATCGAATCGGCTCGTGTGCCGCACCATCGCCGAACTCGACGAGACTCTGACACACTGCCGCGCCTGCCCGCGCCTGGTGGCGTGGCGGGAGCTGGTGGCCAGGCAGAAACGGGCGGCGTTCCGGGACCAGACCTACTGGGGTCGTCCGGTGCCCGGATTCGGGCCCGCCGACGCGCGCATGCTGATCGTCGGCCTCGCCCCCGCCGCGCACGGAGCCAACCGCACCGGACGCATGTTCACCGGTGACCGCAGCGGCGAGGTGCTCTACGCGGCGATGTACGCGGTCGGTCTGGCCAACCAGCCCCTCGCGGTGAGCCGCGACGACGGCCTGCGCCTGCACGGTGTGCGGATCGCCTCACCCGTGCGCTGCGCGCCACCGGCCAACAAACCGACACCGGAGGAACGCGACCGCTGCCGGCACTGGCTCGACACCGAACTGCGGCTACTCGCACCGACCCTGCGCTCGATCATGGTGCTCGGTGCCTTCGGCTGGCAGGCACTGCTGCCGGTACTGGCCGAGGCCGGTTGGCAGCTCCCGCGACCGCGCCCGAAGTTCGGACACGGCGCCCACGTCGAGCTGACACCCACCGATCCGGCACAGGCGCCGCTGCACTTGTTCGGCTGCTACCACGTCAGCCAGCAGAACACCTTTACCGGCCGCCTGACCCCCACCATGATCGAGGACATGCTCACCCGAGCCGCAGCCGCCGCCGGCTTGCCCGTGGGCCGGTAACGTCGACACCACCCGCCCTCGCCCGAAGGAACCGCCACACCATGCCGGAGGACCTGGCCCGAACGCCGATCGCGGTCCTCCAGCGCTGGCACGACTCCGGCGCCCTCTGGCGGGTGACGGCCCGCCGCCCCGGCTCGGTCACGGTCACCTTCTACCCCTGTACCGGCGGCGAGGAAATCGACCAGCTGACCTCGTCGGACCCCGATCTGCTCGATTACCTGGCGCACCGCGACAGCAGCGAGGACTGAACGCTCCAGCGGCGCGCCCGACCGCAGGTAACGGACTCGTCCCAGTCGCGCGCCATCGTTGACCACGTGCGCGTGGTCGGTCATGATCACCTCTACCTCGGTGGTCCCAGGCTTGTGCAGACGAGATGGTCCGGGTGTCCTGGCGTGAGACAGGCCGACCGGCAGGGTTAGAGAGGTTCGGACAATTGATTCGCAATAACCGTTTCCGCAGCTGGTCGGCGCGTTGCGCGGTACTCCTCGGCGCCGCGTCCGCCGGATTCCTGCTCGCCGCACCGGCCGGGGCCGAACCGCTGTTCCCCGGCGGACCGGATATCCCCGGCGTCCCGGCGATCATCCCGACCGCCTCGCCGTGCGCGCCCGAGGCCCGCGCCTGCATGCGATTGAGCACCAATGAGGCCTGGCTGGTGGACAACGGGCGGGTCGTCTTCGGTCCGACACCGATCTCGCACGGCATGCGTGGGTACGAAACCCCACCGGGCGTGTTCGACGTCGATTTCAAACGTCCCTTCCACTGGAGCACCATGCACCACGCCCCCATGCGCTGGGCCGTGTTCTTCAACAACGACATCGCCTTCCACGTGGGCCCGGTCGAGGCCACATCGCATGGCTGCGTACGCATGACAGAGGAAGGCGCACACCGCTTTTTCGAGTATCTGAACCCCGGTGACAGGGTCGACGTCATCCGCTGACAGTCCTTCCCAGGACAGGTAATAACGCACCGCCGTAACCCCCTCAGGATCGGGCACAATTTTCCTCTCTGATCCGGTGCACAGTCATGAGGAGGGTTCATCACGCATGAGCCAGCCGCTGTGGATCGACCCGGACCGGATCAACGGTCTGATCTCACGACTGAGCGCCTTCGCCACAACAGCCCGCGATCAGGTCGGCACGCTGACGACTGGGCTGGACGGGCAGGGCGAGCCCTGGGGCACGGATGAGCCGGGGAAGGCCTTCGCCGAAGGCTATGAACCGCGTGCCGAGAAGAGCATCACAGCGCTGAGGAATCTGGCCGATCGGCTCAACCAGGCAAGCCGACAGGTCCGCGAATCCACCCAGAATCTGTACGACGTCGACTACGACAACGCCCTCGAAATCCGCAACGCCGACCCCTACTACCTCGACCTGAGCGTTCCGCAGCAGGGACCCGACCAGATCGTCTACCAGGCGCCCGAGTCCGGCCCCGGCCTCGGCCCCGGCCCGAACGTGCCGGTCGAGGTCCCCGGCGGCTATCCTCCCGGCACCGCCGGATCCGACGCGGCGCCGGTCGGTGGCGAAACCGGCGCGAACGTACCGGTCGATGTTCCGACGGACCAGCCGCTCGACGAGGTGCCCGCGACCTCCGATCCCACCGCCGAGGGATTCGATCCGACAGCGAACCCGATCGACCACCCCGGCAGCGCGGATGGTTCCTACCCTGATCCTGCTGGTGGCCAAGGGAATTCGCCATGGACGGCGGCACCATCGAGTGGCAACCCGACCTCGCCGTCGTCCGGTGATCGCGGTACGCCCCAGCAGGGCAAGACCTCCTCGGCGACGGGGGCGCCCACAGCAGCACCGGGGCGCGGCGCCACCGGCGCGCAGTCCCCGACGGCCGGCAATGCCATCGCAAAACCCACGGATCCCGGTGCGAGGCCAGCGGGCGTGCGGCCGTCGGCGGAGACACCATGGGCGCGGCCCCAGACAGCAACACCGTGGGGTCCCGGAGCACCCCGATCACGCCCACCGAGCACCGGGCCGATGCTGCCGCCCGGACAGGCCATCCCGCCGCCGCGGCGCCGAGACCGCGAACCGGGTCCGACACCACCGCCGACCCGCGGCAAGTCCGACAAGCCACGCCGGTCGAAACGAGAATCCACCGCACGCGTCTCCGCCGGTCAGCCGACGACCAACGCGGCGGCACTCGCCGCCGCGCATGCCCTCGCCACCCGGCGCAACCTGCGGATCTCGGGGTTCGACACCTCGGGAATCGCCGAACACACGGTCGACGAGATCGCCGCCGCGGTCGACGACATTCTCGGCAAGTACTCCTACCTCGTCCTCGGCGGAATCGAGATCACCGCGCGCACCGACGGTTCGATCGCCGAGGTGATCGAAAACCGAGACGACACCGGCCCATGGATCTCGCTCGACGCCAAGCTCGCCGCGAATCCCGACCTGTTCGACACCACGGTCAAGGCGGCCACCAGGGCCGGGCGGATGCCGCCGGGATCCGAGCAACGGCCGATCTACGCGACCGTGGTCCACGCATTGGGCCGGATACTCGTCGCCGCGGCGGGACCGCGCGCACAGCAGCTGGCGCAACGCTCGCTGATCACCGAGTATCGGCGGATCAACGGCCCATGGGACCACCGCGACACCCTGGCCGGTGTGGTCGCCGGATACCGGATCTGGCGCGCCCAGCTGGGCCCGAACAGCTTCCAGGACAGACGTTTTCATGCTCAGGCGGCGCTCGAGAGCGCGTTCGCCGAGGTCGAGTTGCGCGGTGACGACGCGTCGGGTCCGGCGAAAGCCCTACACCGGCTCGTCGTCGAGATACCGCGTGGTCGTCCGGGCGGCGGGTGATGGTCGATCTTCCCGACTGGTTTCCCGACTGGCTGGTCGATCTGGTGCTTGGCCATCTCCCAGAGGGAGACCCGGATGCCATGCGCGCCGCCGCCGAGTACTGGCGAAGTTCGGCGAACGCACTGGCCGAGCTGGGCGCCGACATCGACGAGGTCGTTCAGCACGGCAAGGACCTCGGCATTTCCGGCGATTACATCGATGAGGTCCGCGACTGGTACCGGCAGTGCGCGGTCGACGCCAGGGAGCTGTGTAAAGACCATGAGGATCGCGCCAAACAGCTCGAAGAGGGCGCGCTCCAGATCGAGTTCCAGCAGTATGTGGTCAAGAGCATCGCTTTCGTCCTGATCGGGCAGATCCTTTTCGACCTGACCAGGCCGCATCCAGCGACCGTGTTGGTGATGATGCAGCGTCGGCTGGCCGCCAGGGAAGCGATGGTGCTCTCGCTGCGCAATCTGGTGACGATGCTGCGGCTGCTCAACGCGAAGTTCGCGGTGGCGTACCCGAGGTTGGCGTTGGTGGTCAAGGGCGCCGTGATGGGCACTGCGCTCGGTGGTGGCACACAGGCGTACGCGATGGGTCGACAGATCGCCGAAGGCAATCGCGACGAAATGGACTGGAAGCAGGTAGGGATCGGTGCGGGCGCAGGTCTCAGCAGCGGCATAGTCGGCGCCGCTCTCGGCGGTGCCATCGCACGGAAGGTGATGGGGTCGAGTGCCCGCTCGACCTCGCCGGTCTCCTGGAAGGCCCGCCAAATCGCCGCCGTCGTCGCCGCCGGCGCGATCAGCGGCCCGCCGGCCGCATATGCCGGGGCAAAGACGATGGAATGGCTGTCCGGCGTCGAGCTCACCGACAAAGAGATGGCCGCGATGATCTGGACCGGGTTCGGGTCCGGGGTCGCCAGCTCTATCGGTGCGGCCATCCGCGCGGGACGCACTCCGCCACCTGGATCCGCCCACGCTGGGGCGCCTGCCGATGGCTCCGGTTCGGGAACACCGCGGTTCGCCGAACCCCCGCCCCGGCTGAGATCCCCGCTCACCGGTGCCGACGACGGGCACACCGCACGTCCACGTGATCTGTCACCGGAAGCGCAGATCAACGATCTCGGCCGGGAACTCGCCGGGCGGATGCGCACCGAAGACCTGCCACCCGGGCCGCATCGAGACCTCGTCGCCGCGTTCGTCGACAGCCAGAACACCTCCAGCGGTCCACGATCCTTCCGCGAATCGAGTATCACCGAATTCCAGCAGCGCGCCGATGCTCACTATCGACAGCAGCTGGCGGAAATGGGCATCGGTCAATCGCCTGCACCGCGATCCGATGGCGATGCACCGGGAATACCTCCTGGACAACGCAATTCACCTGATTCACCGGGATCTGGTGGATCCGGACCCGAGCGTCGACCGCCGGTTCCGAGCGGCGGTTCCGGACCGGAGCACGGGAACGTCACCGGCGTACGGGAGTCCGCACCACCGCCGCGAAGCGTCTCGACCGTATCCGGGACAAGTGACGGGGCGGGCACGCCGAATACGGCCGCGCAGAACAATATTCGGGGCGGTGCGGAATCGTCGCAGCCGAACCGGGGCTCGGCGGTATCGGCATCGCCGGAGGGCACCGGCCGAGTTTCGGCGCCAGAGGTCACCACGCCTCCCCCGTCGACGGGCGATCCAGGCCAGGTGCGAGCGACGCCGGACACCGGCGGCGGGGAGTCGGGCCCGACCTCCGTCACCGCAGACGCACCCGCATCTGCGCCCGACGCGCCTATAGCACCGGAATCACCTGCAATGACAGGTGATTCGGTCGCACCGACCGGCCGTGACTCGGCCGAGCCCATCGCGGACAACGGTGCCCGGCCCGCATCGCCCGACGATGGCAGCTCGTCGTTCGGGTATGCGCGCGAGGACGGCGAGAGCCTGGGCAACTGTGCCCCCGAATCCGTCTCGTACATGAAGGAGATCACCGGCTACGACGGCATCAACACCTCGCTGTTGGACAACTCGCAGACTCCCCTGCGAGGGGTCGAAGTCGAGCAGTGGGCCCAAGCCCTCAACGGGCACTGGCGCACCTTCGACTCACCGCAGGCACTCGTCGACTATGTCGCGAACAACAATGTGAAAGTCGCCGGGGCCGTGCAATTCAAGGACGGCGCCGGCGCACACGCCGCCACATTCAGCCGCAACAGCGTCGGCCGCGTCGAAATCCATGAGCAGAAGGGCAATATCGTCCGCGAGATCTCCGGGGATCTGGTGGTCGAGTGGACCGTCGACGCGCAGGGCAAGCGGATCGGCGCGCCCCGTATCGACATCCAAGACAATGCCGTGCAGAACTGGCTGAGCGATATCGCACCGCGCGTGAAGGAAACGCTCGGTGTCGTCTTCTCGGAATCCGCACCCGACAGCGGCCGGTGGCGCCCACAACTCGAGCTGGCGCCGGGCGAGGCGCCGAAGCCGAAGGCGGACTGGGATCCGCTGAAGGGCACGGCACTCCTGGAGCGTGACGCGTCCGCACGGGACGCGATGGACGAAGCCGCGCCCGTGAACCAGGAACAATTCGAGGCAGCGTTCCAGCGCGATCTGGAGCGGTTGGGTGTCACGACAGCTGACGAGCCGGAAGGCCCGACAGCCGCCGCACCGCGGAGCATCGACGCGGGTGCGACGACCACCGAAACGGTCTCGCGGTCCACCGACGCCGACCTGACTGCCCACGACACCGGCGCGCAGCCATCGCGCGACGTTGACGCTCGGACAACCCGCGACGTCGGGGCGTCGAGAAGCCTTGATACCGAAGCGAATACAGGCCGCGACGGCACGCAAGCTTCTCGGGACACTGGCACGGAGCCGCCAGGCAATACCGCAACACAAACGCCCCGCGACACCGGCACGCCAGCCTCCCGCGAGCCTGGCACGCAAACGCCCCGCGACACCGCCACACCCGCCGCACACGAGTCTGGCGGGCAAGCGCCCCGCGACCCTGGCACCCAGTCATCCCGCGACACCGCAGCACAGACAACGCGCCCGTCCGGCGCCGCAGAACCCGCACCGAATCCGCGGCCCGCCACCACCTCGTCACGCATTGCCGACACTCCCACCGAGCAGACCGTTGCCAGCGCACATCCGTCGAGCCCGCCCGCGTCCCCGGCGTCACCAGAGGCCACGGCCGCACCGGCGCAGAGCCGCACACCGGACGCAACCGGTGCCGCAACACCGAAGCCGACCCCCGAAACCGCCTCGGCGACGCTCGGCAGCGACACCGCAACCGCCAGGAGCACCGCCCCCGACGCATCCACCGGGTCCGAACCCGTACCGGGAACTCCGCCACCCGAGGCAATGAGCCCGGCGGCCGCGCCGTCCGTATCGCCCTCGCTCTCGTCGGCTGCCGAAAGCCCTTCGGCTGCAACGACATCGAAGTCGGAATCCTCGGCTACAACGACATCGACGTCAGCATCCTCGGCGTCGACGTCCCCGGCGGCAGCAGAGCAGGTATCGGCGTCGTCACCGGAGTTGTCGGCCGCGTCATCAGCAGCCTCCGCACCGACAGCCACTCCGACGACAGCATCGGCACCTGTATCAACAACGTCGACATCCTCGTCACCAACGACGGCGGGAACCTCCTCACGAACAGCAGCGGCGGCGACGTCGTCAGCAACAGCGGCAGCAGCATCCTCACCAACGGCTGCATCGGCATCGGCGCCGAATCTCTCGGGTCCGCCCGGTCCCGACACACACGAACCGAGTCGGGCCGCGAGCCCACCCACCGCACAAAACCCTGCCGCCCGTTCGGTGGATCCGAGCGCGGGTCGGGCAGCCGCTCTTCCCGATGCAGCCGATACCACCGCGCTGTCGGCCCCCGACAGACAGCCGGAAGCGTCGACCGCGACTCCGCTCCCGGCGACCAACCGGACCCCCGCAGACGACGACCTCCCCGCCGAACCCGAGGAATTCATCCCGCCGAAGCCGAGCACAGTCGAATTCCCCACGGGCACAGACGCCACCACCCCACGCATCCCCGGCTTCCCGTTGGGCGATCCGCCCGAGGAGTTCAAGCTCCCGCCACCCGCCATCTACACCAACCCCGCCTTCCCCATTCCCCCGGAGGAGGACACACGCAACCGAACCCCGATCGTTCCCCGACCTCGCGAGAACGGCTCCCTCGACTCCTGGTCCAACCGACCACGCTTCACCCCCGACGGCACCCAGGAAGAACACGACCCCACCAGCCCACTCACTCCAGAGCCGGCGGTAGGCCCTGAGGTCACCCCGATCCCCCGCCCACCGGCCACCCAGTCGACCTCACTCGACGCCAGCCCGACCACGGTCCCCATGGACGCCGGACTTGGCCGCAAATACCCCACCGACGTCGACGAAAAGGCGCCGGGCGCACCCGGCACACCCGGCGGCCGCCCCGGCCTGAACCCGGACAGCCTCGAATACCTCGACAGCCCCGGCGTGGAAACCACGCAGGGCGGCGTCTCCGGCGCGACCCTCGCACCGCCGCCCCCGCCGAAGATCGAGACCCGGCGCCCCGTGCTCTCGACGCCCGGTACCCGGCACAACATTCGCGGCACGAACCCGTTCCCGTTCGCACCCGCCGAGGATCCGTGGTGGGAGGAAGTCGATCTCGTCCAACACGCCAAAGATCTCGCGGCGGCGATCGCGGAACACAACGCCGAATTGGACGACATCGCGAACGATGCCGAAGAACCGACCGTCGACAACACCCTGCATCGTTTCGCCGAATCAGGTGCCGACTACCGCAGACTGGCCGAACAGCAGATCCTCAAGCGCGACAAAGAAGATCGCAATTCGGTTGCCGAACAAGTGGACAACTTGATCACCGGCATGAAGGCACGGCACAACCACGATGTGCTGACGAACAAGAAGCTGTTCGAACGAGTCGAGAAGCTCTATTTCCAGCGTGAGGACCTGGATCTCCAACCCCAGACGAAAGATTACCTCCAGCGCCTCTACCAGGACTTCCGGCATGCGGGCGTCAGGTCTGCGGCCGAGGAGCAATCCGCCCTTGCGTCCGTCGACGCGAAACTGGCCGATCTCGTGGACGAATACCAGAACAACCTGGTGCAGGCGATCGCGCACGCGGCTCGGAACGGGTTGGCGGGGTTGGATCCCGAGCAGGCGGCCAAGGCCGCCGACGCCGCGGCCGGAATGATCGAGTACATCCTCGACCTCCCCAACAGGTCGAGTGAGAATCAGCAACCCTTCTGGTCGTTCGCCGACGACGGCGCGACCGCACAGCTGCTGTACCAGGCCGCCAAGCGGCTCGGTGCCGGCGGCGCGTACGACAATACGAACAACACCGTCGAGCTGCTTCGGTTGCTCGCCGACCGAGCACAGATCGTCGGCGAACCCCACGACCCGAACCATGTTCCCGCCTACACACCGATCAGCCCCGAGCAGCGGTTCGCCATCCTGTCCCGCCTGATCCCCGCGGGCGCCGAAGACATCACGCCCGAACGGCTCATGTCGACGATGGCCCGTGCGGCGAACGACCTGCTCGCCGCATTGTCGGAGTTCGCAAATACCACCGCGGAAAGCGCCGCGCACCACCTCGAAGCAGCGGCCTTCACCTTCGACCGAGCCGACCGCATCGCCCGCTACCTGCTCCAGAGCGACGAGTACGCTCGCCGCTACCCTCATGTCGATCACATAGCGTTCACGCTGTCGAACGTAAGGTCCCAGCTCCTCGACGGTATCCGAGCAAAGTTGGCCGAGCCGGGCCTCGATACCACCGCAACGGAATACCTCGAGCGCCTGCTTCGCAAGTGGCAGCCCGCGCCCGCTCTGCCCGCGGCCGATCCGACACCCGACACACCCCGCCGACCCGGCGCGAATACCAGCCCACCGACGTCGTACCCCGGATTGATGTACGGCGCAGTGGACACCGGTCGCACCAGCCACGACGGTATGGACGTGCGGCCACGCACCCCGTTCGCGAAGAAGGTCGGACCGCCAGACGGCGGCATGGCCTTCCACACGCCGCCGGGTCGAGAACCGGGTGTCGGTAAGGGCGCCGACAATGTGGCGAAGCGCAAGCAGCAATCGTCCGACACACCGCCCGTTCGGTCCGACAAACCACAACTGTCGGCCCAACTGCAAACCGAACTCGTCAAAGCCGCGCTGCCGAACAGCCTGGCCGACACTGTGTCCGCCGTCGGCTGGCACGAAACGCTGACCACCGGCTTGCGTCGAATCGTCCTCGACGAGACCATCTCCGCCGGGCAAAAGCTGGCACCAGCCAGGACTTTCGCCGACGAACTTGCGCGGAAGTCACGCGTCAAGATCTCGACCGAAACAGTCACCAGGGCCTATCGCGAACTCGCCGACGCGGGATATCTGGTGAGCCGTGGTAAAGCGGGCACCACGGTGACGAGCAAGGATCACTGGCCGAAGCAAGCACCCGCCGACACATCCGTACCGCTCCCGGCCGATGAGCAGGCAGGCCTCATCGAGGCCTCGCTTCCAGGCTCTCTCGCGGACACCGCGGCCCGAACCAGCTGGCAGGCAGCACTGGCCGACGGTCTACGCCAAGCGATCCTCGACGGCTACCCACCCGAAGGCCAACGGCTCACTCCGATCGAAAAGCTCGCCGAAGAACTGGGGATTTCCTCGGAATCGGTCCGCAGGGCCTATAACCAACTCGACGATGAAGGCTATCTGCAAGTCAGGCATCCGGTCAGCACGACCGTGGCGAGCAGGGACCGATGGCCGAGCGTAGCCCCTGGTACCGAGGCACCGCTCTCGGCCGCAGAAACTCTGACCATCCTCACCGGTGAGCCCTCTCCGGGTTCGCTCGCCGACACCGCCGCCGATATCGGCTGGCACGCCACATTGACACCGCTGTTGCGGCAAATGATTCTCGACGGCCACGTCGGCCAGGGTCAGCGCATGACACCTGCCAAGGAGCTCGCCGAGGCGCTGGGAATATCGAAAGACACTGTCCGCAGGGTGTTCCGCAGCCTGGCCGGCGACGGCTACCTCGTGATCAAACCCTCGAGCGGTACACGCGTCGCCGATGCGGGCCAATGGCCGAACAGCCCCGAAACTGTTCAGGAGAGTCCTGCGGCGGTGCAGGCATCGGCCGTCTTGCGAGATCTACTGGGGCCGAACGAGTATCACTCACTCGGGGCAGAGCCGGATTCAGGTGTGCAGATGTCACACGAGACCGCGGTGGCATTGCGCGACTACGCCGTCGAACACGGCGAACTGCGGATCGGCGGTTCTCGCAATGTGTACAAGATTTCTGGATTCGCGGTCCAGATCATGTCGCGCCCGGACAATGTGCTGGACCACGTCACCTGGGCCGACGAGGCCGCGATCATCGAGGCCGCTGCCCGCAAGATGGGCGGGTTGCCTCGCATCCTCTACGTGGGGGACGATTTCCGTATCGACCGTGATGCGGGCGAACCGATAGCGGACTTCTTCTCAGATCCCGTGATCATGCAGAAGCTGACCACGATCATCACCGATTTCCACAATCTCCCGTTGAGCGACTTCGGGGACATCCCACAGCATCTCCGGTCGGGGACCCTCGCGGACTTCATCCGAATTCACGCCGCCCATGCCGAGCAGGTGTTCCAAGAGTTCGGGGAACGATCCGTCGCGATCAATGCGGTTCGTCAAGCGTTCGGATTCGGGCCCCGGCTGACCGACGCCCTGGAGCAGGCGCTCACCGACTTCGTCGAATCGCCGATCGAACCGTGGGTCCCTCTGCATATGGATGTGACGCCGAACAACGTTTTGGTCGATGCGCACGGAAACGTCACGCTTATCGATTTTCAGTATGCCGGCCCAGGCCCGAGGGCCGTCGACGGTTTGATTGCGCTACATCGCAATGGAATGCCGGTACTCGAATCGGCCACCCTCACTTCGCCGAGCACGGCGCGCTTCATCCTTACCGTATTGCCCATGCTCGACACTTTCCGGGCATCGAATGACACGATTCGTATGGTCGAGCTGGCCCAGGCCGGCGAGTTGGACGACCGCAGGGCCCGCATGCTCGCCTCCAACGTGCAGCTGGCACTCACCGGTGCGTTCACGGCGGCCGGACTGCCCCACAAGTGGATGTCGATCGAAGACATGATCGCGCTAGTTCGCTCCGCTGTGGACGGAGCACCTGACGCCGACCGCACAGGTTCACACCGAACCGCAGATGGACAAACAACAGCACCACAACCCGCTCGAACAATCTCGCCGAGTTCATCGTCGTACCCGGGCTCGATGTCCGGCGCCCTGGATACCGGTCGCGGGGAATACGACGACCCGGGCGCCCGTCCTCATATTCCATTCTCGAAGGGCGGCCCGGCAGAAGGCTATATGGCCTTCCGCAACCCACCCGGTGGAGAGCCGGGCGACGGCAAGGGCAAAGCAGGCCGATCGACGAACCCGGCCACCGCCCCGAGCAAACCGACATTCGACGTCGCGGATCCGAGTACGCCCACCGATGCCTATCCCGGCTGGCTCGATCCGGTCGAGGTCGTCGTCGTCCGGTTCGATGGCGATCGGTTCGTCGGACCGGACGGGCGGCGCTACAACACTCGAACACGTGGCGGCGATACGTTCCTGATGGACCTCCACGGAAATTTCGTCACCACTCCAAATGTGTCCGGAGAGCACCCGCATCTCTACAACTCACATCACCGTGGCAGCAGCATCTACTCGGCATTCGGGTATTGGAGGATTATCGACGGAAGGCTGGACCTGGTCGGACCGTTCAGCGGCCTGTTCAAAGCGGCATCGCATGATCCAAAGCACCTCGCATACCTCAGATACGCGCTCAGCGAGCACGTGGATTTGTCGCGCGTCGATTTCGCTATGCTCGAGGAGATCCAAGGCCTGCTATGGCTGGACGGCGCAGAAATACCCGCCAACCATTCAGCGGCAGAGATCGTTCCCGAAGCCGGATCCATCGTTTCTCGGAATGGCCTCGAACGACGTCTCGAGAAGATACTCAATGGTGCCGGTGACGGTTTCTGGATAAAAGTAGTCGATTTCACCATTCCAGCCGACGGCGGGTTGCACATCGACATCGCGCTCAACGCGGTTCGCGGAGAGTCCGGGCAGGTGGTGCTGGACATGAGTCCGGCCGGCGAGGCACCGACAGCGAGTCTTCGTGACTTCGATCCCGGACCGGAACCCGCACGAACCCATCCGATCTTGCGTCAGCTCTACAAAAGGCTGACCCCGTGGCTCGAGGACTCGGGATTCTCCTGGACTCCGGCAACCGAACAGTTGTTGGCAGAGACTCCGTCCCGACCGGGGGCGACAACGCCTGCCACCGAACCGCCATCGACCACTGAGACATCCACGCACCCTGGTGGATCCATCGCCACCGACCCGCCCGCCCCGACCTCCGAGCCGGTTCAGGCGCAGCAAACGACACCAGGTGGTGCGACACCAGCGGATCGCGGACGTTCGCTGCGGGTGGCGACGTGGAATATCGCTGGGGGACGCGTTATGCGGTCCTCGGATGACCATGCGGTCTCCTCGGATGATCACGCGGCCCCGGAGGATGGGAACAGTCCTTTCCCGCTCGAGCAATACGACCACATCGATGTTGCGTACTTTGCCGAGCAGATCCGCCAGGCCGATCTCGATGTCGTCGCCATACAGGAATCCGAGGCCGGCGCGGGCGGCACTACCGCGCAGGAGTTGGCGGCACTGCTCGGCTACCCGTACGTATACGAGACCGTGATGTGTCCGTCGCACATGGATCCGAGCCAGACGAAGATGCTGAGTCTGGCTGTGATCAGCCGAATCCCGATCGATGCGGCCGAAGGACACCTGCTGCCCGTCACCACGCTCGAGCTCCGGATCGGCGGTCGGCCGGTGGCGCCCCATGATCGGTTCGCGCAGGTCGTCGAGATCGGCGGGGTCACCATCATCAATACGCACCCGACACCGCTCGGCGTCTTCGGGTACAACTATGAGCACGGCGACGGCGCGGTCCACGCCGAAGAGATCGGGCAGATGTTGCGGGCGTTGGCCACCGGCCCGGTGGTGATCGCCAGCGATCTCAACACCGATCGCCCGCAGACGGCGTACGGGGCGATCTTCGACGAGATCGGCCTGTCCCCCGTCATAGCCGCTGATGCACGGACCGTGCCTATCTGGGACGGCGCACCGGACCTGATACTCGCCTCACGCGAATTCGATATTGCCGAGTCCAGCATCACCCAGACGAACACCGACCACTGGCTGGTGCACGCCGATCTCACGGCCGTCGACCAGCAGGTGGTCGACTCACTCACCACCACACGAGGCAACGAGGCCCCACCGCCGCTGACCCGCATCGACATCTCGGTGAAACCCGACATGCTCGACGGCGCCAAGGCACGCGATGTGGTCGCAGGCACGCTGGCAGGATCACCGCTCGAACCGCAGACCGCTGCGGCGGCAGAAATGCTCGAGGCGCTGCTGAGCACTGCTGACGGCCCGGCGGTGGTGCGCACCACCAGAGGTGGCCAGGCGGACGCACAGTGGGTGGCCATCGAGGTCATCGACCAGAGCAGGGTCGCCCCGGTCCGGGACAAAGCCGACCCCGATACCGGTGTCGTCACGCCGACCGAGACCGGGCGACTCCTCGAACTGCTGGACGAGAAGTCACGGACCTGGGGAATCGAACTCTTCGAGAACGGCGATCGATCCAGGCGGTTCACCCTCGCCACACCCGCCGTACCCGACGGACCGCTGCCACCGCTTGGCGATCCAGCCGTCGACCTGTCCTTCAGCCGGGAAGAGGTGTTCCCAGGGGGCGGGGCCGTGCGACGTGCCTTCGTCGAACTGCTCGACCGAAATGGCTGGTCTGAGGGGCAACGCGAAGATATCCGGCTGACCGTGACAGAGGTGTTCGCCAACATCTCGCGGTACGCCAAGGAGGGCGGCGCACAGGTACGAGCGTGGATGTCCGAAGATGGCGACGAGATGGTGGTGCACATCTCGGACACATCCCGAGTGGTTCCGGGATGGAAGCTGTCCGAAGTCGGCGCACCGATGGACGACGCCGACACAACTCCACTCGACCGAGCCGATCCGGAGGCAGAAGCACGGCTTCTCGCAATGATCGACATCGATACCCTGTTGGCGGGCGACGGTGATCCGACCGGTCTGAACTCCGTTTTGGCCGACGGCACCCACGAACGCGGTGGCGACATCATCATGAAGCTCGCCACCTCATTCGGATATGAACTCGAGGCTTACGGCGCCCCCGGCAAATCGATCTTCATGAAGTTCCGCATGGACCCGCCAGAACAAACCGGGCCGGCGTCCGACGATCGATCCCCCACCACACCCGCTCCCGCCGAGGGCCCGAAACCGAACCCGAAGAACATTCCGGACGATGTGCCCAACTCCGACATAGCGTCGCACTCCGATATTTCGCGAGCCCCGGGGCACGTTCCGCCCGAATATCTGGCCGGCGCCACCGATGTCGGCCATTTGGACAGTGCAACCGGACAACGGCCGATCGCCGGTGAAACATCCAGCAAACCCAATGGAATACCGAAGTCGTCCGGAGGTGGCGGGCAGGCCCCCGGCCCCGTCGTTCCCTTCCACGACGCCGGCCCGGCAGGTTCCCGATATGAAAACCCACTCGCACCTGAACGCCACAGGCTCGTCGGTGGCGGCCGCCCCCAGCTCGGTCCCGACGGGTACACACCGCTCGTCTTCAACCGCTTCAATCGTTTTCCCGACCCGACCTCCGACAACAACGACGACACCGGTCGCGACCCCAAATCGCTCGAATCCAAGTCGGCCCCGACAACTCCAGCAGCGGCCGTCCCGAACGATTCCGGCGTCGAACCAGCGGCTGACCGCGAAAAGATCACCAACCTGTGGAAGCTCATGCGCACCGACCACAAGGTCGGCATGCGTTTCAGCTCCGAGTTCCTCAACGCGACCGGCATTTCGATCGTGCAAACAGCGATCGACCAGTGGTACATGACGAACTCTGGGCCTGCCGTTGCGAGTGCCGTTTCGGCGCTCATTACTGTGCCCGCGTTCGTCGGAGCCCCGATCGCAGGGTATCTGACCGATCACTTCTCACCGAGGAAGTTGATGTGGGGCAGCGCATTCGTGGGCGCAAGTACCTCAGCAGCATCGACTATCGCGCTGGCGACAGGCACTCCGTACACCATACCCATACTTCTCGGATCCACATTCGTGGCAGCCGGAGCCTCCGTCGTCTATGGAAGCAGTTCGGCGAAGGTGCTCAACGCGATGGCCGGCGACGCGCAACATGGCCTGAGCCGCTACAACAATCTCAAACAAAATATTCCGCGAATTGTTGGAAGAGGGGCGGCTCCCAGCTTGCTGGCTGTCGGACCATGGTTGGCCCCACTTATCAACCTAGGTACGAACGTCGCCAATTTGACGACCATGTCGGGGATACCTGATATTCCGACCACACCGAGAAAGAACAGTTTCCGAAAGCAGATACTCGACGCGGTCGTAGTGGGACCTCGCACGATCTATGGCAACCCCATGCTGCGAAGCATCAACAATGCCCATACCCTCACCAATCTCTACCTCGGAATGCAGGGCAGCCAGTTCACCTATCTGCTCGTCAACTCCGGCATGTCGGCTACACAGATGGGATTGGTGGCGACACTGGTCCCTTCCGGGGCTGTCATCGGGAATGTCATCCCCACCAAGTTGATGGACAAATTCCGGGTCAAGACCCTTTCCACTATGAGGTTGGCGGGACTGGCCGGGACTGCCATGGTGCCGGCAATCACCAGCGACCCGTTGCCGGCTTCGGCGGCATTCGCCGCAGGCTGGGCACTCATCGGTGCGACAAGCATCCCCGTCAGTACCTACGGACGTAGGAAGACCCCGGGTGCAGTGCTCGGGCAGGCAAATGCCGTTCGCAACATGACGATGACCGGTTCTGTCGCACTGGGCGGCCTGGCCAGTGGCGGCGCACTCGAGTTGATGGGACAGGGGCCTGCGGCAACCGCGCTCGCCGCGGGTGCGGGCGCGGTCGGAGCGTGGACGGTCCTGCAACGACTCTTCGGTCGCAACAAAGCCCGCGAACTGCTCGACTGCATCTCGCAGACCACCCGAGCCACCCAAGAACTCGGCCTCCTCCACGGCACCACACCCAAAAAACGAAGGAACAACCCAAAACACCTCGCCGAGGCTATTTCCACCCAACTCGTCGAACTCCCCCACACCGGCGAACCCGAAGCCACGATATCGGCCTACCTCGACAAAATCACCGATCCCACCAACCCCGTCGACACCACCGTCATCCTCTACGACTACGGCAAAAAGAAAGGAATGCACTCCACCGTCGCCACCAACATCGGCAACGACGCACTCCTCATCTTCGACACCAACATCCAAGACCCCACCAACACCGACCCCGACGACCCCGACCGCATCCCCCGCGTCCGCACCCGCGACGAATACGAACTGCCCTACGCCGACGACATCGAGAAAATCTACATCGCCGAACTCACTATCGACGAAGACAACAACCTCACCAACCTCCACCCCATCGACCCTGACCAGCCTGCCCCGCGAGAAAAAGGTAAAATCAAAGGCCGACCCGCCGGCGACGATGGTGAGGCCATCGATCCCACGGTGGCGAGTCTTCTGGAAATACTGGACGAGCAGCGAATCCGTTCGGCACGTAATGGTATTTCGCTCGACTTTGCGAACAAGGCGGTACCACCGAGCGATACGAGTCGGCTCGTCGAGGTGCGTGGACTGCTCGACGAACTGCTCGACCACACCAAACATCCCTCCGATACGGAGCCGCAGCGATTCCGGCTCTTGTCCCACTTGTTCCACGCGGTCGAGGCACGGCACGCTACGCCCGCGCCTGAACGGCAACCGATCAACGACCGAATCAACTACCTTCGCGAAACACTGAGGTCCTCCGGCGGCCAGGAGCCGCGCACCGGTAACGCCGAGCATGGCGCAACCCATCCGGTGCGTGTGCTGTTCGATTCCACGAAAGCCTCGACAAACTACGCGAGCAGATTGCAGTACGGGCGAGAGATCTGGGAGGAGGTGGTGCCGCAGTTAACCGACGCAGAGGTCGCGGCGATGCGGCCCTATACGATCGATCCGTTCTGGCATGAGTCCATCGTTCAGCTGAAAGAAGCCCTGCGGGGCGGATACGAGCTCACGCCGGAGCTCGCCCGGACGCTGGCCGCCACCAATGCCGTTTTGGCTCGCCGTCCGCTGCCGGAGCCGATGGTGATGAGCATCAGCCTTTCCGCTGAACTCGTCGACATGGCGAACAACCCGATCGTGCCCGGGGCCGAGTTCCGGCTGCCCGATCTGACGCTGGCGATGACAGGAGTGACACCGCCTGTATTGGGGGATCGTTTCAAGGTCGTGCTGACCGTTCCCGCAGGCACTCCGAGCTTCCCGTTGTTCGTCCTGCCTTCGGCACCGGCCACTTTTCCGTTGCAGCTGCTTCCGAACGGTCTGTCGATCCGCATCGACCGGACCAGAGATATGGGCGAAGGCCACTGGCTGTTGCATGCGACCGTCGTGGCAGGTCCAGGAACTCAGGTAGGCGACAACGCCGGTTCTCCATGGGCGGCCGTGGACGTGACTCCCGCACCGGACCCGGTCGCAGTCTTCCCACCGCTACCCCCTGAACCCCCGCGCACCAAGGCTCAGCCTGAGCACAGCATTGCGTCGTCCGAATCGAATGCACCGCAACCCAGCCCGCAATCGTCGACGCAGCCCCCGTTGCCCACGCCATCCGATCCGGGCCTCGGTGCGGTCATCGCAGGCCTCGAACCGCAACCGGCATTCAACGCCGCATCCAGCCGGCTGCCGGCGGCGCCCGGCGACCATTCCACGCAGGCGGCCGGCCCGATCGCCGCGGTCAGCGATATCGGTGTTGGTCCCGAACATGGCGGCCGCGACTCGAACGAGGATGCGTTCGGATTCGTCACGGTGACCGTGGACGGCGCACCGGTGCAGCTCGCCGTGGTCGCCGACGGAGTGGGTGGCTCCCCTCGCGGCGGCGAGGCGGCGCAGGCAGCGGTGCGGGCGGCCATTGCCAGCATGTCGGCCGCTTCGGCAGAGCTCGGATCCACGGGCCAGTTCGATCCGCTCCGCGTCGTCCGTCGCGGAATGTCGGCCGCCCGTGCCGCGGTGGCGGAACTTGCCGAAACCCCCGGACAGCCGAATTCCCCCGATTCCACAGCCGCGCTCGCGGTGATGCAATCCGGAAACCTCGTCATCGATTCAGCCGGGGATACCCGCGTGTACTGGCTGCCGGTGGACGGTGGCACACCGAAGCAGCTCAGTGTCGATGACACGATCGTGCCGAAGCTGATCGCCTCCGGTATGCCCGAAGGCGAAGCGCTGCAACTGTCGTACGCCGGTCAGACCACCCGGTCGTTGGGGCGCCCCCTCCCCGACGACGCGCAATCACATGCGACGAAGATCCCTGTGGAAGGCCGCGGCTACGTACTCATCGCCACCGACGGCGTCTGGCACGACACCTATCAGGCCCACGCACTCGCCGCGATCGTCGAGCAGGCACATCAACAGTCCCCCGGTGACCACCGCGCCGTCGCCGCCGCGCTCAACGAGCACGCCCACACCACCGGCAACCACGACAACATGACCAACCTGCTGATCTGGCACGAGCCAGCAGCGGCGACACCCGATCAGCCCAGCCCGCAGGCCGATCCCCGCCAAGGGTTCATGCAGTCCGCGGACCCGAGCCCACACGCCCAGCCCGGACGCGGCACCTCCGGCGGTACCGCAACGACCCCTGGGCCAGAAGTCAGCTATCAACCCGCCCATGGCTTCAACCCCCTAGCATCAGAACGCACCTCCCGTCTGTCCACACCGAGCCGCCGACTCGGCCCGGATGGCTACTCCCCCGGCGTTTTCAACCGCTTCAACAAGTTCCCCGACCCCACACCAGAAGGCGACCCGGACACCCGATCCGATCAACCGGCGAGTCGGACACAACAGGCGGAGACGACCGCCGACCAAGCGCGGTCGAACTCGTCCGTCCAGGAAAAGGCGGTGACACCCGAGCAATTCGACATCGGCCAGTCGCACACTCGGGAGACCGAACCTCCGCTGGGCGCCGCGGGGGACGGCGTCCGTGTGTTCCGAATCCTGGCCGATCCGGGTGAGTCCGGCGACGTCTGGGTGGCTCCGGGTGTGTGGGGCCGTCGCGCCGCAGGCATATTGACTCGGAATATCGACGACGCGGGCATCGAGTCGTTCCTTCTGGCACAGGAAGGAACCACCGGCAAAGGCAAGTGGCAGCTTCCCGGCGGCGCGCTGGATTCGGCCGAACTACCCGGAAACGGCGCGGCCAGAGAGATGAGCGAAGAGCTGGGCGTCGGCCAGGACTATCTGGACACTCTGGTGTATCGGGGCACCCACGTCTTCGACGGCCCGGGAGTGTGGCGGTACTACAATCTCGCGGCCGACGCTCCGTCTCGGATCGATCCGGTGGTCGACGGACAGGAGATCCTGGCGGCGCGGTGGGTGACTCGCGACGAGCTCCTCCGCATGGCGAACGATGGTGAGCTGCATTCGGCGCTCGCTCGAGAACTTCCCGACATCCTGGCACAGTTCGACAAGCCCATCGGCATGGGCGATCGCATTCCCGGGCGGGACCTGATCGGCGCACTGGACTACCAGACGATCAATGCCGCCATCAACCCCGACGAGCACCGCGACGATGGTTTGGCGCTGATCTGGCGGGACCAAGGATTCGACGGATTGCCGACAATCGCCGGTGCCGACGGCCTCGACGCGGTCATCGAGGCGGGCGGTGTCGAACTCTTTCGGGGGCTGGCAGAACCGAGCTACGTCGAGATGTTCCGGTCGGGCAGTCACTTCCCCGGGAAAGGGGTTCACGGCAACGGAACGTATGCGGCGACCACGAGGAACGTCGCCGACGGATACGGCGGCGGAGATGCCGGCGGCGGGTTGGTCCGGATGGCGTTGCGACCCGACGCGAAAAAAATCGACCTCGCCACGCTGCGCAAACAGCAGGCGGCCGCGCTGGCGTCCATCGAGAGGAAACTGCGCTGGACGCCGTGGCCCTGGCGCAATGCGGCCCGCCGCGAGGAGTTACAGCACCGCCGTGAGGTGCTGCGGGACCTGGGACGCTTCGCGGCGGCGCGGGGATACGACGCCTACGAGATCGGACAATACGGGTATTGGGTGGTGCTGAATCGCACGGCCGTTGTCGTCGAAGGCCTGACCTCGAGCGAGGTCGCCGCGGCCCAGGCCGGGACCGCCGGCGATCGACCCGACGGTGAAGTTTCGCTCCGGGACGTGATCAGCAGCGTGAATCCGCGCGGCGCCCTGGACCGTCGCAGCAGTGCGCTACTGGCCGAAATCAAGATCATCGCCTTCGGGGTGTCCGCCGAGACCATCGAGCAGACCAGATGGGCCGTTCCCGACGGCCCGGTCGATACGCACTACTCCACGGAGTTCCTCGACTATCGGCATGCGGACGCCCTCGAACGGATCCTGCTCCAGGGCGAAAACCTCGCTCGCGGAATTCTGCGGTACCAGCCACGCGACGGCGGCGATCAGCATCTGCTGAATGTGTTCCATGATCATGGCCGGGTTCGCTATTTCGACGCTCATGCGGACGAGGAGGTGACCGAATCGATCCGCCCGTACCTGAACGCGCTGGGCCGATTCGAGTTTCTGCGAACGGATGAGCAAGCACTTCGACAGCTCCTCCCGAGCACCTCACTGGGGCCGGATGCCGATATCGACCCGATCGGCGAGATGAGTTTCCGTCTCGATGCCGATGAGGTGCTATTGCCATCAATACTTCCGGATACCGTTGTCGGCGTTGGATTCTTCGGCGCGGAGGGTCGGTCTCGGCCACTGGGAACCGCCGATCCCGACGGAGATCTGTGCGCCTACATCGGATTGCAGACGCTCGGCGTTGCACCCGATTATCCCCCGGTGGAACGCCCGGTGGGCTCGCCACTGTGGGGTGAGGATGTCGTCGGTGATATCGCGGTCGTCGTCGACGAGACACGGGCCGCGATCTATCGCGCCGCGGTGGTGGCCCGCCATACCGATGCCGCCGCCATCGGTATGGCCGCGAGTGTGGCGCGCGAACCGTGGCAGGTGGAGAGCACCGCGGAGAGTGCGGTGTCCAGAATGCTGGCCAACCTGCCCGATCTGATCCCCGATCCCCGATTCACCGATATCACAACGTATCTGGACGGTGACACCTTCCGAGCCGATGTACGTGACGCCACCAGGGGCACGCGGTTGTCGGTGACCGGAACCATCGCCGAGCGCAACGGCATTGTCGTGGCCCTGGTCGTCGTGGCCGATCCGACCGAGTTGACCCTGCCCGAACCCGGCGAGCAGACGCCGCACGACTCGGGCCCGAATGTGCCGCTCGCCGGCACTGTCGCGGTGAGAGCGGCTGAGCTCACCCGGGCCGAGGGATATGTAGCCGATCGGTTCGACCCAGCGAAGTTGGACATGGTTCGCACGGCGTTGGCCGAGGAACTCGCGGACCACAACCTCACGCTGGAAGAGCTCGTCGAACAGGGTAAGGACCCGGGCAAGGCGCTGTGGCCGGACGCGGCGCGGCATCTGCGGGAGGTGAAAGAGCGGCTCGATGACCTGCTGGACGTGGTGTTGAGCGGCGCAGCGCCGACCGCGCTCCCAGAGCTCGTCGAATCGCTGATCGCCAACCTCGACGCCGCCGCCGAATGGCGGGCAGCGCTGCTGGAGATGATGCGGATCGCAGGCGTGGGGCCGCTGATCGGATTTCCGACGGTCACCCAGATCGACGCCGCTCTCCGACAGTCCGAGGACGCAGCGCTGAGCGCCGCGGCGGACCGCTACCGCCGTGCCGATATGGCCTTGGACGCGACCATGAGTCGACTTGCCGCACGGCCGGATCCGCTGCTGGACAAGGTGCGCGGGGTGAACCCGGGCCGTGGCGAGACGAACTGCGCGGAGGTCGCCGTCGTCACCGACCTCGCGCTGGCGGGCCGACAAGACTATGTTGCCGCTCCCGCGCCGCCGACGACCCTGGGTTGGCCCGACGGCGAAGCTCCTGCGCGGCAATCGTATTTCGCGGGCTACTACTCCGGAGAGTTCCGGGCGGTGCGCAGTATGGGCGATATCGATGCCGAATTGCTCGCCGCCGAGCAGACAGGCAGCACGTCCGCACGTGGTCTCGTCATCTACGGACAGCGTGACGCCGACGGTGCGAACGCGTCCAGTCATGTGCTCAACGTCGTCGTCGACGACGGTGCGGTGCGCTATTTCGACGGCCAAACGGGCCGGGACCGCACGTATTTCATGCGCTTACTGGAGCAGAGGATCGCGGCCGATTCGGGGCGCACCACCTTCTTCGTCGACTTCCTGCGGACCGACGGCCGGTTCACCGATGCGGCGCCGCACCGGCGGCACACGGAGAACACCGGTGGATCCGCAGCCGACCGGCAGCAGGTGCCGCTCGGCCAGTCCGAGGATGAGCTCGACGACCGGATCCGTTCGGGTACCAGCGAAGCCGCACCGGCGGCCGTCGGGAACGGCAACTCCGACGCAATTGCGGCCCCTGATGGCGCACGGCGGTTCGGCGACCGGCTGTGGGCGGCGGCCGTCCAGCGGCACAGGAACCTGGAGTCGGCGGCGAACCCCTTCGCGGGCGTGGGCTGGTCGATTATCCGAGCCGCGCTCGCAGACCTGAGCCAGGAACGACGGCGGATCGCCGAACTTCGCTACCTCCGGGGTCTGTCGTCGCGGGACGCGGCTTCCCGGCTCGCGAAGCCCATGGATTACGTCGAGCTGGTCGAACAAGACACCGTACGCCTGCTGGTCCATTCGCTGGCGACGGCCCTCGGCGTGCCTCAGCCGGCGCTCACCGAGGAACCCGACGCGTTCGACGAGATCATCCCTGAGGACCGGCCCACCGCGGACGGCGGTCCGGCGTTCCGGCCCGGCATGGATCAGCTGCCGCCCAGGGAAACCCCCGAGTACCTCGCACTGCGAGCGGCGATCGAGGCACGGCTGCCGGAGAGAGTCCTTCCGTTCCTCGGCGGCGACCTGCCACGGTTGCTCGAGGTTCTCGCGGAGCTACCCGCGGACCGGGCCGAGTATCTCGAGCTGCGGGTGTTGCGCGGTTGGAGTCATGCTGACACCCAAAGCGCGCTGGGACTGTCGAATCAGACGCAGATGAAGACCATGCGCAGGCTTGCGGCCAAGGACCTGGTCACAGCATTGCGGGTGTCCTGGGTCAAGAGTCTGGTTCCCCCCGACGGCTATGCGCGCACCATTGTCGAGTTCCGACTCGGAATCGACGAGCTCCCACGGGTCGGCTCGCCGGAATACCTCGAGCTGCTGTTCACCATCGAGACACGGCTGCCGGAACCGGTCAGGACGGCGATGGCAGGTGACCTGGGGCGTCTGCTCGACGCCATCGGCACCCTGTCGGGCAAACATCGACGCTGGGCGCAGGCGCGGTACCTGTCGGGCCAGGACATGGCGCAGGCCATGTCCGATATGGACATCAGGTCCAAGGCCACCGCCAAGGTGATCCGCGGCGACGTTCAGGACTACCTCGTTGTTGCGCTCAGCGAGCCCGATCCCGTACCCGCCCTGTCGGAATGGGTGGGTTCGCTCCCCCCGGCCGGATCCCCCGAGTACGCGCGACTGGCAGCCGAGGTGCACGCGCGACTGCCGCAGGACATCGCGGAACTGGCCAACGGTGATCTGACGCGTCTGGCCGAGGTGGTCGGAAACCTGTCACCGCAACGGCAGGCGTACAGCGTGCTTGTGCTGCTCTACGGCGAACCGCATGAATCCGCCTGGCGCCGACTGTCCACCACCCGCCGCGTTGTCCTCCAGGTGCGCTCCAAGACATTCGCCCTGCTCCGCGCGGGCTTGCGCGAGGAACATCCCGCGGATCGGACGATCCCGCAGGCGGGTGGTGCGCAACCACCGTCTCCCCGTGGCGGTGGAAGCGGTGCTCAGCGTCGCGGATCCAAGGATTTCGGGTCGGAACTCACCTTCGTGAACCAGACGCCGTGGCTGGGTTACCACCACAACCCGAACAACGGCGCCGAATGGTCAACCTCGGACAATCCGCCCACAGACAGCCCCCGGACGTTCGCGGATCTCGAGGACTGGGTCGCGGCGATGGATCCGGAAACTGCCCGGCAGCTCATGACGGATCTGCGTGCAGTGGCCGAGCAACATGCGGCTGAGTTCCGCCGAGGCGAGCCGCCGCAGGTCGACGAGGTGATCGAATCGGCGCGAGAGTTGAACGTGTTGCTGCACAAGCGCACTGCCGATCTGATGGCGAAGGCACCCGCACCCCGCGGCGAGTTCCCCGGCGCCGCCGTCGCCGAAGAGCTCGCGAACCAGGTGGCCGACCTCATCCCCGAAGCGGAAGAGCTCGCCGAGACAGCCAACGCCGTCTATCACATAGTGGGGATGTCGGCGCTGGAGGTGCCGGGGCGTCCGCTGCCGGAATGGGCCGGAAACAATCCCCATGCCGTCCTCAGCGCGCTGCACCACTTTCCCCAGCATCTGCAATGGATGGCCCATGAGTTCCGCCGTGGCGTGAGCCTGGCCAGGATCCCAGAGGCGATGCGGGCGGCGCTGCCCGAGCGAACAACCGAGATGTTCTGGGATTCAGTAGAATTCGGCCTCCAGAAGGCGAGCGATCTGAAGAAGCATCTCCTCGCGGGTGACATCACCACGAATTGGGCCGCGGAGGTCGACGGGTTTCTGGTGAGTCGGCTCGGGACGGATTTCGAGCCCGACGTGGTTGCGGCCCACCGATCATTGGGCCAGGGCATGACGGCGTTCGCCAGGGCGGGCGGCTACCGAGACCGGGAGTTCGCCGCGGCCGCCGCGCCGTACGTGCGGGATCTACTCAGCCTGGTGCGCTACCAGCTGACCCGCACTCGTGATTCAGCGGCGGCGGTCGGCATGTTGGCCGAACTCGACTACACGTTGAACGTCATCGCCCAGCGCATTCCGGAGTCCGATGCGGCGTGGGATGCCGCCCAGACGATCAGCCGGCTTCACTCCTCACTGTCCAATGCGCAGGAGTCTCTCACGGAGTACATCGTTTCGATGCACACCCGCGAGGAAAGCCTTCGGATCCTGGCCCTCGATGCAGAGTTCGCGGACACATTCGACGCAACCCTGCGCGACCTTGCCGAACTGGCCGAACACCATCGAGAGCCCGAGGTGCCCGATCGAGTGCACGATGGTTCGTCGGACTCGAGTCGTCCGCCTGCGCGGGTACCCGCCATCGTCTCGGTGGAACGTGACGAGCTCACGGACTTGTTCACCGCATACGGCAACGACAATTCCAGCGAGCTCACCTGGACCGGCGCGAACAGCACGTACTCGGTGGAACTGCCCGACGGCCGCACGCTGTGGATCTTCTCCG
>NZ_JARWNX010000041.1 GCF_029868385.1 Nocardia cyriacigeorgica | reverse complement strand
GGCGCGTGGTGGTTTGCGGTGGTCGGATCGGTTGGAGGATTTCCGTACCGAGATTCTGGGTTTGGTGAAGGCTCAGGCGGTGAAGAATGCGGTGATCGTTCCGGTGGGCGCCAAGGGTGGTTTCGTGGTGAAGCAGCCACCTGCGGCCACCGATGATCCCGCCGCGGATCGTCAGGCGCTGGGCGCCGAAGGTGTTGCCTGCTATCGGACTTTCATCTCCGGTCTGCTGGATGTCACCGATAACGTCGACTTGGCGACCGGTGCGGTGCTGCCGCCGGACCGGGTCGTGCGCCGAGACGGTGACGATACGTATCTCGTCGTCGCCGCGGACAAGGGAACGGCCAAGTTCTCCGACGTGGCCAACGATGTGGCCAAGAGTTACGGCTTCTGGCTCGGTGACGCGTTCGCTTCGGGTGGCTCGGCGGGCTATGACCACAAGGCCATGGGCATTACGGCCAAGGGCGCGTGGGAGAGTGTGAAGCGGCACTTCCAGGAGATGGGAATCGACACCCAGGCCGAGGATTTCACGGTGGTCGGTGTGGGTGATATGAGTGGTGATGTGTTCGGTAACGGCATGTTGTTGTCGGAGCACATTCGGCTGGTGGCGGCGTTCGATCATCGGCATATCTTCTTGGATCCGAATCCTGATGCGGCGTCGTCGTTCGGGGAGCGTCGGCGGATGTTCGAGTTGCCGCGTTCGTCGTGGGCTGATTACGACAAATCGCTGATCAGCGAGGGCGGCGGCGTCTGGGATCGCACCGTGAAGTCGGTACCGATCAGCCCGCAGGCGCGCCTGGCGCTCGGGCTCGGCGACGAGGTGACCGCATTGTCGCCGCCGGACCTGGTCCGCGCCATCCTGCTCGCCCCGGCCCAACTGCTCTGGAACGGTGGTATCGGCACCTACATCAAGGCAAGTACCGAATCCAACGCCGACGTCGGCGACAAATCCAACGACCCGGTACGCGTCGACGGAAACCAGCTGCGAGTCAACGTGATCGGCGAAGGCGGCAACCTCGGCGCCACCGCACTCGGCCGCATCGAGTTCTGCCGCAACGGCGGCAAGATGAACACCGACGCCCTCGACAACTCCGCGGGTGTGGACTGCTCCGACCACGAGGTCAATATCAAGGTCCTGCTCGACGGCGTGGTGAGTGGCGGCCTGCTGCCCGAATCCGAACGCAACCCGCTGCTCGCCTCGATGACCGACGAGGTCACCGATATGGTGTTGCGCGACAACGTCTCCCAGAACTTCCTGATGGGCATCTCACGGTCGGACGCACCGCGCATGCTCAACGTGCACCGCAGGGTGATCGCGGGCCTGGAGGAGCGTCGCGGTCTCGACCGGGAACTCGAAGCGCTGCCATCGGACCAGGAGATGAAGCGCAGGCACGAGGAAGGCACAGGGCTTGCCTCACCGGAGCTGGCCAACCTGCTGGCCCATGTGAAGCTGGCGCTGAAGGGTGATCTGCTCGACTCGGATCTGCCGGATATGGCCTACTTCGCCACCCGGCTGCCCGACTACTTCCCGACACCGCTGCGCGGGCGCTTCGGCGCCGCTATCAAGAAGCATCGGCTGCGCCGGGAAATCCTCACCACCATGATCGTGAACGAAGTGGTCGACTACGGCGGTATCACGTACGCGCACCGGCTGAACGAAGAGGTCGGCGCCACCGCCAGCGATTCGGTGCGCGCGTTCACCGCTGTCGCCGAGATCTTCGGGCTGCACGACATCTGGGCCAGGATCCGCGCCGCCGACACCTCGATAGCCATCCGCGACGAACTGGAACTGGAAACCAAACGCACGCTGGACCGTGCGTCGCGGTGGCTGCTGACCAATCGCCCGCAGCCGATCGCGGTCGGCGCCGAGGTGAACCGATACAGCCGCGGGGTCCGCGTACTCGCGCCGAAGGTACCCGGCTGGTTGCGTGGGCATCATGTGGCGACGCTGACCGATCAGTCCGCCGAACTCATCGCCCGCGGTGCGCCGACCGATCTGTCGACCGAGGTCTTCGGGCTGCTGAATCTGTTCCCGTTGCTCGACGTCATCGATATCGCTGATATCACCGACCGCTCCGGCGACGAGGTGGGCGCACTGTACTACGCGCTCAACGAGCATCTGAAGATCGATTGGCTGCTCGAGGCGGTCAGCCATCTCGAACGCGGCGACCGCTGGCATGCCCTTGCCCGGCTCGCACTGCGCGATGATATGTACAGCTCGTTGCGTTCGCTCACCCTCGATGTGCTCTCCGGCGGCGACCCGGAAGAGACGGCGGACGAGAAGATTGCATACTGGGAGTCGAAGAATCAGTCCCGGCTCGGGCGTGCCCGAGCCGCGCTGTCGGAGTTGTTCGAGTCCGGAACCCACGATCTGGCCACGCTGTCGGTCGCCGCGCGGCAGGTGCGCAGCATGGTGAGTGGGGCGGGCACCCAGTCGGAGGTATCACGGTGACAAGTGTCGGATCGCTGAACGGCAACCCGAAAGCGATGGACGCGGTCGCCCTGCCCAAGCGATTCCATGCCAAGGTCGATATCCGCTGGTCGGATATGGACGCGTTCCAGCACGTCAATCACGCGCGGATGGTGACGCTGCTGGAGGAGGCGCGTATCCCGTGGCTGTTCGAGGACGACCGTCCGACGGCTGCGCTGCGCCAGGGCTGTGTCCTGGCCGACCTGCACGTCCGCTACCGCGGCCAGCTCCGCCACGAGGACACACCGCTCGATATCGCGATGTGGATCGAACAACTGCGCGCGGTCGACTTCACCGTCGCTTATGAGGTGCGGCCCGCGGGTGCGACACCGGATTCACCGCCCGCGGTGATCGCCTCCACCCAGCTCGCCGCCTTCGATATGGACACCCAGCGCCTGCGCAGGCTGACCGCCGCCGAACGCGACTACCTGTCGCAGTGGATGGGTGAGTGACCGGCGCGAGGATTCTCGATCCGTGATGTCCGAACAACGGGTGCTGTATGTCGTCGACCCGGCCGAGCGCGAGAATCTCGCCACCTTCCTCGGCCGGGCCCTCCGACTGGACCCCGCCGTGGTGGTGCGCCTGCGTCGCCGCGGTGAGCGGTGGGTGTCGGCGTGGGTGGCGACGGGGTTCGAGACGCTGGCTGCCCGCACCGTGGTCGCCGAACTCGGCGTCGATGACGTCACCGTCGGTGCCGATCTGGTGTTGGCGGGGCTCGCCTCCGGCAGTCCGATCGATCTCGGCTACTCCATGGATTCGGCGTGGCGTGGTGCGCTGCCGCCGGATACCGGATTCACCCATATCGATGACGTGCCCGCCCGCACCCTGGTCGAGCTCGCCGAGCAGGGAGCCGATCTGGCCAAGGAGCACGGTTCCGGGCACGGCCCACCCGCCTCACTGCTGGATCAGCCGGTGCTGACCGTCTCCGGCGACTCGGTGCAGGTGCAGGTGCCGATGCGTGTCGTATTCGCCCTGACCGCAATGGATTTCATCCCGCACTCGGGTGAGCGCGCCGACTCGCGTCGCATCCCGTCCGCCGAGATCGTGCGGGTCCGCGCCAGCAGAACCTGGCTGCGGCTGGACGCCCGCTACGGTTCGGTCGCCCGCCGTCTCGGCGGCGGCCTGCCGCTTACTCCGCGCTGAACGCAGGCCGGATTCGCATCAACGGGTTGCGGAGAGGTGAGGCGGGGAATGGCCGACTCACGCAGCTCCCTCGCCCAGGTACTGCAACCACACCGGATCCAGTTCGGTAACCGTCGACAGCAGCCGCCAGTGCGGGCCCTTCGGTGATACCAGGGGTGCGCGCAGGGTCCAGCCCAGTTCGCTGAGCAGTTTGTCGGCCTTGCGGTGATTACAGGGTGCGCAGCTGGCCACACAGTTCTCCCAGCTGTGTTCACCGCCGCGGCTGCGGGGGACGACGTGATCGATGGTTTCGGCCTTACCGCCGCAATAGCCGCAGCGGTAGCGGTCGCGCTGCATGAGCGCGGCGCGGGTCATCGGAACCCTGGCCCGGTAGGGGACGCGGACGTAGGTGCGCAGGCGGATCACCGACGGGACCGTGAGCGAGGATCCGGCCGAATGCAGGACCGGGCCTTCCGGGTCGTGGTGCACGGTGTCGGCCTTATCGCAGATGAGCAGCACCACGGCGCGACGCGCGGACAGCGCGGTCAGCGGCTCGTAGGTGGCGTTGAGCAGTAGGACGCGGCGTTTGAGCCAGTTGTTGGTGGGGAGCGGGAGCGGCGTGGGGGTGGTGTCTGGGCGATGTGCGTCGCCTGCGCGGTGTGCGCCCGGATGATGGTCGGTCAACAAATGCAGCGGAGTAGCCCCCGACCCACGGTTGTGGACGTCGGCGGGCTGGAGTTGTCGGTGCGCCCTCGCCTCCTGTGATCGGGCGCCGTGCCGCTGCTTCATGTCGACCCCAATTTCATCAATGCAAGATCATGTGGTATCTCGGCCGAGACTGCCACCAAGTTGACCACGGAATGCGGGTCGGTGCACGGTGATTTAACACAATGTCGGGTTAACTGTGGCTGAAGAGCCATCGGGTCGCGATGTAGGCGAGCAGGCCGGTACGCGGGCACAATGGAACCGGCGCATCCAGCGAATCGAGAGGGTCTATGACTTCGGGCGAGCAGACAGCGACGTCGTTCTATGAGGCGGTCGGCGGCGAGGACACCTTCCGTCGGATCATCGCGGTGTTCTACCGCGAGGTGGCCGCCGACGAGGTGCTGCGCCCGATGTACCCCGAGGAGGATCTGGGCCCCGCCGAGCGGCGGCTGCGGATGTTCCTCGAGCAGTACTGGGGCGGTCCACGCACCTACAGCGATGAGCGGGGGCATCCGCGGCTGCGGATGCGGCATATGCCGTTCGAGATCGGTCCGGTCGAACGGGACGCCTGGTTGCGCTGTATGCGGATCGGGGTGGCCGAGATCGAGCCGGAGGTGCTCGACGACGAACATCGCAAAGCCCTGCTCGACTATCTGGAGATGGCCGCCAACTCGTTGATGAACGCGGCCTGGTGAGCGGAGCGGGGGAGCGGTGATGGCATCGGCGGGTCCCGTCCCGGTGCCCTGGTGGCAGACCGCGGTCTTCTACCAGGTGTATCCGCGTTCCTTCGCCGATTCCGACGGTGACGGCATCGGCGATCTGGGCGGAGTGCAGGCGCGGCTGGACTATCTGGAGCGCCTCGGCGTGGACGCGTTGTGGATCTGTCCGGTCATGCGCTCACCGATGGCCGACGGCGGCTACGACGTCTCGGATCCACGCGATATCGACCCCGTTTTCGGTGCTGTGCCCGCCTTCGACGCCCTGGTCGAGGCCGCGCACGCCCGCGATATCAAGATCACGATGGATCTGGTGCCCAACCACACAAGCGACGCCCACCCCTGGTTCCGCGCCGCGCTCGCCGCCGCCCCTGGCAGTCCCGAGCGGGCCCGCTACATCTTCCGCGACGGCCGCGGTCCGGACGGTGCGCAGCCGCCCAACAACTGGCCGAGCGTCTTCGGTGGTCCGGCCTGGACCAGGGTCACCGAGCGTGACGGTCGCCCCGGACAGTGGTATCTACACCTGTTCGCCACCGAACAACCGGATCTGAACTGGGACAACCCGGAGGTCGCCGCCGACTTCGAGCAGACCCTGAGGTTCTGGCTGAACCGTGGTGTCGATGGGTTCCGCATCGACGTCGCCCATGGCATGGCCAAACCGCAGGATCTGTCGGATATGGCGCACGTCGATACGCGAATGCTGATTCACGACGACAACGATCCACGGTTCAACAATCCCGGTGTGCACGCGATCCATCGCCGGATCCGCGCGGTGCTGGACGAGTATCCGCACGCGGTGTCCATCGGTGAGGTGTGGGTCGACGACAACACCCGCTTCGGTGAGTACGTCCGCCCCGACGAGCTGCACCTGGCCTTCAACTTCCGGCTCGCCGAGGCGGCCTTCGACGTGGCAGCGGTGCGCGCGGCGATCGACAATTCGCTGATCGCCGTCACCCCGGTGGGTGCGACGCCCACCTGGACGCTGTCCAACCACGACATCGAACGTGAGGTCACCCGCTACGGCGGCGGTGTGCTCGGCACCGCACGGGCACGGGCCATGGCGCTGGTCGAGCTGGCGCTGCCGGGTGCGGTGTTCATCTACAACGGCGCCGAACTCGGGCTGCCCAACGTGGATGATCTGCCCGACGAGGCGCTCCAGGACCCGGTCTGGGAACGCAGCGGCCATACCGAGCGCGGACGTGACGGCTGCCGCGTACCGATCCCGTGGCGTGGCGACGCACCGCCGTTCGACTTCACCGACGGCCCCGAATCATGGCTGCCGATCCCGGCCGACTGGGCGCAGCTGACGGTGGCGGCGCAGCTCGACCGCAGTGGATCCACCATCGAGCTGTACCGCGACGCCATCGAACTGCGGCACAAGCGCCCGGAGTTCGATGGTGCCGGACTGGAATGGCTTCCCACCCCGCCGGGTGTCCTGATGTTCCGGCGACCCGGCGGACTGGTGTGCGTGCTGAACGGCTCGCCCGCCGCGATCGACCTACCTTCCGGGGAGATGATCCTGGTCAGCGCGCCCCTCGTGGACGGACGGCTCGCGCCCGACGCTGCCGCCTGGCTGGTCTGAACTCACGCCGAGCACGAACTCGCCGATCGCCGCCGCCCAGTCATCGGGCACCTCGGCGGCCAGCGCATGACCGGAATCGAGTAGCAGCAGGCGAGCGCCCGGGATCCCGGCCACCAGTTCGTCGGCGTGTGCGGGTGAGACCACCTGGTCCTGCGTCGCACCGATGACCAGGGTCGGTACGCGGAGCGCGGCCAGGTCGGCGCGTACGTCGATCCTGCTCAGCAGATCCAACTGAGCGTCGGTACCGGGCGGCAGTGCGGGTGGGATAGCGGCGGTGAGTTCGGCGATCGACGGTGCCGACCGCTGATCCAGCCACCGTGCGCTCCAGCCGAGCAGCACCAGGTACGCCGCAAGCGACCGGTGGTCGCCGGAGCGCAGCAGCGTCCGCCAGGTGTCGACGACCAGTCGTAGCCTCGGATTGGCGTACGCGAGCCCGGCGCTGAGTACGAGCGCACTGACCCGATCCGGATGTCGGACGGCCAGCCGCACCGCGACGGGTGAACCGGTGGAGAAGCCGACGACGGCGAAAGTGCGCTGCCCGGCCCGGTCGGCGGCATCCACCAGCTGATCGGTTAGTGCGTCCGGATCCAGCGGCACCGGCTGCTCGGGCGTCGCACCCGAGCCGGGATAGTCGGGCGCGACCACGGTGAAACGTCGCGCCAGCAGTTCGGTGACCGGGCCGAAGCTGTCGGCGATATCACTGCCTGCTCCGTGGGCGAGCAGAACGCCAGGACCTGCGCCGCAGACTCTGGCCGACAATGGTTCCCGAAGAGAATATGCAGGATTGAGGGTCATCTCTCGGACGGTAGAGTCTGACATCAGTGTCAATGTCAAGGGCGGAGGATGGCCGTGCGGATCGGCGAGCTGTCCCGGCGCACCGGGGTGAGCCCCCGGCTGCTGCGGTACTACGAGGCGCGTGAACTCATCGTCGCGGAGCGGTCGGCGAATGGATATCGGGAGTACGGTCCCGGCGTAGCCGCGGTGGTCGTGCAGATCCGGGCCCTACTCGGCGCCGGATTGACCACCGAGGCGATCCGGGAGATCCTGCCCTGTGCGCACGGGCCCGAGCCGGTGCTGGAACCACACCCGGACATGTTCGCAGCGCTGACCCAGCGCCTTGCCCAGCTCGACACCCGAATCGCGCAGCTCAACGATGCCCGCGACGAGCTGAGCTGCTATCTGCGCGAAACCCGCGCAGCGGCCGGACCCGATGCCACCGACCTTGCCGAATCACCCGGTTGACCGGTAAACGGCTTACCGATCGATGAACTACTACAGAGCATCGTCTACCGTTGAGTCGTGAGCATTCTCGAGACAGTGCTGATCTTCGTCGGCATCCCGCTGGTGATCTACGGCGTGATCGCCGGATTGTCGTTTCTCGGTAAGCCGCTGCCCGGCGAAAAGCCGGTCCACTACGACCTGAGCAAGAAGTGGACCTCCGAGCCGGTGCTGTGGAGTGCGACCGACGAGGTGACCGTGTACGGGCACCACATTGCTGAATCGCATGGCGAGCATGCGGCTATCGAAACCGCGGACGCGGAGCTGATCGGAGGCAGGGCAAGTGGCAGGTTCTAAGTGGCCCGCGGTGGTCGAAGCCGATCTACCGCACGGATACGCCCTGATGACCAGTGGGCGGGTATCCGGTGTGCACGAGGCGGGCGACGTCTTCAAGGAAGCCCCGTTCGACAATGACGAGCGGCTGCTCATGGACAACGTGCTCACCGAGGCCACCCGCGCCACCAAGGTGCGGTTCAACGTCTACATCGGTGATCTCGGCGCCGACCCGTCCGCCGGTGTCGACGCGATCTTCCCGGTGACCCCGGAGGCCGCCCGGTCGGTGCTCATCGCCGTCTCGCCCAACGACCGCGCCGTCGAGGTACGTTCGGGCAAGGACGTCGCCGATCGCGCCAACGACCGCGTCTGCCAGCTCGGTGTCACCGCCGCGCTGAGTTCGATGCGTCAGGGCCAGCTCATCGACGGTCTGGTCTCGGCCGTTCGGGTGATGTCGGCCGCCATCGGCCGCTGATTCGAACCACCAGTACCCCTCTGTTCGTCGGGTGATGCGCGAGGATCCCGCATCCGGTGCCCGTGCGACAGAGGGGTGTGGTGTCTGCACAGCCGGATTCGAGCCGAACGTGTCCGCCCAGAGCGGAACTCGCCGGTCCGGCGTCGAGGTGGCGGTACGCTCCGGCTATGAGCGAGCATCCGAGGCTGCATTCCGTTCCGGGTGGACGCGAGCAGCGTCCCGTGCGCGAGTCCCGGCCGGACGCGGAACCGCTGTGGCGTGAGGTGCTCGGCTCCCGGTTGCGTGCCCTGCGTCAGGAGCAGCGGGAGACGCTCGCCGAAACGGCAGGCCGCGCGGGCGTATCGCCGCAATACCTGTCCGAGGTGGAACGTGGACGTAAGGAACCCTCCAGCGAGATGATCGCCGCACTGGCCGGTGCGCTCGGCACCTCGCTTGGCGAGTTGACCGGCGACGTCGCGGAATCCCTACGCCGTCGCGTCATCCGTCTGCGCCCGGCCGACGGTCGCGCGGGCGGGCCCTCGACCGAGTCGGTAGCCACGCGCCCAACGTCGTCGACGGCCTCGCCGATCCCGCGGATTGTCATGCTGGCTGCCTGACCGATTCCCGCGGTGTCTACCCGACCGGGCTCGAGTACGGCGCGCCCGGACAGATCCGCGCACGGCCGCCGGAGGGACTCGACGCAATATGCCGCGACTCCGGTGGTCTCAACGGGAGCGACGGCTGCGCGCGTGCAGCCTGGGCGCTACCTGCCGCGCCCGAAATCGTCACCGTGCGTGCAGCACCTGATCGACGAGGCCGTAGTCCACGGCCGCCGCCGCGGTGAACACTCGATCGCGGTCGGTATCGCGACGCAATGTCTCGGTGGGCGTTCCGGTGTGCTCGGACAGGATGGATTCGATCGCGGCGCGCATCCGCACCAGCTCGTCGGCTTGCAGGATCAGATCCGGGATCGCGCCCTGACCGCGACCAGCGGGTTGATGCAACACCACCCGCGCATGCGGCAGCATCGAGCGCCTGCCGGGTGCACCCGCCGCCAGCAGCACCGCGCCGACGGCGATGGCCTGACCCACACAGGTGGTCGCAACCGGCGCCTTGATGAACCGCATGGTGTCGTACACCGCGAGCATCGCGGGCAGCTCACCGCCTTCACAGTTGATGTAGAGATTGATCTCCTGCTCCGGGTTCTCCGACTCCAGATGCAACAGCTGCGCGATGAGCGCGTTGGCCACACCCGAATCGATCGGTGTGCCCAGATAGACGATCCGCTCGGCCAGCAGATGCGAGTAGACGTCCATGATCCGCTCGCCGCCCGGCTGCCGGGCGATGACATTGGGAATGGTGTAGGAGGTCATGAGATCCCGATCTTCTGGCGTTGCGGCACCACCTGGCCGAACGATTCGACGATGTGGTCGATGAAGCCGTACTCCGCGGCCTGTGCCGCGGTGAACCAGCGGTCGTGCAGCGAATCCTCGTAGATCCGCGCGTACGGTTGCCCGGTGTCGGAGGCGATGAGCCCGAGGACCGTTTCCACCGTGTAGCGCAGATCGTCGGCCTGCACCTCGACCTCCACCGCACTGCCACCGATACCCGCCGAACCCTGATGCATCAGGATGCGGGCGTGCGGGAGCGCGAAACGTCGCCCCCGATCCCCGGCCGAGAGCAGGAACTGCCCGGCACTGCACGCCAGTCCGAGCGCGAGCGTGGAGATCTCGCAGGGCACCAGCCGCATGACATCGCGAATGGCGAGCATCGCGGGCACCGAACCGCCGGGGGAGTGAATCCACAGCGAGATCCCCGCATCGGGATCTTCCGCGGCGAGGGTGAGCATCTGGGTCATCAGCAGCGTGCCGTTGTCGTCGTCGAGTCCACCGTCGAGGACGAGAATGCGCCTGCCGAAGAGTTGTTCGCGTGCCCGCCAGCTGAACAGCGGGGCCTTGTCGTCGTGTGCCATGCCTCCACCGTGCCCCGCACCGGTACGAGAAATCTCGCCACGCTGCCCTCGGCAGATCTGCTCACGGCAGCGAGACCGGGTAGACGCGAAACAGGCCCGGATCCACGGGGATCCGGGCCTGTGACGTGTGGCTGCTACTTCGCGTCGAAGGCGCGGGCGCGCAGCGAGCGCTCGATGCCCGCCTTACCCTCGCTCACCAGCCGGGCCAGGGCAGGCGGGCGCTCGTCGGCCAGGAACTTGTCGGCGCTGGCCACCGCGGCCTCGCTGATCTCCCAGGACGGGTAGAGCCCGATGACGACGGTCTGCGCGACCTCGCTGGAACGGCGCTCCCACACCTCGGGGATCTCGGCGAAATAGCGTTCGACGAAGGATGTCAGCAGCTCGGCCTGACCGGCGGGCGCGAAACCGTTGACGATGGAGCGCGCGGTGATGTTGGGCACCGAATCGTCACCCATCACGGTGGCCCACGCCTGCTCCTTCACCTCGGCGATCGGTCGCGCCGTCGCCGCCGCGGCCGCCTGACGCTTACCCGCGGCGGTCTGATCGTTGGCCAGCTCCGCATCGATGGCCGGGGTGTCCAGGCCGTCGGCGTCGATCTCGCCCGCCGCCGCCAGCGCCGTGACGATCCGCCAGCGCAGATCCGTATCGACCACCAGCCCGGCAAGGCCGACCGCCGCCGGATCACCGTCGAGCAGCTCACGCAGCACCTCGGTATGCCAGGCCGACAGCTTCGCACCGGTCAGCGCGTTGACGAAGGCCAGCTGATGATCCGAACCCGGCTGCGCCGCACGGGCCAGCTCCAGCAGACGGTTGGCGAAATCGGGCCAGCCGGTCTCCTCGGCCCACGCCGGATCGGCATAGCTGCCGAGCGTGATGGTGGCCTGCATGAGCAGCCGCTGCACCACGCCGATCTCCGATTCCGCGCCGACCCCGCGCTGCACCAGCGCCACGAAATCGCGGGCCCGCAGCTCGGCCTGGCGGGTCATCTCCCAGGCCGCCGACCAGGCCAGCGTGCGCGGCAGCGGTTCGGCGATATCGGCGATGCGGTTGATCAACACATCGAGGGAATCGGGGTCGAGGCGGATCGAGCAGTAGGTCAGATCGTCATCGTTGACCAGCACGAACTTGCCGCGGGGAACACCGACCAGCTCCGGCACGTCGGTGCGCTCGGCGGCGTCGAGATCCAGTTCCACGCGGTGGGTGCGGACCAGTTTGCCCTCGGCGTCATCGTCGTAGACGCCGATCGCCAGTCGGTGCACGCGCTGTTCACCGGCGCCGGGCGCGGCGCCCTCCTGCACCACGGTGAAGGAGCTGAACTTACCGTCGGCGTCGACCTCGAAGTCCGGGCGCAAGATGTTCAAACCGGTGGTCTTGAGCCACTGCGCGCCCCAGGTCGACAGATCGCGACCCGACGACTTCTCCAGCGCCGCAAGCAGATCATCGAAGGTGGCATTGCCGTAGGCATGGTCGGCGAAGTAGGCCCGCAGCCCGGCCAGGAACGGCTCCAACCCCACATAGGCGACGAGCTGCTTGAGCACACTGGCGCCCTTGGCGTAGGTGATGCCGTCGAAGTTGACCTCCACCGCGGCCAGATCCGGGATATCGGCGGCGATGGGATGGGTGGAGGGCAGCTGATCCTGACGGTAGGCCCAGGACTTCTCCACATTCGCGAAAGTGGTCCACGCACTGGTGTATTCGGTGGCCTCGGCCTGGCACAGCACCGAGGCGAAGGTGGCGAACGATTCGTTCAGCCACAGGTCGTCCCACCACTTCATGGTGACCAGATCGCCGAACCACATATGCGCCATCTCGTGCAGTACGGTCTCGGCGCGACGCTCATAGGAGGCGCGGGTGACCTTGGACCGGAAGACGTAGTCCTCCAGGAACGTCACCGCACCGGCGTTCTCCATCGCACCCGCATTGAACTCCGGCACGAACAGCTGGTCGTACTTACCGAACGCGTACGGCACACCGAAGTTGCGGTGATAGAAGCCGAAACCCTGTTTGGTCTCGGTGAACAACCGCTCGGCGTCCATATGATCGGCCAGCGAAGCGCGGCAGTAGATGCCGAGCGGGATGCTGCCGTGCTCGTCGGTGTAGACATCGGTCCACTGCGCGTACGGGCCAGCGATGAGCGCGACCAGATAGGTGCTCATCTTCGGGGTGGTGCGGAACAGGTGATGGGCCGGGTCGGCGGCAATGGTGTCCACCGGCGCGCCGTTGGAGATCACCTTCCAGCCGGTCGGGGCCGTCACGCTGACGGTGAACGTCGCCTTGAGGTCGGGCTGATCGAAGCAGGCGAACATGCGCTTGGCATCGGCGGTTTCGAACTGCGAATACAGATACACCGCGTCGTCGGCCGGATCGACGAACCGGTGCAGGCCCTCGCCGGTATGCGAGTACTCGCAATCGGCCTCGACGACGAGTTCGTTGGTGGCCGCGAGGTCGGGCAGCGTGAGGCCGGTGGACTCGTCGTAGCCGGAGACGTCGAGCGCGGTCCCGTTCAGCACCGCCGACCGGATGCCGCGCGCGACGATATCGATGAAGGTGGTGGCGCCCGGCGTCGCGGTGAAGCCGACCGTGCTGCGCGAGAAGAACGTCTGCTCGCCCGGGTTGCCCGACCCGTCGGTCAGATCGAGCTCGATGCGGTAGTTGTCGACCGAGACGGTCGCGGCGCGCTCGATCGCCTGTTCACGGGTGAGGTTCGGTGCGGACATCGGACTCCTTCTGGTCGAAGAACTGAAACGGGCACGGCGTTTCCCACAATGCCACGTCGGTAAGGTTGCCCGCGCGGAAGTAAATTCCGCACCGAGAACTATCGACCACGATCGGAGCTGCGACGTGAAGCATGTGCACGCCGGAAAGGTGCGCGACCTGTACGAGGACGGCGACACTCTGCTGCTCGTCGCCTCCGACCGGGTGTCGGTCTACGACGTCGTGCTTCCCACGCCGATCCCGGACAAAGGTGCACTGCTGACCCAGCTGTCGAACTGGTGGTTCCAGTTCTTCGCCGATGTGCCCAACCATGTGCTCTCGACCACCGATGTGCCCGCCGAGTTCGGCGGCCGCGCGATTCGGGTGAAACCGCTGCGGATGGTCCAGGTCGAATGCATCGCCCGCGGCTACCTCACCGGATCGGGGCTGAAGGAATACCAGCGCAGCGGAACCGTCTCCGGTATCGCACTGCCGCCTGGCCTGCGAGACGGTGACCGGCTGCCCGAGCCGATCTTCACCCCCTCCACCAAAGCGGCCGAAGGCCACGACGAGGCGATCAGCTTCGCCGATGTGGTCGATCAGGAGGGTCGTGAGGTCGCCGAGCGGCTGCGCGAACTCACCCTCGGCATCTACTCCCGCGGCGCCGCGCACGCCGCCGAACGTGGCGTGATCGTGGCCGATACCAAGCTCGAGTTCGGCTGGGACGGCCAGACCCTCACCCTGGGCGATGAGGTGCTCACCTCCGACTCCTCGCGCTTCTGGCCCGCCGACGAATGGGAACCCGGCCGTCCGCAGCGTTCCTTCGACAAGCAGTTCGTCCGCGACTGGTCCACCTCGACCGGATGGGACAAGGAGCCGCCCGGTCCGGAGATCCCCGCCGACATCGTCACCGCCACCCGGCAGAAATACATGGAGGCCTACGAACTCATCACCGGCCAGCGCTGGAACGCGGCGGGCTGACACCTCATCGGTGGCGCAGGTTGGCGGCGCGGATCGTCAGATAGCGCTGTTCGGCCGTGTTCGTGGTGCGCCGGGCAGCCGCCGCGTAGCACGAGATGGCGGCCTCGGTATCGCCCGCCATCTCGTGCAGATGGCCGCGCACCGCGTCGAGCCGGTGACTACCGGCCAGCGCCGCGGCGACCGAATCGGTGAGCGCCAGCCCGGCCGCCGGGCCGTGCACCATGGCGGTGGCCACCGCCCGGTTCAACGTCACCATGGGATTGGGTGCGCTGCGCTCGAGCAGCAGATAGAGCGACAGGACGCGCTCCCAGTCGGTGTCCTCGGTCGACGCGGCCTGCGCGTGCAACACCGCTATCGCGGCCTGGATCTGATACGGGCCGATCAAGCCGTGATCCAGGGTGGCCGTCGTGAGCCGGACGCCCTCGATGATCGACGCACGGTCCCACCGGCCGCGGTCCTGCTCCGGTAGTGGGATCAGTTCGCCATGCGGGCCGATGCGGGCATCGCGCCTGGCATCGGTCAGCACCATGAGGGCGAGCAGACCGCCCACCTCGGGATCATCGGGCAGCAGCCGATACACCTCGCGCGTCAACCGGATCGCCTCGGCGGACAGGTCCGCACGCCGGAGTCGTGCGCCGGCGGCGGCGGTGTAGCCCTCGGTGAAGATCAGATACAGCACCCGCAGCACCTCGTCGAGCCGTTCGCGCCATTCGTCGTGGCCGGGGGAGGCGAACGGCCGATCCAGCTCGGCCAGGCGCTTCTTGGCCCGCGTGATGCGCTGGGCCATCGTCGCCTCCGGTAGCAGGAACGCCCGGGCGATCTCGGCGGTGGTGAGACCGCCGACCGCGCGCAAAGTGAGTGCGATGGCGCTCGCCGGTGGTAGCGCGGGATGACAGCACAGGAACAACAACATCAGCGAGTCGTCGTGGCCGGTGACCGCGTCGGTGGGTTCGGGTTCGCGCAGGGCGACGGTGGTCTCGCGGTGACGTCGCGCGACCTCGGCGCGCACGGCGTCGGCCATTCGGCGCTGGGCCACCTGGATCAGCCAGCCACGCGGATTGTCCGGATACCCGTCCATCGGCCACTGCGTGGCGGCGGCGAGCAACGCCTCCTGTAGCGCGTCCTCCGCGGTGGGAAAATCGCCGAACCGGCGCACCAACGCGGCGAGGACCTGCGGCGCGAGTTCACGCAGCAGATCCTCGATTCCGCGGTCGGCGGTCGTCACCGATCGGTCGCGGGTGCGCTCATAACCGCGCGGACCTCGATGTACTCACCGATCGGCACACCACCCGGGCCGGGCGCGGCCGATGCCTCGGCGGCGATCTCCAGCGCTCGTTCGGGGCTGTCCACATCGACGATCCAGTACCCGGCCAGGAACTCCTTGGTCTCCGGGAACGGTCCGTCGGTGATCACGGGTGCGGTGCGCCCGTCCGAACTCACGATCCGCGCTTCCTCCGGACCGGCCAGCCCCTGCGCATCGACCAGTTCGCCCGCCGCGGCCAGCTTCGCGCCGAGCGCGCGCTGGAAATCGATATGCGCCTGGATGTCCTCCGGCGCCCACTCGTTCATCGGAGTCGTGCAGTTGGCAGTGGCGCCATAGGTCTTGACCAGCATGTACTTCATCTCGAGCTCCTCGTTCTCGGTGCGTCCGGTGACGCTCTCGTGAACAGGTCGGAGCCGGACCGGCCCGCACGACACAGTTCGGCGCCGGATTTTGTGGTGTGCCTCATAGTGGAATCGAGGTGTCGGCCAGCCGGTCCGGATCCACCGGTTCACCCGCGAGGATCAGCTGCTTGATCCGGTCGGTGACATCCCAGACGTTGACATTCATCCCGGCAAGCACCCGGTTCGCCCCGTCCAGCCAGAAGGCAACGAACTCGCGGGCGGCCAGATCGCCACGCACCACGACCCGCTCGTACGCGCCGGGCGCGACATAGCCGGTGTACTCCATCCCGAGGTCGTACTGATCGGTGAAGAAGTAGGGCAACCGGTCGTACACCGCGTGCTTGCCGAGCATGCGCGCCGCCGCGACCGCGGGCTGGTTCAATGCGTTCGCCCAATGCTCCACCCGGATCCGGCGGCCGAGCACCGGATGGCCCTGTTCGGCGATATCGCCGACCGCGACGATATCGGGATCGCTGGTGACCAGGCCCGCATCCACCAGCACCCCGCCGTCTACGGCGAGCCCGGCATCGGCAGCAAGCTCGATATTCGGCCGAGCGCCGACCGCGACCAGAACGGCGTCGGCCTCGATGACGGTGCTGTCACCGAGGCGCACACCGAGAGCGATCTCGTCGTGGGTGGGGATCTCGGCGACCTGCACGCCCAAGCGCAGGTCGACCCCGTGGGCGCGATGCAGATCGGCGAAGACGGCGCCCATCTCGGGCCCGAGCGCGTTGAGCAGCGGCGCGTCCGCGGCCTCGACGATCGTCACCTCCACACCCGCGTCCCGTGCGGCCGCGGCGACCTCGAGTCCGATCCAGCCCGCACCGATGATCGCCAGCCGCCGCGCACTGCGGAACAACTCGACGAGCGTGTCCGAGTCGTCGATGGTGCGCAGGGTGTACACATTGGGCGCGTCCGCTCCGGGAATAGGTATCCGGCGCGGGGTGGCGCCGGTGGCCAAAGCAAGTTTGTCGTAGGGCAGGGTGGAGCCATCCGGCAGCGTCACCGTCTTCGCGGCGCGATCGATCGCGGTGGCGGCCGTGCCGAGCCGCAGATCCACCCGATGGTCGCGGTACCAGGGCTTGTCCTCGACGGTGAAGTCGTCGAACGGCTTCTTCCCGGCCAGATGCTCCTTCGACAGGGGCGGCCGCTCGTAGGGTAGATGCTCCTCATCGCACAGAACGGTGACGGTGCCGTCGAAGTCGTTGTCGCGCAAGGCTTGCGCGACCTTGGCGCCGGCGAGACCCCCACCGACGACGACGAAATGTTGCGCAGAGGTCATGGTGACTCCTAATCGCCAGGCGAATCGAGCTCCTCGAACCTCAGCTTAGGTCGGTGCGCCATGCCGATCCGCCGAATCCGGGAACGAATCGAGGCCGAGGATGGTTGGTCGGTACAACAGCGGCAGTGCCGCCGTATCGAGTCTGCGATCGAGAGGAATCGACGTGAGCACCACCAGCACCGGAGACCACCGACAGAAAGACGTCGCCGACTTCTGGTTCGACCCGCTGTGCCCCTGGTGTTGGATCACCTCGCGGTGGATCCTCGAGGTCGAGAAAGTGCGCGATATCGATGTCCGCTTCCACGTCATGAGCTTGGCCGTGCTGAACGAAGGCCGCGACCTGCCGCCGGAGTACCAGGAACTGATGGCCAGCGGCTGGGGGCCGGTACGGGTGGCCATCGCCGCGGCCCGTGAACACGGCGACAAGGTACTCGCCCCGCTCTACACCGCCCTCGGCTCCCGGATCCACGACCGCAGGGCCGAATACGAACGCGACACCACCGCCGAGACCCTCACGGCCGTCATCGCCGACGCGCTCGCCGAGGTCGGCCTACCCGCCGGGCTCGCCGAAGCCGCGCACAGCACCGACTACGACGCGGAACTGCGCGAAAGCCATCACGCGGGCATGGACAAGGTCGGCAAGGACGTCGGCACCCCGACCATCCACGTCAACGGCGTGGCCTTCTTCGGCCCCGTGCTGTCGCGGATTCCCCGCGGCGAGGACGCGGGGAAGGTCTGGGACGGTGTGGTCGCACTCGCGTCCTACCCCCACTTCTTCGAACTGAAGCGCACCCGCACCGAAGAGCCTGTGTTCAATTAGCTGTGTTTGATTTGCGCCGCCTGCGGCGTCGCGTGTTCGCGGCCCCTTGGTGTCTCGCGTCTCCGCTACCGCTGCTTGCCTTCGGCTTGCGCAGCGGTAGCGGAGACGCGAGACACCAAGGGGCCGCGAACACGCGACGCCGCAGGCGGCGCAAATCAAACACAGCTAATTGAACACAGGCTCTTCGGTGCGGGTGCGCTTCAGTTCGAAGAA